>CAYOCB010000006.1:0-262046 GCA_964402355.1 uncultured Lacrimispora sp.
CGAACGGCATGTACGGTGGTGTGAGAGGGGAGAGAAAATCTCCCCTACTCGATTGAAAAAAGTTTGGACTCCTGTTTATCTGGACAAGAGCATGAAAATGTTTTATAATGTTAGTTAATTTTGATAAGAGGTGCAGAATGTATAAATTTGAAAGCCGGGTTCGTTACAGTGAGACAGATGAATATGGAAGACTGACATTAACGGGAATCATGAATTATCTTCAGGATTGTTCCACCTTCCAGTCTGAGGATAACGGCCTGGGGATTTCCTTTTTAACTGACCGGCATAAAGCCTGGTGGCTTTCCTCCTGGCAGATCGTTGCAGATCGTTACCCGTTACTGGGAGAGGAAATTGTTATCAGTACCTGGCCTTATGATTTTAAGGGGTTTTACGGGTACCGCAACTTTACCATATGTGATAAGACAGGCGAATATCTGGTGAGAGCTAATTCGGTATGGTTTCTGTTTGATACAGAGAAAGGCCGTCCGGTTAAGATCGAACCTGATGATATCCGGGGATATGGAGTTGGCAGGGAAAAGGCCCTGGATATGGATTATGCTCCGCGAAAGATCGAGATACCGGAGGAATACATATTGACAGAACCGGTTGTGATTGGTAAGCATCATATAGATACAAACCACCATGTCAATAATGCAAAATATGTAGAGATTGCCAGGGAGGTGCTTCCGGATGAAATGGAGGTTGCTGAACTGAGGGTGGAATATAAGAAAGCGGCAGTTTTTGGAGATGCAGTGCATCCCCGTGTAAGCCGGACGGAAGAAGGATATACCGTTTCCTTATGTGATGAGCAGGGAACAGCTTATGCAGTCATATGGCTGCGGGGAAAAGCAGAGAGGATATAATATGATAGAATTAGGAAAGATGCAGACCCTGGTAATTCAAAGGGTCAAAGATTTCGGCGTATACGTTGGAGAGGAGTCAGGCAGTGAAAGTTCTGTACTGCTTCCCAAAAAACAGGTGCCAGAAGGCGCCGGACCTGGAGATGAAGTCACCGTTTTTATCTACAAAGATTCTGAAGACAGGCTGATCGCCACCACCGGAGTGCCTAAGCTTCAGGTAGGAGAAACTGCCGTTCTTATTGTAAAAGAGGTAGGAAAGATTGGTGCATTTCTCGACATGGGGCTTGAAAAGGATTTACTCCTTCCATTTAAGGAGCAGACCCATAAGGTCCGGAAGGGGGAAAGCGTACTGGTTGCCTTATATATTGATAAAAGCAAGCGTTTGGCAGCCACTATGCGGGTATATTCCCACATGAGCAACCGGTCACCATATAAAAAGGATGATCAGGTTACCGGGATCATATATGAAATCAATGAAAATCTGGGAGCTTTTGTGGCAGTTGATAATAAATTCTATGGACTGATTCCCAAAAAGGAAGTCTTTGAAAATTACCGGGAAGGCGATATGATAACGGCACGGGTCATCAAGGTACGGGAAGATGGAAAGCTGGATTTAAGTCCGAGGCAGAAGGCTTATATCCAGATGGATGCGGATTCCGACCGTGTTTTAATGATCATAGATTCCCAGTTCAGCGGCAGCCTGCCTTTTACCGATAAGGCAGACCCGGAGCTTATTAAACGGGAGTTTTCCATGAGTAAAAATGCGTTTAAACGGGCGGTAGGTCATCTTTTAAAAGAAGGAAAGATTAAGATAACGGAACATAAGATCGAAAGGATCAAATAGTTGGTAAACGGATAACAGGAGGATTATTTTGGACTCGATAGACTATTATAATAAGTATGCGGCAAAGGAATTTGAAGAGACTGTGGATCAGGACATGTCGGAGATTATGAAGGGATTTCTGAATCTTCTGGAAGAAGGTGATACAATCCTGGATCTGGGCTGCGGGTCAGGCAGGGACAGTCTGACTTTCTACGAACTGGGATATGATGTGACGCCGCTTGATGCATCAGAAGAAATGTGCAAGCTGGCAGAGATCCATACTGGTCTGGAAGTGCTTAAGATGACATTTGGAGAAATGGATTTTGATAATGTTTTCGATGGCATCTGGGCATGTGCATCCTTACTTCATATTCCGAAAGTGGAATTGTCTGACATTCTTACAAAGATAGCAAGGGCCTTAAATGATAAAGGAATCCTTTATATGTCTTTTAAACTTGGAGATTTTGAAGGGTTTCGTGGAGAACGGTATTTCTGTGACTTTACAGAGGATTCCATCACTGAGCTTCTGCGGGATAATAGCCGTTTTGAAATCGTAAAGCTTTGGGAAACCCATGACTTACGTTCTGGTCATTCTGACATGAAGTGGCTGAATATTCTGGCTAGGAAACAATAAAATAATATAAAAATCAACAAGGCAGAGTCAGTAAAATTGACGCTGCCTTGTTGTTTCTTAACAAATCGTAGAAAAAATAGACACAGATTATCGAATATAAACAGAAATATCCGGGCGTTTCTCTTGATATTTTGACGTTTCAGTCATTTTTTTTACTCGTTATACAAATTAGCCAAAAGGTTAAAAAGGATTTTGTTAAATAGCAATATGGTAAATAAAAAACAATTCATGTATGATGATTTCAGAAACAGGGAGCCGCAGCGGAGGGTGCTGCAGGTTCAGATTTGAAGTTATTCATATTATTTTTAGGAGGATTAGTAAATGGCTAGTTTATCATTAAAAAACATCGTCAAGAGATATCCAAACGGATTTGAGGCTGTTAAGGATTTCAATCTGGAAATTGCTGATAAAGAATTCGTTATTTTCGTAGGACCATCCGGATGTGGTAAATCCACAACCCTTCGTATGATTGCAGGCCTGGAAGACATTACTGCAGGAGAACTTTACATCGACGGCAAGTTAATGAACGATGTGGAGCCAAAGGACCGTGATATCGCAATGGTATTCCAGAACTACGCTCTGTATCCGCATATGACGGTGTATGATAACATGGCTTTTGGTCTGAAACTGAGGAAGACTCCCAAAGATGAGATTGAAAGGCAGGTTCATGAAGCTGCCAGAATCCTTGATCTTGAGCATCTGTTAGACCGTAAGCCCAAGGCTTTATCCGGTGGTCAGAGACAGCGTGTTGCTATGGGACGTGCTATTGTGCGTAAACCGAAAGTTTTCTTAATGGACGAACCGTTATCCAACCTTGACGCAAAGCTGAGAGGCCAGATGCGTATTGAAATTTCCAAGTTACATCAGAGACTGGAAGCAACGATTATCTACGTAACACACGATCAGACAGAGGCTATGACTCTTGGTACCAGAATCGTAGTTATGAAGGATGGTGTAATCCAGCAGGTTGACTCTCCCCAGAACTTATATGATAAGCCAGGCAACAAGTTTGTTGCAGGATTTATCGGAGCACCCCAGATGAACTTGATTGAAGCTGCTGTAGCTAAGAGCGGAAATAATGTTACGCTGACCTTTGGGGGCAATACGATCGCTCTTCCGGAAGTCAAAGCTAAGAAGTTAGAGGAAGCCGGATATATTGGAAAGACTGTTACCTTAGGTATACGTCCGGAAGATTTACATGATGAGGAAGTTTTCCTTGAGTCTTCACCTGACAGTATTATTGATGCTACCATCCGGGTTTATGAGTTATTAGGTGCTGAAGTTTACTTATACTTTGATGTAGATGATGTAAACTTTACCGCAAGAGTAAATCCTCGTACGACAGCAAGACCTGGCGATACCGTTAAGCTGGCTCTTGACTTAACAAAGGTTCATGTATTTGATAAGGATACTGAGAACGTTGTTTTAAACTAATTAATGAAATTTTAAGCAAGCGGGTACTATACTCGCTTGCTTTTTTTTTGTTTATGCATTAATATAGAATAAGGGTAAATTTACGAAAAAGGAGAATATGCCATGATTTCGAATCAGATACTTCAAACAACTATTGAAGGATTAAAAGGGATTACAAGAATTGATCTGTGTATTTGTGATACAGAAGGAAAGGTTTTGGCAACCACATTTCCTGATGCGGAAGATTATGAAAGTTCAATCCTGGCGTTCGTGGATTCTCCGGCTGACAGCCAGGTAATCCAGGGATATCAGTTTTTTAAAGTGTTCGATGAACACCAGTTGGAATACATCCTTCTTGCAAAAGGTGGAAGCGATGATGTCTATATGGTTGGTAAACTGGCAGCTTTCCAGATTCAGAGCCTTCTTGTAGCATATAAAGAAAGGTTTGACAAAGATAATTTCATTAAGAATCTGCTTCTGGACAATCTGCTTTTAGTGGATATCTATAACAGGGCAAAGAAGCTCCACATCGAAACGAATATCAAGCGTGTCGTTTTCATCATCGAGACCCAGCATGAGAAAGATGTGAATGCTCTGGAAACAGTCCGCAACTTATTCGCCGCCAAGACCAAGGATTTTGTAACTGCAGTAGATGAAAAAAATATCATTCTGGTAAAAGAGGTTAAAGAAGGCGAGACTTATGAGGAGCTGGAGAAAACTGCCAATACCATTCTGGACATGCTGAATACCGAGGCCATGACACAGGTCCATGTAGCTTTTGGAACCATTGTCAGTGAGATTAAAGAAGTTTCCAGATCTTATAAGGAAGCGAAAATGGCTATGGATGTAGGTAAGATTTTCTATAGCAATAAGAATGTAGTCGCTTACAGCAAATTGGGAATCGGACGTCTGATCTATCAGCTTCCGCTGCCTTTATGCCGTATGTTCATTAAGGAGATTTTTGATGGAAAGTCACCAGATGACTTTGATGAGGAGACTCTGACCACTATTAATAAGTTCTTTGAGAACAGCTTAAACGTATCTGAAACCTCCAGACAGCTGTATATTCACAGAAACACTCTTGTATACCGGTTAGATAAGCTTCAAAAGAGCACTGGTCTGGATCTGCGAGTTTTTGAAGATGCCATCACCTTTAAGATTGCGCTTATGGTTGTAAAATACATGAAATATATGGAGAACCAGGACTTTTAAGCCATCAGCGGGCAATGCGAAAAGAGGTAGAATATATTGCGTCAGCAATGAGCAGTGCGAAAAGAGACAGTAATACAGCTGCGTTGTGCTTGCACAAAAGCAGCTGTATTGCTGGCTCTTTTCATAGGGCGAAGCCCGTAAACCGAGATGAAGCGAAGCGTAATCGAGGTTTCACTGCGGCCCAGAGCTATCAAAACAGGTTTCAGAACAGGTATTTCACTGCGCCCCACAGCTATCACATGCGGCCCCGCTGAATAACAATCCCACAACGGCCAAAAGAACTAGTAAACAAGGCCCTGTTACGAACCAACCATACGAAAACCACAAAGATTTCGAGGATTAAAATGATTGAACTTTGGAATATAAGCAAAACATACGAAGCCGGAAATAAAGCGCTGCGCAATATCAGCATGACCATTGAGGACGGTGAGTTCGTTTTCATCATTGGCCGCAGCGGTTCAGGCAAGTCCACACTCCTCAAGATGCTGTTAAAAGAAGTGGAACCTACCACCGGAAAGATTATTGTCAATGATATGAATCTGAGCAAGATGCCGAGAAGATTTATTCCCAAATACCGACGGAAGCTTGGTATGGTCTTTCAGGATTTCCGGCTCTTAAAAGACAGGAATGTATATGAAAATGTTGCTTTCGCGCAGCGGGTCATCGGAGCGTCTACAAGAAGTATAAAAGAGTCTGTTCCAGCCATGCTTAAAATGGTGGGACTATCTTCAAAATATAAATTTTTTCCACAGCAGTTATCAGGAGGAGAGCAGCAGCGTGTTGCGATTGCCAGGGCGCTGATTAACCGGCCGGAAATTCTCTTAGCAGATGAGCCGACCGGAAACCTGGATGGACATAACTCCATGGAAATCATGAAACTTTTAAATGAGATAAACAAAAAGGGAACAACGGTAATCGTAGTCACCCACAGCCAGGAGATTGTTGACAGGATGAAAAAACGGGTCATTGTAATGGACCGGGGCACCATTGCAAGTGACGAGAAAAAGGGCGGTTATACGTATGAGGATTAGTACATTTTGGTATTGTCTGAAGCAGGGGCTGAATAACATATGCAGGAATATTCTGTTTTCCCTGGCTTCCATTGCAACGGTTTCTGCCTGCATTTTTCTGTTCTGCCTGTTTTTTTCCATAGTAATCAATGTTCAGTATGTCATCAAAAATACGGAAAGCACGGTAGGAATTACCGTATTTTTTAATGAAGGGCTGGACATTAATAAAATCAGGGAGATCGGGAATGAGATTAAAGCCAGAGACGAAGTGAAGGAAGTAAAATTCACTTCAGCGGAGGAGGCATGGGAGGAAGCGAAGCAGGAATATTTCGGTGATATGCAGGATCTTGCTGAGGGGTTTGAAGAGGATAATCCCCTTGCTAATTCAGCCTCCTATACGGTGTTCTTAAAAGACCTGGCAAACCAGGATCAGATGGTGAACTGGTTAAAGGAAATTGACGGTGTCCGGAGGGTTAACTACTCTAAAACCGTAGCAGATGGTATGAACAGCTTAAGCAGAGTAATAGGTATTCTTTCTATGCTGATTATCGGTGTGCTGCTGGCAGTCGCTATTTTCCTGATCAGCAATACCATTTCGGTAGCAGCTGCTTTCCGAAGAAATGAAAACCAGATCATGAAGCTGATCGGTGCTACCAATTATATGATCCGGGCTCCCTTTGTGGTGGAAGGAATCATCATAGGACTGGTAGGTGCATCCATACCTTTGATCGCTATTTATTTCCTGTACCGTACTACGGTTGAATATGTTATAACGAAGTTCAGTATATTATCCGGGTTGTTTCAGTTTCTGCCGGTAGAGGCCATATTCCCTTATATGGCGGTGACGGCTCTGTCTCTCGGAGTTGGGATCGGTTTTTTTGTAAGTTTCTTTACTATCCGGAAGCACCTTAAAGTGTAATCGGCGAAAGTAATGGAAGCTGCCAGCATCCCAATAGGAAGCTGAGAATCCAGTATAGGATAGAAAGAGTGGGACAGCCGATCTCACCCGGCTTTTTAACGGACGGAATATATTAGCAGTACTGCTGCATATGATAGGAGAAGGCACGGAAAGCAGCAGAAAAGGCTTAAAACGTATAATACAGTGGCTATCGGGAATATTAAATTCATATGGCTCTGTCTGTCAGGAAAACGGATTACATTGATTTTTACATACAGTTATTCTGCCGGCAACTATATCACGATCCATCATGGCAGCGGTGTCTACACCGTTTATATGCACTGTTCGGAGTTTCTGGTATAAACCGGACAGGAAGTCACACAGGGGCAGGTAATTGCAAATGGGTTCTGCCGGTTATTCTGCCGGGCTGCGCCTGCATTTAGAATCAGGGTATATGGCAGCTATGTAAATCCGGTGAATACGCAAGCCCATAAACAGCTAGATAGGAGAATAACAGTGGAAAATAAGAATAAATTTTGGAAAGGTGCTCTGGTCGGATCGCTTCTGACCGCATTAGCTGGACTTGTCATTGTTGGGATGTCTTTGGGAATCTTTCTGATTGGAAGAGCCGCCATTGATGGAAATGGGCAGACGGCTGAATCCGCTCAGGCAGAAGATCAGGATGGAGCTCTGGATCTCAACCGGATCGTAAATAAGATCCAGACAATACAGGGAGTGATCGATAAGTATTATCTTTTTGATGAAGATAAGAAACATGTTGAGGACTGGATATATAAGGGAATGCTGTATGGACTTGATGATCCATATACGGTTTACTATACAGCTGATGAGTATGAGCGGTTAAAAGAGGATACTACCGGAGAATATTGCGGAATCGGAGTCATGGTCAGCCAGAGTGCTACTACCGGGATCATTACGGTAACCAAGGTATTTGAAGGAACGCCGGGAGCGGAGGCAGGAATGCTGCCGGGTGATCTGATCTACAAGGTGGGCGATGAGGAAGTAACCGGCATGGATCTGGAACTGGTAGTGAAAGAGTATATCAAAGGAGCAGAAGGGACACCGGTAACCATCACGGTATTACGGCAGGATACCGGAGATTATATTGATATGACCATGGAACGCCGTCAGATTACTATCCCGACCGTAGAACATGAAATGCTGGCAGATCATATCGGATATATTTCAGTCAGCCAGTTTGATACAGTTACTGCAGACCAGTTCAAGAGTGCCATTGATGATCTGGAAAAACAGGGTATGAAGAAGATGATTGTGGATCTTAGAGATAATCCGGGTGGAGTTGTGGAGTCAGTTGTTTCCATGATGGATTACATTCTGCCTGATGATCTGGTAATCGAAGGAGATCCCGATCTTGTAAGAACCAAGAAGAATAAAACACTTTTGGTATATATGGCAGATAAGAATGGAGAAGGGGAGCAGTATTATGCTTCTGACGGTCATGAGGTAGATGTACCATTGGTACTACTGGTTAACGGCCAGTCTGCCAGTGCATCAGAGGTATTTTCCGGAGCCATGCAGGCTTATGGCAGAGCGAAGCTGGTAGGAACAAAAACCTTTGGAAAGGGAATCGTCCAGACTCTTTTTCCGCTTGACAACGGAACGGCTATTAAGATGACCGTGGCCCATTACTATACACCAAGTGGTTTTGACCTTCACGGAAAGGGTCTGGAGCCGGATGTCGCAGTTGAATTGAATGAAAATCTGAAGAAAAAGATTAAGATAGAGCATGATGAAGACAATCAGCTCGCAGAAGCCATGAAAGCTTTCGAATAAACCAAATGAAAAGTAAAAAATACTCTCTGAGAACCGGTACCATATAATGCCGGCTCCCGGAGAGCTTTTTTAGTGTGAGGAATAAAGCCGGCTGCGGCCTTCTTTATATATACGAAAGGCGGTACGGGACTCAGGAGTTTCTTCTTACGATAACGCCTTATCAGCATGTTTTAAGGCCTTGACAAATTGGTGGCACGCCTCTTCGCTGGTAGCCCATGAGGTGACCAGCCGTATGGCGGAATGGCTGTTATCAAGCCGTTCCTGTATGGAGAAAAGAAAATCTTTCTCCAGTTTTACAATCAATTGGTCAGGGAAGATGGGGAAAACCTGGTTGGTCATGGATTCGGACCAGAAAGAATAGCCGCATTTCTCAATTCCTTTACGAAGTACAGCCGCCATCTCATTGGCATGAGAGGCCAGATCGTAGAAAAGATTATTCTGGAACAGCTCTTCAAACTGGATTCCTAAAAGCCATCCTTTTGCCAGCAGGGCACCCCGCTGCTTAATCATATAGCGGAAGTCAGGCTTCAAATCCGGGCTGCAGATAATAAGAGCCTCTCCGAATAAGGCACCGCCTTTGGTTCCGCCGATGTAGAATATATCTGTAAGTTCAGCGATATCTTCTAATGTCAGATCATTTACCGGGCTTGTCAGAGCAGATCCCATGCGGGCACCGTCTAAAAACAGGTATAATTCTTTCTGGCGGCAAATGTGGTGAAGGGCTTCCAGTTCTTTTTTGGTATACTGGGTTCCTACTTCAGTGGAGTTGGAGATGTAGACCATTTTAGGCTGGACCATGTGTTCATCGGTATGAAGGTCCAGGGCTTTCTGAATGTCAGGGGGAGTCAGCTTTCCATCAGGGCATGCCATGGCTATGACTTTGTGTCCGGTGGCTTCGATTGCTCCGGTTTCGTGAACATTGATATGCCCTTTGTCCGTGGAAATGACTGCCTGCCAGGGCCGAAGTGCAGTGCCGATGGCAATCAGGTTAGTCTGGGTACCGCCTACGATAAAATGGACATCCACATCATTCCGGCCGATTTCCTGTCTGATCAGCTTTCGGGCCAGGCTGCAGTGGACATCCAATCCGTAGCCGCCATTCTGGGCCAGGTTGGCATTTATCATGGCCTCCAGTATCTTCGGGTGCGCTCCTTCGCTGTAATCATTATTAAAGCTATACATAAAAGTTCCTCCTGCTGTTTGATTGTATAAAATGTATCATATACTAATTCTTGTGGAATATCAATATTTTAATAGGCAGCAAAGAGAAAATAGAACAGATGTTCCCGGAATGGCTATACTTTTTAACTGTTCTATGATATAATTGCCGATAACAGACAATGCCATTTCCTGCAGGAACCATCTGATCCTGCGGAGTGAGAAAAGTTTTGGGTGGCCATATTGGGGTCACCTCGGAGGTGAAAGGAAAATGGAGTTCAAATTACATTCAGAATATGATCCTACCGGTGACCAGCCGCAGGCCATTGAGCAGCTTGTGAAAGGATTTAATGAAGGAAATCAGTTCCAGACTTTACTGGGAGTTACAGGGTCGGGTAAGACATTTACCATGGCAAATGTCATTCAGAAGATACAGAAACCAACCCTCATTATCGCCCACAACAAAACCCTGGCCGCGCAGCTTTACAGCGAGTTCAAGGAATTTTTTCCGGAGAATGCTGTGGAGTACTTCGTATCCTATTACGATTATTACCAGCCGGAAGCCTATGTGCCTTCCACAGATACGTATATTGAGAAGGATTCTTCCATCAATGATGAGATCGACAAGCTCCGTCATTCGGCTACGGCCGCCTTATCGGAACGGGGAGATGTGATCATAGTAGCTTCCGTATCCTGTATCTATGGTCTTGGAAGTCCCATTGATTATAAGGAGATGGTTATTTCCCTGAGGCCCGGCATGGAAAAGGACAGGGACGAAGTGATCCATAAGCTGATCGATATCCAGTATGACCGGAATGATATGGATTTCCGGCGAGGGACCTTCCGGGTCAGGGGAGATGTGGTGGAGATATTTCCGGCTTATTCCGGCGGTGAGGCCTATCGTGTGGAATTCTTTGGCGACGAAGTGGACCGGATCACGGAGATAGACACCCTGACCGGGGAGATCCGGGCGGAGCTTGGTCATGTGGCTGTATTTCCGGCATCCCACTATGTTGTAGCAAAGGAGAAGATGGAACAGGCGACTCAGACAATCCTGGCTGAATTAAAGGAACAGATAGCTTATTTTAAAAGCGAGGACAAGCTGTTAGAGGCACAGCGTATTTCGGAACGGACGAATTTTGATGTGGAAATGATAAAGGAAACCGGTTTTTGCTCCGGTATTGAGAACTATTCCAGACACTTAACAGGAAGCAGTCCAGGGGAACCTCCGTGTACCCTCATTGATTATTTTCCTGATGATTTTCTGATTATCGTGGATGAATCCCACATCACGCTTCCTCAGGTACGTGGGATGTATGCAGGAGACCGATCCAGGAAGACCACTCTGGTAAATTTTGGGTTCCGACTTCCGTCGGCCCTGGATAACCGGCCTTTGAACTTTGAAGAATTTGAATCAAAGATCAGTCAAATGATGTTCGTATCCGCAACACCTTCCGTTTATGAGGCGGAACATGAGCTTTTGAGGGTGGAGCAGATCATCCGGCCTACGGGCCTTCTGGATCCGGAGATTGATGTCAGACCCGTAGAGGGGCAGATTGACAATCTGGTTTCTGAGGTCAATAAGGAAGTGGCAAAGAAAAACAAGATTCTGATTACTACTTTGACCAAACGGATGGCTGAGGATCTGACAGATTACATGAGAGAGGTGGGGATCCGGGTAAAATATCTCCATTCCGATATTGATACCCTGGAGCGTTCAGAGATTATCCGTGACATGCGTCTTGATGTGTTTGATGTCCTGGTTGGAATCAATCTTCTTCGGGAAGGCCTTGATATTCCGGAGATTACACTGGTGGCAATCCTTGACGCTGATAAGGAAGGCTTCCTGCGATCCGAGACCTCTTTGATCCAGACCGTCGGCAGAGCTGCCAGAAATTCGGATGGACATGTGATCATGTATGCGGATAAAATTACGGATTCCATGCGTGTGGCGATAGAAGAGACTAACCGGAGAAGGGCGATTCAGCAGAAGTATAATGAGGAACACGGCATTACTCCTACCACGATTAAGAAGTCGGTCCGGGACCTGATTGCTATATCAAAGGCGGCAATCGAGGAAGAGAAGGATGCTGTGAAAGATCCGGAGTCCATGGATGCAAAAGAACTGGAAATGCTTAAAAAGGAGCTTACCAAGAAGATGCACCAGGCAGCAGCAGAGTTGAATTTTGAAGAAGCAGCAAAGCTGCGTGACCGGATGGTGCAGGTAAAAAAGCTGCTTCAGGATATGAATGACTGACAGCTCAGGAAGAAGGAAAAAAGTTACTTAAGACTAACAAATGGTATTGACAATGATTCTCAATTAGAGTAAAATCTCTATGGATGCAATCGAAGAAAGAGCCTAAGTATGAGACGGAACAGATGCAGCCAGAGGAGAGAATTATGAAGCTTCATGAAGGAGAAATCGGAAAGACCTACATCGTCTACAGTGTGATGGTTAAAGATACCATTACCAGGCGGCTGGAATCCCTGGGTGTGAATGAGATGACGCCCATTACCCTTATGAATAAAAAGGGAAGCGGTACTGTGATCATCAAGGTCAGAGGTACCCGCCTTGCCCTTGGGAGAAAGATTTCAGAGGGAATTGGTATAAGGGAGGCCGTGGGACATGAGTAAAGAAGACAGAGTAATCCGTGTAGGGTTTGTGGGAAACCCCAATTGTGGAAAAACTACGTTATTTAATGCATTTACAGGAGCAAAACTAAAGGTAGCCAACTGGCCCGGTGTAACCGTTGAGAGAATGGAGGGAGAGACCAGTTATAAAGGCCGTCCCATCCGGGTGATCGATACTCCTGGAATTTACAGCCTGACCTGTTATACCATTGAAGAAAAAGTTACAAGAAAATGCCTGGAGGATGGGGAAGTGGATGTGATCATCAATGTAGTGGATGCCTCATCCCTGGAGCGGAATCTGTATTTGACTCTACAGCTTCTGGAACTGAAAAAACCGGTCATACTGGCTCTTAACATGATGGATATTGTGGAAGAACGCGGGATGGAAATCGACCTTCACCGCCTGCCGGAATTGCTGGGCTCCATCCCGGTGATTCCGGTATCTGCGAGAAAACGGACCGGGCTTGATGTACTTCTTCATGCAGTGGTTCATCATTATGAAGAAGACCCACAGGGGATTGTTGTAAACTATACACCGAAAATAGAGAACAAGCTTTCCAAGATTGAGACTGTTTTAAAGGCTCACTACGGAGATATGGATAATTTAAGGTGGCATGCCATCAAATTTCTGGAATATGATGAAGAGGTATGGAATGACCATCCAATCGATTTAAGCAGCATCGTTGATCATAATTATGAAAAAGAAATCATCAATCAGAAATATGACTATATTGAAGAGATTATCCATGAATGCCTGGTAAATAAAGAGACGAAGTCTGCGTTTACAGATAAGATTGATGAGTATTTAACCCACCCGGTTATGGGAGTGCCGTTTTTCCTGGGAATTATGGCTCTGGTATTCTTTCTTACGTTTACTGTAGGAGATTTCTTGAAGGGATACTTTGAAGCAGCCCTGAACTGGTTCTCTGTCAGCATGCGGTTTTTTATGGGGAACATCCATGCCTCTGGCTGGATTACTTCCCTGGTGGTGGATGGGATCGTAGCCGGAGTGGGCGGGATTCTTACGTTCCTGCCTAATATATTCATCCTGTTTCTTGCTCTGGCGTTTCTGGAAGACAGCGGTTATATGGCCAGGGTTGCCTATGTTATGAATGAGATCATGGGACGTGTGGGACTTTCCGGAAAGGCGTTTTTACCTATGCTTCTTGGATTCGGCTGTACCGTTCCGGCGGTTATGGCGGCCAGGGCCCTGCCCAGTGAAAAAGACAGGAGAAGAACTATTTTCATAACGCCGTTTATGTCCTGTTCTGCAAGACTTCCCATATATGTCCTGTTTTCCGAGATGTTTTTTCCGGACCATGCCATGCTGGTGGCATATTCCTTATATCTTATCGGACTTGCGGCAGCTATTGCCATCGCATATATCACCCACCGGATGGCTAAGGCGGAGGAAGAGGATACTCTCCTTATTGAGCTTCCTGAATATAAGACTCCCAATGGGAGGACGGTGACTATCTATGTATGGGATAAGGTCAAGGATTATTTAAGCAAGGCAGGGACCACTATCTTTCTGGCAGCTATCGTACTGTGGTTTGTGTTAAACACCGGACCGTTCGGCTTTGTTACGGACGTATCGGATAGCTTTGCTGCTATGATCGGCCGCACTCTGGTTCCGGTTCTGCGTCCGGCCGGGCTTGGAGACTGGAGGATTGCAGTGGCCCTGATTTCCGGACTTTCTGCAAAAGAAGTAGTGGTTTCCAGCTTCGCTGTTCTGTTTGGAATCAATAATATAAACTCCGCATCAGGAATGGCCGAACTCTCAAGAAGCCTTGGAAACCTTGGCTTTGGGGGAATCAATGCCTATGCATTGATGATTTTTTGCCTGCTGTATTCACCGTGTATTGCAGCAGTCGCAACGATCAAAAAGGAAACGGGATCCATCAGATGGACGTCAGGCATGGTCCTTTTTCAGCTGGCAGCTGCCTGGATCGCAGCTGTACTTGTATTTCAGGCAGGAAGTCTGATTTTTTAACCTTATCAAGGAAGTCCCCCGCTTCTTAAAGCGGGGGTAAGGACTTGCTTGTTTCCGTAGGAGTCAGAGTTCCTACGGAAATACCACGAAGTGGTAATAAGGTTATGCCCGATGGAGCGGTGCACGCTGTGAGCAAGTAGCGAAGCGGATTGCGAATATCCGTTTTGACTCTAATTATCGAGGGATAAGCCAATGAATGATAAGCTGCTTGTGGAAACTGCAGTTCTGGCAGGTGAGATTATGTTGATAAGCGGTGCAGAAATTTACAGGGTGGAAAATACCATTGACCATATACTGCGAAAAGCGGGCCGTGATACGGCGGAATCCATTGTATTTTCCACAGGTATCTTTGCGTCTCTTAACGATCCTTCCATAGAGGCCATTACGGTTGCCAGAAGGGTGAAGGGAAGATCTACCAACTTAAACAGGGTATATCTGGTCAATGATGTATCAAGAAAGCTGTGTGAAGACTGCATCACGGTAGAAGATGCATATGGAAGGCTGAAAGAGATACGAAAAACGGTTCAGTATGGCAGGAGAGTAAAAGATATCGGAATCATGGGAGTGGCTGTGTTCTTTACCCTTCTATTAGGCGGAGGAGTCAGGGACTGTCTGGCAGCAGCTGTGACCGGGGCAGTGCTGGCCGGGGCCATGGAGGCTTCTGTAAGGAGCAGGCTCAATGAATTCTGCATCAATGGGGTCTGCGCTTTTTTAATAGCCATAACGACTCTGCTTATGGAACGTTGGTTTCTGCCCGGGATCAACCGTGATATCATTATCATCGGTGCAATCATGCCGCTTGTTCCCGGTGTCATATTCACAACTGCTATTCGGGATACTTTGAACGGGGATTATGCTTCCGGAACAGCAAGGATCATGGAAGCGGTCGTCATAGCGCTCGCCGTGGCAGCAGGAGTGGGAGCCGGTATGGGCCTGTTTCAGTGGATGACAGGAGGAGGCCTGATATGGTAGTACAGACAGTTGGAGCATTTCTGGCAGTAATCAGCTTTTCCCTGGTCCTGGAGCTGCCGAAGAAACATGTGGCGCTGGCAGGAGGCATCGGTGCAGCCGGATGGCTGGTCTATCTTCTGGTGGAGGCCGCAGCCGGATCTGTCATAGCTGCAGCCTTTTTATCCAGTCTGCTGGTGGCACTTGCCAGCCACATATCTGCCAGGGTATGGAAGGTTCCTGTTACGGTGTTTCTGGTGGCAGGAATTCTGCCGTCTGTGCCTGGAGCATCCATTTACCGAAGTGTTTCCTATGTAATCAGTAATAATCCTGACCTTTCCAGTTATTATCTGGTGGAGACTCTTCAGATATCGGGTGCCATAGCTATGGCAATCTTTATTATGGATTCTTTGTTCCGATTGGGACAGAAGAGGTAAATGCGATAGAGAGGGAACCGCTGGTTTTGGAATAGTAATAGATGTGATTGGAGAGACGGTCTTCTTCCGGGACTTCTTCCTGGTTGATACAGAAGACTGTTGCCGCCAATTCTTCAAAAGAAATATCTTTATTATATGGAATAATGAGGACTTCGTGAATGCTGGAAGGCAGAATGATTAAATCACTGCCGCTGCATGATGCGAAGTCTTTTAATATGTCTTCATAGAACAGACATCCGGCTCCGTTCAGTCCGGAAGAGTTGGTCAGCACGTACATGGAAGGAGACAGCGGTGTCATATCGTATAGTTCATGGAACGCTTCCTCCTCAAAATCTTTTCCTGAGGTTTTAACAGCGATGTCCTTAATAACTTCCGGCAGGGGGCGTATACAGGCCGGAAAGAGATGAGGTGTGTTGGTTTTAGCTGCCTGATATACTTCTTCGGCTGACAGGTTCCACATGTTCAAATGGCGGTTGTGGATCAGGGCAGACAGCAGACTGTTTTCGGTATTCTTAATAGACAGGCAGAATACAAGGGATAAATCCAGGCCCGGACAGGAAATACAGGGAACTTCTTCTAACAGCTCCCGGTTTGCGGGTTCATTGATGAGATGGAAGACGATTTTATCCTTGATCTGATCCGTTGATGAGAGGTCCTCTAAATGAATATCATCCGGCAGCCGGCTGTTATAGTAAAGAGTTATAATGTCATCGAGGATGTCCTCCAGGGGCTGTCCGTTTTTAAATAATTCATAAAAAGCATTGAGATAAATAGTTGGAGCCGCCCGTTCTTCCGTTTTACTGATACGAAGTCCATCAAGCGTAAGCCCGTTGTTCTTTTTAATGGATTGGATGACCAGGGTAAATTCCGGTCCAAGCCGTCCGTTCAGGGAGTTTCTGACAGTTTCAAGAAATGTTTCGTATACCATATGTATACCTCCTTAGATGTGATTTATGTAAACTGCATGATGCAGTTATACAACAAGAATGGAATGGTTTAGAATGTGTAAGATATGCTTCAGACGTTCTGCTTTTTTATTATAACGGAGATGGAATAAAATAACAACATTAATTAGACATATTTCGAATTTTGTCGAAAAAACATTCATCTTAAAAGAATTGTATAATTACAAATTGGTAAAATGGTATTATGTTATAGTCTGAAAAGACTTGAAAAGGGTGAGAACTGTGAAAACAAAAGAGATAATAAAAAGGATACGCGGCAATACACATAGGAAAGGGCATTTAAATATTATTGACCTGATCGTTAAAAGGGGAAGATGGATAGAAAAAATTTTCGCAGCAGCAGTGATCATTTCCGCTGTATGTGCATGTTTTGTTCACGTCAATTATGATTTAAGCGAATATCTGCCGGACTGGGCACCAGCCAAGGAAGGCTTAAATGTAATGGAAGAGGAATTCGGTTATCCAGGTACGGCCCGGGTGATGATTGGTCCGGTTACTCTTTATGAGGCCAAGGCCTATAAGGACCGGATCGCGGATATCGACGGTGTTGATATGGTTATGTGGGCAGATACCAATACCGATGTGTATAAAGCAAATATTTTTATCAATTATGAGGATATTCAAGACTATTACAAAGATAATTATGCAGTCATGGATATCATTTTCAAAGAAGGGGATTCCAGCAGCCTGACCAAGTCGGCCATCAACCAGATGAAAAAGCTGACCGGTGACAAAGGGTATTTCATGGGTTCTGCGGTTCAGAACAAATCCTTAAATGAGACGCTGACGAGAGAAATCAGCATGGCCATGGCCATGGGAGTTGTCATGATCGCGGCAGTGCTGTGTCTGACCACAACTTCGTGGTTTGAGCCGGTACTGTTTCTCATGATCATGGGCATTGCCATTATCATTAATATGGGAACCAACCTGATGTTAGGGACCATATCGTTCATTACATTCAGTGTGGCCTCTATATTACAGCTGGCAGTTGCCATGGACTATTCCGTATTTCTGCTGGATACCTTTACAAAGGAACGGGAGAAGGGCGACGATCCGGTAGAGGCTATTACCAAAGCCTTACATAAATCTCTGCCCTCCATTCTGGCCAGCGGCTCAACCACCATCATCGGTTTTCTGGTCCTGATGCTGATGCGGTTCTCTATTGGACGGGATCTGGGGTTTGTTCTGGCAAAGGGAATTGTCATCAGCCTGGTAACGGTTATTTTTCTTATGCCATCCCTGCTGCTGCGGTGGGGAGACCGGATCAAAAGAACGGAGCACCGGTCTTTTATGCCGTCCTTCCATGGTCTGGGGCGTCTGGTACATAAGGTGCGCTACGCAGTTTTAGGTCTAGTGCTGCTTTTGGTGGCTCCGGCATTTGTGGCGCAGAACATGAATGCCTTTACCTTTGGAAACGGTGCACTGGGATCCAGTCCGGGAACCAGGGTATATAAAGACGAGCAGCAGATTAACAGCCGGTTTGGAAAGAGCAATTTAGTCCTTGCTGTTGTTCCGGCTACCAGTATGGTGTCAGAAAAGGAACTGACGGATAAACTGGAGGACCTTAACTATGTAAGGTCCGTAACTTCTCTTGCAGGAACGCTTCCGGAGGGAATTCCGGAAAAAATCATTCCAAAGAGTTTGACCAGCCAGCTGCATAAAAATGGTTTCAGCCGGATCATGATTTATGTGAAGTCATCGGATGAAAGTGATTTCGCTTTTCAATGCTCGGATGAGATCAGAGATATCGTAAGCCAGTACTATCCAGATGGGGCTTATGTTACCGGAGTGATCCCGACAACTAAGGATATCAAGTCTATTATTACTGCGGATTACAATTTCGTCAATATCCTTTCCATATTGGGTGTCGGGCTGGTAGTCATGATATCCTTCCGGTCGGTTGTGATTCCCATTATAGTACTGATTCCCATAGAAGTGGCTGTATACTTTAATATGGCGATTCCGTATTTTACTGGAGAGAGCATCCTTTATTTGGGATATATTATTGTAAGCTGTCTGCAGCTTGGAGCAACCGTGGATTATTCTATTTTGATGACCAACAATTATATGGCGGCAAAGAAAAAATATCCGGAAAAGGCCAGAGCTGTCAAGCATACGGTTTCCAGAAGTGCTTTGTCCATCCTGACTTCCGGAACCATTTTGACCATTGTAGGGTATGGACTTTATTTGGTATCCTCTGTTTCCGCCATTGCAGGTCTGGGACATCTCATTGGCCGGGGGGCATTGATCAGTGTTTTGATGGTTCTGTTTCTGCTTCCGGTACTTCTTACCATGGCGGATCCCCTTCTTATGTGGGAAGCCGGAAAACGTGAAAAGGCGGCTGCTGCCCATCAGATCGTAAGGCAGAAGAAGAAGGAAATGAAAAGCCGGCTGAAGTTAAAGAGGAAAGAGCATTTAGAACTTCTGGCAGAAAAAAAGCAGGAACTGGTAAACCGTTTAACTAAAGAGAAGCAGGATAAGGAAGAAGGGAATAATGATGAGAAATAGACGTATAAAAGCATACCGCCTGACGGCAGCTGCGGTAATGACCTCCATGATCAGTGTAATAATGGCGGGAAGTGTATATGCTGGTCCGCCTGCGGTAGCTACCGATGAGTCATTGTATGTAAACCTGGACTATTATGGAAACCAGGTGGATTCCAGCGTGGTCAAAGGGGTAACCTTAAACGGTTTAAGATCCTTTACGGATTATGGTACTTATACGGATGTTACCAATATGTCAAATGAAGCGAAGCCGGCCATTCAGGAAGCCGGCGTTACCTGGCAGCTTCCGGATGATGTGAAGGACCGTTTCTATTATGAATGCCAGTTAAATAACGGGGAAGTGACTTTACCCTGGAATTTTGATGTATCCTATAAATTAAACGGTACTCCTAAGGAAGGCCAGGAATTGCTTCACGCCGATGGTCTGGTGGAAATGGATATCCACTGTATGCCGAATAAAAATGCCAGAGAATATTATAAAAACAATTTGCTTCTTCAGGTCGCCACCATGGTGGATATGGAGGATGTCAATTCCGTTGAAGCACCTGGATCACAGACTCAGTCAGTGGGAACCTATAAGGTGGTTCTTTTCGCGGCGGTTCCGGGTGAGGAAAAGACCTTCCATATTGAAATCAGCACCCATGATTTTGAATCCGATGGAATTATCATGATGATGGTTCCGGGAACTCTGGATCAGGTCAGTGAAATTGCGGATATTAAGGATGCAAAGGATACCTTTGAGAATTCCACGGATGAACTGCTTGACGGTATGAATGAAATGCTGGACACTTTACATAATATCAGCGATGGAATGACAGTGGCAAAAAAAGGGCTTCAGCAGCTTCAGGGAGCCAGAGAGAATTTTGATGCTTCCAAGGATGACATCATAAACAATGCGGATGCAAGCATTGACAGCCTGGAGGCAGTTAATGCGAAAATCACCCTGCTTGCCCCGGATATCAATGCCAATAAACAGTCATTAGATGAAATTAACACGAAAGTCAACGGACTTGTGGAAACACTTCAGGATTCCGGAGATGATTTCTATAATTTATCCGGTTCATTAAGGGATTTAAAGGATTCCATCGGTGATCTGCAGTCCAGTCTGGAGGATTCCGATGCAGATGGTGTCAAGGATGAGATCCGGGAAATTGAGAAGGAGCTGGGCACCATTGATGCAGCTTTAAACCAGATCGCATCGGTTTCCAAAGGCGGGGAGTCTTTAAGTGAAGCGGACCTGCAGGAACAGGCTGATAAAATGCAGAATCTGATGTCTGATCTTTATGGGATACTGGGTGATCTGGAGCCATTTGTGGGAACGGATGCGGTTAGCGCCCTGCAAAACCAGCTGGACAGCGTTGCAGGCTCAGGATTGGACAGCGGTGATGCGGCCAGCTTAGCCCAGTCGGCTGCGATTCTTTCTAAAATCGTAGAATCTCTGCAGAATATCCTTTACAGTGTAAGGCATACCCTTTCCAGCATTGACGTGAATGGAGGATTGAAGAATGGAAGATCCATTACGAATGAATTGGCGTCTATCACGGATAATATTGATACGGCCATTGGAGATATAGTAAGTCTTAATAAGACGAAGAATGACAACAAAGCAGCGTTTGATCAGATGCTTGATGATACGACAGCTTCCATTGAACAGATCAGCACTGGTACCAATCAGCTCATTGTTTTGTTCAGAAGCATACAGACAACGGTTAAAAATAACCGGGGTGCAGTGGAAAACGGGACAAAGGATACGCTGAACGGATTGATTGATATTCTGGAAAAGGCTGCCGATACGTCATCAACAACCAGCAAGCTTCATGATGCAAATGAAAGCCTGCGAACCAGCGTGAAGGATGAACTGGACAAGATCGGGGATGATTCCAATGTTCTGGAAATGAATTCGGATGCATCTAAGGTTTCCTTTACTTCGGATAAGAATCCGGCGCCATCCAGCCTTCAGATCATTTTGAGGACTGAGGAAATCAGCGAGGATGATGTGAATGATAATGCTGTGGATATTGAGCCTGCGCCGGTGGAAGTTGGGTTGTGGCAGAGGGTTAAGAATGTGTTTGTGAAGATATGGGATGGGATTACGGGGGTTTTTGCTTAGGATTTGAAATACATACGGAAAATGAATGGGAGTCTGTTGAGGTTAAGAATTAAATGATTTTTTAGATAAAAAACCGTTGCAAAACGATAATTTTATTGTTGATTTTAAGTTTTGCAACGGTTAAATATTGTGCTATTTATGTCTTTTTAGTCAGGATATCAATAGCTGTGGTCAGAGTAGGTGGAAGGGGAAGTTCCGAGACGGGGGTGCGGACATAAAGTTGGACTTTGGAAGGAGTTAAAATGCATTCTAAATACACCAACCAGCAAGAAGAAATGGCCCTTAAAATATTTGAACAAACAGGCTCTATTAGAGCTACTATTCAACAATTAGGATATCCCTCACCTGCAACTCTGTATCGATGGCATGAGCATCATCATGCTGGAATAAAGAAGTGGCACGGTTATTATGGGCAATCGGAAAGTGATACTAATAAAACATATTCCTGTAACACAGCTGACCATCTTCGTCATCCATCTGCAGAAATTAAGCTCAATGCAATTCGTCGTTGCTTTGAACTGGGAGAAGATGTAGAATATGTTTCAAGAGAGATTGGATATAGTCGATGCAGCATATATAAATGGAGGCGACTGTATCTGGAAAGAGGAGCAGTGGGTCTTATGTCATCTAAGAAGAATATCAAGAGAGAACCCTTAGATTCAAAGCAACCAGATGAAATACTTACAACTGAAACGGCTCGGGACTTTCAGAAGCAAATCGATAAACTACAGATGGAAGTAGATGTCCTGAAAGAAACGATCAATGTATTAAAAAAAGACCCCGGCACTGATATGACAAATCTTAGTAATCGTGAGAAGACAGTGGTTGTCAGTGCCTTAAAAAACAAATATACACTGTCACAACTTCTTGATGAACTTAGCTTACCAAGAAGTAGTTACTTTTACCAAATGTCAAAAATGAACCAACCAGATAAGTATGTCGAGGTTCGGACTCTGATTAAAAATATATTTCAGGAAAGCAGAGACTGCTATGGTTATCGAAGAATATGGAAAAAGTTGCAGCAACAAGGAATTATTCTCTCAGAAAAAATAGTTCGAATGCTTATGAAAGAAGATTCTTTGAGGGTTTGCTTTGTGAAGAAAAGAAAATACAATTCCTATCAAGGCGAAATCAGTCCTGAAGTAGAAAATGTCATAGAACGGAATTTTCATTCAGATATGCCGAATATGAAATGGCTGACGGATATCACCGAATTTGCTCTCCCAGCCGGGAAAGTATACCTGTCACCAATACTTGACTGTTTTGATGGATTAGTCGTTAGCTGGACCATAGGAACAAGCCCTAAAGCATAACTAGTAAATCGGATGCTTGACACAGCAATCTCTGGATTAAAAACAGGTGAATTACCAATCATCCATACAGACCGCAGCTGTCATTATAGATGGCCGGGTTGGATTAAACGAATGGACAAGGCAATCTTAACTCGTTCCATGTCAAAAAAAGGATGTTCTCCTGATAACTCAGCGTGTGAAGGTTTTTTGGCAGATTAAAAAACGAAATGTTCTATGTAAAGTCATGGATCGGAGTTTCCATAGATCAATTCGTCTGTCACTTGAATCTTTACATCAAGTGGTACAATGAAAAACGGATAAAGATTTCACTTGGGGGATTGAGCCCAATGGAGCATAGACGTAAACTTGGATTATTGATATGAGTCCAACTTTATGTCCGCACCCCCCTCTCCTGCAAACTAAATATTTGAGTTTTGCAGCGCCTTTTGGGATAGTCCCGTATTCTTTACAATGGAAATAAGTATAATTCGCTATGAAACCGATAATTACTGTGTTCCTTATGTAGCTCGTCCAGATAGCCTGATTCAGCTGATAAGCACGGTCACAGCCAACCCAGAGAAGAAATCAATAGCCATAAAAGAGTCAGGGTACTGATTCCAGTATCCCAGCCACCAAACAATGAAGCTATAAAACTTCCTACAACTCCAGGAACTCGTCCGCTGTAATCAAGTTTTGTTGGAGAGAGTGTTTTTCTCCGTATTCAGCAGCATAAATCCTTCCTGTTTCATCATATATCATAAAACACTTCATAATTGTTCCTCCTTATAATATATTAAATAAGAAAATCGATTCTCGTAATGTTCATAGTACCGTTATAAGTAATTCCACTATATCCTGGACCATGTACGTTACTTATCTTGAAGAATGTCTGTTCATTTATAGTCGATACATCAATATCTTCAGCATCATTCCAACTAAGACTTTGATTACTAATCACACTCTTATTGGTTCTGAGAATTTGGAACCTCCCAGGATTGGCATACTCCCAGTTCTCTCGGCCTGTACCGGAGAAGTTATAATATTTATATATCCTTATGACCCTGAATGGGGTCAGATTGATACTTATTCTATTAGCTATGGTTCCACAACTAGAACCGCTGAATTCGTCGCCACTCCATTTCCGAGAAGGTAATTGGATTCCTGATGCGTTTACTAGGAGTGGGGTCCAGCTTGCGGAACCGACATCCGTGTGAAGGACCCCTCCGGAAAGAACTCCCGAAAAGGTCCCATTTAAAAAGACGTTTGCCCATTGGCTAAGTAAGAATAATCCGGTAATGTACCAACAAGTCCTCCAATATTGACACCTTGTCTAATATTGCTAGCATAAAAATTAGGAATGTTCCCCTGAATCCAGTTCACTCCATTCAGATAATGCACATTCCTAACACCCAAACATACAGTACCTTCCCAGCATGAATTATTTGTAGCATAGGCACGATCAGTACCAGATACATCTGCATTTTGCCACGGAATCCCTCCATTGATTTTAACACCATTGACCCAACCGCTCCGACCACTTAACATAGAGCCGGCATCTACATTTCCCGGGGTTTGACTTGCCAGATTGTTAGCTGTAACCTTTCCGGAACCATTATGATATCCGGATGGAACAGTATAACTCCCGCCTGCATTAAGAGCTGCTGATATAGCTCCGTTATTGGCCATTGTTCCAGTCCCTTTTTCATCATCCGTATCAACGCCAACATATGTTTTTCCGCTTAATACATAATCTTTGGTGACGGTCAATTCATCAGAACCGACTCCACCGCCCCCACTAATATTCGTCATTCCACACTTTGCCATTATTTTCTCACCACCTCAATCTCTCGTATTATTAAATCACTTTTAGGAAGTTTATTTGCTTTTAAAACAAAATTCCCAGCCCCAGTATTCTCTTTCACAACAATAAATGCCTTTGCAGCAGGAATCATACTGTCTGCGTTAAAATAAACATTAACTCTGTCATTTTCCAAAATCGCACTGTTTTCGTATGTATAAGTCAAATTAGCATCCCAAGCGCTGACTGGTACAGAAACATTACTATCAATCGTTACACCCGATAAATAATCAGTCTTTTCGGCAGAGTAAGTATTTATTTTTTTCTCTTCCCCTTCCGCAGAATCATTAATGCCAACTGCCTTTTGAGCAACCTTTTGAATCATGGTATCAACATCTTCTTTGAAGTACTTTTGTGTAGTCTTCACCTCATCTAAAAGAACGTTAAACTTATCCGCATTAAATAAAGATTTAATCAAATCCGGATATTGTTCTCTTAAAGAAGTCATGGCATCGGTATCATTATTCATCCATGCCTCATGATACTTATCAACAACTGGCCGCAGAGTAGCAGATACATCCTGCATATTTGGCAGACTGCAGATATTTTCAGGAAAATTACTGTGTGGATAATCTGGATAACTCATTCAATCAACCCCTTTCATTGGTTTGTTTTTTATTATAAACATAAGAAAAACTCTCTAAAAATTTATAGAGAGTTACATTCATCGTTCCTTCGCCGGAAGACCAGCTTAAGTTTTTAACAATATACTGGTTTGTTTCATTGTTATATTTGGGTGTATATTCAATTTTTGTATTTACCTCCAGCCACGGGACAACAAGGGTTGTCAGATTAATGGTATCCATCATGGCTGTTGTTTTATAGGTTAAGTATTCAGCCTGATTGCAGCAGGCAGCGTCATCACTCAGATTGCTGTACTCCAGGGAGTGAGAGATTTCATACCCCAGATTTGTTACGGAAAATGGGCAGTCTTTGGATTTTTCTACATATTTTCCATAGCATTGAAACTGACCTGATAGAAACAGGCCGCTTTGAACGCCTTTGTCCGTAACTATAAGACGGCGGTACCGGAACACATAAATATTGTCTTTCTTTAATGTCCCTGCTTTTAAGGGATTTCCATCACCGTCATAAATGGGAATAGCAGGAGAGAAGCCATTTATGGTAAACTGGGGAGCTGCCAAATTATCGGCACATGCCTTAAATGCCAATTGTGTCAGATTATCAACATCATCCCAGGATTTATATGCATCAAAGGTTACGCTAAACACATTGTTGGTATAAGAAGAACTTTCGGCATAGCGGTCATCATTTTCAAGTTCCAGTACTTTCCCCCAGATTTCGGTTACGTTATAAATCCCGTTGAAGACAGTATCGGTATTTTCACTTACAACAATCCCCTGCATAACCGTGTCATTCAGTATAACAGGATCTTCCAGGCAAGTAGGGATTTTCCTCCATATAAAGGTGCCGTCTGCATCAAAATAAAATTCCCAGGAATCGTAAAGATCTCTTATTTTTGTCCAGATATTGGCGTAGGTCGAACCTGTTTCAAAGGTCAGATCATAAGGGATGGGCTTTCCAATATCTTCGACAATATAATTTTCTATCCCCGCTTCCTTAACAATTGCAATAACAGATGAACGGATATCTTCCCCTGCCGGAATGGTAAGAGAATGGGTGGCAAAAGCAGGAAGGCCGTTCGCCGAACCGTATCCATGAAGCTGACCGTTCAGTGTCCCGTCATATAAAGCCATAAAGTCGGCACAGGTAAGTGAAAGCGTTTGCTCTGTATTAGAAAAAGAGTATTTTATGCTTACATAGCAGAATACTCCTAATTGATACCAGATGATTTCACGGGTACGCAGTGATTTGACACCATAAAATACCCGGAGCCTTTTATCCATCCATATTTTTTTATCCTGTCCGATGACAAACGAAGAATTAAGAACTGCCAGATCAAAGCTGTAGCTTCTGCGTTGTATGGATTCATTATCCTGGCTGTAGCTGTCACTGATGATCTGTCCTTCCAGTGAGTCCAGTATCTTAAATTTTGAATTCAGCAATTCTACTTTTAAATAAATTTCCTGGGTGCCCTGTTTTAAGAGACTTAAATCGGTTTGTGTTACTTCATATCTCATAGTCTCACCTACCTATCTATATCCACATCGATGAATCCGTTGTCATGTAAATCCCCGACGTCATAAGCATCCCCGCATTCGGCAGCACTGAATTTCGTTATAACATGTTCGTAATGATCGGATTCTTCGGATATTTCATTGCTGGTAACGCCGATCATATAGATGCTGCCAAGAAAATCTTTTAGAATTTTGGGCCGCCCATTTGTCAGGAAATCGTAAATACTGTTCCGGTAATCCCAGGATGTATGCGTCTGCCATTCCCCGTTTTTTTGTTCAATAAACGTACAGGCAACATCACCTGTGTAATATTTTATTTTCCCGTTGTTAATGAGGACAGGTTTGCTTCTGCCCTGCAGTTCCACCAGTCCGGTCCGCTGTACCAGTTTTTTCTCAAATTTTGTATCCAGGATCATGGGGTAGGAAATATCTTTTTCACAAATAAAATAAGAGTCAAATTTTGACTCTACACGATTGGTAAAATAATTATTCTCACCGCCTGAGATAACAGGAACATAGGCATACTCGACTGGTCCAACCGGCTCATAATAATCCATTAATTCAATTTTGAAATCTTCATTGGTTTGAATGGATTTTTCATAGATTGTTTTAAATTTCCGGTCTCCTTTCGCCTTTTTCTTAATCCTTATGGACTCTACAATTCCTTCTGTAAAGTTTACATTTCCGCCATACAGGTTTCCTTTAAACTGTGCATGCAATCTGGTATCAAATGTCCAGTCTGATGGGATGGACTGGTCAGGATCCGTTAGGTCAACGCTTTGTATTGTGACATATATTTCGTCATAAATGGCACTTTGTATGGTTAAATCCTGTATGGCAGAGGCTGATACGGATGACGAGGTTAACGATTCACTTCCTGAAGCAAAACAGCTTCCTAAAAACATGTTATCACCACCTTTCCGTTTTATTTACCAATGCCGCTCTTATATCATAATGACCGGTGCGGTTCACACATAACAAAAATTGCTGTGTATCATTGGGTATGGGTACATAGTTGCTGAATAGTATATAATTGATACCGCATGAATGGGCGGACAATTCAAAAAAAGCCTTTTCCCCATTAGAGTCGGAGAGGGTTCCTTCACGGTAATAAATATTTACATAAAAGTCTTCTTTATTACTGAAACGGATTATGTTATTATTCCGATTGGGTTTATAAAATAAAAAGGCTTTCGTAAAATCACCCTCAACTTCAAAGCCTATATCATAAGTAACACGGTTATTTCTCAAATCCGCATAATCATTGTCCATATAAATGACATCTTTTTCTGCAATGCCAATGGCAGAGATAATATTACTTTTGATTTCTATGGCACCGTGTTCTGCTTTGTTGTTTAATTCAAGAGAATTGAAAAACTGTGCTATCGTATAAGATACGGTAAATAAAATGTATCCTGTATCGAGTGTCTTGTTATGAAGGGTTTTGCCGGTAGCCCGGATGTAGTATTGCTTGGCATTTTCCAGGCTGGAAATGACATAGGACAGATCCGTTGTATCATAAATGCTGCCGGAGGTCTGTAATTCAGTTTTTTGATAGGTGTAAAGCGTAATACAGTAAGAATCCAGAGGTTCGTTTTCTGATTGCGAAAAGGTTAATCCCACTTGGTAAGTAGAAGTTTTTATGATATCATTTGGTTTGACGGATAAACCGAATGTTGGATTAGAAAAACAGTAAAATGGCGTTCCAATGCTTTGAAGGCTGGATTCCAGATTATTAATATCAAATACCGTGATATAGGCAATATAATAGGTGCCATTTTTTAGTCCGGAATCTGCAGGAATGGGGTATACCTGTTTCATGGTCGGAATGGTATTGTCATAAACGGTTAAACCCGAAGAATTTTCTTTTACCATACACCGAACCTTGTAGATCTGATTACCTTGCCATGAAAAATTAATCGTTGTTCCAATTAAAGAGTCGAAAGGCTCTATTGGATGTATCGTTGCATACATGTTAATCTAATCTCCTTATAATTATATGATTTCATTTGCAGTATTAATGGCAATAAAATAAGAGCCTTTCGGCTCCGGTTAACAGGTTTTCAGGCAGAAAGGTATCAGTATCTTTCTGCCTGTGTTATTTATCAGTCGATGATCAGTTTTTTAATTAATTCCATATTACAAAACAAAATGGATGGCCGGCAGGATCGAGCATCGTGATCCATTCTTCACCGCCATATTGCTGACCAGCGATTTTAGCACCTAGTTGAATTGCTTTTTCAGCTGCTTCTTGTAATTCCTTTTTATCGGCTACTGCAAAATCCAGATGAGCCATCATCTGCTGCTGTCCTGGCTGTGAAGGCCATGTCGGCGGAAGGTAGGTTTCATCATATTGAAAAGCAATTCCTGCTTCTCCCTGACAGGGCTGTATCCGTACGAACGTTTCTTCTGAAAATACCACCGGCCAATCCAAAAGGCCTGTGTAGAAAGAAAGTAATTGTGATATGTCGCTGCATTCTAAAATAACGGTTTTAAATTTGATATCCATCTGTACCTCCTGGCATTTTTTTCTTTATACCAGAATAGCACATATAACCAGACAACAGCATGTCATGTTCTCTGCTTTTTCTGTTAAACGATCATGACCCAGTCCATGCACCGTCATTTCCTACATGATATCCGTCCGGTGTGGTTGTATTGGAGTCCATGGCTCCATCATGACCACAAAAATACCACTTTGTTTTCCAATTTACCCAGCCGGTCACCATATATCCTGACTCATTAAAATAATACCATTTATCATTAATATACTGCCAGTTATTGACTGTATTACTCCTGTCAGCATTACGATACCACCAGCCTTTATCGTCACTTAACCATGATCCACTGCCTCCCGGACCAGTCAAACCTGAACTTATTTTCGCAGCATCATCCGAAGTCACATGAAGTGATCCGGATTTTTCCCAAGATCCATAAAGTGATGAATAAGAAATGGCTCGGACCTTATAGGAATAGTTTCCAGCTTTTGTCATATAGCTGGAAAAATCATAACTGGGTTCTTTACCGGTTATGATAGAAGTTATCGGACTGCTGCCACGGTAAAGTTTTACCTGATAACTGGCTGCATCATTCGCTGCCCCCCATCTGGCAGTCCCATGCATCTCATCCCATTCCAGAGCGCTAACATTAAGGTCACACAAATTAAGCTCATAGTTGCTGACTTTATCTTTCAGGTCATCCAATACTATAAATAGTTTTAAATACGAATTGCTCATTTGGCCACGAATAGCCGTTCCTTTAGTCCCTCTTATGTTTACATCCTTGTTTGATAATCCATAGGAAAAAGTATAATCATCATCTGCCATCAGGTAAACACTTAAAATGGGTTGATCTCCATCAGCCCAATCAACATCGGGTTCATTTGTTACGGATACTTTGTCTATATGATACATATCGGAATCAGTTGAGACGTTTACATCTACGTCATTACCACTTTCTATACCAGATGAGATATCAATAGTAACACTATTGATTGTTCTGGTAGAAGCCATGGACGTAAACGGAAGTGCTGTGATGAGTATCGTGATTCCTAACATAGCCATGACTTTATTAAGATAAAACATATCATTTCCTCCTGCTTATATTTGTTATTAGCATAACACATCAATCAGGAATCATCCTTAATTTTCCATTAAATCTATCTTACAAGTGAAATTCTGCAAGCAGCAATTTTAAGCTTTGGGCACATTGCCATTAATTATTATTTCCGTTGTATTGCTTACCGACCCGCTAAGCAGCCTGTAATTCAACTGGTTATTATTGCCGTTATACAGGATGCCATTAGCTGATCCCGCATAAAACTGGAGTACGCAAGGGGATAAGATTTTCGGAAAAGTCAATATCGGCGTATCAGTACCGGGCGTTGCCGTTGGAGTAATGGTTACAGCAATGGTATAGCACTCGCTATTTTCAATCACCATCTGCCGTGTAATGTGAAATACTCCTGTATCAGCCAGTATGATTTTTTTATGTAAATTGTTACCTGGTTGTACATATAACTGGTTCCAGTCATTTTTAGGAGCACACACCCAGACCGTATCGTCTGTTTTTAGTGTTCCATTACATTTTGCTGTATACTCTTTATTCTTATATAAAATACTATATTTACCGTTTGTATCCTCACGAATCACCTTTGCACGAAATGTTTTATCATAATTTAAAGTATCAGTCATGTTTGCAAATAGATAGCTGATATCTTCAGCTATTTTTTTATATACGTCTTGAAAATTCAATTTATCACCTTATTCCTATTTAAAAAAGAGACTCATATTTCGAAGACTCCTTTATCACCGTTTACCTGATTCCTGGATCAGAGCACTTCTCAAACCGCCATTTAAAATTCCCTGTGCCAATTCATTTGTATTATTGCACTCCTGGATCGTAATGCCTCCATTAAACGTGATTTCCTGAGTGGCAGCAGTTGTTCTGGTACTGATATTGTTAAGCGCCATACTATAGTCAGGAATATTGGGTCCAAAACGATATGCAGAAGTGAAATTGCGAAGGATCATGTCCTGCTGGTCTGTATTAAATACTGCTTCATTTCTATGTAAGATAGCAGGTATTTCATCCGGATCAAGTTTTTTAAGTCCTATCAGTTTCATTCTTGCTTCACGGTCAGATGCTGAAGAGGTTCCAACTAGTCCCTTTAAAATGCCTGTCTTACGGGTTTCTATATGATCCCCTGGACCGCCGTATACATAGCTGCCGCCCATATATGGCTCACCATTGGAATGTTTGCTGCTGTCATCATCAGAATCATCATCAGCATTTTCCAGATTATCTCTGACATCCTTCAATACATCAAGCATAGCTGAAACATGATCAGTAAGCTGCTGCCAGCTGGAAGTGTATTCTGAAATCATTCCGGAGTTCTTATTATATTGAGCCAGTGACTCTAATAACTCATTGGCAGTAGTTGTAAGGTCTTGTTTGATACCATTGAGCAGACTGTCTGCATTGGCAGATGTTCCATTGGAGGCACTTAAATAATCGTAGATATTTTGTAAATTACCATTAGCAGACATGGTTTGATTCATTTGAGCCAATAGGCTATTTATTCCGGTTAAAGCCTGTTCATAAGAGAGTGTGCCATCTTTATAGGATGCAATATAATCTTCTAATAGAGAATAGATGTTATTTGTGGTATCAATTTGTTCCTGATATTGCTTTAGCTGTTCAGATATTTCTGAATACATTCCTGAAAAGTTATTAAATATCTCCGTATCATTACCAGACAGTACTTTATTCTTCCAATCATTACCCAGAATCTCACTGGCCATTGCTTCATTTTGGACCTGAGTGATCTTATCGCTGATTTCAGACCACTTATCAGATATTTTCTGCAGGGAATCAATTTGATCCTGATAACTATCATTTAATCCATCCAGGGTTTCCTGTAAATCGTCGATTTGGGTCTGTATTTTATTAGTTTCTAAATCATACCGGGCATCCTGAACAGCTTCCTGTGCTTCCCGGAGTTTATCAGCGTCCTGTTCATAAACAATCTGACCATTGCGAATGACCTGTTCTGTTGCCTGCTGATTGACCTTTTGCAGATTGTAAAGTGCCTGTTCATAGGTTTGCTGTAATTTCAGTTCCTCGTTTTGTTTATTTAACAGGTCGAGCTTGTCTTGTAAGGACTTTTTGGAAGCTTCGTATTCTTCGTCTGCAGCATCTTTCTGTTTATTGATTGCGTCAATCTGATCATTCAATGCACCGGTTACTGCGCTGATAACGGTATCATAATCATTCTTTACATTATTCAGACCATCGGTAACTTTTTCCAGTTCGGAAGAATAATTGCTGATATTCTCCATTGGCATTTTTAACAGTTCTTCATTCCACTTATAGAGATTTTGTACCATGGAAGACATTTCAGAGTTAACGTTCTGCAGTTTTCCGTATAACTCATTCCAATTATCCGAACCAGCATCGTAGTGGCCCATGACATCTTCGATGACAGACGCCTGCTCTTTATATTGGTCAATGATTATAGAACCATTGGAAATCATGCTTTGGTAGTAATCGCTGTCCAGTTTTTTACCAGATGCTTCGAGTTCAGCTCCCCAGGCTTCAATGGTTGTATTAATGTCCTTGTACATGGAGATCACAGTGGATAAATTTTCAATAGGTAATTGGAGCAGCTGATTATTGTATTCCTCCTGTGCTTTACTTAAAGCGTAAATTTTTACTTCGGTGTCACTGATCTCGCTTTTTAAGTTTACATACTCTTTTGAGGTTTTAGATACGTTTCTATCAAGCATTTCATTTAATTCAGCCCGTTTATTTTCAAGTAATCCATTTGTGTTGGTAATTTGCTCTCCGGTATTTTGAATCAGGTAATCATAAAGAGATGAGTCAGCTATTTCACCAGCAGACTTATAGTAATCAATCTGTTTTTCAAGTAAAGAGTTTGCATTTTCTATTTGTTTATTCTGGTTTTCGATAGCCTCAGATTTGCTTTCGTATGGTGCTATAGAGTCTTGTATATATTTTTCCTGCATCTCTGACTGCTTCTTGATTGTAGATGTCAATTTATCACGTGCAGATATAGCATTTTGTACTTTTTCGGCTTCTTCACCTGATAATGTGTCAATAGAACTAGCTCCATTTTCAATTTTATCTCTATTTTCTGGAGATACTTCTTCTAATGCTTTATTATACTGTGATTGATATTGTTGAACCGCCTTTTCGTAATCAGTTAACAAAGCTTTATCTACTTCTAAGACTTGAGATAAATAATTCCGTTTAGAATCCTGGGGAGAGCCTTGTGAGATGAGAGTATGTAACTCACCAATGGATAATCCGGCTTTTTGTGCAATACCAGATAGTTCATCTAACCCGGCAGACATTGGAGATACATCAGAATTAAAGAGTTCTTTAGCCCGGTTAAATTCGTCTTGAGTAATTCCAAGGTAATCAATATAAGTGCTGGATGCTTTGGATATTAACTCAGATCGTTTGTCCTCAAGTAATTGCAGTTGGCGATCGATAAAGTCTATTTCTTTAGCTGGTATCTCTGCTTTATTTGATGATTTAGATACTCTGCCATTATTAACGGATTTTTTATATTTGGCTGGATCTAAATGAAACTGGAAATCTAAGGTACCATTTTCTATATCAGACAGTAATTGGTGTGCATATTCAAGTTGCTTAAAATCCCCTGCTGAACCATTCAACTTACCTGCTTCAGCCTTGCTTATAATTGCTTTGGCATTAGCAAGCTTTGCTAATACAGTAGCACTAGCTCCTGCTGCATTTGCCAAATTAATTACTTGATCGATATCACTTGCTGTATCAATTGCTACTCCATTAACTGATAGTTTTTGTAAAGCCAATTCAGCCAATGCTTGTTTTGATACACCGGCAGCCTCACCTTCATCAACGAAAGTACTTATTTCTGACAAAGAAGTAGCACTCAATAGTTCTGTAGCATGTGCGTCATAATATTTTTGTGCAGCAAGCTGATTATGGGTATCTGCTAATTTTAACATTACAATTTCTTCTGCGTTTGCGATACCATTATTCTTTAACATAGAAATTGCTAAATCAGCATTTTCATCTGTAAGTCCATTTAAAACTCCAGAGCTATTAATCCATGCTGTGATCAGTTTATCAAAAGCAGATTGTGTTGCATTAAAATCTTTAGGTGAATTAGTAATGGTATCTATAAAGTTGGTATATACTTCACCAAGATTACTAAAATTATCATTAAATTGGCTGTCTAATAAAGTATAATCAAAAGGGTTGTTTTTATCTTCCATGCTGTTTCTTATCTTATCTAAAGATTCAAACCCTCCGGATAAAGAATTTATATTATTAATAACATCTTCTTTAGACAGTGGTTGAATAGAAGTTAAGGATCTTTTATATTTTTCAATAGAATGAATTAATTCTTCCCAAGAAAGTACAGTATCATCCGGAACCTGTAATTTATTGGCTATCTCTAAATCTGTTAGAGTTAGTTTTTCGACTTTATCTTTAGATTTAGTTTGTAATTTGTTTTCTACATTTTGTTTCAGTGTATAAATGTCTAAGTCATTAGAAGAAGTTGTAGATAATACAGTATCTATAGATTTTTTTGTTTCAGTATTGAAGCTATTAATGAAATTTTCAAAGCTTTTTAATTTATTTAAATATTCGTTTAGCGTTATGTCGTTGTTTTGAAATCTGGTTTTTAAGTTAAATAATCTTTCAAGTGATTCACTATTTTTTCCCCCATCTGTACCATCAAATTTTGCTAAAATATTATCCTGTATATACTTTTGTGCGTCTGTAGATGAATCTAAAGAAGGCCAATCTAGATGATCTATTATCTGTTGAATCGGTGCTTGCAAGTCAGGATTTGATTTATAAGAAGGTTCGTTGTTCAACCAGGCAGCTATGGGGTATGCTAAAGAAGACCAATTAACTTTATTTTTATTATTTAAAATTTCAATATCACTTTTTAAATCTGCTATGGTTTGTGTATACTTTTCTTTAAGAGAATCTGTTTTTTCCTCTAGTATTTCCTGTGCCTTTTTAATATCATCATTTGAAGATGTGATCTTAAATGCAAATTCTACAGGAATCGTTTGTAATTTATCGTTTAAACCATTTTCTGGAGTTAATTCTTCATACTCAATATTGGATTCTTTTAAGACTTTGATATACTCATCATGCATCTGAAAGAGTACTTCTGGATTATCATTTGATATGGTCAAATATTGATTAGCAACATCATTCATAAAATTATTTTTGAAATCATTATTTCCAAAAATATTTTCTAAAGCGTCGCTTTTTTTCTTCAAATTCTCGGATTCGGTTTTATAATACTTTGAATTTTCTGATACATTTTCAAATTTAGTTGGTAATTCATCTGCAATTTTTGTGTTTACTAAATCCTTTTGTGCCTGAATTAAGTTATTTAATGATCCAACAATAGTATCTACATTTCCACTTAATTGTAAAATTGCATTCCCATTTTCATCATAAACTCGGCTTAAATTCGGAAAAATACCGGCAAGTTGGTTACTAAGTGAAAGAAATTCTTCGTAATCTCCGGTGTTTAGTGAAATATTTTTCCCAGAAAGAGTATCAACACCTTGTGATAATTCTGCGAATCTTTCAGCTGATTCAGATATTGTTTTTTGATTTGACTGTAATTCCTGGTTTAAAGACTTGATTTTTTCGGCGGATTCTTTGAGAGCTTCTTCTTTTGCTTTACGAACATTTTCTTGATACTGACTCAAACTTGTAATTCCATCTGTTACTGTTTGAAAAAGTATTTCAATTGGTTTTAATTCAGGATTTAAAGTGCTAACTAAACTAAAAACATCCATTACCGGTTTTGTATATAATTCAAGGTTATTATTATTTAATTCCTTCTTATTATCAGCGGAATATAAAGACTCAATGTTACTACTATCATTGTTTAACGTTACTGATGAGTTGTTTATTTCTGTAAGTAATGAAGGAATAGCACCAATGGTATCTTTCAATTTCTCAAAACTTTTCATGGTACTGTCCAGAATTGATGATTTTTTATTTTCGTAATTCCGGTTTGTTAAAGAACTGATAAAATTATTCCAGGTGTTTTGCAGAGAGTTCAGGCGCCCTTCCCAGAAATCTGCCGTTTCCAGTTTATTAGACAGAATGGTGAAAGATCTAAATAGGTTACTTATCTTACTTGTGGTTGCAGCGGTTGTATAACCAGCTGCTTCCACCTCAGCTTTAAATAATTGAAGCTTTTCCGTTGCTGCCTCCAGGCTTTCCTTGTTGTCAACAGAAACAAATAATTCCTTTAGTTTACCAGCCTGATTTAAGAAAATGGTAGACTCATTGATCTTACAATATTTATTCAGATAATCCGTTAAATTTTTTTTAAGCTTATCTTTCTTAAAATCTATAGCTGGTGATAAGGTGAATTTTGATACCACAGAATCCAGGAGACTATATATTTTGCGGGCTTTCAGCTTTATTCCCTGTTCATTTATTTTAATATCCTTTAATGCAATATTCTTTAAAGCACGGTCTACCTCATTTTGAGTTTGTTTGTTATCAATCTTTGCTCTTAATTTTATAATATTTACTTTACCTTCAAGCTGTTCAATAACCGAATTAATCTGCTTTTTACTGTCTCCCTTATAAAGAGATGCCACCAAATGGAGCTGATTGATAGCTTTTTCAATTGCTTTAATATCCTGATTGATCTGCTTTTGGCTATTTGCTTTATCTAATGCTGCTTTAAGATTGATCAAATAATCATTATCTGCCATATATTTACCTCTTTTTTAAAATAATTATGGCAGACACGATTTCTCGCCCGCTGCCAGTTTTTAATAAGTTACATTTTTCGTTCCTGCCATCTTTTATAAACCAGTTCGCTTTTTGCTCTATGGAACCATGTCCTGAAAGCTGGAGAGCAGGATATGACACCTGCTCCAGCTATATAATCCTTATTCGGCCTGGAGATACTCAACCATTTCAGCCACATTGCCGTCTTTATCTTCCAGACAGGAAAATTCAATTTTGACAGTTGCAGCGTCGCTGCTGGATGAGAAGCTTAAATCCAGGGACTTTTTAGGCTTACACTTGTAACCGGTGATGAGATAAGGAGTGATGACACCGGCCTCGTCCTTTTCTACTGTTTTCATGGTTACATAGTAATCCATAGGATTCTTGCTGTTGTTGAAGCTGATTTTCTGAATGCCGGAAGATTTGGTAATCAGGTAACCAACTTCATATGATTTACCGGCTTCCAGATCTGTTTCAGATGCAGCCGTAAATGAAGTACCAGCAACGGTACCCTTAATAGCTGAACCGCCGAAATCACCTTCCGCGTAGACAAATACAGATTCGGTTTTTACACCTGCGGGAATGGTTAATTTACCGGCTTCCGTACAGTTCACTGTAATCTTTTCTGCCACGATTGCAGTGGTATCAATGGTACCGTCCGATAACATGGCGTAAAGCTTGAACGGCTTTACCTGAGCTTCAATTGTCATGGTTCCTTCCATAGGATTGGAGAACGCAATCTTTTTTGCACCTTTGCTGGCAGCATAGGTTTCATCTGCAGTGAATCCAAAGGTTGTTACGTTGGCATCCCCGAAAAACAGATATGGTTCCAGAGTTTTTAACACTCTGATATCCACGTCACAGCATGTTCTGTTGGCTTTGTTAATATTCGGCATTTTTAATTCCTCCTGTTTTTGTTTTATTAAAAAAAAGAATCGCAGTGTTGCGAATCTTAATTTTCGTAAGTTAAATTTTTATACCATCCGGCAGGGTCAAATGTATTTTTTTCGTCACCCCATGCAGCCACAGATAATGACTGTATTTCATAAAGGCTGTTGCTTTGCAGGCGTTTAAACTGATCATACAGCTGATATACAGTAATATCCCATATATTGCTGATGTTCAGAGAGTTATGCTTTGCAGCAACAGAGGATATGATATTCGGTATTTCCATATTTTTATCATTGTTTCTCTCTCTCTTTGACTCTGCATTTAAGGTACGGAGGTATAATTTTTCAGCAAGTTTTGTTTTAAACTTTGGTCTGGTTTGATTAGCGGTATTCTGCTGAATACCGTTTCTCTGTAATATGATGTCGATAACTTCCGGGTAGATGTTTCTTGAAACAGCGCAGGTTATGGCTTTATTTTCAATATGTATAAAGGCTTGATAGTCATGAGAGTAATGCACATCACAATTCATAAAAAAGGATAGTGCTTTTGAAATATTACCGATAAATCTAGTATCAAAGGATAAGATATCAATTGGCTGTACATTTGATTTTTCTTCTTCCGTCATGCATTCATATTCGGAGCGGATTTTTTGTATCAGGTTTCTTTCCTCTCTGGAATAGTTTGAAAAGTATTCGGATTCATTGTTGTCAATTCCGCTGTAATAGGAACCTATATCTATTAACAGAGAGGCCAGATAATTATGATAGATCGGAAATGTCAGTTCCGACAGTTCCCTTAATAAGGGAGAGCGTATGCTGCCTCCACATTGGAGTTTTAACGGTGTATAGCTTAACAGGGTTCCGTAATCTAATTTCATAGAACTACCTTTCTTTCTCATCAGAAAACTCAAATTCATACATAAGCTGCCGTTTATTTACTGTTACAAAACGGCTGCTGCAGTCCGAATGTACAAATGTCATAAGGCCGTCAACAACGATGTATCCTGATTTGTTTCTGGCTTCCTGGCACCAGATTTTTCCGTCTGCAATGGATAGGATATATTCATCTAAATATCCGTCTATGCGGAAGTCATTGATTTTTACATTGGTAATAGAATAATCACTGTGCTTAACTATGTCATTTAAAATAGAACATAGCACTTCATACTTTGCAATGATATGAATTGCAGGTAAATGATTATCATGGATGCTTGCAGCTTTTAAAATTCTTTTTCTCATATGATGAATTGATTGAAACGTATACTTTTTAATAACCATTCCTTCTTTCTTTATCAGATAAGATGTGAATTCTGCGGTAAGCCAACAATTCCGATTTTACTTTACCGCTATCCCTGCAGTAGTATTTGGAATGTCCGGAATATGTTTTTGTAATATCATCGTGAAATTTAAAACCTCTGCCTGTGAGATAGCAGCTCTCGGCTTTTGTAATTGGAATTATGATAAAACCTTCTTTCTTTTATTTTTTTAATGGTAACCAATGTGCTGGGGGCAGGAGTTCTCTATTGTTCTCACATGGTTGGTGTATAGTAAATTGGCAGTCATATTGCGGTTATGCAATACAACTGCCAATGGAAAGGAGGTTGTGAAAAGGAATAGAGAAGAGTTCATTTGTTACCATATTAGGAATTTTACATTTTTCGGAACGTATGTTCGGGGCGGGTAAAATTAAGGCTTTCAAACACCTTAATTGATTATCCGCTTTCAAATGACCTGCGTCTACACCTCTGTTTTACTCCGATACCGCCTCATTTTTATTTTCTGGAGTTCCTTTTTATGAATTGTTTTACATTCTTCACATCTGCATTCCCTGCTGGAAGCAAAAACTTCAAATTTTTTCCCGCAGTCCATGCATGTGATTGTCTTTATGCCAACAGGAGAGTAGTAAGGGTTTTGTTTTGCGCAGTCCTTACAGTATTTCCGGTTTGCAGATGTTTTCCTGACAAGTACCCCGCAGTCTGCACAGCGGATATAGTCCTCTCCTTTGTATAACCGCCATTCGTATCCCAGTTTTCTGAAATCATGAATAAATAATTTCTTTTCACTATTCTCCTCCACATATAAAACCTGTATATTAAGATTATTGATTTTTTTGGCAAAGTCAATAAGCCCCATCTCTCTTAACTGGTTGAAACGGATATCTTTGTCAAAAGCAGTAGTTGTGATGCAGGCCAGTTTATAAATTTCGCTGTCGCTGTTGGCTACCCAGTTATGATTCTTATCATTTCTGAAATTCTGAAATTTTGCCAGGCATAGAAGAGTAAATGCCAGTCTCTCCAGTACTTTATTCTGTATTTCTTCTATATTATATAGTTCCTGTTCCGTGATCCAGATGCCATCACATTTACATAACGGATATCTGGAAGCCGTACTGGCATACTTCTCAATGCTGGAGGTCCAGTCTGCGGATTGGTACCTTGGGTAATGATTCTCCAGGAATGTGTGAAGCTCCTTTATGATCTGCTGCTTTTTGTATCCCATTTCATGACTGTAGTATCTGGCCTGCAAACTGAGCAGTAAACAGGCTTTTGAATAATCGAATTTTTTCGTTTCAAGTATTGTTTCCAAGTACTTTTTTTCATTTAATATAATAATAGTTCCTCATCCTCCCTATATTGTTTTTTTGACATGATAAACGGTTCTCCTGCAAATTCAAATTCGCCATTTGACTCAGTCCAGACAGGATAGTTTATGGTAAAATGATTTTTTTCTAATAAATTTTCAATAATGGTTTCTCCGCATATATCCCATACGAACTGTTTTGACTTGGCTGTTTTGTAGCACAGATCAATCAGGATATCGCAAAGTTCCCTGGCATTTGGACAGATTACATCGCAGGCAGATTTAAATTTATGTACCAGAACAGACCGGTTTACATTTACCTCGTCTTTATCCAGACGTTCCGTCCTGGCCATCCTTTGATAGTATTGAACGGCATCGTCGTACTCTGATTTTATTTTTTCGATTTTTTTATAATCGCTTTTGCTGTATGGAATACCGGATTTCAAAATCGAATAATCAAAATTTGAAACAGCATTCTTTCTTTTTAAATACCCTTCAAAGTTTTCTTCAAATAACCGGCAGATACGATTGATAATACAAGGATGATTACCTACCGGCATGAATTTGTTGTGATATTCAATGAATGCCTGCTCTTTTTGTGTCCTGTCCGGCTTTTTGAGTAAATCATCCAGGGTCGTTTTGAATTCACGGATACATTTCTTACTGGAATCAGTCATGTACCGGTTATATTCTGTCATCAGATCAGGATAGATATATTTCATGAAGTAAGGTTTTTTATCCGCCACGATTTTAAGACATAAATCCTTAAAATATTTTTCTTCAGAATTCCCTTCGGGCAATTGATTACATGCAGACCTGTCGTACCAGTACCTGGGCATTGGCTTTGCGATAATTCCTTTTGCTTTGTCAATGGAATTCTGCTGATAATGCTGACCGCATGTAATCCGGTAATTTAAAGTCTCGTATTCCGGACTGCCTTTTTCGAACATGGACTGTAAATCGATCATGGCTGTGATCTTGTTGGTAGTAGAACCGATTTCATCACCAAAAGCAAGGAGATTGGCTTCTACCAGGTCAGATTCCGTTGGGATGATCTTTTCGGCTTTCCGCTGAATGCACTCAATGGTAGGAGAGTTAAGGGTGTTTTTTACAATGATTTCATTATTGGTAGTAAAAAATGTATCACTGTCCTTATCAGCGCCATTGAGTGCATCGCAGGTAGTATCCCAGGAGTTGAGTATCATTCCGGTATGGTTATATTGATACCAGAAATCCATTTCTTTATTATGTACAACCTTTCTTTTCCGGATGTTATTATGGCATGTCATTGGTGCGCGGAAGCAGGCGATATGGCTGACGCCTTTGTCAATCCAGTATTTGTGATAGACTTCTCCTGCCCTTAATAATCCAGTTACGGGTAATCCAAATATGGATTGGGCAAGGGAATATGGATCACCGGAGACAATGGCAAAGTTTCCCTCAAGCTTTATGGAGCCTTTTGCTGCCATTTGAATCCGCTTTTTTATCATTCCATGTATTTTATTTATTACAAAAGGATCATTTAACATCCGCCTGTCAATCATAAGTGCCTGAATGAAATCACAGCTGATGTTCTCCACATTCTCTTCATTTAGATGCATGCCCTTTAAAAAACAAATGGTTTTTCTCCAGTCTCTGCCAAGGACATCCATGATTTCATCAATGGTAGGTCTGCAGAGCCTGTGCAAATCCTGATCCGTTAAATCATAGGTTTGTAAGAACTGATAGTTTGCATTTCTCACATGCTCTAATCTGTGTGGCGTTGCCTTTGAGACGGAAAACTGGTAATGATTTTCCTTACAGCACGCAAGAAAATGCTCCAGACTGTCATAGGAATCCCATAGTTTCACCATGGAAGCAGTGAGGATAATATCATAATCTCTAGCATCCCGCCATTTCCCCCAGACATCCTTTATTCTGTAATTCCCGTGATTTATCCGTTTGGCAAATTCAATAAAATCAAAGGTAAACAGCATTCCTTTTGTCCAGGCATACCGGGTGTTGATCCCCGAAATGGTTTCCCCTTCATACTGGTCTCCGAATAAATCTCTTGTTACCGTAAGCGAATAGGCAGGAGACATCAGACCGTAACCATCGGAATCACAGTACTTAATTTCATAATCATTTTCATAGGTAAGTTCCGGTTCCTCTCCGTTTTCATCCCGGATACAGATAACGTCTTCTTTGAATTTTACTTCGCAGTCATGGACAATGACCATTCTTGGCATGGTGACCGGTGTAGAACTGCTGCAGATAAGCGCCTGATAGGCTTCCAGCTTGGCAGGGATTACTTTTTTTGTTTTATCCCGTCCGTTATCCATACGTTTTTGTATCTCATCAAATACATGATCTCCGATATAGGTTATGGTTGATTTTTTTATTCCTCCGTTTGTCCCCAGAAGCCGGTGATAGGAATACTGATTGATTTTGAATCCTTTATTTGCTCTTAAGTAATCTTTATTGGAATTCATAATCAGTAACAGATAATCTTTCTGATGCTGCTGGGAATAAAGTTTCTTATATAATTCTTTTATTTTGTCTTTTGTTTCTGCACTCTTTGGCAGCTTTTTTATCTGTTTTATTTCTGTTTGGATCTGTTTTACTTCTGTATCCAGATCATTAATTCCATTTAGTTCGCAAATCCAGCGGAGCAGCTGGCTGTCGCTCAGAGCTACGATATCATTTTTGTTTTTCATAGCAGTATGAAGCGGAAGAGTAAGATTCCAGTCTGCCTCTTTTAACCGTTTGCTGGGTAACTTATATATAAATTTCTGACATGATTGCTGTTTTGCCATAAGCATTTACTCCTTTAATTATTTACGGTTATAATAATCGTATGTTAACGCAGCTTTTTACTTTTGGACTTAAGCTTTCGTTCTGTTATGGTAAGATAAGGGACCTTACGCCTCCCTGATTTTTCAGTGCAGAAATCTTCTGAACTGATTTCACCTGCGTAATCTCTGTGAAATTCTTCCCTGGTCGGGATATGCATGTTATTAATACGATTCATTATGTATAAAGACTCTCCTTAAATATTATAATGCTTCTTTTTTTCTCTGCGTATTGAGCAGAAGGGAAAGAAGTCATACTACGTGGTTTTCCTTAAGCGCAGGGTGGGGATGTAGAATTCTTTGGATAGTGGGGGGATATGAGGTATGGATTCATTAATTATGCCATCAGGCATTGAAAATACGGTTGATATTTTCTTGTGACGTGATAGTAACATAGTAAATATTGATTTGTCAATAGCTTTTTTTAACCTTTAGATTTGTTATATTTCGTAAATTCAACTATAATTGTATAAAAAAACAACTAAAGTTGCATAACATAAAAAAATATTAACTATATTGACATGTATAAATGGCTATGTTAATGTAAGTAATAAAAATTCAGATATTTGGAGGCCAAAATGGATTATCATAGATTAATAGAATTATGTAAGGAAAGCGGCATTGAGCTACAAAAAAAGATTATTGCAGAAATTTCTAAAAAAGATATATTTTCTATGACCGATGAAGATTGGCTTATTTTATTTGCAATGATGGGTTTTGATAATATACAGACAATGAATAAGACAAGGGCAGCTGCCAGTAAGCTTTATAAATTCTGTATTTCGAAAGGCTATACGGATTATAATCCCTTTGATTCTGTAAAATTAGAAAGTAAAAATATCATTGCATCTGCTGAAAAAAATATTTATATCACGTCAATGGAATTAGAACGTGGGATAAACGGACTTAATAATAAAGATATTGGCGAATGTTACATTCGGTTATTTTATGAAGGTGTAAAGGAAGTTCAGGATTTATACAATCTGACTTTGGATCAGATCGATTTAAAAAACAGGCGGATTAATTTTTCTGAGTATTCCATTGATATGTCCATGGAACTGTATCACTCTGTTAAAGCCTGTCTCAATACATGGGTTATGGATAACTTTCAATTAATCCAGCCATATGAAAACAGTTTTGTGAAAGTCAACCGATACAAAAATACAACTGATTTTTTAAATAATTTTACCAATACTGCCTCCCGTTTTATTAGTGGGGCAGGTTTTAAAAAGGTGCATTTATATGGGTCTGGATTTATTAATTTTCTGTATAAAAAGTGTGGATCTGTTGAAAAAATGGATGAGCTGTTTTATGCGGATGATAAAGTGAGAGGATACATGATTGCATTATGTGATGAGATTGAGAATTATGGAAAAGAATACGGACTGTTCCTGGAAGGAAAATATATCCGATTCCGATATAGAAGTTATTATGAGTGTTTTAAGATAAAGATGCAGAAAGCCGAGTTATGACCGGCCCCTGTCAAATAGACAGGTATTTTAAATTCAGAAGAGTAAGCCGATTTTTTGACAAATCGGCTTTTATCTATTTTTATCTATTTTAAGCTGTTTTTTTGCTCTTGACTTCCCTGTATGAAAGTGCTACTATTTAAACAGAACATATGTTCGAAAAGCGGAGAGAGGTTATGAATATAGAATTTTTAGAAGCATTCATTATAAGTAAACAGTATTATAAAATGAAGATTAATATTTTTTCCTGCCAGGGAGGAGAAGGTTTTAAATCCTGTCAGGTTATAGACAATGCAGTTATTACAAAACAGGAATATGGAATTGGAATAGAAATCAAAGACAGAGAGAGACCAGATGCCCTGGTTAAGATTGAGTATTCCAGGCTTAAGAAAGTCAGGATAATGGAATTGGATGATTTAATTCTTACATTTCTTTATAGAACCATATCTATTGAAGTGATTATAGAAAGGGATGCAGTGACTGGTATCAGAGGTATAAAACCGGTGGATTCAATTGATTTTCAACAATTCTGAATGGGATACTTCTTTTCATTTATTACTCCTGCGGCAGATGGATTCATTTTCGAAAGCCGTAATGTAAGGATATTTGTAAGTATTTTACTGGAATTATTACAACTGTTGAATCATATTCTGTAAAAAGTCAATAAAGTTTTAAGGTAATAAAAAATACCCATAATACTTTATATTTAAGTATATACAGGCACTCCGCAATTCGATATAAAGTGCATCTGATAGGAATCGAACCTACGCACGCGGCTCCGGAGGCCACTGCTCTATCCACTGAGCTACAGATGCATCTTTTACATTCTACTATAGATTCTTTTAAAGTGCAAGAGTATTTATTGATTTTTGTCTGTTTTTTTGTTAGAATGAAAAGGAGATTGTTTCTCCGGGAGGTCAAGCCTATATGAAGGACTTATTGGAAAAATGGAAGAAGTTTTCAAAAGAAGAAACCAGCCGGTTTCTGAAATTTTTGGCTATTCCGTTTGTTGTGATTATATTGATTTGTATTGTTGTTATATTGGATAAGCCTGGAAAGAATGGTACGAAAGATGTTTTAACGTCAGCGGAAGGTTCGTCTGAAGCAGCTGAGAAAAGTACGCCTTCGGAACCTGTAAAAGCAGAGATTACACTGCAAAAAGAGGCCGAACCGGAAATCCATAATTTGATGGAAGCTTACTTCAAAGCAAGAATGACCTGTGATGCAGAGGCGCTTTCAGTCGTATACGGCGGGACTTCCAGACGCAAGGAACTGAACGGCCAGGTTACCAGGCTGGAAGAAGAGGCGAAGTTTTACCAGAGTTTTGAGAATCTGGTCTGCTATACGGCTCCTGGATTGGAGGAAGGCGATTACTTGGTTTATGCAAGGCTTGATATGAAATTCCGGCAGGCAGAGACTCTGGCCCCAAGCCTGATCGTATGCTATGCAAAGACTGCGGCAGATGGAAGCTGTTATCTGGTTGCTGATACCAGCGGAGAACAGTCCCGGTATATGGAAGAAGCAAACCAGTCTGACGGAGTACAGGCCATTGCGGCAGAAGTAAACGGCGGCCTTGAGAAGGCATTGCAGTCTGACCAAAACCTCCTGGCGGTTTATCATATCCTGATGGATGGGAAGGAAGAACCGGAAGGAGCGGCTGAATCCTCCGGCACCAAAGAGCAACCGGAAGAAGAGACGAAAGCTGCTGCGGAGTCAGGCAGTGAACCAAACAATATGTAAAACAGATGCTTCTCTGCGTGGCACCGTGCAGAGGGGCATTTTTGACAAAGGAGAGAAATATTTTATGAACGTTAAAGATTTTTATTTCGATTTACCCCTGGAACTGATTGCACAGGACCCCCTAGAGGACCGTTCTGCTTCCCGGCTTCTGGTGCTGGATAAAAAAACAGGGGAAATAGAACACAGACATTTTAAAGATGTTCTTTCTTATTTAAAAAGGGGTGATTGTCTGGTCATCAATGACACCAAGGTGATTCCAGCCAGGCTGTTCGGTGTTAAAGAGGGAACTGAAGCGAAAATCGAAATACTCTTATTAAAAAGAAGAGAAAATGATATTTGGGAGACACTGGTTAAACCAGGGAAAAAAGCCAGGATCGGTACTGTTATTTCCTTTGGAGATGGGTTATTGAAAGGGACCGTGGTGGATGTAGTGGAGGAAGGCAACCGGCTTATTCAGTTTTCTTATGATGGGATTTTTGAAGAAATCCTGGATCGGCTGGGGCAGATGCCTCTGCCGCCCTATATTACCCACCAGCTGAAGGACAAGAACCGCTATCAGACGGTATATGCAAAGCACGAGGGATCAGCGGCTGCACCAACTGCCGGACTTCATTTTACCAGGGAGCTGCTTAAGGAGATAGAGGATATGGGAGTTTCCATTGCCCATGTGACCCTTCATGTGGGACTTGGAACCTTCCGGCCGGTGAAGGCTGATGAGATAGAAGAGCATCATATGCACTCCGAATTCTATATTGTAGAAGAGGTAGAGGCCAGAAAAGTAAATGAAGCCAGGAAAAACGGAGGACGTATAGTCTGTGTGGGAACTACCAGCTGCCGTACCGTGGAAACAGCTTCTACGGAGGAGGGGATTTTGAAGGCAGGAAGCGGATGGACGGAAATTTTTATTTATCCAGGCTATCGTTTTAAGATATTGGACTGCCTGATTACCAATTTTCATCTGCCGGAATCCACCCTTGTGATGCTGGTTTCCGCTCTGGCAGGACGGGATCATGTGCTTCATGCCTATGAGGAAGCCATTAAAGAGCGTTACCGTTTCTTCAGCTTTGGGGATGCGATGTTTATAGGAACAACCCAAAATGTATAAAAATTTAGAAATTTTAAAAGAAGAATATGGATTAATTGAATACTTGAATCGTCGTTATACAAATTTTGAGTATGAGAATATTAAGAGGAGTTGAGAAATATGAATCCTGAAAGTTTGAAGGAGGATATTGATGAGCTGTCAGGAATATAATAGCTCATATTTTTTGATTAAAGTACAAGATTGTTATAAAACTTTGTGCGAGGTAGTTTCCAGGAGAGATATTCATGTTCATAAAAGAGGAATCGTAGATGTAAGTTGAAAATAGTAGAAAAGCTACAATAATTATTTCATAGAGATACTTTGGCTGAATTGAAAAAGTAAATTCCAGTGCAAGAGGGGGTGGAATTTAAAATTTCATTTTTGGTAGAGATACTTTGGATCTAGGAAAGTTGACATTATATGTATGATATGCTACAATATATTTAACAAGACAGCCGGAAGATAGCTCAAGCCTATCCGTCCCGGTGAAATAAGGTTAAAAAATAGCGCTCATCCGACCAAAGACAAGGCGCTATTTTTTATGTGTATAGTTGAGAATGGCCACGATCAACAATGCTGCCGTTAATATTACCATAAATTCCTCGTATGTACTCATAATGGCACCATCCCCCTTCTGCAAGACTCAGAACGGAATGGCATGCAACGCCCCACCGGTTGCCTGATTAAATATACTCTATTGATAAATATAATGATTTGTAAGCCCAATGTCAATATGGTATGAGGGCTTATTTTTGATTGTCTTAGTATACTACCTAGTAATATTAGAGATTATATGAGTAGTTATCGCTGGTTTAATATCGAAGAATTGAGTTTACAGCAGTAGTTGCATTATGAAAGTATTTAAGGTAAAATTGCATAAGAGCGAATACTAATAATAGAAAGAGAATGAAATAAAATGGGTAGGAAAATAAATGTTACAAAAGTTATAATTTATGCCGCCCACATAATCATAGGAGATGCGATGTTGATAATGAACACCCAAATGTTAAACGTGTAAGTAAATTTGAGAATCAGGATTTCACTAGGAGAATAAGGATTATCTAGTGTACCGGAGACTCTGAAAAGCCTATCCGTACCGGTGAAATAAGGTTAAAAATAGCGCTCACCCGACCAAAGACAGAGCGCTGTTTTTTATGTATATAGTTGAGAATGGATACGAATAACATTGCAGCTGTCAATATTAACTATAAATTGTTACTTAATCAGATTCAAAGAAGGGTGTTTATGCAGCAGTTGCATTCTAAATCTAATTAATGTAATATTTTAGTAAAATATATGTTAAAATATGTACCATTAAACGGGTATGTGAGAGGAGGGAGAATGAAAACATCAGAAGATTTAAGGCAGTTTCTGCTTTCCGTAGACCGGAAAGGATATCCTGCCTATAAGGGGGCGAAGGGGGAATACAGGTTCCCTGATTATGTGCTGTCCGTGGACCATGTTCAGGGAGACCCATTTGCTTCCCCATCAAAAATCAGCATCCGGGTGGAAGGGAAGAAAGCCGGATTTCCGGCAGAATCCTATAACCGGTATCACAAAAGGACTGCCCTTGAGGATTATATTTTAAGACGATTTGGTGAAAAGACCGGGCAGTATAATTTTAAGGCAAAGGGATCGGGGAAAAGCGGACTTCTTTCAGTCAGCCGGCCTGGACAGGAAATTCTGGAACGGACAGCCTGCTGTATCCGCGAGACGGATGGAAGTCTGTTTATAAGGCTGGAAGTAGGATTTCCAGCCCATGGAAGGACCATTCATTCGGCAGAACTCATTAAGATACTCTTTGATTTTCTTCCTGCCTGTATTGCACAAACCTGCTTTTTCGGTAAATATCAGGCAGGGGAAAAAGCACGGGTGGAAGAGGTAAGAAAGCTTTCAGAAGATCAGGAGGAGATCAGAAGGCAGCTTGGAAAGCTGGGCCTGGTGGCTTTTGTGGCAGACGGAGCAATCCTGCCCCGTCAGTCTGGTATTTCCCATAAGCCAATGGCAAAGGCTGTGCCCTTTAAAGCGCCTGCCGGTATGGAAGTGGAAGTAGATCTTCCAAACCGGGGAAAAGTAAAGGGAATGGGGATTCCCAAAGGAATTACTTTGATTGTAGGTGGCGGTTATCATGGAAAATCCACCTTGCTGGAAGCATTGGAATGCGGTGTGTACAACCACATTGGGGGTGACGGAAGGGAACTGGTAATAACCGATGCATCGGCTGTAAAGCTGAGAGCAGAAGACGGCAGAAGTGTGAGAAAAGTGGATATCTCTCTGTTTATTAAGAATCTGCCGGATAAACGGGACACCGTTCATTTCTCCACAGAGGATGCCAGCGGCAGCACCTCCCAGGCTGCCGGAGTGATGGAGGCTATTGAAGGAGGGGCGGCTGTATTCCTGACAGATGAGGACACCAGTGCCACCAATTTCATGATACGGGATCAGCTGATGCAGCAGGTGGTCAACCGGGAAATGGAACCGATAACCCCATTTATTGAACGGGTGAGAGGATTATATGAGCAGTTCGGGATATCCACCATTCTGGTTGCAGGAAGTTCCGGGGCCTATTTCCATGTGGCGGACAAGGTGATCCAGATGGACTCTTATGTTCCCAGGGAAATAACAAAACTGGCAAAAGAGGCGGCAGCGGCTTATGGAGAAGGAGTACTGTCTTTAAAGATGTCTGAGGTCAATCTGTGCCGGATTCCTTCCGGTCTGCAAACAGGAGGAAGAGACGGCCGCTCTAAGATAAAGGTGTTAGGGAGGGACAGTCTTCAGCTTGACCGGGAGGTAGTGGATTTACGATTCGTAGAACAGATTGCAGACGAGGAGCAGATTGCGGCACTGGGGTATTTGCTTAAATATGCGGGCAGCCATTTGATCGACAGGAGAAAAACTCTGGTTCAGGTAGTAGATGAGCTGGAAAAGATAGTCAGAAGGGCTGGACTGGCCTCTCTGGGAGATGACGGGTATCTTCCAGTGAATCTGGCGCTTCCGAGACGACAGGAAATATTTGCGGCCTTTGACCGGTGCCGCAGTCTGATGTTTTAAATAATAGGTAGGGGTATATGCTTATGGAAGAGAAAAAACATATGGTCGGAGGTATTTCCAGAAAGACGCTGGAGCGCCTTCCGGTTTACCATCATTATCTGGAACGAAAGCAGCAGGAGGGGACAGAGACGATCTCGGCACCATCCATTGCTTTAGAGCTTCAGCTGAATGAGGTTCAGGTGCGTAAGGATCTGGCAATGGTAACAAAGACAGCCGGGAAACCGAAGACAGGATATCAGGTGAAGGACCTGATTGGGGACATGGAGGAGTTCCTGGGATTTCATAATACTAACCAGGCAGCCTTGGTAGGAGTGGGATCTCTTGGGAAAGCCCTGTTAGCCTATAAAGGATTTGAACAGTACGGAGTAGAAATCATAATGGCCTTTGATTCAGACGGAAGAAAGGTAAATACCAAAATAGGAGGAAAGCTGGTTCTACCCATGGAAAAGCTGGAGAACCTCTGTCAGAGAATGAACATCCATATCGGAATCATTACGGTTCCGGCAGAATATGCTCAGGGGGTATGCAACCGCCTGGTAAGCGGCGGTGTGAAGGCCATCTGGAATTTTGCCCCCATCCATCTGGCAGTACCGGAGCATGTTCTGGTACAGAATGAGAACATGGCTGTATCGCTGGCGGCGCTGTCCAAATACCTTTATGAGACAGAAAAGGAAAGCAGGCAGTAGACAAAGGAGGAAGATGATTGAACACCGTATTATTGCAATATGCTGTAGAGGTGGAAAAGACGGGTTCCATTACCCAGGCGGCAGCCAATCTTTTTATGGACCAGCCGAATTTAAGCAAGGCGATTAAAAGCCTGGAAGAGAGCCTTGGCGCACCGATTTTCAAACGGACGCCCAAGGGGGTGTTTCCTACGGCAAGAGGCCGGATTTTTCTGGAGTATGCCAGAAATGTTCTGGTTCAGATCGAGGAGATGGAACATTTATATAAGCCGGATCAGGGAAAGGGGGTGGAGTTTTCCCTTTCCATACCCAGGGCAAGCTATTTAAGCTTTGCTTTCTCTAATTTTATCCGGGTGCTGGGCCGTGAGGAGATAATGAATGTCTGGCTTAGGGAAACGAATTCAGCCGATACCTTAAGGGATGTGGAAACCGGGGAATATAGACTGGGGATTATCCGCTATCAGACCTTTTCTGAAAAATACTATGCCCAGGCGGCATCGGCAGGCGGCCTTTTGACGGAACCGGTTTTAGAATACTCCTTAAGGCTTCTTATGTCCGTGGATCATCCTCTGGCGGCAAAAGAGGAGATCGGGGCAGAAGATCTTGCGCCGTATATTGAGATAACTCATGGTGACGGTGCATCAATATGCAGGGAAGAGTTCGAAAAAAACAGAATGCTTCCCGAATCCTTAAGGCGGATATATGTATTTGAACGGGGAAGCCAGTTTAATCTTCTGTGTGAAGATCCGGATACGTACATGTGGGTCTCCCCAATGCCAGCGGAACTTCTGAATCGGTATGGCCTGGTGGAGCGGCAGTGCAGAAATAATGCAGGCACGTTCCGGGATGTCCTTATCTACAGGAAGGGATATTCCTTTACTGCATGGGATAAAGATTTCATAAAAGAACTGGAAACCGTTAAAAAATGTTTTCATAATTAAAATGTTAAATATATATCAGTATTTATATACTGATATATATTTTTTTACCTTTGTATTTCCTGTCCAAGTGAACTAAAATAATACTTAGAAACAACTGGAAATTCATAAGGAGGGTGTTACAATGGCTAGATTTACGTTACCGAGAGATCTGTATCACGGAAAAGGAGCCCTGAAAGAGCTTAAGAATTTAAAAGGCAGTAAGGCAGCCGTGGTCGTTGGCGGCGGTTCAATGAAACGGTTTGGGTTTCTTGATCAGGTAATAACTTACCTTAAGGATGCCGGTATGGAGGTAAAGCTTTTTGAAGGAGTAGAACCGGATCCCAGTGTGGACACGGTTATGAAGGGCGCTGAAATGATGAGCCAATTTGAGCCGGACTGGATCGTTGCTATCGGCGGTGGTTCCCCTATTGACGCTGCAAAAGCTATGTGGGCTTTCTACGAGTATCCAAAGACCACATTTGAGGAACTGTGTATTCCGTTTAACTTCCCGGCCCTGAGGACCAAGGCAAGATTCTGTGCCATTCCGTCCACTTCCGGTACCGCTACTGAGGTAACGGCATTCAGTGTCATTACAGATTATAAAAAGGGAATCAAGTATCCGCTGGCAGACTTTAACATCACACCGGATGTGGCGATCGTTGATCCGGATCTGGCTGAGACCATGCCCCAGAAGCTGACAGCACATACCGGAATGGATGCAATAACACATGCAATAGAAGCTTATGTATCCACCCTTCACTGCGATTATACCGATCCTCTTGCGCTTCATGCGATTAAGATGATACATAATGATTTAGTTGATTCCTACAACGGAGATATGGAAGCGCGTGCCCGTATGCATAATGCCCAGTGTCTGGCCGGTATGGCATTTTCCAATGCTCTTTTAGGCATTGTTCATTCCATGGCCCATAAGACCGGTGCTGCTTACTCCGGCGGACATATTGTTCACGGCTGTGCAAATGCCATGTATCTGCCGAATGTAATAAAATATAATTCCAAGGTTCCTGAAGGCGCAAAGCGCTACGGGGAGATTGCCCGCTTCCTTGGTCTGAAGGGGAATACCGATGAAGAACTGGTTGACGCATTAATCGCAGAAATCCGTTCCATGAACCATAAACTGAATATTCCATCCTGTATTAAGGAATATGAAGGCGGGATCATTGACGAAGCAGAGTTCAATGATAAATTAGTGTCAGTAGCTGAGTTGGCAGTAGGTGATGCATGCACCGGCTCCAATCCAAGACCGGTTACACCGGCAGAGATGGAGAAACTGTTAACCTGTTGTTACTATGATAAAGAGGTAGATTTTTAAATAATCTCCAGAAAATGAATGCAATGTGTGTCGTAGGCGCAGAACCATTTGGTTTTGCGCCTATGGTGCGTTAAAAGTAATTTGACAGTATATTTTATCTGTGATATGGTAGTCAGGAAACTGAATGGAGAGTTTGGGATTTCAGGATAAAAAAAGCAATATCACCAGTAAACTTTAGAACCTACCCTGGTTATTGGGAGAGAAGAAACCCACCGTATGCTTGCTGCAGTAAAAGAATATGACCGGGCAGGAACGGAGATTATATATATGGGACATGGTACAGAGCATGCGGCCAATAGGACCGATGAACGGCTGGAAGGGATACAGAAAGGTGTCTGCCGGATGTATGCGGATTATGTGAAAGAAGTACTTAGGAATATGGAGGAAATGGAATGAAGAAAGGAAGAGCAGCAGTTCTGATGGCCGGCCTGTTTGTATGCTTGCTTGCCGGCTGCAATAGAAAGGTGGAACCAATCAGCAAGTCCGGCTTTCTGTTAAATACCTTCGTGACAGTGACGCTTTATGATAACGATGATCCGGAAATCCTAAATGGCTGCCTGGATCTTTGCCGGTCTTATGAGAACATTTTCAGCAAGACCATTGAGGGAAGCGAGATTTATAAATTGAACCACAGACCAGCGGATGAGACGACAGTGACTGTGTCAGCGGATGTGGCGGCGCTCCTCTCCAAAGGTCTTTATTACTCCGGGATATCAGACGGAGCCTTTGATATTACGATAGAACCATTGTCCTCATTATGGGATTTCACATCCCCGGATCCTGTAATCCCGCCGGAGGATGATATAAAACAGGCAGTGCAGAAGGTGGATTACAGGAATTTAAAGCTGGAGGAGAATCACCTTACGTTTTTATCCCCGGATACATCCATTGATTTCGGTGCCATTGCCAAGGGATATATTGCAGACCGGATGAAGGAATATCTCTTAGAACAGGGAGTGAAAAGCGCTGTTATCAATTTAGGCGGAAATGTACTCTGTGTGGGAGAAAAACCAGGCGGAAAACCGTTTAAGATCGGGCTTCAAAAACCTTATGCAGATCGGAATGAAACCATAGAAACCCTGGATATCCGGGACATGTCAGTGGTATCCTCCGGTGTTTATGAACGCCATTTTGTAAAGGATGGAGTCAATTACCATCATATTCTGAATCCAAAAGACGGTTACCCATATGAAAACGGGCTGGTTTCCGTAACCATATTATCAAAAATGTCCGTAGACGGAGACGGCTTGTCTACCACCTGTTTTTCCCTTGGACTCGAAAAAGGGATGGAACTGGTGGACTCCATGGAGGATGTATACGGTGTATTTATTACGGATGATTATGAGGTTCACTATTCTGACGGCGCCAGCCGGTTTCTGGCACCAAAGCCTTAGAATCCCTTTACATTTTCCTATCCCTATACTACAATAGAAGAAGTGTAATTTTACAGGAGAAATAGTATGATTAAAAAAATTTGGGACAAGGTCATGAACCGGGAAGTCATATCCTACCTGATATTTGGTGTGCTGACGACGCTGGTGAACTGGGCTGTCTATGGCCTTATGGTAAGATCCGGTGTGGATTACCGGATCGCTACGGCGGCAGCGTGGGCAGTATCCGTCCTATTTGCTTTTTTTGTGAATAAGATCTTTGTTTTTCAAAGCTTTGACCTGCATCCGGACTTTGTGATGAAGGAACTGATATCTTTTACAGTGTGCAGAGCAGCGTCAGGCGTCATGGAAATGGTTCTGATGATTATGATGGTTTCCTGGCTCCATATGGATGAATATGTCAGCAAGATACTGGTGTCTGTCGTTGTGGTAATTTTAAATTATATATTCAGTAAGCTTTTCATATTTAAAAAGAGTGAGGAAGACCCCCTGTAAAGTGAGGTATATGGAATGGAACATGATGACGAGATTGAAAAAATTTCTAAAGAACTAGAGGATATGCTAAGTATGACATCAGGCGGAAAAAAAGAGACAGCGGGGGAGAAGCTTTTCAATACGGCAGGTGAGGAGGATACCAATAACCTGGAACCGCAGGAGGAAGAGGAGGAAACGGATTTTGATGAGGCTTCCACGCCCGGGATACGTCTGGATATACCGGTTGACGGTATGGAAGAGCTGTATGATGACGGGGGATATTATGAAGAAGAAATAATGCAGACGTTTGAAGACACGAATAATACGACGTATATTGGGGATGACATAGATCCGGAACCAGAAGAAAGCGCTTCAAATGAGATTTCAATGGAAGATGAGGAAAAAGCGGAGTTTCCAAAAGAGCATAAGAAAGTATCTAAGAAATCTGCGAATCTGGTAAAGCCTTCCGATGGTCTGGCGGCAGCGTTTTTGGTACCTGTAGTTATTATGATTATCATATTCGCCCAGAGAGGAATTTTTCCCTTTGGTGAGGAAAGCTTCCTGCGGACTGATATGTATCATCAGTATGCTCCGTTTTTTTCGGAATTCCGTTACAAGCTGACCCATGGAGGAAGCCTTCTGTACAGCTGGGATATCGGCATGGGCGTGAATTTTGCTGCGCTTTATGCGTATTATCTGGCCAGTCCTTTGAACTGGCTGGTGATCTTTTGTCCGCAGAAGTATATCATAGAGTTCATGACCTATATGATTGTTTTTAAAATCGGGTTAAGCGGTCTTTCCTTCGCATGGTATCTGCGCAGGCATAATAGAACCAAAGATTTTGGAATCGCTTTTTTTGGTATTTTTTATGCTTTGTCCGGGTATATGGCAGCTTATAGCTGGAATATTATGTGGCTGGACTGCATTTTACTGTTTCCGCTCATTGTGCTTGGGCTGGAGCGGCTGGTGAGAGAAAAGAAGTGTTTTTTATATTGTATAACATTAGGGTTATCAGTATTGTCAAATTATTACATATCTATTATGATATGTATTTTTGTGGTGTTCTATTTCATTGCGCTTCTTGTCCTGGAAGGAAGAAAGCCCTGGAAGGAAGTCTGTCTTCACACATGGCATTTCGCTGTATTTTCCCTGCTGGCAGGTGGCCTTGCGGCTGTTGTCCTGCTGCCGGAAATTTATGCGCTTCAGTCTACCGCATCGGGAGATTTTAATTTTCCCCAGACCTTCAGCTCCTATTTTTCCATATTTGACATGATTGCAAGACACCTTCCTGCTGTGGAGACGGAGATCGGCCTGGATCACTGGCCTAATATTTACTGCGGCGTGGCGGTTCTTCTGTTTTTCCTTCTCTACCTGGGATGCCGGCAGATCCGGCAGAGGGAAAAGATTGTGATGTGTTCGATGCTTCTGTTTTTCTTTGCCAGCTTTTCCATCAACGTATTTAATTTTATCTGGCACGGATTTCATTATCCAAACAGCCTGCCATGCAGACAATCCTTTATCTATATTTTTCTAATGCTGCTGGTGTGTTACAATGCCTATATCCATTTAGAAGAAATTCCCTGGAAGCATGTGGTGATTGCTTTTTTTGCATCAGTCATCTTTGTTTTGCTGGCACAGAAGCTGATTACCGACGAAGCCTATCATTTTTCTGTATTTTACGGGGCCATCCTATTCCTTTCCGTTTATGCGGGTCTCATTGGTTTATACCAGAGGGGGGTCAGCAGGAATGTGCTGGTACTTCTGACCTTAGGTGTGATTTCATTGGAAGCCGCATTGAACACTACGGTTACCAGTGTGCCTACTACCAGCCGGACCAGTTATGTAAAGGACAATAAGGCTTCGGCGGATCTTGCGGACAGCCTGATGCCCAATGATTCTTTTTACCGTATTGAAAAAGTGACCAGAAAGACCAAGAATGACGGGGCGTGGCTGAATTTTCCAACCGTATCCCTGTTTTCATCTACTGCTAATGCGGATCTATCAAAATTCTTTAAGAAGCTGGGCTGTGAAAGTTCTACCAATGCATACAGCATAACCGGAAGCACGCCGTTAGTAGACGCTCTTTTTGCGGTAAAATATGCACTGTATTCTGAAGCAATTTCAGATACGGACATTTCAACGGTGATTTCCAAGGAAGATGAGATGTATCTTCATGAAAATACGTATGCCATGTCATTAGGCTTTATGATTCCCTATGATCTGGAAAACAACTGGCAGCTGGAGCTGACAAATCCTGCAGAGGTTCAGAACGACCTGTCAGTGGTTTTGGGAGCAAGTCCCGTGCTTTCAGAGGTTCCAAGTGAGATTCTTGGCACCAGCTTTAGCTTTACTCCGGAAGAGGACGGAGATTATTATGTATATGTCAGCAATAAGAAGGTGGAGAAGGTGACTGCCCTCATAGGGGAAGAGACAAAGAGTTTTGATAATGTGGACCGTGGATATCTGCTGGAACTCGGAACGCTCAATAAAGGAGAGAAGATCACTCTCCGCAACGATGATAATGAGCAGGATCTGGTGGCAGTGGCTTACCGATTCCTGCCGGAAGGCTTAAAATCTGTTTCCGGTATTTTAAACCAGAATTCCATGAAACTGACAAAGTGGACGGATACGGAAATACAGGGATCTGTTGAAGCCAGCCGGGCCGGATTATTGTTCTTCAGTATTCCTTATGATAAGGGCTGGACCGTCAGGGTAGATGGAAATACAGTAGAACCTTATAAAGTCTTTGATACATTTTTAAGTGTGCATATGACTGCCGGAACCCATAATGTTTCCCTGATATATATGCCGCAGGGATTAGAGACCGGCGGTATGATTACAGCAGGAAGCACCCTGATCCTGCTGGCGGCTGCCGGGTTATCCCTTAAAAAACGTAAAAAACGCAGGCCCATGCGGTATCATTCAATGAATAAAGCAAAGAGGAGATCTTAATTATGAAATTATGGGGCGGACGCTTCACCAAAGAAACCAATCAGCTGGTACACAATTTTAATGCATCCCTGTCTTTTGACCAGAAATTCTATCATCAGGATATCGAGGGCAGCATTGCCCATGTGAGAATGCTGGCAAAACAGGGCATTCTTACAGCCGGGGACCGGGACAGGATCGTAGAAGGCCTTAAGGGAATCAGGGCTGACTTGGAAAGCGGAGCCCTGGCCATTAAGGCAGAGCATGAGGATATCCATTCCTTTGTGGAGGCGGTTCTGACAGAACGGATCGGAGAGGCGGGTAAACGCCTTCACACCGGGCGCAGCCGCAATGACCAGGTGGCTCTGGATATGAAACTATATACAAGAGATGAGATTGACGAGCTTACAGGTCTGGTAAAGAACCTGTTAAAGGAACTTCTTAAGCTGATGGAGGAGAATCTGGATACTTATATGCCGGGTTTTACCCATTTGCAGAAGGCACAGCCGATTACCCTGGCACACCATATCGGCGCTTATTTTGAAATGTTTGACCGGGATGCATCCCGTCTTTCCGATATCAGAAAGAGAATGAATTACTGCCCGCTTGGGTCCGGTGCCCTGGCAGGAACCACCTATCCGCTGGACCGGGAATATACGGCAGAGCTTCTTGGATTTGACGGCCCTACCCTTAACAGCATGGATTCTGTGGCTGACAGGGATTACCTGATCGAACTTTTAAGTGCATTGTCAACCATTGCCATGCATTTAAGCAGATTCTGTGAGGAGATTATTATCTGGAATACCAATGAATACCGCTTCGTGGAAATTGATGATTCCTACAGTACCGGAAGCAGCATCATGCCACAGAAAAAGAATCCGGATATCGCAGAGCTGATCCGCGGCAAGACAGGCAGGGTCTACGGGGCACTGGTATCTCTTCTTACTACCATGAAGGGAATTCCGCTTGCTTATAATAAAGACATGCAGGAAGATAAGGAACTGACGTTTGACGCCATTGATACGGTAAAAGGATGCCTTGCCCTGTTTACGGGAATGATATCCTCCATGGCCTTTCGGAAGGACGTGATGGAAGCCAGTGCAAAGAATGGCTTTACCAATGCCACCGATGCGGCAGATTACCTGGTCAATCACGGAGTACCCTTCCGGGATGCCCATGGAATTGTGGGACAGCTTGTGCTTTTCTGCATTGACAAAGGAATTGCTCTGGACGATATGAGCCTGGTAGAATACAAGGCGATCAGCCCGGTATTTGAAGAAGATATCTATGAGGCCATCAGCATGAGAACATGCGTGGAAAAAAGAATGACCATCGGTGCTCCTGGTCAGGAAGCAATGAAGAAGGTCATTGAGATCTATAAAAAGAAGCTGGAAAACAGAGATTAAGCGGATAACCGGGAAACAGCGGCAGGATAAGCCGCTGTTTCCCGGTTTTTTATTCCCACCGGAAGAATTTTAAAGAAATGCCCGTGCAGATTAAGAAAAGGACTGCCATGACGGCAATTGGGAAAAATGCATGTTCTGCCGGTAATCCCAAAGAAGCGGTTTTTAACAGCTTGATTCCCTGTGTCAGAGGCAGCATGTCGGATACCTTCTGTAAAGCCGGCGGCATTACTTCATAGGGAAGGGTAGCACCGGAAAAGATCAGCATCGGGAAATACAGGATGCTGGCTGCGATACTGGCTGTCTTCATATCTGGTGCGATCCCTCCTGCCATGACGCCGATGCTGAACATGGAAAGCATGACAAAAAGGAAACTGATGAGAAAGAACATATGGGAGCCGTTCATCCGGTATCCAAAGAATAGCTTTGCCGTTCCATAGATTAAAATCAGGGAAACGAAAGAATAAAATGCATAAATTACAATATGAACCGATAGTATTATTACCGGACTTACCGGAGTTACTTTCAAACGCTTCAGTATTTTTTTATGGCGGTAATCCGATACCAAAAGCGGCAATCCCATAACCCCGCCTGCACAGATGGAAATCGTAGAGAGTGCAGCAAAGGACTGCTCTAAAAATGTATATTCCGCATCTTCAAATGCCGGTTTTTTCCCGTAGATAATCCCTAATAAAACTACCATAACAACAGGGAAGCAGATTGCAAAAATAAACATGTCCATTCCCCGGAAGGAAAGTTTCATTTCTGTTTTAAGCATGGCTTTAAATGGCTTCATCGATTATTTCCTCCTCACCAGTGTACCATAGATAGGCATCCTCAAATTTATCATAAGGGCTGGCGGCAACTGCTTCTTTTACAGTCCCCCAATACACGGTCCGCCCTTTTTTAAGGATGGTGATTCTGTCACAGAGAAGTTCCACTTCATCCATGAAATGAGAGGTGAGAAAAATGGTAAGCCCTTTTCTTTTTAATTCCTCCAGGTATTTCCAAACCTCCCGGCGGGCCTTCGCATCAAGACCTGTTGTCAGCTCGTCAAAAAATACGATCTCAGGATCAGGGATCAGTGCAAGAATAAAGAAGAGCCGCTGCTTCTGTCCTCCGGAAAGCTCGGATACAGGACTTTTTTTCTTATCTGTCAGATGGAACTGCTGCAACAGCTCTTCATAATTACCTGCTTTTTGGTACAAAGACTGAATTTCCGTACACAATTCCTCTACCGTGATCCTGTCCTGATAATTGGCCTCCTGAAACTGCACGCCTACACGTTCAAATAATTTTTTCCGGTCCGTTACAGGGTTCATCCCAAGAACCGTCACAGTTCCCCTGTCAGCTCTTCTGGTTCCCAGCATACACTCAATGGAGGTGCTTTTGCCGGCTCCATTGGGACCTAATAAGCCATACACCTCACCCCGGCGGACCTCAATATTTAAATTTTCCACAACCGGGATACCATTATAAGATTTGCATAAATTTTCAGCTTTTAATGTCAGCTCCATTTTCATCCTCCTTAACCTATTTGTTTGGCTCATTGCCTGCGTAAATCATAACACCAGTACCAAGGCTGGTGTGAAAATGGAGGGTTATAAAATTTCCTGTTTTATTTTCATTAAAAGCTGATGGATGGTTTTTGCATTGGATTCTGCATGATGAAGGGAAGTCAGAAGACGGTCACAGGCAGTTAATATATCATCATTTTCTTTTGGGGAATCTATGGCTGTCCGGATATTGGCCTCAGGATCGGCTGATAAAATGTTCAGCATCCGCAGGATAGCGGACAGGGAATAGTTCCCGCAGCGCAGCGAACGAATGATTTTTAAACGCTGCAGGTCAGAGGAAGTATAGACCCGGTAACCATTTTTCTTTCTTTTTACGGACAATAGTCCGTTAAGCTCCCAGTTCCTTAAGGTGTCAATGGAAATCTTCAGATAATCAGCAGCCTGTTTCCGGGTAAACAGGCCGTCTTCCATAACGGTTTCTGAACCGGATAAAATACGCTCCGCAATATGGATTGCATCTTCAGCGTTTTTTCTTTCACCTGCCAGCTGTTCCAGATAATCGCAGGTAAGGGTAAGGGCCTTGTCAAAATCCTGTTCTGCACAGGTTTTTATGATCTGTACAGCCTTTTTCCGCAGCCCGTTCTGCAGCACTTCAACCTGAAAAGCAAGCCGTGCCACCCGGAACTGTTCAATATGCAGCTTTGTAAAGATACGATATCCATTATCCCGTCTTTCAGGAGGTGTAATAAGCTTTAATTCCTCATAAAGCCGTACCGTATTCGGATGGATCCCGATTATATCCGCTATTTCAGAAGTCGTATAGGTTTCTTTCATCAAAGCACCTCCTGTTTCTTATCATTATATCACAGGAAGAAAGCCTGGTGTTATAATGGAGGGTTCGAATCTCCGAAAATCTCCCTGCTCAGGCGGCGGCCCGTAGGCGTGGCAGCAAGGCCGCCTTGTGCAGTTTCCTTTAAGGAGGCAGGCATCTGCTGCCCCACATGCTTCATAGCCAGGATTACCTCATCGGCAGGAATGGCGTTTGTAATCCCTGCACAGGCCAGCTCAGAGGCGGTGAAGGCATTGGCGACCCCCATGGCATTCCGTTTGATGCAGGGAACCTCCACCAGTCCGGCTACCGGATCACATACCAGGCCTAAGGTATTGGTAAGGGCAATGGCACAGCTTTCACAAACCATTTGGGGAGTGCTGCCGAAGATTTCCGTGAGAGCGGCGGCAGCCATGGCTGAAGCGGACCCAACCTCGGCCTGACAGCCGCCTTCTGCACCGGAAATGCTGGCACATTTAACAATGACCATACCAATGGCAGATGCGGTGAACAGGGACATGATGATGTCATGTTTTGAAATCCGGTACTCTTCCATGACAGATATGAGAGCAGCCGGAATGACTCCGCTGGAACCTGCCGTAGGGGCCGCTACGATCTGCCCCATACAGGAATTGTATTCCGTTACAGCCAAAGCCATACTTATGGCATTTCCGAACAGATGTCCAAAATGATTCCGCCCTTCATCCACTGCCCGTTTGAGCTTTGCTGCAGAACCGCCTGACAGTCCGCTTGCTGAGCGAAGCGTCTCATCCATGCCGTTTTGAACGGAATGTTTCATGACATCAAAGCTCTGTTCCATGGCAGAATAGACATCTTCCCTGGTCTTTCCCATATCCTCTGCCTGCTGCTCCAGGACAATCTCAGATATTTTTTTATGTGAGGAAAGGGCAGCCGCTGCCAGTTCTTCTACTGAATGATAATGTAAGTTCATGGGTACCTCCTGATGTTGACCATTTACAACATAGCATGCCCCGCTTTTTCTCTTTCAGCCGGATCAGTTCAACTTTAATCGGATGGCACTGTATACATCAGGAAGCGTTTTGATACGGGATACCAGTGACTGGTCATAATCGGAATCCGTTTCTATGGTCATGACGGCCAGGCCCCCTTTTTCCTGTCTGTTTAAGCGGATACTGCAGATGTTCCCCTGTCTTTCGGCCACCAGGCTGGTAACATGGGCGACAGTACCGGGTACGTCCTTGTGCATGATAACCATTGTGGCATTCTGACCGGTAAATGAAACTTCCATGCCATTGATCATGGTAATGATGATATTGCCTCCGCCTACCGAGGATCCCTGGACCGAGATTTGGCTGCCGTCAGGGGAGGTAAGGGTGATAAGAACTGTGTTGGGATGGGCATCTTCTATGGTACCGGTATGGATAGTAACGGATATATTGCGTTCCTTTGCCGTTTCCAGGCTGGTGCGGATGCCGGGGTCCCAGGGATCCATAGTAAGGATCCCGCCCACCGTGGCCTTGTCCGTGCCGTGGCCTTTATAGGTTTGGGCAAAGGAACCGTAAAACAGGATATCCGCCGTTTTCACCGGAGCGTCTAAAAGAAGGGCAGCTGTTTTTCCGATACGGGCGGCACCTGCTGTATGTGAGCTGGATGGCCCGATCATGACGGGACCTACAATATCAAATACATTCATTTATTTCTCCAATTCCGTACCTGTTATTTAAAGAGCGGTTTAAATACCGGCCTCCGCCCCTGAAATTCTGTGTAATATGAAAATCCGCAATCCAGCAGAAGCTTCCGGGCCGTCTGAAAGTCTGCCCCCAGATCCTCCGGGACATGGGCATCAGAGCCGATGGTAATGATTTCTCCTCCCAGTTCCAGATAGCGTTTTAAGATCCTGGCTCCTGGATTAGTCTGTGAAAGTCCCTTTCGCAGACCTGCCGTATTGCATTCGATTCCCTTGCCGTGTTGAATTATGGTTCTTAGTATGTCATCAAAGATGTCCCGGTATGCTTCATAGCTGTAAAAAGCATCCTTTTCTGGACCATAACGGACAATGTAGTCCAGGTGGCCTGCTACATCGTAAGTATCTATATTTTTCACATTATCCAGTGTAGCCTGGAAATACTCAAGATATGCTTCCTGTTCCTCTCTTCCTTCAAAAAATTCCGGATGGGAGACATCCTTTCTGTTGATAAAATGGGTGGAGCCGATAACAAAGTCAAATGGGTGGTTTGCTAACAGCTTTGTAAAATATTCTTTTAAATGAGTCTGCAGTCCAAGCTCGATTCCGATACACAGCCGGATCTGGCTTTTATATTCTTCTTTCAGCGCAGACATAGCCTCCATATAACGTTTAGTGTCCAGGGTGAAGTCAATGGTGGAATCCACATCATAATCGTGATGGTCCGTGACACAGATGGAATCCATGCCGAGGCGTATGGCCTGTTCGATCTGAGCGCACACGGGGGTGTCGGAGTCTCCTGAAAAGTTTGTATGAAAATGATAATCTGGAAGCATGAGGTTCTCCTTTTCCATATTTTTTACATTGATTATAATCAATCCGGGAGAGAAAAGCAACGCAGAGGAATCCGTGTTTTACACGAAATTCGCCAAAATTTTACATAAATTTTAAAAAACATTGATAATCTGATTCCGTATATGCTATTATTTTAAATGGTGCGGATTCCGGCAGAGTCCGGAAGATACCGGAATAAAATAATAAAGTGGTTACAAGGAGGTAACACATGTCGGTGAATGACATATCAAGTCTGTTTGGCTTCATTGGAGGACTGGGAATGTTCCTGTATGGCATGAATATTATGGCAGACGGTATGCAGAAGACTGCAGGAAGCCGGCTGAGCCGGCTTTTGGGAATGCTTACAAACAACCGTTTTACGGCAGTGCTCTTGGGAGCACTCATAACAGCCATAATTCAGAGCAGCGGAGCGACAACGGTCATGGTAGTGGGATTTGTAAGTGCAGGAGTTCTGAATCTGTCTCAGGCGGTCGGCGTTATCATGGGCGCAAACATCGGCACCACCATCACTGCCTGGATCGTATCCATGAACCAGCTGGGAGATGCGTTTTCTCTGTTTCAGCCCTCCTTTTGTGCACCTCTTCTGATTGGAATCGGAGCGGTTCTTTTATTGTTTGGAAAAAAACAGAAGATGAAGACCACAGGAGAGATCCTTGTGGGCCTTGGTATGCTGTTCATAGGTCTGGATTTCATGTCAGGGGCAATTTCTCCTTATACGGATGCACCTGTTTTTTCGGAAGCGTTCCGCATTTTAGGCAGGAATCCGATCCTTGGAATGCTGACCGGCGCTGTAGTTACGGCGCTGCTCCAGAGTTCCTCCGCATCGGTAGGTATTCTGCAGACTCTTGCCATGAACGGAGTGGTCACCACCAATGCAGCTGTTTTCATAACCCTTGGACAGAACATCGGTTCCTGCGTGACTGCGCTTATTTCCAGTATCGGAGGCTCCCGTACGGCAAAGCGTGCAGCTGTGATTCATCTGTCCTTTAATATATTTGGCGCTGTCCTTTTCGGACTTGGTTCTTTTATCCTGTTTCTGGCATTGCCGGCCTTTGCTGTCCACAATATCACAGCCGTCCGGATTTCCATCTTCCATACGATTTTTAATCTGTCCAATACCCTGATTCTTTTTCCGTTTGCAGGTCAGCTGGTGAAGCTGTCCGGATTTTTCGTTCAGGAGGAGCAGAAGGCTTTGGTTAAGCTGAGTGATGAAGAGGCGGAAACCATGAAACATCTAGATGAACGGATCTTTGAATCTCCGGCTTTTGCGGTCGAAACGGCTTCCATGGAAGTTGTACATATGGGACAGATCACCATGGAGAATGTGGACCGGGCCGTTAAAGCAGTTCTCACAAAAAATGAAGAGGATATCAAAGGCGTGTATAAAACGGAAAAGACGATTAATAATATGGAAAAGATGCTGACCGAATATCTGGTCAAAATCAATAATCTGTCGCTGACAGAGGAACAGAAACTGGTAGTCAACAATTTATTTTACAGCATCAGCGATATCGAGCGGGTAGGAGATCATGCGGAGAATCTGGCGGAGCAGGCGGAATACATGATCAGGAATGAGATCAGTTTTTCAGAAACGGGAACGTCCGATCTGGATATTATATGCCGGGCGGCCTGCCGGTCCTTTGCCCACTCCATTGAAGCCAGGAGAAAAGGGGACATGGATGACGTACGCAGGGTGAGCCAGTACGAGGACCAGGTGGATATGCTGGAAGAGGAGCTGAGAGAAAAACACATCGAACGGCTTTCCGCAGGCGAATGCAGACCTTCGGCAGGTGTTGTTTTCCTGGACCTGATAAGCAATCTGGAGCGTATTTCCGATCATGCATACAACCTGGCCGGTTATGTAAAGGATGAGATGTAAAAAGAAGTGAGGAATTTATAAAAATAAAAAAAGGACTTGCTATTTACTGGAATATTAGGTAAAATAAAGGATAGTTGATTATTATTTAACAATCAAATTAATTTTATTCTTAGGAGGAATTGAATTATGGCAGTAAAAGTTGCGATTAACGGTTTCGGACGTATTGGCCGTCTTGCATTCAGACAGATGTTTGGAGCAGAGGGTTATGAAGTAGTAGCTATTAACGATTTAACAGATCCAAAGATGTTAGCACATTTATTAAAATATGACACAGCACAGGGTGGATATACCGGACGTATCGGTGAGAATGTTCATACCGTAAAGGCTGGTGAAGACTCCATTACCGTTGATGGAAAGACCATCAAGATCTATGCAGAAAAAGATGCTGCAAATCTCCCATGGGGACAGATCGGTGTTGATGTAGTATTAGAGTGTACTGGTTTCTACTGCTCCAAGGACAAATCTCAGGCACATATAAGTGCTGGTGCCAAGAAGGTTGTTATCTCTGCTCCAGCAGGCAGTGACCTGCCGACCATCGTTTACAGTGTAAACGAAAAGACTCTGACAGCAGGTGATACCATCATCTCCGCTGCTTCCTGTACAACAAACTGTTTAGCTCCTATGGCTAAGACTCTGAATGATTATGCACCGATCCAGTCCGGTATCATGAGCACTATTCATGCATATACTGGCGATCAGATGATCCTTGACGGACCGCACAGAAAAGGTGATTTAAGAAGAGCCAGAGCAGGTGCTGCCAATATCGTTCCCAACTCCACCGGTGCTGCAAAGGCAATCGGTCTGGTTATTCCTGAATTAAACGGCAAGTTAATCGGTTCTGCACAGCGTGTTCCGGTTCCGACAGGATCCACAACCATCTTGACAGCAGTTGTTAAGGGTGCAGATGTTACCAAGGAAGGCATCAATGCAGCTATGAAAGCAGCAGCAAGCGAATCCTTCGGATACAATGAAGATCCGATCGTTTCCTCTGATGTGATCGGTATGAGATTCGGCTCCTTATTTGATTCAACTCAGACCATGGTTTCCAAGATCGGTGATGATTTATATCAGGTTCAGGTTGTTTCCTGGTATGACAATGAGAATTCCTATACAAGCCAGATGGTTCGTACAATCAAGTACTTTGCTGAATTAGGCTAAAGATCCACGAAGGGTCCGGTCGTTAAGGACCGGGCCTTTTATATTGTAAATAAGCAAATCTGAAAGGAGCATCCAAAACATGCTTAATAAGAAAACAGTTGATGATTTAACAGGATTAAAGGGAAAGAAAGTTTTAGTAAGATGTGACTTTAACGTACCGTTGAAAGATGGAGTGATCCAGAACTATAACCGTATCGACGGCGCTATCCCGACAATAAAGAAATTATTAGACCAGGGTGCTAAGGTGATCCTCTGCTCCCACTTGGGCAAACCAAAGGGAGAACCGCTTCCGGAGATGTCTCTTGAGCCGGTTGCGCCTGCTTTAAGCGAAAGACTGGGCGTAGAAGTGAAGTTCGTAAACGATCCCAAGGTAACAGGTCCTGAGACAAAACAGGCTGCTGACAGCTTAAAGGCTGGCGAAGTCCTGCTTCTTCAGAATACCCGTTACAGAGTGGAAGAGACTAAGTACGGCAAGGATGAGAACGCAGAAGGATATGCAAAAGAGCTGGCTTCCCTCTGCGACGGTATTTTCGTAAACGATGCATTCGGTACTGCTCACAGAGCTCACTGCTCCAATGTGGGAGTTACCAAGTATACGGCATCCAATGTGGTTGGTTATTTAATGGAAAAAGAAATCAAATTCTTAGGTCAGGCAGTTGAGAATCCTGTCCGTCCGTTTGTGGCAATCCTGGGCGGAGCCAAGGTTTCCGATAAGATCAATGTAATTAACAATCTCCTTGACAAAGTTGATACCCTGATTATCGGCGGTGGTATGGCTTATACATTTGCAAAAGCTCAGGGCAGGGAAATCGGCAACTCCTTATGCGAGGAAGATAAGCTTGACTATGCTTTGGAGATGATTAAAAAGGCAGAAGCAAAGGGCGTGAAGCTGCTGCTTCCGGTCGACAACGTAGAGGGTAAGGAATTTTCCAATGATACTGAAAGAAAAGTAGTTGATAACATTGATGCAGGCTGGTCAGGTTTTGATATCGGTCCCAAGTCCATTGCTCTTTTCAAAGATGCCTTAAAGGGTGCCAAGACCGTTGTCTGGAACGGACCCATGGGCGTATTCGAATTTTCCAATTTTGCAGAAGGTACCTTAGAGATATGCCGTGCGGTTGCTGAGCTTTCTGACGCTACCACGGTTATCGGCGGCGGTGATTCTGTCAATGCGGTTAAGAGACTCGGTTTCGCTGACAAGATGACTCATATCTCCACCGGCGGCGGAGCATCCCTTGAATTCCTGGAAGGCAAGGAACTGCCTGGTGTAGCTGCAGCTGACAACAAATAATTGAATTATAAAATAGGGACCCGGGCGGTCAATGGCTGTCCGGGTTTTTTAAAGCAGAAGATCCCGGTTTTCTGAAATACCTTATAGAAAGAAAGGAAAATAGTATGTCCAGAAAGAAAATTATAGCAGGTAACTGGAAGATGAATATGACTCCTAGCGAAGCAGTTGAATTGGTAAATACCTTAAAGCCGCTGGTGGAAAACGATGAAGCAGATGTTGTTTTCTGTGTTCCGGCTATTGACATTATACCAGCTATGGAAGCTGCGAAGGGAACCAATATCCACATCGGTGCTGAGAATATGTACTTTGAAGACAAGGGTGCCTATACTGGTGAGATATCCCCTGCCATGTTAAAGGATGCAGGAGTGAAGTATGTGGTAATCGGCCATTCTGAGAGAAGAGAGTATTTTGCTGAGACTGACGAAACAGTAAATAAAAAAGTTCTTAAGGCTTTTGAGTACGGTATTACCCCCATCGTATGCTGCGGGGAGACACTGACTCAGAGAGAACAGGGAATTACCATTGACTGGATCCGCCAGCAGATCAAGATCGCTTTCTTAAATGTACCGGCTGGAAAGGCTGCAGAAGCGGTAATCGCTTATGAGCCGATCTGGGCGATCGGAACAGGAAAGGTAGCAACCACAGAACAGGCTCAGGAAGTATGCTGTGCAATCCGTGCATGCATCGCGGAAATCTATGACGAAGCGACAGCTGCTGCAATCCGCATACAGTACGGCGGGTCTGTATCGGCTTCAAGCGCTCCGGAGCTGTTTGCGCAGCCGGATATTGATGGCGGACTGGTTGGAGGCGCTTCCTTGAAACCGGATTTCGGTAAGATCGTCAATTACAATAAATAAGAGAGTATATAGCTGCTGCCTCCTGTAATAGGCGGCAGCTTTTTTGGGGAAGAAAACGAAAGAGGAAGGTACTGTAAAAGATAAAGAGTTATTTTATCATTCACAGGTTGCAAGATATTTGCAAATCATGTAGAATATAGTATTGTGAAACAGCAATTTTCATAATATACCTTTCAGGTGTTTCCATAATATAGAAGAACAAGAAGAAAAGGAGAACTAGTTATGAGCAAAAAACCGGTTGTATTAATGATACTTGATGGTTACGGATTAAATAATAACTGCGATCATAACGCTGTCTGTGAAGGCAAGACCCCGGTCATGGATCAGCTTATGAGCCAGTGTCCCTTTGTAAAGGGCAATGCCAGCGGACTTGCAGTAGGTCTTCCTGATGGACAGATGGGGAATTCCGAAGTGGGCCATCTGAACATGGGGGCCGGAAGGATCGTGTATCAGGAGCTTACCAGAATTACAAAATCCATAGAAGATGGAGATTTCTTTGAAGTTCCGGAGTTCTTACAGGCAGTGGAAAACTGTAAGAAGAATAATTCCGCTCTTCATTTGTGGGGCCTGGTCTCTGACGGAGGCGTTCACAGTCACAATACCCATATTTACGGCCTGCTTAAACTGGCGAAAAGAAATGGTCTGAATAAGGTATATGTTCACTGTTTCTTAGATGGACGGGATACTCCTCCGGCTTCCGGAAAAGGTTTTGTAGAAGAGCTGGAAGCCCAGATGAAGGAAATTGGTACGGGCAGAGTGGCTTCCGTTATGGGACGTTACTATGCCATGGACCGTGATAACCGCTGGGACCGTGTGGAGCGGGCTTACAATGCGCTTACAAAGGGAGAGGGAACGCAGGCCAGGTCAGCCGTTTCAGGAATCCAGGCATCCTATGATGCAAAGACCTATGATGAATTCGTAGAGCCAGTTGTCGTGACAGAAGAAGGAAAACCGGTTGCCACCGTTACAGATGGTGATTCCGTGATTTTCTTTAACTTCCGCCCTGACCGTGCAAGGGAAATCACAAGAGCATTTTGTGATGATGACTTCAAGGGCTTTGCCAGAGAAAAGCGTCTGAACCTGACCTTTGTTTGTTTTACCGATTACGATGAAACCATTAAAAATAAGCTGGTAGCCTTTAAGAAGGAATCCATATCCAATACCTTCGGCGAATACCTTGCCAAGAACAATATGACACAGGCCAGAATTGCCGAAACTGAAAAATATGCCCATGTAACCTTTTTCTTTAACGGCGGCGTGGAAGAACCCAATAAAGGAGAGGACAGAATCCTGGTTCCGTCTCCAAAGGTTGCCACTTATGATTTACAGCCTGAGATGAGTGCTCCTGTTGTCTGTGATAAGCTGGTCGATGCGGTCAGATCCGGAAAATACGATGTGATTATCATTAACTTTGCTAACCCGGATATGGTGGGACATACCGGAATTGAAGATGCAGCCATCAAAGCCATTGAGACAGTGGATGCATGTGTGGGAAGAACCGTGGATGCAATAAAGGAAGTGGATGGCATTCTGTTTATCTGTGCAGACCATGGAAATGCAGAACAGCTTGTGGATTATGTGACAGGAGAGCCGTTTACTGCACACACCACCAATCCGGTTCCGTTTATTCTGGTAAATGCCGACCCAGCCTATAAGCTGAGAGAAGGCGGCTGTCTGGCTGATATAGCTCCAACCCTGATTGAGCTCATGGGAATGGAACAGCCAAAAGAGATGACGGGTAAATCATTGCTTGTGAAATAATGAGAAGGGAAAATGAGGGCTTTCCGGTAATGAACCGGACGCCCTCATTTTAAATCATTCAGACAATTTTTTGTATTAAAACCTATTTCCAGTAAAAATTAAATCCGTTCCTATTCGTTTTCTGCTTCCATTTCGAACAAAAATAGGATAAAATAAAGTAAGATATATTAGGAAGGGTTTCAGATGAGTATTCGAATCAGGTTTTCTTTGGAGCCAAAGAATAAATTTTTTTCCGGAATTAACTGGAATGGACAGACTGCGGAAGGAATGACGAAAAGTCTGGCAAAGGAAATGGGGTACCGCTGCTTTCGGATGGAAGGTTTTTTGATGGTACAGTTGTGTCCGGAAGGCTATATCTGGCTGAAATGGAATAATCGCAGGTTTCAGGGGGAAAGTCAAACGAACATTGCAGGCCCTGGGTTTCATGCTGCTGCAATTGATTTTCTGGAAAGGCTTGCTAAAAAAGAAAAACTTAAGCTTAAGGTCGAGGACAGGACCGGATATTATGGAAAACGGGATTTCCTTGCCATGAGGCAGAAATATTTTTACCAATGGTTCTCTGAGTTGATGGAGCTGGTATCTCACTGGAGTGAAGAGGGAGAATACACGTTCTGCTGGCCTGCGGTTTATTATGTTCCGGAGCGGCAGGAGGGAAAGCTGGTTACCCATATCCGGCCATTTTCTTTCCGGGAAATGAAAGGGATGGTCCATTCCGGAATGAGTGTGGCATTTGCAAAGGATTTTTTTGTCTGGAATGAAGTTGCAAAGGATGCTTACTTTTACAGAAACAGCGGCATGGTGCTGTTGAACCAGTCCTGTTATTTTATGCCTTCTAAGCGGAGCATACAGGATGAACTGGTGAATAAGTCCATTATCGAATTGCTTGAAAAAGCTTTTTTTATGGATCAGAAAATACCATTTCCCAAAAGAGAGTATTTAGAAGTATGCCGGCTTGATGGTCATGAACCGGTGAATCTGGAGAATGTCCTGCAGCTGCCGGAGGAGATAATAATCGGCTGCCGTAAGCATCTGGTCTACCGGAAAATCGGAAACATGACCTTTGGGATTCCGGGAAACTTTTTGTTCGATGAGGAAGATAGCGGTATTATGGACCACTATTACGACGGAATAGATTATGGGGGACATGATTATTATATTTATGCGGCTGTTTTTGAAGGGCGCCCGGCTGAATTCAAGAAGCAGTGGTTCGAGCAGGGGATGCCAGAAGAGATGCTTGATTTTGACATTGGAAAGGCCCTTGCCAGGGCTGCTTTTTATAAACCGGAAGAAAAGGAGGGAGAGACTCTTTATGGGATGTCGGCCCAGGTGCTATACAAAGAACAGCGTATGAATATCAAGATAGTCAGCAGAAAACCTGGGGAACGGGATTGGGCATTGGGGCTTATAAAAAATATTAAGATTACAGAGTAGAGGTATGTATGAAACAGAAAGAGATGAATACGAGTACATTGATCAGACGTTTTGTACCCTATTATAAAAAGTATACGAAGGTCATGGCCCTGGACTTATTCTGTGCGGCGCTTACAACCATCTGCGAAATGGTGCTGCCGCTTATCTTACGTTATATCACCAATCAGGGGATGCAGGATCTGGCTTCCTTAACGATCCGGACCATTATCGGGATCGGAGCTTTGTATTTTGGACTCAGGGTCATCGATGGGATGGCCAGCTTCTATATGGCTTATACGGGCCATGTCATGGGAGCCGCCATTGAAACCGACATGAGGGAAGAGGCCTTCGGGCATCTGCAGAAGCTGTCGGATAATTATTTTAACAATACAAAGGTAGGGCAGATCATGTCACGGATTACCAGCGACTTGTTTGATGTGACAGAATTTGCCCACCACTGTCCGGAGGAATTTTTCATTGCGTTCTTAAAGACCGTGGTATCCTTTATAATCCTGGCAGGAATCAATCTGCCTCTGACACTGGTTATTTTCCTGCTGATTCCGGTCATGGCTGCATCCTGTACCTATTTTAACCTGCAGGTGAGAAAAGCATTTAAGCATCAGAGGAACCATATAGGTGAACTGAATGCCAGGATTGAAGACAGCCTTCTTGGGAATCGGGTAGTCCGTGCTTTTGCCAATGAAAAGATAGAGATCGAGAAGTTTAACCGTGATAATAAGGAATTTTTAGAAATCAAGCGAAAAACCTACAAATACATGGCTGCGTTTCAGAACACCATTCGGATGTTTGATGGTCTGATGTACGTGGTCGTTATCGTTGCCGGTGGTGCTTTCATGATTAAGGGACTGATTGAGCCTGGGGATCTGGTGGCCTATACCCTGTATGTGACAACGCTTCTGGCCACGATCCGCCGGATCATTGAGTTTGCAGAGCAGTTCCAGAGAGGAATGACCGGGATTGAGCGTTTTATGGAACTGATGGATGCAAGCGTGGATATCTTTGATGAAGAGGGTGCAAGACCCCTTCATGAGGTCCGGGGAAGCATTTCCTTTCAACATGTATCCTTTGAATATCCGGATGATCATAATCCGGTGCTGTCAGATATTAATCTGGATATCAGACCGGGTGAAAAGGTAGCTCTTGTAGGCCCTTCGGGCGGCGGCAAAACCACCTTGTGCAATCTGATCCCCCGATTCTATGACCCAACTGTGGGGCAGATCTTCATTGATGGACAGGATATAAGAAATGTAACACTGGAGAGCCTTAGGAGTACTGTGGGCGTGGTCCAGCAGGATGTCTATCTGTTTTCCGGAACGGTTTTTGAAAACATTGAATACGGACATCCAGGAGCGTCCAGAGAGGACGTGGTCCGCGCGGCAAAGATGGCCGGGGCCCATGAGTTTATTATGGGGCTTAAGGATGGCTTTGATACGTATGTGGGAGAGCGGGGCGTAAAGCTTTCCGGAGGGCAGAAGCAGAGAATCAGCATTGCCAGGGTATTTTTAAAAAATCCTCCGGTACTGATCCTTGACGAAGCTACCTCAGCGTTAGATAATGAAAGTGAGCATCTGGTATCCCAATCTTTAGACCGGCTGGCAGTAGGCCGGACCACGCTGACCATTGCCCACCGGCTCACCACAATCCAGAATGCAGACCGGATACTGGTTCTTTCTGACAGCAATATTGTAGAAGAGGGGAATCATGAGGAACTGCTTAAAAAACGGGGAATGTATTATCAGCTTTACACATCTTCGGGTGAGACGGAGCAGGATGCTCAGACGGAGGAATAAAGGAGATCAGAGATGAAAGTAGCTATAGTAACAGACAGTAACAGCGGCATTACCCAGAAGCAGGGTACGCTGGCGGGAATTTACGTAATACCCATGCCGTTTATGATGGCTGGAGATACATATTATGAGGATATTAGTCTGACCCAGGAAGATTTTTATAAAAAGCTGAAGGGAGGGGTGGATATTTCCACCTCTCAGCCATCGCCTGCCGATATTATGGATTTATGGACCAGGCTCTTAGGGGATTACGATGAAGTGGTTCATATCCCCATGTCCAGCGGCTTAAGCAGCGCCTGTCAGACCGCTCTTATGCTGGCGGAGGAATTTGACGGTAAGGTTTTTATTGTCAATAATCAGAGAATATCCGTGACGCAGAGGCAGTCTGTCCTGGAAGCCATCAGAATGGCAGATTCAGGAATGACAGCCGGGGATATTAAGGCTAAACTGGAAGAAACGAAGATGGATTCTACCATCTATATCACTCTGGATACCCTGGAATACTTAAAAAAGGGAGGGAGAATCACTCCTGCTGCCGCTCTGCTTGGTACATTTTTACGGGTAAAGCCGGTCCTCACCATTCAGGGAGAGAAATTAGATGCCTTTGCCAAGGCCAGAACCATGAAACAGGCTAAATCCATGATGATCACTGCGGTTAAAAAGGATATGGAAGAGCGGTTTAAGGATCCGGAGGGAATCCAATGCTGTATTGCGGTTGTCCATACCGATAATGAACCAGCTGCCATGGAGTTTAAAGAGGAACTGAAGGAGATTTTTCCAAAGACCGGAGAAATCTATGTGGATCATCTTTCTTTAAGTGTATCCTGCCACATCGGCCCCGGAGCGCTGGCAGTCGCATGTTCAAAAAGGCTGGAAATATGATTGGGATGAAGTTGGAGGTGTGTGGATATGTTTCCGATAAGGTTTTTTAGTCAAAAACATACCATTAGCCTGCGGGTCATTCTGATCCTGAACCTTCTGGTGGTGGGAATTGTGCCTGTGTACATTCAGAACGGGGTCCTGGTAAGCGCTTACCGGCAGAATCTCATCGAATCCAGAATGCAGGAAATACAGAATCAGTGCTGGATTTTAAGCAACAAGATGACAAGAATCGGCTATCTGACCATGGAGCCAAGGGATTCCCTTCTGGACAATGAGATGTCTGTGAAAGCGGACATGTTTAATGGCCGGATCGTAGTTGTCAACCGGAATTTCAGGATCGTCAGCGATACGTTTTCCCTCTCCGTTGGGAAACTGAACGTATCAGAAGAGGTAATCCGTTGTTTTAACGGAGAAAACAGCAGTACCTACAACTCCGAAAAACATTATTCTGCTTTGACGCTTCCGATTTACTCCAACAGCCAGGAAAAGGAAATTTCCGGTGTCATAATTATTACAGCATCCACAGAAGATCTGCTTAACCGGATTTCCTCAGTATCGGAAAAGGGGGCTTTTCTGCATCTTATGATTTTTTCCGTTCTGGCTATTTTTGTAGTTTTTCTGGTGAAACTTCTGATGAAGCCTTTCAGGGAATTACAGCGCATGCTGAACCGGGTGGCGGAAGGGAACCTGGATGAAAACATCAGTTCCCATGCTTATAAGGAGACGGGACAGATAACGGAATCCATTAACCTGACATTAAAGAAGTTAAAGGCTGTGGACCAGTCAAGAGAGGAATTTGTATCAAATGTATCCCATGAATTGAAGACACCTATTACCTCCATCAGAGTACTGGCAGACTCTCTTATGGGACTGGAGGATGTACCGGCTGAGCTGTACCGGGAATTTATGAGTGATATATCCGATGAAATCGACCGGGAAAACAAGATCATCGAAGATCTGCTCACCCTGGTCCGCATGGATAAGACTTCCGGCGGAAACTTAAACATCGCCCAGGTGAATATTAACGGCCTGATGGAACTGATCTTAAAAAGGCTCCGGCCCATTGCAGGTAAACGCAATGTGGAGCTGACCTTTGAAAGCATCCGGGAGGTCATTGCCGATGTGGATGAGATGAAGCTGTCTCTGGCATTAAGCAATCTGATGGAAAACGCCATCAAATATAACGTGGAAGGCGGATGGGTCCGGGTGACTCTTGATGCGGACCATAAGTTTTTCTATGTTAAGGTGGCTGATTCGGGAATTGGTATTTCGGAGGAATTCCAGGAACATGTATTTGAACGGTTCTACCGGGTTGATAAAGCCAGGTCCAGGGAGACCGGCGGTACAGGGCTTGGACTGTCTATTACGAAAAAGATCATTTTAATGCATCAGGGAGCTATTAAACTTCAAAGCAAAGAAGGAGAGGGAACCACATTTACCGTTCGCATTCCTCTCACTTATATTTCATAGGAACAGGAGGGCATAATGAAACGATTAATTGGTGCACTGCTTCTTATGGCCTGCCTGCTTTTCCTGACCGGCTGTACAAGAAAAGAAATCAGTGAAACAAAGGCCATTGACGGCGTCTACCAGATCTACTATCTGGATTCTGCAATGACCAAGACAGAGCCGCAGGAGTATACCATGCCGCTAAAGCCGGAGGGAGACTCTGAAAAAGTGACGGACTGGGAAATCCGAAACCTCATAGAACAGCTGCGGATCGTCCCAAAGGAACTGGACCGGCAGGCAGCGGTACCGGATAAGGTGGGATTTGATCATTATAAGCTGGAGGATACGGTTCTTTATCTGTATTTTGATAACAATTATGCAATGATGAATGCAACCAGGGAGATCTTATGCAGGGCTTCACTGGTAAGGACCCTGACTCAGGTTAAGGGGGTGGACCGTGTTGCGGTGTACACGGCGGAACAGCCTTTGATGGACAGTTCGGGTAGCCCGGTGGGCGCTATGGCCAGTTCGGATTTTATCGACAATATCAGCAACGTCAATTCTTTTGAAAAGACAGAGCTTGTGTTGTATTTTTCCGATGAAGCAGGAGAAAAACTGGTTAAGGAGACAAGAGGAGTGGTGCACAATGTCAATACTTCCCTGGAAAAGCTGGTCATAGAACAGCTGATAGAAGGTCCTTCAAGGCCGGGTATGAATCCCACGCTGCCAAAGGACACGAAACTTCTTAACGTAACAGTTAATGAAAATGTATGTTATATTAATTTTGATTCCTCATTTTTAAATAATACCCTGGAGGTGAAAGAATACATCCCGATTTATTCTATCGTAAATTCCCTGGCAGCGGTTTCACCCATTAATAAGGTGCAGATTACGGTTAACGGCTCTCAGGATATAATGTTTCGGGATTCAATTTCTTTGAACCAGCTGTTTGAACGCAACCTGGATTATGAGGAAGAGAGTGAGGAAGCTTTGGATAATACAGGAGGAAATGAACCATAAAACGACCATTATGTCTGATAGCAGGGGGATTTGTACTTGGAGAGGCTGCCGTTCTGCTGGCTCTGACATCTTGGCTTTTTATTCCGGCTCTTTTAGCTGCCGGAATTATTTTCTACGGATACTGGAGAGGCAGGAACCCATTTTGGGTAATTATGCCTCTCATTTTTTTATACCTGGGTGCAGGCTTCGCCTGGCATGACGGCAGAAGCTGGCTTAAGCGTGAAAATAATGTAAAAGAGCTTTGCGGGGCTTTCGTTGAGGTACAGGGAAGAATCTCATCGCTGGAAGAAGGAGATGGAACACTGGAAATCCTTTTAAAAGGGAATCGGGTATGGAAATGGAAGAAGGGAAAGAAGGATGAAGCCGCCAGCTGTTTCGTTCCCGGTTTGATGGTGACCATGAATCCTTTGGGGCAGACTCATGGTATTTCTTTGGAGAAAGAAAAAGAGAAGCTGTGCCTGGGGCAGATGATCAGGGTAAGAGGGGAAGCAGAGCTTTTTTCCCATGCTAGAAATCCTGGAGAATTTGATTCCGGAGCCTATTACCGGGCTATTGGACTGGACTGTAAGCTTGCCGGAGAGGAGCTGGAGATCATGGATAACAGGGGGACGCCTCTCTTTGAAGGGCTTCGTAAGGCTAGAGAATGGGGGAAAAAGATTCTTTACCGGTTTACCGGGAAGGAGGATGCAGGGATTCTGTCGGCTGCAGTCCTGGGGGATAAGAGCGGAATTCCAAAGGAGATCAAGTCTTTGTACCAGAAAAACGGGATTGCACACCTTCTTGCCATCAGCGGTCTGCACATGGCACTTGTGGGCCTGTTTTTTTACCGGATGCTCCGAAAAGCCGGGGTCAGCTATGGTACTGCCGGGCTGTCTGGGACAGTCCTGATCGTCCTGTATGGGATTCTGGCGGGCGGGGGATCTTCGGTGGTGAGGGCTGTCATCATGATGAGCGCCGGTTTTCTTGCTTCATATCTTGGACGGACATATGACCTTTTATCCGCAGCTTCCCTGGCATTGCTGCTTTTAGCTATAAAATCCCCTTTATTAATTACCCAGGGCGGGGTCCAGCTGTCCTTTGGAGCTGTTTTTGCCATTGGAGGGGTAAAGCCTGTAATGGAGAACTGGCTTGGTAAGGAAAGGGCTTTTGCAGGCATCCTGTCTGTTGCCGTTTCGATTCAGATGGTCACCATGCCCCTGGTACTATACCATTTTTATCAGATTCCTTTGTTTGGAATTCTCTTAAACTTTCTTGTGATTCCTCTGATGGGAGGCGTGCTCTGTTCTGGGATCGGCGTCATTATACTCGGTAGCTTCAGTCCGGTTCTTGGAACCGGTGCAGCAGGAACCGGTCACTACATTCTGGCTTTTTATGAGTTCCTTTGTAAAAATGTATCAGAGCTTCCCGGTTACAGCCTGGTCTTTGGTCGGCCGGGGCCGGAACGGATCACAGCTTATATATTTTTTATGGCAGCCTGTTTGTTTTTTATGAAAATACATGGGGACTATTATACAGAACGGATCAGAGACCGAAAGAAGGATTCGGAAGGGGCAGAAATAACAGGGGCTGCTCCCTGGCGGCAGAGACTTTTTTTTCTCATTATCATGTACACCATCGGTATTCTGATCTTTAAACCGGGACCGGTGAAAGGACTGGAGGCTGTGTTTCTTGACGTTGGACAGGGAGATGGGATCCTGCTTCGGACCGGCCGGTCATCGATTCTGGTGGATGGGGGAAGCTCAACTAAAAGGTCTTTAGGGGAATACATCATGGAACCATGTTTAAAAAGTCTGGGAGCGTCCAGAATCCGTTATGCGTTTATCAGCCACGGGGACCAGGATCATCTGAGCGGAGTCCGGTATCTTCTGGAGTCATGTGATGACATAACGATTGATAACCTTATGCTTCCTTATCAGGGAAAGAATGATGAAGCCATAAGAAAGCTGGCAGAGCTGGCAGAAAAGGCGGGGACGAAGGTATGGTATCTGGCCGGAGGGGATAAAATCCAGGTTGAGGAACTTAAGATCAACTGCCTTTATCCAAAAAAATCGGATGTACCGGAGAATGCCAATGAGGAATCGGAGGTGCTTAAGATGGATTATGGAGACTGCCATATGCTGTTTACAGGGGACATGGGTGAAAAAGAGGAAGAGCGGCTTTTGAAGCGGCCGGCACAGAGCAGGCTGCTGCCAGAGATCAATGTATTAAAAACCGCACATCACGGCTCCAGGTATTCTTCCTGTGAGGCATTTCTTAATGCCGTAAATCCGCACTGGGCGGTTATATCTTATGGAGAAGGCAATTCCTATGGCCATCCCCATAAGGAGGTGCTTAACCGGTTTGAAGAACGGAAGATAAAGGTTTTTCAAACAGCAAAGGAAGGTGCCATCCGCCTTTGGACGGATGGGGAGCAGATCTGTTTCACAAGTTTCGTTGACGGAGACTGATTCTCCCGGTATAATAGGAGGAAGTATAAGGAGAGGAAGGATACCATGCAGACGCTGACCCAGGATATCAGGAATCATAATTTTAAGCCTGTCTATCTTCTCTATGGAGAAGAATCATTTTTGAAAAACAGCTTTAAAAATCAGATGAAGGAGGCTGTTACGGCTGGTGATACCATGAACTTCAACCAGTTTGAAGGAAAGGGGATTGATGTGCAGGAGCTGATCAGTCTTGCGGATACCATGCCCTTTTTTGCAGAGAAGCGTCTGATCCTTGCAGAGGACAGTGGTTTTTTTAAGGGAGCAGCCGATGAACTGATATCTTATTTATCCCGGATGCCTGAAACCACCTGCCTGATCTTTGTGGAGTCGGAGGTGGATAAGCGGAGCAGAATGTTTAAAAAGGTTAAGGAGCTTGGGCATGCCGCTGAAATGGAGAGGCAGGATGCAGCCCAGCTTGCCAGATGGGCAGGGACTATACTGGCCAGGGAAGGGAAGAAGATCACAGGACATACTATGGAGCTGTTTCTTAATATGACCGGTGATGATATGGAAAACATCAGAATGGAACTGGAAAAGCTTATTAGTTTTACGCTGGGGCGGGAGGTAATAACAGATGAAGATGTGCAGACAATCAGTACGGTCCGCATAACCAATAAGATTTTTGATATGGTAACTGCCATCGTAAACCGGCAGACAAGGAAAGCTATGGATCTTTATGAAGATCTTCTTACCTTAAAGGAACCTCCCATGAGAATTCTGTTTCTCATTGCCAGACAGTTTAACCAGATCCTTCAGGCTAAGGAGCTTATGGGAAAAGGCATGGATAAGGGAGGCATAGCCTCAAAACTTAAAATCCCCCCCTTTGCTGCGGGGAAGATCATGCCTCAGGCCAGAACCTTTTCAAAGGAACAGATCCTGTCCTATGTGAATTTATGCGTGGACACAGAAGAGGCTGTGAAGACAGGAAAGCTGAATGACAGGATGGCAGTAGAATTACTTCTTACGCAAAAATATTAGTGAGATAAATTGCTGGGTAAAAAGTTAAAGGGAAGGAAATAAGGGAATGATATGGTTTTTCTCTTCTTCCTCCCGCTTTTTACAGGATAACTTACTTATCACGCATATTCTCCTCCTCCTGACCGCAGCATAGGGCCTCCTGGGCAGAAATAGTCTGCAGAGTGTCACCAAGCTGCGAAAATACGGAACTGAGCAGTGCAATTTCGTCGTCGGAACGATCCTGGGCAATACAGCAGGCCAGGTAGGACACGAACATGGCGAGCTCACAGGACTGCATATATCATCACCTCTGAAAAATTATGTTTTACTATTCATCGTAAAGCTACAGGAATATTTCCGTTTCATCACTTTCTGGTTTTTTAGAACAGTATTGCTTCTGGATTACAATGGTCTCCAGTGTATGAGCAAGCAGAAGGTATATGGAAATGAGCTGTGCAAGTTCCTCTGTCGTTTTATCCTCAGCCATCCAACAGGCCAGTGAAGAAATGGTCAAGACCAGTTCGCAATAATCCATAAAGACATCACCTCTGAATAATATATGTGGAAAGATGATCTGCAAGACAGAAATTTACTCAATCGACTAATTTATAAATATTAAAAGGTTCAAATAGTATTAAATAATGATCTTTTTGCAGGCCTTTTCCGTATTTGGCCTGATAGCAGCTGATGGCATCCATTAAAAATTCCTCAGTCACATCCAGGTGTTCTGCAATCTCATATCCGTTCCGGCAGCCGGCTTTCTTGGCAGCAACCAGTTTATCCAGTGTTATCATTTTATTATAAGCCCAGAGTCTGGCAGTGCGTTCCTGTTTTTGGTTGGATATATCGGACTGGTCCAGAATGTCGCCTGCGGTCAGGTGATAGTGGCCCAGTTCTTCTGCCAGGACACATGCTTTCTGGCAATCCGTCATGTTCTGCCGAATCAATATCTGGGTTCCCCTGATTCTTCCGTCGTTGGCTGTCAGCGGCCTTTCTTTTATGGTAATACCGCCAGAGTCCGCTTCTTCTATTAATGCTTCATAGTTCAAATAAATCACCTCAATGAGTTAAATTATTCATCGAAAAAGGCATCATCGTACCGTCTCATTTCTTCGGTCACTTCGATATCGGTTCGTTCATGGGCTGCCACGGGTTCCAGGTAACTTTTTTTATCCGAATTTAAAATTCTGAAAGAGCTTTGGTCTTTAACGTATTCAGGGATATGAACCATCTCCCGGACACGCTTTAAGGCTTCTGTCTGGCCTTTTTCATTCAGACGGTTAAAATTCTCAAGCATCTCTCCGGCATGTTCCCCGAAACAGCCGTTTACATAATCAAAAGCAGAATCGGTATCGTTCTCCCAGCCCATGAGACTGGCCGGTGTGGTTTTTAAAGCATTGGCGATCGCCTGGATCTTCGACTGGGGAAGGCCTCTGCCATCCACTTCGATCTTATTAATGGATGAACGGGATTTGTAGCCTGCTTTTAACGCCAGCTCTTCCTGGGACATTCCCAGCTCCTCGCGTCTCTTTTTTATGATCTGTCCTATTTCCATAAGATCACCTCCATAGCAGTATTATACCATGATGTAGAATGTTTTTCAACAAAATTTTAAAATGGTGTTGACAAATGTTATACAGTAGAGTATGATAATGAATGTAGACAAAATGACTACAAAAAGGAGGGAGGCAGACATGACGGATACAGTTCGGCTTAATGAGGAAATCAAAAGGTCCGGGCTGAAAAAGGGATGGATCGCAGCTGAACTGGGATTATCGAGCTATGGATTTCAAAGGAAGATAAACAATCAGAGCCAGTTTAAGGCCGGAGAGATCAAAGACTTGTGCCAGTTGTTAAGTATTACGTCATTAAGGAAGAAGGATGATATTTTTTTTACGGACGATGTAGACAAAAAGACTACATAAGGGGCGCGGAAAGGGGGGATTTGTGAGAAAGGGGGAATTTTATGTATAACGAGATTATGGATGCAGTAACAAGGAAACTTAACGAGATTTTTCCAGAAGCGGAAATCGGTACAAATCCCTTGGGGGAGGGAATTGAAAAACCATATTTTGAGGTTGGGCTTCTGGAATCATCAGAAAAACCGGTGAACGGTCAGCGATATTTCCGCAGCATTCGTATGTATGTAAAATATTGTCAGCAAAATTCAGATCAGTTGTCAAGAGACTTAAATCTTGTACTGGAATCTCTTATGGACAAGCTGGAATACATTTCTTTGATAGGTGGTTCTATCATAAGAGGCTGCAGCAGAAGCGGTAAGATTGAGGGAGGTATTTTAAATTTTCTGGTGGATTACCATGTTTATATTTTAAAGACCGGGGAACCGGAGGAATCCATGGAGGAAATAAAATTACAATGAAAGAGGTGTTGTGATGGCAAAAAAAGATGTAAAAGTAACAGAAGGAACCGAAGCTGTACGTTATACAAAGAGACAGCTTGCTTGCTCAGAAAAGTATTGTGACCGGAGAGACCTTCTGCAGGCACTGCTTGATGATGAAAAAAAATACTCGGTTACAGAGGCTGATGAAATAATGAATCAATTTATGAAAGGTAAGGTGAAAGTATGTTAGGTGGAGGTAATTTTACAATTCAAAATAAGGTGTTTCCTGGTACATATATCAATTTTGTAAGTACTGCAACAGCCGGCGCATCCATGGGAAGCCGTGGTGTGGCCGCAGTTCCAATGGTTCTTGACTGGGGACCGGTAAAAGAGGTATTTGAGGTTACTGCAGAGGATTTTCAAAAGAATTGTAAAGAAATATTCGGATATGCCATGGATGATATGGCTATGCTGCCGGTCAGAGAACTTTTTAAGAATATGACGAAAGGTATTTTCTATCGCTTAAACGGTGGTATTCAGGGGGCCAATGAATTTGGTACAGCAAAATATGCGGGTACACGGGGAAACAGCCTGATGACAGTTATTTCAAAAAATGTGGATGATGAAACGAAATTTGATGTAAAAACCCTGTTTGCAGGCAGGGAAATTGATTTTCAGACCGTAGCCAAAGCAGGAGATTTAGCGGATAACAGTTATGTAACATTTAAAAAAGATGCGGTATTAGCCGAAACAGCCGGGCTTACCTTTACAGGCGGAACCAACGGCGATGATGTTACAGGAGAGGATTATGCCAAGTTCCTGGAAGAGATCGAGAGTGCTTCCTTTCAGATCCTTTGCTGCCCATCTTCGGACGATAAGGTAAAGGCATTGTTCACGGCTTACACAAAACGTATGAGGGATGAAGCCGGTATGAAATTCCAGACAGTTTTACACCAGTACTCTCAGGCTGATTATGAAGGTGTCATTTCCGTGGAAAATGAAACAGAAGAATCGGTGGCAGGTCTGGTTTACTGGGTTGCCGGTGCTGAAGCTGCATGTGCGGTCAACAAGACCAATGAGAATAAAGTTTATGATGGAGAATACACCGTTAAGATTCCTTATACACAGGCTCAGCTTGCAGATGCCCAGAAGGCAGGCAAATTCATGCTTCACAAGGCAGGAGATGATATCCGGGTTCTGACGGACGGAAACACGTTGGTTACCTATACGGAAGAAAAAGGAGAGGATTTTTCTAATAACCAGACCATCCGTGTGCTGGACCAGATAGGTAATGACATTGCATCTCTTTTCAATACACGTTATCTGGGTAAAATTTCAAATGATGATGCCGGACGCATCGGTCTTTGGAACGACATTGTTACATATGGAAAGCAGTTAGCTGTATTAAGAGCCATTGAAGGGCTGAATGCAGAAGAAGTTACTGTGGAAAAAGGGCAGAGCAAAAGGTCTGTTGTGGTGAATTTCCCGGTTAAACCGGTTAACTGTATGAGCATTTTGTATATGACTGTGCTTGTATCATAAGAAAGGGGTAATGAATCATGAGTAATATTACAATGGACGCATGGGATGCGATCAGCGCCACAAAGGCAGAGTGTTTTATCACAATCGGAAATGAACGGTATAATTTTATGCAGGCATTAAACCTGGAAGCAAAGATTGAAAAGGTAAAGTCAGAGATTTCGATTCTGGGACGGGCCATGAAGGGAAATAAAACTGTTGGGATGAAGGGAAGCGGATCAGCTACCTTCCATTACAACACCAGTATTTTCAGGGATATTCTGTACCAGTTCCAGAAGACCGGCAAGGATATCTACTTCGATATCCAGGTTACCAATGAAGATCCTACCTCCAGTGTAGGCAGACAGACCGTAATTTTAAAAGACTGTAATTTAAACGGGGGAATTATCACCAAGTTTGATGCGTCGGGTGAGTATCTGGAAGATGAATTTGAATTTACTTTTGAAAGTTTTGAGATGCCGGAGAAATTCAGCAACCTTGCTGGTATGCAGTAAAAGAAGGAGAGGATAAAAGGATATGGGAGATTTAAGCTGTTTTTTAAGCCAGAATGCAGTAAAGGCTGATAATGAGAAATTTGCTGCTTCAAAACGTTTTTTGGGACCTAATAAAAAACCGGTAGAATGGGAAATCAAGGCAATTACGTCTAAGGAAGACGAGGCATTAAGAAAAGAATGTACAAAAAGGGTTCAGATTACCGGGAAAAAGGGGCAGTATACCCAGGAAACGGATTACAACCTGTATTTGGGAAAACTGGCTGCCGAATGTACTGTTTACCCGAATTTAAATGATAAGGAACTGCAGGATTCCTACCATGTCATGGGAGAGGACAGTCTGCTTAAGGCCATGCTGACAGCTGGAGAATATGCGGGATATTTAGAGCGTATTCAGCAGGTAAATGGTTTTGATACGACTCTGGAGGAGCAGGTTGAAGAGGCAAAAAACTGATAGAAGGAGGCGATACAGAGGCAAATATTGCCTACTATTGCCTCCACAAGCTCCACAAATGGCCCCATGAGTTTTTAAGTCTGGACCGGTATGAACGGGCATTTGTCATGGCAGCGGTTCAGCTTAAGCTGGAAAATGATAAAAAGCAGGCGCAAAAAGCAAAAGCTGCAAGAAAGTGATGAAAAGGGGAGGACGTCCATGGCGGCGTTCTTCCCAGGGAAAAACGGGAAAGGAGGGAAAACCTATGGCAACAGTACAGAATTCAATACAGCTTTTTGACGGAGCTTCCTCTGTCTTAAGTAGAATAAACAGTTCTATAAGCATGACCAGTGAGTCTTTTAGGAATCTGCAGGCTGTGGCTGGTAATTCCATTGGTCTGTCCGGACTTCGGGCTGCCAGAACGGATCTTGGCAGAATGGAGGTTCAGTTTGAACAGGTTGATGAAGTGATCGTACAGACAAGGCGTCGTCAGGAAGAATTTAACCATAGTGTGGAAGAAGGGGAGAAAAAGACCACAAAATTTAAAGAAGCCTGGAATAAGATATCCTCAGGGCTTGGTAAAATGGGAATTGCTGTCAGTCCGGAAGAAATATTCAATCAGGCAAATTCGGTGAAGGCGGCTGGAAATACCATACAGGCCCAGACAGGACTGAAGGGTCCGGAACTTGATATGGCGAAACAGAGCGCAAAGAATCTCTACATTGATAATATGAGCGACAGTCTGGATGATGCTGCAAAGAGCTTGTCTGTGGTATATCAGATGACCGGACAGACTGGTGCCGGCCTGGAACAGCTTACCCGGGCAGGTCTGCTGGTGGGAGATACCTTTGGCTATGGCCTGACAGACAGCATCAGCTCTGCGGAAGTTTTGGAAAAACAGTTCGGCGCCAGCGGTGCCGAGGCATTTGACCTGATTATTCAGGGAACTCAGGCTGGGCTAAATAAGAATGGGGAATTGCTTGATACAATAAATGAATATTCTGGAAATTTTGCAAGTTTGGGCCTTGGCGGTGAGGATATGTTTAACATGCTGATTAATGGAGCCCGGAATGGAGATACATCAATCAGTACCTTGGGAGATGCAGTAAAGGAATTTTCGTCAAGAGCCGTTGGCGGCGGTAAAGAAGCACAGGAAGGCTTTGCCGCATTAGGACTTGATGCAGATAAAATGACAGAAGCTTTTGGAAACGGAGGGGATACGGCAAAGCAGGCGTTCCAGCGGACCATTGATGCGTTGAGCAGTATGGATGATCCGGTGAAGCGAAACATTGCAGGCATGAAACTGTTTGGCAGTTCCTGGGCGGAGCTTGGCAGTGAAGGGATCACAGCGTTAGGGGATTTAAATGGTTCTGTGGAAATGTCTACGGAACATTTGGAAGAATTAAATAATGTGAAATATAATGATGCGGCCAGTGCACTGAGTTCGCTGGCTAAGACAGTAAATATGGGGCTTGCCGGTCCAATTGGCGGCATGGTTAATTTTGTGACTGGAGCAATAAATAATTTTACAGCCGGTTTACAGGGGAATGTGGAAGAAGCCAATGGGATTTTTGGTTCTATCGGTGTTGCTGCCGGGAACGTTGGAAGCGCCATTTCTGATAATTGGTCTATTCTTGAACCTGTTTTGTGGGGGATTATCGCTGCTTTGCTCGTTTACAATGCAACTTCTGGATTATGTTGGCTGACTACATTAAAGGAAGCAGCCGTACTGGCATGGAAAACCATTTGTGATTGGGCTGAAACAGCAGCAATTATTGCCATGATAGCCGCTCAAGACGGATTGAATGCAGCATTTGCAGCATGTCCTCTTACCTGGATAATCATGTTAATAATTATATTAATAGCACTTTTTTATGCTGGCGTAGCAGCCGTGAATAAATTTGCCGGGACATCATTCAGTGCCACAGGGTTAATATGCGGAGCCTTTGCGGCCGCGGGAGCGTTTATTGCTAATGTCTTGATGGGAGTATTAGAAATTGGTTTTGGTATCATTGAGTATTTTTATAATGGCTGGGCTGCTTTTGCAAACTTCTTTGGGAACCTGTTTAACGATCCAGTGTCGTCAATCATATATTTATTTGCAGATTTAGCGGATGGAGTTCTGAATATTATTCAAAAAATAGCAAAGGCCATGGATTTGGTTTTTGATACTCATATGGCGGACACTGTACAAGGCTGGCGGGACGGTTTATCAGACATTGCCGATAAGCTTGCTAAGAAATATGGAAATGGGACGTATGAAGTTAAGACGAATAAGCTGGATATGGATAAGGTTATGGCAGAATTAGGAATTCCATTAGATCGGTTTAACTTAGGTGAATCCGCTAAGGCAGGATATGCTGCAGGAACAGGGGCTGAAGATACTGTAAAGGGTGGATTTGAAGATATTATAAATTCATTTAATGGGCAGAATCAAAATTCTGGCTTTGATCCGGCCGCTGCGAATGACAGCATTGCCCAGAATACGGAAAATACTGCCATGAATACGGCCGCTATGTCTGAATCAATGGATGTCATGGATGAAGAACTGAAATACATGCGTGATGCAGCAGAACAGGAAATCATCAACCGATTTACGCTCGCTGAATTAAAAGTGGATGTAAATAACAGCAACACCATAAAATCCGTGACAGATATTGATGATATATGCCGCAGATTCAATGATGTCACTACTGAACTGCTTTCTACATCTGCGGAAGGAGTGAATATGTAATGGCATATGAAGTTTACATTGATGATATGCTTCTCCCGCTGTCTCCTGAAAAAATTCCAATTAAGTACAGCGGACAGAATAAAACCGTAAATTTGATTAATGGAGAAGAAGTTAATCTAATAAAGTCCTTTGGTCTTGCGGAAATAAGCATTGATGCAGTCATTCCCCAGATGGACTATCCTTGTGCCGTATGGGATGGAAGTATTGACAGTGCAGCAGACTTTCTGGAAAGACTTAAGGAATTAAAGGATGGCAAAAGTCCCTTTGAATTTATTGTTATCCGGGAAGGAATGGGAGGAGACAGTCTTTTTGATACGAATATGGACGTAACCCTGGAAGATTATAAAGTAACGGATGATGTAAGTGAAGGGCTTGATATCATCGTGTCTCTTACGATGAAAGAATATAAACATTATGGAACAAAAATCATGAATTTTACTATTATTGAGGATGAACAGGCAGCAGATACCACGGAGCAGAATGAAGACCGGCAGGGAGAACCACCCCAGGAAAAAAATTACACTGTTGTAAAGGGGGACTGCCTTTGGTCCATAGCGAAAAAACAGCTTGGGAATGGAAGCCGCTGGCAGGAAATTAACAATTTGAACCAGGACAAAATAAAGAATCCTAATCTCATTTATCCTGGACAGGTGCTGACCATGCCATAGAGGAGGGGTAGGAAATGGAAGTACATTTATATATACAGAATGGCCAGACCGTTTTTGAACCGGTGGTTCAGGGAAGTATCACCTGGGAAACCCAGCGCAGAGGCCAGCCGGGAAAGTGCACGTTTACCCTGATTCCGGACAGCCTCCTTCAGATTGAGGAGGGCAATGCTATCCGCCTGGATGTAAATGGAGTTCCTGTTTTCTTTGGATTCATTTTTATGCGAAACTGGGATAGTGACGGTCAGGTAAAGGTTACTGCATATGATCAGCTTAGATATTTAAAAAATAAAGAAACCTATAATTATACGGATTTAACAGCTGGTGAGCTGATTCAGATGATAGCTGGGGATTTTAACCTGCGGACTGGAGAATTGGAGGATACAGGCTATAAAATTTCCAGAAAGGAAAAAGATAAAACTTTATTTGACATTATTTTAAACAATCTGGACCTTACTATGATCAATACCAGGAATATATATACGCTCTATGATGATGTAGGAAAGCTTACACTGAAAAACATGGAAAGCATGAAGTTAGATATCGTGATTGATAACATGACAGCTCAGGATTATGACTATAAGGTCAGTATAGACAGCAATACATATAATCAGATTAAGCTGTACTGTGACAATAATGATACCAAACAAAGAGAATTCTATATGACAAAGAATACTGAAAATATCAATAAATGGGGAGTGCTTCAAAAAGACGAATCGATTGATAAAGGAGTTGATGGACAGACAATAGCTGAGAATTATCTTACGCTGTACAACCGTCCATCCAGAACTTTAAATATTAAGGACGCCTTTGGTGATATCCGTGTAAGGGCAGGCTGCCAGATACCGGTCTTGCTGGATATTAAGGATATGGAGTTAAAGAATTATCTGGTGATTGAAATGGTAACCCATAAAATAGACGAAGGGGTACATACCATGGATTTAACCTTGAGAGGAGCAAAAATCAGTGGCTGATGCATTGTGGATTGATAACATTAAGAAAATTGTCCTTCAGGCTATCGAAGCTGGAGATCCTTGTGATGTGATTCCCGGAACCGTGCTAAAGGAAAATCCGATTGAGATTCAGATTGACCAGAAAATAATCCTGACAAAAACACAGATTATTTTGCCGGAACATTTTACAGACCATACAACGGATATGAATATCCCAGGTGTGGGAGAGGTATCTGTGCTTATAAAAAGCGGATTAAAGTCTGGTCAAAGGGTTCTTCTGCTTCAAAGGCTGGGCGGACAGCAATATGTGGTCATAGGTACATGGTAACAGATACATGATACCAGATACCTGGTAATAGATACACGGCAGGAAAGGAGGTGTTGCCATGCTGCCGGCAGCAGGTGGTATTTTAAAACAGGATTTTAAGGTGGTGAAACAGCCTTCAAAGACCTTTCGGCTGGATATGGAAAACAGGCGTATCACTGGCACAGTAGATGGTTTGGAAGCAGTAAGGCAGGCTGTTTACTGTATTCTCAACACAGAACGGTTTGACTGGCTGATTTACAGCTGGAATTATGGCGTAGAGCTTAAAGGTTTGTTTGGCAAGCCCATAGGGTTAGTAAAAGCAAAGATAAAAAAACGGATCAAAGAAGCACTGCAGCAGGATGACAGAATTCAGAGTGTAGATTCTTTTGCATTTGAAAACCGGGGGCGAGAGCTTTATGTAAAATTTATCGTTCATACCACTATTGGTGATATTGAAGCAGAGAAAGAGGTGAGCATTTAACATGTATGAAGATATAACCTATGAAGTACTATTAAAACGGATGCTGGACCGTGTACCAAATGAACTGGATAAGCGGGAAGGGTCCCTGATCTATACGGCCCTTACTGCAGCGGCAGCGGAAATGCAGATTATGTACATAGAATTTGACACAATATTAAATGAAACATTTGCAGTTACTGCTTCAAGAGAGAATTTGATCCGCAGGGCAGCGGAACGGGGCTTGTATCCGGGGGAAGCTGCCAGGGCAGTTCTAAAAGCAGCTGCCACTCCGGATACGGTTGAGATTCCATTAGGCCAGCGTTTCCGCATGGGGTTGTACTATTATGTGGTATCAGGTAAACTGGGGGGCGGTGAATATCAGGTCACCTGCGAAACTGCCGGAACAGGCGGAAACCATCAACTGGGCCGTCTGGTTCCGGTATTGAATATCCCAGGGCTTGCAGCGATGGAATTAACAGAACTGTTAATTCCCGGTGAGGATGATGAGGAAACGGAAACGTTCAGAAGAGCTTATTTTAATTCATTTAAAGAAAAATCTTTTAGTGGGAACCGAGAAGATTATATGAATAAAACCAACGGTATTCCCGGAGTTGGAGCCACTAAGATTACAAGAGCCTGGAACGGAAATTCCACAGTTAAGTTAACAATTTTAGATGCTGATTATCATAAGGCATCTGATATTCTGATAGAAAAAGTTCAGGAGATTATTGATCCGGATCAGGCTGGAAACGGGGATGGTCTGGCACCTATTGATCACATTGTAGCTGTCGATACAGCGGAGGAAGTGAACATACAGATAAACAGCCGGATTGAATTTGACAATGGCTATACTTATGAAGCTTTGAAGATACAGATCAAAGAGGCATTAGAAACTTATTTTCGGGAAATCAGAACTTCCTGGCAGGACCTTGGGGATCAGGGCTGTATTGTAAGAATCTCACAGATAGAATCCAGACTTCTCACAATACAGGGGATTTCTGATATCGGTAATACACGTATAAATGGAGATACAGTGAATCTGGAATTAAACAAATATCAGATTCCAGTATATGGAGGGATTGAAATTGATTCGGAAAGTTGATTTGTTGTCCTATATTCCGGATTTTCTTAAGGAATATGAAGAAATGAAGACTATACAGCGTGTGATCCAGCCGGAAATTCAGATAATGGATGACGAGACAGAGGTACTGTTTAGTAACCAATTTATTTCAAGCTCTGATGTTAACGGTATCAAACGCTATGAAAAAATGCTGGGAATGCAGCCCTTTGCTGATGATACTTTGGAAGACAGACGTTTTAAGGTATTGTCAAAATGGAATCGCATGATCCCCTATACAAAGGTGACTTTAAGAAAGAAACTGGCTGTTTTATGTGGGGAAGATGGCTATATTCTGGATATTAATCCGGAAAAGATTATCACTGTTCGTGTAGCGTTAAAAAGCAAGAGAAATTTAAATGAAGTGAGGGAGATGTTAGAGGAATTTGTACCCTGCAATATGGTTATAGATTTGGATCTTCTCTATAATCAGCATCATTTGCTGCATAAATTTACTCATAAACAATTAGGAGCCTGGAGTCACAGGCAGATAAGAAATGAGGTGCTTGTTATTGGGAAATGAGACAATGTATTATAAGATTCCAAAGCCGGATGAAGATGATTTCTATGATATAGCAGAATTCAATAAGGCTATGGATATATTAGATGAAACGCTTGCAGATATGGAAAACAAAAAGCTTGACAGGGATGGGGATGTCTCAGATACAGAGATAAAAACGCTTGATACCATAACAGAAGAATTTCCGGTTCCGGCTGGGGGAGAGCCTGCAAAGACATTCCTGGGTAAAGTTAAGAAATTCATTGAAGACACTAAAGGCAGATATCTTGAAGCAGATATGACGGTATACGTTGCTGCCACCGGAAGTGATGAAACAGGTGATGGATCTTCTGCTGCTCCATATGCAACGATTACAAAAGCTCTGAGTGTGATTCCAAAGAATTTAAATAGTTTTACCGCCACAATAAATATTGTAGATGGTACTTATAATGAAGATGTTGTTGTTACAGGGTTTAGTTCGGGAGCATTATTAATTCAATCGACAGCCATAGATTCTTTTAATGATAATTGTATTGTAAAATCGTTGATGATACATAGCTGTACTGGAAATATAGCTATAAAATATTTGACTATACATGAAACAATAGGACAAATTCCTATGCAGGTAGTGTTCGTGCATAGTTGTAGTTTGAGTTATATTAAATGTAATGTAACCAATCCAGATAAGTCAGGCATATCTGTATGGGGGGCAGAAGCTCTTATTGAGTACTGTAATATATCTAATCATAATGAAGCAATAATAGCTCAAAGAAATAGTACGGTGTGTTCATATAATAATACAGGAACTAATAATCAAGTAGGATTGTTAACAGCAAGTGGTTCCATTATCAATAAAGGGAGTATTATTCAACCTCATGGACAAAATCTATTAGCTAATTATACCGGAGTTATTGTAAAATCTTCTGGAGCAATCATTGGTTCATTACAAAATGATACAACTTACTATATAGCAACAACAGGTTCTGATACAACAGGTGATGGGAGTCAAGTAACACCTTTCAGAACTATACAACACTCAATTGATATATTACCTAAGGATTTGGGTGGGCATGATGCCAATATAAAGGTTGTAGATGGAACGTACAATGAAGATATTCAAATAAGAGCTTTTAGCGGTGGAGTTATTACTCTGTCCAGTGTGAATGGCACGCAATTAAATGAAAACTGTAAAATTAAATCAATTATATGTGAAAATGTTTCTGGTAGAATTTACATGTCTGGCCTTAATTTAACTACGATAGATAATCACTGTTTTCAGGCTATAAATTGTCCTGATGTTATATTACAATATGTTACGATTAATGTTGTATCATCATATACTGGATTTCATTTTGATGGGTGTCGAGCTAGATTGGAATATTGTCTTGTAGCTAATCATAATACTGCATTAAATTGTTATAATAGTATTTGTAATTCATCAGATTGGAACACTTCATCTACGGGAAATAATGAGGGTATTGTAAATTCATACGGCGGTCTAGTATATCTTCAAGGAAATCAACCTACCGCAACAACGAACCTTATTAATTACGGTGGAATGTTTATTAATCAAAATGGTACGCAGATTTCAGATTTAATAACTTCTGGTCTATCTTGTACATGGGGAAATATATCTGGTGGATATATACGACATGGTAATATAGGTGCCGCAATGGTTACAATTAATTTTTTTATTCACACAACAGCCACATTAAGTGCTTATACTGATTATATTGTTTATGGCTTTCCAGCACCGTATATCTCTTCTGTAGCTGTTACTATGAATTATTTCCAAGGTGCTTGTCTCGTTGATATTGGAACGAACAACATGCGTCTTAGACCATTCGAGGAACTTCCGGCAGGAGCAGATATTGTATTCTCGGCCACATATCCAACAAATTCATAAAGGAGGAATAAACTATGCAATATAAAAGCGTTAAAATAGGCAATATAACCTATAACATAGCAAATGGCAGTTGTAGCCTAGATAATTTAACTGGTACAACTGCAACAGTAGCCATCATTATCGGTTCAAATATCATTAATGAGATACATAAAAATCTTTCGGAAAGTACTTTAATTACCAAATATGCAGCAGATGGTACAGAAGAGTGGCAGAGAAACGACTTGGTGTATACCAGTAAAATGACTTTACGGTCTGACTTCCCGGTCGGAATTGAACAGACCCAGACAGGAACAGACGATAATGGTAATCCCATATACAGCAACGTGGAAGCTGCTGATTCCGTGGTCATTGTTGAATACAGGACACCCAATATTCAGGACACGGTAAGGTCACAGGAAGAGCAGATCAAGGACCTAAACGCTCAGGTATCTTACCTGCAGATGATGTCCGGAATAGAAATGGAGGCAAGCAATGAGTAAGAACTTTAATAAGGTAAAAGACTTTTATGATGCGAAGCTATGGCCTGAAAAATGGGTCCGTAATGCAGTAGACCGCTGGATCACAGCGGACGAGTTCACGGAGATTACCGGGAAGGAATATGAAAATAAGGATGAGTGAAAAATATGAAAAATATTATATGTACAATAACAGGCATAGCAGGTAGTATTATAGCATCATTTTTCGGCGGATGGGACACTGGCATCACCACCCTAATCCTATTTATGGCCATTGATTTCATTTCCGGCCTTACAGTAGCAGCCGTCTTCCACAAAAGTCAGAAGACAGAAACAGGTGCCCTGGAATCCAAAGCCGGCTGGAAAGGCTTATGCCGGAAATCCATGATCCTGCTGTTCGTCCTCATTGCCCATCGTCTGGACCTATCCATGGGGACAAGCTACATACGGGACACGGTGATCATTGGATTTATGGCAAACGAGCTTATATCCATCGTAGAAAATGCGGGGCTTATGGGTCTGCCGCTCCCATCTGTCCTTTCCAGGGCCATAGACATTTTAAATGAGAAAACAGAGGCACCGCAGTAAATTACCAAAGGAGTAACGGTATTCATTTTAACTCCCCCCTCGGTTCTGTTCTGGGACAATCCCGTTTCTGGTATCATATGATAATAAAAAAGGACAAGGAGGTTTTATGGTTAAAAGTGAGTCTACGAAGGATATGCCCAAGGTACAACTGCTGGGAATACAGGAGAATCTGAAAAACTCAGATCCTGAGGAGCTTGAACGATTCCGGGAATCCTTTGATTCGGATGAAATGGGCTTTGCGGATAGAAGGGAGGGAATTTAAAAATAGAAGTTCACAAACTGTTAACACCATATAATTACACAAACGGCCAGTCAGACCGTATTAAATATATCGTGATCCACTATGTGGGAGCGCTGGGAGGTGCGGAAGCAAACTGCAAATATTATGCCTCCCAGTACATTGGAGCCAGCGCCCACTATTTCGTAGGGTTTAACGGGGAATACTGGCAGTCCGTTGAGGACAGTAATATCGCATGGCACTGCGGGGCAAAGAGCTATAAACATCCGGAATGCCGAAACAGCAACAGCCTTGGGATCGAGCTTTGCGTCCGGAATAAGGGCAGTCTGACCGATACCAGCAGAGACTGGTACTTTGAGGATGCTACCGTAAAGGCAGCCATTGAACTGACGAAAGAACTGATGAAGCAATACAGTGTCCCGGCAGATCATGTAATCCGTCATTATGATGTAACCGGAAAGATCTGTCCAAACCCTTACGTATACAATCATACCAAGCATACATGGGAGGATTTTAAGGCGCCCCTGGTAACGGAGGTCAAACAAAAATCAGGCTGGGCAGAAGAAGAGGGGGACAGGAGATTCTATCTGGGAAATACCGGCAGCTATGTAAAAAACGACTGGTATAAGGATGGCGAAGACTGGTACTGGTTTGATGATGCCGGACGAATGGTCCGCGATACATGGAAGACTGGTGCAGATGGAAAATGGTATTACTTAAACAGCAGCGGAGCCATGGCTAAAAACCAGTGGATTATCTGGAAAGGAGAATTATACCGGGCCAGGGAAGACGGCAGCATGTTCGAAGGAAATATGTATTTAGGTACAGATAACAATAGTGTCCTGCATATTGTCTGAGAAAAAGACGGGCGTCCGGCAATCCGGCCCCGTCTATTAAAAAATCCCATTCGTCGGGTTAGTCCGAATGGGATAAAAGTCTGTTCTATAAATTAAGCCATAGCGTTAACAGCCTTAGAGATTCTGGATACTTTTCTGGAAGCGGTATTCTTGTGATATACGCCCTTGGTAGTAGCCTTATCAATCTCTGCGATAGCGCTTACTAAACATGCCTGTGCAGCAGCCTTGTCACCGGCAGTAATGGAAGCCTCTACCTTCTTGATAGATGTTTTCACTTTGGATCTGATCGCTTTGTTTCTTTCAGCCTTAGTTTCATTTACTAAGATTCTTTTCTTTGCAGATTTAATGTTAGCCAATCTGTACACCTCCAATATTATGATATATGATTATTCTTTGTTTTGCATCAAAGCCTGGACACGGACAGTTCAATGTAAACATACCTTTGTATTCTAACGAATTTCGGTCCATATGTCAATACATAATTCCTGCTTTTTTGCAGAAAATACCTTAGAAATAATGGAAAGGAGGAAGAAATGGAGAACACATTCGAAGTACGTACAGACCTTGCAGTAGAAGAAAAAGAAAGTTTCCCAGGTGACGGCGGTGAAATCTCAGGAGTCGCCTTAAGAGAGTGGCAGCGGCCGGACAGCCGCATTAAAATGACCGAGGTTAAAATTCTCGATGATAAGGGAGAAAAAGCAATGGGAAAGCCCAAGGGAACTTATATTACCCTGGAGGCTGACAAGCTTGACGTAAAGGATGAGAATTATCACAGGGAGGTATCAGAAGAACTGGCAAAACAGATAAGCCTTCTGTTAAAAGGAAGGGATTACCGTAAACCAGAATTTCATGTGCTGGTGGCAGGGCTTGGCAATTCTTCCGTAACACCGGATTCCCTGGGGCCGAGAGTCCTTAAGAATCTGCAGGTGACCAGGCATTTAAAAGTTCAGTATGGAAATGATTTCTGGAAGGGAAAGAGTATACCGGTCATCAGCGGCATTGTACCGGGTGTCATGGCGCAGACCGGAATGGAAAGTGCTGAAATCTTAAAAGGGATCATCAGCGAAACAGAACCGGATCTGATCATTGCCATCGATGCGCTGGCGGCCAGGAGCGTAAAACGGCTGGGAACTACCATTCAGCTGACAGATACCGGAATCCATCCTGGCTCCGGAGTTGGAAATCACAGGCACAGCCTGACATTGGAAAGCCTGGGGGTTCCGGTGGTGGCCATCGGGGTCCCGACCGTTGTCGGGGCAGCAGCCATTGTCCATGATACGGTTTCCGCCATGATAGGTGCCCTGTCAAAAAGTATGGAGACTAAAGGAATGGGGGATTTTATGGGGAGCATCAGCTCCGATGAGCAATACGATCTCATACGGGAACTGCTGGAGCCGGAATTTGGCCCCATGTATGTGACTCCGCCGGATATTGATGAAACGGTTAAAGAATTGAGCTTTACCATTTCAGAGGGAATCCATCTGGCCTTTTTGGGACAGGAAGATTCGTAGTAAATGGCCGGCCATCTGCATAGGATGTTTGAGGAAGTAAAAACGCTTCCTGGTAAGCTATCATTTAAATAATCAAGCAGGAAGGCGGCTATGAAACAGAGGAACGGCGGAATTGACCAGGTTATAAGAAAAATGATGATTATAATAAGCCTTATTCTGGCCGTTCTTCTGAGCATAAAGGAAGTTTCAGAGGCCGGAAGGCATGCGGATTGGAATAAGGCCGGAGACTGGGCAAAGGAAGGGGCTGGCTTAGGAATTTCCTATATATGGCGGCATCAGTATCCCGCTGCCGCATGGGAGGAAAACAGCAAAAGCTGCTTTACAGCCGAAAAGAATAAAAGTACGGTGGTAAGCTTCCTTAGCGGTTTCCTTTTTAACCAGTCCCCTTTATACCGGTACTTAGAAAATACTGGCAGGCAGACAGCTGATTACGGAGAAACCGATCCGGCTTACAATGGATATCTGGAAAGCGGGAAATTTTATGAAGAACACAGCTTTCTGCTGTATGACGGCGGAGAAGAGAGCGGAGAGGACGGCAGCGTCAACGCCGGAACGGCAAAGACACAGCCGGCAGCAGGAGAGCCGGGAGCGGTAAAACCGGCAGCTGGAGAAGCGGGGACAAAACAGGATCAGCAGGCAGAGGCCGGAAATGATAATCCTGAAAAAGCGGTTAAGGACTCTGCCATGACCTGTACTGCCAGTGCCATATGGCCCATTGTGGGAACCACTTACCGGAAAGAGCAGCTGGCTGACTATGATTTCTTAATTCATCATTTTTACAGTGTCCATACCTCAACCACTGCAGGCAGGGATCTGATGAAGGCAGATAAGTTTCTTTCCGAGGATTTTACCCTGGAGTGCGGTAACGATAGTCCCCAGATCCTCATTTACCATACCCACTCCCAGGAGGAATATGCAGATCACGGACCAGACAATCCCCAGGCTACGGTTGTTGGAATCGGAAGCTATCTGACAGAGTTATTGACTGCAAAGGGGTATAATGTCTTCCACGATACATCGGTTTATGACCTTCAGAATGGGAAGCTGGACAGAAATAAGGCGTATACCTATGCGCTGGATGGCATTACCGGTATCCTGCAGAAGAATCCATCAATTGAAGTCGTCCTGGATATACACCGGGATGGAGTAAATGAAAAACTGCATATGGTCAATCAGATCAATGGGAAACCAACGGCCCCCATTATGTTTTTTAACGGGGTCAGCCAGACTCCTGAGGGCCCCATCGAATATCTTCCCAATCCATACCGGGAACAGAATCTTGCTTTCAGTTTTCAGCTTCAGCTCGATGCGGCAGCTTATTTTCCCAATCTGACACGGAAAATATATATTAAAGGCCTGCGGTATAATCAGCATTTAAGACCGCGTTCTTCGCTGATCGAAGTGGGTGCCCAGACCAATACATACCAGGAAGCATTAAACGCCATGGAACCGCTGGCAGAAGTTTTGGATATGGTGTTGCAAGGAAATTAAAGCTATGAGGTAGGGAAAAAATTCCATGTCAATGAGCATAGAGATGTGGCTGTGCCGGCTGCCGGGAAAAGTAATTGCACATTAAAATGGGATATGTTACCATAGTAACATGGAACAATCGTGTTACAGGGTGTGTTGACCTCATTCTTTTATGGAATGGGGGTGATGCTTATGAAGTTTGACTTTAAGGATTTAATGACCTTTGGTCTTTTCCTTCTAGCATTACTTACATTCGTTTTTACGTTTAGTAAGTAGCAGTACATAAGAAAAACCACCCTGATACTTGGCCGTTCGGGTGGATTTTCTACTCTTATATAGGTCAACCACCTTGTGGGCGGTTGTTTCTTTTATAATTCTAATATAGCATTTCTGATTCCTTATGTCAACATAAGGATATGTTAATTGTATGTGTAATGTTAAGCGAGTATCCGGTATTCCGGGCTCGCCTTTGTGATACTAAAATGATACTATTGTTTTTAGAAAGGACAGCAAAACAAGCACTTGTCCTTATTTTTCCAACGGAATTACAAGAAAATTCAATGCTATCACGGTGGACAATTACCTATTTTAATGGTATATTTTTAAAGATATCATATCAGAAACATCAGAAAAGAGGAAATAACAATATGGCAGCTGCCCAGCAGAGTAAGATACGCAATTTTTGTATTATCGCACATATTGACCATGGAAAGTCAACCCTTGCAGACCGGATTATAGAAAAAACAGGTCTTTTGACCAGCAGGGAGATGCAGGCCCAGGTGCTTGATAATATGGATCTGGAAAGAGAACGCGGAATCACCATCAAGGCCCAGGCGGTCCGGACTGTTTACAAGGCCCGCAATGGCCAGGAATATATTTTTAATATGATTGATACCCCCGGTCATGTGGATTTTAATTATGAAGTTTCCAGAAGCCTGGCAGCCTGTGACGGCGCTGTATTGGTGGTGGATGCTTCTCAGGGGATCGAAGCACAGACGCTGGCCAATGTCTATATGGCCCTGGATCATGACCTGGATGTATTTCCGGTGCTTAATAAGATCGACCTGCCCAGTGCCGAGCCGGAACGGGTAGTAGAAGAGATCGAAGATGTCATTGGGATCGAAGCACACGACGCACCCAGGATATCCGCAAAGACAGGTGAAAATGTGGAAGCGGTCCTGGAAGCTATTGTTGAGAAGATCCCGGCACCGGACGGAGATCCTGAGGCGCCCCTTCAGGCTCTGATTTTCGATTCCCTGTATGATTCCTATAAGGGAGTCATTGTTTTCTTCCGGGTAAAGGAAGGAACTGTGAAGAAAGGCGATAAGGTGCGCATGATGGCTACCGGAGCCGTGGAAGAAGTGGTGGAAGTGGGGTATTTCGGCGCCGGCCAGTTCCTTCCCTGCGAAGAACTGAGTGCAGGCATGGTAGGCTATCTGACAGCGAGCATCAAGAATGTGAAGGATACGGCGGTAGGAGATACCATTACCCATGCGGACCGGCCGTGCAAAGCGCCTCTTCCAGGATATAAGAAAGTAACTTCCATGGTTTACTGCGGACTATATCCTGCCGACGGCGCCCGTTATAATGATCTTCGTGATGCGCTGGAAAAGCTTCAGCTTAATGACGCTTCTCTGTTCTTCGAGCCGGAGACTTCCCTGGCCCTTGGCTTTGGCTTCCGCTGCGGATTCCTGGGACTTCTTCATCTGGAGGTCATTCAGGAACGTCTGGAAAGAGAGTATAACCTGGACCTGGTAACGACGGCTCCGGGGGTTGTCTACCGGGTTTATAAAAAGAACGGCGATATGATTGAACTGACCAATCCCTCCAATCTTCCGGACCCAACGGAAATCGAATACATGGAAGAACCCATTGTCAGTGCGGAGATCATGGTCACTACGGAATACGTAGGTGCTATCATGAAGCTGTGCCAGGAACGCCGCGGGGTTTATCTGGGTATGGAATACATGGAGGCCACCAGAGCACTTTTAAAATATGAACTGCCGTTAAATGAAATCATATACGATTTTTTTGATGCCTTAAAGTCCCGTTCCAAAGGATATGCATCCTTTGATTATGAAATGAAGGGCTATGAACGGTCAGAACTGGTTAAGTTAGACATCCTGGTGAACAAGGAAGAAGTGGATGCCCTGTCCTTTATTGTCCATGCGGAATCCGCCTATGAAAGAGGCAGGCGGATGTGCGGGAAGTTAAAGGATGAGATTCCGAGACAGCTTTTTGAAATCCCGATCCAGGCAGCCATCGGAGGCAAGATCATTGCCCGTGAAACAGTAAAAGCCATGAGAAAAGACGTTCTTGCCAAATGCTACGGCGGGGATATCTCCCGAAAGAAAAAACTTCTTGAAAAACAGAAAGAAGGTAAAAAACGTATGCGCCAGGTTGGTAACGTAGAGATACCACAGAAGGCATTTATGAGCGTACTGAAATTAGATGATGAATAAAAAGAGTTTGGAGATTTATGTACATGTTCCGTTCTGTCTGCGCAAATGTGCTTACTGCGATTTCCTGTCCTTTCCGGGAAACCGGCAGATGCAGCGGGAATATACAGAAAAATTAATGGAAGAAATTGAGTGCCAGAGTGCCCGTGCAGAAGAATACCAGGTAGTCAGTGTATTCATCGGAGGGGGCACTCCTTCTATATTAAATACTAAGGACATGAAAGCCATTCTTCTTGCTTTGAAGGACCGGTTTGAGATTCTTCCGGATGCAGAGATTACCATGGAGGTTAATCCTGGTACAGTTACCGCAGAGGGGCTTGTCTGCTACCGGGAAGCCGGGGTTAACCGGATCAGCATGGGACTTCAGTCTGCTGATGATAAGGAACTTCGCTATCTGGGGAGGATCCACACATACGATGAATTTTTAAAAAGCTATCAGAGAGTCCGCATGGCCGGCTTTGATAATATAAATGTAGACTTGATTTCGGCGATTCCGGGACAGACGCCGGAATCCTGGAAGAATACCTTAAAGAAGGTGACTATGCTGAAACCGGAACATATTTCCGCTTATAGTCTGATTGTAGAAGAGGGGACCCCCTTTTATGACCGGTATGGACAGCATGTGGAGACGGAAAGCTGTTCCATGTCTGCAGAAGAACGGCGGCGCCTGATGGCCCTGCCGGATTTGCCTGATGAGGAGACTGAGCGGGAGATGTATTACCTGACCCGGGATTTCTTAATGGAACAGGCCTACGAACGCTATGAAATATCAAACTATTCCAAAAAAGGATATGAATGCAGGCATAACATCGGTTACTGGACAGGCGTGGAGTACCTGGGCCTTGGTCTGGGCGCTTCTTCCTATATGAATGGGTGCCGTTTTCACAATACTTCTGATTTCAAGGAGTACTGTCAAGCCAGCCTGGACCAGGAGGATGAGTTCGAACGGGTGTTGAGGCAGGGATTTGAAAGACTGACTATTGAAGAGAAGATGGAGGAATACATGTTTCTTGGCCTGCGCCTGACTGGAGGCATATCGGCTCATGGATTTGTCAGCAGTTTCGGCCAGAATATACAGAATGTTTATGGTCCGGTACTTGATGGAATGATAAAAAACGGCCTTATGGAAATGAAAGACGGGTATTTTCGGCTGACATCCAGAGGAATCGATATCAGTAATTATGTAATGAGCCAGTTTTTGATGTAACGGCAGAGTGGAGACATGTGAAGATGTGAGACAGTATCAGCCATTGAGTCGGAAATTATATGGCTGCTGCTTCAAATAAAAGAACCGGAAAGAAAGCAGGTAATTATATGCTTCTTTCCGGTTCTTTTATTTACAGGTTCACTGCCAGCGGCTGTCAAACGTTTATTGAACCAAAAACACTTCGGTATTTCTGCTGCCGTAAGCAAGAGTTTCGGCGTGGGTATTAAAAAAGATATCAATATGGCTGCCTTTCACTCCGCTGCCGCAGTCTTCTGCTGTATAGATAATTCCGTTTATCATGATGCGGCTGCCGTATGGGATGACTCTGGGATCCACGGAAATAGTGTGATTCGCAGCTGCGATGGTTCCGGTACTGGTACGTCCTCCCCACTTTCCGGAGCATTTCCGGCAGGGGCAGTAGGCAGTAGTCTTAAAGAAGCCAAGGGACTGGAGATTTGAGGAAGCGGCAAAGGTTCCTGTACCGTATACCTTGGTACCTGCCAGTTTCTGGCCGCCGGTATAGGCCTCTACCAGATAGGAACCGTTTCCGAAGGTTTCCCAGGGGACAAATATCTCAAAACCATAGTCACCAGTTCCGGTACCCTTGTCTTTTAGATCTTCCCGATGTTGTGAGGCTGTGGTAGAAAGTTCATCTACCACCTGTCCGTTTGCCTGATTGGTAATGACTACCCTGACTTCCACACAAGAGGCGGGATCGGAACTGTTCCAGGCCCATCCTCTTACATTGCAGTCATCTGCGCAGTCGATAATTCCGGCAGTCTGCATGGCAAAGACACTGCAGGTATTGATCATTAAAAATATCATCATAAGTAAGGTTCCAAAGAACCAGTGGATTCGTTTTGTTTTCTGCATATGAATAATACTTCCTTTCTTTTTTACAAACCGTAATATAATTTAACACAATTTAAACATATGTAACAGTTTTGTAATAAATGAGGTACAAGTATATATTTTACACATTTTTCCCGATTTGTCAAGATCTTCAATAAAAAACAGATGCCATTATGGGTTCCTGGCATAAAAAAAAGCGCTGCAGAAAAGGAATTCATCCGCTTTTCTGCAGCACTATATAGTTCGTATATTATTCGATGACTTGAAATAGTTCTTTCGTTTGTCTTCCAAAGTTTATCGCCTCTGCATAGCTGCCAAAGAAAATATCTACTGTATTTCCTTTTACACCGCTTCCAATATCCTCAACCGTATAAACAACATCATCAATCATGACTTTTGTTCCCAATGGGAGAATGGTAATATCCGCTGACAATGTATGATTCGGCTGCGGTATGGTTCCGGAATAAGTTAAGGATTGTTTTCCTGAGCGGGGACAATATGCTGTAGCGGAGAAGAGTCCCAGGGAGCTGCCTTTTTTACAGACCGGTTCAGCCGGCTTTATCTCTTCCGGTTCGGCTTTTTTCCTGATACCAGGTCCAATTTCTTCTTTAATCGTCTGAGCATTGCTTGGGGTTGCCGGGCTGCTGGTACTGAATTTTGTGATCTGGTTACCGCAACTGGTCTGTTCGGACTGGGTTTCAGCCGGGGCCTGTGCATTGCCTGTGGTTTCGGCTGCCATTGCAGTCATTGATAACAGCAGGATACAAAGGAGTGTCAGGATTCCGGTGATGCATTTTTGTCCTGAAAAAATTTTCATGATTTACCTCGCAATCGTGTTGTTATGGTGTATCAATTACCATTATATTACAAAAGTGTTAAATGTCAAGTAAAAAATGTCAACAGCTTTGTAATATTTGTTAGAAATCCGAGAAAAAATGTACAGAGAGGCCCCAAGAACTTCACCAAAAATTTTTACAGGAATGTATTGACAAAAGTAGAAAAAAAGAATATATTATGAAAAGAAGATGTTAGCACTCCTAAACGTTGAGTGCTAACAAAGCTCAGAAAGGAAGTGTGGCAGCTTGAATGATAAGGATCAGTTGGATGAGCGGAAAGTAACCATATTAAAAGCCATCATTAAAACTTATCTGGAAACCGGTGAGCCGGTTGGATCCCGTACGATTTCAAAGTATACGGATTTGAACTTAAGTTCCGCCACCATCCGGAATGAGATGTCTGATCTGGAAGAGCTTGGGTATATCCTTCAGCCCCATACCTCGGCGGGTAGGATCCCTTCTGACAGGGGATACCGCTTCTATGTGGACCAGATCATGCAGGAAAAGGAAGAAGAAGTCACTGAGATCAAGGATATGATGCTTAAGCGGGTGGACAGGGTCGAGCTTCTGTTAAAACAGATGGCTAAGCTTCTTGCCCAGAACACCAATTATGCAGCAATGATCAGTGCTCCCCAGTACCACCGGAATAAACTGAAGTTTATCCAGCTGTCCAAGGTCGACGAAGGAAAGCTTCTGGTGGTAATCGTGGTGGAGGGCAATATTATAAAGAATACCATGATCCCGATTCAAACCGAATTAAACGATGAAGGACTTCTGAATCTGAACATTCTACTGAACAATGCTTTGAATGGGCTGACCATAGAGGAGATCAATCTTGACGTAATCAGCCGGCTGAAGGTTCAGGCAGGACCCCACAGCGATGTGGTTGACCAGGTGCTGAACGAGGTGGCATTGGCTATAAGGGCTGATGAAGATCTGCAGATTTATACCAGCGGAACCACCAATATATTTAAATATCCGGAATTAAGCGATGGAGAAAAAGCCAGTAAGCTGATAGGTACGCTTGAGCAGAAAGAACTTCTGCAGGGACTGGTTGATGATGTGAATAATACAGAAGGCGGCTCAGGAATACAGGTATACATCGGTGATGAGGCACCTGTTCAGAATATGAAAGACTGCAGCATTGTAACTGCCAATTATGAGCTTGGCGAAGGCTTAAGAGGAACCATTGGAATCATAGGGCCTAAGCGGATGGATTATGAAAAGGTACTGAACACATTGCGGAATCTTATGACGCAGCTGGATAGTATTTTGAAAAAAGATGAAAGGTAAAGGGAATAACATTGAGTGTTGAAGACATGAAAACAGATGAGAAACTGGCAGATGAGGCTGTGGAAACAGACGATGCCGCCTCCTCTGAAGCGGAAATAGAAGGAGCAGAAGGTGCCATAGATGAATCTTTAGAAACCGTTCCGGCTGAAGAAGAGGACGGACCGGAAGAAGGCTCCAAAGAAGAATCCGGAAAAAAGGGCTTTTTCGGTAAAAAGAAAGAGAAGAAAGACCCCAGGGATGAAAAAATTGAAGAACTGACAGACCGTCTGCAGAGAAATATGGCTGAGTTTGATAATTTCCGGAAAAGAACCGAAAAGGAAAAGTCAGCCATGTTTGAAATCGGAGCCAGGGATATCATTGAACGGATTCTGCCGGTTGCCGATAATTTTGAAAGAGGCCTTGCAGCCATTCCGGAGGAGCAAAAAGACTCTCCATTTGCAGACGGAATGGAAAAAATATACAAACAGCTTATGAAGGCACTGGAAGAAGCGGGTGTAAAACCCATTGAAGCAGTCGGAAAGCCGTTTGATCCAAATTTCCATAATGCAGTGATGCATGTGGAAGATGAGTCTCTGGGTGAGAATGTTGTGGCTCAGGAGCTTCAGAAGGGTTATACCTACCGGGATACTGTGGTAAGACATTCCATGGTACAGGTAGCTAATTAATATACATCATATTGAAACTGACAAATAATGAACATTTGTTTATGAAATAGGAGGAAAAACTATGGGCAAGATCATTGGTATTGACTTAGGTACAACAAATAGCTGTGTAGCAGTTATGGAAGGCGGTAAACCAGTTGTAATCCCAAACAGCGAAGGTGTCAGGACCACACCATCTATTGTGGCATTTACAAAGAACGGAGAGAGACTTGTAGGCGAGCCGGCTAAGCGTCAGGCAGTTACAAATGCTGACCGTACCATCTCATCCATAAAGAGACATATGGGTACAGACTATAAAGTAAGCATTGATGGAAAGAACTACAGTCCTCAGGAAATCTCTGCTATGATTCTTCAGAAGTTAAAAGCAGATGCAGAGGCTTATTTAGGAGAAAAAGTAACCGAGGCAGTTATTACCGTTCCAGCATATTTTAACGATGCACAGCGTCAGGCAACCAAGGATGCCGGCAAGATCGCAGGCCTTGATGTAAAACGTATCATCAACGAGCCTACGGCAGCAGCCCTGGCATACGGACTTGACAATGAAAAAGAGCAGAAGATCATGGTATATGACTTAGGCGGCGGTACATTTGATGTTTCCATTATTGAGATTGGTGACGGCGTTATCGAAGTTCTTTCTACCAACGGGGATACCCATCTGGGCGGCGACGATTTTGATAACCGCATTACCCAGTGGATGGTGGATGAATTCAAGAAAGCAGAAGGCGTGGATTTATCCGGCGACAAGATGGCAATGCAGAGGTTAAAAGAGGCAGCTGAGAAGGCAAAGAAGGAATTATCCTCTTCTACCACAACTAACATTAACCTGCCATTCATCACAGCTACGGCAGAAGGTCCGAAGCATATGGATATGAATCTGAGCAGAGCAAAATTTGACGAACTGACAGCTGACTTGATCGAGCGTACCGCTGTTCCGGTCCAGAGTGCATTAAAAGATGCAGGCATCACATCAGCTGATTTGGGAAAAGTACTGTTAGTCGGCGGTTCCACACGTATGCTGGCAGCACAGGATAAAGTGAAACAGTTAACAGGCAAAGAGCCTTCCAAGTCCTTAAACCCGGATGAGTGTGTTGCCATCGGCGCCAGCATTCAGGGCGGAAAGCTTGCAGGCGATGCAGGTGCAGGAGATATCCTGCTTCTGGATGTAACTCCCCTTTCCTTATCCATCGAGACCATGGGCGGTGTAGCTACCAGACTGATTGAGAGAAATACCACTATCCCAACAAAGAAAAGCCAGGTCTTCTCCACAGCGGCAGACAACCAGACAGCGGTTGATATCCATGTGGTACAGGGTGAAAGACAGTTTGCAAGAGATAATAAGACTCTGGGCCAGTTCCGTCTGGATGGAATTCCGCCTGCAAGAAGAGGCGTTCCGCAGATCGAGGTTACATTCGATATTGATGCCAATGGTATAGTAAATGTTTCCGCTAAGGATCTGGGCACCGGTAAGGAACAGCATATCACCATCACCTCCGGTTCCAACATGTCTGACTCTGATATTGATAAGGCTGTTAAGGAAGCAGCTGAATATGAGACTCAGGATAAGAAGCGGAAAGAAGGCATTGATGCCAGAAATGATGCGGACTCCATGGTATTCCAGACAGAGAAGGCTCTGCAGGAGGTTGGAGATAAGATCGACGCAAACGATAAGACAGCTGTGGAAGCGGACTTAAATGCTTTGAAAGAAGCCATTAACAGAGCTCCGATTGAAGAAATGACCGATGCACAGATTGAAGATATCAAGGCTGGCAGAGAAAAACTGATGAACAGCGCTCAGGCACTGTTTGCAAAAGTTTATGAGCAGGCACAGTCCCAGGCCGGCGCACAGGGCGCAGGTCCCGACATGGGAACCGAAAATGCATCCTACCAGGACAGCGACGTAGTTGACGGCGATTACAAAGAGGTGTAAACTAGAACGGTTGACAAGACCTTGGAAAAAGTGTTGTAGCGATACAGCACTTTTTCCGCAGGCATGAGTTCTTTAGCGAAGGCATAGGAAAGGTAGACCTAAGATGGCAGAAAAGAAAGATTATTATGAGATCCTGGGCATTCCCAAAGATGCGGATGACGCAGCAATTAAGAAGGCCTACAGGGTATTGGCGAAGAAATACCATCCTGATACGAACACTGGAGATGCTGCGGCTGCAGAGAAGTTCAAACAAGCCTCGGAAGCCTACAGCGTGCTCAGTGACCCGGATAAGAGACGTCAGTATGACCAGTTCGGTTCCGCTGCCTTTGACGGAAGCGGCGGAGCAGGCGGATTTGGCGGATTCGATTTCGGCGGAGCGGACATGGGAGATATATTCGGAGATATATTCGGAGATATTTTTGGCGGAGGACGGCGAAGCAGTGCAAATTACAATGGGCCATCCAGGGGTGCCAATGTCAGGACCAGCATCCGTATCACCTTTGAAGAGGCGATTTTCGGCTGCGAGAGAGATATTGAAATCAATTTTAAAGAAGAGTGCGGATCCTGCCGCGGAAGCGGTGCAAAAGCAGGAACCTCGCCGGTTACATGTCCGAAATGTAATGGAAAAGGAAAAATCATGTATACCCAGCAATCCTTCTTTGGTCAGGTGCAGAATGTCCAGACCTGTCCGGACTGCGGCGGGACCGGTAAGATCATAAAGGAAAAATGTCCGGATTGTTACGGAACCGGATACATTACGAAAAGAAAGAAATTTAAAGTCACGATCCCGGCCGGAATTGACAACGGACAGTCTGTGCGTCTTGCCAGTGCAGGGGAACCCGGAACCAATGGCGGCGAGAGGGGAGACCTCTTAGTTGAGGCTGTGGTATCCAACCATCCGATTTTCAAGCGTCAGGATACCAGCATCTTTTCCACTGTCCCGATTTCATTTGCCAGAGCAGCATTAGGCGGAGCCATCCGGATCAAGACCGTGGATGGAGAGGTGGAGTATGAAGTAAAGCCCGGTACCCAGACCGATACCAAGGTGCGCTTAAAGGGAAAAGGCGTCCCATCTCTGAGGAACAGGGCTATTCGGGGCGATCATTTTGTCACTCTGGTTGTCCAGGTGCCAGAGCGTTTGACCGAAGCTCAAAAAGAAGTGCTTAGGAAATTCGACGAAGCAATGAGCGGCGCCGGGGATAATGATAAACATAAAAAGAAGGGGATCTTTAAATAGAGACCCTGGAAGGTACATGTCTAAGAAGGAAGGGAAGGAATGGGAAAGTTTCAGAAGTATCTGGCGTTAGCGGCAGCTGTAGTATGGTTAGCAGCCCTTTGCCCCGTGACTGCCATTGCCGATAACGGGCAGGCGGTTCGGGATTTTCCGGGCTGGAACGGCTCCGGTACAAAATTTAAGGGCCCTGTTGAGGGTGAATCATATGACTGGTGGTTTGACGACGACGATGAAGACGATGACGATGATGACGACGGGCCAGGCAGCTACAGTTATCAAAGAGGATGGCACTACAGCCCCGGCGGCTGGTGGTTTCAGTACAGTGACGGAAGCTGGCCTTCCAACTGCTGGAAGTATATAGACGGAAGATGGTACCGGTTCGATCAGGGCGGCCATATGCTGACCGGCTGGTATACGGACCAGAACGGTTTCCGGTACTATTTGAATCCAGTGGATGACGGAACCATGGGAGCCATGCGGATCGGCTGGCAGATCATCGCCGGAAAAGCTTATTATTTCAACACCATGTCCGACGGTTATTCAGGAAGGCTGCTTGTGAATACAGTGACTCCTGACGGATATAAGGTGGGAGCTGACGGTGCATGGGTTCAGTAAATTAATCAAAACGGTACACATAGTTAACGGTTATTTTCACGTCTGATATCCGATATTGTCAGAACATAAAGAAAACAGAAGGCACATCAGGTGACTGAGAGATCCCGGTCATCTGATATGCCTTCTGTTTTTAATTACAATTTCTTTGTAATTTGTGAAAATAGTTCCTGTTCCAATTCTGTTCACGCAGGCGGGTGTGATGGGGTGTAATGCATCAAGGAATTTCGTTTACTTGATATGTTTTTTGCCCTTGTGTCCGGAATGAAACAAAAGTAATTTTCATCCGTTCATTTAGTTAATGCAGCAGCAGCCTTTTTTATTGCATTATTTTAAAAAAATTTAAAAGTTTTTTTTAATCCGGTAAAATACCTTCAAAAGTTCTTTGGTTTTATACGCTTGCAACCCATTTCATTGTATGTTATGATATCATGTGGTTTTGTAATAAGAAAGTTCGATTTACCTCACAGCTGTTCGAATGGCTGCTTTTTCATACAAAAGAAAGGAATATAATGTTATGTACCAGTATCTGATTGTGTGCCCGCTGGTATTTCTTGCGGGTCTTGTAGATTCAATAGCCGGAGGGGGTGGACTGATATCCCTGCCGGCTTATCTAGCAGCCGGTATTCCTCCCCATCTGGCAGTGGGAACCAATAAGATGGGTTCCGCTCTGGGTACCGTGGTTTCCACGGTCAGGTTTGCGAAGAATGGTTATATAAAAGGGAAGCTATCTCTGCTTGCAGCAATTTCCGCTGTCGTTGGTTCTACGATCGGAGCACATCTGTCTTTACTTGCAAGCGAACGTCTGTTAAAGGGAATGATGCTGGCAGCTCTTCCTGTAGTAGCTTTTTACGTACTCAGGAATAAAAATCTGGGTGATAACGGGGATTCAGTCAGACTGCCGGAGAGAACTATGTTACTGATCAGTATGGGGGCGGCATTGGTCATCGGCTGCTATGACGGATTTTATGGTCCGGGAACGGGAACCTTTTTGCTGCTTGTGCTGACCGGCTTGGCCAAAATGGACATTAGATCCGCTTCCGGAACGACCAAGGTAATTAATCTATCCTCTAATATTGCGGCATTGGTTACATTTATAATAAATGGAAAAGTTCTGTTTCCGCTGGGTCTTGCTGCCGGAGTTTTCTGCGTTGCAGGCCATTATATCGGTTCAGGACTTGTAGTAAAAAATGGGTTAAAGGTGGTGCGCCCGGTGGTACTGGTGGTACTGGTCTGCCTGTTTGTAAAGATTATGAAAGGATAGGAGATTGCTGTGAAATGGAAGAAATTTACGCTGACCACTACGACAGAAGCAGTGGATTTAATCAGCAGCATGTTTGATGAAATCGGAATAGAAGGAATTGAAATCGAGGATAATACGCCCCTTACCGAAGCAGAGACCAAAGGGATGTTCATAGATATTCTGCCGGAACTGCCGCCGGATGAGGGAATTGCAAAAGTCAGCTTTTATCTGGACCCGGATTCAGACATTGAAGGAATGCTGAAAAAGGCGGAGGATGGGCTTTCCGAACTTTCCCTGTTTACGGACCTGGGGGCATGTACGATTGAAAAAAGCGAGACAGAGGACAAGGACTGGATCAATAACTGGAAGCAGTATTTCAAACCATTTACCGTGGATGATATACTGATCAAGCCTACCTGGGAAGCCATCCCTCCGGAGCATAAGGACAAGCTGCTGATTCAGATCGATCCCGGAACTGCTTTTGGAACCGGCCAGCATGAGACGACTCAGCTTTGCATCCGCCAGTTAAGAAAGTATGTGACACCGGAAACCATTCTTCTTGATGTGGGTACAGGAAGCGGTATTCTGGGTATTACAGCTTTAAAGCTGGGTGCCAGAGAAGTATTTGGAACGGATCTCGATGAGAATGCGGTCACAGCTGTCAGGGAAAATATGGAGGCCAATGCCATTTCTCCGGAGAAATTCAGGGTACTAAAGGGGAATATCATAGATGATAGAGCCGTTAAAGAAGAGGTGGGCTTTGAACGGTATGATGTTGTCGTTGCCAATATACTGGCAGACATTATTATCATGCTTCAGAAGGAGATTCCTGTCCATATGAAAAAAGGCGGGATTTTCATTACTTCCGGTATTATCGATATGAAGGAAGAGGCGGTGAAAAAAGCATTTGCAAAAAATCAGGCCTTTGAACTGCTGGAAATCACCTGCCAGGGCGACTGGGTCTCTGTAACGGTCAGAAAAAGATAGGAAGTGGCATAAAATGTATCACTTTTTTGTTAATCAGGAGCAGATCGGGCCGGAAACCATCGGAATCACCGGGCCGGATGTAAACCATATCAAAAATGTATTGCGAATGGGGCCAGGAGAACAGGTTCTTATAAGCAATGGCGTGGATAAGGACTACTTATGTGAGATCATGGAAGTGACTTCTTCCCAGGTAACGGCTAAGATCCTGTCTGCGGAGGAAGGCGGATGCGAGCTTCCGGCAAAGCTTTTTCTGTTCCAGGGGCTTCCCAAAAGCGACAAGATGGAGTTTATCATCCAGAAGGCCGTGGAACTTGGCGTATATCAGATCATTCCGGTGGAGACGAAACGGACTGTGGTGAAGCTGGACAAAAAGAAGGAAGAATCAAAGCTGCGCCGCTGGAGGGCAGTTTCAGAAAGTGCTGCCAAACAGTCAAAACGTCTTATTATACCGGAAGTGGCAAATGTCATGACCTTAAAAGAGGCACTGAATTTTGCCAGACCCTTTGATCAAACCATTATTCCGTTTGAACATGCCACGGACATGGCGGAAACCAGCAGGATCCTGTCCGGGATAAAGCCGGGAATGAGTGCAGGCATTTTTATCGGGCCGGAAGGCGGTTTTGAGGATTCAGAGGTGGCACTTGCAGAAAGCTGCGGAGTAAAACAGATTACATTGGGAAAACGGATCCTCAGGACAGAGACGGCAGGCCTTGCCACATTATCCGTTCTGGCTTTTCTGCTGGAGGTCTATGCCCAAAAAGCCGGGCAGTAATGTGGAAAAGGAGAGAGTCAGATATGGAAGTTTATTTTGATAATTCGGCTACGACCAGAGTATTGGAGCCGGTAAGGGACATTGTTGTGAAGACTATGATGGAAGATTACGGCAATCCCTCTGCCAGGCATAAAAAGGGTATGATTGCGGAACGGTATATCAAAGAGGCAGCAGAAATCATAGCCGGTACTTTGAAAGTCACGCCTAAGGAAATTGTTTTTACCTCCGGAGGTTCTGAATCCAACAATATGGCTTTGATCGAAACCGCCATGGCGAATAAAAGGGCTGGGAATCATATTATCAGTTCTGCTGTCGAACACCCTTCTGTCTACAATCCGCTGGCATTATTAGAAGAACAGGGCTTTTTGGTAACCTATCTGCCCGTAGATGCCCATGGCCATATAAGCTTAGAAGAACTGGAAGCGGCTATCCGTCCGGAGACCATTCTGGTTTCCATTATGTATGTGAATAATGAAATCGGTGCGGTGGAACCGGTAGAAGCCATATCCAGGATTATAAAAAAGAAAAATCCGGCGATTCTGTTTCATGTGGATGCCATCCAGGCTTACGGAAAATTCGTCATCCGGCCAAAACGTCAGGGGATAGACCTTTTGTCTGTCAGTGCACATAAGATCCATGGACCGAAAGGGGCGGGCTTTTTATACATTGACCAGCGGGTGAAGATAAGACCTATGATCTATGGAGGCGGCCAGCAGAGAGGCATGCGTTCTGGTACGGAAAATGTACCGGGAATCGCAGGGCTGGGGGTGGCAGCTAAAATTATGTATACGGATCATGCAGAAAAGATACAGGCCCTTATCACGCTTAAGGATTATATGATAGCCAGGCTCTCGGAAATTGACGGGGTCACGGTAAACAGCCTTCCCGGAGATCAGTCGGCGCCTCAGATTGTCAGCGCCAGCTTTTCCGGCACCCGCAGCGAGGTGCTTCTGCATGCACTTGAAGAAAAGGGTGTTTATGTATCCTCCGGGTCCGCTTGTTCTTCCAACCATCCGGCTGTCAGCGGAACATTAAAAGGAATCGGTGTGAAGCCTGAGCTTCTGGACTCCACGCTGCGGTTCAGCTTCGGGATTTTTAACACCAAAGAGGAAGTGGATTACTGCCTCCTTATGCTAAAGGAGCTTCTGCCTGTTCTGCGGCGTTATCAAAGAGGATAGTAATCAATTTTTTATCAGAAAGGACAACAGATGCAATATAAATCATTTTTGATCAAGTACGCGGAAATCGGCGTAAAAGGAAAGAACCGCTATCTGTTTGAGGATGCGCTGGTGACACAGATCCGTCATGCCCTGAAGAGAATGGATGGCGATTTTACAGTCACGAAAGAATCCGGACGGATCTATGCGGCTGCAGAATCCGATTATGATTTTGACGAAGTAATAGAAACATTACAATGTATTTTCGGCATTGCCGCCATCTGCCCCATGGTTCAGGTGGAAGACAATGGATATGAGGATTTAAAGAAGCAGGTGCTTTCCTACGTAGATGAATTCTATGAGGATAAGAAGTTTACCTTTAAAGTCAATACCCGCAGAGGCAATAAGAAGTATCCGGTAAATTCCGAACAGATCAACAGGGATCTGGGAGAAGTGATCCTTCAGACCTTCCCGGAGACAAAGGTTAATGTCCATCAGCCAGAGGTGATGCTTCATGTGGAAGTCCGGAATAAGATTAACATCTACTCCCATATCATTCCGGGACCAGGAGGTATGCCGGTGGGAACCAACGGGAAAGCCATGCTCCTGTTATCCGGCGGAATAGACAGCCCGGTGGCCGGTTATATGATTGCAAAACGCGGTGTTAAAATCGATGCCGTTTATTTCCATGCGCCGCCGTATACCAGCGAACGGGCAAAGCAGAAGGTCATTGACCTGGCAAAGCTGGTTTCCAGGTATTCCGGTCCCATCCATCTGCATATCGTCAATTTTACAGATATCCAGTTATACATTTATGATAAATGCCCTCACGAGGAACTTACCATTATCATGAGGCGGTATATGATGCGGATTGCAGAACGCCTGTCGGCAGAAAGCGGTGCCATGGCTCTGGTTACCGGGGAAAGCATCGGACAGGTGGCATCCCAGACCATGCAGTCCTTAGCGGCGACAGACGCAGCCTGTGCCATGCCGGTATTCCGACCGGTCATCGGATTCGATAAGCAGGAAATCGTGGATGTATCGGAAAAAATCGGTACCTATGAGACTTCTGTGCTCCCATTTGAAGACTGCTGCACCATTTTCGTGGCAAAGCATCCGGTTACGAAGCCTAATTTAAAGATGATTGAACGGTCAGAGGAACTTCTGAAGGAAAAAATCGGGGAACTGGTCGAGACGGCCGTAAGCACCGTGGAAAAGGTCTGGTGTTAAATAAATGAAATGGGGTCCGGCACCTTTTTTAAAAGGCCGGACCCCTGTTTTACACGTATTATAAACGTTATTAATCTACAATATATGGAGATAAAATGTTTAAGATTTCATTCACGTTATTTTCGGAATGGATGTTTAAATCGATAGGCTTGGACAAATCCAGACTGAAGATGCCCATGATGGATTTTGCGTCAATAACATATCTGCCGGAAACCAGATCAAAGTCTGTATCAAATTTAGTCAGATCATTAACGAAAGATTTTACTTTGTCGATAGAATTTAAAGATATACGAACTGTTTTCATGTGAAAAACCTCCTTAAGTGAGCTTATTTATTAAATCAGGGAACCGCTCTTTTTCACTTCAATACTACTGATATATGATATAAAAGTCAATGGTAATTTTACATGAAAATATTTGAAATAAAATGATTATTTAGATAGGAGAAATAAAATGAGAAAGGCAGCCCTGCATAACCTTGGTTGCAAGGTGAATTCATATGAAACAGAGGCTATGCAGCAGCTTCTGGAAAACGCAGGATACGAGATCGTTCCCTTTGCAGAGGGAGCGGATGTTTATATCATCAATACATGCTCCGTAACGAATATTGCGGACCGCAAATCCAGACAGATGCTTCACCGAGCAAAAAAGATGAACCCCCATGCCGTAGTGGTGGCAGCAGGGTGTTACGTACAGGCAGCGGGAGAGGAACTGAAAAAAGACGAAGCAGTGGATCTTATCATCGGCAATAATAAAAAGACAGAACTGGTATCCATTCTGGAGGAATACTTTTCCCAAAACAGGAAACCTGGGGAGGAGACCGTTATTGCCATCGGTGATACCAGGGAATACGAGAAGCTTTCCATTGACAGGATCGCAGACCATACCAGAGCCTTTATAAAGGTACAGGATGGCTGCAACCAGTTCTGCAGCTACTGCATCATTCCCTATACCAGAGGGCGTGTAAGGAGCCGTAACCCGAAGGAGGTGGAAGAAGAGGTAAGACGCCTGACCGCTTCCGGCTATCAGGAGGCAGTGCTGACCGGAATCCACTTAAGCTCTTATGGAATGGATTTTCCGGAAGATGAAAGGCTAACGCTTCTGGATCTGATTAAGAGGATTCATGAAATAGAAGGTCTTAAAAGAATCCGCCTGGGGTCTCTGGAGCCGAGGATCGTGACCGGGGAATTCGCGAAAGCTCTGGCTGGTCTTGAAAAGATCTGTCCCCACTTTCATTTATCTCTTCAGAGCGGCTGTGATGAGACTTTAAAGAGAATGAACCGCCGCTATACCACAAAAGACTATCTTGACCGCTGTGAGATCTTACGGAAGGCTTTTAATAATCCGGCTATCACCACAGATGTAATCGTGGGATTTCCGGGAGAGACAGAAGAAGAATTTAGTATTACAAAGGAATATCTTAAAAAAATCCAGTTCTATGAAATGCATGTTTTTAAATATTCCAAAAGAAACGGTACCAGGGCAGCGGTGATGCCAGGCCAGATACCCGAATCCATAAAGACCGGGCGAAGCAATGAACTCCTTCAACTGGAAGGGGAAATGTCTATAGCCTTCCGGCAATCCTGTCTTGGCAGCAGGACAGAGGTACTTATGGAAGAAGAGTATGTGTGGGATGGAGTACGTTATATGACCGGTCACACAAGGGAATATGTCAAAGCAGTGATTCCTTATGAAGAGGGGCTTAAAGGCAGACTGGTACAGGGAGTGCTTACAGAAATGCTCAATGAAGAGGCCGCAGTTTTAAAACCTTAGAGGATAAAATTTATTTTTATCTTGCCGAATTCATATTTTTGGTTTAGAATAGAGGAGAACAGTTAAAGGACGTGAGAAACATGGGCGATATTCATAATACACAATATTTCAAATCAGTACAGGATAACAAACTGAACGTGAGCCAGGTTATGGAACAGGTTTATATTGCCCTTACCGAGAAGGGATATAATCCGATCAACCAGATCGTTGGATATATAATGTCAGGAGATCCTACTTATATTACCAGCCATAAGAACGCCAGAAGTCTTATCATGAAAGTTGAGCGTGACGAGATTCTGGAAGAGCTTATGCGGGTATATATTGATACGATGTTGAAATAACGACGTGGATAATCTTAAGTCTAGCTGTCAGATGAAGTGGAAGAAGGCGGAGTCTGACAGTTTGTTTTGTATACAGTTGGCGGCGGACCAGCTTTGTTTTGCTGCATAAATTTGATATGGAGAAACGAATATGAGGATCATGGGCCTTGATTACGGTTCAAAAACTGTAGGAGTTGCAGTTTCCGACTTACTTGGTATAACAGCCCAGGGTGTGGAAACAATTACGAGAGAGGACGAGAACAAACTGAGAAGAACCTGTGCCCGGATCGGGGAACTGATTCGGGAATATGAGATTGAAACCATTGTTTTGGGTTATCCTAAGAATATGAATAATTCAGCGGGATACCGGGCTGAAAAGACAGAACAGTTTCAGGAAATGCTCATAAAGAGGACCGGGCTTCCAGTTATTCTCTGGGATGAGAGACTGACGACAGTGGCATCGGAGAGAATTTTACAGGAAAGCGGCGTGAGACGGGAACACCGGAAGGCAGTCATCGACAAGGTGGCGGCAGGACTGATCCTGCAGGGCTATTTGGACAGCTTAAAAACAGGAGATAGGGAATGAACAGTGAAGAAAAGAAAATCACCCTGACCACAGAGGAAGGGGAGACTGTGGATTTTTATGTTCTGGAGGAAACCAGAATCAACAGTATGAATTATCTGCTGGTAACTGATGCGGCAGATGAGGACCAGGAAGGAGAATGTTACATTCTGAAGGATTTGTCAAAGCGGGATGATGCCGAAGCTTTATTCGAGTTCGTAGAGGATGATAACGAGATAGATTATTTATTTAAGATATTTTCCGAACTGCTTGACGGAGCGGATGTGGATATTGAAAAATGATGGTGAGTAATTGAGGGACTGTTGTATGGAACAGGAAATTTTTAAAGATATGCTTCGAGAGAAAGGACTCAAGGTGACCAACCAGCGCATGCTGGTACTGGAACTCATGGCAGAGCGCCCCGGGCAGCATCTGACTGCGGAAGAGATCTATGATCTGGCCAGGCAGAAGTGTGCGGAGATCGGGCTTGCCACGATTTACAGGACCGTACAGGTACTGGTGGATTTGTCAATCATTGATAAGGTCAGCTTTGACGATGGTTTTGCCCGCTATGAACTGGGGGGCTTGGATCGTGAGTCCAGACATCATCATCACCACGCGATTTGCAGCCGATGCGGGAAAGTATTTTCCTTTGAGGGCGACTTGCTTGATACGCTGGAGCAGGCACTTCTTGACAGGACTGGTTTTTATGTAACCGATCATGAAGTGAAGCTTTACGGGTACTGCAGGGAATGCCGGAAGGCTATGGAAGATAAACAGAACGGAAAATCATAAGATGGAGGTAAAAGATTGAAAAAACAAGACAGCAATGCGAAAGTTAAAATCATTCCCTTAGGCGGAATGGAGCAGATTGGTATGAATATCACTGCATTTGAATACGAAGACAGCATTATCGTTGTGGACTGCGGACTGGCATTCCCGACCGATGATATGCTTGGAATTGATTTGGTTATACCGGATGTTTCCTATCTGAAACAGAATATTGATAAGGTGAAGGGATTTGTCATCACTCATGGCCATGAGGATCATATCGGCGCCCTTCCTTATATTTTAAAAGAAATCAATGTACCAGTGTACGGTACAAAGCTGACTATTGGCCTGATCGAAAATAAATTAAAAGAACACAACCTGTTAAAAAGTACGAAAAGAAAAGTAATCAGGCACGGACAGTCTATCAATCTGGGATGTTTCCGGATCGAATTCATTAAGACAAATCACAGCATTGCCGATGCATCCGCCCTTGCTATCTTTTCACCGGCAGGCGTGATCCTGCATACAGGCGATTTTAAGATCGACTATACCCCGGTATTTGGGGAACCGGCCGATCTGGAACGTTTTGCAGAACTGGGAAAAAAAGGTGTTCTGGCTCTGATGTGCGACAGCACCAATGCAATACGGCCTGGGTTTACGCCCTCTGAGAAGACTGTAGGCAAGGCCTTTGATAATATCTTTGCGGATCATAAAAACAACCGTATTATTGTAGCGACCTTTGCCTCCAATGTGGACAGGGTGCAGCAGGTCATCAATTCCGCTGCCAAATACGGACGAAAGGCCGTGGTAGAGGGCCGCAGCATGGTCAATGTAATCGGCACGGCAAGTGAACTGGGTTATATTAATATTCCGGACGGCACTCTGATCGACATCGACCAGCTGAAGAATTATCCGGATGAGCAGACCGTGCTCATCACCACCGGCAGCCAGGGAGAATCCATGGCAGCCCTTTCCCGTATGGCAGGCAACACCCATAAGAAGGTTTCTATTAAACCCAGTGACGTGGTGATTTTAAGTTCCAACCCTATTCCGGGAAATGAAAAGGCAGTTTCCAAGGTGATCAACGAGCTTTCCATGAAGGGAGCCGAGGTGATCTGTGAAGATACTCATGTATCCGGACATGCCTGCCAGGAGGAAATCAAACTGATCTACGCCCTGGTACGCCCTAAATATTCCATTCCGGTTCACGGCGAGTACCGTCATCTGATGGCTCAGAAAAATGTGGTTCAGGCCATGGGCATTCCAAAGGAGAATATTATCATCATGTCCTCCGGCGATGTGGTAGAACTGGGACAGGAGTCCTGGGGAATCGTGGATCACGTACAGGCAGGAGGAATCCTGGTGGATGGACTGGGCGTAGGCGATGTGGGAAATATCGTATTACGGGACAGACAGAACCTGGCTCAGAACGGAATTATCGTGGTAGTTCTGACCCTGGAGAAATACTCCAACCAGCTTTTAGCCGGACCGGATATTGTATCCAGAGGATTTGTATATGTAAGGGAATCAGAGGATCTTATGGAAGATGCCAGAGCGGTTGTAAATGACGCCGTACAGGACTGTCTTGACCGTCATATCAATGACTGGGGCAAGATCAAGAATATCATACGGGACAGCTTAAGCGATTTCCTCTGGAAGCGAATGAAACGGAATCCCATGATTCTGCCGATTATCATGGAAGTATAGGGATACAGTTAAAAAGCCGTGCCTTTATTGAGAAAGGAATGGGAGATTATGAGCCGGACGACAAAAGAGATCAATAAAATAACAGGAGCGGTTATCGCCATTTCAATCAAGCTTATTGTCCTTGCACTGGTAGTATTACTGCTGTACGAAGGCGTAAGCAGAGGATATGAGTTCGGCCATGAGATATTCTATGCATCCGCAGTGGAAGAAACGCCGGGACATGATAAGGCGGTGACGGTTAAGGAAGGTACTTCTGTGATCGATGCGGCAAAGCTTTTAAAAGATAACGGCCTGATTGCCAATGAATATTCTTTTATCATTCAGGCTGAGTTTTTCAATTTCAAGGTAAATCCGGGGAGTTATACCTTTAACACTTCCATGACCTCCAAGGAGATTCTTCAGATGCTGAATGAGAACGCAGAGGAAAAGGAAGAAAAAGAATGATCGTTCATGACAGGATAACGGATTATTTAAGATCTCTGGAAACGGACCGGGGAGAGCTTCTTAGAGAAATCGGGAGAAAAGCCAGGCAGGAGGGAGTACCGGTCATAAGGGAAGAAACAGCTGCCTTCCTGCAGGCTATGACAGCCGCGATGAAACCGAAGGCCATTTTGGAGATAGGAACGGCCGTAGGCTATTCTGCCCTTCTGATGGCCCAGGTCATGCCCTCAGACTGCCGGATTACCACCATAGAAAAATATGAAAAAAGGATTCCCGCTGCCAGAAGAAATATCGAACTGGCAGGAGAGACGGGCAGGATCACGCTGCTGGAAGGGGATGCAGAAGAGATATTAAAGGGGCTTTCCGGCCCCTTTGACCTTGTATTCCTGGATGCAGCCAAGGGTCAGTATCTGATCTGGCTTCCAAGGATACTGGAGCTAATGAAGCCTGGAGGTATGCTGATTTCCGATAATGTGCTTCAGGATGGGGATATCGTCGAATCCCGTTACGCAGTAGAACGCCGCAACCGTACCATACATGGACGGATGCGGGAATATCTGTATGAGCTGAAGCACTCAGAACATCTTGTGACCTCCATTGTCCCCATCGGGGATGGGATAACTGTCAGCATACTAAAATAATTGATACAAGAGAGGATTTTCATGAGAAAGACCGAACTTTTGATTCCGGCAGGCAGTCTTGAGGTACTGAAAACCGCAGTGGTTTATGGAGCCGATGCTGTCTACATCGGCGGGGAGGCCTTCGGCCTGCGTGCCAGGGCCAAGAATTTCACAAGTGAAGAAATCCGGGAAGGAATTGCCTTTGCCCATAACAAGGGGGTAAAGGTTTACATTACGGCCAATATCCTAGCCCACAATGACGACCTGACCGGAGTGGAAGAATATTTTAAAGAATTAAAAGAAATAAGCCCGGATGCCCTGATCATTTCCGATCCGGGTGTATTTGCCATCGCAAAACGGGTACTGCCGGATATGGAAATCCACATAAGCACCCAGGCAAACAATACCAATTACGGAACCTATCTATTCTGGCATCAGCTTGGAGCCAAGCGCGTGGTTTCAGCCAGAGAGCTTTCCCTGGCAGAGATAAAGGAAATCCGCGGGAGGATTCCAGAGGATATGGAAATCGAAAGCTTTATTCACGGAGCCATGTGCATTTCTTATTCCGGCCGGTGCTTACTCAGCAATTTCATGGTGGGAAGAGATGCCAATCAGGGAGCCTGTACCCATCCCTGCCGCTGGAAGTATTCCATTGTTGAGGAAAAAAGACCTGGGGAGTACATGCCCGTATTTGAAAATGAGCGCGGAACCTATATCTTTAATTCCAAGGATTTATGCATGGTTGAGCACATACCGGAAATGATGGACGCCGGGATCGACAGCTTCAAGATAGAAGGCCGCATGAAGACCGCTTTATACGTGGCTACAGTTGCAAGAACCTACCGGAAGGCCATTGATGACTACTTAAGGGACCCGGAAATCTACCAGGCCAATATGGAGTGGTACCGTTCAGAGATCGGCAAATGCACCTACCGGGAATTCACCACCGGCTTTTACTTTGGGAAAACGGATTCCACTTCCCAGATTTATGATAACAATACCTATGTAAAGAATTATACTTATCTGGGAACTATTGAGACCATCGATCACAGAGGCTTTGCCCGAATCGAACAGAAAAATAAATTTTCTGTGGGCGAGACCATAGAAGTCATGAAGCCCGACGGCCGGAATCTGGAAGCAGCCGTAAAGGCCATTTACGATGAAGACGGAAACAGCCAGGAAAGCGCTCCCCACCCGCAGCAGGTCCTGTATGTTGAACTTGGTGTGGAGATGGAGCAGTATGACATCCTGCGCAGAAGTGAAATGTAGTAAAAAAGACAAGTGAGGCAATGGAAAGCTGAGAGCTTTGATTTCCTTACTTGTCTTTTTCTTACTAAATATTCCCGGTATTGGGAGGAGGTTATGATACTTTATAAATGCAGTACTCTCTCTTTTATCTCCTGTGTGCGTCCCTGATTCCAGAACTGTGTTCCGATATAGCCGCAGGTTCTTCTTGCCACGCACATCTTATCCTGATCCCGGTTGCCGCAATTCGGGCATTCCCAGATTAATTTTTTTGTATTATTTTCTTCAACAATCCTGATTTCTCCGTCATATCCGCAAACTTCACAATAATCACTTTTCGTATTCAATTCCCCATACATGATATTATCGTAAATATATTGGATAACTGTTAAAACAACAGGTAGATTGTTCTGCAGGTTTGGAACTTCTACATAGCTGACCGCACCGCCTGGTGACAGCTTCTGAAAATCCGATTCAAATTTTAATTTATGAAAAGCATCTATTTTTTCCGTAACATGAACATGATAACTATTTGTTATATAATTCTTATCCGTCACACCTTTGATGATCCCAAAACGTTTCTGTAAGCATTTCGCAAACTTATAGGAAGTGGACTCCATGGGTGTTCCATATACTGAATAACTGATGTTTTCTGATTTTTTCCACTCCTCACATTTATCATTCAACTTTTGCATAACCTGTAAAGCAAATGGCCGTGCCTCCGGATCGGTATGTGATTTTCCTGTCATGTATACACACATTTCATACAATCCGGCATATCCTAAGGAAATCGTAGAATATCCATCAAATAAAAGCTTATCAATTACTTCTCCTTTTTGCAGTCTGGCTAATGCACCATACTGCCAGAGAATTGGTGCTGCATCAGATGGGGTTCCCATTAACCGTTTATGCCTGATCTGCAATGCACGGTGGCATAATTCCAGTCTGCTCTCTAATATTTCCCAGAATTTATCCATATCTCCTTTGGAAGAACAGGCGGCATCTACCAGATTGATTGTGACCACTCCCTGGTTGAACCTTCCATAAAACTTATTGCTTCCATCCGGGTTCTTCTGTTTTTCTTCAACGGTCAGGAAGGAACGGCAGCCCATGCAGGTATACACGTTACCATTTTTTAATTCCCGCATTACTTTGGCTGAAATATAATCCGGTACCATTCGCTTTGCCGTACACGTTGCTGCCAGTTCTGTTAAATTCCAATATTTAGATTTTTCTTTCACATTATCTTCATCTAATACATAAATTAATTTTGGAAATGCTGGCGTTATCCATACACCTTTTTCATTCTTCACCCCCTGTATTCTCTGCGTCAGCACTTCCTTTATAATAAGTGCCAGATCATCTCTCGTCTGCCCCGTTTCCACTTCATCCAGATACATAAATACAGTTACAAATGGTGCCTGTCCATTGCAGGTCATTAATGTGATTAATTGATATTGTATGGTCTGTATTCCCCGTTCAATTTCTTTTTTCAGCCTTATTTCGGTGACGGCTGAAACCTTTTCTTCGTCCGGGACAGTACCTGTCATACGCTGTTCATCTTCAATTTCCTTTTTAATCTTTTTGCGGCTGATATCTACAAACGGAGCTAAATGTGCCAGTGAAAAAGACTGCCCGCCATACTGGTTGCTGGCAACCTGGGCCACAATTTGTGTTGTTACATTACATGCCGTATAAAAACTATGGGGCTTTTCAATCAATGTTTCGCTGATAACCGTACCATTCTGCAACATATCTTCAAGGTTAATCAAATCGCAGTTATGCTCTTTCTGCGCAAAATAATCAGCATCATGGAAATGAATGATTCCAGCCTTGTGCGCATTCACAATTTCTTCCGGAAGCAAAATCCGATAAGTCAGATCTTTACTGACTTCACCCGCCATGTAATCACGCTGTGTAGAATTAATCACCGGATTTTTATTCGAATTTTCCTGCTTTACTTCTTCATTGATACGATCCAGAAGAGTTAATATTTCTTCATCGGTTGTGTTGGCTTTACGTGCCAGCTGACGTCTATAGCGGTAGCGCACATATTTTTGTGCAACCTCATATCCCCGCATCTCCATAATTCCCTGCTCAACCAGTTCCTGAATATCTTCCACACTTACCGCATGTATTGCATCAGCGACTTCTTTTTTTACCATATCAGCGATAGCATTTAACTGTGGCACGCTCAACTGATGTTTCAGATCCACTTCCTGATTGGCTTTTTCTATTGCACTCGTAATTTTAGCTGCATCAAAAGCAGCTTCTTTTCCATTTCTTTTGATAATTCGGGTATTTACCTCCATATCCATGTTCTTTCATCTCCTTAAATATTTCTGCATTTAGTGATACTGGTATTGCAATGCACTATATGTAGTACTATAATTATATAAAACATCTTATAAAATGAATAGTTACACTTTATAAAAAATGTTATGTTTCAAAAGGAGTAAAAAATGAATACAACAACGACAGCGAAGGAGCGGCTTGCAAATGCACTTGCCATACTATTACAAGACAAAAAAATAGATAAAATATCCGTCAGCCAGATCACAAAGCAGTGCGGTATGACAAGACCAATATTTTATCATTATTTCAAGGACAAATATGATTTAGTTCTTTGGGTTTATAAAAAGGATTATGAGCAGCTGCTTTCTAATCAGCCTATGTTTATGATATACATCGATTTATTTTTTCAACTCATTCTTTTTCTGAAAAATAAACGATCCTTTTATAAACATGTTTTAAATTCCAACGATATTAATTCACTCACTAATTTTATTACCGCTAATATCATAGAGGATATGTGCAGCATCGTAAGATATACGGCAAGTTTTGACGCAGCGGAGGAACTTCTTTTTCTCATCAAACTCTATGCTCATACGGTTTCTCAGGAAATATCCACAACATTTGCCTGTGATGGGGACACTTCTTCCGAAAATTTTTGTCATTGGCTTTTAGATGCCATGCCTCCTATGCTGAAACCTTTTTGCTGTGATACGGAAATACCGAAGGAATTATTAAAAAACAATAAAATACTTGACAATTAGAATTCTAACTGTTAGAATTCAATGTATGTTGAGGAGAGGGGAGATTTATGTACCATAAGTTAATGCTGGAAAACCAGGCAATGTTTGCAAAGAAAGTATTTGAACAATTGGCAGACAGGGAGATTTCTTCGGGACAACCCAAGATTTTAGAATATTTATATGAACATGATGGATCGGTGCAAAAGGAAATTGCACTGGCATGCCGAATTGAGCAGGCAACCGTCACGAGTCTGTTATCCCGAATGGAGAAAAAAGGCATCATTGAGCGAAAAATGCAAAACGATAATCGCAGATACTTGTATGTCTATTTAACAGAAAAAGGAAAAGAGGAAGCTGGCTGTGTAAAAAAAGCGTTTGATATATTGGAGGGCATTGCATTAAAAGATTTTACAAACAAAGAAAAAGAACAGTTTGTAGAATATTTGATGCGGGTAAATAAGAACTTGAAGGAAGTATAATATTGAACAAAAGAGAATTAGCAAAACGTTATGCAGTATTTCTGATTGGATTGTACGTCAATTCATTCGGAGTAAGCTTTGTCACAAAGGCAAATCTGGGCACATCGCCAATATCAAGTATTCCATACGTATTAAGTCTTGGATTCAGTCCCACATTAGGACAGTTTACAATCCTATTTAGTCTGCTATTAATCGCATTGCAGGTTGCAGTGCTTGGTAAAAAATTTCAGAAGGTACAGCTGCTGCAGATACCTGTAGCAATTGCATTCGGATATTTTATTGATGCTTCTATGAATCTGTTGTCATGGCTTGAACCGGAAAAATATTATTTAAAGATAGCTTCTCTGATCATCGGCTGTGTGATTTTAGGATTTGGTGTTTACCTGGAAGTGATTGCGGATGTAGTAATGCTTCCAGGTGAAGCCTTTGTCAAGGCAGTGACACAGAGATTCAAGGCTGAGTTTGGATTGACGAAAGTATGTTTTGATGCATCCATGACAGTAATAGCAGGAATTGTTTCCATCTTTCTGTTTCATGAAATGAATGGAGTCCGTGAAGGAACCATTATTGCAGCTTTCATAGTCGGGCTGATTACCAGGTCTTTTGGAAGAACACTAAGCTCATTAACAAACTGGTTATTCCCGGTAAATACGGCTGCGGATATGAATACTGAAAAGCCAGACCAGAGGCCCCTGGTTATTACCATTGGCCGTGAGTATGGCAGCGGAGGCAGAGAAATCGGCAAGCTGGTCGCAAAGAAACTTGAGATTGCTTATTATGACGATAAACTCATATATCAAGTTGCAAAAGAGAACGGTTATTCAGATGAGTTTGTCCGGAATAACGATCAGAAACTGACACATAGCTTTCTCTATGATTTATATACGCAAAATTATGCTTATATCCATGGAGAAGAAGGAAAATATGATGCACTATTTCATGCAGAAGTAAGAACAATCAAAGAAATTGCTGCAAAGGAGTCCTGTGTTATTATAGGGAGACTTGCAAATTTTATTTTGGCAGAGCAGAAGAATACATTCCATGTATTTATCTGTGCAGGTATGGATTCTAAAATGAAACGGGTAATGAAGCGAGAAAACCTTAATGAAAAAGAAGCTGAGAAAAAAATAAAAAAAGCAGAAGCTGAGCGGAAAAATTATTGTAAACATTTTATGGAAAGAGAATGGGGCATGGCGAATGCTTATGACTTGTCATTGAAGGCAGATTTATATGGAGTAGAAAAAGCAGCAGAAATTATTATGAAATTGATAAAATGAATGTCATGAGTTATTTTGACATAAATAAATTACATACAAGGAGAAAAATAAATGGAACTCAAAAAGAATTTTAAAGATTTAAAAGATTTTATCGGAACGCATTTTATATACACGTACGATAATGGCTGGGAATATGAATGGTATGCAAAGAACGAAAATACGGTTGATTACCGTATTCATGGCGGAATGGTTGCCGGACGATGGGTCACGGACCAAAAAGCGGATATCGTAAAATTGACGGATGGTGTTTTTAAAATCACTTGGACTGAACCTACCGGAACTGATGTAGCGTTAGATTTTATGCCAAATGAAGGAAAATTGCACGGCGTTATATATTTCCCCAAATGGGTTCACGAGCATCCGGAAATCACAGTCTGCCATCAGAATGAGCACATTGACTTGATGGAAGAATCCAGAGTGAAATATGAAACATATCCCAAATATATTGTTCCGGAATTTGCAACAATCACTTATATTGGTGATGCCGGCAAAGATAATGACGACGTTATCTGCGAGGCTCCATATAAAGGAATGACAGACGATATAAGAAATGGAAAATATTATACAAAAGATTACAAACGCATTAAAAAATAATACAGTATTTAGTTTTGCGGCTCTGGAATAAGGCAGAGTTTTTCGGTAATACTTTATATTCCGATGGAATCAGGTCGGAACGGCTTTTATCAAATCATTTACAGCCGTTCCGGCTTTTTCTTTATTTAAAGATACTGCATCCATTTCTTCATGACATTCTGGCTGGCCAGTTGTAGAATTTCCCATATTGTGGTATGCTATAAAAGTATAATGCCCAGAAATTACCTGGGTCTAAAACGTGCGGAATGGAGGCTGGCGTATGATATTGATTTTATGGCTGATAGCCGTTATCTGCATTATCTATTATATAGTAATCGTTGTGTACTCAGGTCTCACTACATCATTTTCTTTTATCTGGCTGGTATTTGCGGCCATTTGCGTATTGTTGGCATCAGGATGGGAAGCATATATAAAACATAAGGAGAAAATTCCATTATGGATTCCGGTATCGGCCGTAACCATGTGCTGTACTGGAATTCTGGTGTTTATGGTGGTGGAGATCCTGGTATTTACCGGAGTTGCTGTCCGTGACACGTCGAATCTGGATTACGTCATCGTGCTGGGGGCAAGAGTGAAGGAAACCGGAATCAGCAAATCTTTAAAAAAACGGCTGGATAAAGCGATTGAATACCTGGAAGAGAATCCCGGCACCATCCTGGTGCTTTCCGGCGGACAGGGTGAGGATGAGCCTGTCAGTGAGGCAGCAGCCATGCGGGAATATCTGATGTTTAACGGGGTGAGGGAAGAACAGCTGATTTTAGATACCCGTTCGTTCAGTACGGTAGAGAACATTGCATACAGCCGGGTAGCCATAGAAGAGGATCAGGCAGAAAAGAAAGCCAGCCGGGAGGATAACCAGATTATTATGGAACCGGGAACATTTGAGGAGGTGCCGGATAAGCCCATTAAGATCGGTGTGCTGACCAGCGATTTTCATGTATTCCGTGCCCAGCAGATAGCAAAAAAATGGGGAATTCCGGATATCTATGGCATATCCTGTGGTTCGGACCCCATTCTTTTCGTACACTTTTGCGTAAGAGAGTGCGCTGCTATATTAAAAGATAAATTAGTGGGCAATATGTAAATAAAACAGAATTCACAGGAGGAAGAAATACGAACATGAATCAGCTTGAAAACCTTGCAGCCTATGAGGTTGTAGAAGTAAAAGAAATTAAGGAGTTAAACGCAGCCGGACGTGTGCTCCGCCATAAAAAAAGCGGGGCCAGAATATTTTCTGTTTCCTGCGAGGATGAAAACAAGGTATTTTCCATCGGGTTCAGGACTCCGCCGGCGGACAGCACCGGAGTTGCCCATATACTGGAACACAGCGTGCTGTGCGGTTCGGATAAATTTCCGGTGAAGGACCCCTTTGTGGAGCTTGTAAAGGGTTCCATGAATACCTTTTTAAATGCAATGACCTATCCGGATAAAACCGTATATCCGGTAGCCAGCTGCAATGAGAAGGATTTTCAGAATTTAATGAATGTTTACATGGATGCAGTGCTTCATCCAAACATTTACAAAGAGCCGAAGATCTTTATGCAGGAAGGCTGGCATTATGAACTGGAAAGCCCGGAAGCAGATCTGATTTACAATGGAGTGGTCTATAATGAGATGAAAGGGGCATTTTCGTCTCCGGAAGAAGTGCTGGACCGCTATGCCAGAAAAACTCTTTTTCCGGATAACTGCTATGGCCAGGAGTCCGGAGGGGACCCGGCCTTTATTCCGGATTTAACGTATGAAGCGTTTTTAAATTTTCATAAGAGATACTATCATCCTTCCAACAGTTATATTTACCTATATGGGGATATGGACATGGAAGAAAAGCTTACGTGGCTGGATAAAGAATATCTGAGCCATTATGATGAGATACAGATCGATTCCAGGATAACAAGGCAGAAACCTTTTCCCCAGCCTGTGGAGGCAGAGACCTTTTATTCCATTACCGAGGGAGAATCAGAGGAAAATGCGACCTACCTTTCCATTAATACAGTTGTAGGAACGGATCTGGACCCGAAGCTGTATGTTGCCTTCCAGATTCTGGAGTATACCCTTTTGGATGCACCGGGAGCGCCTTTAAAACAGGCTCTCATTGATGCAGGGATCGGTCAGGATATTCTGGGCGGCTATGACAGCGGCATTCTGCAGCCCTATTTCACCGTGATTGCGAAGAATGCCAACCGGGAGCAGAAGGGAGAATTTCTGGCAGTTGTAAAAGGAACCTTAAGGAAGCTGGCAGATGAAGGGATCAATAAGAAAAGCCTGAAAGCCGGAATGAATTATTATGAATTCCGTTACCGGGAAGCAGATTACGGTTCTGTGCCAAAGGGCCTGATGTATGGGCTTCAGTGCATGGACAGCTGGCTTTATGACGGGGATCCCATGATGCACCTGGAATATCAGAAAACCTTTGATTATTTAAAAAAAGTGGTGGATGACGGATATTTCGAACAGCTCATCCGGGAATACCTTCTGGATAATCCGTTTGAGGCCTTTATAACCGTAAGTCCGAAAAAGAATTTAACCGCAATGAAAGAGGAGAAGACAGCCCAAAAACTGGCTGCCTATAAAGCCTCCCTGACCGAAGAGGAGATCCGGTTTCTGGCAGAACAGACCAGTGCCTTAAAGGAATATCAGGAGACTCCATCCCCTCAGGAGGATTTGGAGCGTATTCCCATGCTTAAGAGAGAGGATATTAGCAGAGAGGCGGAGGAAATCATATGGGAGGAAAAAGAGGCCCATGGTGTGAAGGTCATCCATCATGAAATGTTTACCTCCGGTATCGGGTATCTGAAAATATTGTTCGATACTTCCGCCGTTCCTAAAGAGGATCTTCCATACGTTGGATTTTTAAAATCCCTTCTGGGTTATGTTAATACGGAAAATTACACCTATGGAGACCTGTCCAGTGAGATTCATTTAAACAGCGGCGGCGTCAGCTTCAGTGTTACCTCTTATCCGGATCTTAAAAATAAGGGACAGTTTAAAGGATTTTTTATAGCAAGTGCCAGAGTTCTGTATGAGAAGCTGGATTTTGGCTTTTCCATCCTGGGCGAGATCCTGACCCGGTCCATTTTAGATGATGAAAAACGGCTGGGGGAAGTGATCAGTGAAACAAGATCCAGAGCCAGAATGAAGTTAGAGGGCTCCTGCCATTCGGCGGCAGTGGCCAGAGCTACATCCTACTTTTCCGCTGCCGCTTATTATAACGACCTCACCGGAGGAATCGGTTATTATGAATTTTTAGAGAATCTGGAAAAAGAATATCCGGCCCGTAAGCAGGAAATCATCACCCGGTTTAAAGCAGTGATGAAGAAGCTTTTCACTTCGAAAAACATGCTGGTCAGCTATACGGCAGATGAGAAGGGATATAAACTTCTTCCCGATGCTTTGAAAAAGCTTATAGATGTATTACCGGAAGGGGAGGAAAAGCATTATCCGTTCATCTTCCCGGAAGGAAACCGGAATGAAGGATTCTGTACAGCTTCCCAGGTCAACTATGTGGCCAGATGCGGAACCTTTGCAGAAAGCGGTTATAATTATACCGGCGCATTAAAAATCCTGAAGGTTATTTTAAGCTATGATTATCTCTGGATAAATTTAAGAGTCAAGGGAGGTGCTTATGGCTGCATGAGCGGTTTCGGCCGCTCCGGGGAAGGGTATTTTACTTCCTACCGGGACCCTAATTTAAGAGAGACAAACCAGATATATGATGGAATTGCAGAGTATTTAAAGGATTTCCAGGTGGAGGACCGGGATATGACAAAATATGTCATCGGTACCATCAGTGATATGGATATACCATTTCCGCCGTCTACCAGGGGGAACCGCGGACTTTCTGCATATTTATCGGGTGTGAACCGGGAAATGATGGAAAAAGAGCGGGAAGAGGTATTAAATGCAACCCAGGAAGACATCTGTAATCTGGCACCTATTGTAAAAGCGGTTCTGGATACGGGAAGTCTCTGTATCATTGGCAATGAAGAAAAAATAGGGGCGGAAAAGGCGCTGTTCAGTGAGACAAAGAACTTATTCCACTCATGACACAAAGGAGATCCTATATGGAAAATAACTATAAATCAGGCTTCGTCACCTTGATCGGCCGTCCCAATGTGGGAAAGTCCACTTTGATGAATCATTTAATCGGCCAGAAGATTGCCATAACTTCAGAGAAACCCCAGACTACCAGAAACAGAATCCAGACTGTATACACGGATGAAAGGGGGCAGATCATTTTCCTTGATACCCCTGGAATCCACAAGGCGAAAAACAGGCTGGGAGAATATATGGTCAATGTAGCCGAACATACCTTAAAGGAAGTGGATGTGATCTTGTGGCTGGTGGAACCGGACACCTACATCGGAGCAGGAGAACAGCATATCGCAGAGCAGTTAAATCAGGTTAAGACTCCTGTCATCCTGGTGATCAACAAGATTGATACGGTAAAGAACCAGGAGGATATCCTGACCTTTATAAACGCCTATAAGGATATCTGCCGGTTTGCAGAGATCGTACCGGTTTCCGCCCTGAAGGATAAAAATACGGATTTAATGCTGGAGCTGATTTATAAATACCTTCCATACGGACCACAGTATTACGATGAAGACACGGTAACGGACCAGCCCATGCGGCAGATCTCAGCAGAACTTATCAGGGAAAAAGCCCTGCGGCTTTTAAGTGATGAGATCCCCCATGGAATTGCGGTGACCATTGAGAAGATGAAGGAACGTGATAACGGTCTCATCGATATCGAGGCTACCATTGTCTGCGAGCGGGATTCCCACAAGGGGATTATCATCGGAAAAGGCGGTTCCATGTTAAAGAAGATCGGAAGCCTGGCCCGCAGGGAGATGGAAGATCTGATGGATACAAAAGTGAATCTGCAGCTTTGGGTAAAGGTGCGGAAAGATTGGCGGGACAGTGAGCTGTATATGAAGAATTATGGATATAATAAAAAAGACATCTAAAAGCGGTGGTAAAATTTGAGAGAAGTAGAAAAGCTGACGGGGATGGTCATAAAAGCCTCCCCGGTCGGAGAAATGGATAAGCGTCTTGTGATTCTCTCCAGGGAAAGAGGAAAGATCACTGCATTTGCCCGTGGTGCCAGAAGGCCGGGCAATCCGCTGATGGCGGTCAGCCGCCCCTTTGCCTTCGGACAATTCTCTCTTTATGAAGGAAGGGATTCTTACACTCTTCGGTCGGCGGAAATCACCAATTATTTTGAAGCGCTGGCCCTAGATGTGGATGGAACCTGTTATGGTTCCTATTTCCTGGAGCTGGCCGATTATTATGCACGGGAAAATATGGATGGAACAGGGCTTTTAAAGCTTCTGTACCAGTCCATCCGGGCCCTTTTAAAACCGGCATTAGAAAATGAGCTGGTACAGAGGGTTTTTGAACTGAAAGCAATGGTATTAAATGGAGAATATACAGAACACCCGCCCCGCCCTGTCAGTGATTCAGCAGCTTATGCATGGGAATACGTAATTGCATCCCCGGCAGAGCATCTTTATACCTTTACCCTGACGGTACCGGTATTGGAGGAATTTGGCCGTTGTGTAGAAATCAATAAAAAGCGCTATGTAGACCGGGAATTTCATTCCCTGAAGATTTTGAAGGCCATGACAGAGAGTAAAGTATTGAAATAAGAGGTAGTTTTTGGTATAATGTCCACGTATGCAATGAGCAGTGCGAATCAGGACACGGAAAAATTTTCGTTGTGCTTGCACATAAGAAAATTTTTCCGTGTCCTGATTCATAGGGCGAATGCCCGTGAGCTGGCAAATCCAAAGGATTTGCCAGCTGTACTGCGGACTAAAAAGAAAGTCAAATCCCCATGAGCTGGTCCATGAACTGGCCGCACTAAGGATTTTAAAGATAGGACGAATGCCCGTGATCGAGCAAATTTAGGATTCGCTCGCTGCACTGCGGAATTCAATGCAGGAGGGAAATGGATGAAAAAGAAAAAAGCAGTTCTGGCAGCTCTTATTGCTGCAGGAATGCTGACGGGCTGCTTGGGAAGAGGCGGCGGCAGTATCTTGAATACGGAAAGCAGCAGAATTTATGTAACAGCTGAAGGAACACTTCAGACCGAAACGGTTCAGACCTATACGGACCAGGATTATTATCATGCAGAGGAACTGGAGGCTTATCTGGAAAAAACCGTATCAGAATATAATGGGGCACACGGACAGGGTGCGGTCACCCTGGATTCCTGTACCCTGGAAAAGGGAACCGCCAGGATGATTTATCACTATGGGTCAGGAAATGACCTGGTTGGTTTTGTTACAGAATATGAGGATACGGAGAATCAGGTAGATTCCATTGCAGTTACCCCTGTAGCAGATATTTTAGGGCAGATTGAAACAGAGGGAACGGTCTTTGTAAAAGCCTCTGACAGAAAAAAGGCGGACAGGAAAGCAGTGTCTGAAAAAGGGGAGTATCATGCGGTTGTTGTGGAAACGCAGAAGCCGGTGACCATACAGACCCAGGGTAAGATTATATATGTTTCCAATAATGCAGTGATAAAAGACCGTCACACCGTGGAGACAACACAGGGAAAAATTTATATCATATTTAAATAAGAGAGGTTAAGATCATGGAAAAGACAATGGACAAGATTGTAGGACTTGCAAAGTCAAGAGGATTTGTATATCCCGGCTCTGAAATTTACGGAGGTCTTGCGAATACCTGGGATTACGGCAATCTGGGTGTAGAACTGAAGAATAACGTAAAAAAGGCATGGTGGCAGAAGTTTGTTCAGGAAAGCCCGTATAATGTCGGTGTGGACTGTGCCATTCTGATGAATTCCCAGACATGGATTGCTTCCGGCCACTTAGGCGGTTTTTCCGATCCGCTTATGGACTGCAAGGCATGTAAGGAGCGTTTCCGAGCGGACAAGCTGATTGAAGATTATCTGTCAGAGAATCATATAACCATCGAAGGCTCTGTGGATGCCTGGTCCCAGGAAGAGATGAAGCGCTTTATTGATGAGAAGAACATCTGCTGTCCAAGCTGCGGAAAACATGATTTTACGGATATCCGCCAGTTCAACTTAATGTTCAAGACCTTCCAGGGAGTAACGGAGGATGCAAAGAATACCGTGTACCTAAGACCTGAGACTGCCCAGGGAATTTTTGTGAACTTTAAGAACGTACAGAGGACCTCCCGCAAGAAGATTCCATTTGGAATCGGGCAGATCGGAAAATCCTTCCGAAACGAAATTACTCCAGGCAACTTTACCTTCCGTACCAGAGAATTTGAGCAGATGGAACTGGAATTTTTCTGTGAACCGGACACGGATCTGGAATGGTTCGCTTATTGGAAGCAGTTCTGCATCAACTGGCTGCAGACACTGGGAATCAAGGAAGATGAGATGCGTGTCAGAGATCATGAAAAGGAAGAACTTTCTTTCTACAGCAAGGCGACCTCAGACATTGAATTCTTATTCCCCTTCGGCTGGGGCGAGTTATGGGGAATTGCTGACAGAACCGATTATGATCTGACACAGCATCAGAATACTTCCAGTCAGGATCTGACCTATTTTGATGATGAAAAGAATAAACGGTATATTCCGTATGTCATTGAGCCTTCCCTTGGTGCAGACCGTGTAACCCTGGCATTCCTTTGTGCCGCATACGATGAAGAGGAAATTGCAGAAGGTGATATTCGTACAGTGCTTCATTTCCATCCTGCCATTGCACCAGTTAAAATCGGCGTACTGCCTCTTTCCAAGAAATTGAATGAAGGTGCCGAAAAGGTATTTGCTGAGATGCGAAAATATTACAACTGCGAGTTTGACGACAGAGGGAATATCGGAAAACGATACAGAAGACAGGATGAAATCGGCACACCATTCTGTATTACTTATGATTTTGATTCTGAGGAGGATCATGCTGTTACGGTACGAGACCGTGATACCATGGAACAGGTACGGGTACCGATCGCAGAACTAAAGAGTTATTTTGAGGATAAATTCCGTTTTTAGGCATGATTTTCTTAATGAAGTCAAGCGGAAGTGCAGACTGAATTAGAAAATCAGCCGTTCGACGAGCCTTAGGCTCGTCGAACTTCCTTATGGTGCAGGAGGGGCAGACAGGCCTTTGTCCTGCACTTTTCCATTTTAGTGGTGCCCGGCTTCAGCTGCTTCCGCATCCGCTTTCGTCCAGTGAACCGTTCCAAATGGGTGCTGTACAGGAGCGTAGATGGAATAAAGCTTTAACGGCCGGTCACCGGTATTAATCAGATTATGCCAGGTATTGGCTGGAATGAGTATGGCAAAGTCATTAGAAACGGGCTGCCTGAAGCATAGATTATTTGCACATTCCCCCATTAGGACCAGGCCGTCTCCGTCCTCCACCCGGATAAATTGATCCACATCAGGATGGATTTCCAGACCGATATCTCCGCCTTTTGGAATGCTCATGAGTGTGAGCTGCATATAATTGCCGGTCCAGCGTGTGGTACGGAAGGCAGGATTCCTGAGGGTATCTTGTTCTATATTGAGTATCATCGGAGATGGGCCGTAGTCGTTGGTATCCCAGTAAGAATAAGTATGATTCTGTTCACAATTCGATTGACAGTTTAAGCAGTTATTTGATGTCATAGCCTCTCACTTTTAACTTACATTTAATGATATTATATGGCAGTGGCCATTCTATGTGATAAATCCTACTGGATTTTTGCATTCTAAGTTTACATTGACAAATTATTTAAGTTAAAATATACTAATATTAACTTAAATTACAGGGGGATATTATGTCAAAAGCGGTCACATTGTCTGATATTGCAAAAAAAGTAGGTGTCAGCACCGTAACAGTGTCAAAAGCGCTGTCTGAAAAAAGCGGTGTCAGTGAAGTGATGAGAAAGAGGATAAAGGAAGTTGCTTTGGAACTGGGATATCAGCTGATTTCCCCGGTGAAAAGAAAACGGATTGAAGGAACTGGGAATCTGGGAGTTCTGATTCCTGCCGGGTTTCTGGATACAGTTAATTCCTTTTATTGGAATATCTACCAGCTCGTAGTAACATCCGCATCAAAAAGAGGATATTACTGTATTCTTGAGATATTAAACCAGGAAGAAGAAACCGGTTTAAGCATGCCTAAAATGATTTTAGACGGAAAAGTGGATGGAGTCATTCTCATCGGTCAGACTGACAAAGCCTACTCGGAATTTTTATGGAAAAATCAGATGGTTCCTGTTGTTTACATGGATTTTTATGAAGCAAACCAGGAATATGATACGGTCATTTCCGATGGGTTTTACGGCATGTATCTGCTGACGGATTATCTTATCAAAAACGGTCATGAAAGAATTGCTTTTGTGGGTACGCCGTTGGCTACCAGCAGTATAACAGACCGGTATTTCGGCTATATGAAGGCACTGATGGAATACAGGATTCCTCTGCGGCAGGACTGGGTGATCCATGACAGAAATTTATGTGAGGGGCATAAGGCATATGAATATATCAATCTTCCCTCAGAGATGCCTACTGCTTTTGCCTGCAGCAGCGATTATACAGCGGATATCCTGATCAATGGACTTAACAAAGCCGGATACCGGGTACCTGAGGACATTTCTGTTGTAGGTTTTGATAATTGTGAATGGGCTAAGGTAGTAAAGGTCCCCCTTACCACTTATGATGTCAGAAAGGACAGGATGGCAGAGCTTGCGGTTAATAATCTGGTGTGCAAGATCCAAAAAGAGCCATATGATCAGGGAATCCAGATTGTTGCTGGCGGACTGGTAAAGAAAAAAAGTGTGACAGAGTTTTAAAAAGAAAGGGAGCTTTTATAGTTTCCGGGAGTTGTACCCGTATATTTCCGAAACAGGCGGATAAAATGGGTGGTGTTATCGATTCCAACCAGTTTACCTGCTTCATATACTGTCATATCTGGATTTTGCAGCAGTATTTTTGATTCTTCAATTCTGCGTCTGTTTAGATATTGCAAAGGCGGTGCCTGATAGAATTTATGAAATTCTCTGGACAGCCGGTATCTGCTGATCCCCGTGGTTTCCTCAAATTGAGCGAGACTGTGGGAAGAGGCGTACTGGGTGTCCATTATATTTTTCATCTTCCTTAAATAGGACGGAGCAGAATCGCCGCTGTATGCAAAAGGTGTTAAAATGGCAGCGGTGAGAAGATCCGTAAGAAGTCTGTGGTTGATAAAGAAGCTGTCTTGTTTTTGAACAGCAGGAACAGCTGTCAGACGGTTAAAAAGGGAGAGAATGTATGGGCTTTGGGAAAGTATGGCGGTATTGCCGTGTCTTTTCAAAAACTGCTGGTAAAAAAATAAACAACCTGTGTCCTGCAGAAACAGCTGGTAGAAATTCCAGCTGTTTTTTTCAGCATAAATTTTATGCTTTAACCTGCAGTCTATTAAAAGAAAGGTTGCGGGACATAAAGAAAGCTTTGTTTGTCCGGCTTCAAATACCCCATTTCCTTTTACCGTATAGATGATGCAGAAGGATGGAAGATCCATAAGCTCATAGCGGTAGGGATAGAAACTTTTTACATAACCGGCAGCCATAAGACAAAGCATATGATCTGATCCGTCCGGCTGGAGATAATAATCCTTAGACAGGAACGGACTGACAGTTAATGCAGATGATAAATGATTGCTGCTTAATAAATGAGTTAAAAAAAGTTCTGAAAAATTCACTTAAGACCTCAGTAATGTTTTTTTTGATTATTTTAACATAATCTAACAGAAAATTAAAGTAAAAAAATAAATAGATCAAATTTAAATACAGTAATATAAAATAATATCCTAAAAAAATTATGGGATAAGTTCCTATAAAAACAGAGATATATAATGGTAAAACATAAAAAATGCATAAAATACTGCAAGAAGCAATGATTAATCGCAAGAATAACCGATGATTTTATATTAAGTTTAAAATAAAATTAAAATAGACTAAATAAAATGATGATTTAAGCAAAAAGTATGAAAAGGATTAAATGAAGGTGAAGGAGGAATGTAATATGAAGTTTTTTGCAAGAATCGGGGTAATGGGGTTTGCGGCGGTTATGGCAGTTTCTCTGGCAGGGTGTGGGGGCGTAAAGTCATCGTCTCCCCAAATGGCTGAGCAGTCTAAAATCCCACAATTCAATGATCTGAAAGTGGGAGAGGATTACACAGATATTAAGGCTGATTTAAAATTCATCACCCACAAGACGGATGTGGTTGACACTGTGTTCCGGGATTATGTGGCAAGGTTCCGGGAAATGTATCCGAATGTCACGATTACTTATGAAGGAGTGACCAATTATGCTGATGACATGATAACAAGGCTGACTACAGGAAATTGGGGAGATATCTGTATGATCCCCACGCAGGTGGATAAAAACGAGCTGGAAAACTATTTTTTCTGCCTCGGCGATAAGACAGAACTGGAGAAAAGCTATGTCATGCTTAACAATTATTCCTATAAAAATAATGTTTATGGAATGCCATCCATGGGTAATGTACAGGGCATTTTATATAATAAAAAGGTTTTTGAGAATGCAGGGATTACGGATCTGCCAAAGACGCCGGATGAATTCCTGGATGCACTGCAGAAAATCAAAGAACATACAGATGCCATTCCCTTATATACCAATTTTGCAGCTGGATGGGCTATGTCAGCATGGAATGCTTATATCACAGGTTCAGCAACAGGCAATCCGGATTATGCCAATAATGTTCTGGTCCACAGCAAGGACCCGTTTGCAAAACGGGATGATATGACAGGTCCTTATGCGGTTTACTATACCTTATATGAGTCCGTTAAAAGAGGGCTGACAGAAGATGATCCGACTACCACTGACTGGGAAGGGAGCAAAGGCATGATGAACAATGGTCAGATAGGAGCCATGGTCCTTGGGTCCTGGGCAGTGACGCAGATGCAGGCGGCAGGGGATCATCCTGATGACATCGGATACATGGCATTCCCAATCACTGTAGACGGCAAACAGTATGCCACAGCAGCTCCCGATTACAATTATGGTGTTAATATTAACAGCAGTGCAGACAATCAGATCGCTTCTATGCTTTATATCAAATGGCTGACAGAGGATTCCGGTTTTGCTTATGACCAGGGTGGCATCCCAATCTGCAAAGGAAAGGAATATCCTGCGGTATACAAGATGTTTGACGGGGTGGAGCTGGTAATCGACAATCCGGCGCCGGATGGGGAAGAATCTCTTTATAATGATATTAACAATGAATCCGAGGTTGGTCTTAATGTATCGCCGGATGGTGTCTCCAAAATTCTGGAAGCAGCAGTAGCCGGTTCACCGGCTCTTGATGAGATCATGGCTGACTGGAATGAGAGATGGACGGCTGCCCAGGAAAAATACGGAGCAATCCAGTAGAAAGGAGACCGATGTGGGTGGGAAAACTTTAAAGGTATCCCGGACGGTGAAATGGCTAAAAAAGGGGAAGGTAAACCGGTGGCTTGTTATCATTACGTTTATGTTTATACCGTTATTCTTACTTCTGGTCTTTACCTATATACCTTTTGTCAAAATGATAGGATTCAGCTTTTACGATATGAAATATATCGGGAGAAGAGAGTTTGTAGGAATCCAGAATTACCTGGATGTCTTTCAAAGGGATGATTGTTTCAAAGCATTAAGACTCAGCCTCTATTACGTTTTGGCATCCTTTGTCCAGCTGGCACTTGCCCTATACTTTGCTTCGGTCTTAAGTACCAGAATCCGTGGCGGTAATCTGTTTAAAGGGTTTCTGTTTTTTCCATATCTGATCTGCGGGATCGCAGTTGGTTATATTTTTAAATTTTTCTATACCAGAGGATTTGTTCTGGATACGATCCTGACATGGTTTGGATTTACGCAGGAAAAACTGCCCTATTGGCTGAAGGATACAAGTATTAATAATATTTCCGTGGCAGCTACTTCTGTCTGGAGGTATATGGGGCAGAATATGGTTCTGTTTATTGGTGCCATTATGTCCGTGGATTCCGCACTGTATGAAGCAGCTGCCATAGACGGGGCAAACGAATGGCAGAAATTCCGCTATATTGTATTCCCAGGCATTAAGACGATTATTGTTCTGAACCTGATATTATCCATTACCGGTTCCCTCAGTGCATTCGAACCGCCATATGTTATCACCAACGGAAATTTTGGAACGGCAACTTATTTTGTAGTGATGAACAAACTGGCTCATGAGAACCAGAAGGTAGGTCTGGCTTCAGCAATGGCTGTTATTCTTCTTATAATTATTCTGGCTGCCACTGTACTCCAGAAAATTTTATTTAAATATTTCTTCGGAGAAGGAACTGAGGATTCAATCAGGGAAAAGAGAAGAAGGAAGAAAAGACAGAGGATAGCAGGGAAGGGGGCAGTTCTGTGAATGGTTTCAAAATAAAAAGACAATTATTCACGGTTTTAAAGTTCATAACGCTTGCTGCCGGTTCCTTTGTTTCGGTAACGCCTGTGGTGGTTTGTGTCATTACCGCATTCAAGACAGAAAAGGAGTATGCCTCCACCAGTGTCATGACCCTGCCGGAGAGCTGGCTGTATGTAAATAATTTTATCCAGACATGGAAACAGGCAAATATGGGGACGGCTTTTCGGAATTCCTTTTTTATTCTGGTCTTCGTACTTCTTGGTTCTGTCATGACCGGTTCCATGCTGGCATACATATTAAGCCGTTTCCAGTTTCCTGGAAATGGACTCATCCGGAACCTGTTTATATTTGCCACACTGCTTCCCGGAATCGCCATGCAGGTATCGGTTTACCAGATTATGTATCAGTTTCACTTAATCAACAGCCTGGCTGGGTACATCATCCTGATGATGGGAACCGATGTCATTTCCATTTACATTTTTATTCAGTTTTTTGAAAACATACCGCTTTCCCTGGATGAATCGGCAATCATGGATGGCTGCACGTATTTCGGTGTTTTCTTCCGGATCCTGATGCCGCTTTTAAAACCCGCTGTCATAACGGTCATGATTTTAAAAGGAGTGGGGACTTACAATGAATATTATATGGCAAACTTATACCTTCAGGATAAGAACAGACTGGTTACGGTTGCCACATCCCTGTTTAAATTTACCGGACCTTTGGGAAACCAGTATAACTATATCTGTGCCGGTGTCATTATTACACTGATACCTGCGCTGCTTGTATTTATTTTCTGTCAGAGACAGATATACAGCGGGCTGACTCAGGGAGCAGTGAAAGGTTAGGAGGACTAAAATGAACGTATATACATCTGAAATAAAATCAATGCCCTGGCAGGAATCATCCGGCCCATGCCAGGGAGCTCCCATATGGAGGTATACAAAAAACCCCATTATCGGGAGAAATCCGCTGAGTCATGTGGCGAGAATTTTTAACTCTGCTGTTATTCCTTACGAAGAAGGTTTTGTCGGCGTGTTCCGGGGGGAACAGAATAATGGGATACCCCATATCTACCTGGGAAGAAGTGAGGATGGGATTCACTGGAACTTTGAAAAAGATAAGATCCGGTTCGTGGATGAAGACGGCAATGAATTTATGCCCAGATATGCCTATGACCCCCGTCTGGTCAAAGTAGAGGACACTTACTATATCATCTGGTGCCAGGATTTTTACGGAGCAGCCATCGGTATGGCAAAGACCCTTGATTTTAAAACATTTACCAGGCTTGAGAATCCATTTCTTCCGTTTAACAGAAATGCAGTTCTGTTTCCAAGAAAAATAGGGGGAAATTACATGATGCTTTCCAGGCCCAGCGACAGCGGCCACACACCCTTCGGAGATATTTTCCTAAGTGAGAGTCCGGATCTGGTTTACTGGGGAAAGCACCGTCATATAATGGGAAAAGGAAATGAATGGTGGGAGTCCTTAAAGATTGGAGGTGGAGCCGCCCCTATTGAAACCGATGAAGGCTGGCTGCTGTTCTATCATGGCGTTTCCGGTACCTGCAATGGATATGTTTACAGCATCGGAGGTGCCATTCTGGATATTGAAAATCCATCTATCGTAAAATACCGGTGTGAAAATTTCCTGATCACTCCGGAAGAATGGTATGAGGAACGGGGATTTGTTCCTAACGTCTGCTTTCCCTGTGCTGCAATCTGCGATCCCAAAGACGGCAGGATTGCCATCTATTACGGAGCGGCGGACAGCTATGTGGCTCTGGCATTTACAAGGGCTGAGGAAATCGTCTCTTATATCAGGGAACACAGCGTTTTGACCGAATCTGATATAGAGACAGGAAAACGGTAGGAAATCAAAGCCTGAAAAGGGAGGAAACAGGATGAATACAATGGCAGAAGAGATGAGGGAGCATTTGGAAACAAAACTGCTCCCATTCTGGGAAAACTTAAAAGATGATACTTACGGGGGCTATTACGGATATATGGATTATGATCTGAACGTAGATAAAAAAGCAGATAAAGGAGTCATTTTAAACAGCAGGATCCTCTGGTTCTTTTCCAATGCCTTTTTATACTTAAAGGATGAACATCTTTTAAAATATGCAGATCATGGATACCGGTTTTTAAAAGATTTCTGTATCGACCGGAATGAAGGAGGGGTTTACTGGTCCGTGACGTATGACGGAATACCAAAAGACCAGTCAAAGCACACCTATAACCAGGCTTTTGCAGTTTATGCCCTGGCCTCCTACTATGAGGCTTCCGGTGACCGTGAGGCACTTTTGATAGCTTATGCATTATTTGACCGGATAGAGAGCTTCTGCCGGGACCAGGGAGGATACGGAGAGGCCTATGACTGTTATTTTCACCTTGTTTCAAATGAAAAGCTTTCAGAACACGGGGTAATGGCGGAAAGAACCATGAATACACTTCTTCATGTTCTGGAGGCGTATACGGAGCTTTACCGGGTGGATCAGGACCAAAGAGTGAAAGAGCGGTTAAAGGGGATTCTGGAGGAATTTGTAAAGTATGTATTCAATCCTGAAAAAAGGCGTCTGGAGGTGTTTTTTGACCGTAACTGGAATTCACTTATGGATCTTCACTCCTATGGCCATGACATTGAAGCTTCCTGGCTTATAGACAGGGCGGTCCAGGTCTTAAAGGATCAGGGTTATGCCGGAAAGATGGCTCCCGTGACCAGAGTGCTGGCAGAAGAAATCTATCAAAGAGCCTATAAAAACCACAGTCTTAAGAATGAATGCAAAAACGGAGTGGATGATGAAGACCGGATCTGGTGGGTTCAGGCGGAGGCAGTGACTGGCTTTCTGAATGCCTGGAAAAAAGAGCCGGAAGATGACCGGTATTTTCATGCTGCCTGTGATATCTGGGAGTACATAAAGGAAGGGCTGGTGGATAAAAGGCCCGGATCGGAATGGTTCTGGAGACTTTGCGGCGGGATAGTTCCTGATAAGGATGATCCTATGGTGGAGCCATGGAAGTGTCCTTATCACAACGGACGGATGTGCTTGGAAGTGATAAAAAGACTGAAAAAATAGGAGGATAAGATGATACATCCAGGCTACAAAACAGAACGGAAAAAGCAGGAAATTTTACTAAACCGCAAGAATGTAAAAAGTGATTTTTATAATGGGATTTACGACCGGTATGAATATCCGGTACTGACAAGGGATCACATTCCCCTGACCTGGCGGTATGATCTTGACCAGAATACCAATCCCTTCTTTATGGAACGGCTGGGAGTCAATGCGGTCATGAATGCCGGAGCCATTGAGCTTGACGGAAAATTTTATCTTATGGCAAGAGTGGAAGGGAACGACAGAAAGTCTTTTTTTGCAGTGGCCCAAAGTGATAACGGGATCGATCATTTCCATTTTTTAGATGAACCTGTAAGCCTGCCGGATACCTGTCCGGAAGAAACCAATGTATACGATATGAGACTTACAAAACATGAAGACGGCTGGATATACGGAGTATTCTGTTCGGAAAGCAGGGATTATTCCTCCCTGGATCTTTCGGCATCGGTTGCGGCAGCAGGAATCGTAAGGACAAAGGATTTAAAAAAATGGGAACGCCTTGACAATATAAAAACCCTTCGCTCTCCCCAGCAGCGGAACGTAGTGCTCCATCCGGAATTTGTTCATGGTTCCTATGCATTTTATACCAGACCCATGGATGGCTTTATTGAGACGGGAAGCGGCGGCGGAATCGGATTCGGGATTTGTGATGATATCCGCCATGCAGTCATTGATGAAGAAATCATGACAAGCAGACGGCGTTACCATACAGTAACGGAAGCCAAGAACGGAGCAGGAGCCGTTCCCATAAAAACCAGGAAAGGCTGGATCCATATTGCTCACGGTGTGAGAAATACGGCTGCAGGGCTTCGGTATGTGCTCTATGCGTTTGCGACTGACTTAAATGATCTTTCCAGGGTAATTGCACAGCCATCCGGTTTTCTTCTGGGGCCAAGGGGAAAAGAACGGGCCGGAGATGTGTCAAACGTTGTATTTACCAACGGAGCCATAGCCAGGGAAAATGGAGAGGTATACCTTTACTACGCTTCCTCAGATACCAGAATCCATGTGGCAGTCACAACCATAGAAAAGCTGACGGATTATGTGTTTGGCACACCGGAGGATCCATTAAGAAGTGCTGACTGTGTAAAACAGAGGCTGGAACTGATAAAAAAGAATAAGGAGCTTTTGGACAATGAAAGAGTATAAGTGCATTCAAACGGACCACCCCTATCTTCAGTATTGCGGAAGAATTGGAAAAGATGACAAGGGGAGACCGGAGCTTGTTTATCCCAGCAGCTTTGTGAAGCTTTATTTTTATGGAGATACCATTGGAATAGTTTTAGAAAATCATTCTGTATACTGGGAAAATTTTATTGGCTGGATATTAGATGGGGAACAGAAAAAGGCAGGTCTTCCAAAGGAGGGGATGACATGCCTTTTTCTCGGAGAACACCTGGGAACGGAAAAACACAGCCTGCTTCTTTTTAAGAGGCAGGATTCCTGTCACAGCGTTTCCCTGGATTGCTTTCTGCTTTCCAATGGAGGAAGAATCGTGGAACCAGAACCGCTTCCTGACAGGAAAATCGAAGTATATGGTGATTCTGTCAGCGCAGGGGAAGTGTCTGAGGCGGTGGATTATGTGGGAAAGGAAGACCCGGTTCATCAGGGAGAATATTCCAACAGCTGGTATTCCTATGCGTGGATGACCGCCAGAAAGCTGAATGCCCGGATACATAACATTTCCCAGGGAGGGATTGCCCTTATGGATGGAACCGGCTGGTTCGAGCCTCCCGGTTATATAGGCATGGAGACTGTTTACGATAAGATCCAGTATCAGCCGGCATTCGGAAGGACCTGCCTGTGGGATTTTAATAAATACCGTCCCCATGTGGTAATTGCTGCCATTGGACAAAATGACAGCAATCCTTCCGATATCATGAAAGAAGATTATGAAGGAAAAAAAGCCCAGGAGTGGAGAGCTCATTATGGAAGTTTTATACGGAAACTGCGGCAGGTATATCCCCAGTCAGTCATTCTTCTTACTACGACCATCCTGAATCACCATGAGAACTGGGACAGAGCCATTAAAGAGGTTTATGAAACATTGGATGATAAGAAGATCCATCATTTTTTATATCGGAGAAATGGAAAAGGAACACCAGGTCATTTAAGAATTCCGGAGGCAGAAGAAATGGCAGAAGAATTGTCTGGTTTCATCAATGGATTGGGAGAGGAAGTCTGGCAGGATGAAACATATTCCCGCTCCTTTTAAATATGGAGGAAATCATGAGTTATATGGATCGATACAGACAGTGGTGTACCAGCCCTCTGTTTTCAAAGGATATAAAGGCTGAGCTTGGGTCTGTCAATAACCAGGAAGAGATCAAAGACCGTTTTTACAAGGAACTTAAATTTGGAACAGGCGGGTTAAGAGGGGTGATGGGTGCCGGAACAAACCGGATGAATATCTATACGGTAGGAAAGGCGACACAGGGGCTTGCTGATTATATCAAAAGCAAAGGAGCCTGCGGCCGGGGAGTCGCTATTGCCTATGATTCCAGGCACATGTCAGAGGAATTTGCCAGATACGCAGCCCTTTGCCTGAATGGAAACGGGATTCCGGTTTATCTTTTTTCCAGGCTAACTCCCACCCCTATACTTTCTTTCGCTGTGCGGCAGCTTTCTCTGATAGCCGGAATTGTCATCACGGCTAGTCATAATCCGCCGGAATACAATGGATATAAGGTTTATTGGGAAGATGGCGCACAGATTACCTGTCCAAGGGATGAAGAGATTACCAGCTGCATCAGTCAGGTGAAGGATTATGAATCGATTCAGAAAATGGCAGAAGAAGAGGCAAAAAAGAAGGGATTGCTCCATCTGCTTGGAGAAGAAATGGAAGAGCAGTATCTGGAAGAAATCGCAAAGTATGTATTATCCCCTGATGCATTAAAGCTGGCAGCAAAGGATATCAGGATCGTATATACACCTCTTCACGGAACCGGGAATCTCCCCGTGCGCCATCTTCTGTCCAGGCTTGGATTTTCAAATGTCTTTGTGGTGAAAGAGCAAATGGATGCGGATGGCGGCTTTAAAACCGTAAAATACCCCAATCCGGAGGATGAGAGGGCATTTGAACTGGCAATCAGGCTGGCAGAGAAAACAGCGGCGGATCTTGTATTTGCCACGGATCCGGATGGGGACCGGATGGGAGTTTATGTTAAGGACGAGAAAACAGGAGAATACCACTGTCTTACCGGAAATATGTCAGGAATCCTGATCTGCAACTACCTGTTGTCCAAGAGAAAGGAACTGGGGCTTCTGCCAGAAAATGGAGTCATAATAAAGACCGTAGTTACGACCGATATGGCAAAACCTCTGGCGGAAAGATATGGGCTTAAAGTAGCAGAAGTGCTGACTGGATTTAAATACATCGGAGAGCTTATGAGGATTTTTGAAGAAAAGCACCAACTGGATTATCAGTTCGGATTTGAGGAAAGCTGCGGCTGTCTGGTGGAAAGCTGTGTAAGGGATAAGGATGCCATTTCGGCAGTTATGACCATGTGTGAGGCAGCAGCCTGGTACCGGACAAAAGGCAGTTCTCTTTGGGAAGAGTTACTAAAACTCTATGAGGATTTCGGGTATTATCAGGAATGTCTGGAATCAGTTATGTTAAAGGGCGAAGACGGGATTGCCAGAATGAAGTCTATGATGGAAGCATTCCGGACCAGTCCCCCGGTAATGGCTGGGGGATTTCCTGTAACAGCAGTAAAAGATTTTCTTCCAAAATCCGATGTTCTGCGCTTTCAGCTTTCCGGGGATTCCTGGTTCTGTATCCGTCCTTCAGGAACAGAACCGAAAATCAAACTCTATTTTGGTGTAAAAGGCATTTCCTTCAGGGATGCGAAGGAGAAGCTTAATGGTCTTAAAAATGACATATTGAACCGGCTGTGAAAGGATGAGCAGAATATGGAAAAACGAGGAATTCATATGGGAAATCCCCACAGGATTAAAAAGGTTTTGGAAAAGTCAGAAAAAGGGGAAGACGTGGTGCTTGCTTTTCTTGGGGGGTCCATTACCCAGGGCTCCCTGTCTTCTTGGCCGGCTTCCTGTTATGCTTACCGGGTATACCAGTGGTGGGATAAAACATTTCCAGGTGCTTCATTTACCTATATCAATGCAGGAATCGGCGGTACCACTTCTCTGTTTGGTGTTTCCAGGGTTCAGGAGGATATCCTTAAATACAAGCCGGATTTTATAATGATTGATTTTACCGTAAATGATGAGAATTCGGATTTTTTTATGGAAACATATGAAAGCCTTATAAAAAGGATTCTGTCATCTTCAACCCCTCCGGCTGTCGCAGCTCTCTGCAATGTTTTCTATGAAAATGGAAAATCAGCATTTGAAAAGCATGAAAAGATATTAAAACATTATGAGATCCCGTATGTTTCCATGGAGGAGACTTTGTTTCAGGATATTTGCGGGGGAAGGATAAAACTTCATGCGGTGACCCCGGATGGACTCCATCCCAATGACACCGGACATCAGATCATTGCAGATTTGATCATTGATTTTTTGGAAGAAGTGAGAGCGGCAAAACCAGAAGATTTTGATGAGGAATGGGAAAAAAGCGATCCGCCTCCCATAACGGAATGCCGTTATGTAAAAGCGGAACGGCTTCAGAACATGTCCGGTGCCATCCGATACAGCAGTTTTAAGGCGGACCTCACTCCAAAAAACGGAGTAACCGATGTTTTTCATGGGGGCTGGACCGGTTTTAAAAAAGGGGACAGTATTCTGATTGAGACAGAAGGCAGCTGCCTTGATGTCCAGTATAGAAGATCTGTTTCAAAACCAGCACCGGTGGCGGCGGCATATCTGGACGGAGACCGGCAGCATGGAGTAGTCTTAGATGGAAATTTTAATAAGGACTGGGGAGACTGTCTGGCCATTACCCCGCTTCTTCATCACGGAAGACCGGGAAAGCATGAGATCGAAATAGAGATCATGAAAGGGGTGGAGGAACAGGAGATTCCCTTCTATCTGGTTTCCATTATCCAGTCAGGAGATCTATAGCCCTGCGGTGCAGACAGCTGCAGTAAAAAATACACGGATGCATGAGATTGCATCCGTGTATACCTTATCTCTGTCCCTTGTCATAAGGAATTCCCTCTGCCTTGGGAGCCTGGGAATTTCTTGAGGTGAAGACCAGTACGATTAAAGTGATAATATAAGGTACCATCTTATAGAAGTAGCTTGGGAGGCCCAGTGCACTTAAGAACGGGATTCCGGAATAAGCAGATGCTACCGCCTTCATCAGTCCGAAGAATAAGGAGGCCAGCATAATGTTGACAGGCTTCCATTGTCCGAAGATCAAAACTGCAAGAGCTAAAAAGCCGTATCCTGCAACATCAGCGTTAAAATTGGTGGAAGTCGGTACCACAAAGACCAGTCCGCCAAGACCGCCGAGAGCACCGGAAATCAGAACCCCGGCGTACTGCATATGGTATACGTTAATGCCGGCGGCGTCAGCTGCATGGGGATGCTCGCCGCAGGCGCGAAGTCTTAAGCCGAACCGGGTTTTATAAAGAACCACGGCTGAAAGCAGAAAAATCCCAATTCCGATGTAAGTTGTGATATAGGCGTTCTGGAACAGAAGAGGACCGAAAAAGGGAAGTCTCCCAAGCCCCGGAACGGAGGTGATGCGGAAGGAATTAGTAAATGGAACCTGCTGCACACCCTGAAGGACACGTGCTACGAAAATAGCAAAGGCAGGTGCGAACATATTTAACGCCGTTCCGCTGATAACCTGATTGGCTTTCATATTGATGGATGCATAGGCATGGAACAGGGAGAATACCATACCTGCGGCCATGGAAATACATACAGCTAGGATGAGCTGAAACTGGCCGCTCATGGAGCCTGTATAATGGATAAACAGGATTCCTGTAAAAGCTCCCATGGTCATAATACCTTCCAAAGCGATGTTGATAATGCCGCTTCGTTCTGAAAACATGGCTCCCAAAGCTACGATCATCAGAGGAATCATGAAATACATGGTCTGCTGAAATATGAAATAGATAATGTTCATGATTGTTCTCCTCCTTCCCGTTCTGCTTTTGCGCCCGTTTGCTTATGGATTTTTGACAGAAGGATTTTTACTATCAGGGCAAAGGCGCTGAAATAGATGATGACCGCAACGATGATATCAATGATTTCTGTTGAAAATTCAAACAGCTGCAGATAAAAGCCGCCGGCTGTTAAATAAGCGATGAAGATACCGGAGAACAGGACTCCAATGGGATTGCTTAAGCCCAGTAAAGCAACAGAAATCCCGGTAAAGCCTTCCGAAGCCAGGACATCCTTGATCTCGATATGTTTTCCGGTGCCTGCCAGATATAAAAGTCCGCCTGCCAGTCCGGCGATGGCGCCTGCGATTACCATGGATAAGATGATCCCCTTTTTTTCATTGATACCTGCGTATTTGCTGGCGTCACGGTTAAACCCGACGGCCTTTAATTCATAGCCAAAGGTGGTCTTGTTAAGCAGGACCCAGATCAGAATGACCACAAGGATGGCAATGAGGATTCCGCCGTTTACGCTGGAACCAGGGAAAATCTTATCAAGCCCCATCTTCGGTATGGTGGCTGTTGCCGCCACATTGCGGGATTCGTTGCGGAGATTATTGAATAAAGGTTTATAGCTTTTTACGATCCAGTTTACCAGATACATGCCGATGTAGTTCATCATAATGGATGAAATTACTTCATTTACGTTAAAATAAGCCTTTAACAGTCCGGGAACCAGCCCCCATACAGCTCCCATGAGTATGCTGGCAAAAAGAGCAGCCACCCAGTGGACCGGACCTAAAGAAGTCCACAGGATTCCCACATAGACGGCACCGAAGCCGCCCATGATGAACTGACCGGGTGTTCCGATGTTGAAAAGTCCTGTCTTAAAGGCAAATCCAACGGAAAGACCGGTCAGGATAATGGGAGTTGCGTAATAGAAGACCTGTCCTACTCCCTTGGCTCCATGGGTAAATGCACCTGTCAAAATGGTTGCAAATCCGGGGATTGCCTGTACAGGATTGCAGAGAAACAGGATAATCAGGCCCACAATAAGTCCAAGTACAATGGCAAAGATGGAAGAGAGGAGGCCGGTATGATCTTTTATCTGTTTTGGTTTCATGATTTGCCACCTTCTTTCTTTGCGCCTGCCATATAAAGACCTAATTCCTGAACCGTGATGTTCTTAGGATCTAAGCTGGCTACGATTTCGCCTTCGTACATGACCAGAATCCGGTCGCTTAAGTTCATGACTTCATCTAACTCCAAGGATACCAGGAGAATAGCCGCTCCTGCATCTCGCTGTTTTACCAGCTGGCTGTGAATGTATTCAATGGCTCCCACATCCAGACCTCTTGTGGGCTGAACGGCCAGAAGGATATCCGGAGACTTTGAAATTTCTCTTGCTACAATCGCTTTCTGCTGGTTGCCGCCTGACATGCTGCGTGTGGTGGTAAAGGGGCCCCCGCTGCTTCTGATGTCATAATCTCCGATCAATTTTTCTGCATATTCATAAATCTTATCATTTTTTAAAAAAGTTCTGCTCTGAAAGTCCTTATCAAAATACTGCTGAAGAACCAGATTGTAAGCCAGGTTATAATCCAGTACCAGGCCGTGTTTGTGGCGGTCCTCCGGGATATGGGACAGGCCGTGGGTATTCTTGTAGCGGATGCTCTTTTTCGTCATGTCCTCACCATTAATAAGGACAGTACCAGAACTCATATCAGAAATACCGGTTATGGCATGGATCAGCTCGGTCTGGCCGTTGCCGTCAATCCCTGCGACACAGACGATTTCGCCTCTTCTTACCTGAAAGGAAACATCATGAACCAGCTTCTTTGTCTGGCCTTTTCTTTTGGCTTCCACGGAAAGTTCTTTTACTTCCAGTACAACCTCCCCTGGCTTAGAGGGATTTTTGTCAATGGTTAAGTTTACTTTTCGCCCAACCATCATCTCTGACATTTCTTCGGGCGTCGTATCTGCAACGTCTACAGTTCCCATATATTTACCGCGGCGCAGGACGGAACAGCGGTCCGCAACCGCCTTGATTTCACCTAGTTTGTGGGTGATGAACAGAATGGACTTTCCTTCCTTAACCAGATCCCCCATGATCTGCATCAGTTCATCGATCTCCTGTGGGGTAAGAACCGCAGTCGGTTCATCAAAAATCATGATCTCGTTGTCCCGATACAGCATTTTCAAAATTTCAACTCTTTGCTGCATGCCAACGGTAATATCCGATATGAGTGCATCCGGGTCCACGAACAATTTGTATTTCTCACTTAATTCCATGACTTTTTTTCGCGCGTCCTCCATTTTTAAGAAGCCGTACTTCGTTGTTTCCATGCCCAGAACGATATTCTGAAGCACGGTAAAATTCTCCACCAGCTTAAAGTGCTGATGTACCATGCCGATGCCAAGTGCATTGGCATCCAGCGGTCCGGTGATTTTCTCCTCGTTATCCCGAACTTTGATGATGCCTTTTTCCGGCTGGTATAAACCAAATAATACACTCATGAGAGTGGATTTCCCTGCGCCGTTTTCACCAAGCAGGGCATGTATCTCGCCTTTCTTTAACTGCAGTGTAATGTCATCATTGGCAATGATACCGGGAAATTCTTTTGTGATATGAAGCATCTCAATAATATAGTCCATAAAATCCCCCTTGCTTCGGTACCTATCTATGGAAACCGGTACTCTGTAAATAAAGTGTGCCTTGGGTAGTTTTTCTTTAAGAATATGAAAAAGGAGATGCCGTAAGAGACCAGGTCTGTGATGACTGGTGAATCAAACGGCATCTCCTTTCCTCTTTCTCAGCCCACGAATTTTGGGCATAAAGGTATGCCCGAAGGACGTTCCTCTTTCTCAGCCCACGAATTTTGGGCATAACTTTTGCAGTCTATTCTACAAAATTAATAGTTGTCTTTTCAAGCTTTAAGTCAACCGTAGGATTGTTGTTATCCGTAGAAGGCTGTACAAGTTCAATTTTCCCCTCTTTTAACTGGCTGTAAACTTTGTCATAATCGTCCTGGGTGAACTTTGAAAACTTGGAGGTTTCCATTGAAAGTCCGATCCCATCATTCTTAGCTGAGAAAATGCTGGTCTTCCCTCCTGGGAAAGCATTGTCATAGAATGCTTTTACACCATCATAAACGGAAACAGAAACCAACTTCATGGCAGAGGTGATAACTGTATCGGATTCATAACTCTGGTCAACATCAACACCGATTACTTTTGCCCCCTTTTCTTCAGCCGCCGCCATGACTGAGTTGCCCACAGCACCGCCGCAACCGAATATAATCTCGGTTCCGTTCTGGTACCAGGAAGCAGCCATAGACTGTGCTTCAGGGGTAGCAGCAAATGCACCTGTGTAGTTGTACATAATTTCCACGCCGTCTATTCCCATTTCCTTTGCAGCGAATTCGGCACCTTCCGCAAAGCCGTATCCGTAACGGATTACAGCAGGAACAGCCATACCGCCTAAGAAGCCAAGTTTCGTATAACCATCCTTTACAGCAGCATAACCGGCTAAGAATCCAGGCTCATCTTCCTGGAAAAGGATTGGCATAACGTTTGCTTCTGTTCTCTTTTCCGTGTAATCCGCATTATGCGGTTCACCATCCACAAGAATGAAGTGTACGTCCTTATACTGGTCCTGGGCCAGGAATACAGGTTCTTCAAATAAATATCCCGGACAGACAACTAATTTAGCACCGCCCTCGATTGCAAGGCCAATGGTTTCAAGGTAGGAGTCAGTGGTACCTTCCTGGGGCTGGTAGTACTTATAGGAGATGCCGGTTTCTTCAGCATACTTCTTCATGCCTTCCCATGCACCCTGGTTAAAGGACTTGTCATCGATTGTACCTAAGTCTGTTACCAGCGCAAGCTCATATCCATCAGAAGTATCAGACTTCACAGCGGTTGCGCCTGTTGTTTCTGCCGGTTTTTCTGCAGCGGGGGTTGTTTCTGATGCAGCTGATGTTGTGGTACCTGAGTTGGATGAACCACATGCACTTAATGTCGCAGCCATCATGACTGCCATAGCGAATGCGAATGCTCTCTTTTTCATAATCCTGTTTTCCTCCTGTCATTGATTAATTTCAGAGATACCATTAATGTATCACATTTTCTTTTTAGAGACAATCTCAATTTACCATTATTTACCAGAAAATATAGGAATGTAAGCCAGCATTTTATAAAATATAAAAATGTTTTAAAAATAAATTTTATCTAAAAAAAATATAGGGAAAATTGGATTAATACTTAAGAAAATAATGTTTATCATAAAAAAACAGAACTTCTGACAGATGCCCTGGAAGATGGCCTGGTACTGTTGAACAATAATAATCTGTCATTAGCCGAAAATTTTTAAATATTTCTTCAGGGTTATGAGATCGGTTATTTAGCTTTTTGATAAAATCGGATATGCGAACTAAAATCGCATATCAGAAAATGACAGAATTTGGAAGTACTTTCATAATAATTGTATCAATAAAACAGTGAATTATTGCCAATAATTAAAGAAAACCCCTTTACTAGTATTTGAATTATGCTATAATATTCGCAGGGCTTTTCCACATATCAGACCGGTGGATAAGCAGACTAATCAACATTTTGAGGAGGAAATTTACTTATGGCAAGAAAATGGGTTTATTTGTTTACCGAAGGGAATGCAGACATGAGAAACCTGTTAGGCGGCAAGGGTGCAAACCTTGCAGAAATGACGAATTTAGGCCTTCCGGTACCCCAGGGATTTACTATTACAACAGAAGCCTGTACCCAGTATTATGAAGACGGCAGGAAGATCAATGATGAGATCATGGGACAGATCATGGAACACATTACAAAGATGGAAGAAATTACCGGCAAAAAGTTCGGTGATAATGAAAATCCTCTTCTGGTTTCTGTCCGTTCAGGGGCAAGAGCATCCATGCCCGGTATGATGGATACCATTTTAAATCTTGGCTTAAATGAAGATGTAGTGGAGGTCCTGGCTGCAAAATCCGGCAATCCGCGCTGGGCATGGGATTGTTACAGAAGATTCATCCAGATGTTCTCCGATGTTGTCATGGAAGTAGGCAAGAAATTTTTTGAAGAACTTATTGATAAGATGAAAAAGAATAAGGGCGTAACTCAGGATGTTGAGCTGACCGCTGAAGATTTAAAAGAACTAGCTGACCAGTTCAAGGCTGAATATAAAGAAAAACTTGGGGAGGACTTCCCAACCGATCCGAAGGTTCAGTTAATGGAAGCAATCAAGGCCGTATTCCGTTCCTGGGATAACCCAAGAGCCAATGTATACCGCCGTGACAATGATATCCCGTATTCCTGGGGGACTGCTGTTAACGTACAGATGATGGCATTCGGAAACATGGGAGATACCTCCGGTACCGGCGTTGCGTTCACCCGTGATCCGGCAACCGGCGAGAAGCATCTGATGGGTGAATTCTTAATGAATGCACAGGGTGAGGATGTGGTTGCCGGTGTGCGTACTCCTCAGAAGATCGAGCAGTTAAAGGAAGTTATGCCGGAAGTGTACGAGCAGTTTATCGGCATCTGCAATACTCTGGAAGATCATTACAGAGATATGCAGGATATGGAATTTACCATAGAGGACAGGAAGCTTTACATGCTTCAGACACGTAACGGCAAGAGAACCGCTAAGGCAGCCTTAAAGATTGCCTGTGATCTGGTTGATGAGAGCATGATCACAGAGGAAAAGGCAGTTAAGATGATCGATCCGAGAAATTTAGATACCTTGCTGCATCCTCAGTTTGACGCTGCTGCATTAAAGAAGACGGAACCGGTTGCCAAGGCTCTGGCTGCATCTCCGGGTGCTGCATGCGGAAAGATCGTATTTACTGCAGAAGATGCCAAGGCATGGAAGGAAAAAGGCGAAAAGGTTGTCCTGGTACGTCTGGAGACTTCTCCGGAAGATATTGAAGGCATGAAGGCTGCTCAGGGTATCTTAACCGTACGCGGCGGTATGACTTCTCATGCAGCGGTCGTTGCACGCGGTATGGGTACCTGCTGTGTATCCGGCTGTTCCGAGATCGCTATGGATGAAGAAAATAAAAAATTCGTTCTGGCAGGCAAGGAATATCATGAGGGTGACTGGTTATCCATCGACGGATCTACCGGTAAGATCTATGACGGTGTCATTCCGACTGTGGATGCTTCCATTGCCGGTGAGTTCGGAAGAATTATGGCATGGGCTGACAAGTACAGAAAACTGCAGGTAAGAACCAATGCGGATACACCGGCTGATGCAAAGAAAGCAAGAGAGCTGGGGGCAGAGGGCATCGGACTTTGCCGTACCGAGCATATGTTCTTTGAAGGTGACCGGATCGACGCATTCCGTGAAATGATCTGTTCCGATACAGTAGAAGAGAGAGAAGCAGCTCTGGAGAAGATTCTCCCGGTACAGCAGGGGGATTTCGAGAAGCTCTATGAAGCTCTGGAAGGAAATCCTGTTACCATCCGTTTCTTAGATCCGCCGCTGCATGAGTTCGTTCCAACAGAGGAAGAAGATATTAAGAAGCTGGCAGATGCACAGGGCAAGACCGTGGCTCAGATCAAGACCATCATTGATTCCCTGCATGAGTTCAACCCAATGATGGGACACCGTGGATGCCGTCTTACTGTTACCTATCCTGAAATCGCAAAAATGCAGACAAAGGCAGTAATCCGTGCGGCTGTCAACGTACAGAAGGCACATGCTGATTGGAAGGTTTGTCCGGAAATCATGATTCCGCTTATCTGTGATGAGAAGGAATTAAAGTTTGTTAAGAAGATTGTTGTTGAGACCGCTGACGCAGAGATCGCAGCAGCAGGCAGCAGCTTAAAATATGAAGTCGGTACTATGATTGAGATTCCGAGAGCTGCTTTAACAGCAGATGATATTGCAAAAGATGCAGAATTCTTCTGCTTCGGTACCAACGACCTGACCCAGTTGACCTATGGCTTCTCCCGTGATGATGCCGGTAAGTTCTTAGGTGCTTACTATGACACCAAGATCTTCGAAAGTGATCCATTTGCAAAGCTGGATCAGACTGGCGTAGGCAAACTTATGGAGACAGCCATCAAGTTAGGTAAGAGCGTACGTCCTGAAATGCATATCGGTATCTGCGGCGAACACGGCGGAGATCCGTCTTCCGTAGAGTTCTGCCACAAGATCGGACTGGATTATGTATCCTGTTCTCCGTTCCGTGTGCCAATTGCTAGACTGGCGGCAGCACAGGCAGCTCTTAATCAGGTAAAATAAAAATAGCTATATTAGTAAAAAGCATCTTCAAACAGGGGTTCATCAAGATAACTGGTGGACCTCTTTTTTGTATCCTATATAGTTAAGTCAGATGACCGTAATATTTTATAACTAACTTTTTGTTATATAGTGCGTATAAATACCTTTATATATTTATTAAACTTCAGAATATTCGATGTTTATCGAAAGGATATATTGACAAACATCTAAAAAGTGATTAAATTTTAAAATAAGATGCGTAATATGAGTTCACTTACAATACTGGGTCTTATTAATATAGAAAAGGTGGATAAAAAGTTTATTATCAAATGAATAAAAATGCTATTCGTAATTTGTTAGCAGAAGCGGAAGACGTACTATTATTGGAGGTGCAAAATGAAATTTAGGGATATGCCATATCAGAGAATAGACTTTGATAAAAAACAAGTACAGTTTGATGACATTATGAAAAAATTTGCCAATGCAGAGAGCGGGGAAGAACAGTTTGAAGTTCATAAGAAATATTACGAATTCATAAATGAAATAGAGACAATGGTTACAATTGCGCAAATCAGACATGACATTGATACGAAAGATGAATTCTATGATAAGGAGCAGGCATATTATGATCAGATAATGCCAAAACTTTCTGACATGGAAGTGATGTATGCGCGGCAGATGTATGAATCACCATACAGGGCCTTTTTAGAAGAAAAGATAGGTAAAGTAGCATTTAAGAATATTGAAATCAGCATGAAAGCTTTTGATAAAAAGCTGATTCCACTTATGCAGGAAGAAAATGAGCTGACTACCTCATACGATAAGCTGATAGCCGGGGCAGAAATTGACTGGGAGGGTGATACACTTAATCTTTCTTTACTGAAAAAATATTTAAGTCATAAGGACAGAGTAATAAGACAGAAAGCATATGATAAATACAGTGCTTTCTTTGAAGCAAATGCAGATGATCTTGATACGATCTATGACAGGTTAGTGAAAAATCGTACCAAACAGGCGAAAAAAATGGGATATGATAATTACTTGGAACTAGGTTATTATCGTATGAAGAGAAATTGTTATGATAAAGCCATGATAGAAAGTTTCAGAAATCAGATTAAAGAATACTTTGTACCATTTGCTGAACAGCTTCATGAAAGAAGAAAGAATCGTTTAGGGCTTAAAAAATTATCTTATATAGATGAAGGCGTTTATTTCTTAAACGGAAATCCGGCACCAATGGGTACACCAGAAGAAATTATGGCCGAAGGTCAGAAAATGTATGGTGAACTTTCAAAAGAAACGAAAGAATTTTTTGATTTTATGACTGAAAACCAATTGTTTGATGTGCGGGGAAGGAAGACAAAAAAAGCGGGCGGCTACATGACATACCTTCCTGTTTACCGATCCCCATTTATCTTTGCTAATTTTAATGGAACAAGTGGTGATGTAGATGTTATAACCCATGAATGCGGCCATGCTTTCCAGGGATATATTGCAGGAAAGGATCCGATCAAAGAACATGCGGATATCACTATGGAGACAGCTGAAATTCACTCAATGTCAATGGAATTTTTTACGGAACCCTGGATGGATAAATTCTTTGGGGAAAGAACCAATGATTATCTGGCTATGCATTTGGAAGCAGCCGCAGCATTTATTCCTTATGGCTGCATGGTGGATGAATTCCAGCACATTGTATATGAAAATCCGGAGATGACTTCAAAAGAAAGACATAGCACATGGAACCAGTTAGAAAAGATATATCGGCCGCACATCGATTATACAGGATGCCCGTTCTTTGAAAAAGGTGGATTTTGGCAGAAACAGTTGCACATATATGATTATCCATTGTATTATATTGACTATTGTATTGCACAGACCTGCGCATTCCAGTACAAAGTAAAAATGGATGAGAATTATAATGAAGCCTGGAACAGCTATTTAAAGCTTTGTAATTTATCGGCCAGTGATTTTTTTACCAATATGATAAAAGAAGTTGGATTAGATAATCCATTTGCAGATGGCTGTGTGAGGGGAATTGTTCGTAAGCTTGAACAAAAGATTTGTTAAAAACCAGGAAATGGAATTGGAAAAATTGGCTATACTCTTTATATATTCATTATGAAATGAAAATTGGAGGGAAGCATATGAGAATTCCAAAACATATCGGAATCATACCAGATGGGAACCGCCGTTGGGCTTTGGGAAAAGGCATGGGAAAAGAGGAGGGATACGATAAGGGAATATCCCCTGGCATGACTCTTTATCATCTTTGCAGGGAATTGGGAATCAAAGAGATGACCTTTTACGGTTTTACCGCAGATAATACAAAGCGCCCGACGATCCAGAGGGAGGCTTTTTCAAAGGCATGTGTGAAGGCGGCAGAGGAATTGTCAAAAGAAGATGCCGAGCTGCTGGTGCTTGGAAAGACAGCTTCGGCCATGTTTCCTGAAGCTTTGAAACCATATACCAGCAGATGCCGGTTCGGTGCAGGCGGAATGAAGATTAATTTCTTGATCAATTACAGCTGGGAATGGGACCTGGGCCTTCATGACGGTACCATAGGTCCTCAATTAAAGACAGCTGATGTTTCAAGGATCGACCTGATAATCCGTTGGGGAGGCCGCAGAAGACTGTCCGGCTTTCTGCCGGTGCAGTCTGTCTATTCCGATATGTATGTCATCGATGATTACTGGCCGGATTTTAAACCCCAGCATATCTACGATGCCTTAGAATGGTATTCCGGGCAGGAAGTGACGCTGGGAGGCTGAAAAGACATCTGCCCATAGAACCCGCGGAAATCTGTAATTTTAGATTTTCGCGGGCTATTTTCGTACGGCAGTATATTGACAAAACAGCGTCTGCTATATATGGTGAAATATAGAACAAATAATATAGCAGATGAATCGTCAGTGGTAAATATTAAAAAGGAGGTTTTCATGTTATGAATAACGTATATTTTAAAGCAATTGATTCGTATTCAGAAACAGAAGAAATCAGCAGTGCTGCAAGAGAACTTATGGAGAGATTGATTCAGGAGGAAAATATAACTCTTGAAAAGTTTATACCGATGAAAGTACACTTCGGTGAAAAGGGAAACAGTACTTACATAAGTTCGGAAAATTTTAAGGGAGTCATTGAATACCTTAAAGAAAATAAGATTGATAGTGCGTACATAGAAACCAATGTTCTCTACAGAGGAGAAAGAACGACAGGAGAAAAACATAGAAAGCTTGCTTTGGAGCATGGTTTTACACAGCTTCCTGTCATAATTGCCGACGGAGAATATGGTGAAGATTACGAGGAGGTAGAAATAAATAAAAAGCATTTTAAAACATGTAAAATCGGAAAAGAAATTGCCGATAAAAAACAATTAATCATTATAAGCCATTTTAAAGGTCATGCCCTTGCTGGTTTTGGAGGGGCTGTAAAGCAGCTTGGAATGGGATGTGCAGCAAGGGGAGGGAAGCTTTCCCAGCATGCAAACTCCATCCCAAAAATCAGCCGCCTTCAATGCAGGGGCTGCGGTGTCTGTGCCGGGAAATGCCCGGAAAGTGCAATATCAGTAACGAAAACAGCTAAGATAAATAAGGATAAATGCATTGGCTGTGCTTCCTGTATGGCCATATGTCCTCATGGCGCCATCACCAACAGCTGGGTGGCCTCCCTCTCTAAGTCTTTTCATGAAAGGCTTGCAGAATATGCATATGGAGCTGCAAAAGGTAAAAGAAATATATATATAACGTTTGCTTTTAATATAACGAAAAACTGTGATTGTGAAGGCCACAGCATGAAACCGATCGTAGGAGATGTGGGAGTTTTTGCTTCCGTTGACCCGGTAGCCATTGATAAGGCGTGTCTTGATATGATCGATAAGAATAATGGAAGAACGGTCTTCCGGAGAGGCAGATATACCCTTGACTATTCTGAAAAAATAGGATTGGGCAGGAAAGAATATAAGCTGATATTGCAATAAAAAATTTCATAATTTTATAACATAATTGTAATATAACTGTAATATAATGGAATAAGAAAATAAAAAGAGAAGGATAGCGGAAGGGTATAAAATAATCCAAATCCTGCTGTAAAAACTACAGTAGATTTGGATTATTTTTTTGAATTATTAAGCTAAATAATCTAATATTTCCTGAGCAATCTGCTCATTGCCCCCTGCTTCCTGCATGATAGTTTGAAATTTTGTAATATTTTCTTTAATCACGGGATTGTTTATGACTTCGATGGCATTTTTGACTAAAGCATTCGGAGTGATTTTTTTCCGTGATAGAATTTTACCTAATTTAAGCTCTTCTATTCTTCTGGCTACAGCGGGTTGATCATTCCCAACAGGGATAACTAACATAGGAACACCATAATATAGGGATTCATTAACGCTGTTCATACCGCCATGTGTAATAAATAAACTTGTGTGCTGCAATATTTTTAATTGAGGCACAAAGGGAAAAATATGAATATTGTCTGGAATTTCACCTAAATCTTCAGCTTTAACATTTGTACCTATTGAAATAATTACAGTTACAGGTTTATTTGTAAATGCCTTAATACATTTTTTAAAAAAAGATTTTGATGTATTTAACAAGGTACCTAATGAAATATAGACCAAAGGATGCTTTACATAAGAAAGGTCAAATTCAGAATCTGTTTCTCTTATAGAAGGTCCAACAAATTTATAAATTTCAGGGTCAAATTCATCCGCAAATATTTGAAAATCCTTAATCGTATATGTATAGTTTAAGTCAGGTGCATTATATACCATTTCTTTTCCGATCCGGTTATAGCGTAAATTAAAATTTTTTTGAATTAATTTAGAAACGAAGCTGTATAAAATGCAGTTACTGAAAATACGGGTCAGGTACCATCCGCCTGTCTTGCCGAAATATTTTAGAATTTTTTCGTTGAGACAAAAAGTTGTAAAGAGCCGAAAGGATGGAATACCTAATTCATCAGCTAAAGATTTTCCTGGTAAAAAAAGCATTTCATAAATAAGACAATCATAATCCCTGCCGATTCTTTTAACAGTATTATAAGCCGCTTTCCAACATTTATCTTCTTTTTTTGATTTACGCATAGTGGTTGGATAATTGTCATAGGGAATAAAAATAGCACCAGTATTTCTGACCTTTTCTTCCCAGTCCGGAGATTGAACATAGGTAACTTCATGTCCTAATGATATAAAAATTTTTGCTAACCCCAAAGTAGGGTTCGTATGGCCGGAAAATGGCAGATTTACCATTAATATTCTTTTTTTATTTGTCATAATACGTTTTCATCCTTTCTTTCATAAATTTTTGAGTTTCACTGTTAATAAGCGGTGTATTAAACTTGTTAAGTAATAATATGATAAAGTCTGCTCTGCTGCATGCTTCTTCGTAAGTACCGTTTACGATGACAGGATCTAACCAGATATCGAAAAGAAGAATAAATAATTCGGAAATTTCTTTCGGATATCTGCAGTCAAATTCATGATTTATATTTCCCTGATTAATAATTTCTTCTATATATCTGCTTAGGACATTCAAATTAATTCTCAAAGTATGCAAAAGGGCATAGGGGATTTTTTCTGCCCAGTTATTTCGGGTTAATTCCGGGAATGATTTATCAGTGTGAAATATATTTATGAGATACTCAATTTTTTCTAAAGCGCATAAATTTTTATTATTTACCAGGATTATCAGCATTTCTTTAATATAATTCTGTTTCTGAATAATGATATAGTCTAAAATTTCCTGCTTACTTTTAAAGTGATGATACACAGCTCCCTTTGATAATTTCGTAAAGGACATGATATCATGCATTGTAGTATTGTCATAACCATTTTGAAAAAAAAGAGTTGTTGCAGCAGATACAATTTTTTCTTTCGTTTTAGCTTTTTCTTCTAATCTCGACAAATATTTTTCACCCCTCAATCAGACCGCCGGTCGGTCTATGAATAATATCATATTTGTTCATTAATGTCAAGTTAAATTTGGGTTTTTAAAGAACAATTTTGAAAAAACATATTTGAGAAGCAGAATCCAGTCACAAAATGACAGAATGTGGACAAATTAATCTAAAAAATGAAATTTATGGTTTAATTATGAGAGATGATGACGATTTTTGTTGAATAAATAAAATATATGTTAGTTACAGGAGGAGACAGAAAATGAAGTTAGCATTACTTTTTCCGGGACAGGGTGCTCAATATCCAGGGATGGGGAGGGAGCTTTACAGGCAATATGATTGGGTTAAGAAAATTTTTGAGAAAATCAAGGAAAGTCATGGTATTGATTTAGCTGAATTATGTTTTCATAGTGAAAATGAAATTTTGACAAGGACAGACAATGCGCAAGTAGCGATCTTCGTTGTCAGCTATATTAATTATTTAAATTTCATAAACGAATATGAACGAAAGCCGGAATTTATGGCCGGTCACAGTCTGGGGGAATTTACAGCACTTGCTGCTTCCGGAGCATTGTCTTTTGATGATGCACTGGAATTAGTCATACGCCGGGGAAAATTAATGCAGGCAGAAGCAGATAAATCAGCGGGAGGTATGATTGCAATAAAAGAAAATTATGAAAGTGTGGTCAGGATCCGCAGTGAGATTATTAAGCAATATTCAGACTGCAGTTTGGATATTTCAAATTATAATTCAAAGAATCAGATCGTGCTGTCCGGTGACCTTCATTCAATAAATATAGCTGAAGAGGTATTTGATTCCTTTGGAATCATGTCAAAAAAGTTAAGTGTAGGCGCTGCATTCCATAGTAAATTTGTGAAAGAGGCAGCAACCGAATTCTCTCAGATATTATCAGAGGTTGAATTCTCAAAGCCGGCTTGTAAAATAATTGCAAATGTTAATAGCTTACCATATACTGGTAATTTCAGCGAAATTCTATCAAAACAGATGGTTTCCACAGTACAGTGGTATAAAACTATAGAATTTATGGAGAAGGAAGGGGTTGATATATACTTAGATCTAGGTCCCCAGAGTATATTGAAAGGTATTTGCAAAAGAGCAATAAAAAAAGGAAAAATATACTCATATGAGGATGACAAATTATTATTAAAAGATATATTTAATTAAATGATATATCATTACTATTTGGAAAGGAGGAAGTTATGATTATAAAGACGAAAGAGGAGATGAACTATGGATAAGGTGGCAATCGTATTTGGCGGGTCAGGAGCAATAGGAAGTGAGGCTTGCAAAAGACTGGCAGGCAAGGGTTATATTACATATTTTACTTACCTAAGCAACGAGTCACGTGCCAATAAAATGGAAAATGAATTTAAAGGACAATTACATGGGAAAAAATGTGATATTCGCAATAGTGAAGAAATTGAACAGTTAATTTGCGATATAAAAAAAGAGTTTGGCAGAGTTGATGTTTTAGTAAATTGTGCTGGCATTTCCAGTGAAAACCTCTTTGTCAATAAAAGTATTGATGAATGGAAAAATGTAATGGAAACGAATTTGTTCAGTGTATTCTACTCTTGTAAAGCGGTAATTCCCATAATGTTTGAGCAATATTCTGGTGTAATTATAAATTTATCATCTATTCTTGGAACATTTGGGATACCTGGGATGGAGGATTATTGTGCATCTAAAAGTGCAATTGTAGGATTTACACAGTCATTGGCTGCTGAGGTAGCACGTTTTGGCATACGTGTTAATTGCATAAGTCCTGGTATGATTGATACTGAAATGTCAAAGGGCGCACAGAAGCAAATTGGGAAAAGTGTAAAGAAGCTGATTCCATGTAAAGAATTCGGAACAGCTGAAAATGTTGTTGATTTAATTGAGTTTTTAGTTTCTTCAAAAGCAAGTTACATAACTGGTGAAAACATATTAATTGGTGGAGGATTAGGCAAAACTCTTCCGGTTAGTTAGTTAATAAGAAAGGTGGATATAATAATGGATAAGAAAGAATTATTTACTATGGTACAGAAAACAGTTGCAGAAGTATTGGATGTAGAAGAAGGAAAGATCACTGAGGATACGAAGCCCGTTGTTGATTTAGAGGCAGAATCCTTAGATTTGCTGGATATTCTTTTTAAGCTGAGCAAATCAATTGGCAAAAAGGTTACAATGCAGGTAATACAAAAAGATGTAAGAGGCGGCCTGACTGAGGATGAGTTTATCGATGAGGAAGGTTATATTACCAATGAAGGGATCAATAAAATCAAACAGGCAATTGGTGATGTTAAAATCGGAGCCGAAAAGCTTACGTCAAAAGATGTGCTGAAACTGCTTGATATCAAGTATATTATGAAGGTTTTTATTGAGGCACCGGTAGAGGAATAAATATGAGATTTCATCTGATAGATAAATTAATTAGTTATACAGAGTGGAAAGAAGCCGTTGCAATTAAAAATGTTACATCAGGCATTCCGGAATTTATTAATAAAGATCAATATATGGATGATTCACTATTAATGGAATGTATTTTTCAATGTGCTGCATGGCTTATTGTAATTTCCTCAGATCAGAAATACAGACCGACGATTGTGTCAGCAGAAAGATATTCTGTGTATAAGCATGCAGGCATTGGCGATCAGTTAAAAATACATATCAGCATAATCGATTATTATGAAGATTATGCGGCAATCAGTGGAGAGATTTATTCTTCAGGCGAATTATGTGTTTCCCTTGAGAATGCGATCTTAAAATTAGTGGATACAAAAGATCTGGAGGATCCGGATTTAACGAAAAAGTATATTGCATATTTAATTTCTTAAAATTCATAGCTAAGGGATGTTGAAACAAACATCCCTTTTTTAGAAAGGTGAAAGTATTATGAGTGCAAAAAACAGGAGAGTTGTAGTTACTGGTATGGGTATGGTTAGTCCGGTTGGAAATAATGTCACTCAATCCTGGGATAACCTGATAGATGGAAAGTCTGGTATTGATCGAATAACGTTATTTGATACCTCCGGATTTTCATGTAAAATTGCAGGTCAGGTAAAAAATGATGGCTATAATCCGGATCTGCCTTATAACCGGGGAGCTCATTTTGGGCTGATGGCTTCAAAGGAGGCTCTTCGTGACGCTGATATTTACAGCAATAAAGAAATAAAGGAAAATATGGCTGTATTCATTGGAAATTCAGGAGCAAGAACCAGGTTGAAAGAATTTTCCAAAGATTTTCAGAAAAAAAATATTAAAAGTGTAACTTTGGAAAATTTAAATAATGATGATGAGTTTAATAAATGCAGATACTCTGCCGCGGCAGAAACGATTGCAAAGGAAAACGGAATTTATGGTGGCTGTTATTCCATTACTACTGCATGTGCGTCAGGTACCCAGGCAATCGGAATGGCCTATCAAAGTATAAAAGATGGTGAGAAGAATGTTGTACTTGCCGGTGGCTGTGATTCCATGATATCAGAAATCGATTTAATAGGTTTTTGCATGCTTGGAGCTGTAACAGGCGAATTTAATGATAACCCAGCAAAAGGAAGCAGGCCTTTTAATAAGGATAGAAGTGGATTTGTTTTAGGAGAAGGCGCCGGAATTTTAATATTGGAAGAAAGGGACCACGCTTTAAAACGCAAAGCAAAAATCTATGCAGAAGTTGTGGGATTTGGTAATACAATTTCAGGGTATAGTATTTTAGACACTCCGCCGGATGGGGAATATTTAGCACAGGCAATGCAGATGGCTATAGCAGAGGCTGACATTAATAATGAGCAGATCGGGTATATTAACGCACATGGAACATCAACACGTGATAATGATTCAAGTGAGTCTGCTGCAGTTCACAAAGTGTTTGGCAATAATGCGGCAAATGTGCCTGTCAGCTCAACGAAGGCATCTACAGGACATCTGATTTCCGGTGCAGGGGCAATTGAAGCTATTTTTTCAATCATGGCATTGAGGACCCAGTACCTGCCGCCGACTCTGAATTTAGAAGATATTGATGGAAAGTGTGCTTTATGTCATATTAAAAAAGCATTAAAAAGACAAATAGAGTATGCAATGTCAAATTCTTTAGGATTTGGGGGTTCAAATTCCAGTATCATTTTCAGGAGGAATGAAGAATGAGTTTTGTCATGGTTGATAAAATATGTGAGATTGATCCCAACAGTATTAAAACGAAGAAACTATTGTCAATCGCAGAACCAGTTTATGAAATTCATTTTCCTTTTTATCCCGTATTACCAGCAGTGCTTTTATTAGAAAATGTTAAGCAAAGCATTGATTTGTTCTTAAATAAGGATAAGAAAGAGCAGCATACGTTAAATTTCCTTAAAAACGTAAAAAAAATAAAAGTATACAAATCAGTATTTCCAGGTGATGTAATAACTACAGAGATAAAACTGATTCAAAAAAAAGAAAATGAGTATATCTTTGATGCCAGTATTTATAATGGTTCGAATGTTGTGGCAAAGTTTAAGGAATTTGCAGTTGCACAAGTAAAGGAGTGAATTTGCATGGGAAAAAGAGTAGCTATTACGGGAGTAGGAGTCAATTCTAATGAATTTGCGGATACATATAAGCTTACTTTGATTTTAGACGGGAAAACAGATCATAGTGAAAGCGGTGAAAGTGAAATACTTACGTTTAAAAACAGAAAAATCAAAAAAAACCTGTCAAAGGGAGAGAAATTCTTTTGCCATTCTGCAGTAAGCGCAGTTAACGATTCCGGAATTATGGAAGCAGATGTTGATAAACGAAAAAGAGGCTTATTCTTAGGAACAACAAAAGAAACCTCATCAAGAGAAGAATTATTGGCAGTACTTAATCATATATATGATGGGCAAATTAACTATCAGTTGTTTTCAAAAGCAGTGTCAGAGAATATGTCACCATTATTCGTAGTTAAATCATTACCAAACGCGTGTCTGCATTATGCAGCAGAAGAATTTGAAATCAGAGGATGCAATACTCTGTTTATAACAAATGGAGTGGCAAGTTCACAGGCACTCGCAGCGGCATATAATTCAATCAGCAGAGGAGAATGTATATGGGGACTGTCAGGGGGATTCGATTCCCATACAGAGGATGGAGAATATTATAATTTTGAACAATATGGATTGAAAATTGCTGTAGACAGTGAACAAAAAAATGAACTGCTGAGTGATGGCGCAGGAAGTATGGTCCTTGAAGAATATGACCATGCAATTGCCAGAGGAGCAAAGATATACGGAGAAGTTATCGGGCACTCAGAGGCTTTTCTGGATTTAGACCGTATGTCTGCAGAAGGTAAAAGTATATTAGAAAAAGCAATTATTAAAAGTATGGAAATGGCTGAGCTTTCGGTATCAGATATTGATTTTATTAATATCGATGGAGCTGCAAATGATACCTATCGTAATATTGAGAAAGATGCAATAAAGGAGATTTTTTCAGATATACCAATGATTGATTTAAAAAGTAAGTTAGGAAATTTAATTGGTGGGGCATCTATCGTTGAGATTATTGCAGATTTAATGATTTTACAGGGGAAAAGTAAACTTATAGATTCTTGTAAGAAGCAGCAGACATGCATGAAAATCTCGTTTGGTTTTGGAGGAGAGGTTTCTATATTAATTCTAAGGAGGAATAAACTATGAATTCAAAAATTACTGGGGTAGGCTCTTATTTTCCGGGTACTGTTGTTTCAAATGAGGATTTAACTAAGAAATTCGACATTGATCCATGGCTGCTGGAAGAATTAGGGGTAAAAAAACGTTTCTGGGCATCGGATATAGACAATTTTAATTTAATTGAAAATCAAAGTCAAATGATGTCTAAAGCATTAAAGATTGCGTTAGAAGATGCAGAGATGTCTGCAGATGATATTGATTTATTAATTACAACATCAACGGTTCCGGATTATTCCCTGCCGACAACTGCAACTTTAGTTCAGGATGAATTAGGAATTAAAAAGTGTAATGCTTTAGAGATCCATTGTGGCTGTGTTGGAGCGCTGCAGGCGATTGATATAGCCCGATGCTATATTAAGTGCGGAAAAGCGAAAAAGGCAGCGATTGCTGCAGGCAATTTAATGAGTACATATTGGCTCAGAGATTGGAAAAATAATGAATTTGATGGTATGGAAGACCAGTTGAATATGGCTATGTTTTCAGACAGTGCCAGTGCGATAATCATAGAAGAGTCCGAGGAAGACGGACTGTTATTCAGCTTTGCAGAAAGTTTTGGAGCAGGTATTAAGAAAGGAATTTATTTAGACTTTGGCGGAGCTGTTTATCCTGGAAATAAAGAAGATTTTATTAATTTAAGACATAAATGGAGCCAGAAGCCTAAATTAATTAAAAAATACGGCAGTTTAATGTCAAAGAATGCACTTGAAGAATTACAAAAAGGATCTGATATAGGGCTTGAAGATTTAAAATGGATTATTTTTCCTCAAGCCAATCCTTCTTTGCTGATGAAGGATATTGATGAACTGAGACTTAGAGGATTTGATGTTGATAAGATCCGATATAATGTGAATGAGGTGGGGAACAGTGCTACTGCTTCATTATTCCATGTTCTCTATGATATTGTGAAAAAAGGTGAATTACAATATAACGACAAAATCGCTATTATAGGCGGAGAAGCATCTAAGTGGATGTATGGAGGTGTTCTTATACAATGGAAAAAGTAGCATTAGTGACAGGCAGTACCCGGGGAATCGGAAAAGTGATTGCTTATAAATTAGCGGTATCAGGGTATGAAGTATATTTACATTATAACATGAATGAAGAGATTGCTTTAAGTACATATCATGATTTTCTGAATAAAAAGTTTAATGTAAAATTAATTTGTTCAAATATAACAGATGAACAAGAAATAATTAATATGTTTGAGCAGATTGAAAAGCAGTCAGGTCACTTGGATGTTTTGGTAAATAATGCTGCTTCGGGAGTTCATAAAGACATTGAAAACATCCGAAGAAAGGATTGGGATTTTACTTTTCAAACCAATGCAAGAGGTACATTTTTATGCAGTAAATATGCAATCTCCTTAATGCAGAAAAGTACTTTGGAATATAAGTCAATTGTAAATATTACGAGTACGGGCAGCCAAAGATATATACCAGGATATTCATTAATAGGCGGAACAAAAGCCTGCATAGAGAATTTAACAAAGTATCTTGCATGCGAAGCAGCTAAGTATGGCATCAATGTAAATGCTGTGTCAGGAGGTTTGGTTGATACGGATTCTTTAAATTATTTCCAGAATAAGAAGTTGGTATTAGAGGAATTCATGAAAAGAGTACCGGCAAAACGCATGGTTGTACCGGAGGATATTGCTAATTTAGTAATCTTTTTATGTGATCCGAAAGCGGAAATGATCCGAGGACAGACTATTGTAGTTGATGGTGGTGCTTCACTAATATAAGAATGGATCTGGAGGGAATAATATTGAAATATAATAAAAATTACGTTGATTATTTATATACAAGCGGAAAATGTTATCCTGGGAAAAAATCAGAATATGACGATTGGACTAGAGGTAATGTTGCAGAAGCATTTCCTGACATAATGACACCACTGAGCTGGTCGTTATGGAGTGATATAATGAATGAATTATTAAGAAATGCATTTCGATATTATTTCTTCTCGTCCCAGATCAAAGAAAAATGTTTTATTATGCTCAGAGAAGGAAAACTTTATTATAATATTGGGTTAGTTAACCATTACATGAAAAAAACAGGATTATTTTCAAGGGATACAATGGCAGGTGGTGAATCAGCGGATATCACTGAACATTCAAATTATGGCATAAACAGGTTTAAATTTATGCTGCATGTATTGGGAAATATCAGATTTGAAAAAAATAATAAACAGTTAGAAAAGAAATCAAACAGTAAGTGGAAAGAAATCAACAGATTTTATAAGAGATGGCAGAAGATTAATTATAATTCATATGATTTGGAAAAGCTGTCCCGAATTCTTAACAGCAGAATAAAATATGGAAAAGAAAATATGAATCTGTACACGGATGCGTTGACTGCGTCATTATCTAAGATGGCAATTTTACAATGGAAATTAAATAAATGCGGATACGATGATTCTATACTATTAAGTTTAGTAACAGATATTGACGGGATTGAAATGGCAAAATTAAATGATTATATAGATGAATTAAAAAAGATGGTGAAGAGTACCAAAGAAAAGCGTGAAGTTATTGAATGTTTAAAAAAGGATAATTGGGAACATTCCCTGATTCATGCAGGATATACAACGATTTTTGAATTCCTATATAATAAAATTTTAACAAACTATGGACACCGCGGAAAAAATGAACTGGAGATAAGGGAACCCTGCTGGTCTGAAAATCCGAGAATGCTGCTAAATATAATAATCGATAGATGGGAAATAACCAATATCAGCAGAAAAAATCAATATATTAATAAGATATTGAATGATAAAAGATTGAATGGCATAATTGAGCAGGCAAGAATTTTTACAAAGTTAAGAGAAAACAATAAACATTATTTATATTTAATAATTGCTGATATCAAAAGAATAGTTAGAGTTTTAAATCATAAATTGTATAATATAGTACCGGAAATGAATAGGGAAGATATTTATTTCATGGAATACAGGGAAATAGTGAGTATTATAGAAGATGTAAAAAACTTTGATAAGATAAAATCGAAGATAAGGGAACGGGAAGAAATTTACATGGATTTTACCCGCAGTAATAAGAATATGCCGATAAAGCCTGAATCATCCAACGGTTTAAGCGGTATACCGGCATGTAATGCAGCATACCTGCTGAAAAGCGGAAAGTCAGTCATCCAGGATGGAAAAAAAAGGATAATCTATTATGATCAGGATCTATGTAATTAAAAAAGCACTCTATAACCCCCATACTGCAATTGACATTATCAGATCAATTAATCCTGATTTTAAAATGGTATATAACGAGAATGGAAAACCTTTTGTTAAACAAAACGGTATGTATATAAGCATATCCCATTCCGGAGATTGGGCTGCTGTCGGCTGCGCTTTTAATAATATAGGTGTTGATATACAAAAATATAGAAAAAGAAAAACAGATTTTATTGAGTATGTTACAGGAAATTCAAATGAAACAATCCCCCAATTCAGCAAAATATGGGCCATTAAAGAAAGCTTCGTCAAATGGACAGGCAGTGGCTGGATAGGAGTAGAACCCAATGATATTAAAATAGACTTTAAAAAAAGCAGAGTGTATCATGGTCGAAAAAGCGCTTATTTTAAGACGAATGAGATCATTAGAGATCATATACTATGTATTTGCAGTGGTTCAGAGACTATTTTAAAAGAAAGGATCTTATATGAGTATTAGAGTTTTTATAACCGGCATGGGGATTGTATCCCCACTTGGAAATAGTATAGACGAAAACTGGAAACATGTTCTGGATAAAAAGAATCTATTTACACCTCATAGTATACAAAAAGGCAGGAATAAAAAAACGGATGAATACTATATAGGTAAGGTGGATATTGGCTCTGAACAGAACCGGTATAGTACGATGGCAGAAAATGCATTGATACAGGCAATGAATGCTTCTCATATCTGTCCTGATAAGATGCCGGGAAGATATGCGCTTGTTATAGGGAGCAGTTTGGGGAGCAGTGAATATATGTTTCAAAGCATTAAGAATCGATATAATGAATTAAATTTTGAAGAAATTTTTCCTGAAACTTTAGCTCATAATTTAGCAGAAAAGTATTCCGTAAATTCTCTCGTAACGGTCGTAAACAGTGCCTGTTCATCATCAACGCATGCCATAGGAAAAGCGTACAGGCTGATTAAAAACGATTTGGTTGACTGTGTATATGTAATCGGTGTTGATTCAGGTCTTTCTGATATTGGATTAACAAGTTTTGGATCATTAGGTGTATTAAGTACAGAACGTAATATGCGGCCTTTCGATGTTCGTCATAATGGATTTATATTGAGTGAGGGTGCTGGAGCAGTTGTGCTGCAAAGGGAAGACTTTGCACATAAATATAACTTGGATTCTTATGGAGAGATAATCGGCTATGGGGCCAGTTGTGACGCATACCACATTGTAGCTCCGGACCCCAGCGGGCAAGGTGCAGTACTGGCCATGAAAAGGGCAATCGAAGATGCCGGAATACATCCAGAAGATATTGATTACATTAATTGTCATGGAACTGGAACAAAATTGAATGATGAGTCAGAATATATTGCTATGGAGTCGGTTTTCAGCCATGAGATATTTGCCAGTTCGACTAAGAGCGTAACAGGTCATTTATTAGGAGCGTGCGGGATCGTTGAAACCATATTTTCCTGTCTGGCATTAGAACATAATCTTATGCCGGGAACCGCAAATCTGACTGATCCCATAAAAAAAGGCCTGGTTAGGATTTTGGATAAAGACTTTAAGAGGGAAATAAGAATAGCTATGAATAATACATTTGCCTTTGGCGGACAGAACGCATCGTTAATTATAAAAAAACAGGAGGCTTATTTTGAATAGTGTATATATAAATGATATCATTACAATTTTTCCGGATGAGATTGATCAAAGCATAAGTCCGGGCTGCTATGTTACGACTAATGAAAAAAGAAAACTGGACAGATACTCTCTTATATCTTTAGCGGCTTCCAAAAAGCTGTATGAATTAAATAAGGAAAGTTTTATAAATAATGAGGAAATTTCTGTAATTGCGGCAAATTGTTATGGGGCTGTCAATACGCTGGAAGATGAAGTGGGAAAATATAATGATAACAGCATGGTATCCCCTATTTTTATTACTAAAATATTATCAAATATGCAGGCAGCAGTTATATCAATAGCGTTAAAGCTAAAAGGAACAAATTATACGATTTCTACAGGGGTAAATTCATCCTGTGACGCAATCATTGATGGATATGAACTGATTAAAGAGAATAGAGATAAGTTTGTTATGATCGCTGGCAGTGATTCTTACAAAAATGATTATGGAAAATTGATCTATAGCAGTTATACAAAAGATGATACTGAAAATGTAAATGAATGTGGAGCTGCCATGCTGCTTGGATTAAAACAGGGAGACAAAGCCTTAGCAAAAATTACAAAGGTACATAGAGGCGTTTTGCAAAGAGATGAAAATATGGATTCAGTATTAGGCAGCATCAGGGTACAGGATAATAATCTCAGTCATGGAATATACGTTCATTCAAATGGAAAACTGATTTCAGATAAGCCTTGTTTTGCAGGCTCGCAGACTCTTTTTGATATAAAGCAGGGATTAGAATACTGCAAACTTAATAAATTAAGTGAATTCACAGTATTCAGTGTTTCGCATAATAAGTTTTATTGTGCTGTTGACCTGGAATACTTAAAAGAGAGCTAAATTGGTTAAAATAAGATTTTATTACGTTAACAGTGGAAAGTATTACGTGATTGAAAAGTAAATAAAAAATTATGTTATCCTATTATCAGGGAGGAGATAGTAGGATGAATATAGGTGTTTATATACAGAATTCAAAGATGTTGAATTTAATAGAAAGAACTGTTGAATTTTTTATAGAACATAATAATGCAGACATAAATTTAATAGACTGGACTGACCCAGTGAATGCTTTGCTTATGATGGAAAATATTTATTGTGATGGATTAATAATAAGCATTACAGATCATTTAAAAAGTTCCAATATTAAATTTATAACAAGTTTTATAAAACAATATCCCCATGCTGATATTATTGTTATTTATAATAAATTAGAATGTATAGACTGGATTTTAAAATATAAGATATTCAGCTATATCTGTGAAAAAAATATAAAATATGAATTAAAAAATTCACTGAATATCCTGTTTGATCATTTGGCATATAAAAACAATAAAGTACTTGAATTGATATCAAAGCGTAAATATGAAAAGCTTTTCTTTAGTGAAATCCTATTTATTAACCGGGATGGAAAGAACATTAAGATTTATACCACGGATAATAGATGCATAACATATCGGACGAGCCTGTTAAAAGTATTTGAAAAACTGGACGAAAATATCTTCAGTTATATAGACAAAGGGTGTATTATAAATATATCTTTTATTGTTGGAGTGAATTCACAGCAGGTAAGGCTCAGGAACGGACTGGAATTACCGGTTAGCAGACAAGGCCAAAAGAAACTGCTGCAAATAGTTAACAATTAAATCAGATGGGGATATATGAATCGAATCACTGAAGGTAACAGACAAAAATTTGAAGAACAATTGAAGATAATCATGACAAACCAGAAGGCTGCAGGTATGGCAGTGGCTATCATAGATAAAACAGGCCAGATGCGGCAGCAGGATTTTTCCAAAAATAAAAAGAGATACGGGCAGGGTGCTTAACATCCTGCCCGTATATAGTCCTTTTCCTGTTTAACATTTGGCACGGTATTGTTCAATCAATTCCCGGAATTCTTCATTAGAATGGAGAAATTTGTATTTGGGACCGTTTAAAAGCTCAGAAAGCAGAGCTGGCAGCATGAGCATACCGGCATTTTCCTGGTTTTCATTGACTGCAATATGGCGGAAAAGATAGGATTTTTTCATTTTCCATGGCTTAAGCGCAGCCGCAAGTAAGGATTTCAGAAGTGCAATACTATCCTGAATATTCTCCTGGGCGAGGGCATTTTCCAATGGTACAATAAAGGAATAATAGTCACTCAGTTCAAACAGTTTAACGGCATTCAGGGAAAGCTCGGCTATATGGACAGCGTCCTGGTCATTGCCTTCCTTCCTTGCGATCTCTGCCAGATTTATTAATATAACTGGAATCTCAATGATTCCCATCAGCCTCAATTTACGTTCCAGAAGTTTTGCAGCTTCCGTAAGCTTGTTTTGTTTTATGAAAAGCTCTGCCTGAAGCTGATTTTTATCCCATGCAGTTCTTTCTGGCAATAAATCCAGCATTTCCTGTGCTTTGCCGTAATTCCCCTGCTCCTTGTATTTTGAGGTCAGCATGAAAATCGCTCCATTTCGAATCTTGTCCTCCCCACTGTCTGCGGCACGCTCATACAAAGCTGTAATTTGATTACTGTACTTTTTCTTTTCATCGCCGCTTATTCCGGACATCATCAATGACCCGTCCAGAAGCTGTGCCATTGAATGGATCAGTAAATCACAGTTTGGATATTCCTGTATTTTATCCATTGCCATAGTAAAACCGCTCTCAAAACCGCTTTTGCGGACCATATTGATTATCTCACTGGAAAAATGACTGACTTCCTGATTCGTCAGCCCTTCATTAAAGCAAAGCAGGGTGTTCAAATCAACTTTGAGCAGCCGGGCCAGAGGGGACAGTAAAGAGATATCGGGGTAAGTGGCCCCTTTTTCCCATTTGTTCACAGCAGGAGTGGATACACCAAGATACTCCGCAATCTGCTCCTGCGTTAATCCGATTTCTTTCCTTTTTTCTCGAATGATTCTGTTCAGTGGCATTTTTACTATCTCCTTATTCGTTTTTTTGAAAAATTTTCACTTGGAATATATTTTATCAAATGAAACCTCTTGTCACAATTGAGATACTATTAAATATAAGAAGAAAAAATTAACTGGAAGTTAATTTTGTTAATGCTGGCGGATCATTACTTGTATAAGAAACATCCGCTTGGCTGTTTCTCTTATTTTATTGTCACGATGCAAGTATCTGTCATAGATAGAAAGCAGACCATATCTTACTAGCCAGTTATGTCAGGAAGCCAGGCGGTACATCTTGGGGCGCTGGCATGTTCCGGAGGAGTAGGGGCCGGAAAGAAAGCCATTGCAGATTTGAACTGTTTTATGGATGAAAATGGGTATAAAGATATGGACAGCTTATACGGGGATGCGTTAAAATTGTTTCATATGCCAAAAGAAGCTGCAGAGGAAAGGCAGGAAAAGCTGGGAGAGGATTACCGGCTGGCAAACGTATCAGATGCCTGTATTGGGTGCGGCAGATGCGTGGATGTATGCTGGCATGACGGAATCCGCATGAAGGGCCGGCTGGCAGAAAAGACAGAACAGTGCATTGGATGCGGCTGCTGCTTACAGATTTGCCCCACCGGTGTACTGCATATGGATAAGGAGCGGATTCTGGCATCTGTATTTGAGGAAAAAAATATCAGAAGAGGAGAATAAGGTTTTAAAGAGGCCGGTCAGGATCGGAAAAAGAACGGCTCCCAATGCCATGGCGGTGCTTCCCATGGAGTTCCAATCCGGACGGATCTCCGTCGGATCTGGTAAGACGGCGCTATCTCCGTTTTGCAGGCGGAGGCGCAGGACTCTTCCACCGTTATCTTTTAAATGAGCTGCTTGCCAGTCATACAAGACCGGGAAAATATGGCGGAAGTTTTAAAAACCGGAGCCGTCTGCTGTTAGAGATAATCCGTGAAGTAAGGAAGGCTGCAGGTGATGACTTCATTGTGGCAAGCCGTTTTAATGTATTTGATGCCCATCCCTATCCCTATGGCTTTGGCTGTGATAAGAAAGATATGTGGAGGTTTGATGAGACAGAACCTCTTAGCCTGGTCCGCCTGATGTGTGAAAACGGCGTGGAGCTGTTAAGTAATTCTGCAGGCAATCCTTATTATGTTTATCCTCAGGTGACACGGCCCTTTGATACCTCCAGCATGGGGCTTCCCACGCCAAAAGAGCATCCCTTAAAGAGTATTGAGCGGCTTTTTTCCTTTACCAGGGAGATACAGCAGGCAGCAGGAGATGTGCCGGTGGTTGGTAACGGCTATACCTGGCTGAGACAGTTTATTCCGTATGCGGGAGCTGCCAATCTGGCGGATGGTTCCTGCTCCTTTGCAGGGCTGGGGCGTTCCAGTTTTGCTTATCCGGCTGCACCTTATGACATCCTGCACCAGGGAGGCATGAAGCCGGAGAAATGCTGCATCGCCTGCAGCAAATGCACCCAGATCATGCGTGATCATGGAAAGACAGGATGTGTGATCCGTGACAGCGCAGTCTATGGACCGCTTTATAAAGAAGCGAGGGAGGCGGCACAATGAACAGGACCGTGTGACCGGAGGCCTGGACGGCCCGATTGGTGTTTGATTAAAGCAGCAGGAGACAGGACGCAGAAAGTGAGGATCATATGGAAATTATTACATTATCAAAGGAAAACCTGGAGATAGAGCATATATGCTGCGCGATTTCCAACAACAGGGACTGCCAGGTTGCAGCTAAAAAATCCTGGCTGGCAGACCGGTTTGCACAAAATGCTCCGGCACCGTTTACAACGTACAGTCTGTTTTATAATGGAACGTTCGTTACCAATGAAATGTTATCGGAAAAACGATTTGAGAAGATTGTGTCTGAGTATTGTTAAAAAGAAAGGAATCTATGAAGAATATAAAAGTTGAATCAGAACGGATTGTCCTGACCCCGAGAAGCTTAGAAGAGATGGTGCAGGTCTGGGAAGCCGAAACAGACGAGGAAATGAAGAAGGCTTATGAAGAAATGATTGCCTTTATGAAAAAGACACCGGATATGGAAGAATGGACGTCGGACTGGAAGATTGCTTTAAAAGGAGACCAGGTCATTGGAGGGATCGGCTTTAAGGGAGTGCCGGATGAGGAAGGAAAAGTGCAAGTGGGCTTAAAGTGTTGAAAAAGAATGGGTTTGTCCCCAATGGATATGGGGAAGAAGGACCTATGTTTAAATTGAGGAGAACAAAGTAAGGAGGAGGGCGTGTCCATGGCGAAGCAGAAAGAGAGGGTGGAATTCCGCTATTATGAGATTCCTGAGGATGAACCCGTCCTGGCTCTTTTAGGAAAAGACTGGATCAGGGAATATGGCAAACACATCAAATACCTTCATTTTCACAATCTCATGGAAATCGGATACTGCCACTGGGGTACCGGCGAAGTTATACTGGGGCAGGAGCATATTGCATTTTTCGGCGGTTCACTGATGATCGTACCGCCAAGGCTTCCCCACACCACCAACAGCGAAAAGGGAACAAAAGGGTTCTGGGAGTGGATGTACATTGATCTTCAAAACATTATTTCCGATGTTTACCGAAACGATTCCATGCTCCAAAAAAACATATTAAAGCGGATAAACAGAACCGGATATCTTCTGTCCGGCGACAGGAACCCGGTTTTGGCCGGGTTGATTTTAGGAATCATGAATGAGGCCCGATATAAGAAGCCCTATTATGAAGAAAGCATAAAAGGGCTTCTGTGCGCCTCCATGGTGGAATTTTTACGGCTTTCCGATGATGAGGAACGGATCATGCGGGCCAGGACTAATACGGCCATGATCGCAGATGCCCTGGATTATGTGGCGGATCATTATGCAGAGGAAATCAAGATAAGAAGGCTGGCGGAGGCCTGCAGCATGAGCGAAAGCCATTTTCGCCGGGTTTTTGAAGATGGCATGAATATGAAGCCGGGCGATTATATCAATCTGGTCCGTATCCAGAATGCGTGCGAACTGTTGAAAAAGACGGAGAAATCCATGGAAGAGGTGGCAACGGCTTCGGGATTTGCTTCTATATCTGCATTTAACCGGAATTTCAGGACAGTATTAAATATTTCTCCTTATCAATGGAAAAAATCGTCTGAAAATTATGAGGAGAAGCTGCTGCATTATCAAATCAGCGTTCAAAAGGGCTGGGAATAAGAAAATTAATGATTGAATATGAGCGTTTTTTGATTGAATTTAAATGCTTTAGAGTCTTTAAAATTGGTATAATATGGTTATCATAAAATCTTTCGAAAGAAGATAATCACATTAAACCAATTTTTTATTTTATTGTATAAATATGTTAAGGAGATAATTTGATTATTTAGTAAATAATCATAATGAGGACCTAGAAAAGATAAGTATATACTATTTGAAATGCAGGTACTTGTATTAAGGGATAAAAATAGTGATAAAATGTTAATAAAATTCTATAGAGGTGCGAAGTATGAAAAATGATATAGGAATAGCTATGAAATCAGATAATTTCAAAAAGATAGCTTTGCTATTATTATTCTGTCAACTATCTGCTGGGCTGGTAGATCCGTTTATCTCATTATTTTTATCACAAAGGATTCATGCTAGTAATTTTCAAATAGGTTTATATGTAACTTTGAATTCAGCATTTGCTATGTTCATAAATTTCTGGATTGCAAATATTTCTGACAAATTAGGAGAGCGTAAAATATTTATAGGATTGGCAATTGCTTCCGCAATAATTGGTTATTTAATCTATGCGCTGTCAAAATCATATATGATTATTTTATTAGTTTCTGTCTCTATTATCGGTATATCAACTACACTAACTTCGCAAATTTTTGCATATGCTAAGGAATTATTTTATGCTTCAGACAAAAGAGATGATTACATGGTATCTCTTTTACGAATAGTCGTATCTCTTGCTTGGGTAGGAAGCCCTATAATCGGAGCTTATATAAACGGTAAATATAATTATTGTGGTTTATTTATCTGCTGTTCTATGGGATATTTTCTTGCTTTGATTTTATTATTGTGGTACTTTGGGTTAAAAAAAGATGATAAAATCATAGTTCAACAAGAAGTAGAAACTAAGTCAGTGGCCAAATATAGTAAAAATACTATTATTTCATACTTTATAGTCTTTTCAATATTACAATCTATTAATACAGTATTAAATACTGATATTCCATTATATGTAACAGAAACATTGAAAAATTCAACTGTTTTTGTTGGATATATAGCTAGTTTTTCCGCAATCATGGAAATACCTATCACTATATATTTAGTAAATTTGTCTTTAAAAGTTGATATTAAAAAATTAATACATCTTGGAATGATAGGAGGTCTGTTTTTTCTGGTTCTTTTAATATTTATTAAAAATATATATCTTATTATAACTTTTCATATTTTTAAGGCACTATTTGTTTCAACATATATGGCATTAGGAATCACCTTTTTTCAAAATATGATTCCCAAGCGTTATGGTTTTTCGACTGTTTTATATACAAATACCACTAGGATGGGAAACATTTTTGGTGGTTTTATAACTGGCATAGCAGGAAAAAATTATATTAGAATTTTTTTGATATTAAGTATTTTATGTATTCTAAGTCAAGTACTATATAGTATGACTAATTTAATAAATAGTAAAATTAACTTAGTCAATTCTGTTGATATGCAGTAGAGATAGGGGAAATAATAATGGAACTTGTATCAATTTTAATTCCTGTTTTTAATGGAAAGAAATACATTGTTAGATGTCTTGAAACAGTAAAAAATCAAACATATAGAAACTTAGAAGTAATATTATTTGATGATGGTTCTGAAGATAATAGTTATGAATTTATTATAAAGTATAAGAAATTTTTTGATAATTATAAATTTATTAAAAGCATGCATGTTGGGGTATCTATTGCGAGAAATGAGCTTATTAAACATGCCACAGGTGAGTTTATATTTTTTCTCGATGTTGATGATTTTATGTCAAAGTTTACAATTGAACATTTGATGGCAGTTCAAAAAAGGACTCATGCTGATTTAGTACAATGCAGTGTGCAAGATACAGATTTCTTTTATGTTGATGAGAAGAAAAACAGCATAATTGAATTAGATAAGATTAAAACTTTTAGTAGATATGCGGCATTGAATTCATATTCACGTACTATTGAGGGGCCTCGTTGCGTTCCAACAGGAAAGCTATATAGAAAAAATGTCTTTAGAGACATAGTATATCCAAAGGGAAAAATTCATGAAGATGTGTATGTTGCTCATTACATAATTAATAATTGTAATATATATGCAATTTTAGATCAGAAACTATATTATTATTATGCAAACAAAGAAAGTATCATACGTCAAAAATTTAATTTAAAAAAATTAGATATTATTGATGCTATAAAGGACTCAATTAATTTTTTTGAAAAATTAAATTTATTACAGCAAGCAAATTGGATGAGATTTAGATATTGTATTACGATAATAAATTTATATTGCAATGTTAAAAAATATTATTGTAATCAAAAAGAAATTTTAGAAATGCTAATATATGAATTTAAAGCAACTATACCTAAAGTTTTATCTATGGATAATATTGATTCAAGTTTAAAGCGTGATTTAGAGGGGTTTCCGTATCAATTAAATTATGAAAGTTTTCACGATTACTGGTATTACGTATGTAATAAACAAATTAAATAATTAATACAGTTTTCAAATTCAGTTGGTTCCCAAATAGATTAAATGTTATTACATATTTAAAAGGTTAAATGACTCATACTAAATATCTGAATATTGACCATAGATAGAAAGGGGCGATTATTATTGTATCAATTATTAGAAAGAAAAATTATGTATAATAGTGAATGGATTGAACTTTATGTCGATTCTATTAAATTTAATGAGTTGTATATTCCCAGATATCATGTACTTCATTATAAAAAAGAGTCAGTTGTAATTCTAGTTATCAAAGATAATAAGATACTTTTTGAAAAAGCAATAAGATATATTGTAAGTACTTCAGAAATAGAGTTGCCTGCAGGATATGTTGAACATGGCGAGACTCCTGTTGAGGCAGCCAAAAGAGAAGTTTTAGAAGAAACCGGAATATTATGTAAAAACATGAAACTATTATATTCATTTTATCCTTCTAATGGCATGAGTGATCAAATAGTCCATGTTGTTAAAGCTGATTATGAGCAAGGAATTGAGAAAATACAATATGGAGAAACAGAGGAAGTATTGTGGCTTAGTATGGAACAGGCTAATCTTATGATTAAAAATAGAAAAATAGTAGACGGAATAACATTAGTAGCCTTGTCGTTAAAAAATCTGGAATAAATGAATGGAGAAAAAATATGGAAAAAATTGCAGCATTAGAGATCAAAGTTAGTGAAAATGATATTAAAGATATTAATAATGATATTAAGAATATTCTTCTTTCAGGAATTAATTGGACAAATTCAGTATATGTTTCATCAGTTGAAAATAAAATCTCAGAAATGTTAAAAATACCTTTTTGTGCAGCTACCTCAACAGGAAGTAGCGCCATAGAATCGGTATTAATTAGTTTAGATATTGAAAACACATGTATTTTTGCTCCTGTTTTAACAGCTCCAGCAACGATATATTCTTGTTTGAATAATAAATCAGACATTGTTCTTGTTGATACGAATACAACTGATTTTTCTATTGATATTGATGATCTGGAGAATAAAATAAATAAATATTATTTAAATAAATATTCAAAAAAAGGAGCAATTATAGTTGTTCATGTTGGTGGCATCATTAGTAAAGATATTTATAAAATAAAAGAAATTGCGGATAAGTATAATCTATATTTAATAGAAGACTGTGCACATGCACATGGCTCATATTTAGATGAAAAACCAGCGGGATCATGGGGAATTGCAGGAACATATTCTTTCTTTTTAACAAAAACAATCACTTCTGGTGAAGGAGGGGCGGTTGTAAGCTTTCGATCTGCAATAATTGATAAAATAAAACAAATTCGAAATTATGGAAAATCGGCTGAAGGTTTACATATTTTTAAAGGATCAAGTTGGCGCATGAATGAATTTACGGCTGCAATTTTGTTTAATAGATTAAAAGTTTATAATAAATCAATTCGGGAAATGTGTGCAAATAATTATAGAGAATTTTTATCTTTCGATAATTTTTTTTATCCTCTTAACCTCTTTAAATCACAAATTTCAGGATACTATAAGTTTATTGTTAAAATAAAGGCTGGTTGCCATTTCAACTACAATCACTTTCAAGATTTTATGAAGAGCAGAGGGGTATCTTTACCTGCACGTGTCTTTGATCGTTTAATTTGTGAAGAGCCATTTTTAAAATGTGATAACACGATTTTAAATAATTCTGATAATTTTGCAAATGCTAAATTGCTTTCAAATAGTCATATTTGTCTACCAATTTATGAGTCACTAGAACGAGAACAGATTAAATATATCTGCACTTGTTTAAAAGAATATGGAAATCAAATTTTAACTGAAGATTGATTATGTGGGGTGAGTTATGTTAATAGATATATATGATATTTTAAACAAAAAAGTAGATGAATTGTTACAAAATAAATTTATTTATCCTAAAGTTCTTGAATTTCATCCAGTTTTAAATCAATGTAATTTAAGTTGCAAATGGTGCGTTGGGAAGACTGATAAGCCTTTAAAAGCTTATTATATGGATTTTGAAAAATATCGTCCATTTTTGTTATCTGCGTATAATATTGATAAAACTGCTGAATGGCCATTAGAAATTCATATATGCGGAAATAATTCTGAACCATTATTAAATTCAAATTTCGTAAATGATTTATGCGATTTTGTCAAAAATAAAAGCATTATTGAAATAATCACTAATGGCATTCTTTTAAATAGAATTATATATAATTTAATATATATTGATAAAATTAGTATAAGTTTAGATGTATTTAATAGTAGTGATTTTCATAAATTAAAAGGAGGAACTGAAACCCAATATAAAGAAATATTTAGTAACATTAAAGATATTTCCATAATGAAAAGAATGGGAAAAATTAAAACAATGATTTATGTTACATTTGTTCTTGATAATGCTCCTACAGATTACTACCAAACGTATTGTTTTATAGAATATTTAAAGAAGATTGGTGTAAATTATATTCAGTTCAGAAGTAATTATTTTAATTCAAGAAATAATATAGAGATTTTGAATTTTGTTAATTATATAAAACAAAAATTTTCTATTCCAGATACAGTTGACTACACATCATCTTCACCAGATATATTTTTTATTAAATATAATGAGTATGGTAATTTTGATTTGCATAGAAAATGCTATATGATCAGATTCTGGCCGATTTTTAGTGCAATGAATTTGGTTTACCCTTGTGCACATGTCGCAAATGAGAATAATATGGATATGGCTTTTAATTTAGAACTGGAAAATGATTATTATAAGTTTTGGAGAGAACTAAATTATGAAAAATTAAGAATATGTAAAAGACCAGAGATGTGCCCAAGTATTGCAAATTCCATTAATGGTAAATGTAATTTGAAATATGGTCTAAGTATGAAAAAATAAAATAAGAACTCCTCTTGAATTTGGATTGTGAACATTTTTTCAGCTAATATTTTTAAGGATATTTAAAATGCCTTTTAATAATTCTATGTTTTATGAGGACATGCACTGTAACCGATGATTTCTCGGTTACAGAGGTTCCATACCATCTCTGACAATGTTAAACGGAATAAAGAGGGCAGGATCCTTTAGAGGCTGTAGAGCACGTAAACGTGAAGATATGATGGCAGCCTGAATTGAAATCATAATCCTGATGAAAGATTATGAAACAAAAAAATTCAATCAGGTTATGGATTTGTTTGAAGAATTATGTTGCCAGATATCAAAGGAGTACACTGATTAAAATGCTATCTAAAATAAAGAGGTTTTTTTCGACTTAACCTACTGTGCTGTGTAGCTAATGTAAAAGGAAGTTTAGGGAGTAAAAAACTTTCATTACTATTTATGCCACCGCTGGGAGGCAGAATGGAGATTAAGATGGGAGAATTGGATTTTAAACAAAAATTATTAACAACTAATTATAAAAAATGGATTGAGAACTTTTCTAATGGAAAAATATGTATTCCTCAAATAATTGAACTTGATCCTACTTCTAATTGCAATTATTCATGCAATTGTTGTATTAATTCTGAAATAATTAATAGAAATGGTTCTATTAGCAAGGAGATCTTACTAAAGTTAATAGATGATTTTGCAGAAATGGGTGGTATGGGAATTATATTTATTGGCGGTGGAGAACCATTAATGTATCCTAACTTTGGTGAAATCTTAAAATATGTTTATAGTAAGGGAATAAAATTTGGAATTACTACGAATGGTTTTTTCATTAATCAGTATTTATATGAAATTGCAAATTACTCAAGTTGGACACGAATTTCCGTTGATGCTGCCTCAAAAGAAATGTATGACTTAGTTAGGCCTTGCAAATATGAAAGAGCATATGAACGTGTTATAAAAAATATTGAACGTCTTTCTAAAGATAAGACCGGTACGTTAGGATTTAGTTATCTTTTACTTGAAGATAACGGTTTTACGAATGTTGAGGAGATAGTTAGTGCAGCTAAACTGGCTAAAAATTTGGGTTGTGATTATTTTGAACTTAAACCAATGGTTGACGAAAATCATTTTCTTTATAAATATACTAATGAATTATTAAAAAAATTGCATGACAAAGTTCTTCAGTTAAATGAATTGAAATCAGAAGATTTTAATATTATTTATGCTAATTCAATTGATCAATATAGTAAAAATAAGCTTATACAGCCTAAAACATATGATTATTGTCCTAGTGCTTATTTAAGAAATGTAATTACTAATTATGGAATTTTTCCATGTCCATATAAACGTGGAAATCAAAAGTTTAACATGGGTGACATAAATATTGGGTTAAAAGAATTTATATACGGTAAAACTAGAAAAAGTAAATTGGAAACATTAAATCCGAAAATAGATTGTAAACACTTTTGTATTAGAAATGAAGTAAATGAATTTCTTCGAGCAATAAAAGATGGTAGTATTAATATTTCTGATTATAGCATTGAAAATTCTGAAGATATTTTTGTTTGATATAATATAAAGGAGTATAAGCATGAATGATTCATATTCTAGAGTATGTTTTGCTGGAGAGGATTTGGATTGGACAAATGGTAAATCTATATTATGTAATATAAGTTTAAAAACAAGTGTTGTAATACAAAAATTAGATACTTCCTATAACATAATTGAAATTTATTCTAATTTAATTGGAAATTCAATAAGAATATTATCTTGTGATATAGATTCATATATTTATTCTAATAATAAATATGATTATATTGTTGCTGCTATTAAAGTATTTAAAAAATACTATTATGAAATTAAAAATGTTAGAATTAATTTTGAATCTAATATCCCTATAAAATCAGGATTAAGTAGTAGTGCGGCCCTGTTAACATCATTTTATAAGGAATTATTTAATTTTTATAACATAAAATATACAATAAATGAATTATGTAACTTATGTTATGAAACAGAATATATAGAGTTAAAATGTCAGATTGGAAAAATGGATTTTTATTCATGCTGTTCACATGGAATTATTGTATATGAAAGCAAAAATGATACAATTGAGCATATAAAAATAAAATTGGATGGAGTAAAAATTGTTTTAGTTTACTGTGGTTTATCTAGTAGTACTAAACAAATTAATAAAAATAAATTATTGAGGTATCAATCAAAAGAATATAATTTTATGCAATATCTAAAATATGGTAATTCAATTGTTTATGATTTATTGGCTGAAATTGAAGAAAACGGTAATATACATAAAATTGGTTATCTTATAAGCCAATATCATAACATAATTGATAAGTACTTAAAGGTTTCCACAGCTTATATAAATGATATTATAGATCTATGTAATTCAACTGGTGCCTATGGATCTAAATTAACTGGCTGCGGTTTAGGCGGTTATGTTTTTTCAATTATAGAGGAAAATAAGGTATCACTATTAACAGATATCTTGCAAAAGAATAATATGAAGTATATTTTAACTGAACCAATATTTAATTGATATTTATTATATAGAGGGAAGGAAATAGCTTTGGAAAAATTAGAAATATATAATTTAAAAAACTCAATATTTAAGCAGAAAGAAAATATGACTAAAGTAAATTATTTTATTTTTGATGAATATGAAATTCATTTTAACACCATTCCTCCTAAGACATCGCAAGAATGGCATATGCATCAAGAAATAGAAGAGGCTTTATTTGTAATATCTGGTACGATTTTGATTCGATGGAAAGATAATAATACAATATGTGAGAAGGCTGTATCAAAAAACTCTGTAATTAGAGTGAAAAATTCCATACATACGATTGAAAATCATACGAATAAAAATGCGACTTTTCTTGTATTTCGCATGGTGCCGGATAGAATGAATAAACGTGAAATAATTAGAAATGATAAAGTGATTTTTAATAATTTAGACTGCGCTGAGCATCTTGAGGTATAAAATATGTCTGATGAAAAAATATATGTTTCAGTAATAGTTCCTGCATTTAATGAGGAACAGTATATAAAAAGATGTCTGGATTCATTAATAAACCAATCTCTTAAAAATATTCAAATTATTATTGTTGATGATGGAAGTTGTGATAAAACTGCAGAAATATGTGATGAATATAAAAAAAAGTACCCTCGGAAAATAAATGTCATTCATAAAGAAAAAGAAGGGTTAGGGCCAGCAAGAAACACCGGTATAATGGAAGCTGAAGGCTCCTATATTGGTTTTGTTGATGCGGATGATTGGGTTGATTCCGATATGTATAAAGAAATGTATGAGAAAGCAATAAAAAATGATTCTGACATTGTAATTTGTGATATTAAAATGGTAGATATTAATGGTCATCAGAAGTTATGCCAAAGCATGAAAGAATCTGACGAAAATATAAATATTGAAAAGTATTTAATGAGTGGAATTTATCCTCAAATAGCATGGAATAAAATTTATAAAAAAAAGATATGGGAAAAGTTTAAATTTAAAAATATGTACTTCGAGGATTTAGACATTATTTTACCAATTGTAAGTCATTGCTATAAGGTATCATATATACAAAAAGCTTTTAATTATTATTGCAGAAGAGAAAATTCTATTTCAAACTCATTTGAAAATATTTTTTATCTTGATAAATTAATTGCTTATAAGGATGCCTTAAACAATACCAGTGAAAGATATAGAAAACAGGTTGAATATTGGGTTGCAAATAATATTTGCGAATGTTTAAAAAGGGATTCATTGAAGGGATTTAAGGCGGATTTTATAGAAGTTATAAAAGAATTGTGGATAATATTTAATCAAAACAACTTGATAAAACAAAGTCATCTTTACTATGAATTAAATGAATATGTAAACAGTGAAATTATACCCAAAAGGTTTTATATCGGTGCTTTTGGTATGGATCGAGACGATAAAAAATACATATCTTTTATTCGAAATTTGGAAAATTATACAAAAGGTTTTTTAATAACGTTTTTAAATGAGGACAATTGTAATATTGAGAAGGCCCCAATTGTTATTAAAGAAGCGTTCAACAAACAGCAATATAAAATGGTAAATCATTATTATGTATTAAAAAATCTATATAATAATGGCGGAATGACAACAAATGCAAATATGTACTTAAAGAAGCCTATAGGATTTCTTAGATCTAAGAAAGGATTTATATTTCAAATTGGCAAAAATGAGGTAGACGTTGAAACCTTTGGCTTTTATAAAAATTCTAGGATATTGTCAGAAGTATTAAAATCCTATTTAATACAAGCTAATGAAAGCAGAGATTGTTTTAAAAAAGTGTTTACCAAAGTAATAAGTGATAACATCGAAAAAGATATTTTTAATGTTTTTAGAATGGAAGAATATAATTCTTATTTTGAAAAGGTGCGATAATATGGGAACAGTAAGAATGGTCATCAAACCAATGAAATCCTGCATGGCTGGAAATGATAAGCTGAATTATGATTCAGGCACAGTTAAGTATTTTATCTTTCCGGACTGCAGAATATTGAGTTTTCCGTATATGAGGCGGCAATGATAGACGGGGCATTTCCTTTCCAGTCCTTTATAAGGATCACGGTACCGCTCTTAAAGCCTATCATTCTCCTGACAGACATTATGTCAACCAAATGGTACGCTGCAGCTGTTTGACGAGTCCGTGAACCTGACATACGGCGGTCCTTCCAATGCTACTATTACCATGTCTCACTATATATACAATGTATCCTTTAAATATGTGCCGAATTTCGGGTATGCGGCAGCCATGTCTTACCTGATTCTGATTCTGGTGGCAGTTCTTGCATTAATGCAGATGAAGGTAGGTGATAAGCGTGACTAATGGAAAAAAGTATCTGGCATATGGTTTTTTGACAATTGTCTCTGTCCTCTCAGTTTTTCCTTTGTACTGGATGATGGTTGCGGCTACTAACAAAAGTGTGGATGTGACCAGGGGAACCCTGATGTTTAGCACAGAGCTGCTTGCTAACATGAAAAAACTGTTCGGTTCCCAGAATGCAGGCACAGCCCTTGGAAATTCCTTTAAGTATTCGGTTGTCATGACACTGGTATCGTTATTCGTCTGTTCCATCGCCGGATATGGTTTTGAGAATTTCATGACAAGGCAAATGAGGATCTGGAGGTGTCATCCAGAGAATCGGATTTGTATGAATACCTGTTTTTACAAAATTTCAGTCAGAAGCCGGTAAGACTTGAGGAGAAGACGCCGTCCTGTCTGGAAGAAGGGACGTTAATGCTTGGAGAAGTTTCAGAGAAAGGTGAGATAGAGGGGTACGGAACGGCGATTGTGAGGAAGAATTCCGTAAAATAAGTTTTTGATGAAAAGAACGGTACGGTTTATGAAGAATCTGTGCCGTTTTTCCTTTATATAAATCTGGTTATAGGGATACTTTCAATCCTATATAGAAAGAATCATTTAATAAGGGTGCAGCATTATTTAAAAAGCATCCTTATTTTTATAATAAGAAAGTAAATGGACAGAAATTTCCGATTGTAGTAAAATGAACAAAACAGTTGTTTAGAAAAACAGGAGGAAGCATGGGAAAGATTGCATTACTTGTATCCAGAGAAGAAATGCTTTATCAGGCACACAATATCCTGCAGGAAAAGAAATATGAAATCGCAGAAATGCGGGTCATCAAAACAAAGGAAGCGGTTTCCGAGGCAAGACAGTCCATCGCAAACGGTGCTTCGATCATTATTGCCAGGGGACTTCAGGCTTCCCTCATAAAGCAGTATACCGATATCCCGGTGGTGGAAATCGTTATTACGGCTCAGGAGATGGCTATATTGGTGAGCAAGGCAAAGCAGATCCTGAAAAAAGAGACCCCGGTTATCGGTGTGGTGGGCTTTCAGAATATGTTCTGTGATATGACCTATTTTGATTCCATTTATGATATTGATCTAAGAACTTATTTTGCAGAAAAAGGAGATCTTCTGGAAGATATGTCCAAACTGGCGGTAAACGACGGGGTGGATTTGATCATCGGCGGAGATACGGCAGTCGGCGTAGCGGGTTCGGCAGGAATTCCATCGCTGTTTCTGTCCAATACGGAGGACTCCTTACGGAACGCCTTTTCCATGGCCGAAAGCGTGGATTATGCCATGGGAGTGGAAAAACGGAATGCGGCACAGATTGAGACGCTTTTGGATTACTCCTTTAACGGCGTTGCAAGACTGGATGCTGCCGGAACCATAATGGATATAAACGCCATAATGGAAGATATTCTGGAGAAAAAAAAGGAAGAGGTTGTTGGACAGCCTGCCGTCCGGTGTTTTCGGGAGCTTTCCGGAGAGCCGTTCCGCCAGGTGCTGGAGTACGGGAAAGAATCTTATTCCCTTTTCATGCAGATAAACCGCACATCTGTATTTGCTATTGTTGCTCCGGTGGTTATTGACAGCCGGGTGGAGGGAGCGGTTCTTACCTGCCACCGTATGAAGAAACGCCGTCAGCAGGAGCAGGAAATCAGGGGAAAGCACCGCTTAAAAGGATTGATTGCTCTGGGTGAATTTGAGGATATCCTTCAGGAATCCGGACCAATGCAGGAATGCATCCGTCTGGCAAAGCTGTATGCACTGTCGGAGAAACCGGTTCTGATAAGAGGAGAGGCAGGGACGGAGAAACGGCTGCTGGCTCAAAGCATCCACAATGCGGGACTGCGTAAGGATGGACCGTTTGTTGCCCTATCCTGTGACGGGGCAGGAGAAGAGGCACAGTTTGATATGATATTCGGGGATAAGGGAGCCTTAGTCCAGGCCAGGGGCGGTTCCCTTCTGCTGGAAGAGATGCAATGCCTTACCAGAGCAAACCAGTACCGGCTCTGCCAGCTGATCCGTTATAAGTGCCGGCAGGGAAAAGAAGGGGCCAGGGATCAGGGGATCGATGTGCGGGTAATGGGGACAACCGATGTTCGTTTGATGAAGCTTATAAAAGAGGGAAAAATGAGGGAAGATCTCTATTATCTGTTCACCGGGCTGACCGTGGGGATTCCGCCCTTAAGGGAGCGGAAAGAGGATCTTAAGCAGAAGCTTAAGGTAAGTATACGGGAATGCTGTGAGCACTACTCCAGATTTCATGTATTGACTCAGGGGGCGGAGAAGCTGCTGCTTGGCTATTCCTGGGAAGGAAATCTGTTTCAGGTAGAGAATTTCTGCGAACGTCTGATTCTGACAGCCAATAAGCGGAGCCTTGATGAGGCATTTGTGGAACGCATTCTGAATGAACTGTATCCCCGGTGTGAGAAATGCCGTATGACCGGATACGAAGACCGGAATGGATCAGATAAACAGCTCCCCGAAGAAGGGGAAAAAATCAGAGAGGTATTACGAAAATCAGGGGGAAGCAGGGAGAAGACCGCAATGGAACTGGGAATCAGCAAAACGACCCTGTGGCGTAAAATGAAAAAGTATCATCTGGAATAGCGTGAAATTAAAATGAAATAAAACTGAAACAATAATGAAACAATAATGAAACGATATACGGTTTGTACAGGAAATGGCATGCCATTCGGTAAATCCGCCTATAGAAATTTCTTTTTGGTTTTTCTATAATCAGAGCAGAGATGGGAAATTCCCATCGGTTACTGATAAATAGATTTATGAAAAGAGAGGTAATGTAAGATGAAGATTGGATTTATTGGATTAGGAATCATGGGAAGACCTATGGCAAAGAACCTGGTAAAAGCAGGCCATGAGCTGGTTGTGTTTGATTTTAATAAAGAGGCAGTTGCCGATCTGGTATCCTGCGGTGCGAAAGAAGCAGGAAGCGGTAAGGAAGTAGCTTCCCAGTGCGGAGTAGTCATCACCATGGTGCCTAACTCTCCTCACGTAAGAGCAGCAGTTCTTGGTGAGAATGGTGTGGCAGAAGGTGCAAAGCCTGGTACCGTTATCATCGATATGAGCTCCATCGACCCAACAGAGAGCAGAGCTATCGGTGCAGAGCTTGAAAAACTCGGAATCGAGATGTTAGATGCACCGGTATCCGGCGGAGAGCCAAAAGCCATCGACGGTACCCTGTCTGTTATGGTAGGAGGAAAGAAAGAACTGTTTGATAAGTACTATGATATGCTCATGGTAATGGCTGGCTCTGTTGTTTATGTAGGCGAACTGGGTTCCGGTAATGTTGCCAAGCTGGCAAACCAGATCGTTGTAGCCGTGAATATCGCAGCTGTATCCGAAGCACTTACCTTTGCAAAAAAAGCAGGTACGGATCCGGAGCTTGTATATCAGGCAATCCGCGGCGGACTGGCAGGTTCTACCGTTATGGATGCCAAAGCACCCATGATGCTTGGCAGAAACTTCAATCCGGGCTTCCGTATTGAACTTCACATCAAAGACCTTAACAATGCTCTGAATGCAGCCCATGCTATCAGTTCTCCCGTACCGTTAACAGGTCAGTTGATGGAGATCATGCAGGGACTTAAGGCAGACGGTTTTGATAAGGAAGATCACTCCAGCATTGTAAAATACTATGAGAAGATTGCCAATACTACCGTAAAGCCAGGTAAATAAAGGGCTGTTGGAGGAAAACATGAATACAGATTTTATCAAAGGTGTTATCGTCCCCATTCTCACTCCTATTGATGAGAATGAGCTGATCGATGAAGCAAAATTAAGAGATCAGGTTGATTATGTGATAAGCGGCGGCGTTTTAGGGATCCTGGCCTTCGGAAGCAATGGAGAATTTTACATGGTGGAAGAAGAGGAGATGGAGCGCGGGCTTAAGATCATGGTCAGCCAGTCAAAAGGCAGGGTTCCGGTATATTTCGGCATTGGCGCCATCAGTACGAAAAAGTGCTGCCGCCTTGCAAAAATGGCCGTGGAAAACGGAGCAGCAGGTATTTCCGTACTGCAGCCCATGTTTTTAAAGCCAACAGAGACAGAGCTGTTTGAGCATTTTAAAACCATAGCAGAGACAGTTCCGGATACACCGATGCTTCTTTATAATAACCCGGGACGGGTAGGATATACTATGTCGGCCAATCTGGTAGAGCGTCTGGCAACAGAGATTCCCAATATTGTGGGAATGAAGGATACCAGCGGGGATATCACCCAGACGGCAGAATTTATCCGAAGGACCCGCCATGTGAGCTTTAAGGTATTCGGCGGCAAGGATACCCTGTTGTATGCTTCTATGTGCCACGGTGCTGTTGGAGGCGTGTGCACGGCAGCTAATTTTATGCCGGAACTGATTACCGATGTATATAATAAATATGTTGCAGGTGATTTAAGAGGTTCTCTTGAGGCACAGTTCAAGTTAAATCCGGTCCGTCTGTCCATGGATCCGGCCAGCTTCCCGGTGGCTGCAAAGGATATGGCTAATTTAAGAGGCAGAAATGTAGGCTATCCGTACAAACCGAATCTTGCGACTCCGGAAGGTCCGGTATTGGACCGGATCAGAAAAGAGATGGGTACAGCAGGACTCATTTAACCTTATTAAGGAAGTGGTAATAAGGTTATGCCCGATGGAGCGGGGCACGCTGAGCAAGCAGCGAAGCGGATTGCGGATATCCGCTTTGACGTCCGGCAGGTTTATTGCCGTAAAAAATAAGATTGGGGAGCAGGCTGGTGGCTTTTTATAGGCTGCCGGCCTGTTTGATTTGGTTTTCTCTTAAACAGAAAAGGAGTATATTTATGAAATTTTTATTTGCGTCTGATTCTTTTAAAGGTTCCTTATCCTCTGAAAAAATCATAGATATCCTGACAGAAGCCGCTAAAAGCGTGTTTCCGGATTGTGAGTGCTGCGGAGTGTCCGTCGCTGATGGGGGAGAAGGCACAGTGGATGCAGTGATCCATGCCATGAACGGACAAATTCGGGCCATTCCGGTCCACGGACCGTTAATGGAAGAAACTAACAGCTCTTATGGGGTGTTTAAGGGGAGTAATGCGGTTATTGAGATGGCAGCCGCATCCGGTCTTCCCATGGTTCCGGCTGATAAGAGGAACCCGCTTTATACCTCTACTTTCGGCACCGGGGAGCTTATAAAGGATGCCCTGGAACAGGGATACCGGAAGATTGCCATTGCAATCGGGGGAAGTGCTACCAATGACGGAGGTATGGGAGCCATGACAGCCCTTGGAGTCCGTTTTCTGGACAGAGAGGGGAATACGCTCACCGGATTCGGTGAGGATGTGGGAAAGGTTGACCGCATTGATGTAAGCGGGCTGCATCCGGCTGTTGCAGAAACGGAATTTACGGTAATGTGCGATGTGACCAATCCCCTGACCGGTCCGGATGGAGCTGCTTATACCTTTGGAAAGCAAAAAGGGGGTACCCCGGAGATCCTAGACAAGCTGGAAGCGGATATGAAAGAATATGCAAAGAAGCTGTTGGAGCTGACCGGCATTGATGTGAATCAGATTCCGGGTTCCGGTGCAGCAGGCGGACTTGGCGCAGCTTTAAAGGTATTTCTAGGTGCAAATATGAAATCAGGAATCGAGACAGTTCTGGATCTGATCCAGTTTGATTCCCTGCTGACGGGAACAGACCTTGTTATTACGGGAGAAGGCCGGATGGACTGGCAGTCTGCCTTCGGCAAAGTTCCAAGTGGAATCGGCATGCGCTGTAAGGCGAAAGGGATACCGGCTGTTGCAATCGTAGGCGGTATGGGAGAAGGTGCAGAAAAAATCTATGAATTCGGGATCGAAAGCATGATGACTACGATTCAGGGTACCATGTCCATTGAAGAAGCAATGGAACGGGCTGAGGAATTGTACAGGAATGCAGCCGTGCGTACCTTCCGCATGCTTCGGGCGGGTAAGAAAATGAATGCATAGAAAAGAGGAAATCATATGGACATAAGCGGACTATGGACGCTGCAGTGCATGATGTTCGTGCTGACAGCCGTGGGTGCAATCTTAAAAAAAGCCGGGATTCTGAAAGAAGAAGGAAAAGCCGTGCTTACCGACGCAGTCCTGTATTTTTTCCTGCCCTGCAATATTGTTAATTCATTTCGGATGGAATTTGATGTCCGGATATTAAAACGGTTTGCAATGGTTCTTTTCCTGTCTGTTCTGGTACAGACAGCCAGTTATACCATCAGCAGAGTCCTGTACAACCGGAAGCCGGATGCCGTAAAAAGAGTGCTCCGGTATGCCACAATTGTGTCCAATTCCGGTTTTTTAGGACTCCCTATTGCAGAGGGGGTATATGGAGCGGAGGGGATGATGTATGCTTCTGTTTTCATCATTCCCATGCGTATCTTAATGTGGTCCGCCGGGATCGCATGCTTTACCGAAAGCCCGGACATGAAATCAGTCATAAAGAAAATAGCTGTGCATCCCTGTATCATAGCGGTTTATATCGGACTGTTCCTTCTGCTGTTCCAGGTGCCGCTTTCGGTATTTTATAACGGACTGCTCATTCATTGTGTGCCTCAGGTCCGGGTCGTGATACAGATCCTGACCACGGCCGTTGACAAGGCTGTCCGCTCGGCCGGAAGCTGTACAACGTCACTTACCATGCTGCTTATCGGAATGATGCTGGCAGAGGTAAGCCCAAAGAGCATGATGAACCGGGATGCCTTCGGAATTTCCTTTATGCGGCTTGCAGTCCTGCCGCTGCTTACCCTGGCCGGCTGCAGACTGTTCCATGCAGATCCCTTACTGACCGGGATCTGTGTTATGATGACCGGTATGCCGGCGGGAAGCACATCTGCAATACTGGCAGCCAAATATGGCTGTGATTATGTGTTTGCCACAAAATGTGTAGTCGTATCGACTCTGCTATCCATGTTGACCATTCCTGTATGGTGCATGATATTATAGCTTTAAAATCTGGAACTAAGAAAGGATTGGAGGACAGGCCAATGGAAAAAATGGTAACCTTGCCGGATGGAACGAGAGTCCCGGCAATCGGACAGGGAACATGGTTTTTAGGTGAGAAAAGAGGTGTACGGAACCAGGAGCTGGAAGCTCTTAAGGCCGGGATCGATGCAGGCATGACATTGCTTGATACGGCTGAGATGTATGGAAACGGAAAAGCCGAGGAGCTGATTGGGGAAGCCATAAGGGGGATTGACCGAAGCCGCCTGTTTGTTGTGTCAAAGGTTTACCCTCACAATGCAGGCAGAAAGAACATTTTTAAGAGCTGCATGGAAAGCATGCGGCGTCTTGACACCGATTATCTGGATTTATATCTGCTTCACTGGAGGGGAGGGATTCCTCTCGAAGAGACGGTGGCATGTATGGAACAGCTTAAGAAAGAGGGAAAGATCCGACGCTGGGGAGTTTCTAATTTTGATACGGCTGATATGGAAGAATTATGGAACGTTCCGGGCGGGAAGAATTGTGCGGTGAATCAGGTACTGTACCATGTGGCATCCAGAGGTATTGAATACGATCTTCTGCCATGGATGCGGGAACATGGAGTCCCTCTCATGGCCTACTGTCCCCTGGCACAGGCCGGCGATTTAAAGAGAGGGCTTTATGAAAATCCAGTGCTTACCCGGATTGCCAAAGCCCATCAGTGCAGCATTCCCCAGGTTCTGCTGGCATTTGCCATCCGGGACGGTGATGTGATAGCCATTCCCAGGACCGGAAAAATGGATCATGCACTGGACAACGCAAAAGCGTCGGAGTTAGAACTGACAGAGGAGGAGATCGTTTGCCTTGACAGGGCTTATCCCGCACCAAAAAGAAAAGTGTATCTGGATATTATGTAGTTTTATAATTTGGGAATAAATGGAAAAGTGATTTTTATATAGAACAGATCTTATTTGAGAGATATAATAGAATAGCCGCAAAAAAATATTTGTGATCATATACGAAATGAGGACAGCCATGGAACGGATCGCGATTCTTCTGCCAAGGCAGACCATCCTGGAGTTTGCAAAAAATGTACTGGAAAAAGAGGGAATAGAGGTACAGATAGTAAAAGTGGTGGAAAATGCCAATGCAGTTATGGAGGCACAGGAAGCCGCCGCAGCTGGTGTGCGGATAATCATTGCCCGGGGGCTTCAGGCGACTCTCATTAAGGAGAATATAAATATACCGGTTGTGGAGATGCCGATCACCATTCGGGAAATCGGAATGATGATATTAAAAGCCAAGAGAATGTTAAAAAAAGAGCATCCTGCGATCGGAATTGTAGCGTTTGAAAATATGTTTGAAAGTCTGGACCAGCTGGAAGAACTGTTTGATTTTAAACTTCACTTTTATAAATTAAATGACCTGGAAGAAACCCGGGCGGATGTAAGTCAGGCGATTGCAGATGGCGTTGACTTGATCATCGGAGGCGTAAAGACCAATCAGACGGCTTTTGAGATCGGTTTTCCCAGCCTGTTTATGGAGACCGGAGAGGAGTCCATCCGGAATGCGCTGCATATGGCCCTCCATATGATGCAGCTTGCGGAAGTGGAAAAGCACAAAGAGGCGCAGATCGAGACACTTCTGGACACTTCATTCAGCGGGATTATTAAAATCAATGCTTATAAAGAAATCGTTGCAGTGAACCGGGTAATTGAACAGATGATGGGAAGGCCTGCATCAGAGGTTGTGGGATTTCCCATTGAAAAGGTAATAAAGGGGATTGATACAGACGGAATTGAAGGAATCTTAAGCGGTACGGATGAGCTGTACTCCACCTCATTTTCCATTAAGGACCAGCTGCTTATGGTGATTGGTGCGCCCATACAATATGACGGACATTTCAGCGGAGCCATTCTTACCTGCCATAAAATTAAAGGAGCTGAGAAGCCGGACTCGGAAGCTTCAAGGATAAAGCTGGCAAACGGATATATCGCCGGCCGCAGTTTCGGACATATCTACAGGGATTCGCCGGATATGAAGCAGTGCATCAAGCTTGCCCGTTCCTATGCCATATCCAAGAACCCGGTACTGATTTATGGAGAGACCGGAACGGAAAAAGAGGTGCTGGCAGAGGCAATTCATAATAACAGCACCCAAAAGGGCGGGCCTTTCCTCAATATCGATTGCGGGGCTTTGTCGGACAGAGAACAGAAAGAGGTCATTTTAGGTTTTTCAGAAGACAGCAAAAAAAGCCATAAGGGGGCGTTTGAAACGGCTGCCTATGGAACTGTCCTGCTCCAGGAGGTGGAGAAACTGTCAAAGGAGGCTCAGTATCTGCTCTATAAGGCCGTTCACGACAAGCTGTTCTGGTGCAGCGATTCCATGGTAAAACGGGCGCTGCCGGTCAGGCTGATTACAACGGCCTCAGAGGAGCTTACGATGCTTGTGAAAAATGATAAGTTCCGGGAAGATTTATATTATCTGCTCTCGCCGCTTAAGATTGAACTGCCTCCTCTTCGCAGTCATCCGGAAGACATCCGGAGACTCCTTAAGCGGTATCTGGAAAAATACAACTCTGCCTACTCCCGTTATGTGGAGATCAGCGAAGCTGCCTTAAGGGTTATGGAGGAATATATCTGGGAAGGCAATCTGCTGCAATTGGAAGGCTTTTGTGAACGCCTGGTACTGACCGCCCACCGGAGACAGGTGGAGGAGGGAATGGTACGCAATCTGCTGCAGGAGCTTTATCCCCTCATAAGAGATCAGAACGGTACCGGCCAGGTTGTTCTCTTAAAAAGTCCGGAGGCTGCCCGTATTGCAGAGCTGTTAGGCAAGTATGACGGGAACCGGTCCATGGTGGCTGAGGAAATGAATATCAGCACCACGACCCTCTGGAGGAAGATGAAACGATATGGAATCGGGAGCAAATATGAAATATAGATTCTATGGGCTCTAAAATGTTGAAAAAGATTGCAATGTTTTTGCAATCTTTTTTTCAGTAATAGCAAGAAAGAAGAAAGAGTACAAGCAGAAAGCAAAAGGTTGGTGTTTCTGTCAATAGATGTCGGATTAAAAGGACGATATAATCCAGATATAAGTTTTAAGACAGAGGAGAGTAACAGTATGACACCGATCATTACGAAAATGGAAGTTTATCCGGTAGCCGGAAAAGACTGTATGGAGTTAAATTTAAGCGGAGCCCATGCACCGTATTTTACCAGGAATATCGTTGTTCTTTACACGGACAACGGGGAGACAGGCGTAGGGGAAGTACCCGGCGGAAATAAGATTACCCAGGCACTTACCGAATGTATCTCCCTAGTGGAAGGAACCAGGATAGGAGAATATAAAAGCACGCTGCTGAAGGTAAAAAAGCATCTCGATTCCAATGGAGAAAAGGATGTAAGGGGAAACCAAACCTTTGATCTGCGTACCGGAGTCCATGTTCTGACAGCCATTGAGGCACCCTGCCTGGATTTACTGGGTAAGCATCTGGGAGTGCCTGTGTGCGAGCTTCTGGGTGATGGACAGCAGAGGGACCGTGTTCGGATGCTCGGATACTTATTTTTTGTAGGAGACAGGAATAGAACGGATCTGCCCTATGATTCCGAGGCGGATGCAGAATGCGATTGGTACCGCATAAGACATGAAGAAGCCCTGACTGCAGAAAAAATCGTGGCATTTGCAAAGGCCACAAAAGAGAAATACGGATTTCAGGATTTCAAGCTAAAAGGCGGCGTTCTGCCTGGCAATGAGGAAATGAATGTGATCCGGGAGCTGAAAAAAGCATTTCCGGATGCCCGCATTGATTTAGATCCCAATGGCGGGTGGCTATTAGAAGAAGCGGTTGAGTATGTAAAGGGGATGCAGGGAATCCTGACCTATTGTGAGGACCCATGCGGGGCAGAAGGTGTTTATTCCGGAAGAGAAATCGTCAGCGAATTCCGCCGCAGAACCGGTTTCCCCACGGCTACCAATATGATCGCAACAGACTGGCGGGAAGTGGGGCACGCCTTAGAATCCCAGGCAGTGGATATCATTCTGGCAGACCCTCATTTCTGGACCATGAACGGTTCTGTACGGGTAGCCCAGATGTGTCATGAATTTGGCTATACATGGGGTTCTCATTCCAATAACCACTTTGATATATCCCTTGCCATGTTTACCCAGGTCGGTGCGGCAGTCCCCGGTGAATACAATGCGCTTGATACCCACTGGATCTGGCAGGAGGGCTTAGAACGGCTTACAAAGGAGCCGCTTCAGATCATAGACGGATGTGTAGAGGTTCCAAAGAAACCAGGCCTTGGGATCGAAGTGGATCTGGAACAGGTGAAGAAGGCTCATAAAGTCTATCTGGATAATTGTCTGGGCGGCAGGGATGATGCCATGGGAATGCAGTATCTGATCCCAGGCTGGAAATTTGATTCTAAAAAGCCTTGTCTGGTTCGCTGATGAAAGCCGTATAATTAAAGTTTCTTATGGTCACAATCGGTATTAATAATTGGATTTATGGAGTGACCATTGGTATAATGCATATGACGAGCAGAAAATGAAAGAACAGAATGTGCAATATAACCAAGGGAGGAATCGTAAAGATATGGAATATAGAGGGACACCAACCGTAACAGAGATGCAGGTCATTCCAGTTGCAGGATATGACAGCATGCTGATGACATTAAGCGGAGCCCATGCACCGTGGTTTACCAGAAATCTTGTAATATTAAAGGACAGTGCAGGAAATACAGGAATCGGCGAGATTCACGGAGGAGATTATACCTGTGAAGCATTGAGAAGCTGCATTCCCCTGGTAGTAGGACAGCCAGTTGGTAAATACCGTGCAGTTTTAAATAATATCCAAAAGGCAGGTACCAGAGCAGAAGAGGATGATGGAGAAGGGATACAGACTTTAGACATCAGCAAACTGAAATTTGTAGTAAAGGCAGAATGGGCCATTGAATGTGCACTGCTGGATTTACTTGGTAAACATCTGGGGCTTCCCATGTGCGAACTGCTGGGAGACGGCAAACAGCGGGATGAAGTAGAGACCCTGGGGTATCTGTTTTATGTCAGCGATAAGGAAAAAGCATTTCCGAAGCTTGCATATCTGGACGAAAGCGGAAGTAAGGACCCATGGTTTCAACTTCGCCGCAAGGAGATGCTTACACCGGAGCGGATTGCAGAGCAGGCCCAGGTGCTTCATGAAAAGTACGGATTCAGAAACTTCAAGCTGAAGGGCGGTGTTTTTCCGGCAGCTGAAGAGATGAAGGCGGTCCGGGCATTAAAGGACGCTTTCCCTGAGGGACGCATCAATATTGATCCCAATGGAGCCTGGAGCCTTAAAGAGGCCATTGAAGTCTGCAGACCGATGGAAGGTATCTTAACTTATATCGAAGATCCCTGCGGTCCGGAAGCCGGATATTCCAGCAGGGAAGTGATGGCAGAATTCAAGAATGCGGTAAAGCTTCCGGTGGCCACCAATATGATTGCAACGGACTGGAGGCAGTTTTATCATTCCGCAGCTTTGAAATCGGTGGATATCGTGCTGGCAGATCCCCATTTCTGGGGATTTGGCGGAAGTGTACGGATGGCGCAGATATTAAATGACTGGGGTCTGACATGGGGCAGCCATTCCAACAACCATTTTGATATAACTCTGACAGCTTTTGCCCATGTGGCAGCAGCAGCTCCCGGAAACCCCACAGCCTTAGATACCCACTGGATCTGGCAGGATGGCCAGAATCTGTTAAATGATACACCTTGTATTAAAAATGGAAATCTGCAGGTTCCTCAAAAACCAGGTCTGGGAGTTACGATCAATATGGAGCGTGTAATGGCAGCCAATGCATTGTATAACAGTCTGGCATCTCACGACAGGGATGATGCTATGGCAATGCAGTATCTCATACCAGGCTGGAAATACGACTGCAAAAAGCCGGCATTAGTAAGATAGATAAAAAGGGGGAAAATCATGTTCATTAAAAAATATGGAGACATAATCGTAAGCGTGTTCTTTATGCTGCTGTCAGCGGCGATGATGGCCATGGCAAAAATGCTTCCGAAATCCACGATCATGGAAGTCGGACCGGATTTCATGCCAATGTGCATCGGTACCATGACCTTTGTCCTTGCGGCAGCCCTGCTTATTTTAAGTGTCAGGACCTTAAAGTTAAGGGTTGCACAGGCAGAAGCGGAAGGACCGGAGCAGCTGGATTATAAAAGGGTGCTCACTAGCTTTATTATTATTCTGATATATGTATTTTTGCTTAAACCGGTTGGTTTTATCATATCCACAATCGTGTATCTGCCGATACAGATGTTCATACTGGCTCCGGCAGATAAAAGAGGCAAAAAAGATATGATTCAGCTATTGGTGATTGATATTATTTTTACTTTTATAGTATTTTTCTTATTCCGGTATGGATTTAAGATCATACTGCCTGCCGGTATTTTTACGATTAATTTATAGGAGGAGAAGGAATGAACGCTTTATTATCATTAGGCAATGCTTTTGCAAGTATCTGTAATCCCATGTCCCTTCTGCTCATGGCAGCTGGTGTGGCCATAGGAATCATATTTGGTTCTATTCCGGGGCTTTCAGCGGCCATGGCCGTAGCGCTGTTTCTGCCGCTGACCTTCAGCATGGGGCCGTCTATGGGTATGAACATGCTGGTAGCAGTCTATATCGGCGGTATTTCCGGAGGTCTGATTTCAGCGATCCTGTTAAATATGCCGGGTACTGCTTCCTCTATTGCAACCTGTTTTGACGGACATCCCATGGCAAAGAAGGGAGAAGCCGGCAAGGCTATGGGATATGGAATCGTATTTTCCTTTTTAGGCTCGGTATTTTCCTTTTTAGTACTGACCTTCTGTGCACCGCTGCTTGCAGATATTGCATTAAAGTTTACACCTGCCGAGAACTTTGGCATATCCTTTTTTGCACTTACCATGGTAGCAGTATTAGCTTCTGGTTCCATGGTAAAAGGGGTGCTTGCCGGTATGCTGGGATTGATTTTTGCTCTGGTAGGAATGGCTCCCATTGACGGTACAGCGCGTTTCACATTCGGAAACAGTGATCTGATGGCAGGGTTTGATACATTGCCTACCCTAATTGGTATCTTTGCCATTTCTGAGATTCTTATTACGGCAGAATCTATGGCATCTGGAAAAATGGAAACCGTTAAGATGAAACCCATTAAAGGCTTTGGATTTTCGTGGCTGGATTTTTTATATCAGATTCCAAATGCTATACGCTCTGCCCTTATCGGAACCGGAATCGGTATTTTACCTGGTATCGGAGGAAGCACTTCCGGAATGCTTTCTTATGTCACTGCAAAAAATATGTCCAAGCATCCGGAGGAGTTTGGAAAAGGCTGTCCGGATGGCATCGTAGCGACTGAGACTGCGAATAACGCTACCATCGGAGGGGCCATGATTCCCCTTTTGGTGCTAGGTATCCCCGGAGACGGCGTGACCGCCATGATGTTAGGCGGATTCTTAATCCATGGCTTATCAGCAGGACCTTTGCTGTTCGTTAAGAATGGCGATGTGGTATACGGTATTTTTGCCGCCTGTATGATCTGCAGCTTTTTCATGCTGATTATCGAATTCTTCGGAATCAAAGCTTTTGTGCAGCTTTTAAAAATCCCGAAACACATTCTTATGCCTCTGATCCTGGTTCTGTGCTGTGTCGGGGCTTATGCGACCAATAACCGTATTTTTGATGTTCAGTCCATTATCTTATTTGGACTGGTGGGGTACTTATATCATAAGTTCAAGCTGCCGACCACACCTTTTGTATTGTGTTTTCTGATCGGAAAGATGGTAGAGACATATCTCCGCAGAGGAATCATGCAGTACAAATCTTTTGGAGCATTTTTCAAAAGACCGATTTTCGATGTATTCTTCTTCGTTGCAGTCGGGGTAGTGGTATGGTCTGTATATAAAGAATACAAGATGTATGCAAAAAAGAAAGCAGTTCAGGCAGCTGAACAATAAAAAAAGGAGAGCAAAACTATGAAAAAAAGATTTTTGGCATCAGTAATGGCAGCGGGGCTTGCACTTAGCCTGACAGCGTGTGGAGGAAGCCAGACTAAGACAACAACGGCAGCAGCCACAGAGGCAGCAACCACAGAAGCAAAAGCAACAGAGGCAGCATCTTCCGGCGGGTCAGAGGCAGCTTCCAGTGATTCCCAGACAGAAGTTTCAAACTGGAAACCAGCTACAACCGTATCCATCGTGGTACCTGCAGGTGCAGGCGGCAACACAGATCTTTCCGCCCGTGTATTTGCAGAATATGCTAAGAAAATGACCGGTGCTGATTTCATCGTCGTGAACGCAAGCGGAGCAGCCGGTTCCGTAGCAGCTAATCAGGTTCTTTCCGCAGCTCCGGATGGATGTACGTTCCTGTATGGACACAACCTGGTAAACGTAGCAAATATTGCAGGTGTTACCGATTACAATTATACAGCATTTAAATTAGGACCAACGTTTGCACTGGATCCGGCTCAGCAGCTTTACGCAAATCCGGAAAAGTACAAAGATCTTGATGCATTCATTGCAGCAGCAAAAGCGGCTCCCGGCCAGTTAAAGGCTTGTACAGAGGTTGGTGCATATACGTATTACGAGCTTCTTGCTTTTGAAAAAGCAGCAGGGATCGACCTGGATCTGGTGGATGTAGGTTCCAACTCCGACAAGGTAGCAGCCATGCTGTCCGGTCAGGTAGATTTAATGCCAGGTGCTTACATTAACTGCAAGGACTATCTGGCAGCGGGTCAGTTCGTATGCCTGGGTGCACCTACCGAGGAGCGGTATGACTTAATCTATGATATCCCGACCTTAAAAGAGCAGGGGGTTGACCTGGTATATCCAAACTGTGAGTTTTCCTTCTATTTCCCGAAAGAAACTCCGGATGATGTCATTGCATGGTATGATGCTTTAGTCAAGAATATGACCGAAGACCCAGAGGCACAGGATGCCATTGCAAAGGTAGAGATGATGCCTCACTATTTAAGCTCCGCAGATTCTGAGAAAAATGATGAGAAGATTTATAATGACATTAAACAGATTGCAGATGATTTAGCAAAATAATTCCAATAATCCTAAGAATAAAGAAAAATGTCCCATGGCAGTAAAATCGCAGCCATGGGACATTTTTATTGGAAATAATTTTTTATATCATTGCAGAAGCTTACTCCGGCCTGGTTTAGGATCCAGTTCTTCCGGGTCACGAAAGCATTCAATCTGGTAAGCTTTGGAGAAACGGAGTAGTAGGCCACATGTTCCCTGTCGTTTGCGCAGGATTCACTGATGAAGGTAACGCCGATTCCCATGGCAACCATACTTCTGGTGGTAGTTATGCTGTTGGTCTCACATACGGTTCTGGGGATCCAGTGCGCCTTTTCCAGTATGGTATCCGTAAGGTAGCGAAGGGAGGAACCCTTTTTTGACATCAGGATATTTTCCTCACCGAAGTTTTCGGCAAAGTCATTGATTTCAATGGGGTTCTTAAGGTTCTTTTTCCGGTATGGGTGATTGACCGGAATGGAAAAGAGGACCTCTTCCTCCCGGAGTACGGTGACCTGTTCCGGTGAGAACGGTTCTATGAAATTCAGGGCCATGATTCCGCAATCGATGCTTTCTTCCGTTAACAGCTTTGTAAGGGCAGGCAGGCTCACTTCTGAAATTTCTATGGTTACATCCGGATACCGGATTTTATAGGCAGGAATGATTTCCGTAAGCATACGAAGACCGAACTGAGAGGTAACTCCGATGGTAATGTGGCCCCGGTTATCCAGGCTCTGTATATTCTGATAGAGGTTATCCTTGATGGACATTACCTGTTCAGCTGCCTGAACATAAAGCCTACCGGCAGGCGTCAGGGTCAGCCGGCCTTTGCTCCGGTAGAAGAGAGGAGTACCGATTTCACTTTCCAGCTTCGAAAGATACTGGCTTAAGGTAGACTGGGATACATAGAGTTCTTCGGCGGCCTTCGTCATATTTTCTTTTCTGGCAATGGTCAATACATAGCTTAAATATCGGGTGTCCATGAAAATGCCTCCTTTGAATGCCTGATTTATCCAACGGTACCTGTTCAAGAGTTTATTATATCAAATGAGATAACATTTTAAAAGGAAGGAATTATGGATTTTTAAAAACAGAGCACTTTCGTTCCGGTTAGAGGAAATCCTGTTCCAACTGTTTTCCGTATTCTTTTGCAAGCTGGATAAAGTATTGTGAGGCCTCACTTAAGTTGGTATTTTTACGATAGGCAATGCAGGTATCCCAGCTTGGCTTTGAGTTTAAATGGAACCAGGCAATCTTATCTTTGTCCTGGCTGCAGAGAGCCCGTGACTGGGGAATGATGGTACAGCATAAGCCGATGCTGACCAGCTTTGCCAATGCATGGTTCATGGCTGTTTCAATGAGTATCTGCGGCTTATATCCGGCTTCATCAAAGAGGGGATCAATGATGCTTCGCATCGTGGAGTTGGAAAAAATCAGGGAAAACTTTTCCTGTTCCAGAAATTTTAAGTCAATGGTAGTCAGAGGTTTTCCTGGAGGAGCCGCATAGTTAGCCAGAGGATGTTCTAAGGAAATGCCAAGAACCAGATTTTCTTGAAACAGTCTGATATATTCCAGGTCGGTTCTGTCCTTTTCCGCCAGCATAACAATTCCCAGATCAAGATGGCCTAAGGCAAGAAGATTATGCTGTAAAGAAACAATCCGTTCCAGAAGATTAAAGGTCACTCCGGGATATTTCCGGTTGAAGGCTGGAAAGATTGAGGTAAAGAGATCTATGCCATGTTCATGGGTAAGCCCAAGATTGATTTCCCCAATGGTATTTCCCTTTAAATCATCCAGGAGTGTATACGTGTTTTTCTTGATATGCAGGATTTCTTTGGCGCTGTTTACATAAATTTGGCCTGCCTGGGTTAAGCGGAGATAATGGTTGTTTCTGAAAAAGAGCTGGATTCCCAGTTCTTTTTCCAGTTTGTTAAGCTGTTGATTCAGACCGGACTGAGTAATAAACAAGGCATCAGCGGCTTTCGTTATATTGCCATATTCCGAAATGGCAACGATGTATTCCAGTTGTTTTAAATTCATAAGTACCCTTTCTTTTTTATAAAAGTAGCGGATTGCGAATATCCGTTTTGACTAAGATTACTTTGTAAAGTGAAAATTCGTCATAATGAGAAAACTATTAGAAGTAAAACTTAGAACTGATAGAAATATTAGTAACTTTACTTATTATTATATCACATATATAATAAAAATGAAGATAAAAAAAGAAAAAATGTATAGAAAATTCACAAAAGGAGGAGGAGACATGAAAAAAATGAAATGGCTTGAGGAAAACTTAGAGCTGATGATCCTGGCAGCGTTTTTGATTGTGATGAGTGTGCTGTCTTTTACCAATGTCATCATGCGCTATTGTTTTCATCATGCGCTGAGCTGGTCAGATGAAATATGCTGTTATTGTCTGGCACTTTCTGCGTTTTTCAGCCTTCCCTGTGCAATCCGCATGGGGAGCAGCATCAAGGTAGACACCTTTGCCATTATTTTGCCCAAACCGATACAGAAGGGGTTAGAAGTAATCTGTAATGTGGCAATGCTTGTCTTTCTTGCCGTTCTTTTAAAAGGAACGATGGGGATTATCCGAAATGCGGCAAAGATAGGACAGGCAAGCCCGGCTTTGCAGATACCCCTTGCATGGATATATAGTGTTATGGGAGCAGCGGTTATCCTGGCATGCTTCCGGTATGTCCAGGCACTGACCCGTATGCTGCATGAGAAAGGACAACAAGGGGAGAAGGAGGAGAAAACATGACAATCGGATTGTTTTTTGCAGTACTGGTTCTGCTGTTGATCATTGCCATGCCGGTAGGGGGCGTATTCGGTATGATGTCTGTTCTTCCTGGCCTTCTGGATTCCGGTTTTTCATTTGGAGCAGTGGATGTTGCCAGAAGCATGTTTGCCGGTATGAACAGCTTTACTTTACTTGCAGTTCCGCTCTTTATGGTATCCGGTATGATTATGGCGGAAGGAGGAATCTCTGAACATCTATTTAACTTTTTCGCATATTTTATCGGAAATAAGACCGCTGGCTTTCCTTGTGCGGTTATTGTAACCTGTATGTTTTATGCTGCGATTTCCGGCTCTGCTCCTGCAACGGTATCTGCGGTAGGAGCCATGACCATACCGTTTCTGGTAAGCATGGGATATGAAAAAATCTTTGCCGCTTCCATTGTAACTGTGGCCGGAGGCTTGGGTGTCATCATACCACCCAGTATTTCCTATATTGTATATTCGGCTGCTGCGGGCGCGTCTCCCTCTAAACTGTTTACTGCAGGAATTATTCCCGGAATATTAATAGGCACCAGTCTGATGGTCTACAGCTACTATTATTGTAAAAAGCATGGAGAGGATAAGGAAAAGCTGCTGGAGAATTACCGGATGATCCGGAGCAAAGGCTTATGGCCTCTTTTTAAAGAAAGCTTCTGGGCACTGCTTACTCCTGTCATTATCCTGGGTACTATTTATACCGGTATCTGCAGTCCTACGGAATCAGCTGTCATCAGCGTCTTTTATGGACTGTTCGTATGCATCTGCATTTATAGGACCATCCGGATTAACGAACTTTTAAATGTGTTCATGAAGGGGGCTAAGACCTATGTCAATATATTGTTTGTAATTGCGGCTGCAACAGCTTTTGCAAGATGTCTTACCATGCTTCGGTATCCGCAGACCATCAGCCAGTCAGTTCTTTCCGTATCAGGAAACCGAATCGTTATTCTCCTGATCATGAATCTCATCATGCTGGTTTGCGGAATGATTATTGATAACATTCCGAACATTATGATCCTGACTCCGATTTTGGTTCCCATAGCAACGGCTGTCGGAGTAGATCCGGTTCATTTTGGAATTATGATGACCTGCAACCTGGCAGTCGGTATGGTTACCCCGCCCATGGGAATCAATCTGTTTGTGGCATCAGGTATGACGAAGATTCCAATGCTTAGACTGGCAAAAGCAACGGTTCCGTTCCTCGTTGCATTTTTAATCTCGCTGGTGATGATTACATTTATTCCGCAGCTCAGTATGCTGCTGCCGGCTCTGCTGGGATAAACGATTGGGAAGCAAAGATATTCTATAAAATAATAATGAAGGAGAATTTAAATGAAAAAGATGAGAAAAATAACAGCAGTTTTTTTGGCAGCCGCCATGTCAGTGTCTTTAAGTGCATGCGGAGCCTCAGACGGAGGCTCCACCCAGGCAGAAACAACTCCGAAGAAAGCAGAAGGGGATACCCAGGCTGCTGTTCAGGGAGAAGAATATCCGGAGTATCACTGGACGGCTGCAATGAGCGTGTCTGAGACGACTATTAATTATATGATGGTAGATAAGTTTGCAAAACTGCTTGATGAAAAAACCGGTGGAAAGATTACGGTAGATATCTATCCGGGAGGCCAGCTGGGGAATACCACAGAGTTTACAGAGGCGGTAATCGGAGGTTCTATTGATATCGGCACAGGAATGACCACGGATCTTGTGGATTTTATTCCGGAATATGCGGTGTTTGACATGCCCAATCTATTTGATAATGTGGAACAGATGCGGGCTGTTCTAAAGGGAGATTTCGTAAACGTCCTCAATCAATATAACAATAAGGGAGGAATCCAGATGCTGGGATATTCCGACGCCGGCTTCCGGCAGCTCACCTCCAATAAACCGGTTCATTCCTTAAAAGATCTGGCTGGACAGAAAATCCGCGTGATGACGAATCAATATCACATTGCATACTGGAATGCACTGGGGGCAGCAGCCACTCCGATGCAGTTTACAGAGGTTTTTATGGGACTTCAGCAGGGTACCATTGACGGTGAGGAAAACCCATATATGAATATTGTGGGAAACAATATGCAGGAAGTTCAGAAGTACGTGATTGAAACCAACCACATTGGGCATATCATTACATTTTTTATGAACAATGATCTGTATCAGAGCCTTCCGGAAAATGTAAAGATTCTGGTTGATGAATGCTCGGCAGAGGCAGTGGATTATGCCAATGAGCAGGCAGATGAAAGCATCGTATCTTATAAGAAAAACTGTGAAGATGCAGGCTGTGAAATTATTACATTAGATGATGAGACTTTGGCTGAATTTAAGGATAAGGCATCCGTGGTATATGATATGGTAAAAGAAAATCTTGGGGGAGATATTATAGACCAGCTTACTGATGCAATACAAAAAGCAAAATAAGGAGCAGAAGCAGTGAGTGCATTTTTATTCAAAGGCGGTAAAGTGTATAATCCGGCAGAGCACCGAATGTACAAAGGAGATTTGGCAGTAAAAGACGGAAAAATCGTTTCCCGGATTCCTGATGAGAATTGTGTTACGATAGATGCATCAGGCTGTATTGTGACAACAGGTTTGATCGATTATCATGTACATTATTTTAATCATGGGACAGAAAACGGTGTCAATCCGGATGCCGCCTCATTCCCCTGTGGAATCACCACAGCCGTGGATGGTGGAAGCTGCGGTTGTGCGAATTATGAGCTTTACAGAAAAAGTGTTATGGCCTACAGTGATGTAAGAATTTTAAATGATCTTCTGGTCGCCAGCGGCGGACAGGCGACCGATCAGTATCCAGAGCGGATGGAATCGTGTTTTTACGACAGAAAAAAAATACATATGCTGTTTCAAAAATACAGAGATAACCTGGTTGGATTAAAAATCCGCCTGTCAGCCGGCATCGTGGAACCGGTGGAGGCAGGCCGTTCCTTAAAAACAGCTGTGGATATGGCAGAACAGATAGGCTGTATGGTTGTGGTACATATCACCAATCCGGCAATGAATCTGGAAGAAATAGCGGATATGCTCAGGCCGGGTGATGTCATATGTCATATCTATCAAAACCGGGGAAAAGAAACGATTCTAAATGAAACTGGTAAAATCCGTCAGGGGATATTGAGAGCGAAGGAAAGAGGAGTGCTGTTTGATGCCAGCAACGGGCGGGGCAATTATGATCTGAAAGTATGCCAGAAGGCCATCAATGCAGGTTTCAAGCCTGATATCATAAGCTCTGACAACAATACATCAGGTTTTTATCTGCAGCCGCTGCACAGCCTTCCCAGAATTATGAGCAAATACCTGGATATGGGGATGACATTGGAAGAGGTACTGGATGCGGCAACCGTAAATCCGGCAAGAGCATTGAACAGAGAGGAACTGGCTTCCCTGGAGACCGGGACAGTGGCTGACTTAGTTGTTTTAAAACTAAAGAATAAGGAAGTTTCTTATACGGATATTAACGGAAATGCTTTTGTGGGGAAGCAGATTCTGGTACCTCAGTTAACTATGAAGGATGGAAAGATCATGTATTGCCAGTCTGACTTTATGTAGAAGGATAAAAAGCAACAAAATGTCATAATGAGAGTAAAATATTATTTTTATTAAGAAATAATCATAAAAAACATAAAATTTATCATCGCTCTCTTGTATTTTATAAATACAGATGTTATAATTCATTCAACATATCAAACGAGAGAACAAAGGAGTCTCAACCGCAGGAGATGCGGTTGCGGCTCTTTTTGCTTTACTGGATGGTTGTCCTGTAAAACATACCGGACTCTTAAGGAGAACAAGGAGGTTTTCCCTGCACACTGCGGGAAAGCCTCCTTTTGTCGTTCTTAAAATCGTTTTATATGACAAAAAAAGCATGAGGAGGAACCGAATATGAAAAAAAGATTATTATCTGCAGTCCTTACTGCGGCCATGACAGCCAGCCTGCTTGCAGGATGCAGCTCATCCGCCCAGCAGAGTGCTGCTGGCGGCAGTAAGGCTGCAGCGGACACGAAGACTGCTTCCGGGGACACCACGGCCGCAGCAAAGGACTCAGGGGCAGCCGCCGGTAAGGAGGATGGGAAAACCATAAAGATCGGCGTAATCTGTTCCATGACAGGCGGTTCTGCCATCTATGGAGAAGGCGCACAGAATGCCATTGATATGGCGGCGGAAGAGATCAATTCCAGTGATTCGGAATATAAGGTGGAAATTGTAAACGGCGGAAAGGTGGTGGATGACGCCAGTGACGCAAAACAGGCCATCAATGCTTACAACAGCCTGATGAAGGAAAGCCCTGATGCGGTCGTGGGATGCTTCTTTTCTTCCGTCACCCTTCCTATTGCCGAACAGGCATCCAAGGACAATATGCTTCTTCTTGCAACAGGAGCTACCAATAAAGATGTAACCTTAAAAGGACCCAGTATTTTCCGTGACTGTTTCATTGATCCCTATCAGGGCAAGATGGCCGCGCAGTTTGCAAAGGAGAAGGGCTGGAGCAAGGCAGCCATTATCTATGCTAAGGATGATGATTATTCCAACGGCTTAAAGGATGCTTTTATTGAAAACGCAGAAACCAATGGTATCGAAGTCGTCTACACCGGAGAATGTACCACAAAGGATACGGATTTCTCTTCCCAGACCTCCCAGGCGGTGGCAAAGGGAGCGGATTTCCTGTACTATCCCTGTTTTTTAGATACGGTACCGCTGCTGATCAGTGCAGCAAGAGATGCCGGCTTTGAAGGAGCCATCATGGGCGGTGACGGCTGGGATGGTGCCGATACGGCCGGTTTTGAGGATAAATTCGATAACTGCTATTTTACGAATCATTATTCCTCAGAGGATACAGCGCCCGCAGTATCCAATTTCGTAACCAAGTTTCATGAAAAATACGGGACAGAAAGCTTAAATGCCTGTGCAGCCCTTTACTATGATGCCATCTATATGTTGGTAGAAGCTGCGGGGAACGGAGGCGTATCGGATACGGCTTCTTTGATCAAAGGCATGACGGGAATGACCTTTACCGGTGTGGGCGGTACCTATACCCTGGATGAAAACGGTGACCCGGAAAAATCGGTAGCCATCAATACCTATGAGGACGGAAAAGTGAAATGGCTTATGACTCTTTCACCGGAAGGTTCCAAGGAATAAGATTAAGGGTGGCTTTTGGTAAGGTCAGAGAAAAAATAAGGAGATGTGCATGAAGGGTGTAAAAGCGTCTTTGGTGCACATTTTCCTATTCAGAGTGAAAGGAAATCCGCTATGACATTTTCATTATTTATCCAAAGTCTCATTAATGGATTGAATCAGGGCGCCATATACGCCTTAATTGCACTTGGTTATACCATGGTCTATGGCATTATCCGTATGATCAACTTTGCCCACGGCGATTTCATTATGCTTGGTGCCTATACCTTATTTTATACCATCCCCCTGATGGTGAATGCCGGAATGCCTGCCTGGTTATCGGTCTTTCTGGCTATTGTCATATGTGCTGCGGTAGGCGTGATCGTAGAGGTGGTAGCCTACCGGCCGGTTCGTAAGGCTGGTTCCATGTCTGCGCTTATAACAGCTCTTGCCATGAGTTTATTTTTGGAAAACCTGGCCATGGTAATGTTCGGGGCAAAGCCTCATAATGTACAGAAAATTTTTGATCTGCCATCTGTTCATGTCTTCGGAGCTGCTCTTCCGTTAAATGTGCTTTTGACTATTGTAATCGGCGTGGTCATGATGGCAGGCCTTCAGCTTTTCATTAAGAAAACCAGGATGGGGAAGGCCATGCGGGCCGTTCCCCAGGATCGGGATGCCTCCATTCTGGCTGGCATCAATGTCAATAAGGTCATCACTCTGACGTTTGCCATCGGATCCGGTCTGGCTGCGGTGGCGGCACTGATGTATTGTGCAAAATATCCGCGGGTGACCAATGACATGGGTTCTATGATGGGATTGAAGGCATTTATCGCAGCGGTCTTTGGCGGAATCGGCATCATTCCCGGAGCCATGCTTGGGGGATTTTTGGTAGGACTGATCGAGATATTTGTCAAACTGTTTGCACCGGGCTGGTATGAGGCTATAACCTATGGGATCCTGATAGTCATACTTTTGGTAAAACCGTCCGGCATTCTGGGTAAAAATGTGGGCGAGAAGGTTTAAGGGGGTGGATCATGGAAAAAAGGATTAAGATTTCTTATTTCATTAACTTTCTTGGGGTACTGGCTGTATTCGCTGTATTTGTTCTGATCTTTGAGTCCAGAGTATTTGGAGCATCCACCCAGTATATCAAGGGAATATGTACTACCGCATGCTATACTATTATAATGGTAGCTTCCTTAAATCTGGTAGTAGGCTGCATGGGTGAATTTTCCCTGGGGCATGCCGGGTTCGTATCCGTAGGTGCTTACGTCTCTGCCATCGTGTCAAATGCACTGACAGGAAAGGGACTGCCGGATATCGCTTTATTTCTGGCAGCTCTTCTGGCCGGAGGTGTGGCTGCCGGGATTTCCGGAGTCATGGTGGGGATACCGGCACTCCGTCTGCGGGGAGATTATCTGGCCATCGTAACTGTGGCGTTTGCAGAGATCATACGGGTGTGTTTCTGTAACTTTTCCATTACCGGCGGGGGCAAGACCATGAGCGGTATTTTAAAACTTTCAGGCTTTTACTGGTGCTACTGGATCATGGCTTTATGTGTCACTGTGATGTATATGTATGTCCGCAGCCGCTATGGCAGGGCAGTAAAGGCTATACGGGAAGATTACATTGCGGCCGCAGCCTCTGGCATAAACGTTACCTATTACAAAGTGCTTACCTTTTCGGTAGCAGCTTTTTTCGCAGGAGTAGGCGGCGGGATCTATGCCCATTATATGACTGCCATGATTCCCACCAATTTTAACTTCATGTATTCTGCAGAGCTGTTGTCTGAAGTCATCATCGGCGGCAGCGGTTCCATTACCGGCTCCATTCTCGGTGCGGCATTCCTGTCATCTCTTCCGGAAATGATGCGTCAGTTCTCGCAGTTCCGCATGTTAGCCTATTCCGTGGTCCTGGTTCTGGTCATGATCTTTAAACCCGGCGGTATTTTCGGTGAGTGGGAATTTTCCCTGATCCGTCTCCTCAGACGTTTGGCCGGAAAGACAGAGGAGAAAAAGGGCATGGGGAAGGAACCGGAAGAAGCAAAGGGAGGTGCGTGAGTATGGCAGGAACAGAAAATAAAGTTCCGGTATTAAAGGCCCGGAATCTGGGAATTCAGTTCGGCGGTTTAAAGGCAGTGGATGGCTTCAACATGGAAATCGGTGAATCCGAGCTGGTAGGCTTAATAGGACCTAACGGGGCAGGAAAAACTACGGTATTCAATCTGATTACCGGCGTGTATAAACCCACGGAAGGCTCCTTTTATTTAAACGGCCAGTGCATGAACGGGAAAATGACCCATCAGATCGTGGAGGCGGGGATAGCCAGAACTTTTCAGAATATCCGTTTATTCAAGAAAATGTCGGTCATTGATAACGTAAAAGCCGCCATGAACGCCAAGCTGTCCTATGGTCTTTTCCAGACGGTTTTCCGTACACCCGGTTTCTGGAAGCAGGAAGCGGCTCTGACCGCCAGGGCAAAGGAACTGCTTGAGATCGTACACTTAAATGGAAAAGAAGATTATGAAGCAGATAATCTGCCTTATGGACAGCAGCGCCGTCTGGAGATTGCCAGGGCACTGGCCACGGGTATGAAGCTGCTGCTGCTTGATGAACCGGCAGCAGGCATGAATCCTACGGAGACAGAGGAACTTTTAGAAATCATCCATTACATCCGCAATGAGTTCAAAATCCCGGTTCTTCTCATCGAACATGATATGAGCCTGGTCATGAAGATCTGTGAGCGGATCCAGGTGCTTGATTTCGGTACCACCATCGCTTGCGGGACACCGGAGGAGATCGCCAATAACCAGAAGGTCATCGAGGCCTATCTTGGAAAAGAGGAAGAGGAGGCGGAGGAAGATGCTTGAGGTTAAGAATCTGACAGTATCCTATGGTGCCATAGAAGCTATCCATGGTGTTACCTTAGAGGTTCATGATGGGGAGATCGTTTCTCTTATCGGAGCCAACGGAGCTGGAAAGACTACCATTTTACGAACCATCTCCGGGCTTAAAAAGGCGGATGACGGAGATATCCGGTTTGACGGAGCGGATTTAAGAAAGACAGAGCCCAGTAAGATTATCAACCTGAAGCTTGCCCATGTACCGGAAGGCAGGCATATCTTTCCCCAGATGACAGTAGAAGAAAACCTGGAAATGGGTGCTTTTGCTGATGGAAAGGGTATGGAAGCCAACATGGCCGATGTGTTTGAGCGGTTCTCAAGGCTTAAGGAACGGAGAAGGCAGCTTGCAGGGACTTTATCAGGGGGAGAACAGCAGATGCTTGCCGTAGGCCGTGCCCTCATGGCAAAGCCCAGGATGATCTTAATGGATGAGCCATCCATGGGCCTTTCACCTTTATTGGTAAAAGAGATTTTTTCCATTATTAAGGAGGTCAATAAAAAAGGCATTACCATTCTTCTGGTAGAACAGAATGCCAAAATGGCCCTTTCCATTTCCAACCGTGCTTATGTAATGGAAACGGGGAAGATCACTATACAGGGAAATGCCGGAGAGCTTTTAAAGGATACCAGAGTAAAGAAGGCATATCTGGGACAATAGGAGGAAACGAGCATGCAGGAGCAAAATAAGTATTTTGCAATCGTTATTACCCGGACCTGCGGGAGCGGAGGAGGAAGCTATATCGGGAAAAAACTGGCCGCAGATTATGGAATTGATATTTATGACAGGAAGCTTTTGCGGCTGGCTGCGGAAGACAGCGGTATTAATGAAGCAATTTTCGCAGATGCTGATGAAAATACGAAAAAGACTTTTTTATACCGGGCCTCAAAACGGGTATACAGCGGAGAAATTATACCGCCGGAAAGCGGTAATTTCCTGTCAGACCAGAACCTGTTTAATTACCAGGCCAAGGTTTTAAGAGAGCTGTTGAATCATGAATCCTATGTCTGCATCGGCCGTGCTGCAGATTTTGTATTAATGGATAAAACAAATGTACTGTCTGTTTATCTTAATGCACCTTTTCATTTTCGGGTTAAACGGGAGATGGAACGCCAGGGTATTACTGAACAGGAGGCACAACGGTATATCGGGCACCTGGATAAATACCGCAATTCTTACTACATGTACCATACCGGAAGGCAATGGAAGAATCCGGAAAATTATGACTTGTGTCTGGATACGGAGAGCCTGGGACTTGACAATTGTGTTAAACTGATACAAGAATACATAAATTTAAAATTCAGCATTATTGCGGGAAAGAAGGAAAAAGAATGAAAGAACTTGCTTATTACAATGGAAAAATCGGGACACCTGACGAGCTGATGGTTCCCTTTAACGACCGGGTCCATTTTTTTGGAGACGGAGTTTATGAGGCAACTCTGGGAGGAAACCACAGAGCTTTTCTGCTGGATGACCATCTGGACCGTTTCTATACCAGTGCCGGGGCTCTGGATATTAAGATCCCCATGAAAAAGGAAGAACTTGGAGAACTGCTTACCGGGCTGCTATCGAAAGTGGAGGGGGAAACTCATTTTATCTATTGGCAGGTAACAAGGGGGTCAGCCTTGAGAAACCACATTTATGATGAAGATATGAAGGGGAATCTATGGGTTATGATCCGGCCCAATAAGCTGAAAGATCCGGATGTGGCAATCAAGCTCATTACCAGAGAGGATACCAGATTTTTACACTGCAATATCAAGACCTTAAATCTGCTTCCCTCTGTGATGGCATCACAGGAAGCTCAGAGAATGGGCGTTCATGAGACCGTTCTTCACAGGGGAGAGATGGTGACAGAATGCTCCCACAGCAATGTGTCCATTTTAAAGGACGGTATATTTATCTCCCATCCCAATGACAATCTGATCCTGCGGGGCATTGCCAAGACCCATATGATCGCTGCCTGTTACCGGCTTGGCCTCCAGGTACTGGAGCGCCCCTTTACTCTTGGTGAGCTGATGGATGCAGATGAAATCCTGGTAACATCTTCTTCTAATTTCTATCTTTATGCGGATCAGGTAAATGGAGAAATGGCCGGAGGCAAGGATCCTGAAAGGCGGAAACTTCTTCAGGATGCGGTAATAAATGAGTATTTGGAATACACGGGAAAGAAAAGTATATTTGATTAGGAGAAGTCCATGGACAGAGCAGAACTGGAAAAAAGAAATGTAGGAGAAAATCTGGATGCATTAATGAATCTTGACCCCAGAGGATATGGAGTATGCCGGATCCTGTATGCCGGAAGCCGGGCGAAAATGGGAGGGCCTCTGACTATGAGGGCTGCCGAGAAGCTTAGTGAAACGGTAAAGGAAAATGACCTGGTCTTCATCCTGACCGGATTTGTACTTCTGCCTCATAAAGAACCGGAAATGGATGGAATGGTTAGCTCTGTACTTCTTGCCAGGTCCCTGGTCCTGGCATTTGGTGCAAAGCCTGTCATTATCTGTCCGGAGGACTGTATGGAGGCCGTTAAAAAATGCGCCGGTGTAGTAGGACTTCATATCTATGAGGATTTAAAGTCGGTCAGGGAGCTTCCTTACAGTATGGGAGTCCTGGCTTTTACGAAGAATCCTGCACGGGCACAGATCGAGGCAGAATGGACCATAAAGGAAGCGGTCCCTTCCGCAGTTATTTCAGTGGAAGCCCCTGGTTCCAACAGCCTTGGAATTTACCACAATGCAGTCGGAAAAGATGTGACAGAACTGGAAGCGAAGACCGATGTTCTGTGGGAGATCCTCCGGTCGAAAGGTGTTCTTAATATTGCCATCGGAGATCTGGGAAATGAAATCGGCATGGGAGCCATTGCCGAACATATCAAAAAGTATGTGCCTTTTACAGCACCTGAGGAATGCGTATGCGGCTGCAACGGAGGGATTCTGGCTGCCAGCAAAGCAGACAACGTGATTACGGCAACCTGTTCGGACTGGGGCTGCTATGGCATGATGGCCGCACTGGCTTATCTGAAACGGGATATGGAAATCCTTCACCGGGAGGAAATGGAGGCAGAGGTGATGCGGGTGGCATCCCGAAGCGGTCTGATCGATATGACCGGTTCTCTCCTTCCAGGCATTGATGGATTCAATACCCGCATGAATACGGGAATCGTCAGCCTGATGCGCCAGTGCACCGCTTACGCAGTCCGCTATTCCCGGAATTCCGACAACTGGTTCGGGCTGGTGTTGGAAAAGGGCTTCTTTACTGAAAGAGGATAAGGTATGATGAAGACAAAAGCAGTGGGTGACCGTGCTGTTCTGGCGGAACTGGGAGACTTTATTGAGGAGCCGGTCAACCGCAGGGTGATGGAGTTAAACCGCAAAATAAATACATATCATATGAAGGGAATCCTGGAAACAGTACCTGCCTTTTGTTCCGTTCTGGTCTTATATGATCCTCTCATAACGGATTATGATGCCGTGGCCCAGGTCCTTTTAAGACTTGGGAATGACCTTGATGAGAAACAGGATGGTGAAGGAAAGCTTGTGGAGATTCCGGTCTGCTATAGAGGAAGCTTCGGACCGGACCTGTCCTTTGTAGCCCGGCATGGGGGGATAAGCGAAGACGAGGTAGTAAAAATTCACAGCGGCAGGGATTACCGGATCTATATGTTAGGCTTTCTTCCTGGTTTTCCTTATCTGGGAGGATTGGATGAGCGGATCCATACGCCCCGTCTTTCCTCCCCCAGAACCAGAATTCCTGCAGGGTCTGTGGGAATCGGAGGAGAACAGACCGGAATCTATCCCATGGAATCTCCCGGAGGGTGGCAGCTGATCGGGCGTACCCCGTACCGGCTTTTTCAAGTGGAAGAGGGATGGAAAACGCTTTATGAAGCCGGAGACTCCATCCGTTTTGTTCCCATTTCTCAGAAGGAGTTTGATAAAATAAGCAGGGAGCAGGAAGAGAGGAAAGAGGAACATGGCAATTGAGATCATGCTGCCGGGGCCTTTGTCTACGGTACAGGATATGGGGAGGAAGGGATTTTTAAGTCAGGGATTTCAGGAAAGCGGTGCCTGTGATAAATATTCCATGAAGCTTGCCAATATACTGGCAGGGAACTTAAAAGAGCCGGAGCAGGCGGCAGTGGTGGAATTCACATTTCATGGAGGTGAATTCCGGTTTACTTCCGATGAAATTATCGCTCTTGCCGGTTCAGATATGAATCCTGTTCTAAATGGACGTCCGGTCCCTATGTTTTGTCCCATTCCGGTAAAAGCGGGAGATCTTCTTAAAATGAGGGAGTCAGCCGCAGGTCTTCGGACCTATATGGCCCTTTATGGAGGCATATCGGTTCCTCTTGTCATGGGAAGCCGTTCCACAAATTTAAAATGCCGCATTGGAGGGTTCCACGGAAGACCTCTGCGTGCAGGAGATATTCTGGAATCCGGAAAAGCTCCGGAGCAGATAAAATACCTGAAAGAGAGGCTTAATGGAAAAGAAGACCGCTGCGGGGCAGGAGAACACGAATTGTGGCTTCGCCTGCCTTCCAACCATTACCGTTACTGCGGCAGCCAGAGGTTTGTTATGTTACGGGCAGTACCAGGCCCCCAGGAAGAGGCGTTTACAAAGAATGGCCTTAAGACCTTTATCCAAACCCATTACCGCTTAAGCAGGGATTGTGACCGGATGGCCTGCAGACTTGAGGGACAGCCCGTTGAAATGAAGAACGGGGCGGACATTATATCCGATGGAATCGTGGAGGGATCTGTCCAGATATCGGCTTCAGGGCTTCCCATGGTTATGCTGGCCGATCACCAGACCACAGGCGGATATGCCAAAATCGCTACAGTCATCAGTACGGATATCCCGGCCATGGCCCAGTTAAGGCCGGGAGACTGGGTGGTGTTTCAATATGTAACTCCAAAGGAAGCGGTTGCTGCCTGCCGGAAAGAGGAAAAAAAGCTTAATATGCTGAAGAACCGGATAAAAAAAGTCATAGGAAGTTTACCGGAGATTTAACAGGAAAGAAGGAATATAGTATGGGAAATGAGTATTTAGACCGAAAGCCGGAAGAGGTGAGGCAGTTAATCCGTGAGGGAGTCATAACCGGACCAACCACGGGGATGTGCGGAGGATATGCTCAGGGGAATCTGGTGGTTCTCCCTCAGGAGCTTGCCTGGGATTTTCTTCTGTTCTGTCAGAGAAATCCCAAAGCCTGTCCTCTTTTAGAGGTATCTGATGCAGGAAGCAGAACATTTGGCCTGACCGCAGAGGGCAGCGATATCGCAAAGGATATCCCCGGATACCGGGTATACGAGAATGGAGTCTGTACCGGTGAATACACGGATGTATCTGGTATTTTCGATGATTATCAGAAAACCAGTGGAAAGCTGGTGAGCTTTTTAATCGGATGCAGCTTTTCCTTTGAGTCAGAGCTTCTGGAAGCCGGAATACCGGTGCGGCAGATTGAGGAAGGGGTTAATGTCCCCATGTACAATACCAATATCCCCTGTACCTCAGCCGGTGTATTTTCCGGAAATATGGTGGTCAGCATGAGGCCAATCCCTCACAGACAGGTTCCGGCAGCGGTTGCAATTACCGCATCCATGCCAAGAGTACACGGTGCTCCTGTGCACATCGGCTGTCCGGAAGCCATTGGAATCCGATGCATCGAAAAGCCCGATTACGGGGAGGCAGTGACTATAAAGGAAGGAGAAATTCCTGTATTCTGGCCCTGCGGGGTGACTCCCCAGGCAGTGGTAATGAACAGTAAGCCAGCTTTTGTTATCACCCATGCTCCCGGCCATATGTTTATAACAGATGTAAAAAATGCAAAATTAAAATATTAACCGTGTAAGAGAGAGGAAGGAGGGGGAGTTATGCCAGCCATTGATTTAAACTGTGATTTGGGAGAAAGCTTCGGAGCCTATAAAATCGGAATGGATCAGGAAGTTCTTCCTTACATCACTTCAGCCAATATTGCCTGCGGTTTTCATGCAGGCGATCCTGTGGTCATGGAGCGGACAGTGGCCCTGTGCCGGGAATACAAAGTGAAGGCAGGCGCCCATCCCGGATTCCCGGATTTGGAGGGATTCGGCAGAAGGAATATGAGCCTTACCCCAGAAGAGGTAAAAGCCTGTGTCCTATATCAGACAGGAGCTTTAAAAGCTTTCTGTGATGGAGCAGGAATAAAACTTTGTCATGTGAAACCCCATGGAGCCTTATATAATATGGCCGCTAAGGATTACCGTCTGGCCAAGGCCATTTGCCAGGCAGTCCAGGTTGTGGATGACGGCCTGGTGCTTCTGGCTTTAAGCGGAAGCGAAATGATACGGGCCGCATGGGAGCTTGGGATTCCTTATGCCAGTGAAGTATTTGCAGACCGGGCATATCAGAGTGACGGGACCTTAGTACCGCGCAGTCAGAAAGGAGCTGTCATTGAAGACGAAGACCTGGCGGTCAGCCGGGTGATCCGCATGGTACAGGAAGGAATCGTAGAAACCATAGACGGACTTGATATTCCCATACAGGCGGATTCGGTATGTGTCCATGGAGACGGGGCGAAAGCCCTGGCTTTTGTGAAGAAAATACGGGAAAGTCTTGATGCGGCTGGTATTGAAGTCAAGGAATTTTAATTTATCTTTGCACACATCCTGGCTGTCAAAGGATGTGTGCTTTTTTTAAGACAACCATCTTCTGTGTTATCTCTTGGCTGAAATAGCCTTCTCTAATAATACATTCATTTTTTGAACAGTATTATTTTCTTTAGTTACACCAAAATCCAAAAAAATATTCTGTTTGCTGTCCTGATCAATGAAAAAATGAGATGGAATATCCTCCAAATTTCCCGCTTGCTGAATATACTGGGATTCCAATTTCTGAAATACTGATAATATCACGCTGTATGGTCCTGACTGATACATGAAACCTGTCAGCTAAATGGCTTGCAGGAACATTATCATGATTCAGCAAATAAATAATAATTTCCAATATCAGGTCTGCTTTCATGTTCTTCTCCTATTTCATGATTAATAAGTAATAGATATCTGTTTCTCCTAGTATAATTATCATAATTAAGAAGTCAACTAAGTGAAAGCGGCAGGGAACCTTTTTTTAGATGATGAATTGTTACTTATAAATAATCCGGTTGTATGCTAAAATAGTGCCAGAATATCCAGGCAGCAGATATGACTGTCTTAGAAAAGAGGAGGCACAGACAATATGGAAATTGAAGGAAACCAGTCAAAGAGAGTGTTCCGCAATCCGGTACAGCGGGGGTTCTTTCCGGACCCGTCGGTGATTCGTGTGAAGGATGATTATTATATGGTCAATTCTTCCTTCCAGTATTTTCCTGCGATCCCCATATCACATTCTAAAGATATGGTACACTGGCACATGATAGGTCATGCAGTTGTAAATCCGGAATATCTGCCCATAGAGGACATCAGGGATTCCCATGGAATATGGGCGCCGGATATTTCATATAAGGATGGTATCTTTTATATTTTTGCTACCCTGCGGTTAAATGGGGACGGAAAACAGAAGGATCAGGTCCTTCGAAGACAGCTGATGGTCACTTCAAAAACGCCGGAAGGACCCTATTCCAAGCCGGTATGGCTGGAGGCAGATGCCATTGATCCTTCTCATTTTATCGATGAGGATGGAAAACATTATATGGTGATCGCCAGGGCTGCCACGGTATATGAATTAAGTGATGACTTCAAAAAGTTACTCAGCGGTCCCAGGATTGCCTGGGGAGGGACAGGAGAAAGATGTCCGGAAGGACCTCACATATTGAAAAAAGATGGCTGGTATTATGCTATTGTAGCTGAAGGAGGGACCGGATATGGCCATGGGATCAATGCAGCACGTTCCAGAAGCCTCTACGGACCTTATGAGGAGTGTCCCTATAATCCGGTTATCCGGCAAAAGGACTCTGCGGCACCCATACAGCGTACCGGACATGGAAAATTAGTACAGACACAGAATGGTGACTGGTGGATCTATTACCTGCTGGGAAGGCCCAATGGGGGAAGGTATACGACCATTGGCAGGGAATCCGGCCTGGATCCGGTCACCTGGACAGAAGACGGCTGGTTTCTGGTCAATGAGGGAAAGGGGCCAAGTCTTGTTCAGACGGCACCGGACCTTCCGGATTGTATTTTTGAAAGAAATACCTTTGATGATTTTGATGGAGAGACGCTGAATCCGGAATGGGAATTTGTAAGGCTGCCGGATAACGGTTCCTGGTCCCTGACGGAAAGGCCCGGATACTTCCGTATATGGACAAGGGATGGGCAGCTTCATGAGATCAGGGCGAAAAATACTCTTCTTCGAAGAGAACAGGAGCTTGCATACACGGCTGAGACAAAAGTGGAATTCTATCCGGAGCGGGACGGAGAACAGGCAGGACTGACCTGCTATTACAGCACGGCAACCTATGTCAGATTCAGCGTCTGCCAGGAGGGCGGCAGAAAACTGCAGCTTGTGATTAACAGAAACAATGGAGAAGAGCTGATGGCTGAAGTGACTGGAATTAAGGAAGTCCCTGTTTACTTAAAAGTTGTGGTCAACAGGCTTACCAGAAGCTTTTATTACAGCTATAACGGATCGTCCTGGGAGCAGGCAGGAGTTCTGACAGACTGCATATACTTATGTGATGAAGGGGTACCGGATGACCCGAAAAGACACACCGGGACCTTGGTGGGGGTATATGCAAACAACGGAGGATGCGGCAGCAGGATACCTGCAGATTTTGATTATTTTAAATATGAAGACGAGGAGTGTTAGGGCAATTCACTGCGGATTGGGGCTTATATGAAAGAAAGTATTCTGTATTTCACGAAACCAGCTGACGTAAATCCCGGAAACTTAGAAGCCTGGAATGAGGCGCTGCCCATTGGCAACGGTTCTCTGGGAGGTATGGTGTTCGGGGGAATCGATAAAGAACGGATTCAGTTAAATGAGGATACCCTGTGGTACGGCGGGGGCGGCAGAGACCGCGTCAACCCGGATTCCATAAAATACATGGAACAGATACGTACTCTTTTAAAAGAGGGGAAGATCAGGGAAGCGCAGAGGCTTGGAGAACTGAGCATGACAGCCGGGCCGGAGGGGGAACGTATTTACAGTACAGCTGGTGACGTAAGTCTGAACTTTGAACTGGATGCAGCCAGGGCAGCAGGCTATCAAAGAACCCTTGATCTGGAAACTGCAATTGCAGGAACCATTTACAGCGTGGATGGGGTGACCTATGAACGGGAGGCTTTTTGCAGTCATGTACATAAGGTGATGGTTCTGCGAATGAAGGCCGGTAAAAAAGGAGGGCTTCATTTCATCCTGGGACTGTCCAGAGCAAAATATCTCAATGAGAACAAGGCAGCAGCCCCTGATCTGATCCGGCTTACCGGATCAGAGGGCGGAGACGGCGTGAGCTTTTGCGCAGCGGCCAGGGTAACAGAGACGGACGGAAAGGTTTCTTCCATTGGCAATCATGTACTGCTGGAGGATGCCTCGGAAGCAACTCTGCTGTTGACGATACGTACCAGCTATTATGGTGACGACCCGGTAAGATGGTGTGATAATGTACTGGAAAAGGCTGGACAGTATACCTATGACAGGATTAAAACGGAACATATCAGGGATTATGAAACCTTGTATAAGAGAATGTCCTTTACCATGAAGGAAGACAGGGAACTGACAAAGCTTTCTGTGGATGAAAGGCTTGCAAAGGTCAGGGAAGGTCAGACCGACTTAGGCCTGATCACCCTTTATTTCAACTTCGGACGTTACCTGCTGATATCCTGCAGCAGGCCGGGAACCATGGCAGCCAGCCTTCAGGGGATATGGAATGAAGATTTCACCCCTGCCTGGGACAGTAAATATACCATTAACATTAATACGGAGATGAATTACTGGCCTGCTGAGGTATGCAATTTGTCAGAATGCCATATGCCGTTATTCGACCTGCTGGACAAAATGCTTCCGAATGGCAGGAAGGTTGCAGAAAAGATGTATGGCTGCCGTGGTTTTGTGGCACATCATAATACGGATATATGGGGAGACTGTGCGCCTCAGGACATTTATATGCCTGCAACCATATGGCCCATGGGTGCAGCCTGGCTGGCAACCCATATCTGGATGCATTACCAGTTTACCCTGGACAGGGGATTTTTAGAGAAATATATTGAGATCATAAGAGAAGCAGCTTTGTTTTTTAAGGACTACCTGTTTGAGAATGAGAAAGGGCAGCTGGTGACAGGCCCCAGTGTTTCTCCGGAAAATACCTATATCCACCCAAGCGGAGAAAGAGGAACCCTTTGCATCGGACCGTCCATGGACAGTCAGATTATTATTGATCTCTTTAGTCAGTATAGAAAGGCAGCAAGCATACTGGGCAGGGAAGACCGTTTATCCGAAGAATTAAAAGAGATGCTGCCAAAGCTGCCCAAACCTGCTGTCGGCAGATACGGCCAGATCATGGAATGGGCAGAGGATTATGAAGAGACAGAAACAGGCCATCGTCATATTTCTCACTTGTATGCCCTGTATCCTTCAGATCAGCTGACTTATGAAAGAACGCCGGAGCTTATGAAGAATGCAAGAATAACTCTGGAGAGAAGGCTGGCAGGCGGGGGCGGCCACACCGGCTGGTCAAGGGCCTGGATCATCAATCTGTGGGCACGGTTAAGGGATGGAGAAGAAGCAGGAAATAACCTGCAGGCGCTCCTTGCAAAATCTACATCCAGCAATTTATTTGATATGCATCCGCCTTTCCAGATTGATGGTAATTTCGGAGCCTGTGCAGGCATTGCGGAAATGCTTCTTCAAAGCCATGCTAGAGTACTCTATCTGCTTCCGGCGCTTCCAGGCTCCTGGGAGGAAGGTTCGGTTATGGGCTTAAGAGCCAGAGGGAACTTTGAGATAGATTTATCCTGGAAGAATGGAAAAGTGACCCGGTTTTGCATCCGTTCCCTAAGCGGAGCGAATGCCAGATTGATATCACCAAATTCATTGAAGATGATAAATCAGGAAGGGAATGTGAGCTTGACAGAAGAGGAAGGAAGTCTGTATCTGTCAGGCAATGGAGATAGTTACTCCTGCTGCTTTATAAGTTCGGATCAACTTGCAATTGAAAGCCACGGTAATTAAAGTCACGGTAGTTTAGATTGCACATCAGCTAAAGGTTTGATAAAATAAAAGAGTAATAATACGTTTATGGAGGAAAGACATTGGCAATTCTAAATATGCGTTATGAAGGTGATGAAATATTAAGAAAGAAATGCAAAGAAGTGAAAGACGTGGATGACAGGATCCGGGAGATTCTTGACGATATGGCAGAAACCCTGCACAGTACCCCCAATGGAGCAGCTATTGCTGCAAACCAGCTGGGAATTTTAAAACGTCTGGTGGTGATTGACATGGGGGATGGCTTAATAAAACTGGTCAATCCCGTTATAATAGAGGCATCAGGAGAACAGGTGGTTGTTGAAGGATGCCTGAGCTTTCCGGATAAAGTTGGCAGACTGGTACGCCCCCAGACAGTGGCCGTAAAAGCCTTAAACGAGAATGGGGAGGCTGTCACCCTGACGGGGACAGATGACATGGCAAAGTGCTTCTGCCATGAAATTGACCATTTGGATGGAATCTGCTTTGTGGATAAAGTTTTTGAATGGCTTTAGAATCAGGTTCCCCGTTAAAAGAACCCCTCGGATCTGGCGTTTATACTGTCAGATTCAAGGGGCATTTTATTATAAATGTTTATTGGGAAACTGCTTCCTTCATGGAGCCTGCAATGGCATTTGCCAGGGCTCCGATTTCTGCCAGCTGATCCTCTTTAACTGAAGATTTGATGGTAATGGTCTGCTCCAGTATGGTCATGTTTTTCATGGCAGACAGGATTTCGGTCATTTTTTTACCGGCCATAACGCCCCAGGAACCGTTTTCCATCAGGGCAACCGTACGGTTTTGAAGGTTATGTGCCTTCATGTCCAGCAGCAGGTGTTCCATATTGCTGAAGACACCTCCGTTATAGGTAGCTGAGGCAAATACCAGATGGCTGCAGCGGAACGCTTCTGATATAATGACAGAAGGATGGGTAACGGAGACATCATACATGGTAATATTTCGGATTCCTCTTTCTGCCAGACGGCATGCCAGAATATTGGCGGCATTTTCCGTATGACCGTAAATAGAACCGTATGCGATCATGACGGCCTTATCTTCTGGTTCATAGCTGCTCCAGGTCTGATACTTGTCCACATACCAGCTGATATCAGAACGCCATACCGGCCCGTGAAGGGGACAGATCATCTGAATTTCATTGCCGCATACTTTCTTTAATAGGGTCTGGGCGGGCTGACCATATTTGCCTACGATATTGGAATAGTATCTTCTGGATTCATCAAGCCAGTCACGTTCAAAATTAACTTCATCAGCGAACAGGTTTCCGTTTATGGCACCGAAGGTTCCGAATGCATCTGCGGAGAACAGGATCTTATCCCTGATATCGTAAGTAACCATAACTTCCGGCCAGTGGACCATGGGTGCCATATAAAATGCAAAGGTATGATCTCCTGAGCAGAATGTATCCCCTTCTTTTACCACAACAGCCCTGGATTCGATATCAAATTCGTAAAACTGTTTGATAATAGGGACTGTCTTGGCATTGCAGATCACCTTTACCTGTGGATATCTTCTGACGATCTCCCCTAATGTGGCGCAATGATCCGGTTCCATATGGTCTACGATGAGATAATCCAATGTCCTCCCTTCGAGTACCGCTTCCACATTTTCGAAGAACTGTCCGGCGATGGCCCAGTCAACCGTATCAAAGAGTATGGTTTTCTCGTCTAACAGCATATAAGAATTATAGGAAATTCCTTTAGGAATCGGATAAGCATTTTCAAAAAGTGCGAGCCTGCGGTCGCTTCCGCCGACCCAGTATAAGTCATCTTTGATTTTTTTTACACAGTACATGATGCAGCCTTCCTTTCTTCGGTTCTATTCTTTTTCTTGAAGTATACTATATTTTCTTTAAAATGTCACCTTTTTCCAAAAAAGAGCAGGGATAAAACGGGACACTATCCAGTATATCCAGAACTTGAAAGAAAATAAAGGCACTGTGAGCTGCAGTTTCGTACATCACTTCATTTGGCACGCAGAGACTGACTGCATAAGTAAAGCCCGCCATAAAAAAAGCTGTAAGGAATACAAGCAGTACAATGAGAAGGAATCCTGAAAATCCGAAAGCAATTTTTACGGAAAAAAACAGGCTGGTAATGCAAAGGAGGGCAACTTCAAGAAACGTGCATAAGACCGCCTCCAGCACCTGTCCCAGAACGATGGCGCTTCTTGAGACCGGGGCTAAGTAAGAATAAAACCATGCCTTTTCGTAATATTTCCACCGACGATTTCGTAAATCGAATTTACTGCCAAGATGATTTGTGCTATAAATCGCCTCCCAGCTTAGAAATGCTCAATATGAAATATAACTTTTTCCATGCGATTATCGCCTTATCAAAAGGGCTTAGGTAAAAGTGATATTCTTCAATATAGAACATTTGTAGTTTTTTTCAAATTTGTTATTCTGCAGTTCAGATAAATTGATAATTGCAATTATCAGACAATTTATGCAATATTTATAAAAAAACTGTCGAAAATTGCACTTGGTTCATACTTGACAATACAAAAGGACGTAATATAATGGAAATACATGAAATTATAATACATATGAAATAGAGAGAGATTAGACTCATAAAAATGGTCCTATATTTTAAGATTAAACTTAGAAATGGCAAAACAACCTGATTAAAAAGTAAAGTCTGGCAGCCAGCATATCGCAGTCCGAACTTGTTGGTTTTAAGGCATAGTAAAGCTAACGTAAGTTCAAAGCTTACGAAAAATGACGATATTCCATTCCAAGGGGAATCATGGAATTCATTTTACCGATTTTAGTTTCTGGTAGGACTGTCCGGATCGAGTGATTACAGCAGATACTGCTGTTGCCAGCAAACTTATGAGGGTAATGGTTTTAAGGACAGATTGTTTCTATTGATTTAGAGTGATAAAGAGGTTTGACATGTCTCGAAAATCCGCATATATACTGAATGTGTGGAGTTTTGCTCATGGCTAACTTTAGATAAATAGGAAGGTGATAATTTATGAATTCAAAAAGCAAAATTATGATGGGGGAAATAAGAGAATCATGGAAAGGAAGCTTAGCTAAAACAATAACTTTTTCTGTCACAGAGGAATGTAATATGGCATGTAAATACTGCTATATGACTGGAAAAAACACTAAAAATAAAATGAGCTTTGAAACTGCAAAAAAAACCGTTGATTATATACTTGGGAATAGAGTGATATTCAATGAGGAAGCTGTCATATGGGAATTTGTAGGGGGAGAGCCTTTTGTGGAAATTGATTTGATTGACCAAATAACTGATTATATTAAATTCCAAATGTATATACTTGACCATCCTTGGTTTAACAGTTTCAGGTTTAATTTTTCAAGTAATGGAATTCTCTATAATACTCCGGCGGTACAAAAATATATTAAAAAAAACAGAGGACATCTTTCTATAGGGCTAAGTGTTGACGGAAATAAAATAAAGCATGACATGCAAAGGGTAAAACTTGATGGTAGTGGGTCATACGATGATGTAATAAAAAATGTTCCTTTGTGGCTAAAACAATTCCCAGGATCTATAACTAAGTCAACGTTTGCCCACGATGATCTCTTATATCTTAAGGATAGTATTATAAGCTTATGGGAAAATGGTATAAAGACTGTTACTGCAAACGTGGTGTTTGAGGATGTTTGGCATGAAGGTGATGATTTGATATTTGAGAATCAGTTAAAAGAACTTGCAGATTATATATTAGAAAAAGGATTATGGAGAGAATATTCAGTAAGATTTTTTTCACCTTCGATAGGGTTCCCCTTAAAGAAAGAGGATTTAAAGAAGAATTATTGCGGGGCTGGTAAAATGCTTGCAGTAGACTATCAAGGAAGGTTTTTTCCTTGTCTTAGATTTCTTGATTTCACTTTAAATAATCATAAAGGTTTGTGCATAGGGGATATGGAAAATGGTATAAATGAGGATATGATAAGACCTTTCCAAGCATTAAATTTAGAGTCTCAGAGCAAAGATGAGTGTCTAAACTGTGAAGTGGCAAGTGGCTGTGCATGGTGTACAGGTTTTGATTACGATGTGGCAGATACAGATACAATATACCAAAGAGCTACTTTTAACTGTAAAATGCATAAGGCTAATGTTCGAGCTTGTGAATACTTTTGGGACAGGTTCACAAAAGTGACAGGACTTGTATCACCAAGGGAAAAATATAAGGAAAGCATACAGGAAATCTATGAAGAAGATTCCAATACTACGTATATGCAGATAATTACATCAGATGATATTACGCCACACTGTACATATAGAAACTGGAGAAACACATCTAATGTTATGGACAAGCAGATACTTGATGAAGGACTGAAGTTTTGCGAAAAAAACAACTTCACACCAGTTATACTTGGTACCTTAATGGATAAAGGTACAGAGTGGATTAATATTATAGATGGAAAATCAAGTGAAATATCGGAAAATACAATTATTATATGTGACAATAACACAAAAATTCCTACGAAATTTGAAGGAAATTGCATCCTTCTAATATCCAGAGCTAATATAGGTCAATTGAGTGAATTTGTTAGAAAAATGTATCCTGCGGTTTCAAGGATAAATCTAATATTAGAGAATATAGATGAATGGGTCACTTATGATATAGATACATATAGCGAGCAGTTAGATAGCCTTAAAAATTTTGTAATTGATACTTATAAGAATGGAAATCCTTTAGAAATCAGTGTACTTACAGATAGATTGGATTTAAATGGTATGTGTAACTGTGATGCAGGGGAGAATACATTTACGCTGGCTCCGAATGGAAAGATATATATATGTGCTGCATTCTATTTTAACAACCCCGACGACCATATAGGCGACATAGTTAATGGTATACATATAAAAAATAGTTATCTACTAGAGTTAAAGAATGCACCTATATGTTCAAGTTGCGATGCTTACCACTGTAGGAGATGCAAATACCTCAATAAAAAGCTTACAGGCGAGATAAATACTCCATCAAAGATTCAGTGTGTAATTAGCAATATTGAAAGAAACAAATCAAGAGAACTACAGTTGGAATTAAACAAACAAAACATCATATTTAGCGAAAAGATCATTGAACCAATAGATTACATTGATCCCCTTGATAAATTATTAAATAATGTTAGGAGTGTTGTAAGTGTTTAAAGAAAAACTAGGAAATCTAACACTAAAGGAGAAAGAAGAAATTTTGCTGCTATTAGAGAAAAAGTGGGCTTTACAGGAACTTATAGATGCATTGGATAGCCAACCGTATTCTGATGAAGAAAAAAAAATTTTACATAACAGAATAGTAACTGACCTAGAAAAAAATCAAACAGCATATGAAAAATGGATGTCTGGTATATCCCGAAAATACCATTGGAAGATTGACGAGAGAGGCCAATGGAGGATTGATTTTAATACATCTGAGATTTTTATAGTACAAGAAAATCAACACGTTGTTAACACAATAAAACAGCAAATAGTAGATTAAAAAAGTTAGTTAGAAAGGGTGATTTTAATGAAACATTTATTTAGCAAAAAAATCAATAAAGAAAGAAAAAATGTAAGAGGAAATGGTTGTATACCTTGTATGGGCAGTTGTACGTTTTCGTGTTATGGTGGTAATGTCATCGACATAGGTTAATAAAGGTACATAAATATACGATAATTACGTATAGGAAATAAAACTGTAAAGTAAGTAATACTATTTGGGAGTATTATTGTGTTAAATAAAAGGAGTGTCGCAAGATTTTTAGTAGCGATGCTCCTTTAAAAAACCTTAAGGCAATTTTGATGAGCAGATAAAAGGTACAAGGGTGTAAATTTTTGGAGTTCACTTTATAGGGATTAGATATGTAAATATTATGTTGATTTTTTGATTATACAGTTATCAGTAATTATTATTTTTATTCCCTCTGCTACAGGAAGTATATATTTTTTGCATAATAACCAGGCATTTATAGTATTCACGAAAAAAAAGTATAACCGAAATTAAAAAATAACCAGTGATGGATTCTGGTAAAAACGAGTCCATAAGCATATCCGTAATCAATGGACTGCCGGGAACCGTTGCTACTATGTGAAGTCGGGAAGGTGCAGGCCACACTTTTGAAAACTATCTTTAAACCATTAAAAAATATATATCAATATGACAGCATTTTTTATTAAGACAGAATGCCGGAAAGCTGTTATAATGGCAGCAAGAGCATGGAGGACAGGAAAATGGAAGAAAAGAAAAAGATCGTTGCAGAGATTATTGATTATATGGAAGCCCGTCTGTCTTTGGAGGAAGGACTGAACCTGGAAAAAATCGCAGAGCATGCCGGGTATTCCAAGTTTTATTTAAACCGGATGTTTTCTGAAGTCACGGGCTGTACTCTTTACAGATACGTGAAAGAACGAAGGCTGACAGAGGCGGCAAGGAAGCTGGTGCTGAACGGGGATCCCATTGCGGATATTGCGCAGGCTGCTTCCTACCAATCCCAGCAGGCGTTTACCCTGGCTTTTAAAAATACGTATGGATGTACGCCACAGGCATACAGGAAAGCAGGGATATATCAAGAACTGAGGGTCAGGAAGACTATACAGAAAAAGTCGGAATTCTGGAGGTGTGCGGCATGAGTTATGTACCTTACGTCGTGGAACAGACGGCTGGGGGAGAGCGGAGCTATGACCTTTTTTCCCGTCTGTTAAAGGAGCGGATCATCTTTTTAGGGGATGAGGTAAATGACGATTCCGCAAGGCTGGCAGTAGCACAGCTTCTGTTTCTGGAATCAGAGGACCCGTCAAAGGACATTTCTTTTTATATAAACAGTCCGGGAGGTTCCATAACGGCAGGGCTTGCCATTTATGATACCATGCAGTTTATCCGGTGTGATGTATCCACTATCTGTATCGGACTGGCGGCCAGCTTCGGTGCATTCCTTCTGGCCGGCGGAGCCAGGGGGAAGCGGTTTGCCCTTCCAAACGCAGAGATCATGATCCATCAGCCGGCGGTTCAGAATATCGGCGGCAAGGCTTCGGATATCTATATTTTTTCGGAAAAGCTTAACAGGGATAAATTACGCTTAAACCGGATTATGGCAAAAAATACCGGCCATACTGCCGGGGAGATTGAGAGGGATACGGACCGCGATCATTTTATGACTGCCGGGGAGGCCAGGGACTATGGAATCATTGATGAAATAATAGAGCGCAGGGACTAGATGTCTTTTCAGGGGTTCGATCCGAAAAAAGGATTGAACCCTTTTCCAATTTTTGGTACAGTAAGATTTATGGAAGGAGGCGGGAAAAAGTGAACGGAGAAAGAGAAAACATTCTGGTAAGCGCCTGTCTGATGGGAGTCAACTGCCGCTATGACGGCGGAAACGGCAGAAATGAAAACGTGCTTCGGCTTATGGAGGAGTATAACCTGATTCCGGTCTGTCCGGAGCAGCTGGGGGGAATGAAGACTCCCAGAGATGCAGCAGAACGGAATGGATCACGGGTAGTCAATAAGGCAGGACAGGATGTAACGGATTGTTTTATGCGCGGTGCCGAAGAAACCTTAAAGATCGGAAAACTGTACGGATGCAGACAGGCCATATTAAAAGAACGCAGTCCGTCATGCGGGCATGGTGTCATCTACGACGGTACCTTTTCCGGAGAGAAGATTCCGGGGAGCGGCGTGGCAGCCATGCTTCTGGAGGAAAACGGGATCACCGTGACAGGAGAAAGCGGCATTGATGCCCTGACCGGTAAAACCGGCAGCAGGTAATGGAAAAGGAGATAAAAAGCGATGAAGACAGCAATAACGAGACAGCAGGCATTGGAATTACTGATGAAATACAATAAGGAACCCTTTCATCTGCTTCACGGACTGACCGTGGAGGGGGTGATGCGCTGGTTTGCAAAGGAAATGGGATGTGGTGATGAGGAGGAATTCTGGGGAATTGCGGGGCTTCTTCATGATTTGGATTTTGAACAGTATCCGGAGGAACACTGCAAAAAGGCACCGGAGCTTCTTGCCCGGATCGGAGCCGAAGAAGGGCTGGTCCACGCCATATGCAGCCATGGGTATGGAATCTGTTCTGATGTAAGACCTGAACATGAGATGGAAAAGATCCTGTTTGCAGCAGATGAACTGACCGGACTTATCGGAGCGGCTGCCAGGATGCGCCCGTCAAAAAGCGTCATGGACTTAGAAGTCTCCAGCCTGAAGAAGAAATTCAAGGATAAGCGGTTTGCGGCAGGCTGTTCCAGGGAGGTGATTGCCGCCGGAGCGGAAAATCTTAACTGGACATTGGAGGAGCTGTTTGAGAAGACGATCCTGGCCATGCGTTCCTGCGAAGAGCAGGTAAATAAGGAGGTGGAAGAATTGGAAGGAAAATAAAGCCGGTAACCATATTCAATTTTTCAGATGTTTACAGGAGACAGAATTTTTACAGGGAAATTCCATATGAGTGGATTGACTGTTCGGACCTTACCGGAGTTCATGGTTTCTGCAGCAATGAGTCTCTTCTGAAGATAGAGAAGAGGGCAGTAGAGGTAAACGGAGGAATCCGGTTTATAGACGGCGGGAATTACCATTATGTCAGCTATGCTCTGATGAAAAAACAGAAAGAACCGTTTGATCTGGTGGTGCTGGATCATCATACGGATATGATACCTCCCAGGTTTGAGGGCATACTCTCCTGCGGCAGCTGGATCAGACAGTCACTGGAGGATAAGGAATGTCTTCAGAATGTCTTTCTGCTTGGCGTATCCGATGAACTGACAGGGACTATTGAGGAGAAGTACCAGGACCGGGTGACGGTCTATGCAGAATCGGATATTTACGGGAAAGGCTGGATTTCCGATTTTGCAGACCAGCTTACGGAGCCTGTGTATTTATCCGTTGATAAGGATGCGTTCTCACCGGAAGAGCTGACCACGGACTGGGACCAGGGTTCCATGAACTTCCATCAGCTTCAGATGGTCTGGGATGTGATCCGGGAGGAAGCTCCGGTTCTTGCGGTAGATGTATGCGGTGAGAATAATGTCATAAGCGATGATTCCTTTCTGGCAGAAGCTTCGGATAAAAAAAACAGCCAGGCAAATGAAACCATTCTTCACATGTTTTTAAATTAGTAATTTTATGCATAATAATGGAAAATTATGCAAAGTCCGTGAAAAATGCTTGACAGCAGATTGCAATTAGGATATCATTTCCGTTAAATATGTAGACAATAACCTGTATCAGAGGAGAAAGACGCTATGAAAAAAGTTGTGAAATTTGGAGGAAGCTCTTTAGCCAGCGCAAAGCAGTTTAAGAAGGTAGGCGATATTATCCGTGCGGATAAGAGCAGACGGTATGTGGTCCCGTCAGCACCGGGCAAGCGCAATGACAAGGATGAAAAGGTAACGGATCTGTTATACCAGTGTTATGATGCGGCAGTTAACGGGGGAAGCTTAAAGAAGATCCTTGAAAAAATAAGAGAACGCTATGAGGATATTATCGACGGACTTGGCCTGAACCTGAATCTGGATCATGAATTTGCAGCCATTGAAGAAAATTTCTTAAAGAAGGCAGGACGTGATTATGCGGCTTCCAGAGGAGAATATTTAAACGGTATAATTATGGCGGAATACTTAGGCTATAAATTCATCGATGCGGCAGAAGTCATCTTCTTTGATGCAGACGGAAATTTTGAGGCAGAACTTACGGACAGGGAGCTGGGCGAGCGTCTGGAGCATGTGGATAAAGCGGTTATTCCAGGCTTTTACGGTTCAAAGCAGGACGGAACCATCAAGACTTTTTCCAGGGGCGGGTCCGATGTAACCGGTTCCATTGTAGCAAAGGCAATCCACGCCGACATGTATGAGAACTGGACCGATGTTTCCGGATTTCTTGTGGCAGATCCCAGGATCATCAAGAACCCGGAGGTTATCGAGACCATTACATACCGGGAACTGAGAGAGCTTGCCTATATGGGAGCCAGCGTTCTTCATGAGGACGCCATTTTTCCGGTAAGAAAAGAGGGGATCCCCATCAACATCCGCAACACCAATAAACCTGGGGATAAAGGTACCATGATCGTGGAAAGCACCTGCCGGAAACCTCATTATACCATTACAGGCATAGCCGGAAAGAAAGGCTTCTGCTCCATCAACATTGAAAAAGCCATGATGAATGCGGAGGTCGGTTTTGGCAGGAAGGTTTTGGAGGTATTTGAAAACAACGGCATTTCCTTTGAGCATATACCATCCGGAATTGATACCATGACCGTATTTGTCCACCAGTCGGAATTTGAAGCGTATGAACAGTCCGTCATTGCGGGAATCCACAGAGCGGTGGAGCCTGATTATGTGGAGATGGAATCGGATCTGGCTCTGATTGCGGTGGTAGGACGGGGAATGAAAGCCACCAGAGGGACTGCCGGCAGGATCTTTTCGGCTTTGGCCCATTCCAGGGTCAACGTAAAAATGATCGATCAGGGGTCCAGCGAGCTGAATATCATCATCGGTGTGAAGAATGGGGATTTCGAAGAAGCCATCAAGGCTATTTACGATATTTTTATCATGACAGAAGTTTAGGAAGAAAAACAGGATGAAGGGCAGAAGCCTGAATTCCTGTTTTTTCCATTTTTATACAAAAAAACTTTAGAAAAAAGAGAAAATATGATACAATCAATACAGGTCAGGCCGTTTCATAAGGCCGTAAAATATAGGATGCGGAGGTAAATTATGCAGTATCGTGATTTTGGAAAAACAGGTGTAAAAGTGTCAGCTCTCGGCTTTGGAGCCATGAGGCTTCCTATTCTTCATGAAAACGAAGTGGATGTAAAACGTGCGGCAGCCATGATCCGCCATGCCATTGATAATGGAGTGAACTATATTGATACGGCATATCCGTACCACCAGGGAGAAAGCGAACGGGTCGTAGGGGAAGCCTTGCAGGATGGATACAGGGATAAAACCTATCTGGCTACCAAGTGTCCGGTATGGAAGCTTGAAAAACCCGAAGATTTTGATGAGATTCTGGATGAGCAGCTTAAAAAGCTTCAGACAGACCATATTGATTTTTATCTGCTCCATGCCCTGAACCGGCAGCGTTTAGAAGAGAAGGTAAAACAGTTCGGACTTATAGGGCGCATGGAAAAAGCAAGGGAGGAAGGCAAGATAAAATATCTTGGATTTTCCTTCCATGATTCATATGACGTATTTCAGGATATCATAGATTATTATGACGGCTGGGATTTTTGCCAGATTCAGTATAATTATGTGGATCTTAAGCATCAGGCCGGCCAAAAGGGACTGAAGTATGCGGCTTCAAAGGGCCTTGGCGTGGTAATTATGGAACCGCTGCTTGGCGGTAAGCTGGCAAATCCCGCACCTCATGTAAAAAAGGTATTCCCGCCGGAAAAGACTGCCGTGGAATTTGCTCTTGATTTTTTGTGGGACCAGCCGGAAGTAAGCCTTCTCTTAAGCGGTATGAGTGAAGAAAAACAGCTGGAAGAAAATCTTATTTTTGCGGACCGCAGCCATATTCAGATGGTGACGGAGGAGGAAAGGCCTGCTTATAAAAAGGCAAAGGAAGTATTTGATTCCATGGCTCTTGTGGGATGTACCGGATGCCGATACTGCGTTCCATGTCCCTTTGGACTTGAGATACCGGAGATATTCTCCCTTTACAACATGACGGCCGCCCACCGGGAAAAGGAAGCAAAGACTGGATATGAGGCCCTTAAGGTAAATGCAGAGGGGTGCAGGGCGTGCAGGCACTGTGAAAAAGAATGTCCCCAGATGATAAAGATCAGTGAGGTTATGCCGGAAGTTGCAAAGGTGTTTGCAAAGCTGGAAGCATAACGGAATGGATGGAGGGGTGATACATGCTGGAAAAGATTGACCTGTCAAAAAAGATTGACAAGGAAACCTATAAAAAGACAATAAAGGAACAGGGGGAAAAGCTTGGTCTGCTGCAGCGTAAGTGCAGGGAGGCAGGAATTCCTGTCATGATCGTGTTTGAAGGAATGGGAGCTTCCGGCAAGGGAACCCAGATCAACCGTCTGATACAGGCTCTGGATCCCAGGGGTTTTGATGTGTATGCCAATGAAAAATCAACCAAGGAGGAACGGATGCATCCGTTCTTATGGCGCTTCTGGACTAAGATCCCGGCTCAGGGAAGAATCGCTCTTTTTGACAGGAGCTGGTACCGGCAGGTGGCTATGGAACGGTTTGGCCGGACCATTCAGGAAACGGCTCTGCCCGGAGCCTTTGAAGATATCCTGTCCTTTGAAAGACAGCTTACTGATGATGGCATGGTCATTATAAAGCTGTTCCTTTATATTACCAGGCAGGAACAGAAGAAACGGTTTCAGAAGCTGGAGGATTCTAAGGTGACCAGCTGGCGGGTAACAAAGGAAGACTGGCAGAGGAATAAGGAGTATGACCGTTTTTTGCAGATCTGTGAGGAGATGCTTGAAAGGACCGATACGGACTGTGCGCCGTGGACCATCATCGAGGCTATGGATAAGGACTATGCGGCAGCCAAGATTATGACCCATACAGCGGACTGCTTAGAGGAGGCTTTAAGGCAGAGGCAGAACAGGGAAGAGAGAAAAGAAAAAGAGATTTATGTCCGAAAATTTAAAAACGGGGTCCTGTCCGGTGCGGATCTGTCCAAGACCCTGACAAAGGATGTGTACAAGAAAGAGATAGCCAGGCTTCAAAAGAAGCTTAAGGATCTCCACAGTGAGATTTACCGTTTAAGGATTCCGGTGGTCATAGGCTTTGAGGGATGGGATGCTGCCGGAAAGGGCGGTGCTATCAGACGCCTCACCAGCCATCTGGACCCCAGAGGCTATAAGGTGTATCCCACGGCAGCGCCCAATGATCTGGAAAAGGTTCACCATTACCTGTGGCGTTTCTGGATTCATGTACCGAAGGCTGGCCATATAGCGGTCTTTGACCGGACCTGGTACGGCCGTGTCCTGGTGGAACGGATCGAAGGCTTCTGCAGCGAGAATGAATGGAAACAGGCCTATCAGGAAATCAATGAGATGGAAGACCATATGGCCAAAGCCGGGGCTGTGGTTTTGAAATTCTGGCTCCACATTGATAAGGACGAACAGGAACGGCGTTTTAAGGAACGCCAGGAAAATCCTGCAAAACAGTGGAAAATCACGGCTGAGGACTGGAGAAACCGGGAGAAGTGGGACCAGTATGAGGCTGCAGTGAATGAGATGTTAGTCCGTACCTCCACCACCTATGCACCCTGGGTGGTCGTGGAAGGAAACTGCAAGTATTATGCCAGAGTAAAAGTATTGAAGACTGTGGTGGAGGCCCTTGAAGCAAAAGTGAACGAATTCAATAAAAATCTGTGACCGCTTGTATTTTCTCACCTTTTCGTGTAAAGTAGGAAAGGAGTGAACGAATGCAGGAGGAGATGGCATGAATACGGTTTTAATCGTGGGCGGTGGTGCTGCAGGGATGCTGGCTGGAATAGCGGCAGCCATGAAGGGCAGCACCGTTCACATTTTTGAAAAAAATGAAAAGCTTGGAAAAAAGGTCTATATAACAGGAAAGGGCCGCTGTAATGTGACCAATGCCTGTGATACGGAGGAATTGTTCGGAAACGTAGTGACCAATGCCAAATTCCTATACAGCAGCTTTTATGGATTTACCAATTTTGATATGATGGATCTGCTAGAAGAACTTGGCTGCCCTTTAAAAACCGAACGGGGCAGCCGGGTATTTCCGTCATCCGACAAGTCATCGGATGTGATCAGGGTCCTGACAAAAAAGCTTATGGAACTGGGGGTTTCCATCCATTACCGTACGGAAGTGGAGAAGCTTTTGATAGAAGACGGCATGCTCCGGGGTCTGGTCTTAAAAGGCGGAGGGCAAAAGGCTAAGGTATACGGGAATGCCGTAATCGCAGCCTGCGGAGGTTTGTCTTATCCAGCCACCGGGTCTACCGGAGACGGATATGCCATGGCAGAGCAGGCCGGCCATAAGGTGACTGCGCTGTCCCCTGCCCTTGTACCCTTTGTAGTGGAAGAACCGGTGGTAAAGGAGCTTCAGGGACTTTCCCTGCGCAATGTGGAAGCGGCTGTGATGAAAGGGAAAAAAGTAATCTACAAGGAATTCGGAGAGATGCTGTTTACCCATTACGGAGTCAGCGGTCCGGTTCTCTTAAGTGCCAGCAGCTATGCGGCTAAGGAACTTAAAAAAGGTCCTTTGACCCTGTCCATTGATTTAAAACCGGCCCTTTCCAAGGAGCAGCTTGATGCCAGGTTACTCCGGGATTTTGAAGAAACAGCAAACAGACAATTTAAAAATTCGTTAAATAATCTATATCCCTCCAAGCTGATTCCTGTCATGGTAGATGTAAGCGGTATCCCCCCGGAGAAAAAGGTTAATGAAATTACAAGAGAGGAACGTCAGCAGATTATCCGGGCTGCAAAAGGATTTACACTGACCCTTACCGGGCTTCGTGGATATCAGGAGGCTATTATCACCCAGGGAGGAGTTTCTGTAAAGGAGATAAATCCATCCACCATGGAGTCCAGACTGCTGTCCGGACTTTATTTTGCAGGGGAAGTACTGGATCTTGACGCAGTGACCGGAGGATTTAATCTGCAGATTGCATGGTCCACCGGCTGGGCGGCAGGAAGCGCTGCCGGAGAGGAGGATGAATAATATGAGAAACGTTTTTAATATAGCCGTTGACGGCCCGGCAGGGGCCGGGAAGAGTACCATAGCCAGGTCTGTTGCAGCGAAGCTTCACTTCGTCTATGTGGATACGGGAGCCATGTACCGTGCCATGGCGCTGCACTTTTTAAGAAATGGGATAAAAGCATCCGATGAAGCTGCGGTTTCCCGGGCGGCCGGAGAGGTGAAGGTTTCCATTTCCTACAGGGATGGTGAGCAGCAGGTGATCTTGAACGGGGAGGATGTATCCGGTCTGATCCGTACTGAAGAGGTCAGCGCCATGGCTTCCGCTGTCTCTGTCTATATGCCGGTCCGCAAAAAGCTGGTGGAGCTTCAGAAAGAGCTGGCATTAAAGGAAAATGTCATTATGGATGGCCGGGATATCGGGACCTGCGTCCTGCCGGATGCTGATTTAAAGATATATCTGACCGCAAGCAGCCAGGTACGGGCCAGACGGCGGTATGAAGAGCTAAAAGCAAAGGGTGCAGAATGCAGCCTCGAAGACATTGAAAAGGATATTATTGAACGGGATCACCGGGATATGAACCGGGAGATTTCCCCACTCAGGCAGGCAGAGGATGCCATACGTTTAGATACATCAGATATGACCATTGAGGAAGTGGTGGAACGGATTCTTGAGCTTTTTATGGAGAAGAATACGAAACAAGAGGCAGGCATGGAAGTGATTGTTGCAAAAACCGCAGGCTTCTGTTTCGGAGTAAAACGGGCTGTGGATCAGGTCTACGAACAGCTTAAACGGAAGGATAAACCTATCTATACCTACGGTCCCATTATCCATAATGAGGAAGTGGTACGGGATCTGGAGGAGAAAGGGGTAAAGGTTATTGAAACCGAAGAGGAGCTTTCGGACATCCGGGATGCGGTGGTTGTCATAAGATCCCATGGAGTGGGAAAGCACATTTATGATATTATGGAAAAAAATGGAATTGAGATCGTGGATGCCACCTGCCCATTTGTGAAAAAGATCCATAAGATTGCGGAAGAGCAGAATGAAACCGGAAGACGCCTCATAATCATTGGAAATGAAAAGCATCCGGAGGTAGAAGGTATTAAAGGCTGGGGAAATGACAATACTTTAGTGGTGGAAACACCCGAACAAGTGGAAACTTTGCCTCTGATGGAAGGAGAAAAACTGTGTATTGTATCACAGACGACATTTAATTACAATAAATTTCAAGATTTAGTTGAAAAAATTTCGGAAACGAGGTATGATATACTTGTTTTAAATACGATTTGCAATGCAACACAGGAAAGACAGGTGGAAGCAAGACGGATAGCTTCAGAAGTGGATGCCATGATTGTCATTGGCGGAAAAAGCAGTTCAAATACCCAGAAGCTGTACGAGATATGCCGAAGGGAATGTAAGAATACTTACTATATCCAGACACTAGGTGATTTAGATTCTGATTGTGTAAATTCTGTGCGCAGCGTAGGTATTACAGCCGGGGCATCTACCCCGAACAATATTATCGAGGAGGTTCATACTAATGTCAGAGTTAAGTTTTGAACAAATGTTAGAAGAATCATTAAAAACCATACGTACAGGAGAGATCGTCACTGGTAAAGTCATCGATGTAAAAGAAGATGAAATCGTCTTGAATATAGGTTACAAATCTGACGGCATCATCCCGCGTAACGAGTACACGGATGACCAGAATTTAGATCTTACCACTGTTGTACAGGTTGGTGAAGAGATGGAAGCCAAAGTCATCAAGGTAAATGATGGCGAAGGTCAGGTTGCTTTGTCCTACAAGAGACTGGCAGCAGACAGAGGCAATAAGAGATTGGAAGAAGCATTTGAAAACCACGAGGTACTGACCGCAAAAGTTGCCCAGGTACTTGACGGTGGTTTAAGTGTGGTTGTAGAGGGTGCAAGAGTCTTCATTCCTGCAAGTTTGGTATCCGATACTTATGAAAAGGATTTATCCAAGTATGCAGATAAGGAGATTGAATTTATTATCACAGAATTTAATCCGAGGAGAAGAAGAATCATCGGCGACAGAAAGCAGATCATGGTTGCTAAGAGAGCCGAGCTGCAGAAGGAATTATTCGAAAGAATCCATCCGGGTGATGTGGTAGAAGGAACCATCAAGAACGTGACTGATTTCGGTGCGTTCATCGATCTTGGCGGAGCAGATGGCCTGCTTCATATTTCAGAGATGAGCTGGGGCAGAGTGGAAAGCCCGAAGAAAGCGTTTAAGGCCGGCGAGAAGATAAAAGTCCTGATCAAGGATATCAACGGCGATAAGATCGCTCTCAGCTTAAAGTTCCCTGAGACAAATCCATGGAAAGATGCTGCTGTAAAATATGCGGTTGGCAATGTTGTAAACGGAAGAGTTGCACGTATGACTGATTTTGGTGCATTCGTTGAGCTGGAGCCAGGTGTGGATGCCCTGCTTCATGTATCCCAGATTTCCAAAGAACATGTTGACAAACCTGCGGATGTATTGGCTATCGGCCAGGAAATTGAGGCTAAGGTCGTTGACTTCAACGAAGAAGACAAGAAGATCAGCTTAAGTATAAAGGCGCTTCAGTCACAGGAAGAAGCACCAGAAGAAGAAACGCCGGTATATTCTGACGAAGTTTAAGCATAATAAGATAAAACATAAGTAGATAAAACAGATGAGGAAGTGGAGCGATCCACTTCCTTTTTTTAGCAGTTTATTAAGAACGATCCTAAAGGGGGTACATGATGGAAAAAAGAATCCGAATCTTTTTGTCAGTAATGATGATTTTAACCTGCGTGCTTGCAGGGTGCGGAAAAAGGATAAAACCGCAGCCGGAGCAGACAGCGGCCCAGCCGGTAAATGTTCCGGGAAAAGCAGAAAGTGAAGAAGCAAAGGAAGAAAATAAGGTCCGTCTGGAAGATGACTATTATGACTATGTAAACCAATGTGTTCTGGAAAAAACACAGATACCAAAGGATTCCGACAGCTGGAGCTATTTTTATAAATTGGATAAGGACGCTTATGAGACACTGAATGAAGTATTGAACGAGACGGTAAAGAACAGACAGCAGGCAGAAACCGGTTCCCTGGAACAGAAAATTGCAGATATGTATCTGACTGCAATGGATATGGAGGGACGGAGAAAAGCTGGCTTTGGGGATTTACAGCCCTATATGGATGCGATTCGAAACGCTTCCAGTGTGAATGAATATCTGGAAAGCATTGGGAAACTGTATATGGATCTTGGGTATGGCAGTATCATTATAACCGAGTGGTATGAAGATCTGAGGGATTCCAGCCGGTATGCTCTGTATATAGACGGAGCTGATTTAGGACCCGGCAAAGAGACTCTGGAGGATGAGACACAGACAGAACTGCTTGAAAAATATAAAGCTTATATCGGCAGGACTCTGGAATATACGGGGCTGGACCGGGGAGAGGCGGCAAAGGCAGCCTCTGAAATCCTGGCAATGCAGAAGGATCTTGCTGCCAGCGCCCTTCCCTTAAGCGACCAGAATGATCCTGATGTCATTTACAATCCCTATGCCATGGAGGAATTTAAAAATAAGTTTCCCAATGCAGAGATCGGCCGTTTTTTCGAAGCAGCAGGCCTTTTGGGAGTGGACAGTTATATAGTAACCCAGGAAGATCAGATGAAAAAGATCAGCCAGTATCTGACCGAGGATCATCTTCCGCTTCTTAAGGAGTATTCCATTTTCTGCCTGATTAATGATTTTGGGCCTTATTTAACACCCGATATCCGGGATAACTATCTGGACTGGGAGAATATGCAGAAAGGCATCAGGGAGAAAAAAGCAGATGAAAAGATGGCCAGTGAGATGACCCAGAACCTGCTTGGTTTTGAATTCGGCAGGCTTTATGTGGAAAGATGCTTTTCTGAGGAAGATAAGCAGGTAATTGAGGAAATGATACACAAAATACTTGCAGCATACAAGAATCAGATTACAGGATTGAGCTGGATGGGAGAAGAGACAAAAGCGGCGGCAATTAAAAAGCTGGACACCATGACCTTAAAGATCGGTTATCCGGATAAATGGCCGGAAGATCATAAAAAGGCTTCCGTTATACCGGCAGAGAGCGGCGGAAATTTCATTGACAATACGCTTTCTCTTATAAAAGCAATGAATGCAGCTGACAGGGAAAAGGTACGAAAACCAGTGGATAAATCCGAGTGGGGTATGACACCTCAGACCATTAATGCTTATTATAACCCTACTGGCAATGAAATTGTTTTTCCGGCTGCAATTCTCCAGGCTCCGTTTTATAACCCGGAAGCGGATTTTGCGGCGAATCTGGGGGGGATTGGAATGGTCATTGCCCATGAAATCAGCCATGCCTTTGATTCTTCCGGTTCCCTTTATGATGAAAATGGCAATGTTCATGTATGGTGGACTGAAGAGGATAAAGCTAATTTTAAAAAGCTGACGGATCAGGTGGTGGCCTACTATAACGGCCAGGAGGGCTTTGAAGGACGCAGGGTGAACGGCACCCAGACCCTCAATGAGAATATAGCAGACTTAGGCGCCCTGGCTTGCGTCACATCCATCGCAGGGGATGATGCGGACAGTTTAAAGCTTCTTTTTGAGCAGTATGCCACCATATGGGCATCCAAATATACACCGGAGAGCATGATCCGGAGGCTCAATATGGATGTTCATTCCCCTGCCAAGGTACGGGTTAATGCAGTCCTTAGCTCTACCGACGCCTTTTATAAGGCTTATCCTGAAGTTAAAGAAGGAGATGCCATGTATGTGGCTCCTGACAAGCGGGTAAAAATCTGGTAGAATCCATGAAAGGGGCCGGTGCAGACTGTTTTGCACCGGCCCCTTGCGATACCCGTTTCTTATATCATAACTATTAATGATAAAAAATATCTATAAAATTCTTGACAAACTGTAAAAGTTAGCATATACTAACTCATAGGAAATGGGAATGATTATCAATAATAAAAAGGGAAGAAGATGATGAATGATGCCATTAACTATGGTTAAAGCAGGGGAACCCAATGTGATCCGCAAGATTGGAGGCAAGGAGGAAACAAAACGGTTTTTAGAGAATCTTGGTTTTGTGACCGGAGGAGTTGTAACCGTTGTTTCTGAAATGGGCGGCAGCATGATCGTTAATGTGAAGGATTCCAGAGTAGCCATTGGAAAAGATATGGCTAATAAAATCATGGTGGGATAGAGAAGGAGTAAAGATGATGACATTAAAGGAAATTCCATGTGGAAGAACAGTGAAGGTAACAAAGCTGAATGGTGAGGGTCCGGTAAAGAGACGGATCATGGATATGGGAATTACGAAAGGTGTGGACATTTTTGTCAGAAAGGTCGCCCCCCTCGGAGATCCGGTTGAAGTAACCGTCAGAGGCTATGAATTATCCCTTCGGAAAGCGGATGCAGAAATGATTATAGTCGAGTGATTTTTTTACTGTAAAGTTAGTTTAGACTAATAACAGACAAATCAAATGCTGACAGGCAGAAAGAGGTAGAGTATGTCAATGAAGATTGCATTAGCAGGTAATCCAAACTGCGGAAAGACAACGCTGTTTAATGCGCTTACGGGCTCCAATCAGTTTGTGGGGAACTGGCCGGGCGTTACAGTAGAGAAAAAAGAAGGAAAGCTGAAAGGTCATAAAGATGTGATCATTATGGACCTTCCCGGTATTTATTCCCTTTCTCCTTATACCTTAGAAGAAGTTGTGGCCAGGAATTATCTTATTGGTGAACGGCCGGATGCAATTTTAAATATCGTGGACGGAACCAACATCGAGCGGAATTTATATTTATCCACCCAGCTTATGGAACTGGGGATTCCGGTCATCATGGCAGTTAACATGATGGATATTGTGGAGAAAAATGGGGATAAGATACATATTAATAAACTGAGTCAGAAGCTGGGCTGTGAAGTAGTCGAGATTTCTGCCTTGAAAGGCACGGGTATTTTGCAGGCAGCCCAAAAGGCAGTGGCGCTGGCAAATCAAAAGGGCAATGCAGTTCCGGTTCATAAATTTTCCCCGGAGGTGGAACGTGTATTAGATTCCATTGAGGATAAACTGGGAAGTGAGATTCCAAACGAGCAGAAGCGTTTTTTCGCCGTAAAGCTTCTGGAGAAGGATCGTAAGATACAGACCCAGATGAAGCACGTTCCTGATGTAACAGAAGAGATTACATGGATTGAAAGAGAGATGGATGACGATACGGAGAGTATCATAACCAATGAACGGTATGTGTACATTTCATCCATTATTGATGAGTGCTTCAGCCGGAATAAAAAGGAAAATCTGACCGTATCTGATAAGATCGACCAGATCGTAACCAACCGTTTCCTGGCGCTGCCTATATTTGCAGCGGTTATGTACATCGTGTATTACGTTTCCGTTACAACGGTTGGAACCTGGGCTACGGACTGGGCCAATGACGGTGTATTCGGTGAAGGATTCAGCCTGTTTGGTCTCAATATACCAGGAGTGCCGGTTATCGTTGGCGATATCTTAAATGCAGCAGGCTGTGCGGACTGGCTTCAGGGGCTGATTCTGGACGGAATCGTAGGCGGTGTGGGTGCTGTTCTTGGTTTCGTGCCGCAGATGCTGGTACTCTTTATCTTCCTGGCATTTTTGGAAGCCTGCGGCTACATGGCCAGGGTTGCCTTTATCATGGACCGTGTTTTCCGTAAGTTTGGTCTTTCCGGTAAATCCTTTATTCCGATGCTGATTGGAAGCGGCTGCGGTGTTCCTGGAATTATGGCTTCCCGTACCATTGAAAACGACCGTGACCGTAAGATGACCATTATGACAACTACCTTTATCCCATGCGGAGCAAAGCTTCCCATTATTGCCCTGATCGCAGGCGCCCTGTTCGGCGGAGCCTGGTGGGTAGCTCCAAGTGCTTATTTTGTAGGTATCGCGGCTATCATTTGTTCCGGTATCATATTAAAAAAGACAAAGATGTTTGCAGGAGATCCGGCTCCTTTCGTTATGGAACTTCCTGCATACCATATGCCGACTGTTCAAAATGTTTTAAGAAGCATGTGGGAGCGGGGCTGGTCCTTTATTAAGAAAGCCGGAACCATTATTCTGCTATCCACTATTGTGGTATGGTTTACTTCTTACTTCGGCTGGGTAGACGGCCAGTTTAAGATGTTAGAGGATATAGAGCTGGATCACAGCATTCTGGCAGCAATGGGGAGTGTAATCAGCTGGATATTCATTCCTCTTGGCTGGGGTGACTGGAAATCTGCGGTTGCAGCCATTACAGGACTGGTAGCAAAGGAAAATGTAGTCGGAACCTTTGGCATTCTATACGGTTTCGCAGAAGTGGCGGAAGATGGTTCTGAAATCTGGGGAACCCTTGCCGGAAGCATGACAGCAGCAGCTGCCTATTCCTTCCTGGTATTCAATCTTCTTTGTGCACCGTGCTTTGCCGCTATGGGGGCGATCAAGAGAGAGATGAATAACATAAGATGGTTCTGGTACGCCATCGGATATCAGACTCTTCTGGCTTACGTAGTGTCGCTTTGTGTCTACCAGATTGCAACATGGTTTTCTACAGGCGCTTTTGGAATCTTTACGATCATTGCCCTGATTCTGATTGCAGGATTCATTTACCTGCTTGTAAGGCCGTCGAATGAAGGTAAAAGATCAAACGTTAATGTAAGAATGCAGCAGGTATAAAATAGGCAGCAGAACACGGCATAAGAGCCTGCATGAAATGTGCAGGCTCAAAATATAAGGAGGATTACTATGGGAACATTGGTTGTTTTGTTTGTTATTATCGGTATCGTGACATTGGCAGTAAAAAGTATGGTACGAGACAAGAAGAACGGGAAATCCATTCAATGCGGCGGAGACTGCATGCATTGCGGTGGGCATTGCAGCCATTGATGGCTGCGGGAAGCTCAGGTTTATTTACCCGTAAATGGAGGGATGCAAGTGGATAACAGAAATAGCAGCATTGAGAAAAGAAAAACACCTGATTCCAGAAACTATCGGAGAACGAAAATGCAGAAGGATATCATTATTGAAAAACTGAAGGGAAAAGGCTGCAGGATAACGAAACAGCGCCTCACACTTCTGGATATCATATTGGAACATGATTGCTCCAGCTGTAAAGAAATTTATTATAAAGCATCAAGGGTTGACGACAGTATCGGGACAGCAACTGTCTATCGGCTGGTCAATGTCTTAGAGGAAATCGGGGCAATCAGCCGGAAGAACATGTATAAAATCGCCTATTCCGAAACCTGTACCATGGAGGATGCATGTACAGTGGTTTTAGATGATGAGACCACCTGCCATCTGTCAGCAAAGAACTGGAATTCGGTTGTTCAGGCCGGGCTTACCGCTTGTGGATATTTACATGGTCAGAAGATATCTTCCATTACCATAAAGCCCTGTGAATGTGAACGGGCAGGTTGTTTTTGATTATAAGTTAGCAAGTGCTAACTAATGAAATGAGTATGAGAAGCCATGAATAGAGAGCCGGAATTTGCGTTATATAATAAAGGCATTGATTACCACGAAATTATCGAATGTATCGTAAGTGCGTTAGATGCCAAAGACCCCTATACAGCGGGGCATTCACAAAGGGTCAGCGATATGGCGCTGGCCCTTTGTGAGCTTTTGGAGCTTGATCAGGATGAAATAGAAAAAATCCATATTGCCGCCCACCTCCATGACATAGGAAAAATCGGAGTGCCGGATGCAGTGCTTCATAAGCCGGAAAAGCTGTCAGAAGAAGAATGGGAGGCTATGAAAAAGCACCCGATGACAGGGGCTGAGATATTAAGTAAATCCCGTCATTTAAATGAGCTTAAGGATATTGTTTTATATCACCATGAGCGCTTTGACGGAAAAGGATATCCGGAAGGACTGAAAGGAGAAGAAATTCCCCTGGGAGCCAGAATCATAGCTATCTGCGATTCTATAGATGCCATGACATCAGACCGGGGTTACCGGAAAGCATTTTCCCTGAAAGAATGTTATGGAGAAATTAAAAACAAACTTGGCGTGATGTATGATCCTGTCATCGGAGCTTTGGCGCTGAAGCATTGGAAATGGGTGACCCAGTCTGTTATAAAATGAGATTGCGGGGACTTTTTGTAGTTTTTTTCTGCTTGTTATTATTAGAAAATCATGATAACCTAGGTAAGTGTGGAATTATATTCTATAATATTTATTTAGAAAAGGGTATGGAATGAATGAGCAGTAAAGGAAATCTTGCGTGCACGACGGTAAAAAGTGCCTTGGTGGCATTGGCTTTTATGCTGGCCGGGGCGTCAGTTGTACTTGCAGACGATGCTTCAATGTTTGTCTCAGGGACAAAGGTGAACGGAGTCCTTGTGGGAGGAATGACAGTTGATGAAGCAAAAGTACAGATAGAAGGCTTTTATGGCAGAGAATATAAACTTTCGGTCAGGGAAAGGAATGACGTGACAGAGGTCATCAAAGGTTCCGATATCGGGTACCGGGTCCTGATCACGGATGGACTTCAGTCGGTTCTGGCAGAACAGAATGCTTCCGGTCGTGTGACAGGCCCTGCCGCCAGCCATACGTATACTGTAAAGGGTACGGCAGGGTTTGATACGAAGAAGCTTGATGCCAATTTAAAATCTCTTACCTGTATAAGCGGCAAGTCGGTTATCTTAACGGCAGATGCCCATATTTCAGAATGGCAGCAGGGAGTGCCCTTTACGATCATACCGGAGGTGCAGGGAAACAGCGTTAATGCAGTAAAAATGGCAGATGCGGTAAATGCCGCCTTAAATGCTGGTCTTTCGGAATTGAATTTGGAAGAAGCAGGCTGCTATGACACTGTAACCGTTACCACAGAGGATGCCGGACTAAAAGCCCGGTGTGACGCACTTAACCAGGTACGGGAAATGACGGTCACCTATCCCTTCGGGAATCAGGCAGAGGTCTTATGGGGAGATGAGATATGCTCCTGGATTACGGGAATGACAGACGGCCGGGTCGATGTGGATGAGGAAAAGGCCGCAGCATATATAAAAACCCTGGCTGACAAATACGATACCGCGGGAAAGGAACGGATCTTTCATACAGCCGGCGGGAGAGATATTCCCCTTACCGGCGCTTATGGCTGGCAGCTGGACCAGGCAGGGGAGACTGCCGCTCTGATCACATTGATCCAGGCCGGACAAACCCAGTCAAAGGAACCGCAGTATATCCAGACAGCCGCTGACCGGAACAATGACTGGGGCGGGTCCTACGTGGAAGCAGACATGGCGGCTCAGCATGTTTATATGTACCAGAATGGGACATCAGTATGGGATTCTCCCTGTGTGACAGGAAATGTGTCCAGGAATAATACGACTCCGGAGGGCATTTACAGCCTTGCCTATAAACAGACTGACCGGATTCTGCGCGGAGATAAGAAAGCAGACGGTACGTATGAGTATGAAAGCCATGTGGATTACTGGATGCCGTTTAACGGAGGGATCGGGTTCCATGACGCCAGCTGGAGAAGCAAATTCGGAGGGACCATTTATCAGACAGGGGGAAGCCACGGCTGTGTGAATCTTCCGCCAGACAAAGCTAAGCTTCTTTATAATCTGGTTTACCAGGGAATCCCCATCATCTGCCACTATTAATAGTTTGTTATCATCTTTGAAAAAGAGGTTGTCCTGTCATCTGGCAATGTTTGACAAGACAGCCTCTTTGTGCTAAATTCAGAGAATAAGACAGGGAGAAAGGAGATGATGCCTGTGGCTGAGATCATGCCTCATATTAAACTGTCGAAAGATCAGGCGGTTCCCTATGCACTGCTACCAGGGGACCCTGCGCGGCTAGACCGGATTGCCGGCTGCCTGACCGGCGTGGAGGAACTGGCATTTAACAGAGAATACCGAAGCCTTCGGGGATCGTACAAAGGAATACCGGTAATGGCAGTGTCAACAGGGATTGGAGGTGCATCCGCTGCGATTGCGGTAGAGGAACTGGCGGGAATCGGGGTTAAGGCCATGATCCGGATCGGCAGCTGCGGAGCTCTCCAGAAGGGAATCCGCCTGGGCGATTTAATCCTGGTAAACGGAGCCGTACGTGATGACGGTGCCTCGTCTTCCTATGTGGCTGCCATTTATCCGGCCATACCGGATACGGAACTTTTAACAGCCTGTATAAAAGGTGCCGGTGAATTAGGTGCTAGGACTCATGTGGGGATTGCCAGAAGCCATGACAGCTTCTACATTGATAATGAGAAAGAAGTCTGCGATTACTGGGCAGAAAAAGGGGTGATGGGTTCCGACATGGAAACTGCGGCCCTGTTTGTGGCTGGGCGGCTTCGGGGGGTGAAGACCGCCTCCATTTTAAACACCGTCGTGGAGTATGAGGAATCCCTGGCGGATAACATCAACAGTTATACCAACGGGGAGTCTGACGTGATGCGGGGAGAACACCTTGAGATTCTTACAGCGCTGGAAGCGTTTGTACAGATGGTTAAGGAACATTAAAGGAGGAAAATGAGATGAATAATTTATTCAGAACCAAATTAAATGCGGCCAGCTTTGTGCTCATCCCGGCCTGTATTGGCATTAATTATTTAGGAAAATTGTTTGCATCTGTTTTGAAACTGCCTCTCTGGCTGGATTCCATCGGCACATGCATCGGCGGTATTCTGGGAGGGCCGGTCATCGGCGGAATATGCGGAGCTGCCAACAACCTGATCTATGGTTTTACGACCGGTGATTCCATTACCCTGATCTATGCCCTTACCAGCCTGGGAATAGGTGTCGTGGCAGGTATTATGGCAAGGCTTGGCCGCATGGCAAATCTGCCTGGAGCCATACTGACCGCTTTCGCTGTTGGTCTTACGGCTGTCGTGATTTCCACCCCTTTAAATATTCTGTTCTGGGGAGGAACCACCGGGAACATATGGGGAGATGCTGTCTTTGCCTGGTCACAGGCCGCAGGCCTTCCGGTTGCTCTGGGGTCTTTCCTTGATGAGGTGATTGTAGATGTGCCGGACAAGCTGATCACTCTTTTTATTGTGTTTGCCATCATCAAAGGCCTTCCCAAAAAGCTTACTTCTCTTTATGAACTGGACGATGAATTAGAAAGTCTGGATTAAATCAGGAAAGGCGGAACCCCATGAAAAGCATCAGTCTTTATGTAGATAAAGATACCTTTTTAACCAGACTGCATCCGTTTGCCAAGATGTTCTATATACTGGCTGCCATAAGCGTGCCTCTGATCGGAGGTGCGTTCTTGATGTATGGCCTGTTTCTGGTCTTCAGCCTGTGTCTTTTGATCAGTGGGAAAATCTTACACAGGGTTTTTCCCCTGATAGCATTTTCCTTTACCATCATTATCACCATCTTTCTGATTCACGGCCTGTTTAACAGGGAGAACCAGAATATTCTGTTTACCTTAGGCCCCCTTACTTTTTATAAAGAAGGTCTTCTGTATGCCTCCGGAATCGGGCTTAACATCTTAAATATGCTGCTGGCCTTTGCTGCCTTTGTTCTTACTACCAGGCCTGCAGATCTTGTGGACGATCTGGAACAGATCGGCTTCTCTCCCAGATTCGGATATATGATCAGTTCTGTTTTTCAGATCATTCCACAGATGATGGGTACCATGAATACCATTATGGATGCCCAGAGAAGCCGCGGGATGGAAACGGAAGGAAGCCTGCTGGTACGGGCGAAGGCATTTATCCCCTTAATCTCTCCTGTAGTCAGCAGTTCCCTCATCAATACCAGAGAGAGGGCTATCGCCCTGGAGGTAAGGGGATTTGATTCCAAAAATAAGAAGACATTCTTAAAAGAGCACAGGCTTCAGGGAGGAGATAAGGCATTTATGTTTATTATGGCAATTCTGATTGCAGGAGCCGTTTTTTGGAGGATATTTCTATGACTTTTATTGAAGTGAAAAATCTGAAATACCGGTATCCCCATACGAAAAAGCTGGCTCTTGACGGCATTGATTTTAAAGCGGAGAAGGGGCAGTTCATAGGGATCGTGGGGGAGAACAAAGCGGGAAAAAGTACCTTATGCCAGGCTTTTGCAGGACTGGTTCCAACCATGTTCCGGGGCGCCTACGGAGGGAAACTCCTGATAGACGGAGTGGATACGGCGAAGACTCCTATTGCCCAGCTGTGTCAGAAAGTGGGGCTCGTGTTCCAGAACCCTTTTAATCAGCTTTCCGGGGCAAAGGATACGGTTTTCGAGGAAATAGCCTTTGGTCTCCAGAATCTGGGCGTACCCCGCGGGGAGATTTATAAACGGGTGGAATCAAATTTAAAGCTTCTGGATATTGAGGAATACCAAAACAGGAATCCTTTTGATTTATCCGGGGGACAGACACAAAGGGTTGCCATTGCAAGCATCCTGGCCATGGAACCCCAGGTCATCGTACTGGATGAGCCTACATCCCAGCTGGATCCCCAGGGAAGTGAAGAAGTGTTCCGGGTGGTGGATAAGCTGGCAAAAACGGGAATTACCATTATTATGGTAGAACAGAAGATGGAAAAGATGGCTTCCTACTGTGATAAGATCCTTCTGCTTCATGAAGGAAGACAGGTGGCTTATGATACACCGGAACGGATATTTTCCAGGGATGATTTAGAAGACCTTGGTGTAAAGCCGCCGGTCTATACCAAGGTCTGCAGAGCCCTTTCCGTATACAGAAGGGAGGAAGGAGAGATCCTTTATCCTGTGACTCTTAAACAGACGGAATGCTTAAGAGAACAGTTCCCGAATATAATTTCCGGCAGGACTTTTTTAAAGAGACGTTCCCTAAATCCGGATTCGGAGGTATTTGGGATTGAGAATTTAAGTTTCAGCTATCTGCCGGATGTTCCGATTATTAATGAGCTGAATCTGCGTCTTGATGAAAGACCCACAGCCATCATCGGACAGAACGGAGCGGGAAAGACTACGCTTGTAAAGCTGTTAAAGGGACTGTTAAAGCCGGAAGAAGGACACATCCGGCTGGAGGGCACAGATATTTCCGAAAAGACTGTGGCGCAGCTTGCCGGAAAAGTAGGCTATGTATTCCAGAATCCGGATGATCAGATATTCAAGAGCCGGGTACTGGAAGAGGTCATGGTAGGACCTGTAAACATTGGCATGAACCGGGAAGATGCAAAAAAACACGCTGTCAAAGCCCTTGAGATGGTAGGTCTTCTTAATGCAGCAGAGGAAAATCCTTATGATCTGGATTTATCGGAACGGAAAATGGTAGCCATTGCATCCGTGGCGGCCATGGACCCGAAGGTTCTTATTCTGGATGAACCGACCATAGCACAGGATGCCAGAGGACGGGCTGTGCTGGGAGGCATTGTCCGGCACTTGAGTGAAGAAGGAAAATTCGTTCTTGCAATCCTCCATGACATGGATTTTGTGGCGGAATATTTTGAAAGAGTCATTATTATGGCTCATGGAAAAGTACTGGCAGACGGCCCTGGGGAAGAGGTCTTTTATGAAAAGGAATACCTCAGAAAGGCACGCTTAGAGCAGCCCCACATCACCAGGCTTTGCGGGCTTCTCGGATATGAGGGAGCATTTATGACAGCAGAAGATATAAAAGATAAAGGCAGGTTATAGCAGGAAGTGGATGGAAAAAGACGCAGAAATAAGATTATGGAGATCCTTCACCAGGAGGAACTTCCCATTTCAGGAGCAGAGCTGGCTAAGAAAGTCGGGGTCAGCAGACAGGTAATTGTTCAGGATGTGGCGCTGTTGCGGGCAGAAAATGAAAACATACTGTCCACCAACAAAGGATACATCCTTCGCCGTATGCCGGAAAAACAGAAGCATGTCTGCATGAGGGCCTTTCAGGTAAGCCATGCCACAGAAGATACCCTTGATGAACTTCAGACCATTGTAGATCATGGAGGAAGACTCTTAAACGTATTCATTGAACATGAGTTTTACGGGCAGATCTGTGTGGATCTGATCATAAATAACCGCATGGATGCATCGGAATTTATTCATTTGCTGGAAAATTCCAAGGACCAGCCTATCAAGGTTCTGACCGGTGGATGCCATTACCATACGGTGGTGGCAGATTCTGAAAAGAACCTGGACAGGATTGAAATGGAATTGAAAAAGAAGGGTTATCTGTCATAATATCAGGGTTTCAGCCTAGCGTCCCGCTATAGAAGAAATTCATTATAAGCGAGGCGCTTTTTATTATATATACTGCTCCGGATAACAAAAAACCACAATTTCATCAGGGGTTATGACAGACGGAATACTTTTGGTAGAGGATGTAAACAGAACAAGAAGAAAATGGTTTTCGGGACTGCCTGTAAAAGTCTGGCCGTTGGATAGTATGATATTGCTTTTGGAATCAGCCAGATTCAGTTTCAGGGTCTGGTCGGAATTTACCAGTTCCTCATTAAAATAATCAAAGACAGCAAGGCGCTCTTCGTCATTGCCTGCAAGGAGAATGGCTCTATAACGGGGAGGATAAATCAAAGGTGCAGGAGTCAGAGTATCATAAAAGGCAATAATGGGATCTCCGGAATTAAATTTCTTCTGTCTGAGAACGTATGTTCTTGGAGTGACGATAAAATTGATCTGTCCTATAACCGGACTGACTACTGCCAAAAGCAGCGTACAACTGTAGATTTCATTATAATTTTGCAAAGGCATGATAGATCTGACTGTTCCCAATATAGGATTATAGCGCATTATGAAACATCCTTTATGAATTCTTTAACCTATCATATGAAAGCGGATAAGACAGTGTGATATGATTTTATCGATCAGAAAGCCAGAAGAAATCGTAATAAAATCGTTAAGAAATATACCATAAAAATTTAGACATATTACGAGGTTATCATGTATAATTGTTTCTGTACGAAAAGTCTAGTAAAGAGGTAGGAAATAAATGGAAAAACAGAAACCGCGCAGCAGAAAGAAAAAGCCAATGGGATTAAAGGGCTGGGCAGTAATCGGAGGCGGGACTGTGGCGGCAGCGGCACTGATCGCTGCTCTGATATATATTCAGACGGGCAGGCAGTATGAGAAAGTGTTTTTTCCCAATACCACAATCAATGGACTGGATGCTTCAAAAAAATCCGTTGAGGAAGTAAAGCAGATGATCGCTTCCGGCGTTGACGGTTATACCTTGTCAATCCGGGAACGGGGAGGAAAGAACGAAGTAATCAGGGGAAGTGATATCGGTCTGGAATCGGTTTTTGACGGAAGTCTGGAAGCTCTTCTGGAAAAGCAGGAACCGGTGAAGTGGCTGAAGCATATATCATCACCCCAGACATTTGAGATAAATACCATGATCCAATTTGACCAGGATCAGTTCGATTCGGCTGTTTCCGGTTTAACCTGTTTTAAGGAAGAGCTTGTGGAAAAGCCGGAGGATGCATACATATCCGATTATGTATCGGGGCAGGGCTACAGCATTGTGGCAGCCAGGAAAGGCAGCCAGCTGGATGCGCAGAAGGTGAAGTCCGGTATTTCTGAGGCCGTATTGGATCTAAAGCCGGAGATATCCTTAGAAGAGCTGGATGCCTATGTCCGGCCCCAGGTTCCGGAGGACGATCCCCGGCTCATCAGCCAGGTGCAGACCATGAACCGGTATGCGAATGTTACTGTCACGTATAACTTTGGAGAGGAAAAAAAGGTATTAAACGGGAATACGATTTCTAAGTGGATCGGAATCGGAGAAGATGGAAACGTGTATTTGGACAGTTCTGCAGTCACAGCATATGTTAAAGAACTGGCTTCCCGGTATGATACCTATTTAAGGGCCAAGAGCCTGAAAACTTTCTATGGGCAGACAGTAAAGATTACAGGCGGCAGTTATGGCTGGAGGATTGACCAAAGTGCGGAAGCCGATGAACTGGCAGAGCTTATCCGTTCAGGACAAAGCCAGGTGAGAGAACCGGTATACAGACAGAAAGGCGCCAGTCATGATTCAGAGGATTATGGAGACACCTATGTGGAAGTCAATCTGACTGCCCAGCATCTGTATTATTACAAGGATGGCAGGCTTGTGCTGGATACGGATTTTGTATCAGGCAATGAATCAAAGGGCTGGTCTACTCCTGCAGGAATTTATTCCATCTCCTATAAGCAGAGAGATGCGGTGTTAAAGGGAGAGGATTACAGCACTCCGGTATCTTATTGGATGCCCTTCAACGGAAATATTGGTTTTCATGATGCTACATGGCGCAGTACCTTCGGAGGATCTATTTTTAAAACCAGCGGTTCTCATGGCTGCATCAATCTTCCTCCTCCTGCAGCAAAGACACTTTTTGAGAATATAGCCTCCGGAGTTCCGGTTCTCTGCTATCACCTGGCAGGGACAGAATCCAAGACAGCTTCCAAGGCTGGGGCTAAGACAGAGGAGACAAAGACAGCAGCGGAGCAGTCTGCGGCAGATCAGACCACTGCAGCCCCGACGACTGCGGCAGATCAGACCACTGCAGCCCCGACGACTGCGGCTCCGACGACTGCAGCCCCGACGACTGCGGCCCCGACGACTCAGGCCCCGACCAGCC
>CAYOCB010000006.1:262146-307586 GCA_964402355.1 uncultured Lacrimispora sp.
CCGACGACTGCAGCCCCGACGACTGCGGCCCCGACGACTCAGGCCCCGACCAGCCCGGATTCTGCAGAGAGCAGTGAATATGGTCCGGGAATTACATCCGGGTCCGGTAAGAAAATAATTGGTCCGGGAGTTACGAAATAGTATTACATGGTTTAAAAATTAAAAGAAAAGCCCCTGGGGCTGCTGCACCGGTTCAGATGGAAATCAGCCGGTGCAGCAGCCCTTTTTATCATCTATCAAGGGAATTCCATTGACAAATATATCACTCTGATATACACTATGGCTGCAGAAGCTGTAAGCACCTGGTGTGATGAAATGCTGGAACGGCTTGAAACCGGACTTTTTTAATGTAAGGAGTGGTGTAAAGTGCTGAAAAAAGAATTGTTTATGCCCATGGGTTTTTTTAAAAAGGAAGCATATACCGGAAGCATGAAAGGGATGCGCTACCGCATATGCAGGGGAGAAGATGGATTTGAGGTTTCTGTATATCCGGAGCCGTATTGTTATGAGGCAACACCTGAGGAACGTAAGATAAAGGCTGTATTCCCTTTTACGGAAGAGGGAAGGGAACAGGTTGTGGACTGGATTAATGAACAGTATCAGATAAATCTGGATGTGTGGGCAGCAGCTGAATGAAAAAAGTGCCAAAAATGACAAATATTTACAAATAGTATTATTATAACAGCCGTCCGGTACGATATTAAAAGCAGACTAATTAATATACCGGAGGATTATACTAATGAGCAAGCTCAGAAAACGTGTAAGAGATATTAAGCTTAAGAATCTTCTTATTTCCTGTTTTGGCGTTGTACTGTTCCTGTTTTTGGTACTTGGCATCTTTTGTACAAAGAACATACAGTCTATGGCGAGAGACACAACGATCCTGTATGACATGCCTCATACCAATCTGGTGAGATTCTGGGAGGTAAAGAGCAAGATCGCACAGACAGGAGAAGGAATCCGTGATTGCCTCCTTTTCGGAAATCCGATATCAGAGGAGCAGACCGCTAATTTAACCGGGGCTCTTCAGGAATTAAAAGATATTGAGAGCAATAAGGTTGATAAGAACCAGCCTACCAGTGATTCCTTCAAGGATATTCTGGTTACCGTTGAAGCCTGGGGAAATAAGGGAAATGAGATCGTGACTGCTTTGAATGCAGGCCAGAAGATTTCCAACGATACGGCGGCTGAGTATACCGAACTGGAACAGTCTGCCCTTACAAAGATAGATTCCGTCTTATGGATGGCTTCCGGAAATGCTCTGGATTTCCGCAACCAGTCGGTCCAGAATGCCAGAAGTGCAATAGTGATCATGCTGATTATATTCGTGATTGCGTTCGTTTTAACCATCATTCTCCTAACAGTCGTATTAAAGGTAATCAAGAAGCCCCTTGACATTCTGCTGGGAGCAGCAAGGAATATTGAAGCAGGTAATTTAGAGGAAGAGGTCGATTTTGAAGCCTCCAATGAATTCGGTGATCTGGCTGAATGTTTCCGCCAGATGCAGAAGTATTTAAAGAATGTCATTAACGATGTAACGGATAATTTAAACAGTATGGAGCGTGGAGACTTCCGTATTCAGACCAATGTGGAATATGTGGGTGCATTTGAATCCATTCATAAGTCCATAAGTGCGATTTCCAGTCGTTTAGGCAGCACATTGTCCCATATTAATGAATCAGCAGAGCAGGTATCCGGAAGCTCTTCCCATGTGTCAACCGGAGCACAGCAGTTGAGCCAGGGAACTGTTCAGCAGGCAAGCGCCATTGAACAGCTGGCAGCTACCATTGCGGAAGTCAGTAACCAGATCGACCAGAACTCCGGGAACGCAAAGGCAGCAAGCAAACAGGCAGAGCAGACCTCTCAGGAGCTGGCCGCAGGACAGAACAACATGAAACGTATGTTAGATGCCATGAGTGATATCAACAATGCATCCGGTGAGATTGGAAAGATCATTAAAACCATTGAAGACATTGCGTTCCAGACTAACATTCTGGCCCTCAATGCAGCTGTGGAAGCGGCCCGTGCAGGGGAAGCAGGAAAGGGCTTTGCAGTCGTAGCGGATGAAGTACGGAATCTGGCTGGAAAGAGTTCTGAGGCATCACAGAACACCACAGAACTGATTGAGAACACTATGAGATCCGTAAAGGAAGGAACCGATATCGCAAATGAGACGGCTAAGTCCCTGAACCTGATTGCAGAATCCTCTGAGAGATCCTCCGGCCTTTTGAAGCAGATATCTTCTGCATCTGAGACTCAGGCACAATCCGTCAACCAGATCCGGGAGGGCATCGAACAGATATCCTCAGTTGTACAGTCCAGCGCTGCCACTGCAGAAGAGAGCGCAGCATCCAGTGAGGAACTGTCCGGCCAGGCACAGATATTAAGGGAGCTGGTAACCGATTTTAAATTTAATTAATAATGAAGTGAACTGTTTTAAGACCTATACGTAACAGCAGCGGAAGTCATGCTTTAACAGGCAGGGCTTCCGCTTTTATTACAGGGACGGCGAGTCAGACGAACATGTCTGCATGTTCACCTGGCAGCTGCTGCATTACCGGAGAAATCCGCAGAGTGTGTTTCTTCCGGTTTACCCCTTTTCGAAATGGAAGAAATATGTTATGATAGTGTATTATTGGAATTACTGACATGGAGGAATAGAGATGGAAGAGAACAAAGAAGAAGTGGTTTCTAAAAACTTTATTGAACAGGAGATAGATAAGGATCTTAAAGAAGGTGTATATGATCACGTACAGACCAGATTTCCACCGGAACCAAACGGCTATCTGCATATAGGACATGCCAAATCCATTTTATTGAATTATGGTCTGGCTAAAAAGTATGGTGGGAAGTTCAACCTCCGTTTTGACGATACGAATCCGACAAAAGAGAAAACTGAATTTGTGGAATCAATCATGGAAGATGTAAAGTGGCTGGGGGCTGATTTTGAAGACCGGCTTTTCTTTGCTTCCAATTATTTTAAGCAGATGTATGATTGTGCCGTTTTGTTAATTAAGAAGGGAAAGGCATTTATCTGTGATTTAACTGCCGATGAGATAAAGGAATACCGGGGGGATTTTAAGACTCCGGGAAAAGAAAGTCCGTATCGGAACCGCAGCGTGGAAGAGAACTTAAAGCTGTTTGAAGAGATGAAGGAAGGCAAATACAGGGATGGGGAAAAGGTTCTTCGTGCCAAAATCGATATGAACTCCCCGAACATCAATATGCGTGATCCGGTTATTTACCGGGTGGCTCATATGACCCATCACAATACCGGTGATAAGTGGTGTATCTATCCGATGTATGATTTCGCCCATCCAATTGAGGATGCCATCGAACACATCACCCATTCAATCTGTACCCTGGAATTTGAAGACCACAGGCCATTGTATGACTGGGTGGTAAGGGAATGTGAATTTGAGAATCCGCCGCGCCAGATTGAATTTGCAAAGCTTTATCTGACCAATGTAGTAACAGGAAAACGCTATATTAAAAAACTGGTGGAGGATAGAATCGTGGATGGCTGGGAGGATCCCCGCCTTGTCTCCATAGCGGCTTTGAGAAGAAGAGGATATACCCCGGAATCCCTTCGTATGTTTGTGGACCTGGTAGGCGTATCCAAGGCGAACAGTTCCGTGGATTATGCCATGCTGGAATACTGTATCCGTGAGGATCTGAAGTTAAAGAGACCCAGAATGATGGCTGTTCTTGATCCGGTTAAGCTGGTGATCGACAACTATCCAAAAGACACGGTAGAATATCTGGATGCTGCAAATAACCTGGAAAATCCGGAATTAGGAGAGAGAAAGATTCCGTTTGGAAAAGAACTTTATATTGAGCGGGAGGACTTTATGGAAGAGCCCATTAAAAAGTATTTCCGTCTTTTCCCCGGCAATGAAGTCCGCCTGATGAATGGATATTTCGTGACCTGTACAGGCTGCGAGAAGGATGCCGGCGGCAATGTCACCGTAGTCCACTGTACCTATGATCCGGAAACGAAGAGCGGCTCCGGCTTCCAGGGAAGAAAGGTCAAGGGAACGATCCACTGGGTTGCCGCCTCCACTGCAGTAAAGGCAGAATGCCGTCTGTATGAAAACATCGTGGATGAAGAAAAGGGAAAGCTCAATGAGGATGGTAGCCTTAATTTTAATCCCAATTCCTTAACGGTATTAAAGAATTGTTATGTTGAACCAGGTTTTGCAGATGCGAAGGCTTATGACAGCTTCCAGTTTGTCCGAAACGGATTCTTCTGTATCGACTGTAAGGACAGCAGTCCGGAGCATCTGGTATTTAACCGGATCGTTTCATTAAAGAGTTCCTTTAAAATAACAAAATAATTTTGACAGGCTGGACTGCCGGTTAAACGAAGAAATGCTGCATGACCGAGGGATAAGGGGACGTGCGGCATTTCTTCATATCCGGTAAAGAAAGGAGGCGTTTTGCCATGGAACTTATGATACCTTTGAGCAATCGTTCCGGTTCTCCCTATTACAGCCAGATTTACAGCTATATCAAAGAAGAGATAAAAAAGGGGAACCTAAAGCCGGCTGCCCGTCTTCCTTCTACCAGACTGCTGGCTGAGCATTTAAAAATCAGCCGGAGCACCACCCAGATGGCCTATGAGCAGCTGCTTTCTGAGGGGTATATTGAAGCCGTTCCCTGTAAGGGATTCTATGTCTTAAGAATTGACGGCCTGGTTCATACCGGACAGGCTGAGGGAAGAAAAGCACCGTCATTGTTAACGGTCTCTCCAGGCAGAGAAAAAGGGAATGCCTCTGACTGGAGTGTGGATTTTTCACCCAGGGGTATTGATCTTTGTACCTTTCCATATAATACATGGAGAAAAATATCTAAAAATACCCTTGTGGATGACAACCGGGAGATGTTCGTGCCCGGAGATCCCCAGGGGGAACCCGCCTTCCGGGAGGCCATCCGTTCCTACTTACACTCTGCCCGTGGAGTAAACTGCATGGCAGATCAGATTATCGTGGGGGCTGGTAGTGAATATCTGCTGATGCTGCTGTCCCAGATCCTGGGAGCTTACCGGGTGATAGCCATGGAGAATCCTACTTATAAGCAGGCTTACCGGGTCTTGGAAAGCCTCAAATATCAGGTTGTGCCGGTTGCCATGGATCAATCCGGCATAAATGTGAAGCTCTTGGAGAAGAGCGGTGCAGACATTACCTATGTAATGCCATCCCATCAGTATCCCACCGGAATTGTTATGCCGGTGAAGCGGAGGCAGGAGCTTCTTGCGTGGGCTTACGGCGGAGAGGACCGGTTCCTGATTGAAGATGATTATGACAGTGAATTCCGTTATAAAGGAAAACCCATACCCGCCCTGCAGGGAATGGATGGAAGAGAGCGGGTAATCTACTGCGGAACCTTTTCCAAATCCATTGCCCCGGCCATCCGGGTGAGCTATATGGTTCTGCCCAGGCCTCTTTTAGCCATATACCGGGAAAAGGTGAATTTTTACACCTCCACGGTGTCCCGAATTGACCAGAACATTCTTTATCAGTTTATGCTGGAGGGCCACTATGAACGCCATTTGAACCGGATGAGGGCGGTGTATAAGGCAAAGCATGACGTACTGATTGCAGGGCTTAAGCCCTTTGAACGACAGTTTATAATCCGGGGAGAATATGCAGGGCTTCATCTGCTCTTAACGGACCGGAAGGGAAGGCCTGAGGAAATGCTGGTCAAAAAAGCCCAGGCATTGGGGGTTAAGGTATATGGCCTGTCAGGATATTTTATCCATGAAGCTCACAATACCTATCCGTCTACCGTTGTGCTTGGCTTTGCAAGTCTTACGGAAGATGAGATAAAGAAAGGGTTAAAGCTCCTGGAACAGGCATGGTCGGTCAGAGGCGATAAGGAGGGATCTGGTGAATAAGAAATGGTCAGATAACAGGAAAACGGAAAAAATACGTATACTTGTCTTTATTGGGCTCACCGCACTGCTTTTAACGGGACTTGGCATAGCAGGTACCATTCGCAATGGAAAGATGGTCCGGATGAGTAAAAGCCAGGAACCTTTAAAACCGGTTGTACAGTCCGGAGGCCATACCGCTGAGAAGGCCACGCCGGAGTCAGCTCTTACTTCCGGGGACAGGGAGTTTCTGGTCCGGCTTACCAGACTGTTCTCCCAGGGAAACTTAGAAGAAGCAGCCAGATTGTTAAGCGGTTACAGGATGATCTGGAAGGAGTTTCCCTGTATGTATGACGGAACGGTCATGAAAGCTGAGGTATCTTCTGACCGGGGACTGGTATTTACAAAGTCATCTGAGGTTTTTTACGGAGATTTTAAGGATGGACGGCCTAAAGGGCAGTGTACTGCCATCCAGGTACTTGAGCTTGAAGAAGGCAGTCGTTATGATTATTCCTGCGGCACATGGGAGAATGGAATGATGAACGGAGAGGGAACATGCGGCTATGATTATTATGACGGAGTTACAGAGGATATTACCAAAGAAAATGTAAAAAAAGGAGTTTTTAAGGACGATCTCATGCAGGGGGAGATTACGTATATCAGTACCAATAAAGCAGGAGAATCCACGACCTGGCAGTTTCAGGTATCCGATGGCGTCATTGTACCCAATGAAAAGTGGATAAAGGATACAGACAGTAAGGGAGCTGTTTCTTATAAACTGATGGCAAAAGATGATGACGTACATGCATATACCCTGAGTGAAAGTGCTATGAAAGAGAACAGGTGGAAAAACCTGATTGTTTATAATCGGAAAGTGGGCTGATTCCAATTTTTCTAAGGGAGGATTTATCAGGTGAACCAGGAAATGATAGACCGTCTGGGAATCATAACAGACGAGGAACGGGAAATACTGAACGGGCGGACTGAAATAGACCGTAAAAGATATACCGAAGGGCGGGAAATGGTAATAGACAGCAGAAAGATGCTGGAACATGGAAAGATGATCCGCATAAGGCCTCATACCAGATTCGTCCATTTCCCAAAGCATAAGCATAATTATATTGAAGTGATTTATATGTGCAGTGGGGAAACCACGCATTTTATTGATGGGGAAAAAGTGGTTTTAAGAACCGGGGAACTTCTTTTTTTAAATCAGCATGCTACCCAGGAAATTCTTCCGGCGGGAGAGGCTGATATTGCGGTGAATTTCATCATCCTTCCGGAGTTTTTTGACACCGCTTTTGAAATGATGGGAGAAGAAGAAAATCTGCTGAGGGATTTCCTGGTAGGCTGTCTCTGCGGCGATACCCGTTATACAAGCTATCTGCATTTTAAGGTTGCAGATGTGCTTCCGGTTCAGAATCTGGTGGAAAATATGGTATGGACATTGCTTAATGACCAGCCTAATAAAAGAAGCATCAACCAGGTTACTATGGGGCTTTTATTTCTTCAGCTCATGCATTATACGGATAAGATCAGCCATACAACGGAAAGCTTTGACCAGAAGCTGATTTTACAGGTATTGAAATTCATAGATGAAACGTATAAGGATGGGGAATTAACCGAACTTTCAAACCTTCTTAATTACAATATTTACTGGCTGAGCAGGAGTATAAAGCGGCTGACCGGACGGACTTTTAAGGAACTTCTTCAGATCAAGCGTTTAAATCAGGCATCCTTTCTTCTTTTAAATACCAGGCTTTCCGTAACGGATATATCCATTGCGGTCGGGTATGACAATACCAGTTATTTTCATCGGATATTCCGGAATTATTACGGTATGTCTCCGAAAGAATACAGGGGAAAAAGTATTTATTAAGTCTGGAAGAATATAGAAAAAAATGATTAAAACAAATCATTTTTAATCATTTCATACCTATATAAAAATATATGAAATGGATTAAAGTTTGTGTAAAAAAAATATTTAAAATCAGGGCATAAAGTAATAAAAATAGAAGAATTGCATATACTTGGTAATATATGGTTGATATAAAATTATTTAGTAAAGGAGAGTAACCAATATGCCAAGAGGAGTAAGAAAAACACCACTTGAAAAGCTTCAGGAAGAATTAAACGAAGTGCAGGAAACCATTCAGCAATATAAGAATAATCTTACAGATTTAGAGGAAAAAGAAAAATCCATTCAGGATAAAATAAACCTGGAACAATTTAAAGAAGTATCAACAATATTGGACGAGCATGATATGTCTATCCTGGATTTAAAAGAATTACTTTTATCATCTAAATCTGAACTGAATGAGTAAAAAGTGCAAATAAGGACGCAGTTTTAAATAAACAGCGTCCTTATTTTTTATGTGGGAATCCAGTATGATAGAAGCATAAAAGAATGGGGGTGTGGTATTTATGGAAAAATACTATCTTGCCGTAGACATCGGTGCTTCCAGCGGCCGCCATATACTTGGAACCGTAAGGGAAGGGAAGATCTTCCTTGAGGAGGTTTACCGGTTTGACAATGGCATGAAACGGAAAGACGGGCATTTATGCTGGGATGTGGAGTCCTTATTTGCAGAGATCAAAGAGGGAATGAAACAGTGCAGAAAGCTTTCGAAGATTCCGGTCAGCATGGGGATTGATACTTGGGCCGTTGATTTTGTTCTTCTGGACAAGGATAACCGGCTGATGGGACCTGCAGCAGGTTATCGGGATGACAGGACTAAGGGAATGGACGATAAGGTATATGAGACAATTTCCTTAAACGAATTATATAGAAGGACTGGAATCCAGAAACAGATTTTCAACACCATTTACCAGCTGACAGCTGTTAAAGAAAAGAATCCGGAATATCTTGCAAAAGCGGAATCTTTTCTGATGATTCCGGACTATTTTCACTATCTTCTGACTGGGGTGAAGAAACAGGAGTACACCAATGCCACCACGACGCAGCTGGTAAATCCGGAGAATGGCAGCTGGGATTATGAGTTAATCCGTATGCTGGGCCTGCCGGAAAAGCTCTTTGGAGAGCTTTCCATGCCGAAAACAGTGGTAGGGAAGTTAACGGAGGAGATAGAAGCGGAAGTAGGATTTAACTGCCAGGTAGTTCTGCCGGCGACCCACGATACCGGTTCTGCTGTCATGGCAGTTCCTGTGGTACCGGGTAAAGATGAAACCATGAGTGATATTCTCTATATCAGCTCAGGAACCTGGTCCCTGATGGGTACTGAACTCGGAAAGGCCGATTGCTCCATGAAAAGCATGGAAGCGAACTTTACCAATGAGGGCGGCTATGATTACCGATACCGGTATCTGAAAAACATTATGGGTCTGTGGATGATACAGTCTGTAAAGAAAGAGCTTGTTACAGAAGGGCAGAATTATACCTTTGCAGAGCTTTGCCGGATGGCTTCAACAGAAACCATAGCCTCAGTGGTAGACTGCAACGACAGTGCGTTCCTGGCACCGGAAAGCATGACCGAAGCAGTCCGGGAATACTGCCGGAGATATAAGATGGAGGTTCCAAAGACGGCAGGCCAGATCGCAGCTGTCATTTACAACAGTCTTGCAGCGTGCTACGGCGAGACCGTAAAGGAGCTGGAATCTCTTACCGGTAAGACCTATCCGTCTGTCCGTGTGGTAGGCGGCGGCTCCAATGCAGAATATCTAAACCAGCTTACTGCAGACAGCACAGGCCGGACCGTATATGCCGGACCGGCTGAAGCTACGGCTATTGGAAATCTGCTGGCCCAGATGCTTAAAGCAGGGGAATTTGAAGATTTAAAAACAGCGAGAGAGTCAGTCTACCAGTCATTTGCCATAAAAGAATATAAACCAGGTAATTCATGATCAGGAAAGGTTGGTATGGATATGATAAGGAAGTCATTTAAAATGTTTCTAAATGAAGGAATGGCAGAGGAATACGAAAAAAGGCATAACATGCTCTGGCCGGAGATGAAAGAGATGATTCACGAATGCGGCGGACATAACTATTCCATATTCCTGGATGAGGAGACCAATGTTCTTTACGGTTATATCGAAATTGAGGATGAAGAAAGATGGGCAAAATCAGCAGGCACACCCATTAACCGGAAATGGTGGGATTTCATGGCGGATATCATGGAAACCAATCAGGATAACAGCCCGGTTTCTGTAGGGTTAAAACCGGTATTTCATTTAGACTGACCAAATGTAAGAAAAGGAGAAGAAGACTATGACAATAAAAGAAAGATATGAAGCAGCGAGAGAAGTATATAAGGCCGTTGGAGTGGATACCGATGCGGCTGTCCGTTCCCTTAAGAATATTCCTATTTCCATGCACTGCTGGCAGGGAGACGATGTAATCGGATTTGACGGTGCAGGCGCTTTATCAGGCGGGATACAGACTACCGGCAATTATCCGGGCCGTGCGGGAAATCCAAAAGAGCTGATGGACGACATGGATAAGGCATTGAGCCTGATTCCGGGAAAGCACAGAATCAACCTCCACGCCAGCTATGCCATTTTCGAAGAAGGAGAGTGGGCGGACCGGGATAAGCTGGAGCCGAAGCATTTTGCAAAATGGGTGGAGTTTGCCAGGGAAAGAGGAATCGGAATTGACTTTAACCCTACGCTATTCTCTCATCCAAAGGCAGAAAACGCCACATTATCCAGCGAAGATGATAAGATTCGCAATTTCTGGATCGACCACGTAAAAGCATGCATTCGCATCTCTGAGTATTTTGCGAAGGAGCAGGGCACGCCATGCACCATGAACATCTGGATTCCTGACGGATTTAAGGATATTCCGGCTGACCGCATGTCACCCCGGGCCAGGTTAAAAGATTCCCTTGACCAGATCCTGTCCATGGATTACGATAAGTCCAAGGTATACGTAGCCGTAGAGTCCAAGGTATTTGGAATCGGTATGGAAAGCTGCACCGTAGGCTCCCACGAATTCTATATGAATTATGCATCCAAGAATGATATCCTCTGCCTGCTGGACAGCGGCCATTATCATCCTACCGAGGTGATATCCGATAAGATATCCTCCATGCTCCTGTTCTTTGACAAGGTAGCTCTTCATGTAACAAGGCCGGTTCGCTGGGACAGCGACCATGTGGTGCTGTTTGATGATGAAACAAAGGAGATTGCTAAGGAAATAGTGCGCGGCGGTGCAGACCGGGTCCTTTTAGCTCTGGACTTCTTTGATGCCAGCATCAACCGTTTAAGTGCCTGGGTAGTGGGCATGCGGAATATGCAGAAGGCACTGCTTAATGCCCTTCTTCTTCCTGGTGAAAAACTGGCAGGACTGCAGAATGAGCGCAATTTCACAGAACTGATGATGCTTCAGGAGGAACTGAAACTTTATCCTGTTGGAGATGTGTGGAACTACTTCTGTGAAGAAAACGGAGTGCCTGCGAAAGAGGACTGGTTCGAAGAAATACGCAGCTATGAAAAAGAAGTACTGAAAAACCGGAAATAAGGAGAAAATGACATGAAGATTTTAGATGCAGAATTTGTAAAAGGTTTTATTCGTTTGTGCGACGATGGCTTCCATCAGAACTGGCATGAAAGAAACGGCGGTAATTTAAGCTACCGTATCAAACCGGAAGAGGTGGAAGCGGTAAAAGAGGACTTTACGGACCAAAATCCCTGGCAGCCTATAGGAACCAGCGTGAGGGGACTGGCTGGCGAGTATTTTATGGTAACTGGCAGCGGGAAATATTTCCGCAATGTAATTCTGGACCCGGCAGCCAATTCCTGCATCATTGAAGTGGATGGACAAGGTGAGAATTTCCGGATCTGCTGGGGCATGGTAAACGGCGGACGTCCCACCAGCGAACTCCCATCCCATCTCATGAACCATGAGGTGAAGAAAGAGGCTACAGCCGGAAAGCACAGGGTGATTTACCATGCCCATCCGGCCAATGTCATCGCCCTTACCTTTGTGCTTCCTCTGGAGGATAAGGTGTTTACAAGAGAATTGTGGGAAATGGCTACAGAATGCCCGGTTGTATTCCCGGATGGCATCGGAGTTGTGGGCTGGATGGTTCCCGGAGGACGTGATATCGCAGTGGCAACCAGTGAATTGATGAAGAAATATGACGTTGCTGTCTGGGCCCATCACGGTCTGTTTGCATCGGGAGAGGATTTTGACCTGACTTTTGGTCTGATGCATACGGTGGAGAAATCTGCGGAAATACTTGTTAAGGTGCTCTCCATCCGTCCGGATAAGCTTAATACCATCACACCTCAGAATTTCCGTGATCTGGCCGTTGATTTCAACGTGACTCTGCCGGAAACATTTCTTTATAAAAAATAACTGATAAACATGGGGCCGCTGCATAAAAATGCAATGGCCCTTTTTTCTTCCGTCCCAGTCATTATCTTTTTGCGTTATTCCAGTTCATCTTCCACAATGGTAGTGGTTTCATCGGCCAGGTTCTTTGCCATAGTTCCGGCGGTTTGTACCGCCTCCTTTGCTGCATCGGCAGTATTCTCTGCGGCTGTCTTTACCGCCCCGGCAGTGTTCTCAGCGGCTTCCTTTGCTTTATCGGCCACGCCGGCAGATGTCTCTTTTATGATATCCTTTGCAGTATCGGCTGCGGTTTCCGCTTTTTTTATCAGATTCTCCGCCGCTCCGGCCGCATAGTCCAGACCGCCATCCTCTGTAAGATCCTCGTCTTCTTCCGTATCATTCTGCTCCTTTGAGGAGTCAAACATATCTTTTGCGGTAAAAGCTACGGCGGAAGCTGCTTCCTTTGCCGTATCACTTACAATGCCGGCCGCGTCCTTCATTAGATTTTTTGCCGCATTTGCTGCATCCTTGGCGGCATCTGCCATATCGGAAGCTGCAATCTTAAATTCATCTTTATTGGCATGCAGGGAAACATAATTGCGGTTCATCGTACTGTCAATTTTGGAAATGTCATCATTACCGTCATCTTCAAAATCATGGAAATTTTCTTCCAGTTCTTTGTGGAAAGATTTGTATTTCGTAAAATAAGAGATGCCAGCGGCAACAGCGCCGGCGATAGTGGCAAATGCCACGAATTTCCCAAAACCATTACCTTTTTTTGCCATATGATACACTCCTTTCAATTTTCTTATTTATTGTAATACTTCCATTTGAAAAAATAAAGGTATATAATAAGAAAATTTCTATAAACTATGTAAGAAAGGGGGAAAAACGTATTATTTTGGTAAATATGTAAAAAAAATATAAAGTTAGCACTCAACTATTGACAGTGCTAATAATGAGTGATATAACTTAGTATGTGAATAAAAATAACTTCTTTCGGAAGGCCTAGGAAAGAATAAATGCAGAAAGCTATGAGGAGGAATTGCAATGAAATTAGTGCCATTATTTGACAAAGTTGTGTTAAAACCATTGGTTGCAGAGGAGACAACAAAGTCCGGCATCGTTCTGCCGGGACAGGCAAAAGAAAAACCGCAGCAGGCGGAAGTTATCTCAGTAGGACCTGGCGGCCTGATAGACGGCAAGGAAGTTACCATGCAGGTTAAGGCAGGCGACAAGGTAATCTTCTCCAAGTATTCAGGTACAGAGGTTGAAACCGGAGAAGACGATGAGAAATATGTAATTGTAAAGCAGAATGATATTCTGGCAGTCATTGAATAGTTACGGCGGCGATACCGCAATCATAAAAGAAGTTTTAGGAGGAATGAATCATGGCAAAGCAGATTAAATATGGCGTAGAAGCCAGAAAAGCACTTGAATCCGGAGTCAATCAGTTAGCAGATACAGTCCGCGTTACTTTAGGCCCGAAAGGAAGAAACGTTGTACTGGATAAATCCTTTGGTGCACCATTGATCACCAATGACGGAGTGACCATTGCAAAGGAAATCGAACTGGAAGACGCTTTTGAGAATATGGGCGCTCAGTTAGTAAAAGAGGTTGCAACAAAGACCAATGATGTAGCTGGTGATGGTACGACTACTGCCACCGTCCTGGCACAGGCTATGATCAATGAAGGAATGAAGAACCTGGCAGCAGGCGCTAATCCGATCGGTTTAAGAAAGGGCATGAAGAAGGCCACAGATGCAGCAATTGAAGCGATCGCAAAGATGAGCGAGCCGATCAAAGGTAAAGCTTCGATCGCAAGGGTTGCAGCTATTTCTGCATCAGCTGATGAGGTAGGTGAGATGGTAGCTGATGCCATGGAGAAGGTTTCCAACAACGGCGTTATCACCATTGAAGAGTCCAAGACCATGAAGACGGAGCTTGATCTGGTAGAAGGTATGCAGTTTGACAGAGGTTATATTTCTGCTTACATGAGCACCGATATGGAAAAGATGGAAGCAAACTTAGACGATCCGTATATTCTTATTACAGATAAGAAGATTTCCAGCATTCAGGAGATTCTTCCATTATTAGAGCAGGTGGTTCAGTCAGGCGCAAGACTTCTCATTATCGCTGAGGATATCGAAGGTGAGGCTTTGACGACCCTGATCGTAAATAAATTAAGAGGAACCTTTAATGTAGTTGGCGTCAAGGCACCAGGCTACGGTGACAGAAGAAAAGAGATGCTTCAGGATATCGCAGTTCTGACAGGCGGTACCGTAATTTCCGAAGAGTTAGGCTATGAGCTTAAGAGTGCGACCATGGATCAGTTAGGCCGTGCAAAATCTGTCAAGATCCAGAAGGAAAATACCGTTATCGTAGATGGATGCGGTGAAAAGGATGCCATTTCAGCAAGAATCGGCCAGATCAAGGGTCAGATCGAAGAGACTACCTCTGACTTTGACAAAGAAAAATTACAGGAGAGACTTGCAAAATTATCCGGCGGCGTAGCAGTAATCCGTGTAGGTGCAGCAACAGAAACTGAGATGAAAGAAGCCAAGCTCCGTATGGAGGATGCTTTATCCGCGGCAAGAGCAGCCGTTGAGGAAGGCGTCATTGCCGGAGGCGGTTCTGCCTATATTCATGCAATCACTCAGATCGAAGATGTTGTAAAAGGATTGGAAGGCGATGAAAAGACCGGCGGCAAGATTATCTTAAAGGCTCTGGAATCCCCGTTATACCATATTGCAGCGAATGCAGGTCTGGAAGGCAGCGTTATCATCAACAAGGTAAAAGAGTCAAAAGTCGGTACTGGTTACGATGCATACAAGGAAGAATACGTAGATATGATCGAAGCAGGTATCCTGGATCCAACCAAGGTAACCAGAAGTGCACTTCAGAATGCAACCAGTGTGGCATCTACCTTATTGACAACAGAGTCTGTTGTTGCTAATATAAAAGAAAAGACACCTGCAGTTCCGGCTCCGGGCGGTATGGATATGATGTAATACCTTAATGCCCTGAAATGACGGGCAGAGAAGAAGAAACACCTTCCAGGTATACCTTAATGCCCTGAGAAGATGGGCAGGAAAGAAGAAAGGATCCAGTAGCGTTATGAATGAAATGTATGCAGAATGGCTTGTGAAGCGTAAGACTCCGGCCTACGCTATGCTGTTTAAGATCGGGATGGGGATTTTGTGTGTGGTTGCATTTTTCCTTTCCATATCTCCGGTTTTCGGAATCTTTGGAGTGATTTTCCTGTTAGCCGCAGGTGCGGCCACATACTTTGTATTCCGCAACAGTGAGGTGGAATATGAATATCTGTATGTAACCAATACACTTTCCATAGACCGGATTTACGGCAGAAGCAAGAGGAAGAAAGCCTGGGAAGGTTCTATGGAGGGTATACAGATCGTAGCTCCCACAAATTCCACGGAGGTCAGGGATCACGAGACCAGCAACATGAAAGTACTGGATTTTTCATCTCAGGTACCGGGAACTAAGACTTACACGCTGATCAGCCAATCCGGTGCAGAAACTACCAAGATTATTTTTGAACCCAATGAGAAGCTTCTTCACTGCATGAAAATGACAGCTCCGCGTAAGGTGGTTAATCAGATATAAAAGAAAGATGGACCAGACAGATTTAGAAATCTGTCTGGTCCATCTTTCTTTTGAGGTTCTGAAGAAAAGAAAAGCTGTCTTTTTCATACTGTCCACAGAGGACGGAAAAAATCAGAAAAATGTCCGTTGACAACCTGTGTAAAATTTGCTAAACTAGGTAACTAACAAGTGAAAAGCTTATTAGTTATATTAATAATAACAAAAAGAAGGAGAGGAAAAATTAATGGGTACAATTATTGGCGAAGGCATTACTTTTGATGATGTACTGCTGGTTCCTGCATATTCAGAAGTAATTCCCAATCAGGTTGATTTAACGACCAACCTTACAAAAACCATCAAACTGAACATTCCGCTTATGAGTGCAGGTATGGATACGGTAACTGAGCACCGCATGGCAATCGCCATGGCAAGACAGGGTGGTATCGGCATCATTCACAAGAATATGTCGATAGAAAAGCAGGCAGAAGAGGTTGATAAGGTTAAGAGGTCAGAAAACGGCGTCATAACGGACCCATTCTTTCTTTCTCCGGAGCATACATTAAAAGATGCGGATGAGCTTATGGCTAAATTCCGCATATCCGGTGTCCCGATCACAGAGGGCAGGAAGCTGGTCGGCATCATTACCAACCGTGATCTAAAATTCGAAGAGGACTTCAGCAAGAAGATCAAAGAATGCATGACTTCCGAAAACCTGGTTACGGCCAGAGAGGGAATTACTCTGATGGAAGCCAAGAAGGTCCTTGCCAAGGCAAGAGTGGAAAAGCTTCCGATCGTGGATGAGGATTTCAACTTAAAAGGTCTGATCACCATTAAGGATATTGAAAAGCAGATCAAGTATCCGTTATCCGCCAAGGATGCCCAGGGAAGACTTTTGTGCGGGGCTGCAGTAGGAATTACAGCCAATGTTTTAGACCGCGTAGGTGCTCTGGTAGCCGCTAAGGTGGATGTGGTGGTACTGGATTCCGCTCACGGACATTCTGAGAACGTTCTCCGCTGTGTGAAAATGATCAAGGAAGCGTTCCCGGCTCTTCAGGTCATTGCAGGGAATGTGGCCACCGGAGAAGCGACAAAGGCATTGATTAAATCAGGAGCTGATGCAGTCAAGGTGGGTATCGGTCCAGGTTCCATCTGTACGACCCGCGTGGTAGCCGGTATCGGTGTTCCGCAGATTACGGCTGTTATGGACTGCTACAACGTGGCAAAGGAATATGGCATTCCGATCATAGCTGACGGAGGAATCAAGTATTCCGGTGATTTAACAAAGGCCATTGCCGCCGGAGGAAGCGTCTGTATGATGGGAAGCATGTTCGCCGGATGTGATGAGAGTCCGGGAACATTCGAACTTTATCAGGGAAGAAAGTACAAGGTGTACCGCGGCATGGGCTCCATTGCAGCCATGGAGAACGGAAGCAAGGACCGTTATTTCCAGACAGATGCCAAGAAGCTGGTTCCGGAAGGTGTGGAAGGCCGTGTGGCTTATAAGGGAATGGTGGAAGATACCGTATTTCAGATGTTAGGAGGCTTACGGTCAGGTATGGGCTACTGCGGCGCCGGGAATATCGGGACTATGCAGGAGACCGGAAGATTTGTTAAGATTACGGCAGCATCCTTAAAGGAAAGCCATCCTCATGACATTCATATCACAAAAGAAGCTCCGAACTACAGCATAGATGAATAGATTTGATTTATTCCATAAGCCGGAGGCGGATGGAACTTCCTTATAAACAAACAGGTGGAGATTATAAAAGATTCTCCACCTGTTTATTTACAAGGGCAATGGATTCCGAAAGGGTCAGATTTTCGCAGCCCACTACATAATGATTGCATCGGTTCACCGGTATAAGTATCTTGTAGGCCCTGCATCTGCCTATGGCTTCTGCCATGGCCGGCGTGATCTCTCCTAACAGTGAATCTGCAATGACGATTCCGATAGGACCGATGATAATATCCGCATCACGACTGCTCACTATGACAGGATTTTCACCGGTTGCTCCAGCATCCGCTCCTGCCTTTAACATGGCAGAAGTGGCAATGGAATTTGTTCCAATGGCAGTGATGGGAAGCTCCGGATGAGATTTTTTAAGCTGGGTAATGACGGACTGTCCCATTTTTCCGCCCTGCCCGTCAATGATAACAATTTTCATGGCAACCTCCTTGACGTCTATTGTAGTATAGGGCGGCAAAGAAATCAAGTTGTATATAAGCTTTCTCCCCCTCCCCACTGCGTTTCAGAGATCAGAACTATTTTTCTTTATGAGGAAGCCGTCCGCGGAGGAAACGTTTTTTTAACTCCGATATATGGAATGGGATTAACGGATAAATATAACTCTTTCCTGCAATGGTTTTATTAAAAACAACGGCAATCAGGGTAAGCAGAGTACCGGTAATGAATCCCCACAAATTGAAAATGGAAGTTAAAATAAGTATAATTATCCGCATAAATTTAAAAGCATAGCCAAGTTCAAAGCTTGACTGAGAGTAGTTTGCAATGGTTACAAAGGCCATGTAGAGCATGGTTTCACTGTTAAACCAGCCAGATTTAACGGAATATTCCCCCATGACAATACCTGCGATTACACTGAGGGGGGTGGTCAGCATACTGGGGGTATTAACAGCTGCAAGCCGAAGTCCGTCAATGGCGAATTCCAGAATCAGCAGCTGGAAGATCAAGGGAACCTGAGGAGCTTCTGATAACTTGATAAATTGCAGCCAGGATGGTATCATTTCCGGGTTCTGTATAAACAGCAGCCATATAGGGGTTATGAACAGTGTAAGAATAGAAATTATAAAGCGGGAGAGCCGCAGATAAGTTCCGGTTATGGGCGGAAAATAATAATCATCCGCTTCTTCGATGATATCAAAAACAGATGAAGGCAAAATCATGGCGGAGGGAGAGTTGTCTACCATGAGAATGATATTTCCTTCCAGTATGGAAGCTGCGGCAGTATCTGGGCGCTCGGAAAATTTAAACTTCGGAAACGGGTTGTACCATTTATGGGGATAGATGCATTCTGCCAGGCTTTCCTGGTTCATGGTCAGGGCATCCACTTCCAGTTTACTGATCCGCCCCTTGATCATGGCCAGCAGCTTTTCATCTACTCTTCCCTTTATATAACAGATGGCGATATCCGTATGGGAGCTTTCTCCGGCATTTGTTACCTCCACGGTCAGCCTGGGATCACGTATTCTCCGGCGGATCAGGGCCGTATTATAAGTCAGTGTTTCTACAAACCCATCTCGTGAACCACGGAGAACCTTGTCCTTTTCCGGTTCCGATATGCCTCTGGCGGGATAACTCCGGCTGTCTATGGCCAGGCATCTGTCGTAACCATCAATAAACAGGCAGGATAATCCGGTCAGAAGCTGTATGATCATTTTATCATCATTTTGAACAAGATCAACCTGACTGTGGGGTACGAATTTTTTCGAGAATTCATGGGCATCGGCGGGCATGTCTTCAGGCTTAATTGCAGAGAAGGCCTGAAAGATTTTCTGCCATGCCTCACTGTTTGTAAGACCTTCAATGAAATATAGGCAGGCTTCCCGGCTGCCTATATAGAAGGTTCTGTAGACCAGGTCGAAATTCCCCTCGACATCCAGCTTGTTTTTCAGATAATTCATATTATCGGATAGACTTTTCGTAAATTCCATGAGATCTTCTCCTTACAGATAAAATAGAAGCAGTTTGACAATAAAAACAGTATGTGCACTTTTTATAAAAATATGTTTTGTAAAAAAGTGTACATATAATAAAGACTTTACCGATAGTCTTGTATGTAAAATAGTTGGAATGATTCTTGCAAATTGGTATATTTTTGGTAAAATACACTAAAATCATTGACTTTCTGAGGAATGGATGGTATTATCGTCCATGTGAGAAGCACAAGGGGTGCTTTGTGTGTAAGATTTCGGCATGGAGATGCCAAATTTCAGAAACTTAATAGTGTGACGGTTTCAGATCGTGACGGAGGATTGCCTTCTGTGGGGGAAGGGCAGTCCTCTCTTATTTTATGAAGGCAGCGAGTCAGATGAACATACTGCTTATGTAAAAAAACATTGATACGGCAAAAGAACTTACATATAATAATGCATAGTGATAAGGAGGAATGTTATGTGGAAAAAACTGAGAAGAGATAAGCGTATCCGCAATTTGATCACAACGTCTGCCGTAGTGGCTTCCGCACTTTTGCAGACCTATGTGATACAGGCTTTTATCAAGCCGGCGGGTCTTTTGTCCGGCGGCTTTACAGGCGTTGCGATTCTGATAGACCGGGTGACATCCCTGTTTGGATTCAACATATCCACCTCTATGGGCATGATCCTTTTAAATATCCCGGTTGCATGGGTCTGCAGCAGAAGTATCAGCAGGCGGTTTACGTTTTTTTCCGTGCTGCAGGTTTTTTTATCCAGTCTTTTTTTGAAAATATTTCATTTTTCACCAATCTTTGAAGATGGAATCCTCAATGTGATATACGGAGGGGTTCTGTATGGTTTTGCAATTGTTCTGGCCCTGAGGGGGAATGCATCCACCGGAGGAACCGATTTCATTGCCCTGTATGTTTCCAACAAGACGGGAAATTCTATCTGGACCTATGTTTTTGTCGGGAATGTGGTGCTGCTTTGCGTTTTTGGAGCCATCTTTGGCTGGGATTATGCTGGCTATTCTATCCTGTTCCAGTTCGTGGGTACAAAGGTGGTTTCTACGTTTCATCACAGATATGAACGGGTCACGCTTCAGATCACTACGGCAAAAGGAATGGAGATGGCAAGCGAATACGTAAAGGTGTTTCACCACGGCATATCCTGTGTGGATGCCATAGGAGGTTACAGCAAGAAGAAGATGTATCTTCTTCATACGGTTGTATCCTCCTATGAAGTGCCTGACATTATGAGGCTGTTCCATGAAGTTGACGGGCATGTGATCGTGAATATGTTCAGGACTCAGCAGTTTTTTGGAACATTTTACAGGCCACCCATGGAATAATCCGGTTACCTTATGGTGATATATATCAGGTAAATGAAATACATGGTTAACATAAATATTCCTTCTAACCGGCTGATTTGATTTTTACTTCTGCATAAAAACAATGTGATGATACTGGCAATGATGAAAAAGGCAGTATCAAAAACGGTCAGGATGCTTACCGAAATGGGGCTGATGGCTGATGAAGCACCCAGGACCAGCAGGATATTAAAAATATTGGAACCAATGACATTGCCAAGTGCCAGTCCGTTTTCACCCTTCCTGGAGGCAACGATGGAGGTCACCAGCTCCGGAAGCGAGGTTCCGAATGCAACGATGGTCAGTCCGATCAAAGCCTGGCTCAGTCCAAAGGATTTTGCTATGGCGCTTGCGTTCTCTACTACCAGATTGCCGCCCCATACAATAGCAGCCAGTCCTCCCACAATGAATGCAGCCGACAGATAAATGGGCATGGTCGTGATTTCTTCTGCGGCTGAGGTCCGGTTGGCCAGTGCGTCCCGTATGGTCAGGCCGGCAAAAGCAGTAAATAGTCCTAAGAGAAGAAAGCCGTCCAGCCGGCTTACGTTTAAGTCAAACAGGATCAGAAAGAACAGAATAACTGCAATTCCAACAGAGGCTATATAATCCCAGCGGATGCGGACCGCAAAGGGATGGATCAGTCCGCAGGTACCAAGGACCACAAGGAGATTAAAGATATTGGAGCCGATTACGTTCCCGATAGCAATATCATTATTTCCGGAAAGGGCAGCGGTGGTGCTGACAGCCAGTTCCGGTGCACTGGTGCCTAAGGCTACGATGGTAAGGCCGATAATGATACTTGGGACCCGCAGTGTCCTGGCAATGGAGGAACTGGCTTCTACGAAATAATCAGCACCTTTAATCAATAATACAAAACCTAAGATCAACCAGACGTACATCATCATATGGATTCCTCTTTCTAATATAATGTTAAAAGGAAGCTGTATATCTTAAAAAAAAGCGGGACTTTTATTGCATGGATCAATGCAATAAAAGTCTCGCTAATTATATGCGTATCGGTTTGCACCTCATCTTCCGGGGCGGCAAACGGGTATGTCGAATACACAAACACCTGTAAAAGGTGTAAGCTACTCCCTTTTATCGGGTTTAGTATAGTGGACTTTAAAAGAATTGTCAAGGAGTCTTTTAAAATCTATATTTTTTTAATTTACTGAACCAGTTAAAATAAATGATAAATAAAACGGATGTGGTGGTCCAGGTCAGCGGATAACTGAAAATCACGGTCTCAATGGCCGGATGCAGGGGAACAGCCACGCAGATCCATATGATCCGGAGTGCGCAGACTCCTAAGCTGGTGAGAATCATGGGGAGCCAGCAGTCACCCGCCCCGCGGAGGGCCCCGGAATAGATCTCGATACAGACATAGGTGAAAAATGTGGGAACAAGAAAATGGAGTATCTCCGTTCCCTTTAAAATAACAGCAGCGTCGGTGGTGAACAGCAGAAAAACGTAATTGCCAAATGTATACAATAATAAGCTGAGTGCAATTGCTGCAGCAAAACTCATGAACATGCAGACTCGGATGCCCTTATAGACCCGGTCTTTTTTTCCAGCTCCGAAGTTCTGCCCCACAAAGGTGGTGATAGAAATGCCGAAAGCACTGATGATCATCCAGAAAAAGGTGTCAATTTTACCATAGGCTGTCCAGGCAGCAATGGTGTCGGTTCCCAGGGCATTCACACTGGACTGGATGATGACATTGGAGGAGGAATACATGACGGATTGCAGACCCGCGGGAAATCCAATCCGTATGATGCGCCGAAGCATGTCTCTGTCTATCCGTATGGATTTAGGTATCAGGTGATAGGACTCCCTGGTCCGGACCAGCACCAGCATGACCAGGAGGGCGCTGACCAGCTGGGAGAGAATGGTGGCAAGTGCGGCACCCATAACGCCCATGTGAAAGCAGACTACAAACGCTATATCCAGAATAATATTGGTAAAGCAGCTTGCGATCAGGAAATAAAGGGGACGTCTGGAGTCTCCCACAGCCCGAAGGATCCCGGCTCCCATGTTGTAGATCAGGTTTGGGATCACTCCCATAAAATAGACCCGCATATACAGAACCGCATAGTTTAAGATATCGTCAGGCGTTCCCATAGCTCTTAAGGCAAAGGGTGCACCCAGGATGCCCACAGCCATTAAGGCCATGCCGCATGCAAGGGAAAAAGCAGCAGCGGTATGGACGGCCCGGCTTACATGGTCTGCCTGCCTGGCTCCGTAAAACTGGGAGATGATTACTCCCGCACCGGAAGAAAGCCCTATGAAGAACCCGATCAGAAGATTGATAAGAGTTCCTGTAGGGCCTCCCACGGCGGCAAGTGCTTCCTTTCCCACGAACCGTCCGACGATGACAGCATCGGCAGTATTATAGAGCTGCTGAAAAAATGTTCCAAATAAAATAGGAAAGAAAAACAGAAGAAGCTGCTTCCATATCACTCCCTCTGTAATCTGATTATGCTCCGCTGCATCCTGTGTTCCTGTATTCTGACTCATAAAGAATTTCCTCATTCATGTAATTATGTATTTTTTCTTTCATTATACAGTCACAAATGGAAAAACACAATGTCCTTATTTAGGAACCGCTGCTTTCGAAAGAGCCTGGTTGACAGCCTTTAACAGTACGCCTGATGTATACCGGGTTTCGGTAGAATAGGATATGTTTTCCGTGGACTGGTTTTTCAGGATCTGTTCGGACAGGTTATCCATGGCCGGCTGCATCAGAGGATACATGGTGGTAACAGCTTCGCTTAAGGGTATCAGGGAAACCGAGGTGATTTTTTTTGAGTCCACGGTAACTTCCACATTGATATCCTGGCTGTTCAGCGTAATGGCTGAGGAATAGACTCCCGGAACATAGAGCACGGGATCGCCGGAAGTGGCAACAGAATTCTTCGGGCGGAACATGACTAAAAACAAGGTTATAAGGAGAATCCCAAGGCCGACGAAGATCGCGGTATATATGATTTCTTTCATTCGTAAAACGACGATTTTTGTTTTTGAGCTCATAAAGAAGCCCTCCGTACAGTTTTGTTATAATGTATTAAAGCGAGAAGGGTTTCATGCCTAAGAATTTATTGTTGTCAGGAGAAATCTGTGTTAATATGATAAGCAAACATGCGTTTTGCTTCACAGTGAGAAAAATACAAAAAGGAGACGAGTAAGGACATGTCCCTTCAATTTATTTTGGGCGGATCCGGTTCCGGCAAGACCTGCCGCCTTTATTCAGAATTAATCCGGCTTTCCTTAGAGCAGCCGGATACCCGGTATATTGCTATTGTACCGGAACAGTTTACCATGCAGACCCAGAAGGAGATTGTTTCCCTTCATCCCGGTCACGGAGTGATGAATATTGATATCGTAAGCTTTAAGCGTCTGGCCTACCGGGTTTTTGAAGAACTTGCCATTACAAATCCCCAGGTCCTGGACGACATGGGAAAGTCCATGGTTTTAAGGAAGGTGGCTGCCAATAAAAAAAGGGATCTGATCCTCTATAAGGAGCTTTTATCAAAAACTGGGTTTATTTCCCAGCTGAAGTCCATGCTGTCTGAGCTTTATCAGTACGGGGTAACAGACGAGATGCTGATGGAGAAGATACCGGATACGGCCAGTCCCATGCTTCGGCAGAAGCTTTCCGATATTTCCGTTATTTATCAGGGATTTAAAGATTATATCAGGGATAAATACATAACCACAGAGGAGATTTTAGATGTTTTATGCAGAATTCTTCCCAGATCAGAACTGATAAAGAACAGCGTGATCACCCTGGATGGCTATACCGGCTTTACTCCGGTCCAGTACCGGATTCTTGGTCTGTTCCTGCGTTACAGCAGACGGGTCATGGTAACCGTGACCATAGACCCGGCTGAGAATATGGGCATAAAGTCCGGAATGCAGGACTTGTTTTACATGAGCCGCCAGATGATCTGGAAATTAAATGAACTGGCAAAGGAGGCGCAGACCGGCAGAGAAAAGGATATCCTGCTTATGAATCACCCGGCTGTCCGCTTCTTAAAGAAGCATAAAGATGATACGGACCTTTCTGGTAACGAAAAGGAAAATGCACTGGATTTCCTGGAACAGAATTTATACCGGTATAAGGGGAAATCCTTTCAGACTGTTCCCGGTTCCATACGCCTTTTTAAGGCCATGAACCCGTCTGAGGAGATAGCCTTTGTCATTCGTTCCATGGAAGAGCGGATCCGGGAAAAGGGCCTTCGTTACCGGGATATGGCTGTGATTACCGGAGATTTGGGAAGCTATGCCAATGACATCATTCATCAGTTTCAGCTAAATCATATCCCATATTTTCTGGATGATAAAAAAAGCATTTTAAAGAACCCCATGGTTGAGCTGATCCGGGCAGCCATTGAGATTATCCAGAAGGATTTTACCTACGAATCTGTTTTCCGCTATCTTAGAACCGGTCTGATCACAACAGAAGAGGAGAGGGAAAAGACGGACCGGCTGGAAAATTACGTCATAGCCATGGGTATCCGGGGATATAAAAAATGGGATTCAAAGTGGGAAGGCTGGTACCGGGGAGGAAAGGATATTGATCTTAACGGGTTAAATGAGTTCCGGGAGAAAATCTTAGTTCCATTAAGAAAGCTGCGGGAGGCATTCAGGGCAGAAGATTCTACGGTAAAGTCCATGACCGGAGCCGTTGCAGCCCTTCTTATGGAGGCAGGCATAGAGAAAAGGATGCTTGTCAGCGGGGAAGCCTTCAAAGAGCAGGGAGAATTCAGTCTTGCAAAGGAATACAGTCAGGTATACGGTCTGGTTATGGATTTATTTGACCGTCTGGCCGGTCTTTTAGGGGATGAGCATGTAAGCCGCAGGGAATACGCAGAGATCCTGGATGCCGGGTTTTCGGAAATTAAGGTGGGGCTGATTCCTGCCTCGGTGGACCGGGTGGTAGTAGGTGATATTACCAGAACCAGGCTGGATCATATCAAGGTATTGTTTTTTGTCGGTGTAAACGACGGCATCGTACCGGTAAAAAAGGAAAAAAGCAGCCTGTTTACGGACCGGGAAAGGGAATATCTCGGAACCCATGCCATTGAACTGGCACCTACGGCCAGAGAAGAGGGGTTCCGTCAGAGATTTTACCTGTATCTGGCGCTTACAAAGCCGGAACAGGAATTGATCATATCCTATGCGGCCATGGACAGCGGGGGGAAAAGTATGCGTCCTTCCACACTGGAGGGGGAGCTTAAAAAGCTGTTTCCCGGCCTTTCTTTAGAGATTCCGGCAAAGATACGGGTTCCTTTGTCCATGAGGGAAGCAAAGGAACGTCTGGCACAAGGGCTTCGGGAATATGGAAAAACCGGAGAGGATGCCCCAGTACTGGAACTGCTGAAAGAATTCCTGCTGTCAGAAGATCATAAAAAAGAGGGGAAGATGCTGGCGGAGGCTTCCTTTTATGCCTATGATCAAAAGGGAATCGGAAAGCTGGCGGCCAAAGCCCTGTATGGTTCTGTCCTGAGCGGGAGTGTGACAAGAATGGAACAGTATGCTTCCTGCGCCTATGCCCATTTCCTGAATTATGGACTGGAGCTTTTGGAACGCCAGGAGTATGAACTGGCAGCCATGGACATCGGAAACCTGTTCCACGATTCCATTGATCTGTGCTTTACCCGCATGAAGGAGGAGGGAAGGGACTTCCGGGACCTTTCCGCTGAGGAGCGGAAGACAATGGTCCATGAATGCGTGAACCGGGTCACAGAGGAATATGGCAATACCATACTGAAAAGCTCTGCCAGGAATGCCTATCTGGCAGGTAAAGTGGAGCGGATTACGGATCGGACGGTATGGGCATTGTCGGAACAGCTTAAAAAAGGAGATTTCACTCCCGTTGGTTTTGAGGTATCCTTTTCCGCTGCCGATCATTTAAAGGCCATGAGGATACCCTTGTCAGAGGATGAAGCCCTCCATTTAAGAGGAAGGATCGACCGCATGGATCTGTGCGAGGATGAAGAGGCAGTCTATGTGAAGATCATTGACTATAAATCAGGCAGTACTGCCTTTGATTTAACGGCACTGTATTACGGCCTTCAGCTTCAGCTGGTGGTTTATATGGATGCGGCTCTGGAGATGGAGGAGAGGCGCCGGACAGACAAGGCTGTGGTTCCGGCAGGCATATTCTATTATAATATCAATGATCCCATCATCGATAAGGAAGGGGAGATGACTGAAGAGGAAATCAACCGCCGGATGTTAAGACAGCTGCGCATGAACGGTCTGGTCAACAGCGATTTAAATGCAATTTCCCACTTAGACCACGAGATCGAAACAGAATCCGACGTCATTCCGGTTGCCATGAAGAATGGAATAATCAAAGAGGCCAGGTCCTCTGTCGCAGGGAGCGGACGTTTTGCTGCGTTAAGGCAGTTCGTTAAGGAGAAGCTAATATCAGAAGGAAGAGGGATCCTTGACGGCGTTATTGATGTAAATCCTTATAAGCAAGGGAATCAATGTGCCTGCAATTACTGTCCTTACCATGCGGTCTGCGGATTTGATATAAAGACGGAAGGGTACGGTTTTCGGAAGTTTAAGGCCCTTAAGTCTGAGGATATATGGCCGGTCATTGAAGGAAAAGAGAAGGGAGGGGACACAGATGGCCATTAGCTGGACAAAGGAACAGAAAGCGGTTATTGAAAGCAGAAACCGGAACCTTCTTGTATCAGCAGCGGCAGGAAGCGGGAAAACTGCGGTGTTAGTCGAGCGGATCATCCGCATGATCACAGAAGGAAAAGAGCCTTTGAGGATCGATCAGCTTTTAGTCATGACATTCACCAAGGCAGCCGCCGATGAAATGCGGGAACGGGTTTTAAGGGCCGTGGATCAAAAACTTATGGAGAATCCGGACAACGCCCATCTGCAGATGCAGGCAGCCATGATCCCCTATGCCCAGATTACCACCATTGACAGCTTCTGCCTGGGCCTTATCCGGGAGCATTACAATAAACTGGATATGGACCCGGCTTTTCGGGTAGGCGACGAGGGAGAGCTGATCCTTTTACGGGCCGATGTCATGAAAGAGATGCTGGAGGATTGTTACGAAAGCGGTGATCCGTTATTTGAGCAATTTGTAGAAACCTATGCCACAGGAAAATCCGACAGGGGGATCGAGGATGCCATCATGCAGGTGTTCACATTTTCCCAGAGTAATCCCTGGCCGGAGGATTGGTTTGACAGATGCAGGCAGGAACTTATAACCTGTGACATGGGCCATATCATGGATACTGCATGGATGAGGTTTCTTATGGAGGATGTCCGGCTTCAGCTTTCCGAGCTGGTAAGCCAGCTAAAAGCAGCTGTAGAAACCTGTGAAGAAGAAAACGGACCGGAAGCGTATCTGCCAATGTTAGCAAATGATCTGAAGATGCTTAACCGGCTGAGACAGGCAGAAGACTACGCAGTTCTCAATGAACAGCTTAAGGCGGTAGCCTTTGACCGTCTGGCAGCCATACGGAATAAAAACATTGATCAGGATAAAAAAAACTTTGTAACGGCAATCCGGGACCGTGTGAAAAAAGCGGTTGGAAAGCTTTTGGATTTATACTGCTTTGAATCACCTGATGAGGTTCTTTCCGACATCCGGGGAACCAGGGAGGCCGTCACTACACTGCTTGGCCTGGCAGAAGAATACTTTCGAAGATACCAGGAGAAGAAAAACGAAAAGAATCTGGTGGATTTTAATGATTTGGAACATTATGCCCTTAAGATACTGCTGAATAGAGAAGACGGCGGTCCGGTTCCCTCGAATGTGGCCGATGATCTGAGCAGTCAGTTTGAAGAAATACTGGTAGATGAATATCAGGACAGCAATGATGTGCAGGAAGCCCTCATTAACAGTATTTCCAGAGAACGGTTCGGAAGTCCCAATGTATTCATGGTAGGGGATGTGAAACAGAGCATTTATCAGTTCCGCCTGGCCAGGCCTCAGCTGTTCCTTGAGAAATACGAATCCTATTCCAGAGAAGAAGGAAGCTATCAGAAAATTGAACTTCACCAGAACTTCCGAAGCAGAAATGAAGTGCTGAAAGGCATTAATGAGGTATTCTACCAGATCATGACAAAAAATCTGGGAAATATCCAATATACCCAGGATACGGCGCTTCATCCAGGGGCGGAGTTTCCATCCAGTGACGGAAAGGCAGGGGAAAAGCCGGAGCTTCTTATGATTCATGCAGAAGGGGATATACTAAAACAGCTTGATGAGACCGCAGCCGATTTTACAAGCCGGGAGTTGGAAGCTAAGGTCATTGCCGCAAAGATCCGGGAGCTTACGGATCCCGTAAGCGGCCTCCTCATCTGGGATAAAAAACTGGGAGACAGGGGCAGTTACCGCAGGGCAGGATACAAAGACATGGTAATCCTGCTCAGAAGCTTAAGCGGCTGGGCAGAGGATTTTGTCAGTGTCCTGATGAATGAAGGGATTCCGGCCTGTGCGGAGCGGAAAACCGGATATTTCACTGCCATGGAGGTAGAGACCGTTCTTTCCATGTTAAGCATCATCGATAATCCCATGCAGGACATACCCCTTGCTGCAGTACTGAAATCTCCCATGGGGGGCGTTGCGGATGAAGAACTGGCTCATATTATGGCTGTCTTTAAGAAAACTGTTAAGAAGGGACAGGACCGGGGAGTTTATGGCGCATGTAAGCACTATCTGGAAGAATGCAGGCTTCATAAGGACCCGGATCATCCGGAACTTGTTAAGAAACTGGAGGACTTTTCCCAGATGCTTGCCGGATACCGGAAAAAAGCAGCCTTTCTTTCCATTCATGAGCTGCTTTATGATCTGTATGAGGGAACCGGCTATTATGATTATGTTTCCGCCATGCCTGCCGGTGAAGTCCGCAGGGCGAATTTATCCATGCTGGTGGAAAAAGCCTCAGCTTATGAAAGGACCAGCTATACCGGACTGTTTCATTTTATCCGGTATATTGAGAACCTTAAGAAATATGATACGGATTTCGGAGAGGCTTCACTGGCCGGAGAAGAAAATACGGTCCGGGTCATGAGTATCCATAAGAGCAAGGGACTGGAATTTCCTGTAGTATTTCTGGCGGGGATGGGAAAGAAATTCAATAAACAGGATGCATACGGAAAAATACTCATCGATCCGGATCTGGGGATTGGAACCGATTATCTGAATCTGGAAAGCCGGGTGAAAGCACCAACTTTAAAAAAACATGTCCTTAAAAGGAAAATGGAGCTTGGTGCCATGGGAGAAGAACTGAGGGTGCTCTATGTAGCCATGACAAGAGCTAAGGAAAAGCTGGTGATGACAGGAATTGACCGCTATCTGGATAAGAAGCTGGAACGTTTCTGTGACATCCCCCGGATCGGAGGACAGATTCCGTTTACCATTCTTTCTGCGGCAGATTCCTATCTGGACTGGATGCTCATGAGCCTGTCCGGAAAATATACGTTAACCGGAAGTCCCGCAGAGGAAGGACAGGATACCGGAAGCCTGATCGTGAAGGAATGTATGGTATCCGGACTGGTGGGACGGGAGATCGAGCGGCAGGCAGAAAAGAAACTGACAAAAGAAAGCCTGCTTGCCCTTGATACCGGAAGGGTTTATGACCATGCATTTGCTGCGGATTTAAAGGACGCATTTCAGTTTAGATATCCATTTGCAGCCGATATCGGCCTTCATACCAAGCTGTCTGTATCAGAGTTAAAAAAACAGGGGCAGTTTACCGACGAGGAAGAAAGTGAATTCCTTCCTACCATTCCGGCTTTCTTAAGGGAGGAAGGAAAAGAGGAAAAAAACAGGGGAGCCTTCCGCGGGACCGCCTATCACCGGATACTGGAGCTTCTGGATTTTGGAAAAGTCCGGACAGGTGACGATCTTCATGCAGCCATTTTAAACATTGGGAGGGATCAACGGATGGATGAAGAAAGCATTTCCCTTCTGTCGGAAGAGCTGCTCCTTTCGTTTATAGATTCCTCTCTGGGGAGGCGTATGGCGGATGCCCAGGTAGAAGGACGCTTAAAAAAAGAACAGCAGTTCGTTATCGGCATTCCTGCCCGTGATATGGATGTGGGGGATTCTGACGAGCTGATTCTGGTACAGGGAATTATTGATGCCTATATGGAAGAACCAGGCGGTCTGGTTCTGATTGATTATAAGACGGATTATATAAGACCGGGAGATGAACAGGTACTGATTGACCGTTATCAGGTACAGATGAATTATTACAAACGTGCTCTGGAGCAGATAACGGGAAAAGCGGTAAAGGAAAAAATCATTTATTCCCTGACTCTTAAAAAGGAAGTGACAGTGAACTGATAAATATTCAGCCTTGTTAATAAAATAGAATATGTTACAATGATAATAGAAAAAATCTATAAATAAAAGGAGATGGCCGATATGATACCAGATAGCGAAGTGAGACTTACCCAGATGACTAAGACAGCTGGATGTGCTGCTAAGATCGGCCCTGGAACCCTTGCCGGAATTTTAGGGAATCTGCCGAAATTTGAGGATCCCAATCTTCTGGTAGGGATAGAGACTTCCGATGACGGAGCTATCTACAGGGTGAACGACGAGATGGCTGTCATTCAGACGCTTGACTTCTTTACCCCGGTGGTGGATGATCCTTACATTTTCGGCCAAGTGGCCGCCGCCAATGCATTAAGCGACATCTATGCCATGGGAGGGGAACCCAAAATGGCTCTCAATATAGTGGCCTGGCCAAACTGTGTGAATCCGGAAATTCTGGGGAAGATTCTGGAAGGCGGTGCCTCAAAGGTTCTGGAAGCGGGAGCCGTACTGGCAGGAGGGCATTCCATCCAGGATGACGAACCGAAGTACGGGCTCAGCGTTACCGGATTTGTCCATCCGGATAAGGTTTTTAAAAACTGCAGTGCAAGGCCGGGAGATGTATTGATCCTGACGAAACCTCTTGGAACCGGCATTGTCAATACGGCGGTTAAGGCAGATATGGCTTCTAAAGAAGCGAAAGAGGAAGTAATCCGTGTCATGACGGCTTTAAACCGGAAGGCCAAACAGGCAGCAGAGCATTACGATGTCCACAGCTGCACCGATGTCACCGGTTTTGGCCTGGCAGGACATGCGGTGGAGATGGCTGAAGGCAGTCATGTAACGATAGAGATATCCGTTAAGGACTTACCGATCCAGAAAGAGGCCCCCAGGCTGGCTCAGATGGGACTGGTTCCGGAAGGCGCCTACCGGAACCGATCCTATACAGCGGATAAGGTGGATTTTGGAGATACGGAGGAATATCTCTGTGATATTTTCTGCGATCCCCAGACTTCAGGCGGATTGCTGTTAAGTGTTTCCCCGGAGGATGCAAAGCAGATCATGAAAGATTTTGAAACCGTTCAGATGGAGACAGCCTGCCGTATCATCGGCCGGGTTGTGGACAGAGAAGAAAAACTTGTAAAGCTTAGGTAAGGAGGAGCCATGATCTATCTGGATAATGCGGCAACCTCATACCAGAAACCGGAAGAAGTGATAAAGGCGGTAACGGATGCCATGCTTCATCTGGGAAATTCAGGCCGTGGGGCTCATGGGGCTTCCCTTGACGCGTCCCGGATGATTTTTGATACCCGCAGGCTTTTGGCAGAGCTTTTTCATGCAGAAGATCCATCAAGGGTGGCTTTTACAGCCAATTCAACAGAGAGCCTTAATATGGCCATACAGGGAACGTTTGCCCCCGGAGATCATGTGATCACTACCATGATGGAACACAATTCCGTACTGCGGCCTCTGTATCTGATTGAAAAACGGGGTGTCCGGCTGACCATTCTACCGGCAGATAAAGATGGGAATATCCGGTATGGGGACATTGAAGCAGCAATCCGTGAGAATACCAGAGGATTCGTCTGTACCCACGCCTCCAATCTGACCGGGAACTTAAACGACTTAGAAGCCATCGGCCGGATATGCAGGAAGCACCGGATATTATTTCTGGTGGATGCTTCCCAGACGGCAGGGGTGTTTGATATTGATATGAAACGGATGGGGATTGATGTTTTATGTTTCACAGGGCATAAAGGTCTGTTAGGCCCTCAGGGTACGGGAGGAATCTGTGTCCGGGAAGGCCTTGCCGTACGCCCTCTGGTGGTGGGAGGAAGCGGAGTCCGCAGCTATTTAACAGCCCATCCGGAAGAGATGCCCACAGCCCTGGAAGCAGGAACCCTTAACAGTCATGGAATTGCCGGTCTTCACGCAGCGCTTCTGTATCTTAAGAGCACCAGCTGCGAGAACATAAGAAAGAGAGAGCTTATGCTCATGGACCGGTTCTATGAAGGGGTCAAAAGGATTCCCGGAGTCCGGGTTTACGGTGATTTCTCAGAAGAAAAGCTTCATAACCGTGCGCCCATAGTGGCCATTAATGTATGGGATTATGATTCCGGTGAGATTGCTGATGAACTGGCATATACGTATGGGATCTGTACCAGGGCTGGAGCCCACTGTGCACCTCTGATGCATGAGGCGCTTGGAACCGTGAAACAGGGCGCCGTACGTTTTTCCATGTCCCATTATAATAAGGAAGAGGAAATCGACGAAGCTATTCATGCCGTCAGGGAGCTTTGTTTATAAATCTAAAGCAATTGGAAGCATTTGTATGTGTAGCGGAAGTAAAAAGCTTTTCGGCAGCAGCAAAGAAACTTTACTTAACCCAGCCTACGGTGAGTGCCCATATCAGTTCACTGGAAAAGGAACTGGGGGTCCGGTTATTTGTCCGCACGACAAAGGAGGTGGAGCTGTCTCATGAAGGTGAACGGCGTACCATAATGCCAGGAAAATGCTGCAGCTGGAAAAAAACATCCTGCGGGATTTTACCCAGAAGGATGTCATGCCGGCAAATAAGATCATCGTAGGTGCTTCTGCGGTACCCGGTCAGTATACACTCCCCCAGATCCTTTCCCTGTTTTCAAGAACCTATCCCGGAAACCAGCTGGAGCTTAAAGAAGGGGACAGCATGGAGGTGGTCCGAATGGTACGGGAGGGCCAGGTAGAAATCGGATTTGCAACCATAAGCAACCAGGAGACCATTAAAAAATCAGTGGGAGCAGCCTTGGGAATATCTATTATATCAGGTGCGGCCGTGGAAGACTATGTGAAACAGGGTTCCCTGCTATGCTTTTCTCTGGGAGCAGAGGAAGTTTACCGGAAATTATATATAGTATGGAGCAAAAATCATAAGCCCGGAAAGTCAGCCAGGCAGTTTATACAGTTTGTACGGGAACTGTATGCATATTTATAGACAGATTCAATGGAGGCTGAATGAGAAAAAAAGAGTGGAAAACGGTTATCACCTTTCATACAACCACAGAGGCCATTGCCCTGGAGGCAGCATGCGGCAAAGAAGGAATACCGGGGCGGCTGATCCCCGTACCAAGGCAGATATCATCAGGCTGCGGGCTTTCCTGGGCCATGCCGGCCAAGTGGGAGGGAAACATGAAAGAATGGATGGGCGAAAGGGGAATTCACTGGGAAAGCCTGGGTGAGTATTTGATTTAAAGAATAAATGCATTTATAGAAAAAATCTATGAATTATTGGCCGACAATTATAGGAAAATAATGACAGTAGACCACTTAATTATCAAAAGTGTACAAAAATAAATATGGTATTGACAAATAGTTGTACAATATGATATAGTCAACCTGTCAGAGATTACAGGATTTTTAAGTAAAAGTATTTTAACAGAAACTTATATATGCTCATAATTGGTTGAGTGTTTCTACAAACTACCGTAATAGTTGTCTATAAGTTTCCGTGCGGCTGTCATTTCAGCTTTCTAAAGCTGTTCATTCGTGATGCCCGTATGGAAGTATAGAAATTCCGGTGGTTTTTTTATTGCACAGATTTTATGGAACAGGAGGTTTTATGACAGGCAGCAATCATTTTATTTTAAAAGGGAATATATGCTACAGTGAGGATGTCCACACGTTAAAGACAGTGGAACAGGGATTTTTGGTATGCCAGGATGGGAAATCCGCAGGAGTTTTTAAGGAGATTGCGGATCAGTATGCGGATTATCCGATTATAGACTGCGGGGACCAGCTTATCATTCCGGGGCTGGTTGACCTTCATATCCATGCACCGCAGTTTGCCTTCCGCGGGCTGGGAATGGATCTGGAGCTTTTAGACTGGCTGAATACCAATACATTTCCGGAAGAAGCCAGGTATGCTGATCTGGAATATGCAGGAAAGGCCTACCGGATTTTTGCGGAAGCCATGAAGCGGAGTGCTACCACAAGGGCCTGTGTTTTTGCTACGATTCATGTTCCGGCCACAGAGCTTTTAATGGATCTGATGGAGGAAACCGGTTTGAAGACCATGGTCGGCAAGGTCAATATGGACCGGAATGCTCCGGAATATCTGTGCGAGCGGTGCGCAGAGCAGTCGGAGCTTGATACGGCCGCATGGCTTAAGGATACAGGCTTAAAGTATGAGAATGTGAAGCCCATCCTTACTCCAAGATTCATTCCGTCCTGTACAGATGATCTGTTGGAGCGGCTTGGCAGGCTCCAGAAAAAATACGGCCTTCCGGTACAGTCCCATCTGTCCGAAAATCAGGATGAAATTGCCTGGGTAAAAAGACTTTGTCCCAATTCCAGATTCTATGGAGATGCTTATGACCGGTTTGGTCTGTTTGGAGGAGAAAGTAAAACAGTTATGGCCCACTGTGTCTCTTCAACAGAAGAGGAGATTGAATTAATGAAAGAGCGGGGAGTCTATATCGCTCACTGCCCCCAGTCGAATACCAACTTATCATCCGGAATTGCTCCGGTCAGGACCTATCTCGACCGGCAGATGAATATGGGGCTTGGCACCGATGTGGCAGGAGGGAGCGGGGAATCTATATTCCGTGCCATGGCGGATGCCATTCAGGTATCAAAGCTAAGGTGGCGTCTTAAGGATGACAGCTTAAAGCCGCTGACTGTGGAGGAGGCATTCTATCTTGGAACATTAGGAGGCGGTTCGTTCTTTGGAAAGGTTGGAAGCTTTTTAAAAGGCTATGAATTTGATGCTCTCATTCTGGATGACAGCAGTCTGCGCCATCCCCGGCCCCTTACACTGCGGGAACGGCTGGAACGTTTTATTTACCTGTCCGATGACAGGAATATCACTGGAAAATACGCAGAGGGAAGAAAGATATTTTAGCATTGTATAGAGAAACTGCGTGGACAGTACTTTATATAGAAAGAAAACCATTACAACCGACAAGGAGGTAGAAAGTATGGAAACAAAAAAAAACGGAGGATTTTTAGAGAGGGTATTCCACTTATCAGAGAACCACACGGATGCGAAAACCGAAATTGTTGCCGGTATTACCACATTTATGACCATGGCTTACATTCTGGCGGTCAATCCAAGTATCCTGGGTGCGGCCGGGATGGACAGCGGGGCCGTATTTACAGCGACAGCTCTGGCATCGCTGATCGCTACCCTATTAATGGCCGGGCTTGCGAACTACCCATTTGTCCTCGCTCCCGGTATGGGACTCAATGCGTATTTTGCGTATACGGTAGTTCTTAACATGGGATATACCTGGGAGATGGCTTTGGCAGCTGTATTCATAGAAGGCCTGATTTTCATTGTCCTTTCGCTGACCAATGTCCGTGAGGCTATTTTCAATGCGATTCCCATTCATTTGAAGCATGCGGTATCCGTTGGTATTGGTCTGTTTATTGCATTTATCGGACTTCAGAATGCCAAAATCGTTGTAGATGGGGCAACCCTGGTTACGGTTTATTCTTTTAAGGGCGCTTTGGAAGGCGGTACATTCCGTTCCGTCGGCATAACGGTTTTGCTGGCAATTATCGGCATCCTGATCACAGCCGTGCTGGTAGTTAAAAATGTAAAAGGCAATATCTTATGGGGAATTCTAGCCACCTGGATACTGGGGATGATCTGCCAGGCAGTTGGCTTATACCACCCAAATCCGGAGCTGGGTATGTACAGTGTATTCCCGGATTTTTCCGCTGGATTTGGAATCAAGAGCATGGCCCCCACCTTTTTAAAGGTGGATTTCACCAGGGTGATTTCTCTGGATTTTCTGGTTGTTATGTTCGCATTCCTGTTTGTGGATATGTTCGATACGCTTGGAACCCTGATCGGTGTAGCTTCCAAAGCTGATATGCTGGATAAAGAAGGAAAGCTTCCCCGTATTAAAGGTGCTTTAATGGCAGATGCGGTAGGTACATCTGTGGGTGCATTATTCGGGACCTCTACAACGACTACGTTTGTAGAGAGCGCAGCCGGTGTTGCAGAAGGCGGAAGAACCGGTCTGACCTCAGTGGTCGCAGCTGCCCTGTTTGGATTATCCCTGTTCTTATCCCCGATTTTCTTAGCAATTCCATCCTTTGCTACGGCTCCCGCACTGGTAGTGGTAGGTTTTCTGATGATAACCTCTATTACAAAGATTGATTTTGCGGATTTTACAGAGGCAATTCCCTGTTACATCGCAATGATTGCCATGCCGTTTATGTACAGCATCTCTGAAGGGATTGCCATGGGGGTTATCTCTTATGTGATCATCAATGTGGTGACCGGAAAGAGTAAAGAAAAGAAAATCAGTACATTAATGTATATTTTAGCAGTCTTATTTGTATTAAAATATATTTTAATATAAAAAATTTCAGTTTCAGTATCTGAAAGAAAATGCCTGAGTGAATGCAGGATACCGGTCAACAGACAATGTCAAGGGGCTGGCAGCGACATTACTTATAAAAGCTATACGCTTTGAAAAAGTCTCGTCTCCGTCGGTCCCTTTCCATAAAATGATATTATGAAAAAGGAGGCAGGTACCATGGGAATTGGAAAGAACATGATTCGTGTTGATGCAGGTGAAAAGGTGACCGGCGGCGCAAAATACACCGCAGACCTGGAACCCAGGGGATTCCTTATTGCAAAAGTCGTAAGAAGCACCATTGCCAACGGAGTCGTGAAAAGCTTTGGTCTGGAAGATGCCTTAAAGGTCCCCGGAGTAGTAAAGATCGTGACCTGCTTTGATGTACCGGATATACAGTTTCCCACTCCAGGTCATCCCTGGTCCGTGGAAAAGGCCCATCAGGACATAGCAGACAGGAAGCTCCTGAATACAAGAGTGCGTACTTACGGAGATGATATTGCAGCAATTATTGCGGAGGATGAAATTGCCGCAAACTGGGTAAGGCATTTGTAGAGGAGGCCGCCGTGCAGTGCGGATTCTGCACCCCAGGCCTGATCATGACGGCTGTGGAAATCGTGGGGACCGGAAAGCGTTATAACAGAGAGGAACTGAGAAAGATGATTTCCGGGCATTTATGCAGATGTACGGGCTATGAGAATATTTTAAACGCCATGGAGAGGATTGTTGAAGAAACCTATAAAGCAGTCGGAAAAGAGAATGGTGATTGTAGAAAATGCATAAATCTTAAAACCGAAAAATAGTAAAAATATTACTTGAAATGCATTGCATAATATGATAACGTTAATTTATAAGTGAAGAATGGTCAGAGAATTAGAGTAAGGTTAAAACAACAGAAATGTTGTTAATAACTTTGCTCTTTTTTGTTAATGATGTTCTAATAATAAAAATTGTTAGGAAAAGATATGGATCAGAAATTTTATGATGCGATGGCGGACTGTCCGGTCATTGCTGCAGTGAAGAATGAAGAAGGCGTGGAAAAATGCTTACATACGGACGTTAAAATTGTATTTGTATTATTCGGAACCATATGTAATATAAAACATGTGGTGGACCGGGTGAAGTCCACAGGAAAAATTGCTCTGGTACATATAGACCTGATAGAAGGCCTGGGTACACAGGATATTGCAGTTGATTTTATTAAACAAAATACCAATGCGGACGGAATTATTTCCACCCGGTTAAATACAATTAACAGAGCCAGGCAATTGAACCTGTATACTGTATACCGGATTTTTGTCATAGACTCCAGGGCTTATCAAAGTATTGAGAGGCAAAAACATCAGATTAAAGCAGATTTTATTGAGATCTTACCTGGTGTCATGCCAAAGGTGATCAGGAAAATTGTAAATCTGAATCAGCAGCCTATCATTGCAGGCGGATTGATAAACCATAAGGAGGATGTCATGGAGGCTCTGATAGCGGGTGCCACCTCAGTCTCCACAACGAAATCTGATATATGGTATGTGTAGGATAAGAAAAAAGGAGGGAGATCAGCGTATGTGTGACACCAAAAGGAAGATAGCGGATGATTTAAAGAAACTGATGAGTGAGAAGTCTGTCCGTAAAATAACAGTTCAGGATATTATGGACTGTAAGGATATGAAGCGGCAAAGCTTTTATTATCATTTCCAGGATATTTATGATGTGATAGCCTGGATATACAAAAAAGAGCTGCTGGAAAAAATTGAGTACACACCAGAGGAAACCTTTGAGGAGTGGTTAGGTAAGGTTATCCGGCTGATTCAGGAGGACCGGTGCTTCTACCGTAAGGTAATCGATCTTATCGAGAGTGAAAAGCTGATAGCCGGCCTGTCCGCAGCGGCGGAACAGCAGTTACGGGGGCGGAGAGCCCTGGGCCGGAGAGAAAGTACAGTGGTCATACGGTTCGCATCACGTTCGATCTGTCATTTTATTCTGGACAGTATTTCTCAGAGGAAAGAGATAGAAAAACAGCAGCTGGCTGAAACGGCCAGGTTCATAGAAGAGGTTTTCATGCAGTCCCAGGCCCGGTTTTATGTGATTCCGGCAAAAGAGCGGAGTTCAACTGGTTAATACAAAAAACAGGATGTGTCAAAACCGGGGATAAAAATTGAACAAAGCAGACAGATTGTCTAAAGACAAAAAGAGGTATTTCAGATAATATAAATATATAAAAGTAATGGAGGGATAAGGGATGGCTAAATATGTAATGGCACTTGATGCGGGGACTACAAGCAACCGGTGTATCCTTTTTAATGAAAAGGGTGAGATGTGCAGCGTTGCGCAAAAGGAATTCAACCAATATTTTCCAAAACCAGGCTGGGTAGAGCATGATGCGAATGAAATCTGGTCCACACAGCTGGGGGTAGCTGTGGAAGCCATGCAGAAAGCTGGGGCTGCGGCAGAAGAAATTGCCGCAATCGGTATTACGAATCAGCGTGAAACCACTATTGTCTGGGATAAAGCTACCGGAGAGCCGGTATATCATGCCATTGTATGGCAATGCAGGAGAACTTCTGAATATTGTGACAGCTTAAAAGACAAAGGGCTTACAGACAGTTACCGAAAAAAGACGGGACTCGTAATTGATGCATACTTTTCCGGTACAAAATTAAAGTGGATACTGGATCATGTAGAAGGCGTCCGGGAACGTGCCGAACGGGGAGAACTGCTGTTCGGAACTGTGGAGACCTGGCTGATATGGAAATTGACTAAGGGAGCCGTTCATGTTACGGATTATTCCAATGCTTCCCGTACCATGCTGTTCAATATCAACGATCTGTGCTGGGATAAAGAGATATTGGAAGAGCTTGCTATACCGGAGTGTATGCTTCCGCAGGCAAGGCCCTCCAGCTGTGTATACGGGGTGACAGACGCCTCTTTCTTCGGAGGGGAGATTCCGATCGGCGGCGCAGCAGGAGACCAGCAGGCTGCATTATTCGGCCAGACCTGCTTTCATGCCGGAGAAGCGAAGAATACATATGGAACCGGCTGCTTCCTGTTAATGAATACAGGTGAAAAACCGGTATTCTCAAAAAACGGATTGGTTACCACGATTGCCTGGGGATTAGACGGGAAAGTAAATTATGCGCTGGAAGGTTCTATTTTTGTGGCAGGAGCTGCCATTCAATGGCTGCGTGATGAATTAAAGCTTATTGACAGTGCGCCCGATTCTGAATACATGGCAAAAAAAGTAAAGGATACCAATGGATGCTATGTGGTACCTGCATTTACAGGCCTTGGAGCTCCCCACTGGGATCAGTATGCCAGAGGTACCATAGTAGGGATCACACGGGGTGTAAATAAATATCATATTATCCGTGCGACCCTGGAATCGCTGGCTTATCAGACTAATGACGTTCTTAAGGCCATGCGTGCGGACTCCGGAATCGAGCTGAGTGCGTTAAAGGTTGACGGCGGTGCCAGTGCCAACAACTTCCTGATGCAGACACAGGCGGATATGATTGATGCACCGGTGAACAGGCCGGTATGCGTAGAGACAACGGCAATGGGAGCCGCTTACCTGGCAGGTTTGGCCGTAGGGTACTGGGAAAGCAAAGAAGATGTGGTCAGAAACTGGGCTATTGACAGGACCTTTCATCCGTCTATTACGGAAGAAGAAAGGGCGGCAAGGATCAAGGGCTGGAATAAGGCAGTAAGATATTCCTACGATTGGGCAAAAGAAGAATAGTTTCCCTGTTCTTAATAACGGAAAATAGCGTGGTCAGGAAATATCAGAAGGGAGAAATGTACATGTTACCGTATATAGCAGAATTTATAGGGACTTTTCTATTGATCCTTTTAGGTGATGGCGTAGTGGCAAATGTAACATTAAATAAATCAGGCATGAAGGGTGCCGGGCCTGTTCAGATTACATTGGCATGGGGGCTTGCGGTCATGCTGCCGGCATTTATTTTCGGAAGGGCCTCCGGTGCACACTTTAATCCGGCCCTGACATTGGCTCTGGCTGTAGATGGAACCATGGCCTGGGCCATGGTTCCCGGATATATCCTTGCACAGTTTGCCGGCGCATTTGCCGGTGCTGTCCTGGTTTATGTACTGTTCAAAGGCCAGTTCGATGCAACGGAAGAAAAGGGAACGAAGCTTGGTGTATTCTGTACCGCACCATCGGTACCTAACACCGGTCTTAATATACTCAGTGAGGCAGTTGGGACATTTGTACTTGTATTTGCCATCAAAGGTCTGGGCCAGGTAGACGGTCTTGTTCCGGGAGCAGACAAATTACTGGTTATGGGGATCATTGTATCCATTGGCATGTCATTAGGTGGATTGACAGGATATGCGATCAATCCGGCACGTGATCTGGGCCCCCGTCTGGCGCATTTTGTTCTGCCTATAAAAGACAAGGGAAGTTCTAACTGGGGATATGCCATTGTACCTTTAGCCGGGCCTGTGATCGGAGGAATCGCAGCAGCTCTGCTTTATGGGGCAATTCCGTGGTAACGGACAAAAAATAAACAGGACTGCAGGAGTAAATAAGTCAGGCAATCAATTACATTTCGGAAGAGGTGTGATATTGCCTGGCTTTTTTAGATAATATCTTATTCATTTCACCGGCAGAATATCCGTGTGCTTGCGGAATTCCCTGGGAGTGATCCCGAATTTTTCCTTGAAGATCCGGTTGAAATAGGACAGGTTATTATATCCGGTCTCATCGGCAATGGTCAGGATGGAATCCTCGGAGGAGAGAAGCAGCCGGGAAGCCATGGTCAGCCGGTAATCATTTAAATAGGCAGTAAAGGGCATATTCATGGTCTGCTTGAAAAATTTCATGAAATAGGACTGGCTCATACTGCATGCTTTGGATATTTCTTTTATGGAAACAGGCTCGCTGTAATGCTGTTCCACGTATTTAAGGATCTGCCTGGTCTTCTCTAAGGACCTGCCGGAAGCTTTGGAGGCAGAGGTACTGGCAGAAACTTCCGGGCGGTTGGAGTACAGCAGAAAAATAAGTTCAAATAATTTTCCTTTGATTAACAGTTCATATGCCTCTGGAAATGTCTTGCGAACCATATCAATACGGTCCAGACAGGAAGCCGCTTCGGTATAATATGGGAGTTTTTCTGTAAGCAGCACCGGAAGGCGTATCTGTCTGCAGCCGATGGGAGAAAGATATCTGTCCCAGCACAGGTCCGGCTGCCTGGAGATCAGGAGATTCCAGTTAAAAATGATGTTTTCATACTCCATTGTTTCCTGTTTCCATTGCTCAATGGTATGCAGCTGACCGGGACTGACGATTATAATATCCCCGGCGTGAACCTCATAAGGGACAAAATCCACAGATACAATTCCCAGCCCTTTCTTGATATAGATAAATTCCATCTCATCATGCCAGTGAAGGGGAACTTTGTTAAAATCCAGAGGAATCGTACAGGGATAAGTCAGATAAGGAAAATCAGATGGGTCCTGCTCCCGTTTTTCCTGATAGTTTTCGTACTCAATAATATTCATAGAATGCCTTTTAAAATATTTTTTATAATATGATAGTATTGTACCATAAAATTCTAGAATTCTGCAAGAAAAACAGTATTGGGGATACTATAATACAATAAGAAATAAAATCATACAGTTAAAAGGGAGTATAATTTATGAATCTGAAAGAACGGATTTTTGAAATATGCGGTAAGAAGTTAAATCAGTGCAGCAACCGGGAGATATTTGCCGCATTGTTAAAGCTGGTGCAGGAGGAGGCTGCAAAGCGGCAGAGCAATGAGGGGAAGAAAAAGCTGTATTATATTTCCGCTGAATTCCTGATCGGAAAACTGCTGTCCAACCATCTGATCAATCTTGGGATGTATGAAGAAGTACGCCGGATACTGGAGGAAGACGGCAGGAATATCTGTGAAATAGAAGAGATCGAACCAGAACCGTCATTAGGCAACGGAGGACTGGGGCGCCTTGCTGCCTGTTTTCTGGATTCCATGGCAACTCTTGGTTTAAACGGTGACGGCATTGGGTTAAATTATCACTTTGGCCTGTTTAAGCAGACATTTGAAGACAGGCTGCAGAAGGAGGTACCCAATTCCTGGCTGGAAGAGAAAAGCTGGCTTACCAGGACAGAAGTCAGCTATCCGGTGACCTTTGGGGGACTGACCGTGCATTCCAGGCTATATGATATTGCGGTTACCGGCTATAATAACCGCACCAACCGGCTTCATCTGTTCGATCTTGAAAGTGTTGATGAAGAGATTGTAGAAGAAGGGATTTTCTTTGATAAAGAGGATATAAAAGAGAACCTGACCCTGTTTTTGTACCCGGATGACAGTGATGAGGCCGGCCGGAAGCTTCGGATTTACCAGCAGTATTTTATGGTCAGCAATGCAGCTCAGTATATTCTTGATGAGTGTGTGAAAAAGGGCTGTACCCTTCATGATCTTCCGGATTATGCGGTGATCCAGATCAATGATACCCATCCTTCCATGGTAATCCCGGAGCTGATCCGCCTTTTGACACTGCGTGGAATATCCGCCGATGAGGCAGTGGAGATTGTCAGAAATACCTGTGCCTATACCAATCATACCATACTTGCGGAAGCATTGGAAAAGTGGCCTTTAAAATACCTTAAGGAAGCCGTTCCCCAGCTTGTACCCATTATGGAGGATCTCAATGAGCGGGTACGCCGGAATTATGAAGACAAATCCGTGGCGGTCATTGATGAAAATGACCTGGTGCATATGGCCCGCATGGATATCCATTATGGCTTCAGTGTAAACGGAGTGGCCTCCCTTCATACAGAGATATTAAAAAACAGTGAGCTGAAGAATTTCTATAAAATCTATCCGGAGAAGTTTAATAATAAGACCAATGGCATTACCTTCCGCCGGTGGCTTCTGCATTGCAACCGTCCGCTGTCCGGGTATATCAGCGTAAAGATCGGAGATGGGTTTAAGAAGAATGCCATGGAGCTGGAAAAACTGGCTGCGTACGACGATGAGGATTCCTTAAAAGCCTTGCTGGATATCAAGCATCAGAATAAGGTTGCTTTAAAGAATTACTTAAAGTCAACCCAGGGAGTGGAGATTGATGAAAATTCCATATACGATATTCAGGTAAAACGGCTTCATGAGTACAAACGGCAGCAGATGAACGCCCTGTTTGTCATTCATAAGTATCTGGAAATTAAAAAAGGAATCATACCGTCAACACCCATTACCGTAATATTCGGAGCGAAAGCAGCCCCCGCCTATGTGATTGCTAAGGATATTATCCACCTGATCCTCTGTCTTAAGGAACTGGTCAACAATGACCCCCAGGTAAATCCGTACTTTAAGGTGGTGATGGTGGAAAATTATAATGTGACAAAGGCTGAAAAGCTGATTCCCGCCTGTGATATCTCCCAACAGATTTCCCTTGCATCCAAAGAGGCCAGCGGAACCGGAAATATGAAATTCATGTTAAATGGGGCAGTAACTCTTGGCACCATGGATGGGGCCAATGTGGAAATCAGAGAACTGGTCGGAGCGGAAAATATCTATATTTTCGGAGAAACCAGCAAAACAGTTATGGAACATTATGAAAAAGCAGATTACGTGTCCATGGAGTATTATGAAAAAGAGGATGATATCCGGGAGGCTATGGATTTCATAGTCGGAGATGCAATGATGAAGATCGGCCATAAAGAAAATCTGGAACGGCTTTATCATGAGATCTTAAATAAAGACTGGTTCATGACTCTGTTGGATTATCAATCATACGCCGCAGCCAGAGAGAACATGTATAAAGACTATGAAGACCGTGAGTCCTGGGCGAAGAAGATGCTGGTTAATATCAGCAAAGCCGGGTATTTTTCCTCGGACCGTACCATTTTCGAATATAACCGGGATATCTGGAAGATAAATAATAAAATATAGTAATAAAAAAAGTTGAGGCATATGCCTCAGCTTTTTTACAGTATGACGGGCATGTCCCGAACCTTGGGTGAAAGTCCCAAAGGG
>CAYOCB010000007.1:0-296330 GCA_964402355.1 uncultured Lacrimispora sp.
GATCGGTTTTTGTGATTGGTATGAGAAGGATCAAATTGTAAAATTAGAAGAAGTTGCAATATTAAACGAATATCAGGGCAAGGGGTTCGGAACAAATATGTTGAAGAAATTGCTTTATAAAGCTATAAAAGAGGAGAAGAAGCAGGTTTACATTGTTACGGATACAGGAGAGGAGCATAATATATATCTGCAGCTGGGATTTGAGGGAGCAGGTACGGAAACAGAATTGTTTTTACTGAAGAAAGATATGAAATAGCGTGAATAGGTTTGGATTTGTCTATAAGAGTTAAATAAAGAATAAGGAGTAGGTAAGTATTTTATAATTATCATAATTAGACGAATGATAAAGAAATTATATTTATTTATATTGATATTATGTATGCTGCCAAATCAGTGTTTGGCTTACGGAAAGGAATCTGACACCGAAGCTGACGGGTTATCATACGGAATTGAAATGGATGAAACGAAGCGTACTGAGATTGAGGAACTCGTTCAATCGACATTAAAGAAATCAAAGGTTCCGGCAGCCTCAATTGTAATCGTAAATAAAGATCAGACATACCGGTTTGCTTATGGTAATACGGCGGGATCAGAGGAAGATGTCATTGACGAGCATTCGCTTTTTGAATTGGGTTCAATGAGCAAGGCGTTTACGGCGCTTGGCATTTTACAGCTTCAGCAGGAGGGAAAGCTTTCCCTCGATGATCCAGTGACAAAATATATCCCTTGGCTTACCATGCGGTTTAAAGGAAATCATGAGGGAACTTATATTGATGAGGAGGTAACGCTCAAGCTTTCAGATTTTTTATATCATACAAGCGGAATACCGTTTCAGACCATCGGCTTTATACCAGCCGGGGATTCGGAACAAATGCTTGAGTCAACCGTGAAAGATTTAAAGGGGATTCAATTGGATTTTTATCCGGGAAGTAAATACCGATATGCCACAATTAACTATGATGTATTGGGTCTTGTGATTCAAGAAGTGAGCAAAATGTCCTATGAAGAATATATCGAAACTCATATTCTGAATCCGTTGGGGCTTTTTGAAACACGTCTGTTTCGCTCCGAAGAAGAACTGCATAAGAGCACCGTACCAGGGTATAAAATGAACTTCTTCCGTTCCATGCCATATACCGCACCTTTCTACAGAGGCAATACACCTGCCGGCTATATTGTTTCCAATACGGCGGATATGGAACATTGGATGAGGATTCAATTGGGGTTAATCAATATACCGGATTCCTACCAAGAATTGATTGACAGTTCCCATATCGGTAATACTACGGTGCCATCAGGCGAGTATTATTATGCGGCCGGATGGGAAGTACATGTGAGTCAGAAAAAGATTATACATGGGGGAACCAATCCCAATTATTCATCAATGATTGTCATGAAGCCTCAGCAGGATTTGGGAATTTGTGTATTGACAAATATGAACTCCAATGCTGCCGAATATTTAGCGGATAATATCATTCATTTACTGGAAGGAAAAAGCGTTGCTAAATATAAAAGCGATTCCTATAAAAGTTTGGATACTGTATTTTCTATTATTATAATTGTGTTTTTCTTATTCGGTCTGTTGTTTTTTGTACTTTTGGTTCAGAGCATAATGGAATTGGTTCAGGGTAAAAGAACATTGGAAAAGATGAGCGGGTCAAAAATTGCCGGTATCTTATTAGCGGTCGCGTTAATGGCATACTTTGGATTTTGTGTTTATTATCTGCCCAATGTTTTGATGAATCGGTTGCCTTGGGCGGCAGTAGACATATGGTGTTCTTCTGTAATTCAGTATGGCTGTTTCATCGCTTATATAGCCTTTGTAATTTTTATGTGCTTTGTATTAATAACGTTTCAATGTCCGAAAGACAATGAAAAAAACTATTTGACTCTGATTCCGCTTAGCGTTGCTAATGGATTGGCCAGTGCATTGATTATTTTTACAATCAATGAATCATTTAATCGCAATCTGGAGTATTCTAAGGAGTTGTTCGTATACTTTGTGTTATCACTCATATTTTTTGTATATACCCAGAAGCTTATTCAGGGGCGTATGATCGTCATTACGAATGAATTGGCCTATGAAAAACGGACGGCGATTATCGACAGGGTGATTCATTCACCCTTTGAAACGATTGAAGACATCGGTCAGGAACGTATATTTTCGGGATTGAATAATGATACGAGCGCAGTATCTAAGATACCAGAAGTTGTGGTTAGTTTTGCTTCAAATCTACTGACTTTGGCATTCTGCCTGGCGTATTTACTGTCCAAAAGCATATATGCCTTTCTTGCAACAGCCATGATTATTGTGCTCAATGGCTTGCTCAGTGTTGTGACTGGTTATCTGGCAACAAAGCATTGGGAAAAAAATCGGGATATACAGGATGTTTTTTTTGGACAAATGACGGATTTGATATATGGGTTTAAAGAGCTTGTATTGAATCGGGCAAGGCGAATCGAATTCTGGAAGACGATGCAGAAATCAGCACGGCAATCAGCGGATTACAATAAGTCAGCTTCTGTGAAATTTTTGAACTTTGATTTATACAATACGCTTATGTATAATATCGTATTCGGCGTTGTCGTTTTTATTTTTCCGCTTATAATCTTTGATATGAACGTAAATGAACTGCGTGAGAATCTTTTTATCGTATTTTACATGATCGGACCGTTTAGCGCCCTGGCTTCTTCTGTTTCTCAAATCACCCAATTGAGGGTAAATATGAAGCGCATTAATCAATTGCTTGCTGAGTTAGAACTTTCTGCAGAAAAGCGGGAAAAATTATGCGATGACAATAGCAGTGCGAAAGAGAATCCATTTCGTTCAATGGAGTTGGAACAGGTTATTTATCAATACAATTCTGAGGGAAAAGACAGCTCAGAGGAGACATTCACATTGGGGCCGGTGAATGCAAAGTTCTATCCGGGAGAAATTACATTTATTGTCGGAGGGAACGGAAGCGGTAAATCAACACTGGGTAAACTGATTACTGGTATATATAAATCCCAAGAAGGAGTGATCAAGCTAAATGGTAAGAAAACAGATACCAATACATTAAATGAATATTTTTCGGCGGTTTATGCGGATTTTCACTTATTCGGAAAGCTATATGGAATGGATTATCAGACAAAAAAACCAGCGGTATATGAATATTTAAAGCAAATGAAGTTAGACAGTAAGGTGAAGGTGGATGAAGACGGTAACTTTCATTCGATAGCGCTGTCTACTGGTCAGAAAAAACGTCTGGCATTTATTGTCTGCTGTTTGGAAGATAAGCCGATTATGCTATTTGATGAATGGGCAGCGGAACAAGACCCGGAATTCCGACAGTATTTTTATATGGAGCTGTTACCTAATTTAAAAGAAAGAAGCAAATGCATTATTGTCATAACCCATGATGACAGATATTTCGATACGGCTGATCATGTGTTAAAGTTGGAATACGGAGAATTGATATAGAATAAATGTCCGAACAAAAGATGAGTAGGAGGAATTCACATATGATCAATGTGACTAATTTAATTTGCATTCCTTATGCGGGAGGATATTCAGCTTGTTATTATCGGTGGAAAAGTCATTTGAATCAGAATATAAAGATGACTACCGTAGAATTAGCCGGCAGAGGAAGGAGAATAAAAGAACCATCTTATGTCAATATTACGGAGGCTGTTGAAGATATTTATAGGAATATCGCACCAATGGTGGCTCAGGACGAATATGTTATGTTCGGTCATAGCATGGGCAGTGTTCTGGCTTTTGAAGTAATGCAGAAAATAATAAAACGAGGTGACCGGCTGCCGAAGCATATTATTCTATCAGGCTCGGATCCGATTCATCGGCGGAAAAAGCGTAAACCAATTTCTGATTTGCCCGCAGAGGAATTTATAAAAGAGTTGATCGCTTATAACGGCATACCTAAGGAAGTGATGGAAAGTGAAGAGCTGATAGAATTATTTATGCCAATTCTTCGCGCTGATTTCGCAATGCTGGAAAAGTATAATTATGCAGATACCTCTTATAAATTGCCGAGCGAAGTATCGTTGTTTTTTGGACGGCAGGATCAATGGGTGGAAGAGATGGAGAAATGGGATGAAGTAACTGTGAATCCGTGTAATATATATGCATTTGAGGGAGATCATTTTTTTATACATAATGCTGAGGTTGTTGAGAAAATAAACCGAATTGTCTTGGGAGTGTGAGAAACTTGCTTGTTGCAATCCAGTAAAATATATACCTTATATTAACATAGAGAGGACACGATTCGATAAAAAAATCTAAAGGTATGGGGGATTTATAATGGCTTACTGCGGGTTTAAGTTTCGTTACATCGCTATTAATCTTAAGAGGTGCTCTTGTGTGTTATAAAAATTGGCATATATATAAATTAATAGATCAATTTGAACCAATCATTGTAAATCAAGACATTGTTCCGCTGGAACAGTTTAGTGTGTTACTGGGAAGAGTTCAGATAAGCTTTTAAAAGTGCCACGCATCTTATAATTATTAGATTTATCCTTATATTGACTCTTATCCTTTTCTATGATAATATGTATGAATTTTAAATAAAGGAGCACAAAATGATAAATTTTTGCCTGCCAATCTATGACACGACCTGGAATAAATTTGATTCTCAATTAATTCATTTTGTTTCATCACAGAGACGTCTTAAAATATTAAAATATCGGTATATAATTGATCAAAAATTATCACTTTATGCAGCGTTACTTGTTAGAAAAGAACTAAGTAAACTTACTGGTATCCCTGCTACTAAACTTTTATTCTTTTATGAAAACAATTATAAGCCAACCCTTCTCTCATCACCACAATACCGTTTCAGTTTTTCACATACACGCAATTTTATCCTCTGTTGCATCTCACAAGATGGAGAGGTAGGAGCTGATGTAGAGAAAATTCAAGAAGCACCTTTGGAAATCATGGACAAAATATTTCATACTGATGAAAAGCAATATGTTATTTCTTCTTCCAGAGATAATATTAATCTTGCTTTTTATAAAATTTGGACTCGAAAGGAATCTTTTGCTAAATGCAATGGCCTTGGACTAATTCAGGACTTACAGCCCATTAATACAATGCATTCAACCTATAACAATTATTTTCATACATGGTTACAAAATGGTTATGTAAATTCTGTATATAGTGATATTCAAACACCTATTCAGATATGTAATACAACAGAATTAGACATCCAAAGTTATTATTTATATTCTTAAGTAGAAGTAGCGCTAGTCATATATACCGAAAGATTTCTCTTTGGAAGAGAAGAATAGCAGATAAAAAATCCAGCGGATTAAAGGCTGCGGTACAGGCAGCTATTGGCGGTGTTCCGCTGGTAATGGGATTAGGCTGCAGCTGCGGGAAACATCATTACCTGAGCCTGGCCAAAATTTTACAGCAGAAACCCAACAATTTTGATTATGTATGAAAATGGCTGACGTAAAACGTCGCCATTTTTTGTATTACAGAATTTGCAGGAATCTGTTTTTTGCCGGAGTACGAAAAATGAGAAAATTATCAGATGGATTTTATTAAATTCTTAGGTGAATGTTTTATAGTGATTACTGTAGAAAGCAGATTCAAATAATGATTTTTATTAATTGAAATGAGGTGCCAATATGCTGGTGACAGAGAACTTAAGCAAGAAATATGGTAATTTCAAAGCGGTTGACGGAACGTCCTCAAACGGATTAGACTTTGAAATCCAACTCCACTCGAAAGGATATCAGCCGGTCACTTTTCATGTGGAAAAAGCAGAAGGAACCGCAGAAGTGGCAGATTAAATGGTTTTACAAATACGGAATTAGGGCATTCGAGCCCTGATTCCTTTACATGGCTGGAGGTGGCAGATTGAAAGCGAAAGATATACTTATCGTTGAGGATGATAAGGCAATAACCAGGGTATTGGAACTGGAATTCAGACATGAAGGATATACGTATGACATTGCAATGAATGGAAGAGAAGGACTTGAAAAGTTTCAGGGCGGCCAATATGCCCTTCTTTTGCTGGATATCATGCTTCCGGAAGTCAGCGGTATGGAGGTCTGCAGGAAAGTTCGCAAGGTTTCAAACGTACCGGTCATCATGCTGACAGCGAGAAGGGACATTACAGACAAAGTCATCGGTCTGGATCAGGGAGCAGATGATTATGTAACCAAACCCTTTGAAATGGAAGAACTATTGGCCAGAATCAGGGCCGGACTAAGACGAAGCAGAGCGAAGGACAGCGAGCAGAAGCTATTGGCAATTGCTGATTTAAGCATTAATGTTTTAACAAGAGAGGTCATCAAGCAGGGAGACCATATTGATCTGACCAAGACAGAATATGATCTGCTGGAATATCTGCTAAGAAATAAAGGCCTGGTAATGACCAGAGATCAGATCATTGAACACGTATGGGGCTATGATTTTGTCGGAGACAGTAATGTTCTCGATGTTTATATCCGTTATCTGAGAAATAAAATCGACTATCCTTATGAAAGGAAGCTGATTCATACCATCCGTGGTGTAGGTTATACACTTAAGGAGCAGTGATTAAGATGTTTAAATTTAATTTATCTAAAATATCGCATCGTCTAACCATCACATATGCCGTGCTCTTTTTTGCTGCGCTTGCATTGGTGAGCCTGGCAACGCTGGTCAGTATTGATTATTATATGGATCTGACATCAACGCAGCAGCTGTATTCTGTGAACCAGGTAGTCGAAAATGTTATAAGGTCCCTTAATGACATACCAAAGATAGTTTCTAATTTTTCGTTATATCTACCATATGGATAGGTAAACGTATTTGGACTATTACCTGTCATAGCCATAATTTCTTCCTGCAGCATATTTATATCATTCGATAAAAATTCTTCATAGTGCTCCAATGATCATTAGCCATTTGACAGCATCCATAGCGTCCTTTTGAAATTTTATGTAAATTATAGGAGTGGTTTTGTATTTCAACCAATCCAGATTGCTGCATTTCTTTTACTTCATCCCATGTAATGTGAGAATAATTAATATTTTCATCGCATACTTTCGAAAATTCATCGACGCTTTTTCCAATTATAGATAAAACTATTTTCATATTATATTCTTTTAGTAGAGGATAAACATTTAAATAGGTACTAAGATACCCGTCATCAAAAGATAGAATGACTGGATTCATGGGTAATTCCTTTTTATTATAAACATAATCTATTAATTGTGTCATTGTTATAGTATTGTAATGATTTTCTTCTAAATACTTTAAATCACTCTCAAATTCATAGGAACTAATGACATCATTGCCAAAACCACTATTTTTTACTTGATGATACATTATGATCGGAACTAAAATCCCATCAATCGGTTGTACGGAAGAGACCTCATGGATTTTATATATACTTTTAACTATGGAAATAGATAATAGGCTGAAAGTTATGATCAAAATTATATTTTTTGGAATACTTTTATATTTTTTTATTCGACCCATAATATCCCCTTATATATCGTTATAACAATTGTATGCTGATAATGTGAAATAATACATATTTATTAATTACCGTGCGTATAATTGGCGAAACCGATGGGGATGAATATACCCTTCCCGAAGTCGTTATAATTTTCTTGCTTTGATTACAAATGTTACAGGAAGCATTTTAGCTTTTTTAGCAAAATCACTATCTTTATATAATTGAATAATCTCATCGTCAGATTCTTCAATCATTTTGTCAATGGCAAATCCGGCTTTTGCCAATGCATTGATATAAGTTGACAGCTTGCGGTCCGATAAAGATATTGCACCTCCGTCAAGTGATACAGAATACCAGGATTCATCAAAATAACTTTTTTTAAAAGAAAGCGAATCATTTTCGATAGCAACGCATTTATGTATTGGGTGAGACCAGCTGAAAATAAATATACCGTCTTTTTTTATGTAAGAAGCAATTCTGCAAAAAGTATTTTCCAGGTCAGCAGCCCAACCCACACCGTAAATCGAATAAACATAGTCAAAATAATCTGCAGGTATTCCACATTCTTCTTCCATTGGTGAACAGATCAATTCTGCCGAAAAACCATACAATGATAAATATTCCCTGGTTTTTTCTATTTGCTTTTCTGAAATATCCAGCCCCCATAGCTCAGATGCTTTGCGGTCTCCATGATATTTTAGGGAATGCCCGGTCCCACAGCCTATTTCTAACAACTTTTTCCCTGACACATCACCAAAAAGATGACATTTTTCCTCCGAAACAAATGCTCCATACTTAGGAAGTGCAGTTGTACCTATAACCTCATTTCCTTTCGTGTCCCAAAAAGAACTGTTTGTTTTATGAATGTTATTCTTGTCCATATCAACCGAAATGGCATAACCAACTTCACCAGCTCCTATAATGTTAGTTCTGTGATTAGGATCCTTTTTCATGACGTTTCCCTCCATTAATATTAGTTTGAAGGTCAGGCGTGGGAAAGTTTTTAGTTCCGCCCCCTCATCTCGTGCCAAAGATGGCGCTATTCCGTGAAATCGACTGAATGCTCTTGAAAAAGCTGCTTGAGAATCATATCCATAGCGTATAGCGATATCAATTATTTTTTCGCCCATTTTAACATCTGTTGCAGCCATGGTTAATCGCCTGCGGCGAATATATTCGGACAATGGAATTTGAGCTAAGAAAGAAAAAATTCGGCGAAATTCACACTCCGAGCAGTTCATGATTTTTGCCGCTGCATAATAATCAATATCACTGGATAGATTATTTTCAATATAATCAAGTACTTTGTTCATGCACTTCTGCCAATCCATAACCTCACCTCCTCGGTACCAATATATCAGGAATGCAGGGGAAAGTCATTGCATCAGGTGTATTTTCATGCAATACAGATAATTACTTATTTTGCGCAGCATTGAACGCAAGTATCAATCCACGCTTTTACTTTCTGCCCAACTTGTTCTTTAGACAAATCATCTACTTCCAGTACATCAACATTGGACATGCCTATAAACCAACTCTTTTTTAGAGGTAATAAATATTGAAGATGATATTCAAAAAACATCCGTGAACGAGACTGGTCGCTTTCTTTATGTTTACGTAAAATTTGCTCACTTGCATCCAAAAATAAAATTCTATCCGGCATGCATTTTTTTAACTGTTGCAGTTCACAATGCAATTTTTCCTTGACATCCCAGTCTGCACCAATTGTTTTTGGGTAATTAAGAGTATAAAATTCGATTTCTTCTGCACCAAAATCCATTACTGAACAATTAAATCTCTTTGCTAATTTATACCTTTCAATTTCTTTGGAAATCCACAGTTTTTGGATTTCAATGTAATCTTCAAAAATATTTTTATTCAGCCCCCTTGCTTTAACCTGCTCAATAACATTCGTATTCAATTCATAACTGATGTTTACATATGGTGCACTTCTTTGAATGTATTTTACAGCTGTAGTTTTACCAGCCGCCATACAACCTTGCAGGGATAAGACAATAGACAAATCGTTCACCTCCCCAAATATAAAATTGATAGTTTTATTTTAATTATATATTTATCCGACCTTGTTATCATAATCCCTGCTATGCGGAGATTGTTTAACTCCCATGCTATGGCCGACTATGAAATCAAATTGTTCATTCCATATTGCTAATGTACAATTTATCCCATAAAGGAATAGACCTCTTTTCATGATTCAGACTCCCTTTACTATAAATACTGTGTACTAAATTTACAATTGTCATTATACAACATTCTGTTCAACTGTACAATCACATCGGACTAACTTGGCCCGATATTCCATTTTGCCCCGTACACGTCCAAAAGTATCAGAGATATCATGGTAATTGAAGGGAGGCCAAGCCATGATCAGCAGGCGCTTGATTATTATGAGGGGTACCCACTTTTCTATGGAATTCCTTCAGGTGGAACCGGGCGGCATATTCGTGTAATGAGTTGCTGAAAAACAAAAAGCATTAATGAAATCGATTCATCTTACATATTCCGGTTCAGACAACCAGAGTAACCAGTTATATACTTAGTATGAAATTAGTGCCTACTAGATAAAAAAATTAAAACTCCTATAATAAAATTGTAACCAAAACCAAAAAAGACATTGAAAATAAAACTATATATAAAATAAAATGACAGGACGGTTGATGGGATGAGTCTGGCAGATAAATTATTTATTGATATGTGTAAGAACGTTTTAGAAAGCGGAATCAGTACGGAAGGGGAAAAAGTTCGCCCGAAATGGATGGATGGCTCATATGCTTACACGATCAAGAAATTCGGTATAGTAAATCGTTACGATTTAACAAAGGAATTTCCTGCCTTAACATTACGCAGGACAGCTTTTAAAAGCTGTGTAGATGAAATGCTCTGGATATGGCAGAAAAAATCCAATAATGTCCATGAACTGATCAGCCATATTTGGGACAGCTGGGCAGATGAAAAGAATTCTATTGGAAAAGCATATGGGTATCAGCTGGGAGTGAAGCACAAGTATAAGGAAGGGATTATGGACCAGGTTGACCGTGTTATTTACGATTTGAAAAATAATCCTTACAGCCGTAGAATAATGACCAATATCTATGTCCATCAGGACCTTCATGAAATGAATCTTTATCCCTGTGCCTACAGCATGACCTTTAATGTTACGAAAACGAAGGGCAGCGGACGTCTGATACTGAACGCAGTATTAAACCAGAGGTCCCAGGACATTCTGACGGCAAATAACTGGAATGTATGTCAGTATGCAGTGTTGATGCATATGCTGGCTCAGGTATCTGACATGGAAGCCGGCGAACTGGTTCATGTCATAGCCGATGCCCATATTTATGACCGTCATATTCCGATTATCCGGGAGCTGATTGAAAGACCTGTTTATGAGGCGCCTTCTTTCGGGATCAATCCGGACATAAAGAATTTTTATGACTTTACCCTTGAGGATGTAAGGCTGGATCATTATGTAACAGGACCTAAGATAGAAAACATACCGGTTGCAGTGTAAGTTTTCGTATTCCGTAATCATTAATAAACAGATTAGAGCCGCAAAAATGAATATGATAGTTGCAGTGGATAAGAATTGGGGAATAGGCTATCAGAATGAGCTTCTGATCAGCATTCCGGAGGACATGAGATTCTTTCGGGAAAAAACTATGAATAAGGCCGTAATTATGGGGAAAAGCACATTGAATACTTTTCCGGGCGGCAAAGCGTTAAAGAACAGGATCAATATCGTAATTACCCGGAATAAGAACTACAAGGTGATGGATGCCATTATGGTTTACAGTATAGAAGAATCTTTGGATGAGGATGATAATTGGATGATAACGGAAGCATCCGAAACGAGAGTTTATTGTGAGGTAGAATATGCATTTTATAGATACGAGAGAAAAAAGTAAAACAGATGATTAAGAGGATCTGCGTGGATTTATCGGCTGGTTCGGCAGTTGTATGATTTATGGTGTAAATATGAATATATAGTATAAGCAATAGGTCTTCTGTGGTAAAATAAAAATCATAAGGAGGCCTATTATTATGGGGATTGGGATGGAGTTTAAATATCAGGATGTAGAATTTCTGGGATCGAGATACAGTGATGTGACACGAAATGTTATGGGGCACAGACACAAATATTATGAATTGAATTTTTTGACGCGAGGGAAAACGAAGATGATGATAAATGGACGGGATTTTGAATATGAATCTTACGATTTTATTTTAATTCCGCCGATGATGACTCATCTGCTGTATGAGTCAGAGTACGCCACATTTGATAATTATGTAATATGGTTTCAGTTAAATGAAAAGCAGTCTCTGACATATGAAATTATAAAATTGCATGATTATGATGGTGTAGTACAATTCCTTTGTGCACAGATTTATAAAACCTATACAGAGACCGGGATGGAAGATGCGGAATTGATTAATTTGTATTTAAAAACGGTATTGTGTCATATGAAAAAAGGCGTGATATTATCAACGGATATGCACCCGGACCCTTCTGAAAGCATTATTGAGCAGGCTGTAAGGTATATTAACACGAATATTTTTGAACACCGGTTAACGGTAGGCGATGTTTCACGAATATTTAATGTTTCACCAGAACATTTCAGCAGGTCATTCAAGAAAAAAACTGGTGCGACACCGGTTCAGTATATGAATGAGATGCGTGTTGCAGAGGCAAAAAGACTTTTAGCAGAAAATGATATGTCTGTAAAAGAGATATCAGCAAAGCTGTTTTTTACGGATGCGTTCTATTTTTCAAAGCAGTTTCGAAAAATTACCGGAATCTCTCCATCGGAATACCGCAGAAGCATTGGGAAATAATAAGTGAGCATAAAAGTTATATTTTAAATAACTATGATTAGTAAGGAAATCAAAAAAATACATCTATATGTCATAATTTGATATGTTTATGCCAGAGGGAATGTGACATAATACAAATATAGCATAACGTACACAAATAAACAATAATTAGTAAAATATTTGTGCTAAATGCTTGAAAAGCGCGCTTGCATAATCATGACTCTAGAGAAATAAAGCAGAATGAGGAATCAAATATGAAGATAACAGATGTATTTTTTTACCCTTTAAAGGTGCGGTCAAATGCGAAAGGTGGTGTATACTGGTTTCTTTTAAAGCTGGTAACGGATTCTCATGTAGAAGGCTGGGGGGAAATCATATGGAATGCTTATGATCCCCGCACCCTGGAGAGAATGGTGCATGACATGGCAGACAATTATATAATAGGAGCCAATCCCTTTGATATCGAAAAGGTGTTTGGCAAGATTTTTGCCATACATAGCAAACTGCACGCAGATCTTTCCTCCATGGGGATTATCAGCGGATTCGAAATTGCCTTATGGGATATTATTGGTAAGGAAACCGGGCAGCCGATTTACAATCTCATGGGCGGCAGGGTAAATGACCGGATCAGAACCTATACGTATTTGTATGAGAAAGAGGACAAAATCTTCTGTGAAGATTTCTGGCAGATGCCGGAAGCGTGTGCTGAGAGGGCAAGAGAATATGCACAGATGGGATTCACCGCAGTGAAGCTGGATCCGCTGGCTCCATATCTGGATACCTATGCGGTTCATATGCCTTTGCGGGAAACACTGTTAAGAGCGAAAAAGACAGTGGCAGGAATCAGAGAGGCGGTAGGAGAAAACGTCGATGTTATTATTGGAACCCACGGCCAGTTTACAGCTGCAGGTGCAATCAGGGTTGCCAAGATGCTGGAGGAATATGATCCGCTATGGTTTGAAGAGCCGACACCGCCTGAAAATCAACCGGTTTTAAAGAAGGTTTCCCAGGCAATCACGATTCCGATTGCCACGGGAGAACGGCTTGCAACCAGATATGAATTTGCAAATCTGATGGTGGATCAAAGCTGTGATATCTATCAGATCGATGTGGCAGGGGTAGGAGGACTCAAAGAGGCGAGATATATTGCAGCCATGGCGGAAGCGTTTCACAGTCAGATTACAACTCATTTTTGGGCGGGGCCAATAAATTTCGCTGCACAGCTTCAACTGGATGCGTGCTGTCCGAATTTCCTGATTCAGGAAGCGATTGATACCATGGGAAGTTTTGGCGGTTTTGATAAGGTGATGAAAAAGCCATTTGTCTGGGAGGAGGGATACATCATTCCGTCAACGGAACCGGGGCTTGGAATTGAGCTTAATGAGGAGAAGCTAAAGGACTATATCATTTCTGATTACGATGAGAGAAACATTTTGATTTAATTTATTAAAGCAAAAACTAGGAGGTTATTTTTATGAAAAAGAATGTATGGGTAAAGGGGATTATGGCACTGTTACTGGTTTCTGTTTTAGGCGGCTGCGCATCTGGCAAGCCAGCCGGTTCCGGCACAGAGGAGTCTGCTTCAAAAGAGCAGAAAAGTGGTGACCGGCGTGTTGTGACGATCTGGTACGATGGAACCGAGGAAGCGTCTGTAAATAAACTGGAACCAGAATTTGAGGCACTTCATCCAGATATTGATCTTCAATTTGAAATCGTGCCTTATAAAGACCTGGCAACAAAAGAGATGGTAGCATGTCAGGCAAAAGTTGGACCGGATCTTATGTGGCAGAGCTATGCCTGGACCAACAGTTTTGCCAAAAAGGGTTTATTGCAGTCCTATAATAAATATCTTGAAAAATCTGATAAGGTGAAACTGGAAGATTTTGATCAGACGGCGCTTGAGCTTGGTACTGTTGATGGTGAAAAGTACGGGCTGGCATGGAGTACAGAAGCTATGTGCCTGGTATATAATAAGGATCTGTTCAAAGATGCAGGTCTTGACCCGGAAAGCCCGCCGAAAACGTGGAATGAGGTAATTGAGTATGCACAGGCTTTAACGAAAGATACGGATGGAGATGGGATGACAGATCAGTATGGATATGGACTTGTGGGTAATCTGACAGGAAATACCTGGTTCCGATTCGTTCCTGAAATCTGGAGCGCAGGAGGAGAAGTGTCAAATAATGATATGACGGAGAGTACGTTAAACAATCAGGAAGCTTTGGAAGCAGCAACCTATTATTCAGAACTATTGACGAAATATCATGTGGCTCCGGAAGGATCTGTCAATAATGGAGCAGCCGAGGTAAGGACACTTTTTAACAATAATAAGATTGGAATGTACGTTGATGGTCAGTCCGCAGTTTTGAATATCAAAAAAGATGCGCCTGATCTGGATGTTGGTGTTGCTTTATGGCCGGGGAAAGATGGTCCTCTGAATGCGGGACTGGGTGGATATTATGTTGCGATGCCGAAAAATGCGGCTAATCCGGATGACGCCTGGACATTTCTGGAGTATTTTCTTTCCGAGGAAGTACAGGAGTGGTTCCCCAATGCGTTCCCTGCAAACCTGGAAGCCAGAAACGCGGAGCGTTTTAAGGATGAAACGAATCAGATTTTTGCAGAGCAGCTGAGCCATACAAAAAATTTCCAGCCGCTTAAGGACACCCCTAAGGCACAGCAGATTATTCTGGATGCGGTTCAGTCTATGTTAAGCGGCAGTGCGGCACCCGAGGAAGCTATGAAAACTGCAAAAGAGTCATTGGATGCCACATTAAGTGAATGAGATCAGGGAGCGGGGAAGTGAATCATAAAATGAGACAAAAAAGCAGAAAAGAGCATCCATTCATTTATCTGGCGCCTACATTGATTGTATTGGCGGGACTGGTTGGCTTGCCGTTATTTAACAATGTTATAAAGAGCTTTAGTGAAAATGGAGTATTCCCGGTACTAAATCAATACAACCGATTATTTCATGATAAAGTATTTTTAAAAGATATGAAAAATACATTTTTATGGCTGCTTTACACGGTACCACTGGAAATGTTTTTTGGACTTTTGATCGCGGTGCTGCTGAATTCTCAAATGAAATGCCGCAAATTCTGGAGAACAGTTTTTATTGTTCCCTGGGTAATTCCATCGATTGTTGTGTGTATTGTCTGGAAATGGATATATGACGCGGATTACGGCATTTTGAATCACATTTTGTTTCAGATGGGGCTGATTGACAAGTACCAGCTTTGGGTTTCAAGCCCAAAGCAGGCACTTGCCTGCGTGGCAGCAGTCTATGTATGGAAAATCACTCCATTTGTCCTGATCATGTATTTAAGCGGTCTGCAGTCAATTTCTGCGGATATCTATGAAGCGGCCAGGCTGGATGGCGCGAACTGGATCCAGCAGGTTGGTTATATTACGATTCCATTACTGTTCCCGGTTATGCGTTCCATTATACTGGTTTCCATCATCTGGTCTCTGAACTCATTTGTATATGTGTATAGTGTATCGGGGGGAGGACCGGCAAGATCTTCTGAAATTGCACAGATTTTTATTTATAAGACAGGAATTGAGCAGTTTAACTTTGAGTATTCAGCAGCTGCGGCAAATATATTTTTTATGATTGTTATGGTAATTGCATTTGTGTATATTGTGATAACAGAGAAAAAAGAAAGCTCGTTAACTTAGGAGGGGACAAAATGAGTAATGTTTTTAAAGGTGTTATAAAATATGCAGTTTTATGTATACTCGGCTGTATCTTCCTTTTCCCGTTTTTCTGGTTGATTTCCTGCTCGCTGCGGACACCGGATCAGTTAATGACAAGTCCGCCGCAGATGATACCTCTGCATCCCACTATGCAGGCATTTTTTACAGTAATTACCTCAACAGATATTCCAAGATATTTTTTAAATACTGTTATTGTTGCGGGAACTGCGACAGCGCTTTGCATCCTGATTGCAGTCCCGGCAGGATATTCTTTTGCAAGACATCGTTACAGGGCTAAAAATCTGATTATGCTTTTAATTTTGCTTTGTAATATGGTACCCCAGGCTTCCACACTGGTCCCTCTGTACCGGATCATAAATGATTTTGGATTAATTGATAATAAATTTACATTATCAGTGACTCATCTTTTATGTATGCTTCCTTTTTCCATTATCATGATTCGGGGGTTTATCAGTACCTTGCCAAGAACTCTGGAAGAAGCCGCCATGATTGATGGCTGCAACAGGGTGGGAATCTTGTTTCGAATCATTCTGCCAATTTCGGCACCTGGAGTTTTTGCTACATCCATGTATGCATTTATGATTTCCTGGGAAGAGTTTGTCTACTCTATGACTTTTACAACAAGCAGATATGCCCGCACCATATCGGTGGGGCTTCAGATGTTTTCCACGGAGTTCAAGACAGACTGGGCTTTGATTCTTGCATCTTCGGTAATGATGACAATACCAATTTTATTACTGTTTTTGAGCATACAGGATGTATTTATTGCCAGTGCGGTAGGCGGAGCTATAAAAGAATAATTCAGGAGGACGGAACATGAATAAACAGATAAAATGGGGGGTTTTGGGATATGCGGGAATTGCAAAATCACGGGTGATTCCGGCTATGCTGTGTGCGGAACATGCAATCCCCTATGCGGTAGCAAGCAGAAGTGATGTGAAACTGCAGGAAGCGGTTGAACGGTTTGGGTTTTCCAAAACATACCATACCTACGAGGCGTTGCTAAAGGATCCGGATATCGATGCCGTTTATATACCTTTGCCCAATGCACTGCACAGGGAATGGACAATAAAAGCGGCCCGTGCGGGAAAACACATTCTTTGTGAGAAACCCCTTGCCTTGAAAGAGGAGGATGCTCTGGAGATGATTCAGGCATGCAAAGAGAATGGTGTGAAATTGATGGAAGCGTTTATGTATCGTTTCTCATCCCGCAGCAGGAAAATCAGGGAATTGCTGGACACCGGAATTATTGGAGAAATCCGGCACATTAATTCATCCCATAGGTTCTTGCTGGAAGATAAAAATAATGTACGGGTTAATGCAGAATTGGGCGGCGGTTCTCTGCGGGATGTGGGATGTTATCCGGTCAATATGGTGGGGATGCTTTTAAATGATTATCCCAGGCATATTTGCGCCCTGAAAACAGTATTTCAGGGTGTTGATTTCACACTGAGCGCTGTTTTGAAATATAAAAATGGAATAATGGCATCCATTCATTCCGGCTTTGATTCCAGATCAGCTCAGATAACGGAAATTGACGGGACGAAGGGCTGCATAATTGTGAGGGATTCTTTTACTGATCAGGATGATAAGGATACACCGATTCAGGTTGTTCTGAAAGATGGGTCGGAGACGGAATATTTGCTGCCGCCCTGCAGACAATATGAAGCTGAGGTGGAAGAATTATCGAGGGCGATATTGGAGGACCGGGAACCGGAACTGAAACTGGAGGAAACACTGCGCAATATACGTCTGATAGAAGAATTGCTGGAGAAGGCAAAATAGGGAGGAAACATGATTCGTTTTGGAATTATTGGTGCCGGCGGAATTGCAGTCAAGTTCTGCGAGGCAGTAAAAAGGGTACCTGGGGTAACAGTACAGGCAGTAGGAAGCAAATCCATTGACAGAGCATATGCATTCGCAAAAACAAATGAGATCCCGGAATTTTATGGTGATTATGAGCAAATGCTGCAAGTATCTGATATCGATGCGGTTTACATAGCTACAACATGTAATTTCCATTTTGAAAATTGCCTGCTTTGTATTGAGTACGGAAAGGCAGTATTATGTGAAAAGAGCATGGTTCTTGATAAAAAAGAGGCGGAAGAGATTTTTCAAAAGGCAAAAGAGAAAAATGTATTTGTTATGGAAGCCATGTGGTCTGTTTTTCTTCCGGCCGTAAAAAAGGCAAAACAGTGGATTGAAGAAGGAAGGATCGGAACGGTATATCTGGCCAATTATATGGGAGGGATCCATGCAGACCCGGATCATCGGATTTTCGTTCCTGAGTTAGGCGGAGGGGTATTATATGATCTTGCGGTATATCCAATTGAAATCGTTTCGAATCTGATTCCACAGAAACTGCTTGACGTAAAGGCGGATATAGTGATGGGGGAAACAGGTGTGGATGTGATAAACAATATTTTGCTGAAATATGAGACCTGCAGCGCTTCTTTACAGTGTACGGCTCATTCAAGGATTCCTTCTCCCTCCGGGTTTTACGGAACAAAAGGGTACATTCAGATGTCGCAGACTCATCGCTGTGAACGGTGCGATTTATATGATGGAGAATTTCAACTGGTAGAATCGTATACCTATCCGATTGACAATGGATTTGAATTTGAAATAGCTGAAGTCAGAGACTGTCTGAATGCCGGAAGGCTGGAGAGTGATAGTATGCCCCAATCAGCGACGCTTCAGTGTCTTGATATTTTTGAACGGTGCAGGTGGAATCAAAGCAGGGGGAAATGAGATGCAGGTGACGAAACTGGAGGAGACACTGATTTCCTTAAAGCAACAGGAAGAAACGTTGATTTTTGATAAATTCGACGAGAGTGATGCGTGGATCATCGGAACCCGCATCAGAGAAAGGATTATATCATATGGCGGTGCTGCAGCAATTGATATTACCTGTGGGAAAATGTGTTTATTCTCATGCTGCGTTTCAAAATTGACACCACATAACTTAACCTGGATTCCGAGGAAAAGAAATACGGTGTTAGAATTTTGGCAAAGCTCATATCATGTATCATTGAATCTGCAAAAAATGGGAAAAACCCTTGAGGAAAGAGGATTATCCAGTATTGATTATGCAGTTTCCGGGGGAGGATTTCCGATTTATCTGCGGCAATGCGGAGTAATTGGCGCCATAGCAGTATCTGGCATGGATCAGACCATGGACCATCAGTTCATTGTTGACAGCGTTGCGGAATATTTAAATAAACAGGTTCCGTCAATATTATGCATTCGGGATGAGATGTAAATAATTTATAGGAAGATGGTGTGAGAAAATATTAGAAAAGTAAATTAATAGAACATGGGATTAGTGAAGGCTGTACTGAAATTTGGTATGGTCTTTATTTATTTGGTGAAAGTGTTTTGGTTATAATTTTACCTGAAAAAAGAGAGAGGTGTTTAAATTTTGGAAGTTAATGTGTATAATTTTGGTACATATAATGAGATCTGTTTATCCGGCAGCGGAAGGAATAGGTTGGTTTTACATATCCGAAAAGGGGAGTGTAAGTGTCTGGCAGAATAGGTATCCTGCAAAGCTCATATCTACGAAATAAGGAGAGGCAAATATGGAATATGAGGAAAGTCAGATAGACGGATATTATATATCAGAGATACGACAATACCTGGAAAAAACGAAGAAGAGTATTTACATATTCCGTTGAAACAGGGGAAGTAATGTGGTCGTATCTCAGCCAAATGAGCGAGGAGAGGCTTGCCAAAATTTCTATTTACGGCGCTAAGGAACCAATCGACTATCTGCAGGAGCAGTGTCCGACGCTGCGGATCATGAACAAGGACATTATGATGAACGCTTTATTGACTTATGAGGCTGTGGGCTGGATGGGATATATCCCTGATGAAATAAAAAATACCGAGCTGCATCTGCCTATGAAATATGCAAAGCTTCTGTGGGGCTGGCCGGATAAGTTCATAGAACGGATGGAAACTGTGAATACAAGGGTTATCCTTGGCCAATAGTCCGAGGGCTTTGACAGTCTGGAAGATATGGAGAAGCTGCCGGAAGGCTACAGTGGTTATGTCTGGACCAACAGTATTGACAAGGTTGTGGAAGATTAGGATAATTGGTAAAATGTATATGATATCTATCATACTGGGATATTTTGGAATCGTGACAAAAAGAACAGGCAGACACCCTCTAATTGCGGAGTCTGCCTGTTCACCAAATTAGGTGGAGATTCACATTATGCTTAAAATCTCCCTGGTAAATGGGGATTCGTTATACCCAATCCTCAAATATTGGTTCAATACGCTTTCTAATAAGCTCTATCCGATCCTTAACATCCGGCTTAAAAAGAGAAGCGATCGAAACAACCATTTTTTTCTTTGTATTAACGTAAATTATATTTCCCCCGTCTCCTATGGCGGCGTAGATCTGCTCCTTATCATCAATAATCCACCACAGGTAACCATAAGACAACTCGCCCCACCGGCTATGTTCCTTCGTGCTTTCATCTATCCAACCAGCCGGCACAATTTGTTCTCCATCCCACATGCCGGCATTTAAATATAATTGACCTATTTTTGCCATATCCGCAGGCTTTAAGAAAAGGCCCCAGCCTGCCGTGTTTATCCCTTGCGGGTCAACAACCCAGCCGCTGGTGTTTTTATCATTCATAACGGCCATATGTTCTTCTTTATTACGCAACACAACATTTTGCGCAACATTGATTCCCAATGGCGAGAATAAATTTTCCGCAGCGAAATCAAGTAATGGCTGACCTGTCGATTTTACAAGAACACCAGACAGAATATGTGTTCCAACAATGGCTGAATATACAAATTCTCCGATTTTTCTGTTTCCGCCCAACAAATCAAGTGCAAATTTCATCCAGTTATCACTTGTGAAAAACGCTTCATACGGTTCTGACTCATATTTATACGGGGCAGTCATGGTCAGCATATCTCTGATCGTAACATGCTGAATCGTTATTTCACCTTCGGATGCCGTGTAGTCCGGGAAAAAGTCCAATACCTTCTGGTCTGCACTGTTGATACACCCTTTATCAATAGCGATACCAATCAATGCGGAAAAAACACTCTTTGTCACCGAAAATACATGAAGGGCGTTACCGGCGGTATATCCATTAAAGTAATTCTCATATACCGCTTCACCGTTTTTCAGTATAACTATGCCAGTAATATTGTTATAATCACTGTTTATTGTCTTTTCAAACTCTTTAATTCTTTCCTGATTCATATAATACAATTTCCTCCTTTAAGTTATGAAGGATATCCTCAAATCAAGGATAAGACCATTAAAAATTAATTGCAAGAACTTTTTTAAAATATCTTTTTCCAATGCCAGAAGAACCTGAATACTACAGGGTGTGATTGAAAAAACCGGAATAGTAAATCTTTAATAAATTGCTTTTTGTTGTGATTAATGACAAAAACAGAGTGCTTTAATAGCTGAATATATACAATACAACAAAAAATGTATTGACAACAAAGATGCATTATAGTAATATATAACCATAGAAAAAGGAAAAAGATTTGCGGATTGTTACTTTTAGGGAGGCAAGACCCAAATCAGGTTCAGGCAGACGCGTATGCCTGAACTTGGTTTGGGTCTTTTTATATAATAAATAATTTTCATATTCCCTTATAAGATTCTGCTATTAAGGGAAAATATTATAATAACAATAATTAGGAGGATTCCAATATGAATAAATATGATGGATTAGCCAGGATCATTATTCAAAATGTTGGCGGCAGATCAAATATTATCAGTCTTACCCATTGTATTACCAGGCTTAGATTTAAATTGAAAGACGAAAGCAAAGCAAATACAGATGTACTGAAAAATACGGAAGGAATCGTAACGGTCATACAAAGCGGAGGACAATATCAGGTTGTTATCGGCAATCATGTTCCGGATGTGTATGATACGGTCTGCCAACATGCACACATTGCAATTGATACTGCATCCGAGGAAGAGGATAGTGGAAACAAAATGAGCTTGGGAGCCAGACTGATCGATATCATTTCCGGTGTATTTGCTCCCACATTAGGTGTTTTGGCAGGTTCTGGTATTATCAAAGGCTTACTTGCACTATGGTCTTTTATTGCTTCAAGACAAGGGCTTGATATAACAGGAACAGGAACTTATATGATTTTGTTTTCCGTAGCAGATGGATTCTTTTATTTTCTGCCAGTTATATTAGGCTACACTTCTGCCAAAAAATTCAAGTGTAATGAATTTATTGGTATGGCTTTAGGAATTGCTCTTGTTTACCCAAGCATGGTCAATATAGCCTCAACAAATGAAGTATTAGGTTCTGTATTTACCAATACAGGTTTACAGATGAATTACTATACAAGATTTTTAAATATTCCAATTATTATGCCGGCAGCGGGTTATCCATCTTCTGTAGTTCCTGCTATATTGTCAGTTGCTTGTGCAGCATGGCTTGAGAAGAAGCTTAAACGAGTGATACCGGATGTTGTAAAAGTATTTTTGGTACCAGTTTGTGTCCTTGGCATCATGGTTCCGGCTACCTACTTAGTGATTGGACCGATTGCCACATTCCTTAGTAATATGGTAGGTATCATATTCTCTGCTTTATACGGTATTCCTGTGATTGGTGGATTGATCGCTGGTACGCTGACTGGAGCATTTTGGCAGGTTTTTGTTATTTTTGGTCTGCATTGGGGCTTTGTTCCTTTGGCAATGATGAATTATTCGACTTATGGATATGATTTTATACTTGCTCCAATGTTTGCTGCATCCTTCGCACAGACGATGGTTGTATTTACGATTATTTTAAAGACAAAAGATCAAAAATTACGTAATATTGCAATACCGGCGGCTATTTCAGGTATATTTGGAGTAACAGAGCCTTGTATTTACGGTGTTACTTTGCCAAAGAAAAAGCCATTTGTTATTTCCTGTATCGCCGCTGCAATTGGTGGTGGAATCAGTGGAGTTGTGAACTGCAGAACCTATATGCTGGGTGGTCTTGGTATTTTTGGTTTCCCCAATTTTATCGATAATACCACGAATAGTATTTATAGCTTAATCTGGGCAGCGATCTGTGTTGTTGTTGCTATGGTGGTAGCCTTTGTACTGACAATGGCTCTTTATAAAGATGATAAGCCGAATCAGAAAGCTGCAGAAAATGCAAAAACTGGAAAAAATGAAACCGTCTATTCTCCTTTAAATGGTAAAATAATTCCATTAAGTGAAGTGGAAGACGAAGCATTTTCCAGTGGTACGTTAGGACAGGGGCTTGCAGTGGTGCCCACAGAAGGAAAATTATATGCTCCCGTAGATGGAGAAATTACAGCCTTTTTTCCAACCGGACACGCCATTGGTATCTTATCCGATAAAGGAACAGAAATCTTGATACACGTTGGTATGGATACTGTAAAATTAAATGGGGATGGTTTTGTAAAAAAAGCAGATCAGGGCGGAAAAGTGAAAAAAGGTGACTTATTACTTGAATTTGATATTGAGAAAATTCAAGCAGAAGGGTTATCAATCGTATCACCTGTCATTATCACAAATTCAAATGACTACGTAGATATCGTAGTGACTGATGCAAAATCTATAAATGTTGGGGATACGTTAATCAACGTGCTGTGATTTTTAAAAAGCTGAAAGGATCTAAAATATGAAAACATTTAAAACCGATTTCTTATGGGGAGGAGCTACCGCAGCCAATCAGTTTGAAGGAGCATGGAATATAGATGGGAAAGGACCCTCTGTTTCTGATATGTGTACCAATGGTTCCCACACCAATCCAAAAAGAATAACCAGGGAATTAGAAGAGGGCGTACGCTATCCAAGTCGTGAAGCGTCAGACTTTTACCATCATTATAAGGAAGACATTGCTTTATTGGCTGAGATGGGATTTAAGACCTTCCGCTTATCCATTGCCTGGACAAGAATTTTCCCCACCGGCATGGAAGAAGAACCCAATGAAGCAGGGCTTAGCTTTTACGATAATGTGTTTGATGAATGTAAACGATATGGCATAGAGCCGTTAGTGACCATTTCTCACTATGAGATGCCCTATGCACTGGTAGAAAAGTATAATGGATGGGAAGGCCGGGAATGCATTGGATATTTCATAAAATACTGTGATGCTGTTTTTGACAGATATAAAGACAAAGTAAAATACTGGCTGACTTTCAATGAGATCAATGCAGGTACGATTCCCATGGGGAATGTATTATCACTGGGAACAGTGAAAGGGTATACGGGAACCATTCTGGATTTTCCGGATAATCCGCAGGCTCGTTTTCAGGCACTGCATCACCAGCTGGTAGCAAGTGCAGTGGCAGTCAAGTCAGCACACGAAAAATATCCCCAATTTATGATGGGGAATATGATCTGCTTTATTACCATGTATCCTCTGACCTGTAATCCGGATGACATAATAAAAGCGCAGAAGGAAATGCAGATGATGAACTGGTTCTGTTCGGATGTTCAGGTTAGAGGGGAGTATCCATTTTATGCAGAACGTTATTTTGAAGAAAAGGATATTCATATAAAGATGGAATCAGGGGATTTAGAAACATTAAAAGAAGGTTGTGTAGATTTTTATACCTTCAGCTATTATATGAGCAATTGTGTTTCAGAAAATCCTGGAAAAGAAGTGGGAGACGGGAATTTGACAGGCGGTTTAAAAAATCCATATCTGGAAGCCAGTGACTGGGGCTGGCAGATCGATCCCAAAGGTCTGCGGTATACTTTAAATGAAATATATGCTCGTTATGAAATTCCCATGATGGTAGTTGAAAATGGATTAGGTGCTTATGACAAACTGGAAGAAGATGGAACGATTCATGACACCTACCGGATTAACTACCTGCGTAAACATATTGAGCAGATGAAGGAAGCAGTAAAAGACGGAGTGGAATTGTGGGGGTATACGCCATGGGGGTGTATTGATTTAGTAAGTGCATCTACCGGAGAAATGGCAAAACGCTATGGATTCGTCTATGTAGATAAATATGATGATGGAAGCGGAACTTTTGAAAGGAAGAAAAAGGACTCTTTTGACTGGTATAAAAAAGTGATTGCAAGCAATGGAGAAGATTTGGGTTAGGCAGGCTTTATTCAGGAAGAATTTATGAAATCGTATAGTTACCCATATAGTGATTAAGCATAAAGGTATTGGGAAGTAAATTCCTGATACCTTTTGTTTGCTGACAGGAAGTGGTGATGCAGGGTCGGATTGGGTTAAGGATTTTTTTAATATTCCGTTAATTTTTTTTGTCTTAATAGTATTAAAAGTCAACGATAGTATATAAAAGTATCTACTTGCAAATAATATATAATATACGATATAATCTAATTATATCCACTGCATAAAGTAATAATTAATTCAAATTTGGAGGTTAAAAATGGCTCAAATATTGTATGTGAAAGCAAATGCAAAATTAGAGGGAGAATCGAGGACGTTTCAGATTTCGGATAGTTTTGTTTCAAAATATAAGGCACTTAATCCAGAAGATGAAATAATTACGATTGATCTTTATAAAGAGGGAATCGATTTTTTACCTGTTGGAGAATTAAACACACTTCATAGACCTGCAGAGGGAACTGGAAAAGACCATCCAATATTAAAATATGCATATCAATTTTTAAATGCTGACAAATATATAATTGCAGCGCCTTTTTGGAATTTGAGCATACCAGCTATACTCAAAGCATATCTGGATTATATAACGGTAACGGGAATTACTTTTAAGTATACTGAAAAAGGTCCGGTTGGCCTGTGCTCAGGCAAAAAAGCAGTACATTTTGTATCCAGAGGAGGGGAATATTCAACGGAACCTTATTCTGACTTTGAAATGGGTGACAGGTATTTAAGGACTCTTATGGGTTTTCTGGGTATATATGATTTCACAACAATTTCCGCAGATGGTCTGGACGTTATTGGAAATGATGTTAATGCAATAGTGGCAGAAGCTATTGCTAAAGCCAATGACTTTGCAGCTGTTTTTTAAGTTTTAGGAATGATATACAAGCCTATCTGGACGAGAAGTATGGTATTTTAGATTATCTGATAAAGCAGAAAGAATCCGGCCCCATCCCACATCTGGGATTCTATGCTCATGACAGCTATGAGGTGATGAAGCGTTTTCTTATGGCTTAAGGAGTACATATGGAATTCGGCCAGATTCAGTTAAACGATCTGGTCCGCAGCAGATCAAAATTTCGGAGACAATGTCTGATTTTTTTGTGAAGCTCAAATCTTGATGTCATACAGTTACGGAAGAAAAGAATGGTAGTGTGATGTATTATTATGAAACCATGTATATGGCAGATATGTTCCGGTATATCGGCCATGTCATTTTTTTTATGAACACAACCAAAGAGAAAAATCGTCACATGAGTGGCGGTTTTTTATTTTAAAAATTATAGTAAAAAATATTACTGTAATTATAATATTGTCTTGACACCATATAGTATTATGATATATTATTGTGATACATAAGTCAGACAGAAGGTGTTCAGATGAAAGAAAATACAGGAAGATCGAAATATGTAATGCTGGGAATGCTTGCCCGCATGCCGCAGACTGGTTATACAATTAAAAAATGGTTAGAGAATGAGTACAGCCATTTCTGGCAGGAGAGTTTTGGCCAGATATATCCGACTCTTAAGAAGCTGGTTTCTGAGGGGCTTGCTGTCAGTTCCCATAATACGAAACATGGAAACGGGCGCGGACAAATCATATACAGCATTACCGACCAAGGCAGAAAAGAACTTTCCGATTGGCTGAGAGAGGAGCCTGAAATTGAGAAACTAAGGTATGAAATATTACTCAAAATTTCCTTCGGCGATAACACAGAACCAGAGGTACTGATCGGGCATTTGGACAGTTTTATCAGGAGAAATGAGAAGCTGGTCAAAGAAATGAACGGTTATATTGAGTTGAGCGAGCAGTTAAAAGAGCGTGACATTGACTGTTCCTACAGCCAGTTGACTGCGCTCTGCGGCGTTTATATGTATTCCGCAATGAGGAATTGGGCGATAGAGGCGAAGAAAATTATTTCTGAGAAAGGAGCAGATGAATAATGAGACAAAGGATTCGTAAAGGTATACTTGTTTTTTCCGCATTGATGTTTCCGCTGACATTTTTCTTTTTATCGCCGTTTGTTATTGTTCTATCCGCTGCAAGCGGCATACTTAATGGCAGCGCAATGGTATTCGGCCTGCTCCTGCTGCTTTCGATTGCCGGCAGCCGTATCTTCTGCGGCTGGCTCTGCCCCGGCGGCGCATTGCAGGATTACATTTCGGGCGCTAATAACCGCAAATGGAACAGTAAGGGGAAAAACCTTTCCAAATACATCATCTGGGCCGTTTGGCTTTCGTTCATCGTGTATCTCTGGATACGCAGCCGCCCGCTTAAGGAAAATTTCCTGTATCTTGTAGATATAGATAAGTTCTATATAATCATATATGTAATCGTCATGTCTATAATATACCTGTTCACGCTCCTGACCGGCAGGCGTGGTATGTGTCATAGTCTTTGCTGGATGGCTCCGTTCATGGTAATAGGCGAGAAGCTCGCAGACCTTCTTCACATCCCGAGATTCAGACTTAAGTCTGTCCCCGGAAGTTGCGTTTCCTGCGGAAAGTGCAGCAGCAGCTGTCCTATGAGCCTGAATATAGCTGAGATGGTGAAATCCGGCAATATAAATTCATCTGAATGCATAGACTGCCTTGAATGCGTCGATAGCTGCCCTAAAAATGCTATCCGCTTCGGAATATATCAGAAACAGCGATGAATATATGTATAAATAATATAAATAAAGGAGAATGATTATGAGCACTCTGGTTGTATATTTTTCGTTTGAAGGAAACACGAAATTCATTGCAGAAAAGATAGCTGAAACCATAAGCGCCGATATTGTCGAGTTAAAAACAAGTAAGAAATATCCGGCGGAAGGATTTGGGAAGTACTTTTGGGGAGGGAAGAGCGTCATTTTCGGTGAGAAGCCAAAGCTGATAAACAAACGTATTGATTTGAAACGCTATGATGTGATTATAATCGGAACGCCCGTCTGGGCCGGGTCATTTACGCCGCCGATAAAAAGTTTTATCAGTCAGTATAAAATCCAGGGAAAGCGGATCGCACTGTTCGCCTGCCATGGAGGAGGCGGAGCCGAAAAGTGTTTTGAAAAGCTTAAGAAAGCGCTTCCTGGTAATGAGATCCTATGTGAAACAGATTTTATCGAACCTAAGAAAAAGCCAGAGGAAAATTCTTCAAAAGCTGTCAGATGGGCCGAGGGCCTCAAAAATATTTAGTTTCCCGTTTGTTGAACATCAGCCGGAGAGAATGAACTTCTGAAAATTCTCTCCGATTTTGTATATCCCATAAATAGTAACCATATGGCTGCCCGATCAGCCCCATTTCTTTATTATGTAACCTCTGAAATATTTCTTTCAGGGGTTACATGGCATTTTTGAAAGGTCCTCAACTGATTGACAGATCAATGGTATTAAAGTAATATGAAAATACTGGATAAAATGGAAATAATGGGGACAATAAATTTTTTATTAAAGGGTATGGGGAATGAGAGTATTAATTGTAGACGATGAGATACGAATCAGAGAAGGGATTCAAAAGCTTTTGGTTAAGATGCGGCAGGGTTACGTTATTGTCGGAGAAGCAGAAAACGGCGAAGAGGGACTCCGTATGCTTAGGGAATTAAAGCCTGATATTGTAATTACGGATATCAGAATGCCCAAGATGGATGGTCTGGAGATGCTGACTAAAGCAGCCCAGACCGGGATTGGGGCGAAAGCAATCGTTCTGAGCGCTTATTCGGAGTTTGAATACGCCCGCCAGGCCATGAAGCTGGGAGTAACCGAATATCTGCTGAAACCAATTTCCCTCAGCGATTTCTCTCAGGCCTTGGAAAATGTAGAAAGACAGGTGGAAAAGGAGAGGCAGGAAAAGCCGGCGAAAATCGGAACCCTGGAGCAGATACTCCACGATTTTGTCAATGGGCGCATCGAAAAGGATGAGGAAGTGAGTTCTTATCTGGAACGCAGTTATCAGATTACAGAAGAACAGAATTTTGTCATCATATATGTTTATCTGGGTAACGGTACAAATCTGGAAAGTGCGGCAAAAAACCTGCGGCATGCTTTTTCCGTCTACCCTGGTCTGTCATATTGTATTCTGGACTTTGCATATAGAAAATCACTAGTCGTTATCCTCTACCATTATCAAAATTCCCATGACCTGGAACGATGGCTGCAGCAGCAGATTCTGAAAAACAGGCCGGATCGGATGACGCTTGGCTGGACCGAGGTAAAAGGGGTACGGGAATTAAAGAAGGGGATTGATTCCCTTTATCCCTATATGGACTGGAATATTTCTTTCGATGAGGAGATCCTTATCTCCTATCCAAAGATTACCCATGTCCAGACCATGCCTTGTATCTATCCGATTGAGCTGGAAACGAAGATAAAGGTGGCAATCTGTTCGGATAACTGGGACAAGGTAGAAGGGCTTATGAGAGATTTCCACACCTGCTTTCAGGATGGGAAGATCTATGCACCGAAGGAGATTAAGGAGTGCTATGTGCGCTTCCTTTGGGGCGTGATGGGGCTTGCGAAAGAGATCGGCTGTCTGAACCATCAGACGCTGGAGCAGCAAAAGCTGCTGGGAATGATCATGGATGCAAAGCGGCGTGAGGAACTGGTTGCGGTTACAAACTTCCTGTTTGCCAATATCCGGCCGGATGAGGCGGCACAGGAGACCACCCATCTGACCGTAAAACGGGTCAAAAGCATGATTCAGGAATTTTATCAGAGGGGTATAACGCTGGAGGAGATTGCCGTAAAGCTCAATATCACACCTGAATATTTAGGTACTCAGTTCCACAGGGAAATGGGAATGACCTTCAGCACTTATATGAAGAATTTCCGGATCAGCAAGGCCAAAGAGCTGCTTTGCGGAACCCATTTGAAGTTATATGAAATCGCTGCAAAGGTAGGTTATTCCGATCCCAAATATTTCAGCAAAGTATTCAGGGAGACGACCGGACAGCTTCCGGCAGATTATAGAAAGACATTTAAATAGAGCTGAGCGTTTAGGTTTTTCCTCCTTTTCAAGCTTTCCCGTATTTTTGAAATCGTGAAACCAGTGTAAAATGATTTCTAAAGGAATAAAAGAAAAGGAGGATTTTTTCATTGAAAAAACTGAACAGGTTTTTCCGGTACGATAATATCGGACTTCTGTTTGCGCTCCCGGCATTTCTTTATATGCTGGTGTTTGTCGGATATCCGATTTTCAGCAATCTGGTTTTAAGTTTCCAGAACATAACGGTCAGAAATCTGGTACATGGACCGAAGAACTTTACCGGCTTTGACAATTACGTTAAGCTTGCACAGGATGCCATTTTTAGAAGGGCGCTTATTAACACGCTGCTGTTTACGGTGAGCTGCCTGCTTTTCCAGTTCATCATCGGATTTGCTCTGGCGCTGTTCTTTAATAAGAAATTTTCATTTGCAAAGCCGGTCAGAGGGCTTTTGATGATGCCGTGGATGATTCCCATGACAGTTACGGCGTTAATCTTTAAATTTATGTTCTCCACCGATGTGGGAATTATCAATTACTTCTTAAAAAGCATGGGACTGATTTCTGAGAATATCGAATGGCTGACCAGTCCTGACACGTCAATGACTGCGGTAATTATCGCCAACATCTGGATTGGAATCCCTTTTAACACGATTCTGATTGCAACAGGACTTACCACAATACCCCAGGAACTGTACGAAAGTGCTTCTATCGACGGAGCTAACGGAAGACAGAAATTCTTAAAGGTCACACTTCCTTTGATGAGACCGGCGATCGAATCGCTGCTTGTGCTCGGATTTATCTATACCTTCAAGGTCTACGATCTGGTCTATGTCATGACAGGCGGAGGACCGGTAAATGCAACTCATCTGCTGTCCACGTACTCCTACAAGCTGTCATTTGAGATGTTCCAGTACAGTATGGGATCATCGGTTGCAAATGTATTGCTTGTGATCTTACTGCTGGTCGGCATTGTCTATCTGAAGATTACGACGAAGGGGGAGGAAGCAAATGAATAAAGAGAAGACGAATCGAAGGGCCAATATTCTGTTATGTACAATCTCAATGATTCTTTTGTGCGTACTGCTGTTTCCGCTGTTCTGGATCTTGATTACATCATTAAAGACGGAAAAGGAAATATTCCAGATTCCCCCCACCTTTTATCCGCATATCCTGAATACAAAATCCTATGCTGCGCAGATTGAGAACGGGGATTTTAACATGTTCCGTTCCTTTGCGAACAGCCTGTTTATTTCTGCCGGGGCCATGCTGATTACCGTTATCCTCGCTGTGCCGGCTTCCTACGCCATTGCAAGATACCATTTTAAGGGAAGAAACGGTATGCTGCTGTGCTTTTTAGTAACTCAGATGCTTCCTGTATCCGTACTCTTAACTCCTATGTTTATTATGTTCAGGGGGATGCATGTTTACAATACGTGGCTGGCGGCGATTCTGGCTGATGCCACGATTGGAATTCCATTTTCCGTGCTGATACTGAAGAATTATTTCGCCTCCATTCCTAAGGAACTGGAGGAGGCGGCCTATATAGACGGCTGTACCCGTTTCAATGCGTTTATCAGGATACTGGTTCCGGTTGCCAAGCCGGGAGTCGTGGTGTGCGCTATCTTTTCCTTCCTGTATGGCTGGGGAGATTTAGCCTATGGCATGACTTTTATTCTGGATCAGCAGAGGCGGCCGATTACTGCGGGAATCTTTAATTTTATGGGGCAGTACGGTACAAAATGGAGCTATTTGACGGCTTTTGCTATCGTGACGATTATTCCTGTGGCGCTGATATTTATATTTATGCAGAAGTACATTGTAACTGGTATGACAAACGGAGCGGTTAAGGGATAAGGAGAAAGGAACTTTTATTAAATGCGGAAACGGGGGATTGTATGAAGAAGAAAGTAAGCCTGCAAAATAAATTAATTCACCTTTTTTGGGCGACGTCTACAATTCCCATACTTGTGCTGAGTTTTTTCTCTTTCTATAATATTTCTCATACCTTGAAAAAAAACACCCAGGAGCTGACCAATGTGAATTTACAGCAGATGGACAGCAATCTGAAAATTCGGCTGAAAGCGTATGAAGATCTTCTGTTTCAGATTTACACCAATGATGATGTGGTCGCCTGGGTTGACAGACTGAACGAGGAACAGGATGCGTCGGTGGCGAAGAGCCAGCTCCGCCGGTATTTGAGAGGACTCTTAAATACTAAGGATTATATAAAGTCCATTACGATTATAACGCCGGAGGACTTAAGCATCACCTATAATCAGCTTTCGGCTGCTACCTATGAAAATTCATGGACCAGCAATTTCAGCCTGTCGGAGAAGGAGTTGTACGACAAAGTTTCCTCTGACAATAAGACGCATATTTTCCCGACGGAGTACGGAACGAGATTTGCGAATAAAGATTATTATCTGTTTCACATTGCCCACAGGATCATAGACTATAAAAATTTAAATAAGAAGAAGGGAATCGTAATCGTAAGCCTGGACAAAGAATTTCTTCAAAATGTGTGCGAGGACCAGGGGCAGGACAGAAATAACAGTTTTAATTTTATCATTGATGAGTCGGGCCGTATCATCTCCTATCATGAACAGGAAAGGATTGGCAAAGTCCTTTATAAGCCGGGTGCATCAATGGCTGAACGGGTGGAAGCGTGCAAAAAGTTTATAAAAAATGAAAACTTATACGATGAAAAGTATACCTCAGTCTGGCTTTATCACGATGAAGCACTTGGCTGGGATCTTGTTAACGTGATGGATCAAAGCAGACTGATGATGAATTTAAACAGACAGATTTACGTGATTGTTACGCTGAGTCTTGTTCTGCTGATGGTGACGATCCTGCTGACACTGGGGGTTTCGGGACGCCTTGTGGAATCTGTGAAAATGGTGGTGGCTTCCATGCAGACGGCCAGAGAAGGGAATCTTAAGGTACGTGTCCGTACGGATGAAAAGATGCCGGTAGAAATTGAGACCATAGCCATCCAGTTTAATGATATGCTTGAAAAGCTGGAAGCGGCCCAGCAAAAAGAAAAGAAGGCGGGAGAGAAGCAGCGCCAGGCGGAGTTAAAAGCCATGGAAGCCCAGATTAATCCGCATTTTCTGTACAACACCCTGGACACCATAAACTGGATGGCGATTGATAAGGATGAATTTGACATCAGCAATGCGATTAATTCCCTTGCAACCATTCTCCGCTACGCCATTGCGGACAGTAACGGAGAGGTTTTTGTCCGGGATGAGATTGATTGGCTCAAAAAATATATTTATCTTCAGCAGTTCAGGCTGAAAAACAATTTTGTCTGTGACATAGACGTGGAACCGGAGATGATGGAGTACCGGATACATAAACTTCTGCTGCAGCCATTTGTTGAGAATTCCATCTTACACGGTTTTGAAGGTACCAAAACCAGTCATGTTCTGGCGGTAAGCATGAGACAGGAGCAGGAGGAATTACGGATCAATATTCGCGATAACGGGAAAGGAATAGAAAGAGACAGGCTGGAGCGGATCAGAAAGGGAATCTGTGTGGAGTCGGGGACGGCTTCCCATATCGGCATGGAAAATGCCATTACAAGGCTGCACATGTACTATGGATCGCAGGCCAGAATAGAGATTAACAGCTCTCCTGGACAGGGAACCGAGATCCTGGTATGGATTCCTCTGAAAAAGGGATAGTGTGAAAGTTACTTAAGAAAAGTTACCCTTTTTTAGATTTGTTGAGTTTTTCAGTGAAAGAAAAACCGATATAATGAACTTATGTAAATATTGAAAATAAAGGAGGAAGAACATGAAAAAATTAGTAACAACGTTGCTTTCTGCTGCGATGCTTGCAGCGGTGATAACAGGATGCAGTTCCGGAAGCGGTGCCGTATCGACATCAGCAAGCGAGGCAGCATCCCCGGCGGGCAGTGAAAAAACAGAAGAAGCGAAAACCGAAAAAGCTGCAGAGACAGAGGGAAGCCAGGCTTCCGGTGACGTGACAATCTGGTATTACTGGGAGACAGAAGGCCATCAGAAAGCACTGAACCATATCATTGAAGAGTATAACGGTTCTCAGAGTGATATTAAGGTACAGGCAAAATACGTTCCATTTGCAGACTTTAAGAAGCAGCTTTCCATCGGGGCATCCGCAGGCGAGCTTCCTGATCTCGTGATTCTTGACAATCCGGACCATGCTTCCTATGCGGCCATGGGTATTTTTGCGGATTTAACAGGAAGATTTGATGTGAGCACCTACTATGACGGACCGGTCAACTCCTGTACCCTGGACGGAAAATTGTATGGAGTACCATTTGGAAGCAACTGTCTTCTCCTTTTTTATAACGAAGACATGCTAAAAGCAGCAGGGTGTAAAGTCCCCACTACATGGGATGAACTTCTTACAACGGCAAAAGCCTGTACTACCGATACGGTATCTGGATTTGCACACTGCAGTCTCCAGAGTGAGGAGGGTACCTTTAACTTTTTACCCTGGGTCTGGTCCACCGGTGCTACCGCCTATGAGATAAATTCGGAGGGCGGAATCAAGGCATTGACCATGGTGAAGGAACTGGTTGATTCAGGAGCAATGACGAAAGAGGCTATTAATTGGACACAGGGCGATACGATGAACCAGTTCATCTCCGGAAATCTGGCTATGATGATTAATGGTACATGGCAGATTCCGACCATGCGTGAGGAAGTTCCTGATTTACACTGGAACGTGGCTCCGATTCCAATGGATAAGCAGCAGGCATCGGGACTTGGCGGAGAAAATTATGCTGTAATTGCTGGGGGAAATGAAGAAGGTGCCATCAAATTCCTTCAATATGCCACAAGCGAGGAAACCTGCCTTTATATGATGAATGCGATGGGGTATATATCTTCTGACTCTGTCATTGCGGAAAAACAGTTTAAGGGTGATCCGGTGTATGAGGCATTCGTAGATGAGATGAAATATGCAAATGCAAGAGGTCCGCTGCCGGAATGGCCGGATATCTCTGACGCCATATCGCTGGCTTTCAACGAAATTATGACAGATGCAAGCACACCGGAGGATGCCGCAGCAAAGGCACAGACGGCGATTGATAGTATTGTAAAGTAGTCAAGAGTTAAAAGGAGGTTTTGATGAGGAAATTTATATCAGGTATTTTGATTATGGGATTGATTGTAGAAGTGATATCGGGCCAGGCATTACCGCTGAAAGCGAATGCAGCGTCCAATCTGGTAGTTGATTGCAATTCAGTAATGCGTGGAGTGACTCATTGTGCAAGCGGTTCTTTATACGGAGTGACGGAGACAGTTCCTGGTGATGTTGGGACGCTGGTTAAGCCTTTAAATCCTAATGTTTTTACAAATCCTGCCAGAGCAGGGTCGGGATACCAGCAGCCGACAGGCGCTGCGATACCGACTGCTGAACGGCTCGTAAATACGTCGGGGAAAGTGATGATCCGTTTGGCGGATATATGTCCTAAGTGGCCATACAAGTTTCCGGGAATGAACAGCTGGCTGAAAAAGGTCGAAGATGTAATTTCAGATAAGAAAGCATCAAATGCAGACAATTTCTATGGATATGAGATATGGAATGAACCTGTTTATACCTGGAATAACAGTAATGGGGATTTTAATGATCTATGGCTTAAGACGTATCAGCTCATCAGGAAGAAGGATTCACATGCCAGGATTATCGGCCCGTCGGAAGGGTATTATAATCATGACAGGATGTACAGCTTTTTAAAATTTTGCAAACAAAACCAATGCGTTCCTGATATTATCTGCTGGCATGAATTATCATCAAATGGAAATGGATCGTATATCGGTGATTTTGCTAATACCGTTTCTGATTACCGTCAGATTGAAAAAAGTCTTGGTATTGCTTCACTGCCAATCAGTATTAATGAATATTGTGATATCAACCATAGTAAGGAAGGGTGTCCGGGTTCATCGGCGTGCTATATTGCCAAATTTGAGCGATATAAGATTGATTCCGCATGTATTTCCTGGTGGTGGACAGCTGCGCCGGGCAGACTGGGAAGTCTTCTGGCTACCAATACTCAAAAAGGAGCCGGCTGGTGGTTTTATAAATGGTATGGTGACATGAGCGGCAGTATGATTAAGGTGACACCGCCCAATGAAAACAGTTCAATGATAGATGGATTTGCATGCTTGGACAGCACAAAACAATACATTTCCTGTCTGCTTGGCGGAGATAACGATGGTTCTGTCAGCGTTACATTTAAAAATCTGCCGTCATGGATTGGCTCAGAGGCGACTGTAAAGGTAGAAGCAGTGGATTGGAAAAATAAAGATACGGTATCCTCCGGTCCTTATACGGTTTCGGCATCGGGTTATCCGGTTTCCAATGGGAGCATTACTGTCAAATTAACGGGCTGCAAAAATACTTCCGGATATAGAATCTGCATTGAGCCTGGTATCGACAGTTGGAAAACAAGGTATGAAGCGGAAGAGGCGGACATCTCCAATGCAAATATTTTTACCAGTTCCAATGCGTCAAACGGTAAATATGTCGGACAGATTGATTTTAATGATGGGGTGACCCCTGTTTATAGTTTTGTGGATTTTACTGTAAAAGTACCAAACAGTGGAACCTACAACCTGGCTATCCGTTATGCGAACGGAAGCGGTGCGGTTTCGACACAGGGGCTGGCTTATAATAATGGAGTATGGAATATGGTTAGTTATCCTGAGACGGAAGGCTGGGCTCACTTTGCAACCAAAACGGTTCAAGTAAATTTAAATGCAGGTATTAATATTATAAGGCTTGCAAAAGGCAGCCCGTATTTTGACGGAGGAAGTAATTACGCCGAATTAGATTATATTGAAGTTAATAAGTAAAAACAAAGTGACGCCGGGCTGCTTTCATTCAGCTGCTTGAATCTCCATAAGCAAGTATTCAAAATTTCTCTGCATACTTTCCCTGGAAATACAAAAACTAATGGCAGACAGGAGGTATCATTATGGCAAAGGCAGGAATGAGAAGACCCAGTCCCTATGATTCAAACAATCATGGAACGGAGAATCATGAGAAAATGCATCATCCAAAGAATGAGCAGGCTAAAGTACCGGAAATCCAGGGAACGGCGAAAAATGGGAATGCGAAAGCTGGTCCGGTCAATGCGCCAAACTGGGCTAGAGATGATTACAAAACAGGAAATAAGCATGACGGTGATTAAAAAAGAAGATGCTGTAAAAGTGGCTGAGTTTATTTCGTCACTTTTACAGCATCTATTTTATTTATTATGGAATTGTCCGCGTTCAGGCTGAAATTGCCGGAACTTTATAATTGTGGAGGAATAAATACTATTGGACAACATTAAGAAAGCAGCGGTATACTGGAATTATCAAAACAAAGGTAAGAAAAAACGGTAAAAGAAAAAGAAATGGATGAGTAAACCATTTCAGCAATCGATATGAAGGAGGATATAAAATGAAACTTGGATTTGTCAGTGCAATACTGGATCAGAGCAGTTACGAAGAAATGATGGATATCGCCGGAGCCATGGGCTTTGAGTGTGTAGAGGCAGCCTGCTGGCCGAAAGGAAAGGCAGACAGGCGTTATGCAGGAGTTTCCCATATTGATGCGGAGAGAGTCCTGGAGGATGATGGATATGCAAAGCATATTCTGGATTATGCTGCAGAAAAAAAGGTTCAGATTTCTTCTCTGGCTTATTATCCAAATACCCTGGATGCAGATCCCGTGAAACGTACTGCAGCGGTCAGTCATTTGATAAATTTAATAAAAGCCAGCAATAAACTGGGAGTTGGCATGGTTACCACATTCATCGGACGGGATCAGCAAAAAAACATCGAGGAAAATCTGGAACTGGTAAAAGAAGTGTGGCCTGCCATTTTAAAGGCAGCAGAAGCAGAAAATGTAAAAGTGGCGATTGAGAATTGTCCCATGTTGTTCGGAAAAGATCAGTGGCCGGGCGGACTAAATCTCATGACGACTCCTGCTGTCTGGAAAAGAGTATTTGAAATTCTGCCCAGTGATAAACTGGGAATCAACTATGACCCGTCTCATTTTGTATGGCAGATGATTGACTACATAAAACCGATTTATGAATTTGCGGATAAGATTTTCCATGTTCATTATAAGGACATTAAGCTTTATCCGGATAAATTAGACCAGGTAGGAATCATGGCATATCCGTTAGAGTTCATGTCACCGAAGCTGCCAGGTCTGGGAGATGTGGACTGGGGCAGATATGTAAGTGCTCTGACGGACATCCGTTATGACGGCTTTACATGCATTGAGGTAGAGGATAAAGCTTTCGAAGGAACCATAGATAAAATAAAAAAGAGTCTGGAACTTAGCAAACGGTATATGGAACAGTTTATCATTTAGGAGGAAATACATCACTATTGACAAAACTGGAATATTAATATATACTGAACGTGTTCAGAACGAGTTCTGTTTGCCGAAAAACCTGATAATTATTCTTTAGCTATTGGCTGTGCATATTCTTAATATCCTCCAATTATGACGAAAACTGAAAGGCCTGTTACATTATGTTAATGGAAAAATTTCATTATACTGAACACATTCTGAATAAAAACAATGAGTGAATGAAATGGAGGAATAGGATATGATTAATAAAGATCTAAATGCAAGAAATAGAATAATTACAGCTGCATCAGAAATACTGCATGAAGTCACGGACATAGAAAAAATAACTGTACGGCAGATTGCAGAAAGGGCAAATGTTGGGATTGGCACAATCAACTATCATTTTAATTCTAAAGATAATCTTTTGAGCATTGCCATTGGCGGTATTATGGCAGACATGATAAAAGATTTCTTAAATCCAAAAAAAAATCCACAGTTAGAGCCAATACAAAAGCTGAAAACAATGCTTAAAGAGGTGTGCAATGTAGCTGCTGCCAATAAGAAACTTAGTCAATTCATGCTTACACAAGCTGTCTTAAATGGTGATATGCAGACTCCTCTTTACTTAATCCCGTTTCTTAAAGAAATATATGGCAATGAAAAGGAAGAAATCGAATTACGGGTAATTGCGTTACAAATTTTGCAGCCAATTCAAATTGCAGGAATTTCTGTTTCTTCATTTTTCATGTATAGCGGTATGGATTTCTATAATGAGGAAGAAAGAAACAAATTAATTGATCTGCTGATTGGGAATGTGGTAGGTGACAAAGAAAGGAATTAAAAATGAAAACAGCAGCTATAATAAGCTTGATTATTACTATTTTATTATTATTATCTACGATGATTTGTGGCTTATGGATTAAAGCAGGACACCTGGGCAATATAGTTTTTCATATAAATTGTGGGATTGCATCTCTTGTTTTTTGTTTTATCACTTTTGTATTATTGCTTATTATTTTTCACAATCAAAAGAAAGGAAAATAAACTATGCAGGCATTGATTTTATTTGCAACAAAATCAGGAGCAACCGGAGGTCTTTTGGAGGGAAGCCGGCATTTACCAACACTCAAAATATGGATTGGTTAAACTCGGAAAATATGAATGATTTTATTAACAAACTTTCTAACCCTGTTTGCGGGAGTAACAAAAGCAGAGCCGATAACACGCTGAAATAGTGTGGTTATCGGACTTTTTTGTCCTGGAAATTAAAATATTTAGTTTTTTATAATGTAGTCTTATCTGCTCCTAAAAACTGAAATAATAAACAAATCAGTAATCATTACCATATCTCTATTTTCAAATACATATGATATTTTGTGCATTATTTGCATAATGAGTATGTATAAATGATAATATCAAAATAATTCAAATAATATTAAAATTTCCCAAGAAGCCATCTGACAGGCAGACGAAACTAAATAATGAAAAGGAGGGGGTTCGCAGAGGTATTAAAAGATTGATGGGCCTTATGCTGCCCAGGGATGGCAGCGGTTGGACGGAAACAGGGATGGAATTGCAGTATACTATTATTTTGATAGAAATGGAAAATTTAATGAAAGGAAAAAGTAATAATGAAAAGACATCTTGCAGCAGTAATTAAGAAGTTGGGTGCAACAGGGGTTTTTGCTGCTCCTGATAAAGAAACTGCCATAAAACCTCTGTATATGGAGTATGAGATACCGATTGCTCCTAATGTGGATTATAATATGAATCTGGATTGGAAATTCAGTCTTCCTGAAAAAGAATCCGGCTGGCCGTTGGCAACTGCTCAAAAAAGCATAAAAGATGAACAGGGATATGAATTTTATGATATTGATTTTGATGATGCTTCATGGGAAACAGTAAGCGTTCCCCATACCTTTAATGAAGGTGAAATCTTTGATAATCTGGCAAAAGGATCTGGTGATGACGCTATAACCCGCTGTATCAGCTTTTACCGTAAGCATTTTACCATGGATATAAACCATTCGGGACAAAAAGTGTTTTTAGAGTTAGAAGGGGTACGGCAGGCAGCCTATGTCTGGGTAAATGGTAAATTTGCAGGTTATTATGAAGCAGGTGTCAATCCCTTTGGATTTGATATTACCAAGTACATAACGTTTGGCGGCAATGAGGAGAATGTAATTGCTCTGGCTTTGGACAGTACCTCTGCAAGAGGGATTGCGAATGGCCGGTATTTACATGAAACAAAGCCTGGAAGTATACCGGGGTCTAATGATGGAACTGTCTTTGAATGGAATACCAACGATTTCAATCCTACTATTGGAGGCCTTACAAAAAATGTAATTCTGCATGTAAAAAATCGTGTTTATCAGACCCTTCCTTTGTATAATAACCTAAAAACAACAGGAACCTATGTATACGGAACCCAAATGGATCCTCAGGCTCATACGGCAGTCATACATGTGGAGGCTGAGGTTAGGAATGAATCAGAATCAGACAAGAATCTGTCTCTGGAAGTGGCCGTAGTGGATAAGTCCGGTAATCTCCATTATAAATTTGCCTCTGATGAGGCAGCAGTGGTTCCGATAGCTGGAGATAAAGATGTAACATTTGATACGGTAGTACCAGCAGACGCCTATTCGGATAATCCGGCTGAAACCGATATTATAACAGTTGAAGCGGGAAAGATTACAGCCTCAGCAAAAGTACTGGATATTCATCTCTGGAGTACCAGGGATCCTTACCTTTATGATGTTTATTCTATTTTGAAGACTGGAGAGGACGTCATTGACGTAACCAAAATCACAACCGGATTTCGTAAGGTGGAGCTAAAGGGAGGTACAGACGGGGGGATTTACATAAATGATGAACTGGTGTGGCTCAACGGTTATGCACAAAGAGCAACAAATGAATGGGCAGCTGTGGGGGCAGTACCGGATTGGCTGCATGATTATGATATGCAGTTAGTGCAAGAGAGCAAAGCCAATTTCATCCGCTGGATGCATGTTACTGCCCAGCCGTCAGATATCAGAGCCTGTGATAAATACGGAATTGTTTGTGTTCAGCCCGCAGGTGATAAAGAAAAAGATGTAAGCGGCCGGCAGTGGGCGCAGCGGGTAGAAGCGATGCGCGGCACCATTATCTATTTCAGGAACAGTCCGTCTGTCTTTTTCTGGGAAGCGGGTAACAATGCGGTCAGTGCACAGCATATGAAGGAAATGACCGGCCTGCGGAAATCTTTAGATCCTCACGGCGGCCGGGCCATGGGCTGCCGGGCGTTAGCACAGGATCAGAATGCTGTTGATGCTTCTGAATATGTTGGAACCATGTTAGGCCGTCAGGTAGAGGATGATAATGGATTTAAGACCAATGGTGCATTAACCCGTGACAAACGTGCGATACTAGAGTGTGAGTATTACAGGGAAGAGTCACCCAGAAGGGTTTGGGATGATTATTCTCCGCCGGATTTTGACTATGTACACGGAACCATTACAAAAGACGGAGATACCTGGGATCTGACGGCAGAAGATTTTGTAGTAAATAGTGTAAAAGCCTATGGAAAGTATTACTTAAACCGTGTCAGTGCCAACAGCGAAAGACCTATTTATTCTGCAGCGGCGGCACTGTGCTGGACAGACTCCATTCAGCACGGACGTAATACACAAACAGAGAATGCCCGTATGAGCGGACGTGTAGATCCTCTTCGTGTCAAAAAACAGTCCTTCTATGCTTTCCAGGTAATGCAGAGCAGCAGGCCTGCTGTTTATATAGCAGGTCACTGGAATTATCCAGCTGATTCGAATCTGTATCCTGAAAGGATTGATCCGAAGAACAAGACTGTTTATGTACTGGCATCTCACTGCAAGTATGTGGAACTTTTTGTAAATGGTCAGCTGGCAGGCAGGAATGCCAGCCCGTCCAATGAATTCCTGTATGCTTTCCCCAATATTGACATTACCCGGAGCGGATACATAGAGGCGGTTTCCTATAACAGTAAGGGAGAAGAGGCGGCAAGATATAAGATTGAAACAGCGGGCGAAGCAGAAGAAATCCGTCTGATACCTGTAACTGGTGAAGAAGGGCTTCAGGCAGATGGATCAGATCTGGCATTCGTGGATCTGGAAATCGCAGATTCTAAAGGCAGAGTACTTCCTTTGGATTACAGCGAAATTCAGCTGGAGCTTACAGGACCAGCCATTCTTCGAGGAGGCTATAACAGCGGTTATTCGGTAGATTATGGGGATGGTGCCGGTTTCGTGAATGTAGGGGAGATGAACCGAACACCTGAAATTGTACGTGCAGAGTGCGGAAGCAACCGTATTATGATCCGCGCAGGAAGAGATTCAGGAAATATTACTCTTACTGCAAAAAGAGAAGGTCTTCCGGTCGCTTCTGTCACAATTACATCTGAAGCAGTTGAATTAACCGGAGGGCTGACGGAAAAGAAACCTCAAAAGTTTTCACATGGTTAAAATAGCCGGGTATACGGTCATGCCTTTTTACGGGATGCGGATTCTTTGGAGTCCGCATTTTTTTAGCAGCAAATGACCAGGAGCAGAGATTAAATATTGAAAATGAATACGATGTGGGTTACTATGTAGATAAAGATCAAAATCTAACAGGTATTCTAAGGAATGTGGTGAAAAAATTTGATTCGAAGACACAGGGAAGTTTTAAATTATATTTATAATGCAGAAGGGTTTATAAGCGGCAATAATCTGGCAAAGATGTGCGGTGTCAGTGTCCGCACCATACAGCTTGATATAAAAGCCATAAACAGCTTGCTTAGTGAGTATGGCATAATAATAAAATCTGCTGTAAAACATGGATATTATATAGATGGTAAAAGTAAAGAACTCTTAAAGGAAAGAAACATTATAAGAGAAGTTATAGATTACAAATATATAAACGACCCTCCCAATACCCCCTTTGAAAGACAGATGTATCTCATTTTGAGGCTGACAATCAATGAGATTATTTACCTTGATGAATTAGAAAATAAATTTTTTGTGTCTGAATCAACTATTAATAAAGATATGATTGGCGCTGCAAAATGGTTAAAGGAAAATTTAAATATACATATGAAATATTCTTTATCAAAAAAAGCTGAGCTTATAGTATCTGAAAAGGAAAAACGTAATATTATCAGTTGGGTCTTAGCTTATAAATTAAATGCCAGCACATTGGAAAAGCAGTGGAAGTATCTATTTGACGGTAATGGTTTTATTGAGAACCTGAGAAAAATATATTCCATTACGGAGAGTGAAACAAAGCGGTACGGCTATTATTTATCAGGACATAGTTTACAATTGCTTTCTATTGAAATAAGTGTTGCAGCAGCTCTTAGCACAATGAACGATGAACAGGAGGAAAATAATAAGGAGTCTTTTCAAAAGCCGGTAATATTGGCAATAGCTGAAAGGCTTGAAGAAAATGTAAACATAAAATTGTCTAAAAGCGAATTGCTGAATATTCAGGAATATTTCATGTCAATGCAATTTGTTTCCGGTACAGATATTAAAAATATTGAAACAGAAGATTCGAAAGAAATAATATCCGAATTTATGACAGTGTTAAAAAAGAAATACCAGGTCGATTTAACCGGATATCCTGAGGTGAAAGAAAAATTAATATTATATGTAGCGCCAATGATAAACCGCATAAAATTCAGGCACTGCATCGGAAACAGGATAAATGAAAATGTCAGTAAAAACCATCCATATGAATATGAGATGGCATCAGAAATTACTGCTATAGTAAAAAATAAATTGGATTTGTATGTTCCAATTGTAGATATAGCTTATATTACAGTGTATTTAGCTGCAATATATAAATTATGGAGCAAAAAATTAAATGCTGTAATTATATGTGATTATGATGAAAGTGTAATAAGTTACATCAGAAATAGAATTGTAAGTCAGCTGGAGGATAAAATAAGATTAACCGGTTGTTTTACTTACAGACAATTAATTTCTGGAAAACAGGAAATGTTTAAAGATGTGGACTTTATAATAACAACATCAACTGTGGCGGATAGTACGGACATTCCATTTGTGCAGATAAGTCCGGTCATGGAGCAAAAGGATTTTAGTAAATTGCTTGAGTCAGTCATGTATTTGAGCCGGAAAACCTGACCTTTTCTTTTTTTGCGTTTATATAGGTGAAATTAATGAATTGTCTTCTTAATCCTGCAAGTCTATACTAAAATTAAGAAATAAAAAGGCAGGTTACCAAGGTAATCATTGCCTGTGAAAACGGTGTGAGAGTTATTTCAAGAGTATAATGATAATGAAGGCGAAAGGAGTTAAGGATATGAAGCTTGGAATTGTAGGAACAGGAATGATTATAAGAGATTTTTTGTCAGTCACTCCTCATTTAAAGGAAACCGAACTGACTGCTATTTGCGGAACAAAGTCAAAAGAATCGGAAATTGAAGAGCTGTCAGAAAAATATAATATTCCAAATCAGTTTATCAGATATGATGAATTTTTAAAGAGCACAATTGATACGGTTTATCTTGGAGTACCCAATCATCTGCATTTTCAATATGCGAAGGAGGCCTTAGAGTCAGGAAAAAACGTTATTGTTGAAAAGCCATTTGTGTCTAACTATAAGGAAGCTCTGATTTTAAGTGAATTGGTCAGAGAAAAACAGTTATTATTAATTGAAGCAATTACGACGCTGTACCTTCCTAATTATAATAAAATAAAGGAATTGCTGCCAGAATTAGGGAATATAAAGATTGTTCAGTGTAATTATTCTCAATATTCCCAACGATATGACAGATTTATGGAAGGTAAGGTACTGCCTTCATTTGACCCCAAATCTTCCGGAGGCGCGCTGATGGATTTAAATATCTATAATATCCATTTTGTTATGGGGTTATTCGGAAAGCCTGAAAATATTGAATACTTTCCAAACATAGAAAGAGGAATTGATACCTCTGGAATCCTGATTTTGGAATATGAGAAATTTAAATGTGTCTGTATCGGAGCAAAGGATTGCAAGGCACCGAATGCAATAAATATTCAAGGGGATAAAGGATGCATCCACCAAAGCTCGCCGGCCAATATCTGTAAGGATTTTGAAATTCTTATGAATGACGGAACTGGTTCAAGTGTAAATGAAAATAACTATGATCATCGTATGATAAACGAATTTCTTGAGTTTGAAGATATGATCAGACATAATAATCTGGAAAAATGCTGGGAGATGTTAAATCATAGCCTGGCAGTCATTGAAGTCCAGACCATTGCAAGGAAAAGAGCCGGAATCGTATTTCAAGCGGATATTGAAGAGGAATAAATCGTGCTCTTAAGGAGGTTATTATGCTTACCATTGGTTATATTGGAAATGGGAAAAGTACAAACAGGTATCATCTGCCATTTGTATTACAAAGAAAAAATATAAAAGTAAAAACAATTTTTCAAAGAGATTCATCCCATGAAAGCTGGAAACGCATTCCCGGAGTCAATTATACTTCCAATCTGAAAGAACTATTAAATGACAGGGAAATTCAACTCATCGTAGTCTGTACAAGACATGACAGTCATTATGAATATGCAAAACTGGTATTGGAACATAATAAAAACTGTCTGGTTGAAAAGCCGTTTATGGAAACGTTAAACCAGGCAAAGGAAATCTTTGAATTGGCAAAAGAGAAAGGATTAATTGTTCAGCCATATCAAAACAGACGATTTGACAGCGATTTCTTAACGGTTCAAAAGGTCATTGCTGAAGGTAAGTTAGGAGACTTACTGGAAGCAGAGGTGAATTTTGAGTATTACCGCCCGGAAATACCAGAGTCTGTGCACCATTTTGATCCCTTAACCTCCCATTTGTATGGACATGGCTGTCATATGCTTGATCAGGTCATCAGCTATTTTGGCAGACCGGATGATATCCATTATGATGTTAGACAGTTGTTAGGTCAGGGGAGAATGAGTGATTATTATGATCTGGATTTATATTATGGTATCTTAAAAATATCGGTAAGATCCAGTTACTTTAGAATAAAAGAAAGGCCAAGCTTTGTTTTGTATGGAAAAAAGGGCTGCTTTGTAAAAGAAACCAGAGATCGTCAGGAAGAGCATTTAAAATTATTTTATATGCCAGATAACAAAGATTTTGGCGCAGATACGATAAAACATTATGGAGTACTCACCTATATTGATGAAGAAGGTACGATAAAAGAAGAAAAAGTAAAATCAGTAAGAGGGGACTACGGCAGGGTATATGATGATTTATATGAAGCTGTCATAAATGGTAAAAATAAGACAATTACGGATGAACAGATCTTACTGCAGATGGAAATATTAGAAACCGGTGTTAAAAATCTAAAATAATAGTTTGTTGATGGTATCCCCTGGTTTTATGGTAATTAGTCAGATGATTTGCTATAATAGAGCAAAATGAAAGGATGCGAAAATTGTGGAGTACACTGCACCGCATATCATTCCCAGTATTTACCTGGCCAATTATCTGAATGAATATGAAAACCTGATTATAAACTATGATGTGTCAAAGAAGTGTCTGATGAAGGGGGAATATCTCACCCAATATGGAGTGATTAATAATACTGCTTATTATATAAAAAGCGGGGGGGTTCATCTATCCTTAGGCCATGAGCAGGGAAAAAAGTCGTTATGTCTGTTTGGGCCGGGGGCAATCTTTCCGATTGGAGTTGAAATTCATGAATTCCGGGCAGAGTATGAGATGATTATCCAGGCATTTTCTGATGCTGAAGTTTACAGAATAGCATATCCGATACTGAAGAAAATTGTACAGGAAAATGGGATGTTTGCTGGGGAGCTGTTTAGAGAGAACTGTGACTTTATGGGTTATATGTTTTTTGATTCCATCAACCAGACATTTGAACCTTGTCTTCGCCGTATCTGCGATATTCTGTACCTGTATCTGATTAAGGTAAGGCCAGACAAAGAGATGCTCCCGCTGTCTCAGGCAGAGCTTGCGAATATAGCAGGTGCCTCCCAGGCACAGATGGAACGTTCCCTTAAAATTCTGCGCAAGGAAGGGATTCTTGAAACATCACGGAAACAAATGACCATATTGGACAGAAAAAACTGTTGGCCCATTGTACATTGGGAATGCAGGAAAATGCAAAAAGCGAAATAAAATAATTTATTTACAGAGTATAGATTTAGTGAATCATTAATCTATGCTCTGTTTTTTTACAAATTTATATTATCCCTCATATGACGGAGAACTTTTTGGCGGAAATTGATAAAGTAAAGATGCATAATCCTATGACTGGAATGGAGTCTGATTATGATCTGACCCCTGTCCGGAATCCGAAAAGGGTGATGGTGGCAGGTGGTGGTGTGGCTGGATGTGAGGCTGCAATCATAGCAGCTAAAAAAGGACATAAAGTAACACTGATCGAACAATCAGACCGGCTGGGGGGACAGTGGATTCCGGCTTCTATCCCGATTGGGAAGGAAGAATTTACGACATTTCTTTACTGGCAGAGCCGGCAATTAATAAAATATCATGTTCAGGTACTGTTAAATACCACAGCAGATGAGGAACTGATGAAGCAATATGCGCCGGATGCCTTGATTATAGCAACTGGAAGCCGCCCATTTATTCCACATGTAAAAGGCTGTGAACGGGAATGTGTGGTCAGCGCCCATGATCTCCTGTTGGGTAAAGCAAAGGCAGGAAAGAATGTAGTGGTAATAGGAGAAAATAGCGTAATTCTGGAGGGGAAGGATAAAACAGAAAGGACCATCCTGGATGTGGATACGGTGGTAATTGCTGCTGGTGTAAAGACAGAACACAGCTTTATGGATTCCATGGAAAGAATTAGCTGCAAAGTGATATTGGCCGGAGATGCCAATGGGGTGAAGAACGGATATCTGGGAATCCGTGAAGGATTTGAAGCTGGACTAAATGTATAGGAAGAGGCTCACAGCTAAATAATGAAAGGTATAGTCATATCAGATTGGATAGGCTGTATTAAACTGGACAGAATTTTCGAGGTCATGTACAATAAATTCATAAGAAGGCTGCCGGTACATCAGATTTACATATCATTCTATAGTTAATTATGAGGAAATAAATACGAGAAGGTATGAGGAGAACACAGATATGGATAGAACAGAAACTTATAGAATGGAACGATTATCATCGTTAATCAATACGGGAATATTTAAATGGCACAATGACTGTTTGGAATCTTATCAGGAGAACCAAGAAAATAGTCCGCTTTGTCATTCAGAGGAATTGCGTAATAGATTAATACAAATGACAGATGCACAAAAGGCACCCTATATATTTCGAGATGAATATCATGTATATTTTGCCTGTATAAAAAATAAGAAAAGTTATTATTTTTTAGGACCAATGCGTACGGAAGCAATGGGCCGTGTGGAGCTTCATCAATTTTATAAGAAGTATGGAATTACAGAAAAAGATGAAAAGCAATTAAAACGTTATACCGTACCGCAGATTTTGGACTGGGTGGGTCTTATAGGAAACCTGGTTGCGGATGTTGGTTACACAGATGGAGAACTTCTCTATGAGAATCGGTTAATAGATAATACCAGAAAGCAGGAAGAGCAGGAAAAAGTACTATTCGGTTTGAAAGAAGATGAAGAAGAATTGTATCATCATACTTACCAGGAAGAAAGAAAACTTCTGGATAGTGTCCGGGAAGGAAAAGTACAAGACGCACTTCAGTTAAACCGGGATTTGGATGTTGAACTGGGGAAATTATCATTAAAAGAATTGAATCATTGGAGAAATGTCGTGATTGTGGGAATTACTCTATGTACCAGAGCAGCAATAGAAGGTGGTGTGTCTCCTGCAGTTGCGTATCGTATCAGCGATTTTTATATACAGAAAAGTGATAGTTGTAAAGACATTGCACAATTACTGGAATACCGAAACCACGCTGTGGAGGATTTGACCACCAGAGTACTAAAAAAGAAGGAAAACCGCAGTACATCGAATTATGTGGAACGGTGCAAAGATTATGTAAAAAAGCATTACCGTGAGAAAATATATCTGGAGGAAATTGCAGAAGTACTGGGGATTAGTAATAGTTATCTGTCACGATTATTTAAAAGAGAAACCGGAATTCACTTTCAGGACTATATCAATCAGGTACGGGTTGAGCATGCTGCCAATCTGCTTTTATATTCAGAAGAGAAAATTTCAAGAATTGCAGAATATGTTAATTTTCCATCTCAGAGTTATTTGGGAAAGATTTTCAAAAAGTATAAGCATATATCACCCAGGAAGTATCGGGAAACAAATAAACCGTCAGAGTTTATAACAACAAAATAAAGACAAATACAACAAAATAAAGATATATTAGTACGGGGAAACTTGTTACAATGAACGAATCATATATACTTGGAGGAAATATATGGAATTTTTAAAGAATTCGAACTGGGTATGGAGTCATGATTGGAGTTCTGAAGACAAGGAGAATCCCCGTATTGTTTTATTTCGGAAAGAAATAGAACTGCTATCAAATCCTATACAAGGGCAGGTACAGATATCCGCTGACTCCCGATATAAATTATATATTAATGAAAAACTGGTGGAGGTCGGACCAAGCAAGGGTGACAGACAAATATGGTATGTAGATACCATTGATATTACATCCTGTCTGAAAAGCGGGAAAAACATAATTGCAGTTTCTGTATTGCGCTATCCGGAAGAATCATTAAAGGGAAATCATAGTACATTTCGAACATCCACACCCGGATTGTATTTTACAGGAACTGCTGAAGATAATGGTGGAAGAATTTATGAATTATCAGCCGATGAGACCTGGAAATGCAAAAAGGATGAAAAGATAAAAATTATTTCAGAAGAAGAGCTGTTTGCACCGCTTTGGATACACGAAGAAGCAGAAGGAAATCCGGAAACATTCGGATGGTTGAATGCACACTATGATGATAAGGACTGGGAAAACGTTAAACCATATGTACGGATTCAAATGCACGGTGCAGTAAGTCCTGGAAATCTGAATCCAAGAACCATTCCGTTCATGTACCGGACAAAAAGAAAATTTTCAGGAATTATAGATGCAACGAGCACAAGATACAAAAAATCCGATTGGATTGATTTTGTAAATGGCAGGAAGGAAATCGTTGTTCCTGCCCATAGTGAAGAGATCGTAGAAATTGATGCAGGTGAAGAAATGACTGGATATCTGCATATTGCCTTTACCAATGGAACGGGAGCCAGGGTGGAGATTCTGCAGGCAGAAGCATATGTTCAGGATGAATTGTGCGGACCGGCGCAAGTGCCATTGAAGAAAGACCGTCTGGATAAAATAAACGGACATCTGCAGGGATATACAGATACGTATTATGTAGCAGGACTTGGTAGAGAAGATACATATGAATTATATGAACCTTACTGGTATCGGACATTTCGTTTTATTCAATTAAAGATTGTGACAGGGGCTGAGGAGCTGCGGCTCAAATCATTTGATTATGAAGAAACAGGATATCCGTTACAGGTAGAAACTTCTGTTGAGACATCGGATAAAAGTCTTACAGAAATCTGGGATATCAGTGAACGAACACTGAGAAGATGTATGCATGAGACATATGAGGACTGTCCGTTTTATGAACAGCTGCAGTATGCCATGGATTCCAGACAGCAGATACTGTATACCTATGCGGTCTCAGCAGATGACCGGCTGGCAAGAAAGTGTATGGATGACTTTAAAAGATCCCAGAGATATGACGGATTATTAAATTGCTGCTATCCAAACTGCAATCCGAATATAATACCAGGATTTTCTGTTTATTATATTCTCATGGTTTATGATCACATGATGTATTTTGGAGATAAAAAGCTGATTACATATCATATGACCACGATAAATGGAATTTTGGATTTCTTTGACAGACATCTTACAACCGAAGGGTATGTGGACAAAATAGGCGGTTTAAATATGGAATCACCGTTTTGGTCATTTATTGACTGGGCGGAAGACTGGAATCCTACGACAGGTGTCCCGCCTGCTGGGTTAAAGGGACCGATTACGATGGAGAGCCTGCTTTATATCCTGGGATTACAGCGTGCATCGGATTTGGCTGATTATCTCGGTAAAAGAGAAGAAGCGGGAGAATATCGAAATCGTGCATCAAAAGTTCAGGAAGCCGTATTAAGATTTTGTGTGGGAAGGAATGGAATGGTTCAGGATGGACCTGGTGTTGAACATTACAGTCAGCAGTGTCAGGTGTTCGCCGTATTAACAGATACCATTGACCCGAATAGGGGAAGAAAGAATCTATTAAAAACCATTCAGGATAAAACCTATACACAATGTACGGTTGCTATGCGGTACTATTTATTCCGGGCACTGGAAAAGACGGATCTTTATGAATATACCAGCCAATACTGGGATGCATGGAGAGACATGATCGCAAACCATTGTACAACATGTGTGGAATCAGAAGCTTATGCAAGAAGTGAATGCCATGCATGGGGTTCGCTGGCACTGTATGAATTACCAAGTACCATTCTTGGGGTCCGGCCGGCGGAACCAGGATATAAAAAAGTAAGAATCAGTCCGGTACCGGGGTATCTGGAATACGCTTCCGGAAGTGTGAAAACACCGGCTGGGAAAATTAAAGTATCCTGGAAGATAGTAAAAGGCGCAGTCAAGGTAGACTATGAAGTGCCGCAGAATATAGAAGTAGTAAACTAAAGAGGAGTAATTTATGGAAAAACAAGAAACCCAAAAAATGTCACTGTTAACGAAAATTATTTATGGTAGTGGAAATGCTTCTGCTAATCTCCTGGTTAGTACAGCTGGTGCATTTTTAACATTTTTTTATACCGATATTGCAGGTTTGTCGCCCTATATAGCAGGGGCTATTCTTTTGGTATGCAGAATTTTAGATGGTATAACAGATTTATGTATGGGGGTTGTGGTAAACCGGACACATTCCAAATATGGAAAAGCAAGACCCTGGCTGCTGTGGATGGCAATTCCTTATTTTATATCATTGGTATTAATGTTCTATTCACCAAACTGCGGTGCAACAGGAAAGGTGATTTTTGCAGCAGCAACTTATATTCTTGGAGTTGCAATTGTTTATACAATTATCAGCGTACCTTATAATACCCTGTCAGCATTGATTACAAATGATAAAGACGAGAGAACTGCATTAAGTACATGGCGTCAGTTTTTTGGAATTGCAGCTCCATTGTTCATTAATATATTAACCATACCGATTATAAACAGATTAGGCGGCGGACAGAAGGCATGGACCATACTTGCTGTTATTTATGGAATTATTGGAGCTGTATTATATCTTGCAGTATTTTTAACAACCAAAGAAGTAAATACTCAAACCGAAGAAGAGGTTAAAACAGAAGGTCAGGAAAAGAAAGTAAAGGAGATTCTTAAAGAAGTAAAAGCACTGTTTCAGAATAAATATTGGGTGATTGTTCTTATCATTGCATTACTGGCTTTTATTATGACTGGAGTACAGTCTGGTGCTACCGTATATTATGCAAAATACATTTTTCATAATGATGCACTTGTTGGTACATTTGCAATCGCAGGTATGCTGCCGGTTATCGTTGGCTGTGCCGTAATCCCTGGAATTACAAAGAAGGTTGGCAAAAGGAATTTTGCTATTGCAGGATTGATATTTGCATTAGCTGGCTGTGCGCTCACTGTGATTGGATCCGAAAATCTTTCACTTATGCTTGTTGGAACAGCAGTCCGTGCATTAGGTATTGCACCATTAAATATTGGTTTATTTGCAATGCTTGGTGATACGGTTGCATATGGTGAATGGAAGACAGGCATTAGAAATGAGGGATTGATCTTCAGTGCTGAGACATTTGCAGAAAAAGTGGGGCAGGCATTAGGTGGTGCTGTCACAACGTTTGCGTTAGGTCTAGGCGGGTATGTTGCCGGGGCTGCAGTTCAGACAGATGGTGCAATTCTTGGAATGAAATTTACTTTGATTTATATTCCGGTCATTGTCATTTTACTTGAGATTGCAGTACTGTTCTTATATAAGTTAGATAATCAATATGATGATATAATAAAAGAAATAGAAGCAAGAAAACATAATGCATAGTAAACGAGGTATGATATGAGAAAATATACAGATAAAGAAGTATATCATCTTCATCATGACGGCCATGCGAAACAGGTAAAAACTCTTTCTGTTATTGTGAAAGAAAGTGGAAAACAAAAGGGTCTGGGTTATGCAGACCCTTTTGAATTATGGTGTCAGGATCAGAAGAGACTTTATAAAGAAATAGGGGAATATTCCCAGGAAGAACTGGAGCAGGCAGATGGAAAAAAGTCAGATGTAGGAATGATAAGGGATATGTTTGGATTTCCGGCAATGAACCTCTGCACCCATGAAATCTATACGAAATATGAGAAATTATCCTGTCAGGATGATGAGATAGGTTTATGGAGTTATTACAAAAGAAAAAGTATTCGTAAAAAACGTCCATGTCTGATTTATATACATGGCGGCGGCTGGATTGCCGGTTCCGTATTTGCAGTTGAAAACCAGTGCAGGCTCATTGCACAAAAAGCAGATGCAATGGTGTTTAATTTGGATTATACATTAGCACCGGAGGCAAAATTTCCAAAAGCCTTAGATTCCTGCTATCAGGCAATCAATTACATTTTAGAACATGCGAAAGAATATGGAATTGATGAACAGCATGTGATGCTGGCAGGTGACAGTGCCGGTGCCAATCTGGCTGCAGCTCTGACTTTAAAAGCCAGAGATGAAGGGAAAAAGATATGTTCTTCCCAGTATCTTCTGTATCCGGGAGTTTGTATTGGAAATGCGGTTAATACATTACCGGAATATAAGTGGACAATCGAGGCATATGAAATTGCACAGGAACAGCGGGAGCAGATTCTGCCTCTGCTTACATTGGGAACAGGAGAATCTCCGTTCGATGCACTTGCAGCAGGCAGCTATCTTACTGATGCAGAGGAAATGTATAATCCTTATGTATCCCCTGTTCTGGCAAAAGATTTTTTGGGTCTTCCTGATGCAGTGATTGCCACGGCAGAGTTTGATGGTCTCCGCCTGCAGGGAGAACTGTATGCAGAAAAACTAAAAGCAGCGGGAAATCAGGTAGAAGTGATACGTTATGCTGGAACATTTCATGCTTTTTTTGATCGGCTGGGATACGTTCCGCAAGCAGAAGAAGTATGCCTGGATATTGCAGAAAGATTAAATGATTTGACAAAATAAGTATAAAAACGACAGAAAAGAGATATAAAATTTTAGGAATACATGTTACTATTTTAAAGCAAAATACAAATAAAGAAGTGGGGTAAGGGAGAAAAAGAGAGGAAAAGAAAGGAAAGAGATTATGGGAAAAGAACTGGGGAAAGATATGAACGGCATACAGAAGGTTATGCATGGAAAAGATTATGCAGGGGATGCAGTTGGACAGATTTCACTTAACACGATTACGGTTTTGGTAGGTCAGCTGACATATTTTTATACAAATAAAATCGGAATGGCTGCCGCAACCGCTGGTACAGTATTATTGGCAGCTAAAATAATTGATGCATTTACAGACTTGATTATGGGTAAAATTGTCGATAAGACAAAAAGCAAGTATGGAAAGGCCAGACCATGGCTGCTGCGTATGATTATTCCTTCAATGATTGCGATTGTTGCATTATTTACAGTGCCGAAAGCAAGCAATGGTGTAATGGCAGGATACGGAATTTTAACAAATATTTTTGCTTCAGCAATTTGTTACACAGCGGTTGCAGTTCCTTTTTATACTATGATTGCGTATGTAACAAAGAGCAATGAAGAGAAAGGAAAGATGGGAACGGCAAGATCAGCGGTAGGCTATGCTGTTGGTGTCGGAACAGGTATTGGATTGATTCCTGTTACGAATATGCTTGGCGGTGATCAGGCAGCTTGGATAAAGGCTGCAGCAGTTATGGCTGTTTTATCAGGAGTTGGATTATTCATTGCTTTTAAGACCTCCAGGGAACGTTTTGTTGAGACGTCAGAAGAACAGGAGAAAGAAGATAAGATTTCTATATTAAATGGACTTAAAATGCTCATTCAGAATAAATACTGGGTTATCATTACAATTGCTTTGGTATGTATGAATATTATGTATGCAATGATTATGGCAGCTCCTGTTTATTATGCGCTTTATGTTATGGGGAATGACAATTATATCAGTTTAATTAATACCGTAAATATTATTCCATCAGTGATCGGATTTTTATCAGTAGGTTCGATTATTAAAAAATTCGGACTTACAAAAACCGCAAAAATTGCAAGCTGTATTGGAATTTTCGGTTGTGCGGTAAGATGCTTTTTTCCGGGAAATATAATTGTTACATTAGTATTTGGGTCCGTCGTTATGTTTGCAACCATTCCGCTGATATCAGTTGCTCCGGCTATGGTACTCAATACAGCAGAATATAATATGTACAAATTCGGAGTCCGTATGACTGGTATGACAAACAGTTCCAACAGTTTTGTCCAGAAAATTGGCAGTGGTATTGGAGCTGCAGCACTTGGCTGGGTACTTGCAATCGGTGGTTTCGATGCAGCAGCAGCTGTTCAGTCTCAAAGAACAATCAATAGTATTTATGCATTAAATATCTGGATTCCACTGGCAATGTTTATTATTATGCTGTTATTCATAGCAAAATATGATTTAGATGACAGGTACGAAGAATTAGTTGCTGAGAATGCAAAGAAAGCCGCAGTTAAATCTTAAGATATTTAAAGAAATGTCCTGACAAGAAATTGTATAGGACTTTTCTTTGTTTTTCTTTATATTGATCATTTTAAGAAAGGGCATTGCCAATGAAAATAACAGATGTTAAAATTAATAGTCTGAATAATCCGATTGGTTATCTGATGGATCATGTCAGTTGTGCATGGAAAGTAATCGATACACAAGCGAAAAAGCAGACATATGCAAAAGTGGAAGTATCCTTAACGGAAGATTTTGCCGAAGTGATCTGTGAGAAGGAAGGAAGCGGTCTGTGCCAGACCGGCGAGCCTTTAGAAGTTTCATTAAAAGCCTGTACCAGGTATTTTGTAAGAGTCACAGTAAAGACAGATTCTTTTGAGACTGCAACAAGTGAGCCTGTATACTTTGAAACTGGAAAACAGGAAAAGAAATGGAGTGCAAATTGGATTACTACGCAGCAAGACGATCTATATCACCCAATATTCTATAAAGACTTTAAGGCCATAAAGCAGGTTAAGAGCGCACGGCTCTACATCTCCGGACTAGGTCTTTTTGAAGCTTCATTGAATGGACAAAAAATTGGAAATGAGGTACTGACACCTTACTATAGCAATTACCATGATGAAGTACAGTATCTGACATTCGATATTACAGATGAAATTAAAGATTGCAACAAACTGGAAGTTTCGTTAGGAAATGGATGGTATAAAGGCAGATTCGGGTTAGCAGGTCAAAAAGAGAACTTTGGCAGCCGGTTTTGGCTGATTGCGGAAATCAGACTGGTTTATGAAGATGGTACAGTGGAAACGATTGGGTCAGATGATTCATGGGAATATTTTGGTTCAGACATTGAAAGCAGCGATATTTATGATGGAGAAGTCCTGAATCATCTGCTTTGGGATGGCAGGGAAAATGTCAGAAAAGCGGCTGTAATGGCTGCGGCGGAAGGAATGCTGACAGAACGTTATAGTCTGCCCGTTCTTGAAATGGAAGAACTGGCTGTAAAAGAGATCATTCATACACCCGCAGGAGAAACTGTACTGGATTTTGGTCAGAATTTTGCAGGATATCCGGTATTTCATTGCCAATTACCGAAGGGAACAAAAGTTGTATTGGATTTTGGCGAAATTTTACAGCATGGTAATTTTTATAATGAGAACTATCGTTCTGCCAAGTCGCAGTTTACCTATATTTCTGATGGAAGGGAAGAATGGGTAAAACCAAAGTTTACGTATTTTGGGTTCCGTTATGTGAGAGTTTCAGGATTAGAAGGAATTCTGCACGCAAAAGATTTTGTGGGCAAAGTTGTATATTCTCAAATGGATGTAACTGGTCATATGGAAACGGGACATTCCGGGGTAAATCGGCTTTTTAACAATGCCATGTGGGGACAAAAATCGAATTCCATTGATTTTCCTACAGACTGCCCTCAAAGAGATGAACGTCTGGGATGGACAGGAGATGCACAGGTGTTTTCCGGTACAGCCAGCTATAATATGGATACAGCAGCTTTTTATCATAAGTTTCTTTATGATCTTCGTACGGAACAGCGGAAATTAGATGGAATTCTGCCTGGAGTTATTCCGGTATTTGATCCAAAAGCAGCGATTTTCAGTAGTATATGGGGAGATATCGCAACCTTTCTGCCAACCGTATTATATGAGCATTTTGGTGATTTACAGGCTCTCAAAGAATACTACCCGATGATGAAGGACTGGGTGGATAAGATCACCAAGGAAGATAAGGCCAGAGGCCAGCGGTATCTGTTTGACTATGGAAATCAATTAGGTGACTGGCTGGCACTGGATGGGCGTACAGAGCAGAGTATGAAGGGCGGGACTGATGATTATTTTATTGGTTCCTGTTATTATGCAGCTTCTGTGCAAAAGACAGCGGATGCAGCAAGAGCACTGAGGTTCGTGGAGGAAGAAGCTTATTATAGAGATTTGTATCAACATATCTATAAAGCCATTCTTAAAGAATACTATACAGAGTCAGGACGTCTTTGTATCGATACCCAGACGGGGTATATTGTAGCTTTACATTTTGGAATTTACAGAGAGAAAAAACAGATTATAGAAGGCTTGAGAAGCAGACTGTATAAGGACTGCTATAAGTTAAAGGGCGGATTTGTGGGAGCACCGGTCATGTGCCGGGTAATGGCGGAGAATGGCATGGAAGAGGAAGCATTCTACTTCCTTTTGCAGGAAGGTTATCCGGGTTGGATGCACTGTATACATCTTGGTGCAACCACGATTTGGGAGCGTTGGAACTCGGTAATGGATAACGGACTTCTGTCCGGTACTGTGATGAATTCCTTAAATCACTACGCGTTTGGTGCAATTGTAGAGTATCTGTACCGTGATGTGGCAGGCTTAAAAGCTTTGGAGCCTGGATTCAAGAAGGCACTTATTACTCCGCTTATGAATCAGAAATTAAGTTATATGAAGATGTCCTATGAATCCGTATATGGAACTTATCGAAGTGAATGGGAAATCCAAAAAAGCGGAAAAGTACATGTGGAAATCGAAGTTCCGTTTGGATGCAGTGCTGTCATCGGACTTCCTTTTTATAAGGGGGAAGTTATTACAGTAGATTCTGGAACTTATGAATATGAATATAAACCTGCTGTAGATTTAAGATGCCTGTATACAAAGAAGACCCTGTTTAAGGATATGATGCAGAATCCAAAAGCTCTGGAAATAATTGACCGGATATCACCGCTATTGCAGCATTTCCTTGGAAGTGGAGATGAAGAATTCTTAAATGAAAGTCTGACGACATTGCATGGAATGTCATTTTTAGGATTTTCAGAAACGGATATAAAGAGTCTGGCAGAAGAGCTAACAAAGCTTGTTGAAACAGATCTGGAATAGAAAGGGGGCAGGAAATAATGGATACATTTTATGCGGCAGAAAAAGTGAACGATACAATTACAGCCATACGAAGTAAGACGGGTGAGATTATGTATCTGATAGAAGGACAGAACAGAGCGGTATTAGTAGATACCTGTCTTGGGATAGGTCACCTTCGGGATTTTGTACAAAACCTGACAACGGAACCCCTGACTGTTCTTTTGACCCATGGTCATGTGGATCATGCCATGGGTGCCCCTGAATTTGATGATGTATATATGAATCATGCAGATACACTTATTTATGAGGAAATGTCTCCTATAGAAGAAAGAAAAGGATACTTAAAAGCTATTCTTGGGGGAAACACACCAGATTTTTCGGACCAGGATTTTATTAAGCCATCACCTATGAACTTTCATGATTTACAGGATGGTGACAGTTTTGATTTGGGCGGCATTCATTTGGATATTTATGGATTGCCGGGGCATACAAGAGGTTCTGTGATTATTCTGATCCGGGAAGAAGGAATACTGATTTTGGGAGATGCCTGCAATACTGCAACATTTCTGTTTGATAAAAATTCTCTTCCCGTAGAAACATATAAAAAGAATCTGCAGAATGTAAGCAAAAGGCTTAAAGGACGGTATAACCGGGCCTTTTTATGCCATCATGACATGGAAGCATCTGCAGATATCATGGATAATGTGATTGATGTATGCGATACGATTCTTCAAAATAAAGCAGATGACGTACCTTTTGAATTTATGGGACAGATAAATTATATTGCAAAAGCAGTCGGTGAACATTTTAAAAGATTAGATGGAAAAGCAGGAAATATCATATATAATAAGGAAAGGGTGAATAAAATATGAACTATTTAGCAATTGATGTAGGAGGCACTTTTATCAAGTATGCCATTATTACGAAAGAATGTAAAATTGTTATAAAGGACAAGAAACCAACTGTTTTAGGGCCATTGGATGCATTTATTGAATCACTGGCAGGGATTTATGAAACATTAAAAGAAGATTATGATATTGCCGGAATTGCATTAAGTATGCCGGGGATGATTGATTCTAAGCAGGGATTCATGTATACTGGTGGTAATATAAAGTGTATCACAAATCTAAATATTGTTGAACTTATGGAGTTAAGGTGCGGCATTCCGGTAACAGTAGAAAATGATGCGAAATGTGCGGCATTTGCTGAATTGTGGCAGGGAGCTTTGAAAGACTGTCAGAATGCGATTGTGGTTGTGTGCGGAACTGGTGTTGGAGGAGCCGTCATCCGAAACCGGGAAGTGTTAAATGGCATACATTTTCTTGCAGGAGAATTCAGTTATATATTAACAGAAAGTGATGAAGATTATCATTTAAAGAACTGCCTTGCTGATAATACCGGTATTCAGGCAATGATCAGATACGTATCAGAAGAAACCGGGGTTCCAGAGGATGAACTAAATGGAGAAAAGGCATTTTTCATGGCGAATTGCGGAGATGAAAAAGCGATTAAAGGTATCAGAAGATATGTAAAGCATCTGGCTGTGCAGATCCATAATTATCAATACATACTGGATCCGGAACGGTTTGCTATTGGTGGAGGAATTAGTGTCCAGCCCATGTTTTTGCAGTTGATTAAAGAAGAATTAAAAAAAATTAATGAAATTTTCCCATGGACGCTGCCCTCGCCGGAAGTGGTGGTATGCAAATACTTTAATGATGCCAATTTAATAGGTGCAGTATATGTCCATTTGAAATCAAAGGAAAAAAAGATTAATATAGATAAAATGAAAGAGTTAATGGAACTGGTAAGCGAACGCAGAGAAGGTGAGTATCTGCGTGAACTGTTAATGGACTAATGAATTTTAAGGAGGAATATTATGTTTCCAGAAGATTTTTTATGGGGCGGTGCAGTAGCCGCCAATCAATGTGAAGGGGCATATCTTGAAGATGGAAAAGGACTGTCGATTCAGGATGTACTTCCCCATGGAATTAAAGGACCACGAACACAAAAGCCGACAGATGATAATATGAAATTGGCAGGGATTGATTTTTATCACCGCTACAAAGAAGACATAAAGCTGTTTGCAGAGATGGGATTTAAAGTATTCCGTACATCCATAGCATGGAGCAGAATATTCCCCCAAGGTGACGAAAAAGAACCAAATGAAAAAGGCCTGCAATTCTATGACGACTTATTTGATGAGTGTCATAAATATGGGATCGAGCCATTGGTTACTCTTTCTCATTACGAAACACCGCTTTATCTGGCAGAACATTATGATGGATGGACAAACCATAAGTTAATCGAATTTTATAAAACTTACGTTACTGCAGTTTTTAAGAGATATAAGGGAAAAGTAAAATACTGGCTTACCTTTAACGAAATTAATTCTATTTTACATTCCCCTTTTATGAGCGGCGGGATTAATACACCAAAAGAGGAATTGACAAAGCAGCAGCTATATCAGGCAATCCATCACGAATTGGTCGCCAGTGCCTGGGCAACAAAGATCGGACATGAGATTAACCCGGAGTACCAGATTGGCTGTATGATTTTAAGCATGCCTGTATATCCATTGTCACCAGATCCATCAGATGTCATAGCTGCCATGAAAGAGGATCATTTAAACATGATGTTTGCGGATATACATGTGAGAGGATACTATCCGGGCTATGCACTCCGGTATTTTAAGGAGAATAACATTGAACTGGATATTACCGAAGAAGAACGGCAGATATTGAAAAATACAGTCGATTTTATTTCCTTCAGTTATTATGTCAGTACTTGTGCAACAGCGGATTCTGAGAAAAATATAAAAGGGGAAGGAAACCTGCTCGGAGGAGTTCCCAATCCAACCCTGAAAGCAAGTGAATGGGGCTGGCAGATCGATCCCCAGGGGCTTAGATATGTACTAAACAGTTTTTGGGACAGGTATCAGAAACCATTATTTATTGTAGAGAACGGACTTGGTGCATTAGACAAGCTGGCAGAAGATGAAAATGGCAATAAAACAGTCATGGATGATTACCGGATTGAATATTTAAGAGAGCATATTAAACAAATAGAGGAGGCACTTAAAGACGGTGTGAAAGTGTTAGGATATACTACCTGGGGCTGTATCGACCTGGTTAGTGCTTCCACAGCCGAACTGCGTAAAAGGTATGGATTCATTTATGTGGACAGAAATGATGATGGAAGCGGATCATTAGAACGATATCGTAAAAAAAGTTTTTATTGGTACCGGGATGTGATCCGGTCTAATGGAAGAGTTATTTAGGAAGAAGGAAAGGCGCCCTCTTTTTTCTGGAAAGTGATATGAATTTATTGTATAATAAAGACGAGCAACATCTAGAAAAGGGGGGCGTATTTGTATGTATTTATCCCAGCAGGTAACCGAGATTTCACTATGTTATAATGATGCAAGGAAAATAGTTGCGGAATTTATATTACAGAAAAAAAGTGATTTAATTTATTATAGTATGCAGGAAATCGCAGAACTTACTTTTACTTCCAAGTCAACTTTGGTGCGATTTGCGAAAACACTGGGATTTACCGGATGGAAGGAGTTTATGGCTGCTTTTATTGAAGAGCTGCATACTCATGAAAGCCACTATTCGGACATTGATTCGAATCTGCCGTTTAAAGAGAACGATTCTGCTACAGATATTATACGTAAAATCAGCAATCTGCAGACAGAGAGTATTCGTGAAACTGCAGATTTGATTGATGTGCCAACGTTAGAACGGGCTGTCGGCATGCTGATCAGAGCAAACCGGATAGCATTATTAGGGATAAGTCCGAATACACTGGTAGGTGAATTATTTCGGCGTAAAATGCAGTCCATTGGAAAAATAGTCAATATTCCTCTGGTCGATGAAAGTGGTACCCATTCCCATTCCCTTAGTGCCGGTGATTGTGCAATCATCATATCCTATTCAGGGAATAACGAGTTAGTTGAACCGATGTGTTTCATTAAAACATTAATGGATAATGCAGTGTCTTTAATTGGGATTACAGGAGGAGGAAAAAACTACATCCGGGAAAATATCAGCTGTGTATTTACGATATCTTCCCGCGAACGGCTTTATAGCAAAATTTCCAATTTTTCAACAGAAGTTTCCGTGCTTAATATTCTGAATATTATATTCTCTTTACTATTTTGCAAAAATTATCAAAAAAATCTGGAGTACAAAATTCAGGCCGCCAAAAAATGGGAGTATAAAAGAAAAGCTATATTGAATGAAATGAAAGAAGATCCTGTGGAGGATAATGCCGATTATAAAACAAAAGACAAGGCTGCTGGAAGAAAGAAGTTACCATACGATTTATAATATAATAATTTTAAGGCTCATAAGTTTCCGGATGTTTTATGGAAACTTATGAGCCTTGTTTTTAATATAACGTGTTTTTATAAACAATGCTTATTAATCATACTTATTTTTATAATGTGAAACGCAATTTCATAAAAAGCCACTGGAAACCGTCAAAAGATGAAACAACACGGAACAAATCGTATCGACTTTCTATTTGTGTAAATGTTATAATTTTAGCTGTGGATAATCCGAATTTATGCAAGATGTCACAATGAAAAGAAATAATTGATAGATGCTGCATGTAAGGATCACATTATTGTACAGGTGCACATGTATATAGGTGTTCTATTATTGGATATCCAAACATCCACCCAATTAAAATCCATGCTACAGATACTTGAGAAGGAGGAATTTTTGTGAGCAAAAATTATGAGAGTTTAGCAAAAGCTATTGTTGAAAAAATTGGCGGTATTGATAATATCGAGTATATGCATCACTGCCAGACTCGTCTGCGCTTTAAGCTGTATGACGAGAGCAAGGCCGATCAGGAGGCTATTTCCAAAATAGAAGGTGTTCCCAAGGTTTTGATAAAAGGCGGTGTTCTGCAGGTAGTAATTGGCATGCATGTGGAAGAGGTATATGAGGAGGTTGAAAAAATAACTGGTTCCAAGAAAATGGATGCGGATGACAGCAAAATGACGGAACCCGGAGTCAAAGAGAAGCAGAAGATTTTCGATGTTGTTGCAAGTTTTATCTCAGCTGTTTTTTCACCGATTGTTCCAGCCCTTGCTGGCGCAGGTATGGTTAAAGCGTTATTAGGGGCGTTAGTTGCTTTTCATTTGATTGACACTGCTAACCAGACCTACATCATTATTAATATGATCGGTGATGCCACCTTTGCATTTCTGCCGGTTCTTTTAGCTTTTACCACAGCGCAAAAGTTGAAATGCAATCCATTCCTGGCAACGGTTGTGGCCGGAATTATGTGCCATGCTACCTGGGGCGGACTGGTTGCGGCTGGAGAACCTGTAAGTTTGTTTGGTATCATTCCCCTATACCTTATCCGTTATACCGGCTCGGTTATACCGATTATTCTGGTTATATTGGTTCAGGCGCCTCTTGAAAAGAAGCTTAATAAAGTTGTTCCGAAGTCAATCCGGCTGGTTATTGTCCCTATGGTTCTCTTCCTGGTCATGGGTACACTGGCATTGTCCATTCTTGGACCGATTGGAAACTATATCGGTAATGGGCTGTCCGTTGTATTCAATTGGCTGAGTACCAATGTAAGCTGGGCACCTCCGCTGTTTATCGGTGCTCTTTTCCCGATCCTCGTTATGTTTGGGTTACACCATGGAATTGCTCCGGTTGGCGTTATGCAGCTCTCCCAGATGGGCTATGATGCTATTTTTGGACCGGGCGTTCTCTGTTCCAATATTGCACAGGGAATTTCTTCTTTCATAGTAGGTCTGCTTTCGAAAGACAGCACGACGAAGCAGATTGGTACTTCCTCTGGTATTGCGGGCTTAATGGGAATAACGGAACCTGCTCTTTATGGCGTTAATCTGCCAAAAAAATATCCGTTGATTGCAGCTATGATAGGAGGCGGCTGCGGCGGATTATTTGCAGGGCTGACCCGTACGCATCGTTTTGCAACCGGATCATCTGGAATCCCTGCTGTTGTCATGTATATCGGTGACAATACAATGCGGTACTTCATCCAGATTTTGATTGCTTTGATAATTACCAGCTTAGTAACTGCTATTATTACGGTTATTCTTTACAAACGATATGAGAAGGTTGAGTAGTAGCTTTTATTTTAAGTATTAAATAATTATTTCGACCCAGGACCGGACAGTATAGACATCATGTAGAAAGAGAGAAGAGCTATGATTGATAAAAGAATGCCAGAAGGTTTTTTATGGGGGGGCGCAACTGCTAGTAATCAATGCGAGGGGGCATGGCTGGCAGATGGCCGGGGAGCGACAGTAGTAGATCTGCTGCCCCACGGATCTAATCGTATGGCGATTGCAAAAGGTGATATAGATAGTCTGGATTGGGCTGATTCCCATTTTTATCCAAGCCATGTATCAATTGATCATTACCACCATTTCAAAGAAGATATTGCGTTGTTTGCTGAAATGGGTTTTAAATGCTACAGGATGTCCATTGCGTGGACCCGTATCTTTCCTAATGGAGATGATGAAGATCCAAATGAAATGGGATTGGCCTTTTACGATAAAATATTTGATGAATGCAAAAAATATGGCATCGAGCCGTTGGTATCTATCTGCCATTTCGATGTGCCGGTTCATCTGATTCGCACCATTGGCGCCTGGAAAAGCCGGAAAATGATTGACCATTTTGAAAAATATTGTAAAACTATTTTTACCCGATATAAAGATAAGGTCAAATACTGGATTACCTTCAATGAGATCAATATGATCCAGCATATGCCGTTTTCATCAGCCGGAGTCATTTTTAAAAATGGTGAAAACCGCAGACAGGTGGAGTATACCTGTTCTCATTACGAGCTGCTGGCAAGTGCGAAAGCAGTTAAGCTCTGCCATGAAATGATTCCTGGCAGTATGGTTGGCTGTATGCTGGCAGGCGGAAGCTTTTATCCTTATACCTGTAATCCGGTTGATGTGTGGGAAGCCCGTAAGACTGAATGCAGCAATTTATTTTTTATTGATGTACAAAGCAGAGGGTATTATCCTAACTTTGCCCTTAAGCGTATGGAAAAAGAGGGCATCCATATAAACTGGGAGCCAGGAGATAGAGAGATCTTATTAGAGGGTACGGTGGATTTTATCAGTTTTAGCTATTATAGCAGCAGATGCGCTTCCGCAGATCCGGAGGTTAACGCCAACAAAATGGCAACCAATGCTTTTCGAACTGTCCAGAATCCATATCTTTCCAAAACGGAATGGGGATGGCAAATTGATCCCCTGGGTCTGCGGATCGCTATGAATGTCTTGTACGACCGCTATCAGAAACCGTTATTTATCGTTGAAAATGGAATGGGTGCCAAGGATAAGGTTGAACCGGATGGAAGCATCCATGATGATTACCGTATTGCTTATATGCGGGAGCATATTAAGACCATGATAGATGGTGTGGCAGAAGATGGTGTCCCTCTTATGGGCTACACCATGTGGAGTCCGGTTGATCTGGTATCCGCTTCCACTGGTGAAATGAGCAAACGCTATGGTTTAATTTATGTTGACCAGGATGATAAAGGAAATGGCACGTTAAAGCGTATTCGGAAAAAGAGCTTTTACTGGTACAAAAAAGTTATAGAGACCAATGGAGCAAGCATTCTTACTGAGGAGGATTGACATGGGATTATTTAACAAACTGCGTGGTAAAATGAATACTGCAGACGATTCCGGAATAACACAGGTACCTACAGAGAAAAACACAGTATATTCTCCGATTGCGGGAGAATTGATTGCACTGTCGGATTTTCCTGATGAGTGTTTCAGTGAGGGCGTACTGGGCTTAGGCTGTGGAATCCGGCCCAGTGAGGAGGTGGTCAAAGCCCCCTTTAACGGCCAGGTTGTTTCACTTTTAGATACTTATCACGCTTTAGGCCTTCTCAGCGAGGATGGAGTAGAACTCCTGATCCATGTAGGCGTGGACACCGTTACAATGGAGGGAAAGGGATTTACTCCGTTAGTAAATCAGGGTGATAAAATCGTGATGGGGCAGGAGCTTCTGAAATTTAAAACTGCTGAAATTCAGGCTGCAGGGTTTGATCCTTCGGTTGCGGTAATTGTGGCAAACTCTAATGGTTATACTAAAGTAAAAGTAAAAGAACCTGGTTTGGTAGATTACAGCGAACCGATCATCAATTTGATTTAAGAGCAGCAATCATTGTAATCAGGTATTGAAATAAGGAAACTTTTTGAACCATACCCCAGGAAGATACGGATAATGCAAAATCGGTACTATTTATAATAGTGCCGATTTGTATTATAAAATGCTGGCTTATAAAATTTATTCAGATGAGAATCCCAACCGGAACACATGTCCCAAATATTCCAGAACGTCAGTTACTCTCATTTGCAGTTTCTCTGGTATTTCCTTTCTGCCCGGCAACACTGCCTGAAAACATTTTTGGGAAATTAATTCTTTCTGGAAAACAGGTTCTTTTAATCCAAGAATTCTGGAAAGCTCTGATTGAAACCGCATATAATTATAGGTATCCTTTGTCCCGATATGAAATATTCCACCAAGATCTTCTTTAATGATATATGCAATCCATTCTGCGATTTGGATATTTGTTGTATAATTTACATACAAATTGGGGTAGGTGATAATTGGCGTATTATTTTCCGTATCCTCCATCAATTTTAATATCCTGGGACAATTCTTCCCATAAATCTCAGGTATACGGACAATAACACATCTGTTTTTTAATTTGTCTTGAAGCATTTGTTCACATGCAACTTTAAAGTTTCCATAATCCGTTTGTGAATCGGTTTTATCTGATTCATAGTGAGGTTCTTCCATTGCTGCGTCAAATGCATTAGAGGAAGATAAAAAAATGATTTTTCCAACATCATTTGTTAATAAATAATCCGCAATAATGTTATGTGCTGCTAGTTGTAATTGAAAATCTCCTCTCAAACAGGAAATGACAATTTGTGGCTGTATTTTATCTAATACTTTTTTTATAAAATTAGGATTGCCGAGTTCCATTTGAAATAGTTTACTTTGAGCGATATTCAATTTTTCTCGTGTATGATAGGTTCCATATACTTCATGATATACCATTAGCCTTTGCGCAATTGCCTGGCCAGCATATCCACTTGCTCCTAATATTAGGATTTTCATTTAGTGATTCCTCCGTTACTGCCTTGCTCGTTTCTTTATTAGAATTGCTTATCATCTTCATGAGTGGATAAAAGTATCTGGGTATCTCCAACAGATACAGAAACCTGGGAGATTGTTCAGGACATACTATGCTTTATATTTTATCAATTCCATCAGTTTTCTGCACAATATCATGAAATTCTTCAGGAATATTCATTAAAGGCATATTATTATGTATGTCACAGGTACCTTTTTTTCTGGCAGTCTCATAGTACCAGTGCTTATAATTCAGTATATGAAGCATTTCCTGCAATCCAATAATCTGTTCATGGACAGCATCTCTTTGGGAATCAATTAATTCCATACGTTGTCCGATGGTGGAATCGCCTTCCATACACAGAGTTACAAATTCTTTGATATTTTTGATAGACATTCCGGTCTGCTTAAGGCAGTCAATAATCGTTAACCATCCGATATCATTTTCTTTAAACATGCGGATACCGCCGCTGGAACGCTCCACAAAAGGAAGAAGTCCCTCTTTATCATAAAAACGAAGGGTGGAAGGAGCAATATTAAATCTTTTAGCCATTTCTCCGACAGTGTATAACATAGAAGCCTCTCTTTCTGTTCACTTGTAAGAAATTAAAAAAAACAATTGACTTAAAGCTGACTTTAAGTTGTATTATTTAAATGAACTTTCATTTTAATTGTACCAATAGAACTGAAAAAAAGCAATAGAAGGGAGGGGATTATATGTTGTATCGAACACTTCCGCATGGAGGAGAAAAGATCAGTGTTATTGGTCTGGGAATGGGTTCTATTCATGAAAGTTCAGAAGAAGAGATAGAAAAAGTAATTATTTCTGCGATGAATCGGGGGATTAATTATTTTGACATGGCGGCATCTGAGGAAAAACCTTATGCCTGTTATGCCAGGGCCTTTGAAAACCGGAGAAATGAAGTTCTGCTTCAGATGCACTTTGGAGCTGTCTATGATAATGGGAAATATGGCTGGACAAGAAATCTTGATACACTAAAAAGGACTTTCAAAAGCCAGCTGGATTTACTGCATACAGACTATACGGATATGGGCTTTGTTCACTGCATTGATGAAAAAAAAGATTTTGATCAGATTATGTCTGATGGAATATGGGATTATATGAAAGGGTTGAAAAGAGATGGTATTATCCGTCATCTCGGACTGTCTTCCCATGATCCGGACATCGTAAGAAGATTTTTATCTACAGGAATGATTGATATGGTAATGTTCAGTATCAATCCAGCCTATGACTATTCTATAGGAGATTACGGAATAGGCAATGTGTCTGACAGAGTAATGCTGTATCAGGAGTGTGAAAAAGAAGGTGTGGGAATCTCTGTCATGAAACCATTTGGCGGCGGCAAGCTGCTGGCTGCGAAAACATCTCCGTTTAAGAGAAAACTGACACATTACCAGTGTATGCAGTACGCTTTGGACAGACCCGCAGTGATGACTGTTCTGCCAGGTGTCAGAAACATGGAAGATCTGGAAAATATTCTGGGATTTATTCATGCAGATCAAGTGGAAAGGGATTATTCTGTCATAAGTGAATTTACACCTCAAAATGCAGATGGTATCTGTGTCTACTGCAATCATTGCCAGCCCTGTCCCCAAGGATTAAATGTTGGTCTGATTAACAAGTATTATGACCTGGCCTTAGCTGGTGATGTTATGGCAGAAGGACATTATGAAAAGCTTGAGATCAAAGCAGATGCATGTGTAAAATGCGGCCATTGTGAATCCAGATGTCCGTTTCATGTAAAACAGGAAAAACGGTTGGAAGAAATTAAGTTATATTTTAGTGGAAAATAGTTATCAGCAGAACATAATAACTGTAAGCAAATGTGATGTGCGAAATGCACAGGAAGGAGAAAAAATGAATTTAGATTTTATTTATCAGAATCCGACGACAATATATTTTGGGAAAAATGCCATTGATAACCTAAGCAGTGAGCTTGCAAATTATGGGAATACCGTGATGCTTGCTTATGGAAAAGGTTCTATTAAGAAAATTGGTCTTTATGATCAGGTGATCTCCATATTAGAGAAAAGCGGCAAGAATGTTGTAGAGTTATCAGGTATTATGGCAAACCCCACATATGAAAAAGTGATGGAGGGAGCGAAACTTGTCCGTGAAAATAATGTGGATTTGATATTAGCCATGGGCGGAGGATCCGTTATTGACTGTGCTAAGGCGATTTCTGTATCATCCTATTGCGAAGGAGATGCATGGACACGTTATTGGGTACAATTTAAACCGGTTGACAATAAAATCGTACCGGTCGGATCGATTCTCACATTAGCAGGAACAGGCTCTGAAATGAATGGAGGTTCCGTAATTACAAATGAAGAGGCAAAAATTAAGAACGGACGTGTATTTCCTGCAAATGTAAATCCTAAATTTTCAATCCTGAATCCGGAATTGACATTTTCATTACCTGTATATCAAATGGTCAGCGGTATTTTTGATATGATGTCACATTTGATGGAAGCTTATTTTTCAGGGGAAGATGATGTGACCAGTGATTATTTAATTGAAGGACTCCTTCGTTCTGTTATCCATAGTGCGAAATTAGCTGTAAAAAATCCAAATGATTACGAAGCCAGAAGCAATTTAATGTGGAGTTCTACGCTTGCCATGAACCCTATTATGGGATTAAGCAAAACACAGGACTGGGAAGTTCATATGATTGAACATCAGCTGGGAGCTTACACAGATTGTGCACACGGCATGGGATTGGCTGCAATTTCTCTTCCTTATTACCGATATATCTATAAATTTGGTCTGGATAAATTTGTCCGCTTTGCAGCTCAGGTCTGGGGAGTAGATGAAATTGGAAAGACGAAGGAAGAAGTTGCCCTTAAAGGTATTGATGCAATGGAAAAATTCATTAAAGAATGCGGCATGGTGACAAATATCAGGGAACTTGGTGCAACAGAAGAGATGCTTCCTCTCATTGCAAAGTCCACTATAATATTAGGCGGATATAAAAAGCTGACAGCAGATGAAATTTTAGAGATTTTAAAAGCGGCGTATATTGCCAAATAAGTGATAACAAAAAAATAGGCAAGTGGATTATTTCTGAAAGCCATGTAAGACCATGGCTTTTAGAAATTTTATTGTTTATGAGGCCGAGTGCATTTTGCAGAAATGTAATTTGCTGCTCGTTTTTTTATTTAATATAAATTGATAAAGTTTATATACTGATGTACTGTTTATTAAGGAATTAATAATGGATATACAGTAAGATCTTTCCGCATAAATGTGGTAAATTTCGGTATGGAAGATTATGCTGGGGTTATTATATAATAAAATGATGTAGAAGATTTTATTATATAATGACAGGAGGAGCCATGGATTACAGACTGTGGAAGATTCTGGATATATTATCGGAGGAAGAATATAAAACTTCAAATTTCATAGGAAAAGAACTGGGAATCAGTGAAAAAACCGTAAGGACAAGAATCAGGGAATTAGACAGAGCGGTTTCTTCCCAGGGAGTATCAATTATTTCTAAACCCAGATATGGATATCGTCTGAAAATCACCTCGCCGGATATATGGGAGAAGTTCAAATGCGGAAGGTATGAGGAGAAAACGACTGTTCCCGTGGATTCCTATGAACGTGAGGAATATATTCTGGCTTTATTTCTGAACCAAAACGAGTACCTGAAGCTGGAGACATTGAGTGATTTTTTATATGTATCCACGAAGACATTAACCAACGAATTAAAGTGTGTAGAATATATACTGCATTGTTTTGATCTGGAACTGGACCGGAAGCCATACTATGGCATCCGGGTAAAGGGAAAAGAGTTTAATAAGCGGTGCTGCATTCTGCAGAATTTTTATTTGTCAAAAAAGCCATTCTGGGGAGTTCGGGGAAGACAGGAAGAGGAGACCATCAGGATTGCAGGAATCCTTCTTGATCTGGCTGGAAAATATGAAATCCGATTTACTGAAACTGCATTTCAGAACACGGTGCTCTATATCTCATTGAGTATATCAAGGATGAGGAAAGGTTTATTTATAGTGGATACAACGCCGTTGGAATCAGAAAGCAATGTAACGCAGGAGGTCGAAATATCAAAAAGGGTTTATGAGACGTTAGATCTTTCAGGTTTGTCAGTTCCGGAAATTGAAGTTTATTATACGGGGGTATATATTGCCGGGAAACGGATACTGGAAGTTGAAAATAATTATGCGGCGAATGTGGTAGCGTCAGAGGAGATAGACAGATTGGTTTCCAGGATACTGGAAGAGATCTATCTTAGCTACAATATGGAACTGAGAGATGATTTAAACTTAAGGATCATGCTTATACAGCATCTGATTCCATTGGAAATCCGGCTGCATTATGGTATTCCTATGGAATATATGATAGGACCGGAGGTAAAGGAAACGTATATTTTGGCTTATTCCATGGGACAGCTTGCAGCAACCATATTGTCAGAGCACTATAAAAAAACCATTCCTGAAAACGAGGTCTCCTGTATTGCCATGTATTTTGCTATGGCGCTGGAGGAGAAAAAAACACTGGAAAAGAGAAAAAACAATATCCTGTTAGTATGTATCAGCGGAAAGGCAAGCTCCCGGATGTTAATGTACCGGTTTCAGAAGGAATTTGGTGAGTATATTAATTCTCTTCAGATTTGCGGGCTGCATGAACTGGAACAATTGAATCTGAATGAGATTGATTTTATTTTTTCGACAGTCCCGATTTATAAAAAGGTATCCGTTCCCATTATGCAGATTCATGACTTCCTGGAGAACAGCGAAATTATGTCCATTAGACATTTCCTGCAGGTGGGAGATATCCATTTTCTGAATAAATTCTATCGCAAGGAGTTCTTTTTTACAGACGTGCCTGGCAGCAGCCGTGAGGAAGTTATCCATGAAATATGTAACAGGATGTCTGAAGTAGCGAAGCTGCCGGGAGGATTTGAGGCTTCGGTTCAGCAGAGAGAAAACTTCGGGCCAACGGACTTTGGAAATCTGACGGCCATTCCTCACCCATGCCGTATTATGACAAAGGAAACTTTCGTGGCAGTAGCTGTGCTGCGCAATGAAATCGTATGGTCGGCTAATATGGTACGGGTAGTCGTTCTGACGTCCCTGAAAGAAGAAAAAGACGAAGATACACAGAAATTTTATGAAATTATGGCAAAATTCCTCTCTGATAAGGAAGCAGTGAAAAGTTTGATTGAGGAACCTACTTTTGAAAATTTCGAGAAAAGGATTACCGCAATGAAACGGTAAACAGCGTTGTGGAAGTAATCCTATATTTCGGATAGTATTACATTGTAACGATTGACAGAAATCATAAAATTGAAAATGAAGGGGAATCTTTATGAGAAATATCGTATTATTGTGTAATATGGGAATGTCTACCAGCCTGATGGTAAATAAAATGAAGGCTGCGGCAGAAGAAGAGGGCTATGAGTGTAAAGTCAGTGCCCATGCACTGCAGCAGGCCGATGAGATTATTCCGGCGGCAGATATTCTGTTAGTGGGTCCTCAGATTGCTTTTGAACTTCCACGTCTTAAAAGTGCCTATCCGGATAAGAGAATCGAAGCAATCGAGATGATGGATTATGGCAGAATGGATGGAAAAAAAGTATTGCATCATGTAAAAGAAGTACTTGGCGACTGAGCCGGATTTGGGGGAGAAAATTATGTCAGATAAAAAGAATACATTTACTGAAACATTTCAAATCAAATTGAATCGGTTTGCATCGGCTATGGGAGCCAACATTTATGTAACGGCCATCCGTGATGCTATGCTGGCGTATGTACCATTTACCTTTATAGCATCTATTTTCCTGATTCTGGCGTGTTTTCCGCTAGAGGGTTTCAACCAGCTGGTATCTTCAATCCTTCACTGTGAAGCAGCTGTATGGCAGGGGAAACTTCTTTATGTATACATGTCGAGTATAGCAGTTGCCGGTTTGCTGGTGTCTGTGACGATTTCCCATTCAATTGCAGAAAAGATGAAACTGAACCAGCTTCAGGTGACGGTTACATCGTTAGTCAACTACCTGATTTTAACACCCAATATTACCACTGATGCAGGACCTGCGATTTCCGTTAATTCTATCAGTGCACAGGCTATGTTCTGCGCAATTCTGACGGGAATTTTTACTGCAAAAATCTATCAGATTGTAGACAGAAAGGGGATTAAAATTAAAATGCCGTCTTCCGTACCTCCGGCAGTATCGGCTCCTTTTGAATCCTTGATACCTTCCCTGTTTTCCATCGTAATATTCTGGGCTGTCAGACTGGTCGTGGATGCCATGGGAACGGATGCGGTCACCTTAATTAATACGACTCTGGGCCTGCCGCTTATTATGATTGGAGGTTCTGTGTTCGGAGTGGCATTTGCCAAGATTTTTGAACAGCTTCTGTGGTTCTTTGGACTTCATGGGGGTTCCATTGTATCTGGTGTGATGACTCCCATCCTGCAGGTGCTGGAAGACCAGAATAAAAATCTCTCTATGGTGGGAGATTTACCTGTGAATATTATCAGCAATAGTTTTTTTACCCATTTTGCGGGAATCGGAGTAATCGGAGGGGTTATTGCAGCTTTGATTGTATCCAGAAGCAGGCAATATCGGGAAATATCTAAAATCGCCATTGTTCCTTATATTTTTGGCGTGGGTGAACCAGCCTTGTTTGGTTTTCCTATGATGCTGAATTTTGATTTAATTGTGCCATTTCTGTTTTCGAATGCAGTGTCAGCTGTTATTGCATACATAGCATTTGCAGCCAAGATGGTCCCAATTACAACCGGATTGGTTCAGCTTCCATGGACGACCCCGCTGATTATAAGCGGATTCCTGGTGACAGGAAGTATCCGGGGGGCCATTTTACAGATTGTACTTTTGGCGGTTACTACTCTTTTTTGGATTCCGTTTATCAGAAGGGGAGATAAGAAAAACCTTGCGATGGAACAAGAATCGTAAAATTTATATTTAAGTGGAATTGCAGAAGGAGTATACTAGGATGAGTGAAGAAAACGTAACAAAAGTTTTACAGATGATCAGTGCCGCAGGTACGGCAAGAGCAAAATATATGGAAGCAATCCGTTCAGCCAAAACATATGATTTTGGAAAGGCGGCGGATCTGATGAAAGAGGGGGGAGATTGTTTTAAGATGGCCCATGATGTGCATTCTGATTTTCTTTCCTCAGCTTCAGCGGATCTGGCAGCCAGCGGAAATTCGGATATCAATTTAATTCTGGTACATGCCGAAGACCAGATGATGTGCGCAGAAACATTTCGGTTGATGGCAGAAGAACTGATTGATGTGTATAAAACCATCAAAAGCCAGGTTTAAACAGGAAACACCTTAATAGGGCAGCCAATCTCTGACTGAGCGGGACTGGCTGCCTTAAACAAGTTATGTTGAATGACCGGAGGATAGAAGCATGAACAATAATTCTAATTGGATTTGGACTGGGGCGTGGAGCCAGGAATACGAGAAGGCTCCGACTGCGGTCTTTTTTCGTAAAAAAATTGTTTTAAATAAAGAAATAACCAAAACTAATATCAGAATTTCTGCGGATTCAAGATACAAGCTTTATGTCAATGGCAGATTTGTGGAAGCAGGTCCCAGTAAAGGCGACTCCCAGATCTGGTTTTACGATGAAATTATTATTAACCAATATCTTAAACCAGGTGAAAATGTATTAGCGGTAGTAGTTTTACGGTTCCCTATAAAGCCGGCCCAAGGAAATCAGAGCATTATCTGTACCAATACACCAGGACTGTTTCTGCAAGGAGATCTTTGGGACGCAGAGGGAAAGAAATACGAAATTACTGCAGATGAGACATGGAAATGCCAGATTGATAAGCAAACAAGCTTCATACCTGAGTCTGAAGGCTTTGCTCCGCTGCATTTTTACGAACGGGTATGGGAGATGGGCCAGATGTGTCATTGGAAGGATATTGGGTACGATGACAGCCGCTGGGAAAACGCACATCCTTATCCGAAATCATCTATCCGAAATGCAGTCAGTCCGGGGAATTTAAACCAAAGGACCATTCCTTTTATGAGAAGAAAAAAAGGGCGGTTCCATAATGTGATTTCCCTGAGAAAATCTGCTTCTCCAGAACAGGAATGGAATCGGATGCTTTCCGGAGAGGGAGCCATTTATATCGCTCCTCATACGGAAGAGGTGGTTGAAATTGACGCCGGAGAGGAGATGACAGGTTATCTTCACCTGTTTTTGGAGCAGGGGGCGGGTTCCGAAATTCAGCTGCTTCAGTCAGAGTCCTATATTCAGCCAGGGGAACCAATGCAGAGGATGACGCCTTTAAAAACCGATAGAATGGATGCAAAAGGCGGTATCCTGGATGGCTATATGGATTGTTATCACCCGGCAGGGAGTGGAGAGAAAGATCACCCGGAGGAATACGAACCATTCTGGTTTCGGACGTTTCGCTTTATTAAGCTGCATATCATCACAGGCGATGAACCTTTATGGATTCAGGACTTTTATTTTGAGGAGACAGGATATCCGTTAGTTATCAGATCTCAGGTTGAGACTTCGGATGAGTCTCTTTTGGCAGTCTGGGATATCAGTGCCCGTACGCTGAAACGCTGTATGCATGAAACGTACATGGATTGTCCATTCTATGAGCAATTGCAGTATGTCATGGATTCCCGTGCCCAGATTTTGTATACCTATGCGATTTCCATGGATGACAGACTGGCAAGGAAGTGTATGGATGATTTTAAACGGGCCCAGCGTTATGACGGGCTGCTGTGCAGCGCTTATCCCAACACGAAACCAAATGTAATTCCTGGTTTTTCAATTTTTTACATCCTGATGCTTCATGACCATATGATGTATTTTGGGGATAAGGAGCTGATCCGATATCATATGCCATCAGTGGAACAGGTACTGTATTTCTTTGAAAAGAACAGGACTAAGGACGGTTATGTTGGGAAGACAGGAGGAATCCTCCGGCAGGAAAAGTACTGGTCATTTATTGACTGGGTACCTGATTGGAAAACCGGAGTCCCAAACGCTGTCGGGGGCGGTGCACTTACAATAGAAAGTCTCCTGTATTTGATGGGACTTTTGAAAGCAGCAGAATTGGCAGAATATATCGGAAAAACCGATTTGAGCAGGGAATATCGGCAGATAGCCGGACAAGTACGCCAGAGCATCCGGAATTGCTGCATGAGTCCGGAAGGCTGGATTCAGGATGGGCCTGGATTTGCGGAGTACAGTCAGCATTGCCAGGTATTTGCAGTTCTTACCGGAGTCCTGGATAGGGAGACTGGGCGCAGAAATATTCTGGAAACATTAAAAAACCGGGAATGCTATGCACAGTGTACGGTTTCTATGGCGCTTTATCTGTTTCGGGCCCTGGAGCTGACCGGTCTGTATGAAGAGACAGAAAATTGCTGGAATATCTGGAGACAGATGATTGCCAGCCACATGACCACGGTTGCTGAGTCTGACGTTTATCCACGCAGCGATTGCCATGGGTGGGGGGCGCTGGCTCTCTACGAGCTGCCTTCCGTGGTGCTTGGAGTCCGTCCGGCAGCACCAGGGTTTGAAAAGATATGGGTTCACCCGGTTTTCGGCTATCTGACCTGGGCCAGAGGAGAGGCTGTTACGCCGAAAGGAATGCTGCATGTGGAATGGAAAAATAAAGAATCTGGAATTCAGGTGACGGTCATGGCAGATGAAAACGTGATGCCGCTGATTGTCAAAGAAGAAGGAGTTAAGTATGTTTCCAGATAGCTGGCTTCACTTTTTGTCAAAAGCGTGAAACAACGCACGGATATATTCTGCAGTCGGCGAAATTAAGTTCATATCAATACAATCCAAAGTGTCATTTGGTGTATGTGTTTTTACAAGACCACCCTCAAATAAGTCACTGGAGGTGACAGCGATACAAGGTATTCCGTTGACAGCAAATGCACAGTGGTCGCCTGCATACCAATCCGGTCCCTTGTTTATCACGGGGTAATGTTTAAACAATTTAGTTGCAGTGTCTTTGTTCTCCTCGCTGAAATTATAGAACGAAGCGGCATTATTTGCACCCATATGGCAGGGGGAATCAACATTAATAAGCAGCTTAACGGTATCTGAGTTTTCTTTTAAATACTGTAAATATTTAAGTTCACCAGATGCGGCAAAATACTCCTCTCCATTAAAAGGAACAATGTCAATGCTATATTCTTCAGGCAGCAGCCTTTTGGCTGTTTCCAGCATAATTGCTACTCCGGCAGCATTATCAAGTGCACCGGGAGTAGCATATTTTGAATCCATGTGTGCACATAAGACAATTTTTCTATGCCTATCCTTTCCGTATTTTGTTGCAATCAGTTGTCGGCTGTTTTTTAAGGATTTGGATGAAACTACAGACAGTTCAGCAGCAGCTCCGGCATATTCGTTCAGTGAATCCAGAAAAGAAAGGTTGAGGTATGCGCACGGAATCACAAAATTTCCATCCTCAAAGAGAGGAAACGGGTCAAGTCCACACATGGGATGATGTCCGGTCAGAGCTACGATTGCCTTGGGTGACTTTTGCTCAAGTAATGTAATGAGCCTATTGTGCTCGTCAGGATAATAGAACGGATAATTCTTAGGCTGTAAGGGTGTTTGCGCAAGGCTTCCGTATAAAAGTAAAATGGAGTTTGTACAATCGGATTGTTCAAGCCCTGCCATCGTATCTGCAAAAATCAGATTGCCTTCTCCTGTGAAGCCTTCTGAAAACGGACACGGTTTGATGACAAAGCTTTTGTCTTTGACAGTTAACTGTGAAGCTGCGCTTTCCCATACGGTACAGGCAAAGGGCAGGGACTGCACATCAAATCCCATAAAACCGAGCTGTTTTTCAAGATAATCGTTTATCGCTGCATTGGCAGCCGAACCAACCGGTCGTTCATGGCAAAGAATATTCATGATTTGCCTCATTGGTTTTCCGCCTCCCTGACCGGGCGCAGCTCAATATATCCTCTTGCTCCGATTGGTTCTAGTTGAATACGAGGATTTTTGTCATCCCAACAGTATCCGATGAGAGAAGGGTCGTATTTAGACATCGATTCCTGCACCGCCTGAATCGCTTCACAATAGTCCTCTTCAGCAAATGGTTCACCCTTAAACATCAAATACTTTGCAGCAGGAAGCGTAATCATGTCAAATTCTTTGGGAATTGCTCCATCATAGTCTAAAGACACTTCCACACCCTGTACGTACATCGAGGTATTTGGCTTCATATAAGCAGTTGGCAGCCACAGACATACAGGCTCACCGCTAATGGACTTGATACTGGTAAGCAATCCCCATACATCACAGCCGACCTCCTCACAATAAGTGAAATAATCGGTTGCTTTTAGTCCACGCTTAATAATTACTTTTCTGGCAGGCTTTTCAACCAATTGAAGAAAAACGGTTTTAATACATTCCATTTGAGTCTCCTTTCGGGCATTTTGATAACTTACTTTGTAAGGTGTGAAAAGATATAGAGGAATTGGAGCTTTTTCATACTCTCCTGGATTACACCCAAACTCCCGCAAAAACGCACGCTGATAGCCGTCTGCACTGCCAAATCCAAGTTCTAAGGCAACATCAATGATTTTGCAATGTTCATCCCGCAGCTTAAGTGCTGACTTTGAAAGCCGAAATCGACGAATATAGTCGGCAGGCGTCATGTTTGTAAACTGGGAAAACAATCGATGGGAATGCCAGGGTGAGAAGTGAGATGCGTTTGCCAGGTCAGCGAGTGTAATGTTTTCTGACAAGTGCTGTTCAATATAATTCTGCATTCTCCTAACTGCTGATATTTGTTCCTCCATTATTTTACCTCCCTTACAGCTACAATAATAACATCGAAAGAAGAAAACTTCTCGACTATTTTTGCTAACCTATTTTTAGCTTATCATATTATGATGTACAAGCTGCAGGCGTCAGGCACATGCAATGTGCTGAGGCACCTCACAGCAGACTACTTTTTACGCCAACAGTATCAGTTAAACTTCAGGAGTAGTTTAATAAAGCAGGATAAAGTCTGCCAAAGAAGGAAAAATCCATTTTGAATTACAGCAAAGAGCGGGGCATTGACTGGATAATAATTACGATATGGAAAGGCACATAAAAGCCCGGAGGCAATTTTTTTCAACAGCAATCCTGGGAAGCACGCAAAGTCCCGGCTGGTGTGAATCCGGCTGCCGCTGCTATTACGGCTGTCGGTGGTTCGTCTGCTGATTCCCTGCATCACCACAATAGCGGATACATTTATCCAGCCATGCGATGATATTCTCCTGGCGCATGATAGCACCCATTAAAACAATAAAATCACCAAAACGGTCGGAATCGTATGCGGGAACTTCCGGATACTGTTCCGACGTTTTTTTTAGATTATTCAATCGCTTCAGATGCTGCTGGCGCTGGTTTTCCAGAAGATGAATCCTGGTCTGCAGGTCCAGGTTATTGGAAAAATACATGCGTAAACGGAAGATATCTTTAGGAGTACGCTGGATTTTCTCATCTTTATGGAGCCATTGAATGAATTCCAGCTGCCCCGCCTCTGTAATCGTATAACGCTTGGCTTCTAAGATATCACCGCTGATTTCAATATCATATGTAACCAGCCCTTCATCGTTTAGTTTCTTTAATTCCGGATAGATCTGACTGTGATTGGCATACCAAAATTCAGCCAGCTCATAGTTGAATTCTTTTGTTATTTCATAGCCTGTCATAGGGCGTTTATTCAATAGGCCTAAAATTGCGTATTTTAAAGCTCTCATGGATGGTCTCCTTAGCATCGTAATTTCAATATTTTCTTAAAACTATATCATATATTAACTGATTGTCAACAAAAGTTTGTACTAAAACATGTTGTGATAAACATGTAAAGGTTGACATGTTAAAGAATTTATGATATAAATAATGTTATAAAAATAACAATGTTGGAGGAGTTAAAATGAGTTACACAAAAAAGAGATGGCGGATCCTGATAGCAAGTTGTTTCATTAATCTCTGTATTGGTTCTCTATACGCCTGGAGCGTATTAGCAGGTCCTATGGCAGAGTATTTAAGTCAGTTGAATGGAATCACACTGACAGCCAGGGATTTGGCGATTGTATTTACCATCGCAAATTCAGTTGGACCAATCACCATGATTACTGGTGGTAAGTTTAATGATACTTTGGGACCTAAACTTGTAGTTCTGATTGGGGGACTGATGTTCGGTGGAGGAATGTTCCTGTCCGGCTTTGCCAACAGTGTTGGTTTTCTGATCGTAACGTACAGTCTTCTGCTGGGGCTGGGGCTTGGAATGGTTTATGGTGCCACGATCAGTACCTGCATCAAGTTCTTCCCGGATAAGAGAGGATTAGTCGGAGGCCTGACTACATCTACATTTGGAATCAGTTCTGTGATTATTCCGCCCATAGCTGCTATGATCATATCGGCTACGGGTGCGAATGCGGCATTTAAAGTAATTGGAGCAGCATTTATCATAATCATTGGTATCAGTTCTCTCTTTATTGAGAAATGTCCGGCAGACTTCATTCCGGAAGGCTGGACACCGCCTGCTGCCGGAGGGAAAAGCGTAGAAAACAGAGACTGGAAAGGAATGCTTGCGGTACCGGTTTTCTACGTCATGATCGTAATGCTTACCTGTGGTGCTTTTGCAGCCTTAATGTTTATTCCTATGATATCGCCTATTGCACAGAATATGATTGGAATATCAAAGTCTGCAGCTACTGCAGCAGTATCAACCCTGGCACTGTTTAATGTATTTGGCAGAGTCTTTGCCGGCAGCATCTCGGATAAGATCGGCCGGATCAATACCCTTGCCCTTGCATGTATCTTATCGGTAGTGGGATTGATTCTGTTATATGCTGCGGGCGAAGGAGATGTTACACTGTTTTATGCTGGAATCTCCATCATTGGAATCTGCTTTGGTTCCTTCATGGGAGTTTTTCCAGGGTTTACTGCAGATCAGTTCGGTCCGAAAAATAACAGTGTCAACTATGGAATCATGTTTATTGGCTTTTCTGTAGCAGGCTATGTGGGACCGAGCATTTTAAATCATATTTATGGAACAAGCGGCAGCTATAACAATGCATTTTTAATTGCAATGGTATTTTCCGCAGCAGGACTTTTACTGACTTTTGTATACCGGTTATTAAATAAAAAGCAGATGGGATCATAACAAATCTGATAAGGAGGAACACCATGAAACGAAAATTTCCCAATTTATGCAGACCAATTAAAATAGGAAATGTCTATTTTAGAAACAGGATGTTCGGAGCACCAATGGGAGGAACGGATATTACTGCCGATTGTACGGTGGGACCGAAATCTACCGCTTTTTATGAACTTCGCGCAAAAGGCGGAGCGGCAAATGTGACGGTAAGCGAGCTTGTGGTACATCCAAAGACAGAGGCATCCCATATGTATCATCTGGATCTTCAGACAGTAGGATCTCTTGCGAGCTTCACTTACACCGCAGATGCAATCCGCAGACATGGAGCGATACCTAGCGTGGAATTATCCCATTCCGGTCAGTATGCAGGAACTTATCTGGTGGATAAGGATAAGAAAGAAGGCCTGTCCCAATGGGGACCAAGTGCAGGAGTCCGTCCGGATGGCAGAGAAGTAAAAGAACTGACCGAAGAACTGATTCAGGAAATCGTTAATGCCTATGGAGAAAAAGCTGCACTTGCGAAAAAGGCTGGATTTGAAATGGTTATGGTCCATGGCGGACATGGCTGGCTGATCAATCAGTTTTTATCCCCATATTTTAATAAAAGAACAGATAAGTATGGAGGGGCATTGGAGAACCGTGTCCGTTTTGCCCAGGAAGTATTAGACAGTGTGCGTAAGGCAGTCGGTCCGGGATTTCCAATTGAATTCCGTATGAGCGGTTCTGAATTATTTGAAGGCGGCTATGATCTTTCAGAAGGGGTTAAGATCGCAAAACTGCTGGAGGATAAGATCGATCTTCTGCATGTATCGGCAGGAACCTATCAAAGAGGATTCGGGATAACCCATCCTTCCATGTTCCTTCCCCATGGACCGAATGTATATCTGGCTGAAGAAATCAAAAAGCATGTAAAGATACCGGTAGCGACCATTGGTGCGCTTAATGATCCGGCAATGATGGAAGAGATTATTGCATCCGGAAAAGCAGATGTGGTAGAAATGGCAAGAGCTCTTCTGGCAGATCCGGAATTACCGAAAAAAGTCATGATGAATAAGGAAGACCATATCATTCAGTGCCTGCGCTGTTTTACCTGTATGGCAGAACGTGCCGTTACATCCACAAGAAGATGTACGGTTAATCCTCTGATTGGGCGCGAAATGGATGGAATGGAGATTCTACCGGCAGCTGTAAAGAAAAAAGTATTAATAGCAGGAGCCGGTCCGGGAGGCTTACAGGCAGCGTATACAGCAGCCAGACGCGGACATGAAGTAATTCTCTGTGATAAGAACGATCAGGTGGGTGGAATCTTAATCGGAGAGCAGGCCATTCCATTCAAATGTGAAATGTATCTCTTAGGTGTGACACTTGGAAAACTTGCAGAAGAAGCAGGTGTTACCATCCGCCTGAATACGGTTGTTGATAAAACCTATGCAGAAAAAGAAGGGGCAGATGCTGTGATTATCGCTGTTGGTTCTGAAGCGATTATCCCCCCAATTCCGGGGCTTGATGGTGAAAATGTTATTATGGTTACCGATTACCACAGGAAAAAAGACCTGATCAAGGACTCCGTTGTCGTTATGGGCGGCGGATTAGCAGGGGCTGAAATTGCGGTTCATTTTGCAAGAGAAGGAAAAGATGTAAAATTAATCGAAATGAACAGTGAACTGGCACCGGATGCCAATATCAGACACCGTCCTCTGCTGCTTCAGGAAATTGAAAAAAGCGGAATCAAAGTCTACACAAAACACAAAGGAATTCAGGTTCTTGCAGACGGAGTACTCTGTATGGATGAATCCGGTAATGAAAGCATGGTTCCAGGAGAAACGGTAATCTGTGCATTAGGTCAGAAACCAAAAAGAGATGTGGTAGAAGAACTGATCGATACGGCTCCTGTCGTTGCAGCGATTGGTGACTGTGCAAAAGTTTCCAACATAACGGCTGCAATCTACCAGGGACATCATGCAGCACTGGATATTTAAAAGAAAGAACATTTAACGGAAGAAGTGGTTTTGCTTTTCAAAGAGTAAGACCCTTCTTTTTTGTTGTATAAAAGCATAAAAGAAAAGTATAGGGTAATAATTAATATTTTTCAAACATTTCTTAAGTAAATTATAAATAAACGGTTAGTATGATAAGTACGTCAGATGGGGGAATTACCAAAGTTAAAAAAACCAGACCCAGTTTAATTTTACATTGTCAAGATTAAAAAGAAAGGATGATTAAAATGAATACTAGCAAAATGGAAGAAGCGATTAAAAACAGACTTGAGACTGGATTTAAAAATTGGAACGGAGGTTACGAATGCTGGCTGGACTGGTGCAATACGCTGTATGAGCCGGATTCACATTACAATGTATATGGGAAGAGGCTGACACTTCAGGAATATAAAGATTTGATGGGTGATTTCTTTGAAAAATATGATATAAGAATGGGTGATTTCCACAATATGATTATCAAGGATGACTGGTGTGCGATCCGTTATAATGTTTATGTTTTAGATAAGGTTACCGGAAAAGAATTTGAACAGGAATCTTTTGAATTTGTACACTTTAAAGATAACCCAGAACCAATAGGAGTAAGAGTAATCGAAGGCTGGGCAACATCTACGAATCCTCTTTCAAATCACTAAAAATATCTTTTATTAAGGCAAGGCATCAGGATTTGCAGTCCTGATGCCTTTGGTATAATAGGCATTTTCAGAATACGGATACCATTGTGCCTGGGGCTCCATATGTATATTCATTAACAAAATTCAAACAATATCTAATTAAAAGATAAATATATATTTATTATGATATCTGTAACAAGAAGACAAATAATATGGAAATGGAGAAATAAAATGAAAACAGAAGGAAAGAAAATTATAGTAACCGGAGGAGGAAATGGTGTAGGAAGGGAACTGGTATTGCAGTTACTGAAAAAAGGAGCAACTGTTATTGCAATAGACATAAACTCAGATGCATTGAATGAAACTGAAAAACTTGCAGGAAATAGTAAAAGGTTATCGATTTATGTGGTTGATATTTCAGACAAAGATGCAGTTTGTTCATTTGCCGAGAAGGTGATAAAAGAACATAAGGGGATTGATGGCATTATCAATAATGCAGGTATCATTCAACACTTTATTCATCTGACAGAATTGGAAATGGATCGTGTTGATAAAGTTATGAATATTAATTTTTATGGAACATTATATATGATTAAAGCTTTTTTGCCCTATTTATTGAAGCGGCCTGAAGCGCATATTGTAAATGTTTCCAGCATGGGAGGATTTTTACCTGTACCGGGCCAGACTGTTTACGGTGCTTCGAAAGCGGCGGTAAAACTGCTTAGTGAGGGACTTTCATCAGAACTGATTAATACAAATGTAAAGGTATCTGTTATAATTCCTGGCGGTATAGCTACAAATATAAAAAAGAATTCAGATATATCAAACAATGTATCCTCCGATAGCAAAAAAACAGATATGCTTCTTACTCCTTATAAAGCAGCGGAATTAATTATAAAAGCAATGGAAAAAAACAGATTACGTACCTATATTGGGAAAGACAGTAAAGTTATGAATTTGTTATATAAACTGAACTCAGGTTTAGCTGTAAATATGATTAATAAGATTATGAATGTTTCAGAGCACTGATAAAGAAAGGAAAAAATATGAATAAAATAAGATCAGGACAAGCATATTTGTACAGAGAAGGAGGTATTCGGAGTACTGTATTTGAAATTCGAATGAAAAGCAAAATAAGAGGAGATCTATTAAGAAGAGCACTAGAGAAGAGTTTATTAAGATATCCGTATCTGAAAAGTAAATTAGTAGAGAAAAATGGAGATTTTTATATTACCGAGAATCAATTATCTGTGGCATTTGCAAAGACAGACAAGTATCGTTCTTTAGGGAGCATGTCGGTTAATTATCATCTTATTGATGTTACCTATATTGATAATAAGATCAGAGTAGCCTTTCACCATGCACTTTGTGATGGAAAAGGGATTAAACCATTTCTTGAAACACTGATTTATTATTATTGCTGCCTGAAATATAACCAAACATTTGACTCAAATGGAATCCGGTTAGCAGGTGAACCACTTTTACCAGGAGAAACAACGGAGCCATTTGATGGATCAAAATACGATGTAACAGATACTAAGATGCCAGAAATTATCAGAGATGGATTTGCATTACCTGAGCACAATGCAGAAGTAACAAAATATTATCGATATGAAATAGAGATAAAACATGATGAATTTATGAAGATAGCAAAAGAAAATAATGCAACTCCTGCAATTTTATTATCTTTATTGTGTTCAAAGGCAATCAAAGAATTATATCCCAATGCTGATAAACCAATCGTATGCAACATGGCAAGTGATATGAGAAAAGAACTTGATCTTGAAAATACACATAAAAATTGTGTAGGCAGTATATATTTGCCATATTCTGATGAATTCGACCATTTATCTTTAAAAGAACAGGCGACGCAATACCGTAATATCATGAAGGAGCAAAGGCAGCCTGATGTCATTAAGAGTATGGTTAATGCACAAATTGGTTTAAGCGAAATGCTGGATCAGAAAGATAAGCTTACTGAAAAGCAGCAGATGTTGGCATTTTTTAATAATATATGCATTAATACGTTTGTAATCAGTTATATTGGACAAATACAGCTTGGTGAATGTGAAAAATATGTGGATTCTACTCATCTTTACAGCAGTGGAAATAAAGGACTTATTATAAATATGATTTCAGCTGGTGAATATTTTACTGTTGACTTTTTGCAAAGTTTTGAATCAGAAAATATATGCAAAAGTTTTGTTAAAAACCTTGAGAAAAATGGAATTCAAGTAAAGCTTTCAGAAAAAATAGAATTTAATACTACACCGGATAAAACGTTTGCGACCGGTAAATGGCAGGCTGAGAGATTTTATCAAACAATAGAATAAAGCTTTTGGAGTGATTCTGTAATAATCACGGAATCACTCCGAAAGCTTTGCTAAAATGACAGTGTACTGAGAAATGCAGATAACTGGCGATAGCAGGGATGCTTATGCACAGGAAGGCAGTGGAAGTCAAACTAAAATCATGTATTACGGTTTACGAGTCACTAAAAAAGAGCTATAATGCACTTACAGGAGTCTGTTTTCATGAGTGCAGGCATGTTAAACAGGTATCTGGATCAACGTGTAAGACTATACTCCACATACCTGTTTTGTGCAGGATAGGAATCAGGTATGGCTGGCTTAGAAAAGATTAGGCATAGCGTGGTACAGGCTGTGAACAGGGGCTGGGAAGCCATTTTAAAAATGGAATTTTATAATAGAAGAGAGGTAAATATGAAAAGACTGATTCTGGTAACATCTCCTCCGGCAAGTGGAAAAACCTATGTTTCCAAGCAGCTTGCCAAAAATCTTAAGCATGTAGTCTATCTTGATAAAGATACTCTGATTGTTTTATCCAGGCAGATATTTGTGGCTGCAGGCCAGGAATATAACAGAAGTTCTGATTTTTTTGAAGCCAATATCCGGGATTATGAGTATGCAGCAATCATCGATCTTGCTATGGAGGCTTTGGAATATGATGATATTGTGCTGATTAATGCCCCTTTTACAAGAGAAGTCCGAAATATTGGGTATATGGCTGCTCTGAGAGAGCAGCTGGCCAAAAAAAATGTAAGACTTACCGTAATATGGGTTCAGACGGATGTGAAGGTATGCAGGCAAAGAATGATTGATCGGAACAGTGACCGCGACCGGTGGAAGCTGGATAACTGGGATGAATATGTCGCAGGCGTTAATTTCGATATTCCGGAAGAATTGAACGATCCGGACTGTAAAGATGACTTGTTAATTTTTAAAAATTCATCAAAGGCAGAATTTGAAACCTCCATGAGAGAAATTTTGGATATTATTGAAAGCTAGCAGGTTATCTACAGGAAATAGGCGTAATTTGAAACAAAGTGAATATATAGTAAGAAGTTTAACCATTATATATCCGAATAAGCAGATATATAATGGTTAAATAACAACAGGGTCAGGCCCCGAAAATCAGACCGAATCCCCAGTCTTTATTTGGATAGGTTTCACCGGCTGATCTGCTTGCAGAATTTGTTATCATATATCTTATCAACATACCGTTCATATCAGGAAGATTGCCATTAACAATACCCCATTCCAGATATTGTGCAGCCACACCGGCAGTATGAGCCGTGGCCATACTGGTGCCTGAAAAGGGTACAATTGTTGCATTTAAGGAATGAGCCATAATATTTATTCCATGCGATGCAATGTCCGGCTTTGGCATATTTAATGAATTAAATCCCCTGCTCGCTGATGAATCAGGAGCCCTATTGAAAGGATTATAAGATGTAGCTGTTATGATTCCTAAGCCATTGCCCGGCTGGCATATTGTTGTATAAGCATTCGCATTACTGAAATAAGTTTCATTGGATATAAAATTCCTGATAGGAAGCCATATATGGTAGGAACTCAGCAATTGATTCTCTGCTGATATTTGAAACTTCCATATTCCAGCCTGGATGTTTTTGAATCGGAATAAAAATAATTGATTCTTAGAATAAGTTTCACTGAGGATATAGTCCACATAGATTTTGGCAGGAGCATAATCAATGATAAAGCTTCTGCTTTTCGTTAAGTTCACATCAATACTATAAATTTGTTCACCGGATGGAGCGTAAATATCTATTAATAAAAAATCAGATGGGTATGCCCATAATTCCATGGTAAAATTTTTATCTTGAGGACCTACATTTAATTCTACCGGAATGCTGTATTCAGGCGGCACAATATCCCCGTAATAATGATGGTTCTGATTACCCTCATTACCAGCGGGTACAGTGACAGCCCTCCCTGTTAATTGGCCAATCCTGTACAGATAATTATTTATAATCTCAATTCCTGTATGAGACCCCTGCGAGGAACCGGTACCGGTACATAAAACCATGGGACGATTCAGCCGGTCTGCAGCGTCCAATAAATACTGGAAGCCCATTATGATATCGTTTTCCTGATAGCAGACAGCATCTTCTGGTATACCAAAGAAGTCTTTCAAATATGGTTTAGCAGGTTTTAATTTTACAATTACCAATTCAGAGTCTATGGATTCTCCTGCAAATTTTTGGTCCTTATCATAAAATGCTGCGGCTATTCCTGCCATTGCGGTTCCTTCTCCTATTGTATCTGTACTGGGAACGATAGCCAGGGGATCTTCAGAATTTATTGCCGTATTTATTTGTTCACGGCTGTATTCCGTACCATAATAAAATCCTTCGGGATACTGATTTCCATTATCAATAGACTGATCCCATATAGATACTATTTTAGATGTTTTATCCGTATATTGGAAGATTGGCATCGTATACACGATTCCAGTATCTACGATCCCGATTAATACATTTTTTCCGGTAAGGTTTAAATTTGGGAGCTGATGAAGAATAAATCCACGTTCTTCTTCCGGGTTGAAGGTCATCAGACCATAGCATTTTGGTATTGAAGAATAACCGAAGTTTTGAACACTTTGTTCATTCATTTCATTAACTGGTACATATAGTACTGCATACTTGTCATCTATTAAGCTATATGACAGTTCATTATTCTTACTTAAGTCATTGATATTTCCATTGTATTCGATCAGTAGGTCAGCATATTCGCTGCTTATTATCTTGTATTTGTCATTATTATTCATTATGGACCATACCCATCATGCATTTGTATAATGTTATGTTTTCAGTAATAACTATATTACGGGCGAGTAACATATTTTGAATATTCTTCGCTTCATTTATTAGGTACATTAGTCGAATAGGGTAAAATTCGTTTAATTATTTGCTTTTCAGGGCACATTAAAATGAGGATACCACATGACCGATCATTTTATTATTTATGCCGCCTGCGACAGCGGCAGAATGGAGACTATATGAATGATTATTTAGAGAAGGCTGATTATAAGGATATTTTTAGAAATTTCAGCGAAATATCTAAAATACCCAGAGGTTCAGGAAATGAAGCAGGAATTAGCAGCTTTCTAATGAAGTTCGCGAAGGAGCATCAATTGGATTGTTTTCAGGATAAAGCAAAGAATGTTACCATTATCAAAGAAGCTGCCGACGGGTATGAAAAAAAACCAGCAATTATGCTGCAGGGGCATATGGATATGGTATGTGAAAAACGAAAGGACAGTACCACAGACTTTTCTAAAGATCCTATAAAGTTAATGGTTGACGGCGATTATTTACATGCAGATGGAACTACGTTAGGTGCGGATGACGGCATAGCTGTTGCGTACATTATGTCATTACTTACAGATGAAACTTTGAAGCATCCCAGAATGGAAGCTGTTTTAACAACAAATGAAGAAGTGAACATGAGTGGAGCAAAGGCTCTTGATCCATCAGCTCTCCAGGGAAAAATCATGATTAATATAGATTCGGAAGAAGAGGGACACTTACTTTGCAGCAGCGCAGGCGGTCTGACTGGGATAACTACAGTCCCTGTTGAACGCATAACGGAACATGGAAAGAAATTCAGGGTTAGTATTTCAGGCTTGAAAGGAGGACATTCCGGATTAGAAATCGGAAAGAACAGGTCCAGTGCCATAAAGTTAATGGGGCGTCTGTTGTTTGAATTAAAAGAATCACATCCTTTTGGAATCATAACGATACAGGGAGGGTTTAAAGATAATGTTATACCCAGAGAGGCTGCAGCTGAACTGATTGTTACTTCCGATAATAAAGAAAGTTTGACGGAGGTATATAAAAAAATTAAAGATGCAATTACAGAACTAACAGGAATTTACCGGAAAGAGCTGTCAGGCAGTGAGCCGGAGCTTAGCTTTTTAGTAGATGATTTGGAAGAAGGTGAGTTTCAGATATTAAATCCGGTATCTTCTGATAGGTTATTATTTCTGTTAGTAAATATTCCATATGGAGTTCAGGTTATGAGTTCTGAAATTGGCGGGCTGGTTGAAAGCTCAGTTAATATTGGGATTTTTAATATAGAAGAAGATAAAATAATAGTATATAATTCAATCAGGAGTTCAAAGGAAAGTTATAAACATTATTTAAGTAAACGATTTAAAAGTTTAGCTGTATATATGGGAGGAGAATATAACGTTCGTTCGGAATATCCTGGCTGGGAATATAAAAAAGATTCTATTATAAGAGAAAAATGTAAAAAGATATATAAGGAATTATTTGATAAAGAAATGATAGAAGAAGCTACTCATGCCGGGTTGGAATGCGGATATATCATAGAGAAAATGCCTGACCTGGATATTGTATCTATTGGACCTGATATTTTTAATGCACATAGAATAGAAGAAAAAATCAGCATTTCTTCTGCAATTCGGATTTATAAATTTTTGGAACAGGTTATTGGAAGTTAACGAGCTGGGGCTGCCGTACTAAGTTAATTTAGTGCGGCAGTATTTTATTGCTCAGATTTAACAGCCTGGTTTTGAAAAGTACGCCTGATGTATAAAATTTTAAATCAGATGGACAAACCTGTAATAGACTATATATAATAGATGATGGAGAACATAGATTATCATATAAGCAACATAAATTGAAGAAAGGGTGTTAAAGATGTGGATTTTATTTGCTTTTGGATCAGCCCTTTTTGCCGGACTGACTGCGGTATTGGCGAAATGCGGCATTAAAAATATAGATTCCAATGCCGCAACTGCATTAAGGACAATAGTAGTTCTGATTTTTTCATGGCTGATGGTATTTCTAACCGGCACAGCAGGTATGATAACCGTGATCAGCACAAAGACATGGCTGTTTCTGATATTATCAGGACTGGCTACAGGTGCATCCTGGCTTTGCTATTTCAAGGCGCTTCAAAACGGAGATGTAAATAAAGTAACGCCAATTGATAAATCCAGCACTGTTCTTACCATGCTGCTTGCGTTTGTTTTTTTGGGAGAAGAAGTTACTATAATAAAAATTGCAGCTATGCTTTTAATCGGAACAGGTACCTATCTTATGATTCAAAAGAAAGAAATTATAAAGCAATCCATGGAGACGGAATCGAGTACCGTAATAGACGGCTGGAAACGTTATGCATGGATGCTTTATGCTTTTGCCTCTACCATCTTTGCCAGTCTGACGGCTATTCTGGGAAAGGTTGGGATTGAAGGTGTAGATTCCAATCTTGGAACGGCAATTCGCACGGTTGTGGTGCTGATTATGGCCTGGATGGTTGTTTTTGTTACTGGAAGGCAGCATACTCTAAAGGATATGAATGCAAAAAACTGTCTGTTCCTTATATTATCAGGAGTGGCAACGGGCAGCTCCTGGTTATGTTATTACCGTGCTTTACAGACAGGACCGGCCAGTGTGGTTGTACCAATAGATAAATTAAGTATCCTGGTCACAATAGCCTTTTCTACTGCAGTATTGAAAGAAAAGTTGAATATGAAGTCAACAGCAGGGCTGGTAAGTTTTGTTGCCGGAACATTGATTTTATTGCTTTAATTATTTGTTTTGCTGATAAGGCTCCGGATGCCATTGCTTTCCTCTGGTTATAAGACGAACAAGATAAAAATAAATTGTTCGGCTTATAAATTTCTAAATTAATAGTCTGATTCTATTCTTTTATATTCCAAAAAGGTTAAAGCGATCATGATAGCGTCAAAAATAGTAAGTAATATTAAAAAAACTGACTGGGTTAATGTATAACGGTATACCTGATATGCAATAAACAGAATTAAGGAGACGATAGTCAGGGGATATGCCCATAGCTTTTTACGCCATAGCAAAAGAATCAGAATGAACTTTATAATTCCATGGGATATCAGGTAAATTACAGCAAAATGCTGGGTGCTGATTGTAAAACTGCTGCTTAAGCTTATCAGGAAATTTGCCACCCTATCTTTTGGATCTTCCGACAATTCATGCAGAGTCAAAAAACGTGTCAGCCAATTCAGCCTGTCCGGATTTAAGAATAACAGGAGTACTCCGCCAATGATTTCCATCAGGCCGTGTATGCCCTTTAATAAAAGGCCAATTTCAAAACTCACATGAACGATACTTTTTTTAATAACATCATTTTTCATCAGCTATCTTCCTCATATTTCAATTTCAATTTTTATTAATTCCTTATAAATTTTTAAAATATTGCCTGTACCCTTCATCATTATCCAGAGAACAGCGATCCGGTTCACTGATTTCAGATAAAGATGCAAAATGTCTGTTAAGTTATTATTATCTGGAATAACTGAAATTATTATAGCTGATAAAATGACGATAACACCCCTGAATAAAAATTGGAGAAGAAAACATGATAACGGAAGCTCCCTGGAAAATACTAATTTTCCAGGAAGCTCCAGCTTTATTTAACTGCCAGGCAGTCATTGGCAGTCATCCGAAGAATTATGCGGTTACTTCCCCCCAACGGATACAAGTCCTGTTGTATAATTTTTTATTTTAGACATCAATGCTGTATTTAAATTATAAGATGTATCATCAGCAGCGTCATTAAAATTCCAGGTAAAATCGCCCTGATTCATACGTCCGGCACGTGTTGTTACAATTTGCTCCACGTTGCTTACATTATCAATATCAGACAGGCTGACACCAATATCTTTACTGGTATCAAAGTTGTTATAAGAAGTTCTTCCTGATAAGGTTTTATAAGAATTAGGAACGGTTTCATTTCTGGTGGAAGCTAAATAAGCATCAAAGGAATCTGCATTTTCATTGGTTGTTCCAGAGTTTGAGTTTGCATAGATCAGGCTTGAGGCATTTTCGATAATATTATTATAGGCTTTGATCATACCTCCGTTTTCACCTGAAAAAGTACCATCACCCAAAGCATCTGTACCTTGTAATGAACTCATCATAGGATTTTTACAATGTCTGAAATAGTTTGCTTCTACAAATGCGGAACTTCCTTTTGTCACCCCAACGCCATATTTTGCATTGCCGTCAAAGAAATTATTGTAAATATGTACAGAGGCTACTCTGATTCTCGGATGACGGGAATCGGAATGATCGTACCAGTTATGATGGTACGTTATAAAAAATTCATCAGAATCTTTCATGCCGCAAAGAGAACATTTTCCCGAATCCCAGAAATGATTGTAGGACAATGTTACATAAGTGGATTCCCCCTTAATATCAGCGGAACCGTCTCCTTTTGCCTGATCGGCATCGGATCCTGCTGTTCCGTAAAAGATATCATTATTATGCACCCATATATTGCAGTTATCTGTATCAAGTGATATGCCATCGTCAGGGAACAGCATTACACCGAAGTTCCTGATTTCCACATTTCCGCAATTTCTTACTAAGATGCCCCAGCCATAAGCCGTTGCATCTTCACCAATGCCTTCTATAGTCATATTCATTTCTTTGTAGGAAGATTTTCCTTTTACCTGAAGGTATCCCTTGCTGTTAAGCTCTCCTTCCATGTTACTGTCCGTAACTTTTCCAATAAAACGGACTGCAAGAGGAGTTGTGTCGTACCCTTTTTGACGTAATGTTAAAATTTCACCGATACCGGTACCTGTTTGCTTTTTTCCTGATTTATTTACGGTAACATCAAGAGTTACGGTTTTTGCTGTATCAGAAGTTACATAAATCACTTGCGCATGATCTTTTAGTGTTCCGTCGTCCTTATATGCACCGGATCCGGATTTATATTTAGAATCACCGGAAAAAGCAAAACCGGTTCTGTCATTTGCACTTACGGTGAGAGCACCGGAAACGGTACTTTCCTTAGAGCCATTGGATAGGTTTGCATCCACTTTCATGACATACTGGCCGGCTGCAAGGCCTGGTGCATCCGCTCTCCAATAGGATGAATACTTTCTGATTAATTCATTATCAATTTGTATATAAGCAGAATCTCCTGCACCCACAGGTTTTACATATACATTGTAGGATACGGCATTGCTGACCGGACTCCATTTAATATAAGCGCTTTCAAACCAGCCGCCGCTCTCTGTCAGCGAAATGCTTGCTGCAAAAGCAGGCAGTGCGTATAACATAGTAAGCATCAGAGAAAATAACAACAGTTTATTAATAGTAGATTTCCATTTTTCTTTCATATGATTTCCTTCCTTCGTTAAACTTTCTTAAGTGATATGATTATTGAGTAATTGTAAGTTAACCAATGGTATCACCTCTCTCAATGTATTTATATATCTGCTGGCGTTTTCAGCATATACCTGCTTCAGGTGAATTTCAACACAAGTGCCAAAATTATACGCATTGAGTGCCAAAATTTGCACACAACTCCATTTTGAGGTTGATAAGATGGAAAAAGCTACTGGTATATATCAATATTCAGATACAATCAGAGCGCTGGTGATAATAACTAGATAGTGACAAAAAAGGATATAGTTCGACAATTGACTCGATAAAGAGATTAACACAAAATAATTCCGACATATATGTTTTTGATGGGTATAAAATACTAAATTTGGCACTCAACGCGTACAATTTTGGCACTTGGGTTATAATTTGCTTGAAGTAGATATATGCTGAAGACGCCAGCAGATATATTATTCATATTTACTTTGTGAAGGGAGTGATTCCATTGTATATAGTTACTGTTACATAGTTGCGGAGACTCTGATTATATTCTGAATGAGGAGGTTATTATATGATGCGGAAAGGGTTATTAAAAGAGACTACAGACACCTATCAGGAACGGTTCATGGAACTATGGAGGGAACTTCATGATCCTGAAAACGGATATTTCAGTTCACAGGGAATCCCTTATCATTGTATAGAAACTCTGATGGTAGAAGCGCCTGACTACGGTCATGTAACTACCAGTGAAGCGTTGAGTTATTATATATGGCTTGAGGCTGTGTATGGTAAGTTTACCGGTGATTTCTCCGGATTTGAAAAAGCCTGGGATACTGCGGAAACTTATTTAATCCCAACGGAAAATGACCAGCCAAATAACAGTATGTCTCGATACGATGCCAGTAAGCCGGCAACCTATGCACCTGAATGGGAACTACCCAGTCATTATCCGGCGCAATTGGATTTTGGTGCGGTGGTAGGAGCAGATCCAATCCATAATGAATTGGTATCCACCTACGGCACTTCTATTATTTACGGAATGCATTGGCTGCTGGATGTAGATAACTGGTACGGTTTTGGCAAACGGGGGGATGGTGTGTCTGCTCCGTCCTATTTCAATACATTCCAGAGAGGAAAGCAGGAATCTACCTGGGAAACAATCCCTCAGCCATGTTGGGAAGAAATGCGTTTCGGCGGTAAAAACGGATACCTTGATCTGTTTACCGGAGACAGTAATTATGCAAATCAGTTTAAGTATACAAATGCACCGGATGCGGATGCACGTGCGGTACAGGTTACATACTGGGCAGAGCAGTGGGCCGGTGAATATGGGGCGGATCTTGGAACCTATATTGGAAAAGCCAGTAAAATGGGTGACTATTTAAGGTATGCCATGTTTGATAAATATTTCCGTAAAATTGGCTCGTCATCTGCTGCCGGTACGGGTTACGATGCGGCTCATTATCTTCTTTCCTGGTATTATGCATGGGGCGGCGGCATAAACGCCAGCTGGGCCTGGAAAATCGGTTGCAGCCATAGTCATTTTGGTTACCAGAACCCTATGGCAGCCTGGATATTATCACAAGATGATGAATTCAAACCACGTTCCCAAAACGGTGCAAGAGATTGGAAAACCAGTCTGGACAGACAATTGGAATTCTATCAATGGCTGCAGTCTGCAGAAGGTGCGATTGCTGGAGGGGTCAGCAATTCCAATAACGGCCGTTATGAGAGCTGGCCGTCAGGAACCGCAACCTTTTATGGTATGGGTTATCAGGAACACCCAGTTTATGCTGACCCGGGAAGCAATCGATGGTTTGGGTATCAGGCATGGTCCATGCAGCGTATAGCGGAATATTTTTACAAAACAGCTGATTCCAGGGCGAAAGCGTTACTGGATAAATGGGTAAAATGGATTAAAACAGTAGTTAAGCTTAGGGATGACGGAACTTTTGCAATCCCTAATAATTTAGATTGGTCAGGCCAGCCTGATACGTGGACAGGAACCTATACCGGAAATCCGAACCTGCATGTATCGGTAAGCAGCTATTGCACTGACCTTGGTATAACAGGCTCTCTTGCCAATACCTTACTGTATTACAGTAAAGCTTCCGGTGATGATGAAGCCAGAGTACTTGCCAAGGAATTATTAGACCGTATGTGGAACCTGTACAAAGATGACAAAGGTCTTTCCGCTCCGGAACCAAGGGATGACTATAACCGTTTCTTTGAACAGGAGGTCTATGTACCGGCCGGCTGGACAGGAACTATGCCAGACGGAGATGAGATAAAATCAGGAATAAAGTTTTTAGATATTCGTTCTAAATATAAAGATGATCCTGATTTCCAAAAGGTTCAAAACGCTTATAATAACGGAACGATTCCAGAGTTTAGTTATCACCGCTTCTGGGCACAGTGTGATATTGCCATTGCTAACGGTGTATATTCCATGCTGTTTGAGGAGGGCGGAGAACCGGTAAACAACTCTGCTATTAATCCGAAATCGGCAGTTTTTGACAAAAAGACCGGCAGCCAGCAAGAGATCAAAGTCACTCTTTCCCTGAACGGAAATACTTTTACAGGGATTAAAGAGGGAAGTAAATATTTAACAGAAGGTGTGGATTATACCTTAACCGGTAATACGGTTGTGCTTAAAAAAACTTATCTGGCAGAAAAGGAAACAGGGGAATTAAAGCTTATCTTTGATTTCAGCAAGGGGGCTGACCCTGTATTTATACTGACTGTGACAGATACTTCAATAGCAGCCGGGGACATCAAAGTACAGATGTTTAATGGAGATACATCAGAGAAGATAAATGGAATCGTGCCGAAAATTAAACTTTACAATACCGGAAAAACCAGTATTTCACTTTCCGATTTGAAACTTAGATACTATTACACGATTGATGAAGAAAAAGATCAAAACTTCTGGTGTGACTGGTCTACGGTCGACTGCGGTAATATCACCGGCACTTTTGTGAAAATGCCGGTAGCGAAGCCAGGAGCAGATTATTACCTGGAAATCGGATTTACGGCCGGAGCCGGTAAACTGGCAGCAGGGCAGTCCATTGAAGTACAGGTGAGATTTTCAAAAACTGACTGGAGCAATTACATGCAGACAGGAGATTATTCCTTTTCGAATTCGGGCAGCAGTTATGCAGACTGGACAAAAATTACAGGATATATTTCTGGCAGCCTGAAATGGGGAGTGGAACCGTAAAGTATTGCTTCAAAGCTTAAATGTATATAGAGTATATGGCCCAAATCCCAAAATATCAGCAGACTGGATTTGGGTCTTTCAGATGGTTCAGACGTATTACTTAAACCATATCCGGTCCGATGCAGCCGAAGTATTAAAATCAAAAATACATACATAAGATAAAGGTATAATAACGTTAACATACCGTAGTTTTTGATGAAAGGTATCATCAGGCATGAAGATCAGGAAGATAAAGTTATTTTCCAAAAGCGGAGGCTCAGAAAATACTGTTATTGCCATTGCTTCAATTATACTGGTTTATTTGCTCATTTCCTTATACTTTACGAATCATTTCTTTGTTAACACTTTAATAAATGGAGTTAATGTCTCGTTAAAAACAAAGGATGATGCGGATCGGATCATGAGAAATCACATGAAAAATTATAAACTGCAATTAATAGAAAGAAATGGGAAAACCGAGAATATAACCGGACAGGAGGTCGGACTGGAATACAATGAAAAAAATAATATCTCAGAAATTCTTCACAATCAGAATTCACTGAGTTGGATTGTCTCATTATTTAGAGATCAAAAAATAGATGCAAATGATACCTTCACTTTTAATCAAAATGCTCTGGAAAATAAAATAGACAGCTTAAACTGTTTAAATAACAAAAAGATCGAGCCGCGAAATGCGGACTTTATGTATTCTGACGGTTCTTATGAATTAGTGGATGAAATTGATGGTAATATAATCAGGAAGGATCATTTAAACACAGCCATCCGCCAGAGTGTTTTTAGGGGAGAGACCAAATTAGATTTAGATGAAATGCTTTGTTATGAAAATCCCCAATATACCATAAGCTCTGCTAAAACTCTTAGTACCAGAAATCTTTTAAATAAGTATGTATCAACAGATATCACCTATATCTTTGGAAGCCAGAGGGAAACGTTAGGTGGTAATATCATACATCAATGGCTTCGGGTAAATGATGATCTGGATGTGGAAGTAAGCAGGGCTGAAGTATCGAAATATGTAAAAGGGTTAAGCAAAAAATATGATACTGTCGGAATGACAAGAAATTTTAAAACATCAACTGGGAAAACCGTAGAAGTGAAAGGCGGGCTTTATGGTTGGAAAATTGATCAGAATGCTGAAACCAAAGCACTGCTGGAGCTTATAAGCCGAGGCCTGGTATTTGTCAGGGAACCTGTTTATATACAAAAGGCCATGTCCAGGGATGAGAATGAACTAGTCGGTACCTATGTGGAAATCAACATAACCAGACAGCATTTATGGTTTTATAAAGATGGGAAGCTGGTTATCCATGGTCCGGTGGTAACAGGGAATCCCAATAAAGGAAATTCAACGGTGGTTGGAACTTATATGCTTAATTACAAACAAAAAGATGCAGTTTTATCAGGCCTTGGTTACTCGGCGGCTGTAAGATACTGGATGCCTTTTTATGGGAATATGGGAGTTCATGATGCAAGCTGGAGGCATTCTTTCGGAGGAGAGAGATATATAAGAAATGGAACCCATGGCTGTGTAAATGCCCCATTGTATCTGGCAAAAGCGATTTTTGAACAAATAGAAGAAGGCATTCCATTTATTATTTATGAAGAATAGTGGGCAGGAGCCGAACAGGAGGGGCGCCGCCAAACAGCGATGAACCAACTGTTTTGCAGTGCCCCGTCTGTTTATTTTAAATTGTTTTAGCTCTTTCCAGCATCAGTTTCACACGATTGATCTGGTTGACTTCACTGGCACCAGGGTCGTAATCCATTGCTAAAATATTTGTTTGTGGATACCGTTCTTTTAAAGTTTTGATCATACCTTTCCCGGTAATATGATTGGGAAGACAGGCAAAGGGCTGCATACAAATAATATTATTGGTCCCTTTTTCAATCAGCTCGATCATTTCTGCGGTGAGCAGCCAGCCTTCTCCTGACCGGTTGCAAAGAGAGAGGATAGGCTCGGTCTTCCTGGCCAAATCAAATATTGTATCCGGAGCCTTGAACCGCCCGCTGTTCTTTAGGGCATTTCTTATATCCTTCCGATAGTGTTCTATAAACCGGATCAAAGTATTGCTTAACATCCGCCGTGTTTTGCCTCCGTCTAAAAAACGGTTGTCCGATTCCCCGCCGTACATACAATAGAGGAAAAAGTCCATAAGACCGGGGACTACCATTTCAGCTCCCATATTCTCGATAAAATCTACCATATAATTATTGGCAGCGGGATGATATTTTACCAGAATTTCGCCCACAAGGCCAACCCGTATTTTATTTTCATTACGTATAGGGATATTCTCAAAATCTTCAACAATCTTATAAATATTTTTACGAAAAACAGTGAAATTACCCTGTCGGATATTCGCTTTGCATTTTGTCATCCAATCCGAAAAAAGCTGGTTGGATGATCCTTTATTGATTTCGTAAGGCCGTATATGAAACAGAATCTCCATGAGCATATCTCCGTACAGAACCGCCATGATTGATTTCTTTAATAAAGATACGGTAACTGGAAAGCTGGAACCTTTTTCAAGACGGGAGGCATTCAGCGACAGGACCGGTACTTGTGTAAAGCCGGCTTCCGACATTGCTTTTTTTAATAAAGCCAGATAATTACTGGCTCTGCATGGCCCTCCGGTCTGACTCATGATTACCGCCGTATGGTCAAGATCATATTTACCCGACTGCAGAGCCCGTATGATCTGTCCGATCACAATAATGGAGGGATAACAGGAATCATTGTTAACATATTTCAGTCCGGTTTCAATATCTTCCTTATCCACCTTTGGGAGAATCTCCAGCAGATATCCTTCGGAACGTATTGCTTCCTGAAGCAGTGCAAAATGGATGGGAGCCATCTGCGGCGCTAAAATGGTATATTTGCTGCGTAATTCTTTTAAGACCAGGCTGTTTTTCAGAACCGGTTCCTGTACCCCCTGACTTATTCTGCTTCCTTTTTGATCTTCCATTGCCGCTTTTAATGACCTTAGCCTGATTTTAACTGCTCCAAGATTACTGGCTTCATCAATCTTTAATAATGTATAAATTTTACCGTTCTTATTTAATATCTCCTTTGCCTGTTCTGAGGCGATGGAATCCGGACCGCAGCCGAAAGAATTCAGCTGTACCAGTTCCAGATTATCCTGACCGGATACAAAGTCTGCCGCTTCGTAAAGGCGGGAATGATACATCCATTGATCCAAAACCATTAACGGCCTTTTCACATTTCCCAGATGGGCGACAGAATCCTCTGTAAGTACGGCTAATCCCATTGAGGTTATCAGGTTGGGAATCCCATGATTGATTTCTCTGTCTAAATGATAGGGTCTTCCGGACAAAACAATGCCGTGTCTCCCTGTCTCTTTCAAATAATGAAAAGTCTCTTCGCCCATTTTTTGAATATCTGTTTTGAACTGCCGGTCTTCTTTCCAGGCAAGCTTAAGAGCATTTTCTACTTCATTTCTGGTAATTCCAAAGGATTTAAATTCCTGGAACAGCCGGTGAGCCAGTGCCTTGGGGCTGTCATACGGCAGGAAGGGAAAATGCAGAACCACACCATTTTCACGCAGCGCATCTATATTGGCGTGGATGACCTCCGCATAGGCGATTACCATGGGACAGTTGAAATGGTTGTCGGCACCGTCAAATTCCGCTCGTTCCTTGGGAATACAGGGATAAAATATATGCTTTACATTTTGCCTTAAGAGAGCCATGATGTGTCCGTGTACAAGTTTTGCAGGATAACAGGCCGTATCAGCCGGAATCGTATCCATTCCAAGCTCAAATATCTGTCTGCTGGATTCCGGAGATAACTCCACCCGAAACCCCAGGGCAGTAAAAAAGGTAAACCAGAAAGGATAATTTTCATACATATTCATAGCTCTGGGAATACCCATAGTTCCTCTGGAGGCCATCTCTGATTCCAGCGGCTTATATTGAAATAATCGTTTATATTTGTATTCAAATATGTTCGGTACATTCTGCTGTCTGTCTGATCCTGTGCCTCTTTCACAGCGGTTTCCGGTTATCAGCTTTTTTCCGTCATGAAAAAGGTTTACAGTCAGCAGGCAGTTGTTGGTGCACTTTCCACAGCGGGTAATTTTTGTATCAGCCGAAAATGTGTCCAGCTGGCCAGCGCTTATCAGAGAGGACTGCATTCCTGGCCTCCAGGCGTTTTTAGCCAGCAGCGCAGCACCGAAAGCTCCCATAAGTCCGGCTATATCCGGCCGTATTACATTTTTACCGGAAATCATTTCAAAACTGCGTAAAATAGCATTATTTAAAAATGTTCCGCCCTGAACGATAATGTTATCTCCTAATTCGGAAGAGTTTTTAAGTTTTATTACCTTATAAAGCACATTTTTAATGACCGAATAACATAACCCTGCCGAGATATCTCCGACAGAAACTCCTTCTTTCTGAGCCTGCTTTACTTTGGAATTCATAAAGACTGTACAGCGGGAACCCAGATCAATGGGATTTTCTGCTTTGATTCCAAGCGAGGAAAATTCCTGAACCGACAGACCTAAGGATTTTGCAAAGGTTTCAATAAAAGAACCGCAGCCTGAAGAACAGGCCTCATTTAAAATAACGGTGTTTATAACGCCGTCTTGGATACGTATATATTTCATATCCTGCCCGCCGATATCCAAGACCGTTTCAACGTCTGGCAGGAAGTATTTCGCTGCCGTGCAGTGAGCAACCGTTTCAACTTCACCAAGGTCGCAGGAAAAGGCAGCCTTAATAAGTTCCTCACCGTAACCGGTTACGGCGGAATAAGCAATTATGGCTTTCTCAGGCAGGCGGGAATAAATTTCCTTTAATATAGACGCAGCCGATAAGAGCGGACTGCCGTCGTTATTGCGGTAACAGGTGTATAAAAGACCGCCGTCTTTGTCAATCAGGGCGGCTTTGCTGGTAGTGGATCCCATATCCAGACCGAGATAGCAAGGCCCGCTGTAACTGTAAAGTTTCGCCTTTTTTGCCTGATGGGCAGCATGTCTTTCCATAAATTCCTTAAATTCCATATCACCAGAAAACAGCGGCGTCAGCCTGTCTTTTGAAAGCTGATTTTCTGTCTGGCCGGTTTGGCAGCGGTTAAGCAGTTGCATGAGAGAGATTGATTGTTTTTCGGCAGAAAGTGCTGCTCCGATGGCCACATATACCAGTGCATTTTCTGGTATTACTATATCGCTTTCCCCCAGATTTAACGTTTCTTTAAAACGGCGCCGCAGCTGGGGGAGGAAGTAAAGAGGCCCCCCCAGAAAACCGATTTTCCCTTTTATTTTCCTGCCGGCGGCCAGTCCTCCGATCGTCTGATTGACAACTGCCTGAAAAATGGAGGCGGCGATGTTTTCTTTCTTTGCTCCTTCATTTAACAGTGCCTGTATATCCGTTTTTGCAAAAACTCCGCATCTTGCAGCGATAGGATAGATGACATTGCTATGCCTTGCAAGCTCATCGAGACCTGCAGCATCGGTTTTTAAAAGGATTGCCATCTGATCGATAAAAGCTCCGGTTCCACCGGCACAGATTCCGTTCATCCTTTGATCAGTACCATTATCAAAAAAGGTGAGTTTTGCGTCCTCTCCACCAAGTTCGATAATGATATTGACATCCGGGATATACCGTTGGGCCGCCTTGCAGCCGGCCATCACTTCCTGTACAAACGGCAGATCCAGCCGTTCGGAAATGGAGATGCCTCCGGAACCTGTTACCGCTGCTTTCACTTTTATATTACCGGCGGTTTTATATAATTCTTTTAAAAGTTTCTCTAAAGTAAGCCAAAGATCGGCATGATGTCTGCAGTATTTGTTATACAGCAATCTGTCTTCACTATCCAAAACGGCAAGCTTAACAGTTGTCGACCCGATGTCAATGCCCAGACGGAATATTTTACTGTCAGAATTAATTGCTTTACTCATAAAAATACGGTATTTCCCTTCTTAAATAATAATCGATCACGGAATGATATGTGTTCCTTATTATTTTTTCCTAAAAATGGGAATTTAAACCCGGAGCTGACAGCGGGGGGTGGGTTAATTAAGAAGTTACTGATTTGACACAAAATCAAAAAGAGTGATACGGCCGGTTAATTATAAAAAATGCTGCATGTACCCCTGAAATTAATAAAAGTCTGCCGAATATACATAAACAGAGTTAAAAGAATACAAAAGTAATCTTTAAAAGAAAGAACGGGAATTACTCAACCGGAAAGTTGATTAATTGATCAGGCAGCAGAATAAATACAGACAGAAAAATGTAGGAAGTTTATTAATATTGTATTTTTATTAATTCTTTTTTATATATAATTACTTTCATCTTACACTTATCTTAAACCCATTGATTAAAAGTTAACATTGCTTGTATAATTGACAATTAATAAATAACCGTAAAGTATTTGAAATTAATTATAGTAAAAGATACATAATATTAATGTACATAAGGAGAAAAACCATGGAAAAAATCTTGACTATAGATCTTATAAACCAGTATGAAAATTACCTTTATGAGGAAGAAAAAGCAAAATTAACAATAGAAAAATATATACGGGATATTAAAAAATTCTATATCTTTTTACCAGTAGAGAAAGTTGTTGAGAAAAAGGAAGTTATTAAATATAAGGAATATTTAAAAGAGCATTATCAGGTATCAAGTGTGAATTCTATGTTGGTAGCTTTAAATCGTTTTCTGGAATATGCCGGCTGGCTAGAATGTAAAGTACATCAGTTTAAAATACAGAGAACATTATTTTGTAAAAAGGAGACATGTTTATCTAAAATAGAATATGAAAATCTGATAAGGACCGCTAAAAAAGAAGGGGATATTCAACTGAATCTCCTGATGCAGACTATATGCAGTACAGGAATACGGGTCAGCGAATTGCAATACATTACGGTACGGTCACTGGAAATGGAGTATGCCCAAATAAATAATAAAGGAAAAAATCGAATTATCTTTTTGCCAAAGCCGCTTATAAAGATATTAAAAGCCTATTGTGTAGCGAATAGGATCATGTCAGGTCCAATATTTATTTCGAAATCAAACACTCCTATTAGCCGGACTACAATCTGGAAAAAAATGAAGGGACTCTGTAAGATGGCAAAAGTAGATGAAAGAAAAGTGTTTCCGCATAACCTTCGTCATTTGTTTGCGTTCACTTTTTATCGTTCTGAAAAAAATCTATTACGATTGGCAGAAGTCCTGGGACATTCCAGTATAGAAACAACCCGGATTTATACAGCTACTACAGGGGAAGAACATCAGAAACTTATTTCAAAGCTTGGTCTGGTATTTGATTCCAGATATCAGAATTGCATAATCTAAATTATGTTTATTTTGATAATCAGAATATTAAGAGGAATATTTAGTACTTTCCTAATATAAAACAAAATCGAATTAATTTCAATAGAAAAAATGGATTTTGTTAGAAAATAATAAAAAATATAGATATAATAAACCAGCGACAGTAAGGTATGCTAAGACAAAGCATGACATTTTTGCTCATGCTTTTTTTATATGCCCAAAAACATACCATATTTTACAAAATATAACATTTATCTGTATTTTTTTTAGAACATAATTTAGATTATGTTTCCTTGTATATTCGGAATTTTAAGAAGAAATAGCATAAAGCGATGATTCATAACCGTAGTAAAAGGAGTGATGGGATGCAGGGAATTATTGATATTCATGCGCATGTCCTTCCCGGAGTTGATGATGGGGCTGCCAATATGGAAGAGGCAAGGGCAATGCTTAAGATGGCTTATAGTCAGGGAATTCGAAGTATTATTGCTACTCCTCATTATAAACGGGGACAAGATTTGGTACATATTATGGAATTGATCACTAAACTACAACAGGAAGCGCATCAAATCCATAAACATTACAACTTATATTTGGGACAGGAAATATTATACTATGAAGATTTACTGGAGGACTTAAGAGAAAAAAAGGTAATTACAATGTGCGGGAGCAATTATGTATTAGTAGAGTTCCCGCCTTCGGTCTCTTATTCCAGATTATTTCAGTGTCTTCGAAAGATAATATTAGCCCGATATATCCCCATACTCGCCCATATGGAGCGTTACCTCTGCCTGAGAGAAAGAGGAAGGGTAAATGAGCTGATCGATTCCGGATGTATGCTTCAGATGAATTATTCCAGTATTATAGGAAGCCGGCTAAACTATGGAGTCCGCTGGTGCAGGTGTCAAATACAGGAAGAGCATATACATATGCTGGGAACTGATATGCATAACATGAATGAAAGAAAGCCTGAAATAGAAAAAGCTTTAGCCTGGATTAAAAAGAACTGCAGCAAGGATATGTATCAAAAGCTGGTAAGCAATCATGCCCAAAATATATTGAAAAAAAGAAAACATTGAATGGGAGTCACAAATGAGAACAAATAACATGAATGAAAGCGAAGAGATTCAAATTGACTTACTCGAATTACTTTACAAATTAAAGCAGAAGCTGTGGCTGATTATCCTTATCACTGTATTAGCCGGCGGAAGCGCTGGAGCTTACAGCAGATATGTCATAACGCCGCAATATACATCAACAGCAATGGTTTATGTCCTTTCAAAAGAATCGACGATGTATTCGCTGACTGATTTACAGGTTGGCAGTCAGTTGACGAAGGACTATAAAATCATGGTGACCAGCCGGCCAGTACTGGAAGAAGTGGTTGAATCGCTGAAGCTGGATATGTCTTATAAAGATTTAAGAAAAAAAATCAGTGTAACGAATCCTACAGACACCCGCATCCTCACTTTATCCGTCCGGGATACTGATCCTACCCGGGCAAAAGAAATTGTAGATAAGATTTCTACAACGTCTTCGGATTATATTGGTGACATGATGGAGATGGTGCCTCCTAAGATTTTTGAAGAAGGAGAAATACCTTCCGTTAAGACAAGCCCTGATACAAAAAAGAATGCCTTGATAGGGGCTGTGGCAGGTATGTTTTTGATCTGTACAATACTTGCAGCCGGTGTAATCATAGATGATACCATACGTACTGAAGAGGATGTTGAACGTTATCTGGGATTGTCAGTTCTTGCAGCTGTTCCGAACCGGGAAGGTGAGTCTGCAAAAATGAGACATAAATTAAAATCAGGTAAGAAAAAAACTGATAAAAAAAGGAGGGGAATGTAAAACATGAAAAATGAAGTAAACCTGAAAAATCTGGAGAAAGGAGATTATAACTATGAGGAAGCCATTAAGACGCTGAGGACAAATATACAATTTTGCGGAAGCAATATAAAGGTCATTATGTTGGGAAGTGCAGTTCCAAATGAAGGAAAATCAAATATGTCTTATTCCATGGCTGTCTCTTTGGCTCAGATTGGGAAAAAAGTCCTTTTTATTGATGCCGATATCAGAAAGTCGGTAATGGTTTCAAGATATCAACTGGATAAGGAAGTGAATGGATTATCTCAATATCTAAGCGGGCAGAAAAGTAAGGGAGATATTTTGTATGAAACCAATTTGGAAAACCTGAGCATTATATTTGCAGGCCCTTATTCGCCCAACCCGGCAGAGCTTTTGGAGGAACCTATGTTTCCTTTGCTGATTCAGTCTGCAAGAGCTGAATATGACTATATTATTATTGACACGCCTCCTTTGCTGAATCTGACTGACGGAGCGATTATTGCCAAGTACTGTGACGGGGCAGTTATTGTTATTAAGAGCGGAGCAATAAGCTACCGCATTGAGCAGAAGATAAAGAAACATCTGGAGAAAAGCGGATGCCGTATTCTGGGCGTAATCTTAAATAGGGTCAATATAGGAAGCAGCAGGTACTATGGAGAATATAAAAAATATGAAAAATATGAGGATGTAGAGAAGCAATAACACGATAAATAAAGGAGGATGCGGTGATGAACAAAAAAGTCAGATATTGGATAATGGTAGCTGCAGCTGCAGCCGTCATAATGTGGTCAGCAGTTCAGATTTACAGCAGAATCCAGCCTCAGCAGACATTGGCTCATTCTGAGTATCACTGGGATATCTTTGCATGTGAGGTTCTGCTCATTTTCAGCTGCTATGTACTGTTGCTTTTACGGGGAAAAACGGTGGACAGATACTGGAAGATGGGCGGGTGGACGCATGCTGATTAAAAATCGCATTTTTTATATATTAATAGATTTTGCGGCAATTGTATTTTCCTTTATATTGGCAATGCTTGCAAAATATGCATCCTTACAGTCCGCTGAATTTATAACCGGACGGTGGTATAGTGCTGCTATTGTCATTTTTGCGTATTTGATTGTAATCATGTTTTACCAGTCCGGAAAGCCTTTGATGGAACGTTCTCTATGGAGTGAATTTAAAAATGTTTTACTTTTAAATATATACATAGCCTTTGTAATGGCTTTCATTTTATACCTTACAAAGCTGGGGGGACGGTCTTCAAGAGCCTTTTATCTGCTGTTTTTCTTTTTTAACTGTTTTTGTATGGTTCTTGGCAGATTATATTGCAAATATTTATTGATCTCGCATTATCAGAAGCCGGAAAACCGCAAAAAACTAATGATTTATGCAAACAGGAGTAATGTTTTGCAGGTGCTGAATAAGTTTGTGAATTCCGTGTCATATGAATGCGATGTGGTGGCCATTGCAATTATAGACGTTGAAGAGAAGGAAGGGGAAAACCCAAAGGTAGAACTCAACCTGATAGAAAAAAGCGATAAAGGAAGCTGTATGATTAGCGGTCAGGACAGTGTGGCAGAGTTCCTCAAAAAACAGGTAATTGATGAGGCTCTGATCAGCATACCGGATAATAGCAGGACGTATTTAGACAAGTTGATAAACCGTCTTGAAACACTTGGAATTGTTGCACATGTGACTGTAAATACGTTTGGCTTAAGCGAAAGGGAGAAGGTGGTTAATAAGTTTGGCGGAGAACGGGTTCTTACTTATTGTTCAAGGGTTTTTGAACCAACGGAATTATTCTTTAAACGTCTGGTGGATATAGCAGGCGGAATAGTCGGAGCATTTTTAACAATCCTCTTAGGGATTTTCATTGTACCGGCTATCTATCTAGAATCACCTGGCTCGGTTATTTTTAAACAGACCCGGGTTGGTAGAAATGGAAGACTTTTTTCAATTTATAAATTTCGGTCCATGTATATGGATGCAGAAGAAAGAAAAAAGGAACTGATGAGTAAAAACCAGATGAATGGTCTCATGTTTAAACTTAAGGACGATCCAAGGATTACTAAAGTAGGTAAGTTTATAAGGAAAACCAGCATTGATGAGTTCCCTCAGTTTTTCAACGTTTTAAAGGGAGATATGAGCCTGGTTGGTACAAGACCTCCAACCATGGATGAATTTGTGAAATATGAAGAGCATCATAAACGCCGTCTGAGCCTTAAACCCGGAATTACAGGATTGTGGCAGGTTACGGGAAGAAGTGAGATTTTAGATTTTGAAGATGTAGTGAGCCTTGATTTAAAATACATTGATAACTGGTCCATATGGTCGGATATCCGGATTTTGATTCAGACAGTAATAGTAGTTTTGCTTCGTAAGGGAGCTGAATAGATCATGAATAAGTTCATACGGGATTTGGTGGAAAGAGGGGGACAAGATGAGAGAAACAGCAGTTGTAATTATGGCAGCGGGAATTGGAAGCAGATTTGGAAACGGTATTAAGCAGTTGGAACAGGTAGGACCAAATGGAGAAATCATTATGGATTATTCCATTTTTGATGCTCTTGAAGCCGGATTTAACAGGATTGTCTTTATCATCCGGAAAAGTATTGAAGAGGAATTTAAAAAAGTTATTGGTAAAAGAATTGAGAAGCTGGCTCCCGTAGAATATGTTTTTCAGGAACTGGAAGATTTGCCGGAGGGATTTTTCCTCCCGGAAGGAAGACAAAAGCCATGGGGAACAGGGCAGGCAGTATTAGCGTGTAAAGGAATTATCAAGGAACCGTTTGTAGTAATTAATGCGGATGATTATTACGGTAAGGAGGCATTTGCTAAAATACATAATTATCTGGTTACACATGAAGAGACAACTCCCTACAGTTTTTGTATGGCTGGCTTCAGGCTTGGCAATACGTTAAGTCCCAATGGGGATGTGACGAGAGGCGTCTGTTCTGTAGATGAAACAGGAAAATTATTGTCTGTTACCGAAACATTTCACATTAAGAACCAAGAAGATGGAACCATAAAAGGTGAGGATGAATATGGAAAGCGGATAATTTTATCTGAAGACAATCTGGTATCTATGAATATGTGGGGGGTGACTCCCGGATTTCTAAAAGATCTGGAAGCCGGATTTGTTTACTTTCTGAATAACTTGACTGACGATGGAAAAAAGAAAGAGTTTTTACTCCCGGCTATGATGGATGATCTGATAAAACGTGGAATAGCGAAGGTTGCAGTCTTAAAAACCAATGACAAATGGTTTGGCGTTACCTATCAGGAAGACAAAGAGGAGGTAAAAAACCAGATCAGCCATTTGATAGATGAAGGGCAATACAGTGAGAATCTGTTTGGGAAATTTAAGGTTTAATCATATTACAAGTAGATGCGGAGCACGTGAATTATGAAAATGATCATCACTGGCGGTGCTGGTTTTATTGGAAGTAATTTTGTTCAATATATGGTCAGTAAATATACAGCTTACGAAATTATTAACGTGGATTTGCTGATTTCTCCGGGAAGTTTAAAAAATCTGGAGCCGATAGAGGACCGGCCGAATTATAAATTCGTGAAGGGCGATATCACAGACAATTCTTTTGTGTTTCAATTGTTTGAAGCAGAGAGACCGGATATTGTAGTGAATTTTGCAGAAGAGAATCATGCAGGCCGTTATATTGCGAATGCGGCTGCATTTGTCCGGACCAATGTAATTGGTACCGTTTCATTATTGGAGGCATGCCGGAGATTTGGCATCAAACGTTACCATCAGGTTTCTACGGACCGGGTATATGATGCGTTGACCCAGGACCGGGCAGACATGTCTTTAAAAGAAGAAATCCAGGTCAGTACCGTTGATCCATATTCAGTTTCCAAAGCCAGTGCGGATTTATATGTTCAGGCGTATTATAGAACATTTGGTGTTCCGGTTACCATTTCACGCTGTACCAATAACTACGGCCCATACCATTTTCCGGAAAAGTTCATTCCGATGGCGATTGTCCGGGCTTTGGCAGACAAGGAGATACCCATATACGGAAATGGAGAAAATGTTTGTGACTGGCTTCACGTGTCAGATCACTGCCGGGCGATTGATCTTATCATTAATGAAGGCCGGGCGGGAGATGTATACCATATAAACGGTCATAATGAAATGACTGTTCTGATGGCAGCTAAGACAATCCTGAGGGCTTTGGACAGATCAGAAAGTCTTATCCGTTTCGTGACCGGCCGTCCGGTACATAAGAGGCATTATGCACTGAATACGGAAAAAATTGAAAATGAGCTGGGGTGGGCTGCTTCTTATGATTTTGATTCTGGAATCCGGCAGACCATTCGGTGGTATTGGAATCATCAGAACTGGTGGAATCCTATCCGGAACGGTAAGTACAAAGAAAATTGAAATGTAAATGGAGGTGCAGAAGATGTATAAGATCGCAGTTGCTGGTACAGGGTATGTAGGGTTATCCAATGCAATTTTATTAGCGCAGCATAATGAGGTACATGCTGTTGATATTCTGGAGGAAAAAATTGAAAAGATTAATAACCGGAAGTCTCCGATTATAGATAAAGAGATTGAAGAATATCTGGAAGCGGGGAAACTGAATTTAACAGGAACCACAGATGGAGCAGCTGCATATAAGGATGCTGACTTTGTTATTATTTCTACCCCGACAAATTATGATCCGGAAAAAAATTACTTTGATACAAGTTCGGTAGAAGCAGTAATTGAACTGGTCATTAAGTCCAATCCTGATGCAATCATGGTGATTAAATCCACAGTTCCTGTGGGGTATACAAAAGCTATAAGAGAAAAGTACAACTGTGAGAACATTATTTTCAGCCCTGAATTTTTAAGAGAAGGGAGGGCATTGTACGATAATCTGTATCCTTCCCGTATTATTGTCGGTGTGCCGCAGGCTGATGGGAGGCTGATGAAAGCTGCCGGGATATTTGCCGGGCTGCTGGCTGAGGGAGCAATCAAAGATAATATTTCCGTGCTTTTCACAGATTTAACGGAAGCTGAAGCGGTGAAATTGTTTGCGAATACATATCTGGCTCTCAGAGTCAGCTACTTCAATGAGTTAGATACTTATGCGGAAATGAGAGGGCTGAATACACGGCAGATTATTGAAGGGGTCGGAATGGATCCAAGAATCGGCAGTTACTATAATAACCCTTCCTTTGGTTATGGCGGGTATTGCCTGCCGAAAGATACAAAGCAGCTTTTGGCCAATTACGATGCGGTTCCGCAGAATATTATGAGTGCAGTTGTGGAAGCAAACAGAACAAGAAAAGATTTTATCGCAGATAGAGTTCTTAGAAGGGCAGGATATTATGCATATGCCAATAATACAGGCTTTGATGCCGGCAGGGAGAAGACCGTTGTTATTGGGGTATTCCGTTTGACGATGAAGGCTGATTCTGATAATTTCCGTCAGAGCAGTATTCAGGGGGTCATGAAGCGCATGAAGGCAAAAGGAGCTGAAGTGATCATCTACGAACCGGCGCTCAAAGATGGCAGCACTTTCTTTGGCAGTAAGGTTGTCAATGACTTAACCAGGTTTAAGGAAATGAGCAGTGCAGTGATTGCAAACCGCTATGATTCAGTATTAGATGATGTGGAGGAGAAGGTATATACAAGAGATTTATATAGAAGAGATTGATGTTGGTCAGGAGATGGTAAAATGGGAAAAGAAAATTTGAAAATTTGTCTGGTGGGATCATCAGGCGGTCATTTGACTCATTTATATATGCTGAAATCCTTTTGGAAGAACAAAGAAAGGTTTTGGGTTACATTTGATAAAGCCGATGCGAAAAGTATTTTAAAGGATGAGAGGATGATATCATGCTATTATCCTACAAACCGCAGCTTAAAAGCATTGCTTATTAATACAGTACTTGCCTGGAAGACCATCCGAAAAGAAAGGCCGGACGTGATTATTTCTTCTGGTGCCGCTGTAGCAGTTCCATTCTTCTATATAGGAAAATTATTTGGAGCAAGGCTGATTTACATAGAGGTTTATGATCGGATTGATAAGTCTACGATGACTGGTAAAATGGTATACCCTATAACAGATAAGTTCATTGTTCAGTGGGAAGAGATGAAAAAGGTATATAAAAAAGCAGTTAACCTTGGGAGTATATTTTAAAAGAGTGTATACAGGCGGTTAAAAAAACTTTTACCGGGGGTAGATAGAGATGATTTTTGTGACAGTTGGGACACATGAACAGCCATTTAACAGGCTGCTGGAAGAAATTGACAAGTTAAAAGAAAAGGATGTTATTAAGGAAGAGGTAATCATTCAATCCGGTTACAGTACATTTGAGCCTAAGTATTGTGAGTGGCATAAGCTGTTTCCCTATGATGATATGTTAAAAAATGTAAAAACTGCACGGATTGTGATTACTCATGGCGGTCCGGCGAGTTTTATTATGCCGCTTCAGATTGGAAAGATTCCGGTGGTGGTACCGAGAAGTTATGATTTTAATGAGCATGTAAATAATCATCAGATTGAATTTACGAAAGCAGTTAAGGAGAGATATGGGAATATCATACCTGTTTATGATATTTCCGGGCTTGCAGATGTGATTGTAAATTATGAAAGCATTATCTCGGATATACCGGCAGGAATCATGAGTAATAATGGAGCGTTTAATAAACAGATAGAAAAGCTTGTTAAAGAATTGTTTTGACCCAGTGTAAGTTCATAAGCGGGAATGACTAGGAGAAAGATGAATGGCAAAAGTAGGAATTTTATCCATGCAGAGGATTGTGAATTATGGCTCTTTTTTACAGGCCTATGGATTAAAGATGCTTCTGGAAAAATTGGGGCATGACGTGGAATTTGTGGATTATCACATAGAAAAACCGCTGATTAATGAATCACATTATCAAAAGCACGGTTTATTTTTAAAAATCCAAAAGATGCTGGAAGCATTTCGTTATGATGCTCCATTGAAACATCGGATTCAGTTTATTTTATATAAAAAGCAATTTGCCAAAAAATATCTCCATATCCTTGGAATTACACCGGAGATGAATTACTTACCGGTGTTGGATGCATTGGTAATTGGCAGTGATGAAGTTTTTAATTGTGTCCAGGCCAATCCGAATGTTGGTTATTCCTTAGAGCTGTTTGGAAAAGATCAGAGAGCAAAGAAATTATTGACCTATGCAGCTTCTTTTGGAAATACTACAATAGAAAAATTAAAAAAATTCGATAAGGACACAGAAATCGGCATGTTTTTAAAGAAATTCGATGCTATTTCGGTACGTGATAAAAACTCTGGATATATTGTAGGAAAATTATCAAATGTGCAGCCGGAATATCACCTGGATCCGGTTTTGGCTTATGATTACATTGGTGAGTGTAAGCGGATTCCTCAAATTCAGACGAAGGAACGGTATCTGATTCTTTATGCATACTCCGGAAGGATATCCAGAGAAAAAAGTGTCTGGATCTCTGCTTACGCAAAGAAGAAAGGATTGAAGATCTATTCAATTGGCGGAGTACAAAGATGTGCTGATTATTTCATTGATTGTTCTCCATTTAAAGTGCTGGCATACTTTCAGCATGCAGAGGCTGTTATTACAGACACGTTTCATGGAACTATATTCTCAATAATAACGAAAAGGAATTTTGCAACGATTATAAGGAAGAGTGTAGAAAATTCCTATGGTAATGAAGAAAAGCTGAGTGATCTGTTAGAGCGGACCGGACTTCATGACCGGATCGCTCTAAATCTGAATGATATTGAAAAGGTTTTGGAAAGAGCAGTCGATTATACAGCTGTTGGTAAAATAATAAATGCCGAGCGAATGAAAACTGTGGATTATTTGAAAGAGCAGATTGGTAAAACAACATATTGTGAGGACAAGCATGGATAATATAAAGGTAATTGGGAAGGCATGTGTTGGCTGCAGAAGCTGCGAGCAGTCCTGCCCCCAAAATTGCATCCGCTTACAACCAAATAATGAAGGCTTTTTATATCCAGTTGTAGATGAGTCTCTTTGCCTGAATTGTGGAATCTGTCTGAAAAAATGTCCGGCTTTTGATTTTAAACCCCAGGGACGCAGGCCTATTGGTGTTTTCGGATTGAAAAATAAAGATAAAAAGCGTATGCTGCAGTCCGCCTCAGGCGGGGCTTCTGACCTGTTTGCCAGGTTTATTATAAAGGCAGGCGGCAGTGTCTATGGATGCGCTTATACGGAAAATCTGGAAGTCAGGCATATAAAAGTTGATAAAACAGAAGAGTTATATCATCTGCAGTCATCAAAATACGTTCAGTCAGATTTAAAAAGTTCTTATCAATCAGCTAAAAGTGATCTGGATAAAGGGATGCTTGTTTTGTTTACAGGTACGCCTTGCCAGATCGGCGGATTATATAAGTATTTGGGCTTTTTATCCTATGACAATTTGTTTACCTTAGATATTATCTGTCATGGAGTCCCTTCCCCGGAATTTTTAAGAAGGTATTTTGAGTATCAGGAAAAAATGCTTGGAGAGAAGCTGGAGTATTTTAATTTCCGTTCGAAGGATAAACGGGGATGGGGCACCCAGTATCTTTTGAAGACAAAGACAAAAACAAGAACAAAGCTGCTTTCGCTTGATAAATATGGAAAGCACTTTATGGATGGGGATTGTTACCGGGAGTGCTGTTATGAATGCAGCTATGCCAATACAGACAGGGTCGGAGATATTACTGTCGGGGACTTCTGGGGAGTGGAAAAGAGCAATCCTGAATTTGCATCAGCAGCAGGCGTTTCGGCTGTCCTCATTAATTCTTTACAGGGTAATCAATTATTTGAGAGAGTAAAAGAAAATGCCAGTGTAATAGAAACTGATTTGGAGGCAATTCTGCAAAAACAAGGAAATTTGCAGCATCCGACAAGAAGACCGGCAGGCAGAGATGATTTTTATGAGAGAATCCAGGACCAAAGATTTATAGAAAGTTTAAAGGTTGGAGTTTGCATGAAGGAAAGATTAAAAACACTGTTGCCGGGAAAGCTTGTTCAGATGCTGAAACGTGTGAATTAGAACAGGGAAACCGGAATAGATAAAGGAGGACTTTATTTGCGGGTCTTAGTAATTAACACAACACCATTTACATATCAGGGAATTGCCTGCGTTATTCGAAATTATTGCTTTCGAATAAACAGTCCAAATCTTCAAATAGAGTATGCAGTATTTGATCTGCATCCGGAATTAGAGACTGAATTTAAACAATTAGGTTTTGTTTATTATAAGCTGGCCAGCAGAAGAACTGCATCCAAAACATATTTTAAAGAATTAAATTCTATTTTAAAGCATGGCCGTTTTGATTGTGTCCATATTCATGGGAACAGTGCGATGATGCTGCCGGAGCTTATATTGGCAAAAAGGTATGGGATTTTGAAACGTATTGTGCATTGTCATAATACAACTTGTAACAACCTTGTTTTAAATCGTTTTTTACTTCCATTATTTCTTCAGTTAAGCACAATAAGATTAGCCTGCAGTGAAGAAGCGGGGAACTGGCTGTATAAAGGTATATCATATATTGTTTTAAATAATGCGATTGATAGTGAAGTGTTCCGTTTTGATCAATTGAAAAGAAATTCATATAGAAAAAAACTGGGCCTGGAGAATCAATTTGTAATCGGTCATATAGGCCGGATCAACGAACAAAAAAATCATGAGTATCTGCTGAGAGTTTTTGATGAATTCCATAATCATGTGCCGGATAGTAAATTGATCTGCATAGGAGAAGGAGCGTTACGGCCCGATTTGGAAAAAATGATTTCAGATTTAAAGCTGCAGGATAGTGTTATGCTGTTAGGAGAACAAAAGAATGTGGCAGATCTGTTAAATGCAATGGACTGTTTTGTTTTTCCATCAAAGTGGGAAGGACTGGGAATGGTACTTTTAGAAGCACAGGCGGGCGGGCTGCCATGCATTGCATCGGATGCGGTACCGGAAGAAGCAGATATGGGATTGATTCAGTATTTACCACTGGGGAATACGCCGGCCTGGTGTCATGCGATTGAGAATATAAAAAACAGGAAACAAAACAGGTGTGATTCCAGTGAGCATTGTATAAAGACCTTAAAATGCAGATCCTATGATTTGAATGAAAATATAAAACAATTAATGAAAATATATTTGAATTTTTACATGTAAAAAATGAGGAGAATATGGTGAAAATAGCGGGCTTGACTTGGTGGAGAAATAATTATGGTTCTGTATTACAAGCATATGCATTGCAAGTTGTATTGAATGATTTCGACAATATTGATTATGAAATAATAAATCAGTATAGTGGAAAAATAGCTTCTGCTTATAATTTTTTTATGAAAATTAAAGCATTTGGCATTAAGAAAACTTTTCACAGGATTGTGTGGAAATTTGGTACTAAAAAGTTACGGGCCCGTAATACTGCGCTGCAGAGGTTTGTTGATGAGAAGCTTAAGACCACAGATAAGCGGTATAGAGCGGATTTTATTGATAGGGCAAATGAATGCTACGATGGATTTGTCTGCGGCAGTGATCAGATCTGGCATCCGGAATTGGCATCTCTAAACAGTATTTACTGGCTTAATTTTGTAAATCCTGATAAATTAAAAATTGCATACGCACCAAGTATTGGCGTTGATCAGGTTACTGAAGAACAGAAAAAAATCATCAGAAATAATCTTGCCACGTTTGATGCAATTTCATGCCGGGAGGAAAGCGGGCGCAATCTGCTCTGTTCTATTATGGGGACAGAAAACTGTGAAACCGTATTAGATCCCACACTTCTGGCTGACCGGGCCGTTTGGGATGATATCTGTCCCCCAAGGCGTTTCAAAGAGAAATATATTTTTGTATATTTGCTGAGAGGAACGAAGGAACAGCGGAAATTTATAGAAAAATATGCTTCTTTTAAAGATTTAAAAATAGTAACAATGCCTTTTTTGGACAGTGAACATATCAATAAATATGACAGGAAATTTGGGGATATAAAATACTGGGATGCTTCCCCCTCTGATTTTATCAGTGTCATCAGATATGCGGAGCGCGTGTTTACAGATTCCTTCCATTGTATGATTTTCAGCTGTTTATATCACAGGAATTTTTATTTATTTCCCAAAATAGGGAAAAATCAGATGAACCGGTTAATAGACTTGCAGAATATGTTCTGTTTATCAAATAGAATGATTGGTAAAAACACTACAATGATTGACTTGCAAAGGATGGATGCCATAGACTGGGATAACGTTGATAATATAATAATGGAAAGAAGGCTGAAATCAGAATGTTATTTAAAGAAGGCTTTAAAAATCTTATAATTGCCGGTGGTGTCTGAATGGAAAAACAGGTATATGCGTTTAAAAATACGGATGATGAAGTGATGAAAAGTACATCAGGCGGTGCATTTATAGGGTTGTGTCATGCTTTTGAACTCTTACATAAGAACCAGAAAAAATATTTTTATGGTGCCAGCCTGACTAATAATCTTGAAGTGCAGCATACGGGAGTTGCATCTGCAGCTGAATGCAGGATATTTCAAGGATCTAAGTATGTGAAAAGCAACTGTAAGGATTGTTATTGTAAGATTGCCCAGCAATTGAAAAAGGGGTGTTCTGTACTGTTTTCCGGTACCCCGTGTCAAGTAGCGGCACTTAAAAAATATATTGACAGGGAAAGAATATCTGCGGATCAGCTGTATACGATTGACTTGATTTGTCATGGAACACCAAAAGCACGGGTATGGAAAGATTATAAAGAGTGGCTGGAAAGAAAAGTTCATGCAAACTTAAAGGAATATTCTTTCCGGTATAAACCAGAAGGCTGGAATGCATATCCGGCATATGCATGTTTTGATAATGGGGTGGTATTAAAGAATACGGCGCTGCTATCTATATTTTCACGGCTGCATATGACTGGGTATATTACAGACAAAGGCTGCTTTGCCTGTCCGTTTTCAAACCTGGACAGGCAGGGTGACATCACATTGGGAGACTTTTGGGGAATTGAAACGATGAATTCAGCGATACCCTGGAAATACGGTGTTTCTTTGATGATGATCCATACAGAAAAAGGAATGGAGTTACTAAAGAACCTGTCTGAGGCAGCAAAAAAAACACAGGGAATGTTTTTAGAGGAGATAAAAAACGATGATTATATGAAATATCAGCATAATCTTCACAGTCATACAGTAAAACCGGAGCATTATGAAGAATTCTGGTCAGATTATGAGCAGGCTGGTTTTGAAACAATCGTAAAAAAGTATATGAACTATAATATGAACTATATACTAAAATTTTATTTCAAAAAGATTGTAAGAAAAACACCTTTCATTCATTTGTACAGAAAGAAACGATACAGAAAGATATAGGAATTCAGTAAAATTGCATGGAAGGGACAGGGAAGAACTATGCGGATTTTAATTGTAAATACATTTTATTATCCTAATATGCAGGGCGGGGCAGAACAAAGTGTTAAATTGCTGGCAGAGGGTCTTGTAAAGAGAGGACATCAGGTTGGGATTTATAGCGTGGATTCAAGAAATGGGAATCGTGAAACCGTAGAGCATAATGGTGTAAAGATCTATCGGTTTACAGCGAATGATTTTAATCTGTATCGGTTCAGTTATGATAAAAAAAGTGTTGGAAAATTAGAAAAAGTTCAGCAAAAATTATTATGCTATTGGAATGTGAAATGCGGCAAAGATTTTGAATCTGTCTTAAAAGATTTTAAACCGGATATCGTTCATTCCAATACCATATATGGGATGTCGTACATGATCTGGAAAGCTGCATATAACTATAAAATTCCTGTTGTACATACGATCAGGGACATTGCCATTGTATCTCCGGTTCAGTACGGCCATAAAGCAAATAATATCATACGTATGATTCACAGGATTTATATGCGTTCATTTACAAAATATGTCTCTGGTGTTACCGCTCCTTCTAGGTATACACTTGAAACTTCACTTGCAACCGGTTGTTTTAAGCGTGCCGGAGTAAAGAAATGCATTTTTAACAGTATTGACATTAATCACAGCGAGACAGAATCAATCATTAAAGAAAAGCAAAATCGTACATCACCTCATATTAAATTCATGTATGCGGGACGTTTGGTATATTTTAAAGGCATTGAACATATGATCAGGGCATTTGAAAGCATGAAATATAAAGATTGTGAGCTTTATATCTGCGGAAATGGAGAGATGGAAGAATATGTAAAAGAATGTTCTGTTAAAAATCCTGATATTGTATTTTTCGGTAAACTTGACAATGAAAAGTTAGCACAAATATATAAAGAAAGCGATGTCCTTGTAGTTCCGTCTGTATGGCCGGAGCCATTTGGCCGGGTATTGATCGAGGGAAATAAATACGGATTGCCTGTTATTGCGGGCCGCTGCGGCGGGATTCCGGAGATTATAGAGAATACCCATGGCGGAGAAATATACGAAGCAGGAAATGCTGAAAAATTAGCTGAGTTAATGGATAAACTGGCAGAACGTAAAAGGTATAAGAAATATTTTGATTCCATACTTCATACGATTGATATTTATAATATAGACAGGCAAATAGATGAATTTCAAAAAGTATATAATGAGATTTTAAGGCGGTGAGAAACTTATGGATATTGTTTTTGTGATTCTTCACTATACTGCTATAGAAATGACAATTGGCTGTGTGTCATCTATCCGCAGGCATATTGATACGGTTGGTTATAAAATAATAATTGTTGATAATTGTTCGCCAGATAATTCCTGGAGAGAATTAAATCAGATCTTTAAGAACGATACAGATATTGTATTGCTTCACAGTGATGAAAATGTTGGATTTGCGCGGGGGAATAATATAGGGTTTTCATACGCGAAAGAAAACTGCCATCCACAATTTCTGGTTTTGATGAATAATGATGTTTATTTGATTCAAGGCTGGATTTATAAAAAATTAAAGCAGAAATATGAAGAGACTGATTATGCTGTTCTGGGTCCCATGATTATAACCGGCGAAGGAAGCATTTGTTCATCACCGCTGCGTAAGGAAATACTGACGATGCAGAGGGCCAGGCGTTCAATGCGGAGATATTACCGTTTATTAATATTGAACCGCATCGGCCTTGATAAATATTATCGGAGCTTCATGTCAAAAGCCCGTGAGCATATCCCGCAATTCAGTGTTGAGGAACGTCTGATTCAACACGAAAATGTAGAAATCCACGGGAGTTTCATGGTATTTTCAGAGAATTATATTTCCAGATTTGAAGGGTTGGATCCCAGTACATTTCTGTATATGGAAGAAGATATTCTTTTCCTGCATTTAATGAAAAATGATTTAAAATCCATATATTGTCCCGACATAGCTGTTTATCATAAAGAAGATGCTTCGACGGATGCAGTATTAAAAAACAATCATAAAAAGAATGCGTTTGTGTATAGAAATTGTTTGAATTCCCTGGAAAGTTATCTGGAGATTTTAAAAACATATGATGAAAAGGATAATTATAATGGTTATAATTGGCAATAAACTTGTATTAAAACATTTTTTACTGGGTATTTTCGCATTTTTTATTATGTTTTTGCCGAGACGATTATATTTCTTTGGTGCATTTAGTTATCGAATCGTAATATTATTTGTTTTTGGTATCTGTTTATTACTAAAAAAAGGCAAAATGTCAGTATCCAATACAATGTTCAGTATTCCTATGATTATATACTTTGTACTTGTGGATGTTATTTCTTTTAGACATTTACAGTTTTCTACGGGCATCGGTTTTTTTATTGATACGGTATTGTTTTTAATTCTAATGTATAATTTATTGCAGACCGAACAGGATTTTCAACTGTTTATAAACGTATTTCTGCTGTTTTTATCAATATACACCATGTTGGGAATTCTTGAGTGCTTTACAGGATTTAACATTTGGGATCTTACGACTTTTACGAATATGCAAAGATACAGATACGGCTTATTTAGAAGCTATGGTTCAAGTACAAATTTTACAAATAATGCTGCATTTTTGATGTTGTGTTTACCAATTGTCGGCTGGAAGTTACAGCAGGAGAAGGTACAGAAATGGAAATATGCAGTTATCTATGGGGCAGTGCTCCTTAATATACTGGCGACGCTTACCAGATCAATTATTTTATGTACAGTCATACTGCATCTCATCTGGTTAGTAAAACTAGGGTTGTTCAAATTTATAAAAAAACACTTTGTACCGATTTTAATTGCAATATTAGTAATCGCTATAATCGTTAATATTCCGGCTGTATCTAATTTTTTAAAGCAGTTTATTAATATGTTTATTGCTTTATTTGATGATGAAACGGCTAGTGAGATTTCAACTTCATTTGGGTCGAATGCAGATGGAATGGGGCAAAGATGGCTGCTGTATTCCTGGATTTTCGAAGCGGTTAAGGACAAAATTTTCTTCGGATTAGGTCCGAATCATCTGTTTGAATATGTGTGGACTACTTCAACGGGTAAACGCATGATAAAGAGTTCTATTGAAAACCAATACTTAGTTCATTTATACCGGTACGGTATAGTGGGATTGACAAGTTATCTGTTGATGGTAATAAGCATTATCTCCAGATTATGGAAAAAAAGGGAAAATGACCGGAATGGTGAAGGAAATCAATTAGCATTTGGTTTCATGATAATAACAACGGTGTTTATTTATTTTATAAGCGGTTTGTCTTTTGCCGCTTCGGATGATTTTAGGATGTTGTTTCTATTATTATCAATATTTTTTCTCCATTGTAAACATTTTGTAAAAACAGATTAAATGAGGAGAACACAAAATGGTAAATTATTTAGTGAAATATAGAAACAGGTGGAGAGCCATGTCTCCGGTTGCCAAATCTTCAATGGCAATGGTATTTGCTAAATTTTTTCAAAAAGGGCTGAGTATGATCAGCGGTCCTGTTTTTACCAGGATTATGCCCACATCAGAATATGGTATCATTTCAACATTTACTTCCTGGCAAAGTGTGCTGTATATCATTGCAACATTAAATATGGCCAGCGGAGTTTTTAATAATGGGATGATTGATTTTAAAAAAGACAGAGAATCGTTTACATATTCAATCATGTGCCTGGCTGGCTTGTGTACGTTTGTATGTATGGGCATTTATTTTTTATTTTACAGGTGGCTGAATCCGTTGTTTGATATGCCTGACAGCCTTATGGTGGTTATGCTGCTGTACTTTCTGTTTACTCCGGCTTATAATTATTGGATGGGAAGGCAGCGCTTTGAGTATAAATATAAAGCGATTACTGCAGTTATCCTGTTGACATCTATCCTTTCGTTAGGGTTATCGGTCATCTGCGTACTGATGGCATCGGAGCATAATAAAGCCGTAACGAAGGTAATAACAACAGAGTCCGTTTCCATAGGTATTGGAGTTTTCTTTTTAGTTACCACAATAATGAAAGCTAAGGGAAAAATTAAATTAGCTTATTGGAAATATGCAATAGCATTTAATCTGCCATTGATCCCCCATTATTTGTCAATGTACGTTCTTTCCAGCTCTGACCGCATCATGATCAGTAAATTAATTAATACCAGTGCAACAGCTATTTACAATGTTGCTTATACAGTGGCAGGCATCATGCTGATATTCTGGAATGCGGTGGATTCATCGTATGCTCCCTGGATTTATCAGCAGATGGAACGAAAAAATTATAAGTCCATTCAGGCAAGAGGGAATCAGGTATTGTTGTTTTTTGCCGCACTTACAATCTTATGCACATTATTTGCACCTGAAATTATCTGTATATTAGCGCCTAAAAGCTATTACAGCGGAATTTATGTGATTCCGCCGGTGGCTGCAGGAGTATTTTTTACTGCATGCTATTCTTTATATATGAGGCTGGAGCTATATTTGAAAAAAACTAAAATTGTAATGGCAGCCACATGCTCTGCTGCTGTTTTAAATTTAGTTTTAAATTATATATTTATTCCTGAATTTGGATTTATTGCTGCCGGATATACGACGCTGGTTTGCTATGCGTTACTTGCATTTTTTCATTATTGCAATATTAAACATCTTAAATATGAGAATGCCTATGATAATAAAAGAATTTTAGGCTTATCCTGTCTGGTTATTTTGATTACTGTAATCATTTCAGAAATTTATAGTCATAGGATTATCCGCTATATTTTGATCTTAGCGTTTGGAGTGATGATGATAATAAAAAGAAAAGATATTATTAAGATGCTGAAAAATAAATAAAGGATTGCGAAGGTAAAGATAATATGAAAATTGGTTTATTAGGTTTGATTTTTCGTGCAAGTAATAAAGGGTGTGAAGCTCTTTCCTATGCATTTTTGAGTATCATAGATGAGATAGCTGCCAGACAGAATGAAATAATAGAAGTAACTATTTTATCAACGTTCCCTTCAAAGAAGTTCTTAAAAGCAAAAGGAAATTACAGAAAGTGCATGGATGAATTTCTGCCAAGGCATACATATAAAAATCTGAATATTGATTTTTGCTTTTATAAAATGGTGTGCAAAAGATATATGGTTTCACCAGGGGTAAAGGATTGCGATGTTGTTTTTGATTTTACTGCGGGAGATAGTTTTACAGATATATATGGGCGTAAGCGCTTTTTTGTACGGACTGCTTTAAAACAAAAAATAATTGACATGAAAATCCCATTCGTGCTTGGAAGCCAGACAATAGGACCGTTTAAGGATAAAGATGTCAGGGATATGGCTGTTAAGGTCATTAATGGGTGTAAAGAGGTGTATGCCCGTGATCAGTTATCGGTGGATTATACAGAGAAGATAAGCGGAAGGAGACCGGTATTGACTACCGATGTGGCATTTGCATTACCATATACAAAAAAAACACATAAAAATGACATCGTGAACATTGGATTCAATCCATCCGGTTTGCTGTGGAATGGAGGATATACGGGAGATAATCAGTTTGGTCTGACCGTGGATTATCAAAAATACTGCAGGGAGGTAATTCAAAATCTATTAAAAAAATATGAGGTTTTTTTAATTCCCCACGTACTGACTGATCTGACCCAAAGTATGGATAATGATTTGGTTGCAGTTCAGGCATTAAAGAAGGAATTTCCATCATTAATTGTGATAGATAATTTTATAACACCAATGGAGGCCAAGTCTTATATTGCCCGCATGGATGGGTTTATTGGGGCACGCATGCATGCAGCAATAGCGGCATTTTCTGCAAACGTAGCATGCATACCGTTTTCATACAGCCGGAAGTTTGAAGGACTGTTTGACAGTCTGGGGTATACCAGGGTCATACATGGATGCTCGGATACCACTGATACGGCAGTAGAAAAAACATTAGATTGGATAGAGAAACTTAATGAACTTCAAAAAGAGGTCATTAAATGTAATGAACTGGCAAATGAAAAAACCAATGAATTAAAAGATAACCTTAAGAATTTACTGTATGGAGGACTGGCATGAATATAAAATCGATTTTAGGAATACCTAAAACTTTATATTTTAATTTTTATTATCTTCCATTTTGGAAGGCAGTCAGGCTGCCGTTTAGGGTAGCGTCAAATGTGAAAATCAAAAGTATGGGACAGCGTACTTCGGTTATGATCAAAGAAGGTGCAAAAATTCATATTGGTACCGTGGGATCTTTTGGCTTGGGAAATAAACAAAGTACTTACTGGCAGATCGGCAAAAATGCTACTGTTATTTTCAGGGGAGATGCTATTTTAGGAAAGGGTACACAGATCATTGCCAATGGAGTGCTGGAATTTGGTGATGATTTTTTCTGCAATGCCAACTGCATTATCAATTCGGGAAATGATGTTACCTTTGGCAGCAAATGTATTCTTGGCTGGAATGTAACGGTTATGGATGGAGATGGCCATAGTATCCATAAGCAGGGAGATCCTGTAACCGTACACCCCTATCCCTATATATATGTGGGAAATCATGTTTGGATTGCATCAGAAGCTATGCTGTTAAAAGGAGCGTTCGTGCAGGAACACTCGGTTGTAGCCGCAAAGGGCTGTGTAACACGAAAATTTGAAAAAGATTCTCTTTTGGTGGGAGGGTTTAATCGAATACTTTCTGAAAATATATGTTGGGAGATATGAAATGTATAGTGAATTTTGTTCAGGCTGTGGTTTGTGTATTTCACAGAATAAAGCACAATGGAAAAAAAATGACAGGGGCTTTTTAGTAGCTGTCAGTGATGAAAAGGAGTTTCATACATTTTGTGACAAAGTCTGCCCGGCCAGTGGAACACAGTGCTCAGAGTTAGATAAGGGAACTGTCTGGGGGCGGAAGACTGGTGTCTATCTGTCACATTCAACCGATGAATATATCAGGCTGAAGGCGTCCAGCGGCGGTGTCCTGACTTCATTATGCCTGTTTTTACTGGAAAATAAAATGGTAGACGGGATTATACAAGTTAAGATGGATCCGGATAATCCAATCAGTACGAAAACCTGCTTAAGCAGAACAAGAGAAGAATTACTGGATTGCTGCGGTTCAAGATATTCTGCGTCGGCACCATTAACAGACATAAATGAATATCTGTGCGGAAAAGAAAAATATGCCTATGTGGGAAAACCCTGTGATGTGACTGCTCTGCGCAATTTTGCAAAAATAGATGGCAGAGTCAGTGATCACATAAAATATATGTTTTCATTTTTTTGTGCAGGCGCACCTAGTGAACAGGCCAATATTCAGCTATTGGAAAAGATGGGGTGCGATAAAGAGAAGTGTGTTCATTTAAGGTATAGAGGCGATGGGTGGCCTGGCTATGCAACGGCGGTTTACAGCAGTGGAGAAACTTTTAAATTGGATTACAGAAGTGCATGGAGGGATACTCTCGGCCGGGACATTCGTAAAATGTGCCGTTTCTGTTTAGATGGGATAGGGGAAATGGCAGATATCAGTTGTGGAGATGCCTGGTATTTAGGAGAAGATAACAAACCGGTGTTTACGGAAGCTGCAGGAAGAAATGTTGTTTTCTTAAGAACGCAGCGTGGGAAAGAGTTATTTTTAAAAGCATATAAAGCAGGCTGTCTGACGAAATCAGATTACCCTGAATTTGAAAAAGAATTACCTCTCTATCAGGCGTACCAGTATGAGAGACGTACGACAATGGGGATAACGATACTTGCCTTAAAACTAATGGGAAGAAAATATCCCAAATATAATTATAAACTTTTGAAATCATATGAAAAAAAAGTAGGGTTAAAACATAAAATCAGTCGATTTAAAGGAACGATTGAAAGAATTGCCAGGAAGAAGATATAACATGCTATAGAAAGAGGACTAATAAAATTGATTGCATATATTTTAGCTGATATGAGACAACCGATATCCTACATGATATCCGGGGTTGTTATTGCCATTGTGTCATATCCTTTTATTGAATGGATCCGATATGTTTCGGGATTAAAACGAATGGGAGACAAGCCTGGCATCAGTCCGTTTCTTGCGGTGGTATATATCGTGATACTTGCAAAAACGGTGTATTACAGCAGACCTTCCTTTTCAAGGAACAAAGTAAATATGGAAGTGTTGGGAACCTGGGGTACAACGCTTCGCGCACATGCCTATGTGATCGAAAATTTTATGTTGTTTATACCCTTTGGAATATTATTGCCTTTGTGCCTTCCGAAAGCAAGAAAAGGCTGGCTCTGCATTTTATCAGGCTGTATTTGCAGTATTTTTATAGAAACAGTTCAATGGATGACAAAGAGGGGAAACTGCGAACTGGATGATATTATCATGAATACTTTAGGAACGGTGGTTGGCTGGGGGATATGGGCTATCTGCGATTTGAAAATAGGCAGGGGACGAAAAAGATAGTATTTTTCTAAGCCGGATAATAATTGATGATCACTGCTTTCAAGGTTCCGTGACCGCTGTTGCAATAAGTATGTTTTTCAGATGCAGGAAAGTCAATGGCATCATCGGCGGACAGCGAAAAGGTTTCTCCCTTTACCGTTAAGGATAATTCGCCCTCCATAACCATGACATATTCCAAAGATTTTTCTGAATGCCCAATAGAAGTGTAAGTACACCCTTCATCCAGTTCTATTTGAAACAGTTCAAAATTACGTGTTGCCGTATTGCGGTAATAACAGTAAAGCCGATAGTGCCCGTTTTCAACTGTCTGAATATCCGTATCGTATTTCCTGATGACGCAGGTATTGTGGTCCTGCTGCTCCAAAATTGACGTATAAGGAACTTTTAATCCATTCACTATTTTCCATAATGTATTAATGGTTGGATTGGTATCTCCCTTTTCAATTTGTGACAGCATTACTTTGCTGACATCACAGAGTTCAGCCAGCTGTCCGTAACTTAAATTTCGTTCTGTCCGCAGCCTCTTTAGATTTTCAGCAATTATGGCATTGATATCCATAGGTTATACTCCTGATTAATTATGGTTGACAAATATATTGAACGAATGTAAAGTATATAGTATATTTTGCATTCGTTAATTTTATTATACTCATATATAATGAGTAATGCAAGGATTTTATACGATCATATGTTCATAGGAGGAATAAAGAATATCATGCATACAGAACGGAAACATGCTGCGTTAAAAAATGCGTTTCTTTCTGCTTTTCCAAACACAATTCCGGTATTAACAGGATTTCTGGTTCTTGGAATAGCGTATGGTGTATTGATGCAGACAAAAGGATACGGAGTATTGTGGTCAGTGCTTATGAGTGCAATTGCATTTTGCGGCAGCATGCAGTTCGTTGCAATAACGCTGTTGACCGCAGTTTTTAATCCGGTCCAGGCATATTTAATGAGCCTTATGGTAAACGCCAGGCATTTGTTTTATGGAATCTCCATGCTTGATAAATATAAGGGTTTAGGCAGGATCAGAGGTTTTTTGATATATGTACTATGTGATGAAACCTTTTCAATATCATCAAGTGTAGAACCGCCTCTGGGGGTCAGCCGAAAGTATTTTTATTTTTTTATATCCATACTTGACTATCTGTACTGGATTTTCGGAACTTTTTTAGGAGGAGTTTTGGGAAATCTTATTAAATTTGATACGACCGGATTGGATTTTGTACTGACGGCTTTATTTATAGTTCTTTTTCTGGAGCAATGGAAGAAAAAAGCAAACAGGGCAGCAGGCGTTGTGGGAGTGGCCGGTACCTTTATGTGCCTGATCGTGTTTGGAGCAGATAACCTGGTGATTCCCTCAATGATCTTTATCTTATTTGTGTTGATATCAGGGAGGAAAAAAATATGCGGCTGACAAATATTCAGATACTGGTAACCATACTTGCAATTGCTTTAGGGACTATGACAACAAGATATCTTCCATTCATCCTTTTTCCTGAGAACAAAAAAACACCGGATATGGTCTGGTATCTTGGAAATGTACTGCCGCCTGCCATGATGGGATTACTGGTGGTCTATTGCCTGAAAAATGTATCAGTAACAAACCCGTCCCATGGAATACCGGAGCTTGCTGCAATAGCGGCAATCGTGGTCTTACATAAATGGAAAAACAATGTGCTGCTTAGTATCGGCGCCGGAACTTTGATTTATATGTTTTTGGTCCAGGCTGTATTTTTGTGATGAATATTCATAGGCTGTATTAAAATGGAGATACAGGAAAAGGCGGCAGGCATATATGCCCGCCGCCTTCTCCGTATTAGTATTTTTCTTCCTCACCAGGTTCTTCAAGGACCTCAGTTTCCGGAATGCTTCCGGAATTTGTTTCTGTACCCGTTTCTGTTAACTTGAATTTTTCTACCAGAGATTTTAGATTTGAAGCCTGTGCAGACAGTTCTTCGGAAGTAGCGGCACTTTCTTCTGACGTTGCGGAAGTTGTCTGTACAACGGCAGATATCTGGTCGATACCAGTCGAGACCTGCATAATGGCATCTGACTGCAGAGTTGATGCACCTGCAATTTCTGCGATCTTACTGGAAGAATCATTTGTTTTTTCAACGACTAAACGAAGTGTATCTGCAGTCTCACCGGCTATTGTTGTTCCGTTTTTAATGGCGGTAATTGCATTTTCAATAAGAATCGTGGTATTATTAGCGGCTTCCGCAGACTTTCCTGCTAAGTTACGTACCTCATCTGCTACAACAGCAAACCCTTTTCCGGCGGCTCCGGCTCTGGCAGCTTCAATAGCGGCATTCAGTGCAAGAATATTGGTCTGGAAAGCAATATCGTCAATGGTTTTGATAATCTTTCCGATTTCATCGGAGGTACCTGCGATCTCATTCATTGCTGCAATCATGTCATTCATTTTCCGGTTGCTCGTCAGTACACCATCACTTGCTTCCCGTGATAAGGAATCAGCGTCTGATGCATTGGCTGCATTCTGCTTCACCCGTTCTGAGATTTCAGAAATAGTTGCAGACAGTTCTTCCACGGAGGATGCCTGTTCGGTTGCGCCCTGGCTTAGGGCCTGGGAAGAACTGGATACCTGGGAAGCGCCGCTGGCCACCTGCTCGGATGCACGGTCGATCTCTAAAAGCGTATTGCTTAAGGTAAGACGGATATTCCGTATGGCCAGGAAGATATTGCGGTAAGCACCAATGTATTTTTCTTCGTGTTCAGTTGTTGCTTTGAAATTACCTGTGCTCATTTCACCAAGTAAATAGTTGATATCCTGAATAATGAATTTCAAGTTTTCAGCCATGCCCATAAATGTCTGGGAAAGAATGCCGATTTCATCACCGGATTGAACTTCCATATGAATATCCAGATCGCCGGATGCAATGCTGGCAGCAGCTGCCACGACGCCATTGATGGGACGAAGGGTTTTTTTCAGGAAAAGTGATACAACCACGATGATAAAAACCAGGGCGAGAACAGCCAGTATAGTCATAAGTACAATAAGTCTTATGACATCTTTGTTCAGATCGCTTTTATCCAGACAGCTGGAAGCCCACCAGGTCTGTGTTCCGCAGGTAATTGGATAATAATGTCTGGATTCCATGGTTCCGTCTGCTCTTCTGACATCTACATGGAAAGCGGCTTTTGACTGCTGCAGGGATTTGATTTTTTTATATTCCTCAGCAGGTATTAAGTCCTCCAGCTTTTTTCCGATATTATCATTGGATCTGCTGTCATAAGCGATGATATTGCCTTGTGTGCAGATATCCACATACATGGTCGGATATTTTTCGTCAGAAGCTTTTATTTTTGAAAAGTTAGAAACATTAATATCTGCAAGGGTAACACCAATCACATCATCCCCGTTCATGACCGGGTAGGCGATGGTACTCATCATAATACCTTTGTATTCAAATGGATCGGTCATATAAACGGCTTTTGTTTCTTTGGCAACCCGGTAATAATCCTGTGTGCCATAGTCACTGTACGCCCCCAGGGACTGTGCTGTTTTGTTTTTGGCATCATCGTTTGTCACATAAAGAGAATAATCTCTTACTGCCATATCGAATTTGCCAGGTTCGAAAAATGCACCGATACCAGTGATATCAGGATTGTTGGTGACTGCAGACCAGCCGGAATGTATGATATAATTTTCAATTTCATAATTGATTTCCTTCAGTTCAGCTGGATATACCCGGCTTTTTCGGGTGATATTTTTCCAGTCAGCCGTGGCTTCATTACCATTATATACTCCGTTTAAATAATTCTGCAGATCCTTGGCGGCACTGCCGGCATCATTGACTATGGCTTGTACCATAAGGCCGTTCTGGGCTGCGATACCTGAAAATTCGCCGTTGATAGACTTTGAGACTGCTCTGCCTGCCCAAACAGCAGAAACAGCAATCAATAAAGTCAAACTTACCGCAAGAATGAAGCCTGTAGCTATGGATGTTTTTGCAGCAAGTCTGAGCTTATTAAAATTTAACTTTTTAATGCTTTTCATTGTAAATTATGCTCCCTTAGCTATGTAATTTTGTACATCCTCCCAAGCATTTGTAAAGTTAAAACTACAGTATAAAACCTCCTTTCCAGGTCATAGTTTGAGCTTTATCGTTTTTCATCTATACAATCGGCATGAAAATACTTAAAAATAATGATTTTTTGTAACTTTTTATACGAAAGTATGCAATGGAACCATATAGTTATTCTGTCAGAATATCTAAAACAGGTATATCCCCGGTCAAATTCCGGGGGCCAGTAGCTGTACCAATACTTCTGCTATGCCGCAAAGGACCATTACCAGAATCGGGTCCATATTTTTTTTCCTGAGAAGGACCATGGCACCGGTAAAGTAAAGGACAGGGCGGAGTTTAAAATTACCGGCATGGAATGAAACGGAGCCTGACTGAAAAATTGCAGGCAGAAGGATACCAACTCCTGCAGTTGCTATCATGGCAACCACAGCTGGCCTCAAAGTTTCCAGAACTCCCTGAAGGAGGCTTAAATTGCGATATTTGGTATAGGCCCAGGCCAGAATTGAGACAAAGACGCAGGAGGGCAAAAGACAGCCCAGGGTAGCGGCGAGGGCTCCGGGGATGCCAGCTATCTGGTTTCCCACAAAGGTAGCGGAATTAATGGCAATAGGCCCAGGTGTCATCTGGGAAATGGTGATTAAATCCGTGAAGTCCGAGATGGTAAGCCAGCCGTAATGGTCGATGACCTGATTCTGAATCAGAGGCATGGCGGCGTATCCGCCTCCAAAACTGAAGGCTCCAATTTGAAAAAATGACCAGAATAATTGAATATAAATCATAGGGCTGCCTCTTTTCTGTGTTTTCTGTATAAGGTTCTGATCACACCCGTCAGTGCGGCTGCTAAAATGATATAGATTACGTTTACCCCAAAGAAGTAATTGGCAGCAAAGGCGGCTGGCATGAGAATCAGCAGAAGGCTGTCTTTGGATTTGACAACGCCGCTGCCCATATCGTATACGACCGAAAAGATGACTGCTCCGACACCTGCCCTCATTCCGCTAAGGGCTGCCTGAATCACTGTGTTTTCTTTAAAGGCAGTGTAAAAAAAGGAGACCAGGGTCAATATGACAAAAGGCGGAATGACTGCTCCGATGATGGAGCAGGCTACACCGGCAAAGCCGGCCAGCTTGTAACCCACCACGACTGCACCGTTTACTGCGATTGCACCGGGGGCCGACTGGGCAATTGCAACCAGATCTAACATTTCTTCCTCGTTGATCCAGTGGAGTTCATCAACGAATTTCTTTTTCAAAAGTGTAACGATCACGTATCCTCCGCCAAATGTAAATGTACTGAGATATAGTGTTGAAAAAAACAATTTTTTTAATACCTTTCCATTCATCTGATTATCCTTTCCTATACCGTAATAAATTCATTCTCTTTATCCAGATAGCGGCAGAAGATATAAAGTCCCATCAATACATAAGGCGTAAATAACGGCTCTGCTTCAATCTTCCATCCGCCCTCTGTACCATTATGCAGAATTTCTGCAACCTTCCAGTTATCCTCATCCACCAACCGGCATTCCTGGCTGCTTTTCATGGTGAGGACATAGGCTTTATGTTTTGTATCTATTTTTACATGGTCGATACGGGGGGTATTGATTGTTATGTGACTGGCAGAACCAGGTGTTCCTCTAAGAATGACCTGATTAAGCGGATCTTTCAGTGTGTAGCAGCGTTCCCGGATTTTTCCGGAACTGCCGGAAGCCTGTATATCGGCATAAAGTTTTACACGGCCATCAGGAGAGAGTATGGTTTTTTGGACAGGGTAATAAGGGCTTTTGATGCATGCAAGCTTAGTGCCGGGACGCCCATTGTCTATCTGATAAAGGCTGCCGGCCTGAACGATGTATTTCATAACGTGATCCTTCCTGTAAAATAGCGGGTGAATGTTAAAAATGTTCCTTTTATTAGTATACCACTTGATGACTTATATTGAAAATAGTATAATTTTATTTATATCATATGAAATTAACTATAATTATAGGAGGAATCAAGGTGACTATACGACATCTCAGGATTTTTCTTACTGTCTGTGAATGCGGAAACAGTATTACAAAAGCAGCGAAAAAGCTTTATATGACACAGCCTTCCGTTTCAGTTGCCATACAGGAAATGGAAAAATATTATGGAATCAGTCTGTTTGACCGTATTTCGCGCCGCCTTTATCTGACAGAGCCAGGGAGGCAGTTCTTAGAGTATGCATTGCGGATATCGGCCCTGTTTGACGATATGGAGAAAGGGCTTAGGAACTGGGATTCTTTTGGTATTCTGCGAATAGGGGCCAGTATTACCATCGGCTCCCAGTTCATGCCAAGCTATGTGGAAACCTTTGCGGCCATGCATCCGCAGGCTGATGTCCGGGTATTTATAGGGGCTTCCCACCAGCTGGAACAGAAGCTTTTAAATAATGAGCTGGATTTTGCGTTGGTGGAGAGACCCATTCATGAAGACTCTCTTGTTGCGGAGCCTTATATGGAAGACTCCCTGGAAGTCATTTCTCCTGCACGTCCCCCATTTTTTTCCGGACAGGTTCTTACAAAAGAGGAATTCAGCCATCAGAGATTTTTATTAAGAGAGCATGGAAGTGGTACGAGAGAAGTATTTAAAGAGGCTGTGGAGCGGGAAGGTCTGAACATAAGACCGGCATGGGAAGGAATGAGCACCACTGCTTTAGTAAACGCCGTGATTCATGGTTTGGGAATCGCTGTAGTTCCGAGACGAATGGTTTCCGGTCCCTTAGAAAAGGGACTGGTATATGCTTTAGAAGTGGAAGGACTTGAGTTCAAGCGCTGTTTTTTTATCGTTCACCATAAGGATAAGCTGCTGACCAGAACCTTTCAGGCTTTTATTGATTTGTGCAGATGTTATGAACTGGATTATCCGTTACCGAAATATAACGGGTTGTTCTAGGCCTTTTTCTGCTTATGATCGGTCTTCCATAAGAGTAGAAATCCGGCAAGAGCCACAAAAATGGAAATAAACTGGGAAGTGGACAGGCTTCCCACAGTTCCCCGAATTGAGTCACCTCTGTAAAACTCAATAATAAATCGTCCGACGCTGTAGAATATCAGGTAAAAGGCACTGATTTTCCCTGGCGTCTTATTTTTTTTTGCCAGAACGCATAAGACAAAGAAATTTAAAAAGTCAAATGCGCTTGATACGATCTGGGAAGGGAACAAAGGAATTCCGTTTGGTGCAAAATGAGAGCTTTTAAAGGTGATGGAGAATGGGCCGGAAGTTTGGGTCCCATAACAGCATCCGGCTAACAGGCAGCCGATTCTTCCAAATCCCTGCGCAAGGGCGATAGATGGAACCACCAGGTCCAGGTAATCAAAAAAATTTAACTTTTTTATCCGGCAGAAAAGAAAGCCGGCAGCAATTCCACCGATCATTCCGCCATAGACAACGAATCCGCCGGAGAAGCTCAGTAAAAGCCGGGGATCCCTTCGGATATCTTCCATGATAGTCATATAATAAAGAACTTTAGCGCTGACAAGTCCGAAGCCGGTTCCGTAAATGAGCAGCAAAAACAGGTGGTCCGGATCGAGCCCGAACTTTTTTGCCCTGTATTCTGCAGTTAAATACGCAGAAAGAATTCCGATGCCGATCATCAGGCCATATCCGTGGAATGTGATGCCTCCGATAGAGAATAAGTCATTATACATGGTAATCTTCCTTTACTTATCTTTTGTATTCCAGAATATTCATTATATCACAATCTGGATCCTTTTGCAAAAACTTCTTATGGAGAACTTACACAACGTATAATATAGTCATATCCTTTAATTTCGTTTCAATTTCCTTCCGCAGGAATGCTTCTCCCTCTTCTCTTAACTCAGTTCGATAGCAGTACTTCCCCCTGCCGCGCCCTGTCATGGAATCTTTATCATAAAGGCTTATTGCATTTGGAAAAGCCTCAGAGTTAATGGCATTATGGACATAGCTGTATGTCATGAAGATGATTTCAACCGGAGCCTGCTTTTTTACCTTTTCAGACAGCAGGTCTGAAAGTGCGGTGATCAGCTCCGAATACAGAATTTTCCAGTCATTGGTGAGAATAATGGGGGCGATCAGCAGGCCCACCCGGTACCCGGCATTACACATGCTGTTTAAGGCGGTGATCCTGGCGGTAAGACTGGAGGTTCCAGGCTCAAACCGGCTGATGACCGGCTGCGGATTAACGCTCATGCGAAAAATAATCCGGCCGCCGTGATTCAATCCAAGGAGAGGTTCCACTTTGTTGAACTTTGTAGGAAACGTGAGGAATCCATGGCTGGTTTTGCTGAAATTTTCTATGGTCCAGATCAGATTTCCGGTTATGGTATTTTCAAGGACAAGATCACTGTTGCTTCCGATCTCATAGGTGTAATCCCTTCCCGAACGTGATGCATGGTCTGATAGTTTTTTTAACATCTGTTCCCGGTTCACAAAAAGACGCAGATAGGCACATTTATTATAATTGCACACCAGATAGCAGTAATGGCACATGGCGGTACAGCCGGATGAGGTGTAGGGGACAAGAAAATCAGATACCTTGTGATTGGGAACATAGTTGTGGGTTTTGCGGACACCGATAACAAGCTGCTGTTTCAGAAGCGGGAAATCCTTATTGGGTCGGGTACGCAGTTCATCGATTTTGTTATGGCTTTCAATGGGAATCCAGGGAACGTTACTGTATTTTTCTTTTAAAAACCGCCCAAGTTCATAATTTTGAGATAACGGTTCATAATAAACTCTGTCTGGAAACATAAAATACCTCCTGTTAAACGTAGTATGTGTGAAAAAAAGACAGGTACACTAAAAAAGTGCACAAAAAAAAATGAGAAATATATGCAATGTTACAAAAAAATAAAAACGATCATATAACCGATAAACAAACATATAAAGCCATTGATAAACAATCGTAAAAATGTTAATATAAGTACGCAAGAACAAAATGATCATAAAAAACGAACATAAAAGTCGAAGGAGGTTGATGTATGAGCAAGGTGAGCGAAATGACCAGAGAATCCTGGATCATGAGCACGTTTCCGGAATGGGGGACCTGGCTGAATGAAGAGATTGAAAATGAAGAAGTAAAACCCGGAACCGTAGCAATGTGGTGGCTGGGCTGTACGGGAATCTGGTTTAAGACCCCAGGTGGCTGTAATCTGACCATTGATTTATGGTGCGGCAACGGAAAGCGGACTCATGGCAATGGAAAAATGGCGGTGGGGCATCAGATGGCCAATATGTGCGGGGCCAGGAATATGCAGCCCAATCTGCGGGCAGTTCCTTTTGTTATTGATCCGTTTGCAATCAAACAGGTAGATGCGGTGCTGGCTACCCATTACCATCAGGACCACATGAGTGCGGAATATGCGGCCCATGTGCTCCAAAGCGGCATGACTACGGTGGATGAAGCTGGAAGAGAGATTCCTGTTCCATTTATCGGTCCGTTAAAATCGGTGGAAACCTGGATGAAGTGGGGAGTTCCCAAAGAACGTTGTCAGGTTGTGCGGCCGGGTGATACAATCAGGATAAAGGATGTGGAGATCGTGGTTCTGGATTCCTTTGACCGGACCTGCCTGGTTACGACAGATACGACCGGGCCTGACCGGGAAGAGCTTACTGGAGTCTGCCCGACCGATATGGATGATAAGGCAGTGAATTACCTCATTAAGACACCAGGAGGCAATATCTATCACAGCGGCGATTCCCATTATTCTATTTATTTCGCAAAACATGGCAAGGATCATAAGGTTGATGTGGCATTCGGATCTTATGGGGAAAATCCGGTGGGCATGGCAGATAAGATGACATCCTGTGATATCCTTCGGATGGCGGAGGCATTAAGGTGTGACGTTGTGATTCCGATTCATTATGATGTATGGACCAATTTTATGGCGGATGTCAATGAAATCCGGGTTCTGTACGATATGAAGAAGGATCGGCTGGATTATCAGTTTCACCCGTTCTTCTGGGAGGTAGGCGGCAAATATGTCTATCCGGCGGATAAAGATAAGAAGGCTTATCACCACCGCAGAGGATTTGAGGATTGTTTCGAAGCTCCCCAGAACATACCGTTCCGATCCTGTCTGTAAAACTTTTTAGGAGGGGGAATTGATGTTAAGAGAATTTGTGGAATTGAATCATGTTAAGTTTGCTGAGAAAGCATCTGACTGGCAGGAAGCAATACGAATGAGCTGCGAAACCCTGGAAGCAGATGGGTCTGTGGAGGCTAATTATAAGGAAGATATTATTGAATGTGTAAAAAAATATGGCCCATACATCGTTATCATGCCGAATGTGGCCATGCCGCATTCACAGGAATGCGCAAGGGGTGTACACAAGACAGCCATCGGATTCATGAAGCTTAATAAGCCGGTGAGTTTTGAACCCGGGAATCCGGAAATGGAGGCGAAGCTGTTTTTTACGCTTGCTTCCTGCAATTCAGAACAGCATTTACAGAACATGACAAAGCTGTCAGAACTACTTATGAATGAGGCGGCAGTGGAAGCGCTGTTGGAGGCGGAGACGCCGGAAGATCTGCTTAAGATTCAAGAAAACTATTTGGATGAGTAATGGGGAGGGTTCTTATGGATATTTTAATGAAGATTTGGTCGTATTTTGCAGTAAATGTGCTGCAGCAGCCGGCATTTATGATTGGTCTGATCGTAATGGTGGGGTATATATTGCTCAAAAAACCCTGGTATGATGTTCTGGCGGGGGTAATCAAGGCAATCGTAGGGTATTTGATCCTGACTGTGGGTTCTGGCGGCCTTGTAAAAAATTTCCGGCCTGTACTGGTAGGATTAAAAGACCGTTTTAACATGGATGCCATGGTTATTGATCCGTATTTTGGCCAGAATGCCGTAACGGCAGGTGTAGAAGAGGTATTCGGAAAGGTATTCGGAAATGCGATGATTCTGCTTCTCATTGCCTTTATCGTTAACATTCTGCTTGTGCGGTTCAGTAAAATCACCAAGCTTAGGGCACTGTTTACAACCGGACATGTTCAGGTGCAGCAGGCGGCGACTGCTTACTGGCTCATTTTGTTTGCCTGCCCGTTTCTGATTAATAACAATACAACACTTCTGGTGGTTATGGCACTGATTTTAGGTGCATACTGGGCTGTAGGATCTAATCTGACGATTAAGCCCTGCCAGGAATTGACCGATGGTGCCGGTTTTTGTATGGCCCACCAGCAGATGTTCGGTATTGCCATTAATACCTGGCTTGCCGAGAAGTTTTTTGGCAGAAAGAATGGAAAAAAAGTAAAGAAAATTGAAGATATTGAGCTTCCGGGCTTTATGTCCATCTTTAATGAAAATATGGTATGTACCTCCATTCTTATGCTTATATTTTTTGGAGCAATTCTCTGTATTCTGGGAAAGGATTACCTTGTTGAGAAAGAATTTTTAAAAGCAGATTCCAGTATGTTCTTCTTTGTCGTACAGACCTGTTTGTATTTCTCTGTTTATCTGGCAATCTTGCAGCTTGGTGTCAGGACCTTCGTAACTGAGCTGACTGCTTCCTTCCAGGGAATTGCGGATAAACTGCTTCCAGGTTCTCTTCCAGGTGTAGACTGTGCGGTTATCTATGGATTCGGTGCTGCCAATGCCGTACCGTTAGGATTTTTAGCCGGCTTTGCAGGACAGATTCTGGCTATTATCGCATTGATTGTGTTGAAAAGCCCTGTACTTGTCATCTGTGGTTTCGTTCCTGTGTTCTTTGATAATGCCACTCTTGCCGTATTCGCCAATGAAAAAGGCGGAATTAAGGCAGCTCTGATCCTGCCGTTCATTTCCGGTTTATGTCAGGTATTTGGTTCTGCAATCATTGCCGGCTGGGTTGGAATGGCAGCCTATGGCGGATATTTAGGTATGTGGGACTGGGCGGTCATCTGGCCGGTCATGACAGGTGTGATGAAGTTCTTAAGCTATGCAGGTATTGCACTTGTCGTAATCGTGCTTCTGGCAATTCCGCAGATCCAGTATTTAAAGGACAAAAAGGGGTATTTCCTCATTACAGAAGACTACGAAGCGTATAAAGCATTAAAAGGAAAGAATGAGCAGTAAGGAGATGGTATTATGTCGAAAGAAAATATGAGTTTTATGGTGTGCTGTGCAAATGGAGCCGGTTCCAGCCTTATGATGAAGATGACGATGCAGAAGGTTCTTGATAAAGCCGGTATCAAGCCGGGCAAGGTTCACCATTGTTCCCTTTCCGAAGGGAAGTCGGCAGCGCCTCAGTATGATGTGGTGTTCTGCGCACAGAACTTTGTGAGTATGTTTAAGAGCGCCCAGGAAAAGGGAACCACTGTTATCGGACTGAAAAATATCATGTCGGCACAGGAGATGGAGCAAAAAATGAAAGAAAATGGAATTCTCTGATTGCAGTCAAAACGATTATAAAATAAGTGACACAAGCTCCTGGAACAGATATAATAAGCATAAGTATCATATCTTTTAAGTTGAGAGGTAAAGAAATGAAAAAAGACAGAGCTTGTGTAGATAACCGTAGAAACCGCATCCTGGAGATGATGCAGGAGAATCCCAGGGTGCGGGTGGATGAACTGGCTGAATTATTGGGGGTTTCCCTTATAACCATCCGAAGAGATCTGCAGTACTTAGAGGACAGGAAACGTCTGGTCCGAACCCATGGAGGAGCGGTTGCTGCGGGAAATCCTGAGGATGAGGTACAGATGTACCGCAAGCTGATTGCCAGGTATGCGGCCCGTTTTGTATCAGAAAACGATACTCTGTTTATCAATACGAGCCGCAATGCCTTAAGACTTCTGGAATATATAACCTGTGAAAACGTAATGGTCATTACCAATAATGGAAAAGCCATAAACTGTGAGCACCCAAAGGGAGTACGCGTGGTGCTGACGGGTGGTGAACTGCGCCATCCAAAGGATGCCATGGTAGGGGATTTTACCCTTCGTAATCTTCAGCCCATCTATGCAAAAAAAGCTTTTATTGGCTGTTCCGGCATCAGTGCGGAAAACGGTATGACTACCGAATTGTTTAACGAGGTCGGAATCAATGAGATGATGATCGACCATGTCACCCAGGATGTTTATGTCCTGGCGGACCATACGAAAATAGGGAAGAACAGCAGCTTTATCAGCTGTCCTATTGAAAAAATCAAGTATCTGATCACCGATGAGAAGGCACCGGAGGAGGCCCTGGAACTCATAAAGGAAAAAGGGGTCCAGGTGTTTAAGGTGCGCCAATCGGATTTCTAAACCAATCATAATGGAATAAATGCCCGGGCTTCCATTCTGATTGCATCTATTGGAGGCAAATTTATGGAAAAGGCATATACCCTTGGATTATACGAGAAATCCATGCCCTCAGAGCTTGGCTGGAAAGAAAAGCTGGAGGCAGCAAAAGCGGCCGGGTTTGATTTTGTGGAAATCAGCATCGATGAAACCGATGAGAAATTAAAACGCCTGGATATGTCCCAGGCAGAACGGCTGGAGATAGTAAATATCATGAAAATCGTGGGTCTGCCCATACGCACCATGTGCTTAAGCGGGCACCGGAAATATCCGTTGGGCAGCCATGATCCCGCTATCCGCATTAAGGGGATGGAAATCATGAAAAAGGCTATAGATTTAGCGGATGATTTAGGAGTCAGAATAATACAGCTGGCTGGATATGATGTTTACTATGAAGATTCCAGTGAAGAAACGAAGCAGTATTTTCTGGAAAATTTAAAAAAAGCCACTGAGCTTGCAGCCAGCGCCGGTGTGGTGCTGGGATTTGAAACAATGGAAACCGAATTCATGAATACGGTGGAGAAGTCCATGCAGTATGTGAATCTGGTATCCTCTATGTATCTGAACATCTATCCGGATATCGGAAACATTACCAATGCAACAAAAACTTATGGAACCGATGTATTAGAGGACCTTCGTGCAGGAAAGGGCCATCTGGTAGCCATGCACTTAAAGGAAACAGCGCCAGGCCAGTTTAGGGAGATTCCTTTCGGAAAAGGCCATGTGGATTTTGAAGGGGCCATAAAAACCGCCTGGGAACTGGGAATCCGAAAATTTGTTACAGAATTCTGGTTTACAGGGAATCCGGATTGGATGCAGGATTTGGTCGATGCCAACCGCAGGATGACAAAAATACTTAATAAACAGCGGTAGAGGGAGGAACCTGTATGAAAGCAGAGAAAAAAGTGATCGAAAATCTGACGAAATGTTATTCCATAGCACCCCTTACGTTTAACGGGAAGGATCATTTCCTCGTTGCGGCAGAAAAGGAGGACCGGTGCCTGCTTTTTGACCTGGAAGGCCGGTTGGAGGATACGGTCTGGACCGGTCCGGGAGGAGTTATGACCATGGTTCAGGTTCCCGGTACCAACGGGCAGTTTCTTGCCACTCATAAATTTTATTCTCCAAATGATTCCAAAGAGGCAAAAATTGTGGTTGTCACACCTGGAAAAAAGGAATGTTGGAAGGTAAGGACTCTGGTCGATTTGCCTCATGTGCACCGTTTTGATATTCTGGAAAGGAATGGAGTCTGCTATCTTTTGGCCTGTACGCTGAAATCAGGACATGATTACAAGGATGACTGGTCAAGTCCGGGCCGGGTATATGTGGCTGTTCTTCCGGAAAATTTAGAAGACTTTGACGAAGGCCATCAGCTGAAACTTACGGTGATAAAGGATGATATGTTAAAGAACCATGGTTATTACCGGGTGGAAGAAGAAGGAGTGGATACCGGAATCATATCTTCTGACAGCGGCGTGTATCAGTTTGTTCCTCCGTCAGAAAAGAACGGGGAATGGGAAATTTTAAGACTTCTGGATACAGCAGCCAGTGATGCGGTTCTGGTGGATTTTGATGAGGATGGAGAAAAGGAACTGGCGGTGCTTTCACCTTTTCACGGAGAATGTATTACCATCTGTAAAAAGCAGGAAGGCATATTCAGAAAGGTTTACGAATATGATAAGCCTGCCGAATTCACCCATGCCATATACGGCGGAATGCTGTGCGGCAGACCGGCTCTGGTGGTGGGACACAGGAAAGGGGAAAGGAATCTTCTGGCTTTCACCTGGAACAAGGGGACAGGACAGTATGAATGTACGGTTTTAGACCGGGACTGTGGTCCGGCCAATGTCTGGCATTATACAAAGGCAGGGAAGGATATTCTTATTTCCGCAAACCGGGAGACAGATGAAATTGCCATGTATACCGTGGAACCATAAAACAGAAGGAGGTGGTACTGTTGCTGGAGAAATTAAAAAGGCAGGTTTATGAGGCTAATATGGAACTTCCAAAATACGGGCTTGTAACATTTACCTGGGGAAATGTGAGCGCAATTGACAGAACCAGCGGAATGTTGGTGATAAAACCAAGCGGTGTGGAATATGAGAAGCTGACATCGGATGATATGGTCGTTATGGACCTTAAAGGAAATCAAATAGAGGGGAGTCTTAATCCTTCATCAGATACGGCGACTCACCTGGAACTATATAAGGCTTTTCCGGACATGGGGGGGATCGTACACACCCATTCCCCCTGGGCTACAAGCTGGGCTCAGGCAGGAAGAGGGATTCCCTGCTATGGAACCACTCATGCGGACTATATGTACGGGGAAATTCCCTGTCTCCGCTGTCTGACTAAAGAAGAAATCGAAGGTGCATACGAGAAAAACACAGGACTTTTGATTGCCGGATATTTTATGGACAGGGATTACATGGCAATTCCGGCCTGTCTCTGCAAGAACCACGGTCCATTCACATGGGGGAAAGATGCAAAAGATGCGGTGCACAATGCTGTGGTACTGGAAGAGGTTGCAAAAATGGCTGCCCGCTGTGAGATGATAAATTCCCAGGTACAGCCGGCACCGCAGGAGCTTTTAGACAAACATTATTTAAGAAAACATGGGGCTAATGCCTATTATGGGCAGGAAAATGCCAGGTAACGGAGGAACATATGAGATTTTTTTTAGATACAGCCAATGTGGAAGAAATAAAAAAAGCCAACGATATGGGGGTTATATGCGGTGTGACTACCAATCCGTCCCTGATTGCCAGGGAGGGAAGAGATTTTAACGAAGTGATACGGGAAATCACCTCCATTGTGGATGGCCCCATAAGCGGGGAGGTAAAGGCCACCACCACAGATGCGGAAGGGATGATTTCAGAAGGTCGTGAAATAGCTGCGATTCATCCCAATATGGTAGTTAAGATTCCCATGACCCAGGAAGGGTTAAAGGCTACCAAAGTCTTAGCTTCTGAAGGAATAAAGACCAATGTCACCTTGGTTTTTTCAGCGGCCCAGGCACTTCTGGCGGCCAGGGCGGGAGCAGCCTATGTATCCCCGTTTTTAGGACGTCTGGATGACATATCCATGCCGGGCATTGCCTTAATTCAGGAAATTATGGAAATTTTCGAGGTACATGGCATTGAAGCGGAAATCATAGCAGCCAGTGTCAGGAATCCCATTCATGTCATTGACTGTGCCAAGGCCGGAGCGGATATCGCGACGGTTCCCTATCCGGTTATTGTGCAGATGACAAAGCACCCTTTGACCGATCAGGGAATCGAAAAGTTTCAGGCGGACTACAAAAAGGTATTTGGAGAGTAACTTTATAACCCTTTTGCTTTCAGTTTGTTTACAAGATCAACATAGAATTCACAGACGTCAAAGCCTTCTATGTTCTTACGGGTCAAGTCGATTACGTCACCGTGGGAAATCCCCTGCCTGCCTTTGGGTTTGAGTATACCGAAAAAATTGCCCCATGCCATGGAATTTATAGAAACAAGTCCGTCGTTATTGCCGCCTCCAAAGTATTTAATCATGCAGTATCCCAAATTCAGTGGGAACATGGCACTTTTATGAGAATGCATTTGTGAGCCGGTACTTTGATATAAAACATCAGGAGAATCCTTCATTATACGATTCAGCTGCGCACATTCTTTATCGGTAAGGTCTTTTAATCCACTGAAAAAATCTGGATTATCGTCACCCAGCTTCCGATAGAGAGACTCATACTTGCTGCCTATGGCTGAAATCGTTTTTTGTGGGATTCTTTTTAATATCTTATGTACGTAATTGCAGCCCATATGGGGTGTATTGATTGTTGTCAGTGAAGCAACATATCGGTTCATGCCCAGACAGCTAATAGCATACCGGCAATCCAGACCGCCTTTGGAATGTGCAATGATATTGACCTTTTCACAGCCGGTCTTTTCTACGTAATCTAAAATACTCTGTTTGATTTCACCAGCGCATTCTTCAACTGAAGCAGATGACTGATGATTGCTGTAAAAGATCACCGCTCCATTAACCATAAGCTCTTTGGGTATCCGGCCCCAATAATTAAAGTTTTTCCAATCCCTGAAGAATATCCCGTGTACCATCATGAGGGGATATCTGGTTCTGCATAATTCTTCGTTCTTACGGTCTGCATGAAGCTGCTGCTTTCTTAACGTAAACTCGTATTCCCTGTGCGATACACAGAGGAATTTTTTGAGAAGGATCAAGTTTATAACTGGCATCCACCAAAAGAGAAGCAAATATATTCTGGGCATGATTCCCAGCTGAGTAGAACAGGTAAAGATACGAATGATCCCGTTAAAGAGAAGGATAAGCAGCAGGCAGGTGCAGAACAGCCCGTTGATGATAAGGGTATGTATTGGCAAATCCCCTCCTTTAATAAGGAGATAGAGATACATCAGCACTTCGAGCGTAAAGCATATGATTGATGCAAGCATCAGTTCATAACCGCCGTTTAAGATCCTAAGCCTCTGCTTTAAAGATTGGCCTTTCAGCGGAACGAAATTATAAATTATAAAAAATACGGCAAGGACCGTTCCTGCGGACAGTATGGCTGCCGTGCCGGGTAAAAAGGATCGTAAAAGCGTAAAGTTAAAAAACAGCATGAGCAGAAGATAACAGATCCCCCGTTTTATAAAGATAATCATGGCTCCTCCTGAGGTTGATTCTTTAGGGCATATAATACCATATTTTTCTACATATATCTACAGATTTTTGCATCGGTAAAATATAAATCTCAAGACGGTAAGGACTTGACAACAGGAAATTATTATGATAATCTTTTTTCAATTGAATAGAATCTTCAGGGCAGGGTGCAATTCCCTACCGGTGGTAAAGCCCACGAGCCGCAAGGTATGATTCGGTGAAATTCCGAAGCCGACAGTAAAGTCTGGATGAAAGAAGATGACAAAGCGCAGGATAACCTGTATAACGTCTGTATCGTTGCTCTGGAATGATTGAATCATTTCAGAGCTTTTTTAATCTTATACCATTAAGATTCCCTGATAACAGACTGGGGTTTCCGATTGCTGCACATAATAATGCCTTGAAGATTGTATTCAGGGTATTTTTTTATAAAAATTGGAAGGAGGTAGCTGTATGAAGGACCAGGACTATATGAAGCGGGCTCTGCTGCTTGCCGAAAAGGGGATAGGGGCGGTCGATCCCAATCCTCTGGTGGGGGCGGTGATCGTAAAGGATGGCCGGATTATCGGTGAAGGCTGGCATAAGCGGTACGGAGGTCCCCATGCGGAACGGAATGCCATTGAAGCCTGTACCGCAACTGCACAGGGAGCCGTTCTTTATGTAACTTTGGAACCGTGCTGCCATTATGGAAAAACACCGCCCTGCACCGAGGCCATTATAGAAAGCGGAATACGGCGGGTGGTAGTAGGAGCGGCGGATCCCAACCCACTGGTGGCTGGTAAAGGAATCCGTATGTTAAGAGAGCATGGAATTTTAGTGGAGGAAGGAGTGCTTGAGAAAGAATGTGAAGAAATAAACCGTGTATTTTTTCATTATATAAAAACGGGCAGGCCCTATGTAGTCATGAAATACGCCATGACCATGGATGGGAAAACAGCAGCCGTATCAGGAAAATCAAAATGGATAACCGGGGAACTGGCAAGAGACCATGTACAGAAAGACCGGAACCGTTATTTCTCGATCATGACCGGTATAGGAACTGTCCTTGCTGACGATCCGCATTTGACCTGCCGCTGCCCCGGAGGAAGAAATCCTGTCCGTATCATCTGCGATACCAGTCTTAAAATCCCCATGGAATCAAAGATTATAAAAACAGCAGAATCGGTATCCACCATAATAGCCACCGGCTGTCAGGATGAAAAACTCTTAAAACCCTATAAGGAAGCAGGCTGTCAGGTATATACCGTACCTATAAAGTGTGGACATATTGATTTAAAAGAACTGATGGCAATGCTTGGGAAAGCAGGAATCGACAGTGTGTTTCTGGAAGGAGGCAGCACCCTTAACTGGTCTGCATTAAAAAGCGGAATTGTAAACAGGGTCCAGGCCTATGTTGCACCGAAAATATTCGGCGGAAAAGAAGCAGCATCTCCGGTAGGGGGAGCCGGGGCAGAATATCCGGAGCAGGCCCTCCGGCTTGGAAAACCATCCATTACCTGGCTTGGGGAGGATATCCTGTTAGAAAGCGAGGTGATACCGTGTTCACTGGAATCATAGAAAAGGCTGGCACAATTCTGGAGATAAAAAGAAAAAAGGAATCCGCTGTTTTGACCATTGAAGCAGGTGAGCTTATGGAAGATGGAAAGGTGGGGGACAGCATAGCGGTAAACGGCGTGTGCCTGACCGTCAGTTCCATTCATGGCAGAAGCTTCAGTGCGGATGTGATGCATGAGACTATGAGACGAACATCCCTTTCCTTACTGGGACCGGGCAATCCTGTGAATCTGGAGCGGGCCATGTCATTAGGAGGCCGGTTCGGCGGACATATCGTGGCAGGCCATGTGGACGGTACGGGAACCATAACCGGGATAAAAAAGGATGACAATGCCATCTGGTTTACCATCGGGGCAGACCTGTCTGTTCTGCGGTATGTGGTGGAAAAAGGGTCCATTGCCGTGGATGGCATCAGTTTGACTGTGGCAGCGGTTTCAGAGGAAAATTTCAAGATATCGGTGATTCCCCATACAATCGGGAATACCTCACTTGCTTTTAGAAAGACCGGGGATATGGTCAATCTGGAAAATGACTGCATCGGAAAATATGTGGAAAAGCTTCTGGGCATAAAGAAGGAGACAAGCGGTATTACCATGGAATTTTTAGAAAAATATGGATATTAGGAGGTTTTAAAATGTATACATTTCATACGATTGAACAGGCCCTTCATGATCTGCAGCAGGGGAAAATCATTCTGGTAACAGACGATGAAGGAAGAGAAAATGAAGGAGACTTTATCTGTGCCTCCCAATTTGCCACAACTGAAAATGTTAATTTTATGGCGGTCTACGGCAAAGGTCTGATCTGTATGCCCATGAGCAGAAGGCTTTGCAAAAAGCTGCAATTCCCACAGATGGTATCGGAGAATTCTGATAACCATGAAACAGCGTTTACGGTTTCCGTGGACCATGTCCGTACGACTACAGGAATATCTGCAGAGGAACGGGGAATGACAGCACGGGCCTGCGCAAGTGATGAGGCCGTTCCCGGAGATTTCCGCCGTCCTGGCCATATGTTTCCTCTTATGGCTAAGAAAAACGGGGTACTGGAACGGGCAGGTCATACGGAGGCTGCTGTGGACCTTATGCGCCTGGCAGGATTAAAAGAGTGCGGACTATGCTGTGAGATCATGAGAGATGACGGAACGATGATGCGGACGGATGAGTTAATAAGGCTGGCAGAAAAGTGGGGGCTTACATTTATTACTATCCGGGACTTACAGGATTACCGGAAAAAGCATGACAAACTGGCAGAGCGGGTTGCCGTTACCAAAATGCCCACCAAATATGGAGACTTTACAGCCTATGGCTACGTGAACAAGCTTAATGGAGAACATCATGTGGCTCTTGTTAAAGGAGAAATCGGAGACGGAGAAAACCTTTTGTGCCGGGTTCATTCAGAGTGCCTGACCGGAGATGCGTTTGGTTCCCTCCGCTGTGACTGCGGACAGCAGTTTTCAGCAGCCATGGAACAGATTGAAAAAGAGGGCCGGGGTATACTGCTGTATATGAGACAGGAAGGCAGGGGAATCGGCCTGATCAATAAGCTTCGGGCCTATGGGCTGCAGGATCAGGGAATGGATACTCTGGATGCGAATCTGGCTCTGGGATTTGGCGGCGATATGCGGGAGTATTATATCGGTGCCCAGATCCTTAGGGACCTGGGAGCAAAGAAGCTGCGGCTTCTGACCAATAATCCGGATAAAGTCTATCAGTTATCTGGATTCGGACTGGATATTACCGAACGGGTGCCGCTTGAGATGAGCCCGACCCCGCATGATTTATTTTACCTGAAAACAAAGCAGGCCAGAATGGGCCATTTATTGAATTATGAAGGGAGATCAAAATGAACGTATTAGAAGGAAAATTGGTTGCAGAAGGCATGAAGGTCGGGATTGTGGCTGCCCGTTTTAATGAATTTATTACATCAAAGCTGTTAAGCGGAGCAGTTGACGGACTGTCACGTCATGGTATGGAGGAAGAGAACATTGATGTAGCATGGGTACCCGGGGCATTTGAAATTCCATTCATTGCCACAAAGATGGCGGACAGTAAGAAATATGACGCGGTCATCTGTCTGGGAGCCGTGATCCGGGGCAGCACAAGCCATTATGACTATGTATGCAATGAGGTCTCGAAGGGAATCGCCCAGGTTGGCCTTAAGAGCGGTATACCAGTAATGTTCGGCGTTCTTACCACGGAAAATATTGAACAGGCAATAGAACGGGCAGGAACCAAGGCAGGCAATAAAGGATTTGATTGCGCTGTGGGCGCAATTGAGATGGTCAATTTATCGAGACAAATATAAGATTTTCAATGGTTTTGTTGTAAAAACAACAGACAAAACTCCCCGGCCGCAGTATGATAGTTCCAGAAACAAACAACAGGAGGATAAGCAGAATGGTTCGAAGAATTATTCATATTGATAAAGAAAAGTGCAATGGATGCGGGATCTGTGCAGCGGCCTGCCATGAGGGAGCAATTGGAATGGTAAAGGGAAAAGCGGAACTGATGCGTGATGATTACTGCGACGGGTTAGGAGACTGTCTGCCCGCATGCCCGGCCGGAGCGATACGTTTTGTGGAACGGGAGGCGGCGGCCTATGATGAAGAAGCGGTTGCACAAAACAGAAAAAGAGCCCTGGAACAGGGGGAAAAAGCAGTTACCGGTTGTCCGGGAAGCCGTACCATGCAGTTTGTGCGAAATACCGTAACGGAAGACAAGCCGGTGCAGTCAGATCTGGAATCCCGGCTGAGACAGTGGCCGGTACAGATTAAACTGGTTCCCGTCAATGCGCCTTATTTTGATCATGCGGATGTACTGGTGGCTGCTGACTGCAGCGCCTATGCCTATGGAAATTTCCATCAAAGGTTTCTGCAGGGCAGAATTGCGCTGGTTGGCTGTCCAAAGCTGGACCAGGTGGATTACAGTGAAAAACTGGAAGAAATAATAAAAAGCAATTCCTTAAAAAGCATTACGGTGGTCCGCATGGAGGTTCCATGCTGCGGCGGATTAGAAAATGCAGTATTAAGGGCACTTAAAGCAAGCGGAAAAGATGTTCCATGTCAGGTGGTAACCATTTCGACAGATGGAAGAATTCTTTCTTAAGCGTACTTTCCCATTTCCCGGCAGTGGTTTCTGCCGGGAATTTTATAATCATAGCAATGTTAAAGATAGGAATTGTTATTAAAAGAAAATAGACAATTTTCTTAATATGAAGTATACTTGATTTAATAAATTCCGCTGGCATTCGATTATATAAGGCTTAAGCAGGTGTACTAAGGAGGATTAACTTATGAAGAGTATAAAAACAAAGATTTTACTGTGTATGGCTTTAACTGTTTTTGTTTCTTTGACTGTTGTTGGGGGAATCAGCATTTATTTAAATTATACCAGCATGGCAGGAACCATGAATCAGACCATGTCTGAGCTTGCAAAAACTGCATCTGAGCGGGTATCCAAAGAACTGGATACCTACAAAAACATTGCATATGATGCCGGCAGCGTTGCCCGTCTGGCAAATCCAAAGACCAGCATTGATGAAAAGAAATCCATCATGGATCAGAGAGCTGAAACTCATGGATTTCAGCGGGGGAACATTCTTGGAAATGATGGAATCAGCATATTTGATGGAAAGGATTATTCTGACCGGGAATATTTCCAGAAATCCATGAACGGTGAAGTGGCAGTATCAGAGCCTTTGGTCAGCAAGGTTACAGGCAAGCTTACTATTGTAATATCTGCTCCGCTTTGGGAGAATGGAATACCCAATACAAAGGTAATTGGTGTCGTCTATTTTATACCAACGGAAACATTTTTAAATGATATCGTAAACAGCATAAAGATCAGCGGAGGCAGTAACACCTACATACTTAATAATAGCGGTGTAACCATAGCTCATGGAGATATGGAAAAGGTAACAAACCGTGAAAATACACAGGAAAATGCGAAATCAGATTCCAGCCTGGTTCCGTTGGCCGCTATCGAAAAAAAGATGACGGAAGGAAAAAGCGGTTTTGGTCATTATAATAAAAAGGGAGTTAAGGAATTCCTGGCATATGCACCTATTGAAGGAACCGATGGATGGAGTATTGGTTTAAATGCCCCCATGTCGGATTTCATGGATTCCACCATAACCGGAACGGTCATTACGGTTGTGATGCTCATTCTTTCATTAATTGTAGCCGGTATCATATCCGTTGTTTTAGCGGGAAGAATCGGCAATCCCATGAAAGCCTGCGCAGAGCGGCTTAAGATGCTGGTACAGGGAGATTTGGATTCTCCTGTACCGGTGATTAACAGCCGGGATGAAATTGGAACACTGGCAAGAGCCACTCAGGAAATTGTACTTGGACTGAAATTACTGATTGAAGATGTAGATTATCTGCTCAATGAAATGGCTGGCGGCAATTTGAAAGTCAATACTATTTATGAAGCGTCTTATGTTGGAGGGTTCGGTGGTATTTTACAGTCGATGAACAATCTGAAGGGGAGATTGAGTGAGACTCTTTTAAAGATCAACCAGTCTTCTGGTGAAGTGGCTTCCGGATCGGAACAGGTTTCCGCCGGAGCCCAGGCCCTCTCGCAGGGGGCAACCGAGCAGGCAAGCTCCATAGAAGAGCTGGCGGCTACCATCAGTGAGATATCATCTCATGTGGATTTAAATGCAAAAAGTGCGGCGGAGGTCAGCAGACAGGCCCAGGAAACATCGTCTGAACTGGAAAACGGTAAAGAGCAGATGAGGCGGATGACTCAGGCAATGAATGAGATTAACCAGACTTCAGGAGAAATCGGCAAGATTATAAAGACCATTGAGGACATTGCATTTCAGACGAATATACTGGCTTTAAATGCGGCGGTAGAAGCGGCACGTGCCGGAGCGGCGGGAAAAGGGTTTGCTGTGGTTGCCGACGAAGTGCGTAATCTTGCATCAAAGAGCGCTGAAGCGTCCAGAAGCACGGCTTCTCTGATTGAAAGTTCATCCCAGTCGGTACAGAAGGGAACTGAAATAGCCAGTGAAACAGCTGAGTCTTTAGAGCGCATAGCAGCTTCTTCCGAAAAAACAGCATCGCTTATCTATGAAATAACGAAAGCAACACAGGAACAGTCTTTCTCCATTGCCCAGGTAACACAGGGGATTGATCAGATATCCAGCGTCGTTCAGACGAATTCTGCCACTGCTGAGGAAAGTGCCGCTACCAGTGAAGAACTTTCCGGTCAGGCTCAGATTTTGAAAACACTCATTGATCAGTTTACATTATAATACAGGTTAAAAACTCAAAAGGAACAGTCCTTATAAGCGGTGCCCTTTCTGGGCAGCAGGTAAAATAAAAGAGCCGGAGAATCGAAGTGTGAAAACGCTCCATTCTCCGGCTTTTTCAATCATAACGTTTAAAGTCGGGGCAAAACCTGTTAAATAAAGAGCAGGGCTGAAGAAAACGGGTAAAAGAGACCAGTCATCATCATTATTGTCCGGGATTTTTTCCGATTCAGCCTCCCAATCTGTCTGATAGAAGAGGAAGGAAGAAAAATAAAACAGGTTAAATATTAGCAAGCCGTTCAAAAAAATGATATAATTCCAGCTGCCCGTATCCCCAGATATTATTTGGATAGGTTTCTGAAATATTACGTGTAGCTGACCGGACAAGCATGCGGTTGATATCATAACCGGTTATAGTAGTATAATTACCTTTTGGGATCGCCCACTCCATGACCATGGCAATCGCCCCGGCTGCATGAGCGGCAGCGGCTCCGGTACCGGTGGCTGTTCCATATTGATTTCCGGGAACTGCGCAGGGAAGCTGATAGCCGGGAGCGGAAATATCTGGTTTGACCAGTCCGATTCTTGTATAACCTCTGCTGGCCTCAGGCAGGATGCTGTCATTGAACTGATTATAGGCAGTAACCGTCATCTGATGAGAACCGTTTCCCGGAGAGGTTATGGTAGTATTCGGGTTTGAACTAGGAAAAAAAGTATCATCTGAGATCAGGTTTCCGCCTGGCAGCCAGCAGTGAAAAGAAAAAGGGCGGTTTTCCAGGTTTTGAGCCCGGAGGTACCAGATGCCAGGCGTTGGGTTTTCGAAACGTATTAATATCAGTTGATTTCCGGTCAGCTCCTCTAAAATTATATTATTAACCCATACGATTGTATCAGAAAAGACAAATCTGATCTTTCTGCATTCCTTTAATTCGGGATAGATCCGCTTGGTGGACTCTCTGTTTGGAGAAGAAATATCGATCGTAAGTCTTGCAGGAGCATATGGCCAGATTTCCATCGAAAATCGTTTGTCATTTTCTCCTATTCTTAATTCAAAGTCATTGTAATAAGGCTCTGATAACGTACTGTTATAATAATGCCTGCGTTTGTTTCCTTCATTTCCTGCAGCGACTGAAATACCAATTCCAGGCAGTTGTACAAGATAGTTAAAATAACCGCTTACCAGGCCGTTCCCATCATGTCCGCCCTGATTGCTTCCCAAAGCGTTGCATATGATAAGCGGGCGGTTCAGCTTTTGAAAAACGGTTCGCAGATAAGTCACCCCAAGATTGATATCGGATTCCTGAAAGCAATAGGCATCTTCCGGGACAAAAAAGATGTTTTTCAGGTTTTGTTTTGCCTCTTTCAATTTTACGATTACCAGCTCTGATTCCGGAACAACACCGGAAAACGACTGTTCTTCATTGGTTTTCCCGGCAATAATGCTGGCGATAGCAGTTCCGTGTCCGTTTGTATCTGTGGAGGGGACAATGGATAAAGGATCGTCTGATTTTAATGCGAGGTTGATCTGTTCCCTGCTGTATTCCGTACCAAAAGTGAAGCCTTCCGGCGGGGTACCGCTCTGTTCTGTCTGGTCCCATATTGAAACGATACGGGAAGTACCGTCGCTGTTAAGAAAAGCCTGATGCTGGTAATCAATACCGGTATCAATAACACCGATAAGAGTGCCTCTTCCGAATAAGTTTAAGAATGTATTCCGCTGAACGTTTCCTATTCCGGATTTTTCAATGCTGACAGTAGATTCAATTGTAAAAATTGATGGAAAGCGATAGTATGGATACGTGCCCAGGTCACAGGGTTCCATATCAGTTTTAAAGATGTGCAGCAAAGAATACCGTTCGCTCAGCGTTGTAATATTATCTCCGGTATTATAAGCTGGAACTGATGTGTTAAAAATAATCAGGTCATAGTAATTATTGTCCAGTATTTTATTCAACGTTAAGCCTCCTGCCGGTTCTAGTTAAAAGATTATTATAGTTTATTCAGCGGGGGCATTAATATGAGTGGCAGCCGGGCTTAGACACAGGCAGTTCAAATTAAATATTGGTAAGCCTCTGCATCAGATTGTTTACATCCAGTATTCCATATCCCCATATATTATTTGGATATGTACTAGTAGGTTCACGACCTGCTCCGCCTGTAATCAAGTAGTTAATGTCGTATCCGGTAATAGACGTATAATTCCCTCGCGGGATAGCCCATTCCATGATCATGGCAACGGCCCCGGCCGTATGGGCGGCAGCGGCTCCGGTACCAGTCAGGGTTCCGTAACGGTTACCGGGAAGCGCACATGGAAGCTGGTATCCGGGAGCCGCTATATCCGGCTTGACCAGGCCGTTTCTTGTATAGCCTCTGCTTGACTCAGCCAGTATGCTGTCATTGAACTGGTTATAAGCGGTAACCGTCAGCTGATGGACACCGTTGCCGGGAGCGGTTATGGTGGTATCAGGATTTGCATTTATAAAAAAGGTATCATTCGATATCAGGTCTCCGCTTGGCAGCCAGGAATGAAAGGATAATGTTTCTTTTGAAATACTGCGGATCCGTAAGGTCCATATTCCGGGAACGGTATTTTCAAAGCGTAATAAAATCAGCTGGTCTCCGGTTTCTTCTTCAAAAGTAAAATTGTTGATCCAAATAATAGTGGGATTAAGCAAAAACTGGAACTTTCTGCAGCTATCAATAGAAGGAAAAACCTCTTCTGTAGATTCTTTATTTGGTGAGAAGACTTCAATGGAAAACAGTCCGAGAGCGTAAGGCCAGATTTCCATTGAAAACTTTTTATCATTTTCTCCTATTCTTAATTCGAAATCATTATAATATGGTTCTGCTGTAGTAGTGTTAAAAAAATGCCTGCGGTTGTTTCCTTCATTACCGGCTGAGACTGTAATTCCGATTTCCGGCATCTGAACATAGGAATTTAAATCATTGCTTAAGGCGCCGCTTCCGTCGTGCCCGCCCTGGCTGCTCCCTAAAGCAATGCATACGACAAGGGGGCGGTTTACGCTTTGGGAAATGGAATTCAGATAATTTAATCCAAGAATGATATCCGATTCCTGAAAACACAGGGCATCCTCTGGTACGAAAAAGATGTTTTTTAGGTTTTGTTTTGCTTCTTTCAGCTTTACCACTACCAGCTCGGATTCTGGAACAATACCGGTAAATGACAGATCTAAATTGGGCCTGCCGGCAATAATACTGGCAATTGATGTTCCATGTCCATTTGTATCTGTGGATGGAACAATGGATAAAGGATCTTCGGATTTTAAGGCAATATTAATAAGATCTCTATTGTATTCCGTACCGAATGTAAACCCTTCGGGAGGAGAACCATCCTGTATGGTCTGGTCCCAGATGGAAAGGACCCGGGTAGTATTGTCGTTATAAAGAAAAGCCTCATGCTGGTAATCAATACCTGTATCAATGATACCAATAATAATGCCCCTTCCAAACAGGTTTAAGAAGGGATTTCGCTGTATTGTTCCTATACCGGATTTTTCGATGCTGATAGTAGAATTCAGAGTATATAGGGATGGAAAGCTATGGTAAGGGTACCTGCCCAGGTCGCAGGAATCCGGATTATTTATTAGGACATGCCTCAAAGAGTGCCTGACATTCAGCAGTGTAATATTATCTCCGGTATCATACAATGGAACAGAGACATTATTAATAATAAGATCATAATAATCATTATCCATTATTTTATTCAAACAGGAAAGCCCCCCAATCTGTTCTGCGTGGAGCATTTATTTAATTTTATGCTCTGCAGTGCTCAATATGATTACCTGCAATTTAAAGGGAATAAGATGATGGACCATGAAGAGGAGGATGAAGAAAGAGAGGACAAATGTTATGTTGATTCTGATATTTCCGCTACTAAATGAAAAATGGAAGTAATGGGGCTCGAACCCATGACCTTTCGCGTGTGAGGCGAACGCTCATCCCGGCTGAGCTATACTTCCATTCCATGGAGATAGCGAGACTCGAACTCGTGACCTATGCGTTGCGAACGCATCGCTCTCCCAGCTGAGCTATATCCCCATGCCTAAATTATAGCACGAAGATTCTGAATTACAAGTATAATTTAAACAAATATCCTGAATACCTGATTATACCACTGACTAATAAATAAGGATATTTTTTTTAGCATGGAAGTTAGTCAGAACTGGTGTTGACGGATTATGACATGTAATTACCGTAGTGGTTACGGAAATTTACATGGTTGAGTTAAAAAATGCCCATGTTATAATTAAAATAAATGAAGGGGGTGACAGATTTGAATGACAGAAGGCTGTGGCTTTTATTTTCCCAAATTACTGATAAAGCCTATATTACGGCATCTGATCTTGGAAAGCAGTGCAGTGAGGGACCGGAGCATACAAAGGCAGTTATGATAAGGATGGGGAAGCTTAATATGTCAGACGTTTGTATGAAACGGATGAGCTTTATGATCTGGAAAAAGATCCGATGGAATTATACAATGTAATAAATAATACGAGCTATCAGGGAGAACTTAGAAAGCTTAAGGAAAGGCTGCTTACATTTTTTCTTGAAACAGGGGATTACGTGCCGAATCGCAGGGATATAAGATAGTGATCAACTTGGGGAATGGGATAAAACCATTCCCCAAAAGCAGGTGGACAGATAGAAAATGAGGGCAAAAAGAAAGCCTCTTTTGAATGGTATAAAAAAGTTATAGCAGTAGTTTGTAATTAACTGTTGACAGAATGAAATTATAGATATATCATATATTAGTATACATTATACTATACGGGAGGCACGATATGTCAACAGTTGATTTAATGCTGCTAGGGGCGTTGATGGAAAAGCCGATGAATGCGTATGAAATGAAAAAGAATATGGAATCCCGCAACATAAATGCATGGGTGAAGATCAGTTCTCCATCGATTTATAAAAATCTTATTGCGCTTAACAGAAAGGGATACCTTGACGATGAAGTTGTAAAGGAAGGAGAAATGCCCGAGAAAACGATCTATTCAATAAATGAGAAAGGCCGGAATTATTTTAACCGTATGATGGAAAAGTATTCGGACGAACCGGGAAAGGTTTATATTGATTTTGTTGCACTCGTAGCGAATCTTCACAATGTTGAACCGGATAAGGGGCTGGAGATGATTAAGAGCCTTACGGGCAAGCTTTCTGTAGAGAGAGAGTATATTCAGTCTAATATTGATGCAAAGAAAGAATTTGTCCCCTTTTACGCAATCTCCATACTGGAACTGTACGACAAAATGTATTCGTTATTTTTTGAATGGTCTGAAGAGATTGCCCGTAAATTTGCTGAAAAAAACAGCCTTTGATATACAGTAAGCTATAAAAAAATATGTTCCGGAAAGGAACGTATTTTTTTACCTGAATAGTATAAAGTATACTAGTGTAACATACATCATTAAAATGGAGGTATTATCTTGAAAACAAAAAAATTCAGTAAAACTGAAACCTCGTTGATTCTTGCAGGGCTAATGGCAAGTCTCCTGCTTTCGGCCTTGGATTCAACCATTGTAGGTACAGCAATGAAAAAAATAGTAAACGACTTACAGGGGATGGAATACTATGCAAGGCCATTTACAATTTACATGCTCTGTTCAACCGTCATTACCCCGGTTTCGGGCGGAATCGCTGATATCTTTGGGCGAAAACCGGTATTGATCATTGGAATTCTTACTTTTCTGACTGGTTCGGCTTTATGCGGAATGTCGCAGAGCATGACGCAGCTTATTATTTTCCGAGGTATACAGGGGATCGGCGGAGGGATTGTTGTCACCAGCGTTTTTACCGTTGTGGCAGATTTATTTCAACCTGAAAAGAGAGGAAAGTACATGGGAATTATCACATCAATGTTTGGACTGTCCAGTATAATCGGTCCACTCCTTGGAGGTCTGATAATCGATCATTTCAGTTGGCGTTGGATCTTCTACATAAACGTACCGGTCGGAACTTTGCATTAGTGATTTTATCCATTATAATGCCGAACTTTAAAACAGAGGGACAAAAGAAATCGGTTGATTATTCTGGGACAGCAGCAATCATATTAGCTCTGGTTCCTATGCTGCTTGCCTTCAGCCTGGCTGGAAAAAGTTATGCCTGGCTGTCAGTACAGATAATCGGTATGTTTATCTTCTCATTTGCGATGTTAGTACTTTTTGCCTTTATTGAATCTAAAGCCCAGAACCCAATGATACCTTTGTCGTTTTTTAAAAGCAGAAGTATAAATGTGACGCTGCTTGTGGCGTTTCTTACAAATGGAGTCATGTTTGCAGCAATTATGTATATTCCATATTTTGCACAGGGAATCATTGGAACATCTGCAACTACTTCTGGAACTATCATAATGCCGATGATGCTTGGACTCTTATTTGCAAGTACCTTGACAGGGATATTAACATCAAAGACCGGTAAGAATAAAGTGTTTGTTTTCATTGCGTTTTTTTTCATGTCTGTTGGAACTGGTTTACTTTCGACAATGAGTGCGGATACACCGTATTATAAGGTCATCTTCTATATGATTGTATTGGGCCTGGGTGTTGGGATCAATATGCCAATTACCAATACGAATATTCAGAATTCCGTACCCCTAAGGCAAATCAGCTCCGCTACATCTACCGTTCAGTTTATCCGTAATATAGGCAGTACAATTGGTTCGGCAATATATGGGACAATCATGACAACAGCTATGAATACAGGGTTTTCAAAGATGGATCTAAGTAATATTCCGGATAATGTTCAGGACCTGCTTAAGAATCCTCAGATAATAACAAATTCCGAATCTGTCAAACAGATCATGCAGCAGGTTCCGGCACAGTATTCAAACTATTTTGGTACAGTACTGGAACAGGCTGAAAAAGTACTTTCAAATTCCATACACGAAATTTTCTTATTTTGCATGTTTGTTACTTTAGGAGGATTCGTACTTACAATCTGTTTTAAGGATGCGCCATTCCGTACAAAAGAGATTGTTAAAACGGAAGAAATATAGCGTTATACTGCAGAACGGAAGCATCCTGTTCATCACTTGATGCTTCCGTTCTTTCTATTTTATTTGGCTGCTTCTTCCGAAAAAGAAGTAGTCACCAAAGTTTCATAAGGAACCCGGTCCTTTAATTCTCCTGATTCCTCCAGAATATTTTCCAGAAGTTCAAAGCTGTCTTTCCCAAAAACAGTATTCTTCTTCCAGGTATCCTGCTCCTTATAACGTTCGATGATCGCAGCGATAGTAGCCGCATCGGTTTCCTTGAACTGGGGCTGAATCACTTTGGCTATCTCTTCAGAAGAATGGGAATTGACATATTCCAATCCCTTCTGAATGGCATTGGTGAATTTCTGAATGGCTTCGGGATTTTTTTCCATAAAGCTTTTCTTTGCACTGTAGGCTGTGTAAGGAATATAACCGGAGTCAACACCCAGGGATGCGACCACGTGGCCGCTGCCTTCTTTTTCAAGACCAGTGGCAAAAGGTTCAAACTCTACGGTATAATCTGCATCATTGCTGGTAAAAGCAGCAGCAGTAAGACCAAAGCTGATACTCTGGTCAATGGTTAAGTCCGTGGCCGGATCGATGCTATTCTTTTTTAGAATATACTCGAATACCATTTCCGGCATTCCTCCGGCTCTGCCGCCCAGAACTTTTTTCCCTTTTAAATCTGTCCATTTAAAATCAGGATTGTCGTTTCTTCCAACAAGAAAGTTCCCGGCGCGCTGAGTCAGCTGGGCAAAGTTAACGGCATAATCCTCGGAGCCGTTGGCGTAAGTATAGATGGTGGCCTCTGAACCCATGAATCCGATATCGGCATCACCGGAAATCAAAGCGGTCATGACCTTATCAGCCCCTGCTCCATTGACCAGGGTCAGGTCGATGCCCTCGTCTTTAAAGTATCCCAGTTCAATAGCAGCATATTGAGGGGCGTAGAAGATGGAATGGGCAACTTCATTTAAGGTGACCGGTGTTTCGCCGGATGCTTTTACCTTAGAGCTGCAGGCCGTGAAACTTAATAAAACCGTTCCGGTAAGCATGGCTGCAAGAAGAATATGATTGAATCTTCTCATAAAATCCTCCTTAAGGAAATCTTAATACTACTATTCTATTATGAGAATTTATGAAGGTACCTTGTCTACTAAAATTTTATAATTTCATGGATATAACGGATTCGTGAAATAAAAGCGGTCTTATCTGTTTTCTGGTCGTGGTTCTGCAGCCTTTCAGGGAGACGGCCAGCATAAGAGCCGCGAGGAATAAGGCAATTGATTTTTTCATGATGTTCTCCCTTATAAAAGTTCCTCCTAATGGCATTGTATGAACGTTTACAGGCACCAGTTCCGGATTTTTCAATATTTTAAGATGGATTAAGAAAGGAAACTGTGTTATACTGCTATGTAGAATTTACAAAAGCAGGAGAAATACCATGAACTATCAGATGATTGTGCTGGATCTGGATGGGACGCTGACTAATCGGAATAAAGTGATTACACCCAGAACGAAAGAGGTGCTTTTTGAATTAAAGAGGCAGGGCGGTGTTATCGTACTGGCCTCCGGACGGCCCACACATGGAGTGATACCACTTGCAGAGGAGCTGGAGCTTCATAAGTCCGGAGGTTATATTCTGTCCTACAACGGAGGACGTATCATTAACTGCAGGACCGGGGAAGTTGTTTTTGCAAAAGAACTGCCTGTATCTTCAAATCAGCGGATAATACGTATGGCGAAGGAACATGGGGCGAATATCCTTACCTATGAGGATAATCGGATCATCACTCCGGATGCTTCCTGCGAGTATGTGGTAAAGGAAGCGGCCATTAATAAGCTGGAGGTAAAAGAAATACAGGATATGGAAGGCTATGTAAAGTTTCCGGTAGTAAAATTCCTGATGTTGGATGAAGGAAATTATCTTGCAATGGTGGAGCCGAAAGTAAAAGCTGCTTTAGGCAGGGACTACAGCGTCTATCGTTCTGAACCTTATTTTCTGGAGATTCTTCCAAAGGGAATCGACAAAGCGGAAAGCCTTAAGCGTCTGCTTGCAAAGCTTAATATAAAACGGGAAGAGTTAATTGCCTGCGGAGATGGCTACAACGATTTGACCATGATTCAGTATGCCGGGTTGGGAGTTGCCATGGATAATGCAGTCCTGCCTGTAAAAAAGGCAGCCGATTATGTAACATATTCCAATAACGATGACGGCATCGCTCATGTGGTGGAAAAATTTATGCTTTCCTGATGTAACAGGGTGGACTTTACGACTTTAATATGCTAAAATACACCTATGGAAAAAGGAAGAAAAAGGGGATTGATTACTATTATGAATAAGAAAATTAAGACAGATGCAGTAGACCATCTGTTTGAAGCAATTTTGACTTTAAAGACCCCTGAAGAGTGCTATATCTTTTTTGAGGATGTCTGTACGGTCAATGAACTGTTAAGCTTATCCCAAAGATATGAGGTGGCTAAAATGCTGCGGGAGGGCCGTACATATCTGGAGATTGCTGAAAAAACCGGAGCATCTACAGCAACCATCAGCCGTGTGAACCGTTCCCTGAATTACGGTAATGATGGATATGACATGGTATTTAAAAGACTGGAAGAAGTAAAAAGAGAAGGCTGAATCACAAAGGGGGCAAGACCATGACTATCAGATGGTACTTGTCCCCTGCCGCTGTTATTTTTTCTTTTTGACCGGTTCATGATCCCTTAATTCGTCGATAATCTGTTCAATAATCTGCTTTTTTAAATATACATCAAAGGAGAGTTCACAGATCCAGGCGAAAAGCCGAAGATATTCCAGATCCTCTTCCTCCGGTCCATTTTCCTCAAAGGCTTTTCCTGCATGCTCATATTTTTCAATGATATCTGCCTTTATGCGGTCCAGTTCCTCTGCCTCCATGGAATAAATTTCCCTGTAGATATCCTCTAAGGGCATACCTTCCGGTGTATTGAAGTGTTTTTCGGTAATAGGCCGGAAAAGCTGTTCGATATCGTTGAAGGAAAGCAGATTTTTAAAATAATATATAAATATAAGAAGCAGGATATGCTCTCTGGAGTATTTCTTTTTATTAGGAGCTGGCAGAAGGTTATTTTTGGCATAGTTATTAATCATGGTCTTGGTAAGGACCTTATCTTCAGGATAACGCTTGGTATCTTTTAAATGTTCATCCATGAAGGTGGTGACCTGATCCATATATAAATCTATGTTTGGAATGTTCTCCGGCCGGATATGGCTTAAGTTCTCCAGACGTTTTAAAATATCCTGTATTCTTTCGTCGTTGGTCTTCATACAATTCCTCCGTTCTGTACAGCTGTATGCCGAACACAAGGGCTAATCCCTTATTCGTATTATATAGTATTCAATACCAGATGACAAGGGGGAAAAACCTATAAAACACTAAATTTTTTTAAGAATACCTTATAAAGTTTCTTGACTTTTGGGGAATGTATGTTAATCTAGAACTATCAGTGTGATGAACGAAAGGAGATACATAATTATGAAAACAGTTTTGGCGACAGAAAAAGCACCGGCAGCAATCGGTCCATATTCTCAGGGTATCCGGGGAGGGGATTTCGTATTTGTATCAGGACAGCTTCCGATTGATCCGGCTGCCGGTGTGTTTGCAGGTGATGATATCGCATCTCAGACCAGACAGTCCTTAACAAATATAAAGTCCATTCTGGAAAGCGGCGGTCTGTCCATGTCTCATGTAGTAAAGACAACCGTATTATTAAAGAATATCAGTGATTTTACAGCTATGAATGAGGTTTATGCTTCTTTTTTTGAAGGTGCATGTCCTGCAAGGGCTGCTTTTGAAGTTGCGGCGCTTCCAAAGGACGCTCTGGTTGAGATTGAAGCCATTGCTTATTGCGGCGAATAATTATTTTCAAGGGAATAAAGCAGGGAGTACCGCATTTTGAGATACCTTATGGTATTTCAGAGGGCTGTGCTCTCTTTTTGTATTTTTGTAAAACAGAGCTTCATTTTTTAAGTACTTGTAGAAATTAAGTACTTTTTGCGAAAGAAATGGGTTGCATATTGACGCACTTATATTATAATAAATTAGTACATTGCTTTAAAGTTTGGCTAATTTAACCTTATCAGGGAAGTTCCCCCGCTTTTAAAGCGGGGTATGGACTTGTTTCCGTAGGAGTAAAAGCTCTCACGGAAATACCACGAAGTGGTAATAAGGTTATAGCAGGTAGCGAAGCGGATTGCGAATATCCGCATTGACGTATGGAAGTTGGTAAGCTTACGATGAAAGTTGACGAAACGGCAGAAGAATATCTGGGCAGAATTCCCATGTGGACCAGAAAGAAGAATTCGCTTAAAGATATCAGGAGGTTCCTTTGTGAGATGGGTGAACCGGATGAGAAAATGAAAATTTTCCATGTGGCTGGAACCAACGGGAAAGGGTCGGTTTGTGCGTTTCTCCAGTCTGTCCTTACGAAGGCCGGCTATCGGGTCGGGACCTTTACCTCCCCTCATTTGATTGAAACCAGAGAACGTTTCGGCATCGATGGCAGGATGGTATCGGAAGAAGCATTTGAAGAAAGCTGCCGGACCATCAGAACGATCACTAAGAAGATGATGGTGGAAGGCTTTTGCCATCCGTCTTATTTCGAGTTTCTGTTTTATATGGCAATGGACCTGTATGATAAGGAAAAAATGGATTTTGTTATACTGGAGACCGGTCTGGGCGGAAGGCTTGACACGACCAATGTCATTCGGACCCCTTTGGTATCTGTGATTACATCCATCAGCCTGGATCACACGGAATATCTAGGAGATACCATTGATAAGATAGCATCTGAAAAGGCAGGAATCATAAAAAGAGGAATACCGGTGGTTTTTGATGGAAATAACCGGACTGCTTCCCTGGTGATCCGCAATAGGGCAATTGAACTTAATGCCCCTTTTTATGAGGTTAATAAACAAGATTATAAGATAACCGGTTACGGTGAAAATGGGTATATGGCCAGCTTTTTCGGAATAAAGGAGGATTCCCTTGAAGTCATGATCCCATCGTCCGGGGAGTACCAGGTAATGAATGCCATTCTTTCGTACCGGGCCCTTGAGGCAGCAGGACTTAAGAAGGCTTTGGGGCCTGAGATTGGAAAAGAGCAGATAAAGGATGGGTTCCGGACCATGAGATGGCCTGCCAGAATGGAGGAGGTGCTGCCTGGGGTATTTCTTGACGGAGCCCATAATCCCGGGGGAATCGAGGCGTTTGTAAAGGCAGCAGCCGGATTGTGTACAGCAAGGAAGAAACGGGCTTATCTGTTGTTTTCAGCAGTATCCGGTAAGAACCATGTGAATATGATAAAAAAAATCTCCGAAGCGCTGCCTCTTGACAAAGTGGCTGTGACTCATATTGATTCGGAAAGAGGACTTGAAACAGAAATTTTACTGAAGGAGTTCCGGGACACCAGCGGATGCGGTGCAGAAGGATTCCAGAAGGCAGAAGCGGCTGTTTTATACATGCTTCAACAAAAGGATGAGGGACATCTGTTGTTCTGCGTAGGTTCCCTTTACTTAATGGGTGAGATAAAAGAGGTTTTAAGGAGGAACGGATATGATTGATTTTGAAACTGAAATTGATAATTACAGGCCAAGCCTGGAGGTTGATGCCGTTGAAGATGCCATTGTGAGAAGTGATCTGACAGATATGAACGATCTGATGATGGATCTCATAAAAGAAGTCAGCAAGGAATAGGCGGTCAGACTATGGATTATGAAAGAAAAACCCGCGTAATCGCAAACAGCTATTATAATATGGGCCTGGAGCGGGCGAGGCTTCGGGATTTATCAGGAGCGGCGGATTACTTAAAAAAAAGCCTGCATTTTAATAAATATATGACTGATGCCAGAAATCTGCTTGGACTCATATATTACGAGGTTGGTGAGGTTGGAGATGCTCTTGTCCAATGGGTGATCAGTAAGAATCTGCAGCCCGAAGAAAACCGGGCGGATTATTACCTGGATGAGATACAGAGGAAGAAGGGCAGTATGGATACAGAACGCCGTACGGTCCGCAGATTCAATCAGGCCCTGGTTTATGCTCAGAACGGAAGTGAAGACCTGGCGGTTCTGCAGCTTAACAAGGTGGTGGAAAGCAAGCCGAACTATGTGAAGGCACAGCTTTTATTTGCGCTATTGTGCATTGCCAGAGAGGATTACCAGAAGGCCGGAAAAGCCATTTATAAAGTGCTGCAGATTGACCGGAACCATCCTAAGGCCCTTTGGTACAAGTCATTGTTAAAGGCTGGCGGAGATATTGGTAAAAGCGAGCGGGAGCCGGAAAAAAGGAAGTTGAAAAACGTGCTTTCCCACAGGCAGATGCAGGACGATGATGTAATCCTGCCTCCAAGCTACAGGGAGAACACCAAGGATCAGGCTGTTGTAAATATTCTGGCAGGGCTTCTTTTGGGGGCTGCGGTCATCTTTTTTCTGGTAATGCCTGCCAAAACAAAGTCGATTAATGAAAGTCATAATAAGGAGATGTTAAAGTACAGTGAAGAACTGAGCCAGGCCAGCCAGAAAGCGGACAGCCTGTCAGAACAGCTTAAATCCATGGAGGCGGAAAAAAAGAAAGCAGAAGACTCCCTGGCCTCCTTAACCAGTAATTCCGACAGTATACTGGCCCAGTACCAGGCTGTAATCGGAATTCTTCAGGCATATAAGAAAAATGATTTTCCGTCTGCAGTAAGGATTTATGCAGGCCTGAATCCGGAGCTCATCACATCTTCGGATGTTCAGGCGGTAATTGGGGAGATAAAAAAGGATATGTCTAAAAACGGCTGTCCGATTCTGGAAGATCTTGGTGACAAGGCATTGGAGGCAGGAGATACTCAGACTGCCCTTACCTACTATTTAAAATGCCTTGACTTAAAACCGGACAGCTGGCAGGCAAAATATAAAACAGCGGTCATTTACAAAGGAATGGACCAGAAGGAACAGGCCAATGGACTGTTTTCTGATATCATAAACAACAGTAAGGATAAAGAGTTATCTGCCAAGGCAAAAACGGAACGGGGTTTTTAAAGGCAGAAAACAAAGAAAGACACTACAGAAGAGAAATCTTTTTGTGGTGTCTTTTTTTATACTTCTGTATTACATGCAGACAATAAGGAATGGAGGAGTATTGCATATGAATCAGCCACACTTTACATATGAGGCAGATGGACAGGCGCTGATCGTCCACCTGCCGGAAGAGTTGGATCATCATAACTGCGCAGGTCTTAAATACGAAACCGATTTAATCCTATCTGAGAATTATATTAAACGGATCATTTTTGATTTTTCAAAAACCAGGTTCATGGATTCCTCGGGAATCGGAATTTTGCTGAACCGATACAAACAGATGGCCTTAAGCGGAGGAAACGTGGCCATCTACGGTGCAGGTACCCAGGCACTCCGCATTCTTAAAATGGGAGGTATTTTAAAATTAATGAAATTATATGACTCTAAGGAAGCAGCAGTCACAGGTTGAGGAGGAACGTATGTCAGAACAGAACAAACCAGAAATTCTGAAAATGGAATTGGAGGCCCTGTCAAAGAATGAGGAGTTTGCCAGAGTGGCAGTGGCTGTTTTTATGGCAAGGTTAAACCCTACCCTGGAAGAGGTGGATGATGTAAAAACAGCCGTGTCGGAGGCAGTTACCAATGCAGTCATTCACGGGTATCAGGGTATGGGAGGAATTATTTACCTGGAAGTAGGCATCGACGGTCAGGAAATTACCGTAACCGTGGGGGATACGGGGATTGGGATACCAGATATTAAACTGGCTATGGAACCGATGTATACCACGGATCCGGATGGAGAGCGGTCAGGCATGGGATTTTCCTTTATGGAAGCGTTTATGGATCAGGTAGAAGTAAAATCGGTGCCAGGTGAGGGCACTGCCGTAACCATGAAAAAGAAGATCAACGGGTGAGCCTTATGGATGAGACCATGAGATTGATAGAAATGGCTCACGAAGGAGATAAAGCGGCAAGAGACCAGCTTGTAACCGACAATTTCGGGCTGATCTGGAGTATTGTCCGCAGGTTTACAGGGCGTGGGTATGAGCCTGAGGATCTGTTTCAGATCGGGAGCATTGGCTTAATGAAAGCCATCGATAAGTTCGACCTGTCATATGATGTGAAATTTTCCACGTATGCAGTCCCCATGATCACAGGAGAAATCAAACGTTTTTTAAGGGATGACGGGATGATAAAGGTCAGCCGCTCCATTAAGGAAATGGGCCTTAAAGTAAAAAGTGTCCGGGAAGAACTGGTGTACCGTTTAGGAAGAGAGCCTACTCTGGAAGAGATTGCCGGTGAGATTGGGGCCAGTAAAGAAGAAGTGGCGGCTTCCATTGAAGCAGGAGCAGAAGTGGAATCCTTGTACCGGTCTGTTAACAAAAATGATGAAAACAGCATTCTGCTCATTGATAAAATTGAGGAGGAAAGCTGTGCACAGGAAGAGCTGCTAAATCGTATGGTACTGCGGGATCTTTTGACCTCCCTCTCCGCTAAGGACCGGGAAATTATTATCAGACGCTATTATTATAACGAGACCCAGAGCCAGATTGCGTCAAAGCTTGGAATATCCCAGGTTCAGGTTTCCAGGCTTGAAAAAAAGATTTTAAAGCAGATGCGCGAAAAATTATAGAATAAAAAAATTTATACGGCTCATACTATTTTTGAAAAACCAAAGAAAAGGATGTGAGCACGTATGGAATCCATAAGACATAAGCTTATAATGGCGCTTCTTGTGTTATGCCTGATTGCAGCGGCAGCTGCTATCTGGTATATGATTGCCGTTATGCCGGATGGAATGGAAAAGGAAGGGACTCTTGTGAAAGCAATTCAGGGATTGGAGATGATGGTTTCGTGAGTAAGACCGTCTATTTGAATATCAGACAAATTACAGATGTCCGGCATAAGGAGATTCAGTTAAAGGATGTGGCAGATGTTTACTGTGACGATTCCAATGTCATGAATAAGTGCAAAGCCCTGCGTATAAAGACTATCCATCAGGACCGGAACAAACGGTATATAGTAAGCACTCTGGATGTGATAAAAAAATTGATGGAAATGGATTCGACTCTTCAGATTAACAATGTTGGGGAAGTGGATTTCATCATTGATTATCACAAGCCAAAATCCCCCCAATGGATATGGCAGTGGGCCAAGACCATTTTTGTATGCATCATTTGTTTCTGCGGTGCCTCCTTTGCCATCATGACCTTTAATAATGATGCGAGCGTAGGAGATGTTTTTAAGGAAATCTACCGGATCATCATGAAGCAGGAATCCAGCGGTTTTACGATCTTAGAGGTCAGTTATTCTGTTGGTCTGGCTTTGGGTATTGTTGGCTTTTTCAATCATTTTGCACAGTTTAAAATCAATACCGATCCGACGCCGCTGGAAGTGGAGATGCGGCTTTACGAAGACAATATCAGCAAGACTCTGATCCAGAATGACGGAAGAAAGGAGTCAGATATTGATGTTTCTTAAAGAAGTATTTCTCTGTTTTATTGGGCTCAGCGCTGGCGGCATTATAGCAGCCGGCGTTTTTGCTTTTTTAGTAATCATTGGTGTATATCCCAGATTGATTGGAATGACACATACAAACAAACACATCCTGTTATATGAGTCAGTTATCATACTGGGCGGTGTCCTTGGAAATTTATCGGATATCTATGAAATTCCTTTGGGATTCGGCGGAAATCTGTTACTTGGTATTTATGGCCTTTCTGCTGGGATATTTGTCGGCTGCCTTGTCATGTCGCTGGCAGAGACGTTAAAAGCCCTGCCGGTAATCGGCCGCAGAATTCACCTGGCCGTTGGGCTGCAATATATTATCTTTTCCATTGGTCTGGGGAAATTGATTGGTTCTCTGGCCTATTTTGCGGAGAATTTGGGAAAATAGAAGCAGGATGAGTGTGTTACAGAATGGAGGAAAATAATGGAGATTAACAAAAAGGCATATGAAGCTTATGTAAAACAGGTGACTCCGGTTAACAACAAATGGCTGACATTATTAAAAGCCTTTCTGGTAGGCGGAACCATCTGTACAATAGGACAGGTGATTATCAGTGTACTGATAAAAGCAGGTCTAGACAAAGAGCCGGCAGGTGCATGGAATACGCTGATACTGATTGCAGCCAGCGTTATCCTGACTGGGTTTAATATTTATCCAAAGATTGTGAAGTTTGGCGGTGCCGGCGCACTGGTGCCGATCACGGGATTTGCCAATTCGGTAGTGGCTCCGGCGGTAGAGTTTAAACCAGAGGGGCAGGTGTTTGGAATAGGCTGTAAAATATTTACCATAGCCGGTCCCGTTATCTTATACGGGATTTTAAGCTCCTGGATTCTTGGAATCATCGCCTATGTACTCAGAGCCTTTCGCATACTGTAGGAATGAACCGATAAGAGAAATGGAGAGAGAAAAATGCAAGTAGGAAAAGCAAGTGTTGAATTTGAAGAACCGCCAATCATTGAAAGTATGGCTTCCATAGTCGGAAAAAAGGAGGGTAATGGCCCATTAGGGAACTTGTTTGATGTTGTGGAACAAGATGATATGTTCGGTGCGGATACATGGGAGAAAGCGGAAAGCGCACTGCAGAAACAAACTGCGGATCTGGCCATTGAAAAGGGGGATATCCGGAAAAAAGATATCCGTTATCTTTTTGCAGGAGATCTGCTTGGCCAGCTGATTGCCACTTCGTTCGGAACCGTAGATTTAGAGATTCCCTTATTTGGCCTGTACGGAGCCTGTTCTACCATGGGGGAAGCTTTGAATCTGGGAGCCATGACTGTAGCGGGCGGCTATGCGGATAAGGTTATGGCAATGGCTTCCAGCCACTTTGCAACAGCTGAAAAGCAGTTCCGTTTTCCGTTAAGCTATGGAAATCAGAGGCCGTATTCTTCCTCCTGGACTGTTACGGGCTGCGGATCAGTCATTCTTACCAAACACAAAAAAGAGGGAATTGCCGCTATCACCGGAATTACAACCGGACGTATGGTGGATATGGGAAGCAAGGATTCCATGAACATGGGAGCAGCTATGGCTCCGGCGGCCTTTCATACCATTCAGCAGAACTTTGAGGATTTTCAGGTAGATGAATCTTATTACGACAAAATCATAACAGGTGATCTTGGTCAGATCGGCCGGACCATACTGCTGGACTTTATGAAAAATAAGGGACATGATCTGGAACAGGTACACACCGACTGCGGAATTGAAATATTTAATGATGACAAGCAGGATACGCATGCAGGAGGAAGCGGCTGCGGCTGTGCGGCCTCCACTCTCTGTGCGTATATCCTTCCGAAGGTTCAGGCTGGAACGTGGAAGCGGGTCCTGTATGTTCCGACAGGTGCGCTTCTTTCCACTGTCAGCTTCAATGAGGGAGAGACGATACCAGGCATAGCGCATGCCGTGGTGATTGAGCATATAGTTTGATGCCTGAAAAATATGGGATGAACGCCTTACGGCATACCTTAATGCCTATAATGCACGGCGATAAAAAAAGACGAAAGGAGACAGCTATGGAATTTGTAAAGGCCTTTTTGGTTGGAGGAGTTATTTGCGCAATTATTCAGATTTTAATGGATAACACGAAACTGATGCCGGGGCGCATCATGGTCCTGCTGGTGGTGACCGGCAGCATTCTGGGTGCTATAGGAATTTATCAGCCCTTTGCAGACTGGGCAGGAGCAGGTGCTACGGTTCCTCTTCTGGGTTTTGGGAATACTCTTTGGAAAGGCGTATGGAAGAGTATGGGAGAAGATGGATTCCTTGGGATTTTTAAAGGAGGATTTACCGCAAGTGCTGTAGGAATCACAGGTGCTTTGATTTTTGGCTATCTGGGTTCTATCCTGTTTAAGCCAAAGATGAAGAGTTGAGTAATAAAAACGAACAACCTTTCAGTTGCGAAAGGTTGTTCGTTTTTGTTAAATTTAATAGTTATTCCAGGGTGCAACTTTTGTTGGTCTGCTTGGATTTTCATTTTCCGGTTCATATCCTGGTCCGTATTGCTGCGGAAGTCCAATAGAAGAATTGGAACCAGCTCCGGGAGGCAGGATAGTGGAGCTTACGGTATGAACGGTACATAGGCCGGGCATTGCGAAATAAGAATCATCAGTAATTCCTTCTTCCCCGGATGGCAGAACCATGAACACGGCAGTAGTCCGTTCTGATTCCGGACAGTATGGTGTCGGGAGCTGATGGGATACGGAACAAACCGTTGCCCGTACATGGTTATTGCATACATCAGTAGGAACCGTTCCTTTCGCAAAATATTCCGTATAGACTGCATTGCCCCTGGGATCATCGGTGCAGACCCCGGTAACGGCAAGCTTGCCGGATTTACGGCAGATCTGCGCCGTTTCTATACTGTCCGGTACCGGAAAGCCCGGGTCGGACATTCCTTCATGGACACGGGTCATGATTTTCCGCCAGATGGCTTTATGGAAGGAGGTCCCGCCGTTCTGTTTTGTCAGCTTCTGATTATTGTCGCAGCCGGCCCAGATCCCTGCCGTATAATAAGGAGTAAAGCCCACAAACCAGATATCGTTGCTGGCGGTTGTGGTACCGCTTTTTCCTGCGTTGGACATGCCCGGAATATTGGCAGCCGCACTGGTTGAACTCGGACCGGCGCCGGGGCGGGCGAACTTCCTGCTGCTTTCCATGGAATCGGCCATGGCATCGGTCAAAAGGAATGCAGTGGAATCCTTAAGTACCCGGTGGGTCTCCGGTGTATTGTCAATTAAGACCTTTCCATCATGATCCAGAATTTTCGAAAAGAATAAGGGTTTTGTATAAACTCCGCCGTTTGCAATGGTGGCATAGGCTGCGGTCAGCTCTAAATTTGTGACGCCATCCGTGATTCCGCCAAGGGCAAGAGCCGGATTGTAATCGGTATCCGTTAAAGTTGAGATCCCGAAATTCTTAGCATATTCCACACCTAGCTGAGGTTTTACCGTTTCCATGAGGCAGCGGACCGCCACAATGTTCATGGAATAAATAATCCCGTCACGTATACTGGAATAGCCCTGATAGCCGGAACTGTACCAATTGCGAAAGGTTTTTTTACCCACCGTATATTCGGTATCGTAATAAACAGTTCCCAGGGTAGCCCCGCAGGTATCCAGAGCTGGTGCGAAGGCCGTCAGAACCTTAAATGCGGAGCCTGGCTGGCGTTTCGTGTTGCATGCCCGGTTTAAAGTAAGGCTTGCAGTTTTTTCACCACGGCCGCCGCTTATGGCTTTTACTTCCCCGGTTTTCTGATCCATGATAACGAAGGAAGCCTGAGGTTCCAGGGTCTTATGAAGGTTTTCTCCAAGAATGGTATCATCTGATTTTAATAAATATGACTTAAACCCGTTGATATCAGCCTGGATCTCTTCATCGGAATCATATAAGCCGTCAAAGCCGGTGTCTCCGTTTTCTTTATGATAGCGTTTAATGTTTTCTTCGGAATAATGGGTAGTGGTTCCGTCTTTGTGGGTCACGGACAGCCTGTATTCAATGGAATACCTGGCCGCTGTATAGTTGTCAGGATTGTTGATTTCCTCGTCAACTATGGACTGGATATTCGGATCCTGTGTAGTATAAATCGACAGGCCGCCGCTGTAGAGCATATTATGTGCCTGGGTTTCCGTATATCCTAATTGTTCCTTCATGGCTGTCATGACCTGTTCAACAAGTTCATCCGTAAAATAGCTGTATGGGGTGGAAGTTTCCTTGGTAACGGTGTCTACGCTCTGGATCCTGGAGTAGACATCATCATTGAGAGCTTCCTCTTCCTCCTGTTTCGAAATATATCCCTGATCATACATATATTGAAGGATTACCTTTTGCTTGTCCGAATTGACCTTTTGCCCGGTAATGGGGTTGAACTTTGAAGGGTTCTGGGTTATTCCAGCCAGCACAGTGCATTCGGACAGGGTTAGATCCGATACATCCTTATTAAAGTATCTCCTGGCGGCTACCTTGACCCCCAGAGAATTATTTCCAAGATTGATGGTATTTAAGTAATTGGTGATAATCTGTTCTTTGGACATGGCGCCATCCAGCTTTACTGCCAAGAACCATTCCTGGAGCTTACGCTCCAAGCGTTCCCCAAAGCTTTTTTCCATACCACCGCCGAAAACGCTGTTTTTAATAAGCTGCTGGGTTATGGTGCTTCCTCCGCCTGCAGACGAATCGCCTGTCAGAACACCCTTGACAGCTCGCAGGATGGACCGCAGATCGATACCGTTATGCTCCCAGAATCTAGCGTCCTCATAGGAAACAAACGCATTGATCAGATTTTTAGGAAGCTCATCATAGCTGGCTTCTTCCCGGTTTGATCCTGCAGTTACCAGGTTTTCGGTAACATTGCCGGCACTGTCGTATACCGTTGTCGCGTATTCATTCGGAACAATGGTTGCGATATCCACGTCAGGAGCATTGTCTATGATTCCTTTTACCATGCCGAATAAAACGCTGGCGGTTACGATGCCGCCGAACAGGCATAGAATAAATAAACTCTTAAAAAAGGCAAGAAAAACCTTGGTGGTGTATTTCCTTGCTTTTGAATTGGCAGATCTGATCTTTTTCTCTGTCGCTTGTTTGCCGTAATTCATAGGAAACCTCCTTTACCGGATCATTATACCAAAAATTGTCGTACAATTCAACACTTACCATTTTTGGTAAAATTGGAAGAAATATACATAGGAAGCTTGATTGGACCTGTCTTTTTGGTTATAATGGAAAGGTCGTTTAAAAGAATGAAATGAGGAAGTTTATGAGAAAGGCATACAGAATATTATATCAGGGAGGCACAGGAGAAATTGCGGAGAAGAAATCCCGGTTCATTGCCAGTATCGAGCCGGTGAAGACTGAAGAAGAGGCCCTGGCTTTTGTTGAGAAAACGAGAAAAAAGTATTGGGATGCCAGACATAACTGCTATGCCTGGATCATAGGAAAAAACGGGGAAGAGAAGCGCTGCAGTGATGACGGGGAACCAAGCCAGACGGCCGGAAAGCCCATGCTTGATGTACTGGAAGGGGAAGGCATTGTCAATATATGCGTCGTGGTGACCAGATATTTTGGAGGGACTCTGCTTGGAACCGGAGGACTGGTAAGGGCTTATTCGAAAGCAGTTAAACAGGGACTTGAAGCCTGTACGGCTCTTATGATTGAACCGGCTAAAAAGCTTGACGTTACCACGGATTATAATGGAATCGGGAAGATCCAGTATCTTCTTAGCCAGCAGGAAATCACTGCCCTTAACAGTGAATATACCGACCGGGTGAAGCTTACGGTTCTGGTTCCTGACGGGAAGCTTAATAAGTTTACGGCAGCTATCACAGAGGCTACAGGCGGAAGGGCTGGTATCAATGAACTGGAGGATGTTTTCTTCGGTATTTTAGAGAAAGAAGTGCTTCTGTTTCAGGAATGAGATTCTTAAAAGCAGGACACCCTAGGAAAAGATCGAAAAAACTCGAAAAAAATCTTGCATTATCAAAAGCAGGATGATATACTAACTAATCGTGATAAAGATAACCGGAGAAACACGCTCTGCGAGTTTCTCCGGTTATCGCGGCAGTCGCCAGGTGACCATGCAATCCTGTTCGTTTGGCTCATTACCCGCGTATATAAAACTAAGGGCGGAACAGGTCCTTAGTTTTTTATGATATGGGAACTGAATGCATGTATTATAAAAATGTCCCGGCTGGCAGAAAATGGGAGACATTCTTTGTTAAAAGAAGAGAAAGAAGAGTACAATTTATGAAAATGAAAAGAGAAGACATAAGAAATGTGGCGATTATAGCTCACGTTGATCACGGTAAAACAACGCTGGTGGATGCACTGTTAAAGCAAAGCGGCATCTTCCGCGAGAATCAGGAAGTCGTGGAGCGTGTGATGGATTCCAATGATATTGAGAGAGAGCGCGGAATCACCATATTATCAAAAAATACTGCGGTACATTATAACGGAACCAAGATCAACATCATCGATACACCTGGACACGCTGATTTCGGCGGAGAGGTTGAACGTGTCTTAAAGATGGTAAATGGTGTCATTCTGGTGGTAGATGCATACGAGGGCGTTATGCCCCAGACCAAATTCGTTCTAAGGAAAGCACTGGAGCTGGGACTGTCTGTTGTGACCTGCATCAATAAGATTGACCGCCCGGAAGCAAGACCGGAAGAGGTGGAGGAAGAAGTTTTAGAACTCCTTATGGATTTAGATGCCAGTGAAGAGCAGCTGGACTGCCCGTTTCTTTACGCTTCCGCCAAGGCAGGATTTGCCAAAAAAGAGCTTGGCGATCCGGAAAATGATATGGCTCCCTTATTCCAGACCATCATTGACCATATTCCGGCACCGGAAGGAGACCCGGAAGCGTCTACCCAGCTGCTCATCAGTACCATTGATTACAATGAGTATGTTGGACGGATCGGTGTAGGCAAGGTGGATAACGGCAAGATTAAAGTAAACCAGGAATGCGTGATCGTAAACCACCATGACCCGGATAAGTTCCGTAAGGTGAAGGTGGGAAAACTGTATGAATATGAAGGCCTTAATAAAATAGAAGTACAGGAAGCTTCAATTGGAGCCATTGTGGCAATTTCTGGTATTACGGATATCCATATCGGAGATACTCTTTGTTCGCTGGAAAATCCCCAGGCTATTCCGTTCCAGAAGATTTCGGAGCCTACGATTGCCATGAACTTTATGGTAAATGACAGCCCTCTTGCAGGACAGGAAGGAAAATATATTACCTCCCGCCATATCAGAGAGCGTTTATTCCGGGAATTAAACACGGATGTCAGCCTGCGGGTAGAAGAGACAGATTCCCCGGACTGTTTTAAGGTTTCCGGCCGCGGGGAACTTCATTTATCTGTATTGATCGAGAATATGAGAAGAGAGGGTTTTGAGTTCGCTGTCAGCAAGGCAGAAGTCCTTTATCATTATGACGAGAGAAGCCACAAACTGGAACCCATGGAGATTGCCTATATTGACGTGCCGGAGGAGTTTACCGGAGCTGTCATTCAGAAGCTTACAAGCCGTAAAGGAGAGCTTCAGGGCATGAGCCCTGCCAATGGAGGATATACAAGGCTGGAGTTTGCCATTCCTTCCAGAGGCTTGATCGGATACCGCGGGGAATTTATGACCGATACAAAAGGAAACGGAATCATGAATACTGCTTTTGATGGTTATGCATCTTATAAAGGAGACTTATCTTACCGGAAGACCGGTTCCCTTATTGCTTATGAACCGGGAGAGTCCATAACCTATGGCCTTTTCAATGCGCAGGAAAGAGGAACCTTATTCATCGGGCCGGGAGTAAAGGTTTATTCCGGTATGATTGTGGGACAGAATCCTAAGGCAGAGGATATTGAGATTAATGTCTGCAAGACGAAGAAACTGACGAATACCCGTTCTTCCAGTGCAGATGAAGCCCTTAAGCTGACGCCGCCAAAGGAGATGAGTCTGGAACAGTGTCTCGATTTTATTGATACCGATGAGCTGTTAGAGATTACCCCGGTAAGCCTGCGGATCAGAAAAAAAATTCTGGATCCAACCTTAAGAAAAAGATCTTCTTTGAATAAAAAATCATTGGTATAAATTGTAATATTAAGGAGGATGCTGCCTTTCAAAGCCGAAAATTCGGCAAAAAGGCAGTACTCTCCTTTGCTTTTTTGTGCATTATGCCTTGTCCTGTCGATATTTTTGGATTGTTTTTTATCATTTTTGAGAATCCTTTCACATAAATTTAATATTAGCTGTGAAGCATATTAGCAAATAAGTGAAAGAAGAGGAGAAATACAATGTCAGAAAAAATGATTGAAAACAACAAAGTAAGCGTTATCGGAGAGATTGTCTCCAGCTTCACCTTCAGCCATGAGGTTTTTGGAGAAGGATTCTATATGGTGGATGTAGCGGTAAACCGTCTTAGTGAACAGGCGGATGTCATACCGTTAATGATTTCTGAACGGCTGATTGACGTAGAGGGAGACTACATAGGCTGCACAATAGAAGCCATCGGCCAGTTCCGTTCTTATAACCGCCATGAAGGAACGAAAAACCGTCTGGTTCTTTCTGTATTTGTAAGGGAAATTCATTTTATGGAAGAATTTACAGATTATACGAAAACCAATCAGATTTTTCTTGATGGATATATATGCAAAGCTCCCATTTACAGAAAAACACCTTTGGGGAGGGAGATTGCGGATCTGCTGCTTGCGGTAAACAGGCCATACGGAAAATCTGATTACATACCTTGTATAGCATGGGGCAGAAATGCAAGATATGCTTCCGGATTTTCAGTGGGAACCAGAGTGAAAGTATGGGGCAGGGTCCAGAGCAGGGAATATACCAAAAAGCTCAGTGAGACAGAATGTGAAAAAAGAGTTGCTTATGAGGTTTCGGTCAGCAAGCTGGAATGTTCGGAATAAGAGCAGTTATTCATATATTAAGGAAATGGTAAGAAAACTTGCAAAGTAATTAAAATTATGGTACGATAAGCAAGTTCTGACATAATAATTAAATAATTGCTTTTTAGCTGTTATGAGGTGCTGAAAGATGAATAGAGGTGCGATACAGGTTATATGCGGTGAAGGAAAAGGAAAGACCACGGCTGCTCTCGGTATGGGAATCGAAGCTATGATTAAGAACAGGACTGTTATTATGATACAGTTTTTAAAAGGCTGTCCCGAACGGGGGGCATTGGATATCCTGAAACGCCTGGAACCGGAGATGAAAATATTCCGTTTTGAAAAGTGTGACGGTTTTTTTGAAACTCTTTCCATTGAACAGCAGGAAGAAGAGCGGATGAATATCCGGAATGGTCTGAATTTTGCCAGAAAGGTTGTTTCAACCGGAGAATGTGATGTGCTGATCCTGGATGAAATCCTTGGACTTTTAGACCAGAAGATCATAGAAAAAGAAGAACTGGTAAAGCTGCTTCAGGCGAAAGTTGATGAAATGGAAGTTATTTTAACCGGAAAAGTATTTCCGAAGGAAATGGAATCCTATGTAGACAGTATTTTAGAAATCGATCATGTTAAAGTTGACAATACAATATAATAATGATAGTATGGTAATATACATAATATAGTAGAGGTTGCGTTGCTTATTAGTACTTTGTCCGATGTATCAGGTACAGACGAGGGCAGAGGGAAGGAAGAGACGCCGAAGAACGGTATGGCCTGATCTTACCTGTTCTGGGCATATGGTTAAGAGCCATATGACTGTCATCCAGACTGGATGGGGAGCTACTTAAAGAAAGATGAGATTACCAGATTCTGAACTTTAAGAGCTGACCCCGATGTCAGCTCTGTTTTTTACGCATGCAACGAGCCAAACGGACATGTCTGCGTTTTCAAACCGGGGAAGGTACACTAAGCGTATTTTTCTGTGCAGGAAAATGCAAACATGTACACTTGGCGACTGTCGCGATAACCGGGGAAATTCACAGAGCGTGTTTCTTCCGGTTTGCGCATACAGTGAGCCAAACGAACCTGTTTCAGACTGATGCTTTATAGACAACAGGGAGGGCCGGGTGAAAGTTTACTATGTATAATGAAAAGAATCAGGAGGATGAAATCATGGCTATTTTTGAAGGCGCAGGTGTAGCGCTTGTCACACCATTCAAAGAAAACGGAGAAGTGAACTATGAGAAACTGGAGGAATTGGTAGAAGAGCAGATTGCCGGAGGAACGGACTCCATCATTGCCTGCGGTACCACAGGCGAGGCTTCTACCATGACTCACGAAGAGCATTTAGAGGTGATCAGATATGTATGCGAGGTTACTAAAAAGCGGATTCCGGTAATTGCTGGAACTGGTTCCAACTGTACGGAAACAGCGGTCTATCTGTCAAAAGAGGCGGAAAAGCATGGTGCGGATGGGCTTCTTCTGGTATCCCCCTATTATAACAAGGCTACTCAGAATGGCTTAAAGGCTCATTTTAAGACGGTCGCAGATGCAGTGAAGCTGCCGATCCTTTTATATAATATTCCGTCTAGAACCGGTGTTGCCATAGCTCCGGAAACAATTGCGGATTTGTGCAGAAATGTTCCGAATATCGCAGGTGTCAAGGAAGCCAGCGGCAATTTTTCAGCTATTGCTGATCTGATGAGTCTGGCAGACGGATGCGTGGATGTGTACTCCGGAAATGATGATCAGATCGTACCAATGCTTTCCCTTGGCGGGAAAGGCGTTATTTCTGTTCTTTCCAACATAGCTCCAGAAAGGACTGATGAAATCTGTGCAGCTTATTTAAGCGGAGATGTTAAACGAAGCGCAGAGCTGCAGCTTGCAGCCATTCCGTTAATCAATGCTCTGTTCTGTGAGGTGAATCCGATTCCGGTTAAGGCAGCCTTAAACCTTATGGGCAAGAATGCAGGGCCAGTGCGCCTGCCTCTTACTGAGATGGAGCCTGATAATCAGGAACGTTTAAAACAGGCCATGAAGGAGTATGGAATTTTATAAACGGGAAAGTATATACACATGGAGGAACACATGATTAAGATGATAATGCACGGCTGTAACGGGGCCATGGGTCAGGTCATATCCGGAATTGCAGCAGAGGATGAAGATATAACAATTGTTGCGGGAATCGATCCCTGTGATACGAAGAGTAATCCGTATCCGGTTTTTCAGACGTTAGAAGCCTGCAGCGTGGATGCAGATGTGATTGTGGATTTTGCATCCGCCAAAGCCGTAGATGGTCTGCTTGAATACAGTATGAAAGAAAAGATTCCTGTAGTGGTATGCACGACCGGACTTTCAGATGAACAGGTAAAAAAAGTTGAGGAAGCATCAAAACATGTTGCAGTCCTGCGTTCTGCCAACATGTCTCTGGGAGTCAACCTGCTCATGAAATTGGTTAAGGAGGCAGCATTAGTGCTTGCAGCTGCAGGATTCGATATTGAAATTCTGGAGAAGCACCATAACCAGAAGCTGGACGCTCCCAGCGGGACAGCCCTTGCCCTGGCTGATTCCATCAATGAGGCCATGGACCAGGCATACCATTATATATATGACAGAAGCCGGACCGGAGAGTCCAGGGATAAGAAGGAAATCGGAATCCAGGCTGTTCGCGGAGGCACCATTGTAGGGGAGCACGATGTGATTTTTGCCGGAAAGGACGAGGTTATCACCTTTAACCATACTGCGTATTCCAAAGCCATTTTCGGAAAAGGTGCTGTTTCTGCAGCGAAGTTTCTGGCAGGAAAAACACCGGGGCTTTATACGATGAAACATGTAATCGATTCATAATTTTCCAAAATCTTCCACCATAATTCATTCATTCTTTACACATACTAAACGTAGAATATGAAAGGAGAATGTATTATGAAAAGAATAAAACCTTATGTAATTACCTTTTTAGTCATTATGGCAGTTATGTGTCTGTCCGCCTGCGGTACTACAAAAAATAATGGAACCACAGGTACTACTGCAGGAGGTAAGACTACAACTGGTACGTCTGCCGCAGGTACGGCTGCCACAGGTACGTCTGCCGCAACCACCCAGACTACGGGTGCAACGACTAAAACTACCACTGCTGCATCAGGTACAGGTTCAGCCAATGAAAGTACCGGCGTTGTTAATGGTGTAGTAAATAAAGTAGAACAAGGTGTTGATAAAATAACAGGAGAAAGCAACGGTCAGCCAACTTCCGGTGCCGGAGGGACTTCTGCAGCTCAATAGGTTTTAAGAAAAGAAAAAGCTTCAGGCATAAATCCATGCTTGAAGCTTTTTGACATATAAGATATAATAGTAACATATCTTATTGTCAGCCGGTTCCGGCAATTTTCCAAAGATTAAAAGGTGGGTTTCATATGTATGAGGACGAATAATTTTTTTTTAAAATACCAGAGATATAATAAAAAGAAGAAGCCCTGGAGAAGTCTTAAATGGTCTGCTTGTAAAAATTACCGTCAAGAACGGTTGAAAATATGGCTCGTTCTGTTGGCCTGTCTGGAAGCGGCGGTTCTTATACCGCATTACGGAGGAACCATTATAAGACGGAATCCTGGCTTGTTTTCTGTCAGACAGGAGACAGAAGTTATAGAGGAACCAGCCTGGGATGCTGACAGGAGCCGGAAAACCGGAGAAACCAGTGAACGGGGCCTCTTAGTTGATTGGAAGGCAGGAACTATAAAACTGTGGAGAAAAGTAGAACGTATTATGCTGCCAGAACAGGATTGAGAAACAAAACCGTCGATTGGTCATAAGTATTTATAATAATTAAACCAGTTGCATTCCTTTTTTTGCTGTATTATAATTTCTACTGAAACACCAGAGTTTTATTTGAAAATCTTATAAATTAATTCAGAAAAGGACAGGTGGATACCATGGAGAAAAAAGAATTGCTGTATGAAGGAAAAGCGAAAAAGGTCTATACTACTGATGATCCGGATGTATTGATTGTTTCTTATAAAGATGATGCCACAGCGTTCAATGGTCTTAAGAAAGGTACGATTGTTGGAAAGGGTGCAATCAACAACCGCATGACCAATTTTATCTTCAGGAAGTTAGAATCCAAGGGAGTTCCCACTCATCTGGTTGAAGAATTAAACGACCGTGAGACTGCAGTGAAGAAAGTGGAAATCGTACCGCTTGAAGTTATTATCAGAAATTATTCTGCCGGAAGCTTCGCCAAGAAGATGGGGATGGAAGAAGGTGTGAAATTCGCTTGTCCTACTCTTGAATTCAGTTATAAAAACGATGATCTGGGTGACCCGTTCATCAACGGCTATTATGCACTGGCCCTTAAGTTAGCGACTCAGGAAGAGATTGATGCGATTACAGAGTATGCTTTTAAAGTGAATGAAGTCCTTCAGGAATATTTTGACGGATTAAACATTGACTTAATTGATTTTAAGATTGAATTTGGACGCTTCCATGGAAAAATCATCCTGGCTGATGAAATTTCTCCTGACACATGCAGGCTTTGGGATAAGGAAACCCATGAAAAACTGGATAAGGACCGTTTCCGCAGAGATCTGGGAGGAGTAGAGGACGCATACGAGGAAGTATTCCGCCGCCTTGGTATCCAGTAAACAGTACAGAGAGGGAAGACATTGATGAATAACGAATTGAATTTTAGCACCGAAGATGAGTTACATGAGGAGTGCGGCGTATTCGGAATGTATGATTTCGATGGCTGCGACGTTGCCTCTACCATTTATTACGGATTGTTTGCATTACAGCACAGGGGCCAGGAAAGCTGCGGAATTGCAGTCAGCGATACCGAAGGTCCTAAGGGAAAAGTAAGTGCGCATAAGGGTATGGGATTATGTAACGAAGTCTTTACTCCGGAAATTCTGGAGGGGCTTCATGGTAACATTGGCGTAGGCCATGTTCGTTATTCTACCGCTGGCAGCAGCACACGGGAAAATGCACAGCCCCTTGTTCTGAACTATGTAAAGGGAACGCTGGCAATGGCCCATAACGGCAATCTGGTCAATGCACCGGAACTGCGTAAGGAGTTGGAATATAACGGAGCTATTTTCCAGACTACCATTGATTCAGAGGTGATCGCATACCATATTGCCAGGGAACGGGTGAAGACATCTACCGTAGAGGAGGCGGTTGCCAATGCTATGAAGAAGATCGTAGGAGCCTATTCCATTGTTATTATGAGTCCGCGCAAGATGATCGGAGCCAGGGATCCTTATGGATTTAAGCCTCTGTGCATCGGAAAGCGTGACAACGCTTATATTCTGGTATCGGAAAGCTGTGCCCTTGATACCATCGGTGCGGAATTTGTAAGGGATGTGGAGCCGGGAGAAATCGTGACCATTACGCAGGAGGGTATTGTTTCGGATTCCCGTCTGTGCTATAAGGACAAGTCCAAAGAGGCCAGATGTGTATTTGAATATATTTATTTTGCAAGGCCGGACAGCGTATTTGACGGTGTCAGCGTTTACCATTCCAGGCTGTGTGCGGGCCGTGCCCTGGCTGTGGATTCACCGGTTGAAGCAGATATCGTGGTGGGCGTACCGGAATCCGGAAATGCTGCGGCTTTGGGGTATTCCCTTCAGTCCGGAATTCCTTATGGAACCGCTTTCGTAAAGAATTCTTATGTAGGCAGGACCTTTATAAAGCCGAAACAGAGCAACCGGGAATCTTCCGTACGGATCAAGTTAAACGTACTGAAGGAAGCAGTGATCGGAAAACGTGTTATTATGATAGACGATTCCATTGTCCGAGGAACCACAAGCGCTCTGATTGTTAACATGCTGCGTGAAGCCGGAGCAAAAGAAGTCCACGTCCGCATCAGTGCTCCGCCGTTCCTTCATCCGTGTTATTTTGGTACCGACATACCGGACGAGGACCAGCTGATCGCTCATAACAGGACCATTGATGAAATCAGGGATCTGCTGGGTGCGGATTCTCTGTCATATTTGAATATCGGGCGGCTGAATGAGATGGCAGAGGGCCTTCCCATCTGTACCGCATGCTTTAGCGGGAATTATCCAATTGAACCGCCGAAGGAGGATATCCGGGGAGAGTATTTAAGGTAAGAGAACCCGGAACCGAAGTCAGGGGCCGCCAGGCCGGCTATGTATATACGGGCCGTCCGGCGGTCCCTGCTTCCTCTTTTCTTGCTGTAAAAAATGTGATATGATAAAAAGTAAAATGAACCAAGGAGGATTATAACAACATGACAGATAGATATGTAAGCCCCCTGTCTGAGCGATATGCCAGTAAAGAGATGCAATATATTTTTTCCCCGGATAAGAAATTTAAAACATGGAGAAAACTGTGGATTGCACTGGCGGAAGTGGAGAAGGAACTGGGCCTTCCGATCAAGGAAGAACAGATAAAGGAATTGAAGGCTTTTCAGGATGAGATCAATTATGATGTGGCAAGACAGCGGGAAAAAGAGGTCCGTCACGACGTTATGTCCCATGTATATGCATATGGTGTTCAGTGTCCCAAAGCGAAAGGCATTATCCATTTAGGTGCGACCTCCTGTTATGTTGGAGATAATACAGATATTATCGTTATGACTGAGGCGTTAAAGCTGGTACGCAGGAAATTATTAAATGTGATCGGTGAACTGGCTGAATTTGCTGACACTTATAAAGACCTGCCGACCCTCGCCTTTACCCATTTCCAGCCGGCCCAGCCCACGACCGTGGGCAAACGTGCTGCTCTCTGGATCCATGATCTGACTATGGATCTGGAAGACCTGGATTATCTGATCGGCTCCATACGGCTTCTGGGTTCCAAAGGAACCACAGGTACCCAGGCCAGCTTCCTGGAACTGTTTGACGGTGATATAGACAAGGTGAGAAAGGTCGATTCCATGATTGCTGAGAAAATGGGCTTTTCCGGATGTTACCCGGTTTCCGGTCAGACCTATTCCAGAAAAGTGGACAGCCGTGTGATCAATGTACTGGCAGGAATCGCCCAAAGCGCTCATAAATTTTCCAATGATATACGGCTTCTGCAGCATTTAAAGGAAGTAGAAGAGCCTTTTGAAAAAAGTCAGATCGGTTCTTCAGCTATGGCTTATAAACGTAATCCCATGAGAAGCGAACGAATAGCCTCCCTGTCCAATTATGTTATGGCAGATGTTATGAATCCCATGCTTGTATCCTCTACCCAGTGGTTTGAACGGACTCTTGATGACTCTGCCAATAAGCGCTTAAGCGTGCCGGAAGGATTTCTGGCAATAGACGGTATCCTGGATCTTTACCTAAATGTTGTAGATGGACTTGTTGTGTATCCCAAGGTCATTGAAAAACATATGATGTCAGAGCTTCCGTTTATGGCAACGGAAAATATCATGATGGATGCTGTGAAGGCAGGAGGAGACAGACAGGAGCTTCATGAGAGGATCCGGGAACTGTCCATGGAAGCAGGACGCAATGTAAAGGAGAATGGCCTTGACAACAACCTGCTGGAACTGATTGCCGCAGATTCTTCCTTTAACCTTTCCCTGGATGATTTAAAAAAGAGTATGGATCCCCAAAAATATACAGGCTGTGCCCCGGCGCAGGTCACTGTTTATTTAGAAGAAGTGATAAGACCCTTACTGGCTGAAAATAAAGAACTTCTGGGGATGACAGCTGAGATTAACGTTTGATATATAGCAGGCAGATGTCAGTTTTTCTGAAGTCTGTCTGCGTTTTATTTTATCAGGAGGAAGTTATGAGCAGTAATATGGAATATTATAAGGTATTTTACTATGTAGCCATGCTTGGAAGTATTACTCTGGCAGCAGAAAAACTCTGCATTTCCCAGCCTGCCGTAAGCCAGGCTGTCCGGCAGCTGGAACAGTCGCTGGACAGCCAGCTTTTTCTGCGGACTTCCAAAGGGGTCCGACTGACCCGGGAGGGGGAATTTTTATACCGTTATGTAAAATCCGGTTTAGATAATATCTGGTATGGGGAAAATATGTTAAAGCGAATGAAGGATCTGGATATGGGAGAAGTCAGGATCGGAGCCAGCGATATGACTCTTCAGTTCTATTTGCTTCCATATCTGGAAAAATTCCATGAGCTGTATCCTGGTATCAAAGTAATGGTATCCAATGGCCCCACACCTGAGACTCTGCGATTTTTATATGAAGGAAAAATTGATTTTGGCGTAGTCAGCACTCCTTTTGAAGCAAAGAGTGAGGTTGTCCGGACCGATGTAAAAGAAATCAGGAACGTGTTTATAGCAGGAGATAAATTCCGTTATTTAGAGGGAAAAAAGCTTGACTATAATATCCTTAAGGAACTGCCCTGTATCTTTCTGGAAAAGAACACCAGTACCAGAACGTTTATGGATGAGTATCTGTCAGGGCATGGAGTGGTGGTTGAACCGGAATTTGAGCTGTCCACCAGTGACATGATCGTACAATTTGCCATGCGGAATCTGGGAATTGGCTGCGTTATGTCAGGGTTCGCTGAGACAGAACTGGAAAAAGGAAATCTTCTGGAATTAAAGTTTCTGGAGGAAATGCCAAAGCGTCATTTTTCCATCATCACGGACAGCAAAACTCCTGTATCTCCTGCCGGAAAGCGGCTTTTGCAGTTGATGACGAACGGTATAAGCTGAAATTATGACAAGCATAAATAATATTGACTTTACTTATGTGATGCTTTGCGATATCATAAGGAAGTAAAAGGTATTTTTCACTCGAAGGAGGATAATTCAATGGTAAGAGCAATCGTAGGCGCCAACTGGGGCGACGAAGGAAAAGGCAAAATTACGGATATGCTGGCAAAGGAATCGGATATTATTATCCGGTATCAGGGAGGAAGCAATGCCGGACATACGATCATCAACAACTATGGCAAATTTGCCCTTCACCTTCTGCCCTCAGGAGTATTCTACAATCATACGACAAGCATCATCGGAAACGGCGTGGCATTAAATATCCCATTTCTGGTTAAGGAAATTGAAGAGATCGTAAGCAAGGGCGTACCAAAACCAAATATTCTGGTTTCAGACCGTGCCCAGATTCTGATGCCGTACCACATCCTGTTTGACCAGTATGAGGAGGAGCGTCTGGGTAAGAAGTCCTTTGGTTCCACAAAATCAGGGATTGCTCCGTTCTATTCAGATAAATATGCAAAGATTGGATTCCAGGTGAGCGAGCTCTTTGATGAGGAGACTTTAAAGGAGAAGATTGCCCGGGTCTGTGAGACCAAGAATGTTTTGATGGAGCATCTTTATCACAAGCCGGCTATTGACCCGGAGGAATTATTAAAGACTCTTCTGGAATACCGGGAAATGGTGAGGCCTTATGTATGTGATGTATCCAAATATCTTCACGAAGCGATCCGGGAAGGAAAGAATATTCTTCTGGAAGGCCAGCTGGGTTCTTTAAAAGATCCGGATCATGGTATTTATCCCATGGTTACTTCTTCCTCTACCCTTGCTGCATACGGTGCGATCGGCGCAGGCATTCCGCCGTATGAGATCAGGAATATTACAACTATAGTGAAAGCATATTCCAGTGCGGTGGGAGCAGGAGCATTTGTCAGTGAGATATTTGGAGAAGAGGCGGATGAACTTAGACGCCGGGGCGGTGACGGCGGCGAATACGGTGCCACGACCGGCCGGCCGAGACGCATGGGCTGGTTTGATGCAGTGGCATCAAGGTATGGCTGCCGGATTCAGGGGGCCACAGAGGTTGCCCTGACTGTACTTGACGTGCTGGGATATCTGGATGAGCTGCACATTTGCGTGGGATATGAGATTGACGGAAAGGTGACGAAGGATTTCCCGACTACCATAGAACTCAATAAGGCAAAACCGGTTTATACTACCCTTCCGGGCTGGAATTGTGAGATCCGTGGTATTAAAAGTTATGAGGAACTTCCGGAAAACTGCAGAAAGTATATTGAATTTATCGAAAAAGAGATCGAGACTCCGATTACCATGATATCTAATGGACCGGGCAGAGAAGATATTATATATCGTAAATAGATTTGTTAATGAATAAAAGATGGAGAACGGTGAAAGAGCGGTTTGCTTTTTGGCGTTCTCCGTTTTTTGTTAATCATGGTTTTCTTCCTCTGTTTGTTCATCATCCCGTTCCGGTGCTATTACCCGGCAGACCAGCTGGGCGGCATAAATAATGGCGGGTACGATGACAGTAGATAAAATGGCGGCCATTAACCAGGTTTTTGATTCAGGACTATGGGAAAAGGCTGATATGAGTGCGGTAACATACATGGCGAGTATGAGCATCAGCCCGATAAATGCCAGGGGGCGTTTCCATTTCATAAGGGTAACCTCACTTTCCGAAAATTTATTTATTCCTATTATAGCCGAAAAAAAGCAAAATGGAAACAATTGCTTTTCTATGTTCACAAAAACTTCAAATTTTGAAACCTATACTTTTTCGTTAAAATATAGTAAAATTTTATTAGAAAAAATTGGTTTTTTTGGAAGGAGTGCATTGCTATTGGGAAAAGAATGGATGGCGGTGGCGGCATGTATCATTCTAAGTATAGGCAGCGCCATGGCTACCATGGCTGAGGAAACGGTTATTCAAAAGGGTACCAGTAGTCAGGCGGTATTACCAGAATTTAAGTGGCAGGAGGATTCGAACGGTTGGAAATATGTTGATGTCAAAGGAAAATACAAGAAAAACTGTTGGGAGGAGATTAACGGTTACTGGTATTATTTTGACAAGGATGGATATATGGCTAATGACTGGACAAGGATTCGGGGAGTCAATTACTGTTTTCAGGAGACAGGTGAACTGGAACTTGGCTGGTGTTATGATGATGACGAAGAAAAATGGTATTATTTTAACGAGGATGGCACGGCAAAAAAAGACTGGTATCAGGATGACGACGAAAGCTGGTACTGGTTCTCTTCAAAAGGGGAGATGGCATCTTCGGGATATAAAAATATAAAAGGAAAGAGATATTTCTTCTTTGACAACGGCCAGCTGGCTGCAAATCAGTATGTAGGTCTTTTCTATATGGATGAAAATGGCTGGAGGAATAAGGATTTTGATATCGTAAAGGAAGGAAAAGGCAGATCTTTTTCCGTATCTTCTGAGATAAAAGATGGATTTACGGAGGCTCTTAAAAATATTCCAAGAGAATGGATCAAAAAATTTAACGATCAGGGCTGGCAGATCCTTTATTATCCCAACAAGGAATATTTTTCTGCTCCTCTGACGGGGAGCGGCACCTATTTTGTCTGCCATAAGCTGGATACGAATTACAAAAAAATTAAGGTATGCAAGCCGGAAGATATGACGGAAGCATTTGGGGAATATATTGGTTATGCGTCAGGCTGTTATAAGAATGGTAATAAAGATGCAACCGATCTTATGATGAACAAAGTACTGGTGGAGGAATTTGTGGACATGCCGGATTATTTTGCCGATGATATGACTTTCTACTTCGGAAAGCTGGTTTCGGCTTATGTGGGAAGTAATACAGCCCGGGATGAGATGGATGAGGCTGCTCCGGAAGTAACCGATATTTTAAAGAAAATATTATATTCACAGTAATATCTGAGTATATTGATTTATGATAAAGCGGGAGATGTGAATGTTCATTCACATCTCCCTATTTCCATGAATAACCAGGTTTACTTTAAATATCTCCATAAGGTTGTCCGGCTAATGCCTAAACGTTTGGCGGCAGCGCTTTGGTTTCCGCCCGTCTCTTTCAAACACAAAGTGATAATTTCCCGGTTTATCTCATCTAAAGTTCGATTCAAACGAATACCATGATTTAATAGTTCTGTGTTATTAGACTTCATTATTGATGCAGTACCAAATTCAGCTATTTCTTTGCTTAAGGCATTTTTTACACTATTAGTTGTGATATAAGGAGTAGTGGTTATAACTGCTAATTCCTTTAAAACCCGCTTGAACTGTGTATAATTATATGGCCAATTATATTCCTGCAGTAAGGTTAATGCCTCAGGTTCAAAGCCAATGATCTGCTTTACAAGAGTAAGGTTAAGCGTACTTAAATAAAGGCTTGACATGGTTGGGATTTCTTCGGTGCGTTCACTTAGGGGCTGCAGATATATAGTCACACAGGAAAGTTTATTCATATATTCCAATGCCGCTGCCGGTGTACTCCCACCCTGTCTGCCGGCGAAGGAAAATATCATTCGATTGCGTTTGTGTATGTTCATATCTGTAATCATTGTTAGAAGCTGTTTGCACCTGGGCTCAGACAAAGCGTGTAAGTCTTTGAAAAACAGAGTGTTATTATTGTCGTTAAGGGGAGAACTGTAGTGATTGGTTAAAAACCCCCAGCCCTTATCATTAATAAGAGAGCAGTCAATGGTAATGTAAGGATTGTTTGAAAGCGGACTTTGTGCATATAAAAGCCCGGAAATCTGTGATTTTCCAGTACCGATTTCCCCAATAATCATAATGGGCAATAAGCTTTGGCTCATTTGTTCTAAGTTATCACGAAAATCATCAGTTATGTTGGTCAGGCTGTAAAAGCTGTTAAAAAAAGATTCTTCAGCTTCGTTTCGATTGTAGTATTTTATACCGTATTTGCTGCGGGCTTTTGGCAGATGATCGGAGGAAATGTAAAAAACAGCATAATCTCTGCGGCGATTGGTTATTTTTTTACCAGTTATGGAATATAAAGTTTCATTAATGGTTTTAAAGCATTTTTGAGTTTCTGAAGCTAATGTTTCAGGTATTTCTTTTTTTAAAACATTAATAAAATCATTGGCATTATCCAGATTGATACATGAAAAAACAAGATTTTTTTCGGTGTCGAATACAAGGGTGTAACCACTGTATCCTCTTATGATTTCTTCTAAAAACCGATTATCTTCTTTGATGCATAGGTAGCTTCGAAACAGCTTTACGGCCTGATCAAATGCAATATTAATGCTTTCGTTGCCGGAGGTTATCAAAATAGCGTTCAGTCCTAATTTTTTAGCAGTGGTTTTAGTAATCATATCACATACAACCATACGGTAGTCTTTCTGCTTTAAGCTTGTTAAAGTACTCTGCACTTCATCAATATTATGAATGGTAAAAATGTCAATTTTATATTGCAGCAGGTCACACAATAGTTGGGCGCTGCTGGTAATGCTGGGATATCCAACGATCGCATAACGTTCGGAATAGTTTTCAGCTAATTTGATGGCACGTAAGATATCATAAACAGACAGAGTAATTTCAACTAAAGGAATATCTGTTGCCTCTCCAATCATCTCTGCCGTACCTCCGCGGGAGATAATAACATCATAATCACTGTAAAAATTTCTTTTGGCAATTTCTACACCTTCATTCAAATCACCAACATATACAGTCAAATCAATATCATCACGAGTTTTAGCCAGTTTTATCATCATGGATTTCATGCCTTCATAAGGGGCGATTCCTAAGATTTTTATTCTTTTCATCTTTTTCCATCCTTTTCCATATTCTGCTTAATGTTGGTTTAAATATGGAACAATTATAATGCAAAAACACAAATATGTCTAGATGTGTTTCAAAAATAAACGTAAAATTGCTAAAAAAACATTGCAAACGGCTGCTTTGTTTAGTAGAATGAGATAACAGAAAGAGATAACTGACCAAAATGTTTATAAATGTAACATACAAGGTCGAAGGGAGTAACAGAGTATATGATTAAGTTGCTGATAATAGCAGATGATTTTACAGGGGCATTAGATACCGCAGTACAGTTTGCTGCTTGTGGTGCTAAAACCAGAGTCGTGACAGACAGCGGATACAATTTAAAGAAAATGGATGAGTCTGTTGAAGTGTTAGTACTTAATGCAGAGACCCGGCATCTTCATGCAGAAAAAGCGTACAAAGTGGTCTATGATATTGTCAGACAAGCTGCTATGTGTGATATCCCTTACATATATAAAAAAACTGATTCAGCGCTTAGAGGCAATATTGGAAGTGAATTGACAGCTGTTCTAGATGCAGCCAGGGGGAGAGAACTTCACTTTATACCAGCTTTGCCTAAAATGAACCGAATAACAGAAGATGGTATTCATTATATTAACGGTGTGCCGGTTCATCAAAGCGTGTTTGGCAAGGATCCTTTTGAACCGGTCACCAAATCTTCTGTATCTGATTTAATAGCAGAACAAAGTCAGATTCGTGTTACGGAAGTTTCAAAGATGGGTGGACAGGAACAAACTCATGAGCCTGTAATTGTGGTTTATGATGTAAGAACTGATGAAGAATTGGTGAAGATTGCTGAAAACCTGTATAGGAAAGGACAATTATATTTAATGTCAGGATGTGCAGGTTTAGCGGCAGTACTGCCCCGGGTGCTGCATTTAGAAGGAGACAGACGTCAAAGGCCGGAATATCGCAATGGATTTTTGGTGGTATGCGGAAGTGTAAACCCAATTACCAGGTCTCAGCTGGATTATGCGCAAATGCAAGGTTTCTATAGAATCTGCCTTACGCCGGAGCAAAAACTTTCGGATCATTATTTTGATACCAGTGAAGGGAAACACGTTCTGGAAAGCTGGAGGAATATCTGCATCAATGAAAAAAGATGTATCCTTGATACCAATGACTTGCCGGGAAATGAAAGTACTTTAGATTATGCCAGAGAGCATTCCATGACTTTGGAAGAAGTAAGATTAAGAATATCGGCAACACTGGGACGTATCGTAAAAATGTTTCTTATGTGGGGTGTAGACAGTACCATCATGTTAACGGGCGGCGATACCCTGCTGGGGTTTATGGAGCAGATGCAGTGTAAAGAATTGACGCCGGTATGCGAACTGGCACCGGGTACCGTTTTTTCGTTTCTTCAGATAGACGGAATAAACTATCCCATAGTCACTAAATCCGGGGGATTTGGAGAGGAAAATCTGCTGGTCACCTTGTCAGATATCATTTTAAAAAAGTAAGGAGAATTTTTATGATTACAAAATACACGTTAAAGATGCCGCAAATCATATATAGTGGAAGGAACGCATTGGAGAATATAAATTCCATTATAAATAAGGAGATTAAGAAAGCTGCGGTTTTTACAGATAAAGGTATTGCAAAAGCCGGACTTGTGAGGCTGCCTCTAGCTTATCTGGATCAGTTGGGCGTAGCATATGAAGTAATCGATGATCTTCCTGCTGAACCTACCTGTGATGAAGCGCAAAAAGTAATCGAACAATTTAAAACGATGGATGCAGATATGATCATAGCGGTTGGCGGCGGAAGTGTTATGGATATCGCAAAATTAGCTTCTGTCTTAAAAACAGATAAGTATAGTGTCAGAGATCTTATTGAGGACCCCATGCAGGCTGTAAAATGTGTCAAAACACTTATGATACCGACTACTGCCGGCACTGGATCGGAGGCAACCCCTAACAGTATTGTTCTGGTTCCGGAAAAAGAGCTGAAAGTTGGAATAGTAAATGAAAAGATGATAGCGGATTATGTCATATTGGATGCTGAAATGATAAGAAACCTACCGAAGAAGATAGCAGCAGCTACCGGAGTGGATGCCTTAGCTCATGCAATTGAATGCTATACATCAAAAAAGGCAAACCCATTTAGTGATGTTTTTGCATTGGAAGCATTGGAACTGATTTTTCAAAATATCGAAAAGGCATATAATGACCCGGAAGCTTTAGAGGCTAAAAATGCTATGCTGCTTGCATCTTTTTATGCTGGAGTTGCCATTACGGCTTCGGGTACTACTGCAGTTCATGCATTGTCCTATCCTCTTGGCGGCAGATATCATATTCCCCATGGTGCAGCCAATGCAATGCTGCTGGTGCCGGTCATGAAATTTAATGAGCCGGAGTGCAGAGATTTATTTGCAAAAGTTTATGACCGCATCAATACAGGTCATGAAGAACAGACAGAGGTTCAAAAATCATCCTGGATTATAAACCGACTGGCTGAAATTGTAAAAAATCTGAAGATTCCAACAAGCCTGAGTGACTATAGTGTTCCCAAAGAAGACTTGGAGATTCTTGTAGAATCCGGGCTGCAGGTAAGACGATTACTTGATAATAATAGGAGGGAAGTAAAAGCAGAGGATGCCAGAGCTATATACCAACAGCTTTTATAGTTATATAAATTTATAATTTACAAGAGGAGGGTTTTATGGTAGAAATCAAAGGAATTATACCGGCAATTATCACACCAATGAATGAAGATGAAAGTATTAATGAGAATGAACTGCGTCATCAGGTAAACCGTCTGCTTGATGCAGGGGTGCATGGCTTATTCCCTTTCGGAACGAATGGAGAAGGTTATATATTAAATGAAGCCGAGAAGGAACTGATACTTTCTATAGTAGTAGATGAGGTAAAAGGACGGGTTCCGGTATATGCGGGAACAGGTTGTACTGGTACGAAGGATACAATACGGCAATCGAAAATGGCAAAAGCAGCAGGTGCTGATATTTTATCTGTTATAACGCCATATTTTGCACAGGCATCTCAAAATGAAATTTATGAACATTACAAGACGATTGCAGAAGCGGTAGATATGCCGATTGTACTGTATAATATACCGGCGAGAACGGGAAATTCCATTTTGCCTACGACCGTAGCAAAATTAAGTAAAATACCCAATGTGATTGGCGTTAAGGACAGCAGCGGAAACTTTGATAATATGCTGCAGTATATTGAAGCTACAGCTGATGCAGGGGATTTTGCCGTGCTTTCAGGAAATGATTCGCTGATATTATGGAATCTGCTTGCAGGCGGAGCAGGAGGCATTGCCGGCTGTGCAAATGTTTATCCAAAAACCATGGCTTCCATCTATGATTACTTTGTCTCCGGAGATTTGAAAAGAGCAAGAGAGGCACAGAATAGTATCCGAAGCTTCCGGTCCTGCTTCAAATATGGAAATCCTAATACAATAGTTAAAACGGCGGTATCGCTTCTTGGTTATCCGGTAGGAAAATGCCGGGCACCCTTTAACCAAATACCTGAAGAAGGCATGGAAGCTTTAAAGAAGGTTTTGGAAGATAACAAAGAATCAGGTATGCATTAAGGAGGAATCGATGGCGGAGAGACGAATTATCGGCATAACCATGGGAGATCCGGCTGGTATTGGTCCTGAAATAACAGCAAAAGCATTGGCAAAAAAAAGTATTTACGAAGAATGCCATCCCCTGGTCATCGGCGATGCTTCGGTGATGGAAGAAGCTCTTAAGATTGTTGGCAGAGAGGACATTAAGATTCATTCCGTACAGTCTGCTTTACAGGCTCGCTTTGAATATGGAATGATTGACGTATATGATATGAAACTTGTAGACGTGAGCATGCTAAAGCGTGGACAAGTCTCTGTCATGGCTGGAGATGCAGCATTTCAATATGTTAAAAAAGCCATTAAAATGGCTGTGAAAGGAGAGATAGATGCAACGGTAACCAATGCGATCAATAAGGAAGCCATTAATCTTGCCGGACATCATTACAGCGGGCATACGGAAATATATGCGGATATGACAGGAACCAGGAAATACACAATGATGCTGGCCCATGAAAATCTTCGGGTAGTCCATGTATCTACCCATGTATCGTTAAGAGAAGCCTGTGAGCGTGTAAAAAAGGAACGTGTAATGGAAGTTATACGAATTGCACATTCTGCCTGCCGGGATTTGGGGATATTGAATCCCAAAATCGGTGTTGCCGGTCTGAATCCCCACAGCGGAGAGAATGGTTTATTTGGGAGAGAAGAAATTGAGGAAATCATACCGGCAATAGAAATGGCAAAAGAGGAAGGAATATTAGTGGAAGGGCCGGTTCCGCCGGATACGGTATTTTCGAAAGCAAGAGGCGGCTGGTACGATATTGTAGTGGCTATGTACCATGACCAGGGGCACATTCCCCTTAAGGTGATTGGGTTTGTATATAATAAAGCAGATTCAAAGTGGGATGCGGTGGCCGGGGTAAATATAACTTTGGGGCTTCCGATTATACGGGCTTCTGTTGACCATGGAACTGCATTTGATCAGGCAGGAAAGGGCATAGCAAATGAACTGAGTCTGGAGAATGCCATCTCGTATGGAATTCTATTAGCCAGGAGCAAGAAAGAAAACAAGAATATGGAGGAGTAGGGAATGAGAAAAACGATGAAAAAACTAATGGCATGGGGATTGGCAGCAACAGTTACTCTTGGTCTGGCAGGGTGCGGCAGTACAGAGAAAAAAACACAGGAGCCGGCGCAGAGTACCGAGGCTTCAAAAACTGAGCAGGAAACCAGTGTGACAGATAAGGCTGCGGATAGCACAACGAATCTGAATGCGAACATTTTATTTGCAACCTTCGAAGTTGGGACAAGTAATTATAATATTTCTGCAGAATTAGGAAAGCTGTGGGAAGATAAAGGCATCGGTACCGTTGATGTACAGCCGATCTCTCCTGGCGGAATGGGTGCACCTTATTTGTTCGATGGTGGAAAATGCGATATTGCTTTCATCAATGGAGCCCCGGCAAAATGGGCGAAGGATGAAGGTACACTGGGAAAAGAACCTGCCAGCGGCTATAAGGCCATGATTGGTTCCTTGTCTGCCGTATCTGCAGTTAACTTTCTGACTCAGGATTTTATTGACAAATACAAGGTAACTACCATTGAAGAAGCCATCAGACAAAAGCTCCCTGTCAGAATGGGCTGCAGTCCTGTGGGATCCATGGACAATGAGGTGGTACAGATTCTGCTTAAATATATGGGTGTTACCGAAGATGATATTAGGTCCTGGGGCGGAGACGTAATCCATGGCGGCGGATCAGATTTATCTTCCATGGTAAAAGATGGAAAACTGGACTATATGCTTGACCACACTTCAGTAAATTCATCAACCATGCAGGAAATATCCATGACTTGTAATGTGAATTTCCTGCAATGGGAAGATGCTACAATCGACTACTTTGTAAAAGAAAAAGGATTTCAAAGAGTGACTGTTCCTGCAAATTCATGGAAGGGACAAAATGAAGAAATAGTAAATGCAGGAACCCCGGACTGCCTGTTTGTTTCGGAAGACTTAGATGATGAAGTTGTTTATCAATTGACAAAGATCATGTGCGAAAACAGAGATTATCTTGTATCCGTTTTTGCTTCTCTTGAACCATTTGATCCTGCTACCTGCTGGGAATCAGAAAGGGTTGGAGGCGTAGAACTTCATCCAGGTGCTGAGAGATATTTTAAGGAAATGGGCTATATTAAGTAATAAATCTAGAGTTAATTTGAAATGGAGGCTGGATCCAGTCTCCATTTCCTGAAATTGGAGGATAATAGAATGACTGATATGAAAGTTGAAAATACAAATTCAGAGCCGGTACAAACAAAGCCAGCAGTGCCGTTATGGAGATATGCCTTATTAATTGGGATTTCAGCTTGCTTTATTTTATTCCAGCTTTATATTGCTCTCATAAGACCTTTAGACCGATGGATACAGGTACCCATCCATTTGTGCTTTGGCCTTACCGCAGCATTTATGTACAAGCCTATGGCGGATAAATGTAAGACAAAGTTAACAAAGACATTGGGCTGGGTTTATGACATTGTACTGATTCTTTTTTTGGTGTATATGGCACATTATTTTTTGACAAATCTGCATTTTTTACAAAATCGTATCTATAATGTAGATGCGATGAGAACATCTGATTTAATTGTAGCATATGCCATGGTATTTATTATCATGGAAGCAGTAAGACGTACGATGGGCCTTAATTTATTTATTTTTATTAGTTTGTTTATATTATATGCATTTTTAGGACAACATATAAGCGGCATTTTTAAATTCCGGGGAATGAGCTGGCAGGGGTTTGGTGAGGCCATGCTTATGGACGTAAATGGTATTTTGGGCTCGCCTTTGACGGCATCTATGAATACATTGTTCTATTTCCTGGTGTTTGGTGCATTCTTCTCTGTATGCGGCGGCGGTCAGGTATTGATTGACCTGGGAATGAAATTAAGTGATAAAACTGTGGGAGGACCTGCAAAAGCTTCTGTTTTATCCAGCGGTTTAATGGGGATGATTTCGGGCAGTGCAGTTGCAAATGTTTCAACCACTGGTGTTATGACAATACCTTTAATGAAAAAGTCCGGATATGAGCCTCATCAGGCAGGTGCAATAGAGGCAGTCGCATCTACAGGAGGACAGATTATGCCTCCTATCATGGGAATCGGAGCATTTATTATGGCTGAGATGATCGGTGTAAGCTATCTGAAAATAGCCGCATCTGCCCTGATTCCTGCCCTGGCATACTATGGTTCAGTTTTCTTATTGGTTCATTTTCTGGCCAAGAAAAAGGCAATGGTATCAAAGGACTCAGCGGTGAAATACAAGTCAGATCCCGTTTTGCCAAGAATGTATCAGCTGATCCCGATTTTTGCTCTTGTTTTTATTATTGTTTCGGGAGGTTCCTTGACTCGCGCTGCGCTCATAGGTACATTATTATCAATTGTTGTAAGCTTCTTTTCAAAGAAAACCAGAATGAGCGCAAGACAGCTCATTGATGCTATGTTAGACGGTATCAGGCAGGCATCAAACATTGTAATACCTACAGCGGCATGCGGCATTATGATTGGTATCGTAGTTCAATCCGGTGTTGCAAATAAACTGACAAAGATCATAGCCAATACAGGTAACTCAAGTATCGCTCTTGCACTTATTTTTGCTATGTTAGGCTGCCTCCTGCTTGGTATGGCGCTTCCAACAGTTGCTGCTTACCTGATTGCTAATATTTTGTTCTGCTCAACCCTGATTAATCTGGGGATTCCTGCTTTGCCGGCAAATATGTTTATTTTTTATTTTGGTGTTATTGCACAGATTACACCTCCGGTATGCTTAGCTTCCTTTACGGGTGCGGGAATTGCTGAAGCGAGTCCCTGGAAAACAGGCTGGACGGCTTTTGGATATGCTTTCGTAGCGTTTTTAGTACCTTACGTTTTCGTATTTCAGCCAGAAATACTATTAATGGGTGGCAGCGTAGTCAGCACTGGTCTGGCAGTTCTTGTATTGGCATGGGGGATTTTATTCCTTGCTGCTGGTGTGACCGGATACCTGTTTATCCCTGTTGATCATGTAATCTTACGAGCTGTATTTTTTATCGTAGCAGTTATGATTATTGTTCCGCATACTGCGATAACGCTAGCCGGTACTGTTGTTGGAATATGCCTGGTTGCATACTTCTTTATGCAGTCCAGGAAAAATAAAAGAGCTGTTGTGAGTCAGGGATAAGGGGTAGTTATGATTATTGATAAATTCGACAATATTAAATTCTATAATAGATTCATAAAAAATTTAGAAAATGCCTTGGCTGCAATAAGTAGTAAGGAAAAATGCATGGAAGCTGGCCGTTATGAATTTGAAGGCGGTTACTTCATGGTTCAAAAGGGCGAGACCAAACCGATGGAGGAAGGGCTGTTTGAAGCCCATCGAAAGTACATTGATATTCAGATCATTCTTCGAGGCAGTGAAGAGGTGGCGTGGAACGAAATAGGGGATTTGACAACGGAAATCCCCTATAATGAGGAGAAAGATGCAGAATATCTTTCTGGCTCTTTAAAACATCATATGCTAATGACAGAAGGCATGTTTTACATTGCCTATCCCCATGATGGCCACAGACCGGTCCGGCATACCGGAAAACAGCAGTCCTATACAAAAATCGTGGTAAAGCTTCCTGTATAAAATATAAGAAAGGAGCGGTTAAAAATGGAGATGGAAAGAATCCCCAGTTTGTTCGAACATAATCATGCATCCAATATACTGCCTTTAAGCAACGGTGATCTGTTATGTGTATGGTTTGGAGGCAGCCGTGAGGGAAAGTCTGACATTTCAATACAATGTTCCCGAAGGAAGAAGGGGAATAAAATCTGGGATGATCCGGAAATCCTTTCAGGGGATCCAGGCCGGTCGGAACAGAATCCGATTTTATTCGAGATAGAGCCAGGGGTTGTCTGGCTGATCTATACAGCGCAAATTGGCATACATCAGGATACTGCGGTTGTTCGTTGGAGAAAATCTGCCGATTATGGTAAGACATGGAGTAAGATAGAAGATTTGTTTGATGAAACAGGTATCTTTGTGAGGAATCCGCCGATTCGTCTTAAAAACGGAGACATTCTGCTGCCGGCATATTACTGTGTGAAATCCGAAACAGGTTTTCTGGGAGAAGATTACAGCGTGATGAAACGCTCTGCAGATGGAGGGAAAATATGGACGGAAATCAAAATTGAAGGCAGTCAGGGGCTGGTTCATATGTCACTGGCAGAGGCGGAGGAGGGAAATCTGACAGGATTTTTCCGAAGCAGGAGAGCGGATTATATTTACAGGACAATATCGAAAGACCTGGGCTTTCATTGGAGCGTTCCTGAACCGATAGAACTGCCTAATAATAATTCTTCCATTCAGTGTACCAAATTAAGCAATGGACAATTGGCCATGGTTTTTAATGATGTAAATCATAAGATGGCTCCGTCAAAGGAAAACCGCCCCCCATGGTTTGATAAAGAGGATATGGATAAGGTAGGTGGTACGCCATCTGAAAATCCCAGTTCGATTTGGGGAGTAAGAAGATCGCCGCTGGTATTAGCCTTATCGGATGATGGAGGAAGGACATGGCATAGTAAGAAAATAATCATTACGAAAGAAGGTTTTGAGGGAGAGCCTGAGTTTTCCTATCCATCCATAAAACAGGGTCAGGATGGAACCATTCATATCACATATTCCCACTTAAGAGAATATATTTGCCATGTAACATTATTGAATAGCGATTTCAATTAGTTTCTGTTGATATATTGAATAGGAGCAGGGAGGTAGTTTTAAATTTTTTAACTCTTGGAGATCCATGAAAGCTTAACCTCCCTTTTTTATTCAATGCACTGTTTTCTTTTACGTAATTTTACTCGGCTAACTCTTCCCATAATTCATAGAGTTCATCCAGTCGTTGTTTAATGTCTTCTTTTTCTTTATTCAGTTCCATTAATTTTGTAACATCGGTATAGACCTCTTCTTTTCCCAATAGGTCATCAATTTCGCCGTCGCGGGTTTCTAATTTGTGTATTTCATCCTCTGTTTTCTTTAAATCATTCTGGCGCTTGCGAAGGCGGGCCTGTTCTTCCTTTTGTGCTTTCCAGTCCATCTTTATTTCTGAGGCTTCTTCCTTTGTATCCTCCGCTTCAGATGGGGCGGCAGCGTATAAATTCGTCAGGTGTTCCTTCTTTTCCAGGTAGTAGTCGTAATTACCGATGTAATTAATCAGGTTCTGGTTGGTTAAATCCAGTATTCTGGTTGCAGTCCTGTTGATGAAGTAACGGTCATGGGATACGTATAGAACGGTTCCGGTGTAGTTTATAAGAGCATCCTCCAAAATTTCTTTTGATGTAATGTCCAAATGATTGGTAGGCTCATCCAGTATGAGAAAGTTAGCTTCGGAAAGCATTAATTTTGCCAGGGACACGCGGCCCCGTTCTCCGCCGCTTAGGTCTTTTACCCGTTTGAATACATCATCTCCTGTAAAAAGGAAGGCAGCCAGAATGTTTCGTATCTGGGTGTTATTCATGGCGGGGTAGGTATCCTGCAGTTCGTCAAATAAAGTCTTTTCCATATGCAGAACCTGATGCTCCTGGTCATAATAGCCGATATGTACCTTGGAGCCTAGAGAAGTTTCCCCTTCATCCGGGCATATGACACCATTCAGGATTTTTAAAATAGTGGTCTTTCCGGTTCCGTTTCCACCGATGATGGCAACCCGTTCTCCCCGCTTTATTTCAAAATTTATGTCTTCAAATAATAGATTCTGGTCAAAGGATTTTTTTAAACCGCGAACCGTCAGAACATCATTACCGCTTATGATATTCGGTTCCAGGCGAATCCGCATTTCAGCGTTTACTTCTGATGGCTTTTCAAGTACCTCTATTTTCTCCAGCATCTTCTCCCGGCTTTCTGCACGTCTGATGGATTTTTCCCGATTAAAGGATTTTAGTTTGGTGATAACCTCTTCCTGATGTCTGATTTCCTGCTGCTGGTTTAAATATGCCTTCATCTGGGCTTCACGGATCATGGCGCGCTTTCCGCTGTAGGCGGTGTAATTTCCTTGATACATGGTCATAAGGCCATTGTCCAGCTCTACGATTTTCGAGACTACCCGGTCCAGGAAATAGCGGTCATGGGCTACGATGATAACGCTGCCGTCATAATTGATCAGATATCCTTCCAGCCAGGCAATGGATTCCATATCCAGGTGGTTGGTAGGCTCATCTAACAGGATAATATCCGGTTTGGTAAGAAGAAGTTTTCCTAAGGATACTCTGGTTTTCTGACCGCCGGACAGGGCTGAAACCGGCTTGTCAAATTCATCTTCTGTAAAGCCCAGACCCTTTAAGACGCCTGTCACCTCGCTTTGATAAGCATAACCGTTCTGCAGTTCAAATTCATGGTTTAAACGGCTATAGACGGTAAGCATGGAATCAAGCTCTTCTCCGGCAGCGTGTTTCATATCCACTTCCAGCTGCCGGATTCTTACTTCCATTTCGATAATGGGGCGTTTGACTTCCAGAACCTCCTCGTAGATAGTCCGGTTTCCGGATAAATCCTGGTGCTGGGCCAGATAACCCATGGATTTCCCTTTGGAGATAACTACTTCGCCTTCGTCTGCAGCGAGTTCCCCAATGATGATTTTTAAAAGTGTGGATTTCCCTGCACCGTTAATTCCCACAATAGCGGCTTTCTCATGGTTCTCTATATGAAAGGAAGCATGTTTGATGACCTGGTTGCTTCCAAATGCCTTGCTTATATTGCTGCATGATAAAATCATGTTTATATCCTCCTGGTCTAAATAAAATAAAGCAACAGAAATAGTATAATATAGGTGCTTTCTTTTTTCAAGGATTCAATAGTAAAACTCGTTTGACATTATTTTATCACGCAGTTATAATGGATGTAGTTTAATTCTAAGTTAAAGAAGGTGAAGATGTGGCAGAGAAAGAGATATCCAAAGCAGTGATTGCCAGACTTCCGAGATATTACCGATATCTGGGTGAGTTAATGGAAGACGGAGTGGAACGGATTTCCTCCAATGATTTGAGTTTGAGAATGAAGGTAACGGCTTCTCAGATTCGCCAGGATCTGAATAATTTCGGGGGCTTCGGTCAACAGGGGTATGGCTACAATGTGAAGTACTTGTATACGGAGATTGCAAAGATACTGGGGATAGACAGGCAGCATAATATTGTAATCATAGGTGCGGGAAATTTAGGACAGGCTATTGCTAACTATACTAATTTTGAAAAACGGGGATTTTTAATCAAAGGAATGTTTGATATTAATCCCCGCCTGATCGGCCTTGTAGTCCGCGGAATTGAAATACTGAGCGTAGATGATCTGGAACAGTTTGTGAAGGATAATGATGTTCAGATTGCAGCTTTGACCATTCCAAAGGCGAAGGCATCTGAGATTGCAGACCGCCTTGTGAAGGCTGGAATCAAGGCTATCTGGAATTTTGCCCATACGGATTTAAATGTGCCCGAGGATGTGGTGGTTGAGAATGTCCATCTTTCAGAGAGCCTGATGCGTCTATCTTACCGGGTCTGCAGCACGCTGGATAAGGCGGAACAGGAGAACGGATAAAAGAACAAGCAGCTTGGAAAAAAGGGTAATATGCCTGCCGGCAGGGGAAGGGGAACGGCTCTTCGCTGCCGGTAGTTTTCTATATTAATAAGGAAGGCGGAGTCAGAATGAGATATCTGGTAACAGGAGGACAGATGAAACAGGTGGACCGCTGCACCATAGAAACAATAGGAATACCTTCTATGGTGCTTATGGAACGGGCCGCCATGGCAGTTACAGAAGAGGTTATAAAGCACGCAGGAAAAACAGACCGCATATGGGCTGTGTGCGGATGCGGCAATAATGGGGCAGATGGGATTGCGGCTGCCAGAATGCTGCATTTAAAGGGATATACAGCTACCGTAATCCTGGCAGGCAAAAAGGAAAAAGGAAGCACAGAATATATAACACAGGTTTCTATAGCCCAGCATACGGGGGTCAAAATTATAGAATATTCTGAGTTTATTCCGGAAAAGTGTGATATTCTGATCGATGCTCTATTCGGAGTGGGCCTGGATCGTGACATTCTGGGTACATATCGGGAAATCATGGATGCTGTGACTGCGTGTCAGCCGGGTGTTACGGTAGCAGTGGATATCCCATCCGGGATCCACGCGGATACAGGACAGATTATGGGTGCTGCCTTTCAGGCAGATGTAACGGTGACATTTGGCTATGAAAAGCTGGGAACCATGCTGTATCCGGGAAAACAATTAAGCGGTAAGGTTCTGGTGGCTGATATCGGATTCCCGACGGTAAGTCTAAAGAATCAGAAGACAGAGTATTTTACATTTGAGCCTGGTGATGAGCGGATAGTTCCGGAACGCCCTGCCTACTCCAACAAAGGGGATTTCGGAAAGATCCTTGTGGTAGCCGGAGCCCCTGGTATGAGCGGTGCTGCTTATTTGAGCGCTCTGGCCGCTTATCGGACCGGAGCAGGACTGGTAAAGATTTTTACTGTAGAGGAAAACCGGGTAATTCTACAGGAGGGACTTCCGGAAGCGGTCATTGCCACCTATCATTCGGCAGAAGCAAAGGCAGGGACTGAAGATTTTAAAGAACAGTTAAAAAAACAGTGTGAATGGGCCAGTGTGATTGTACTGGGACCGGGACTGGGCCAGGAGGATTATGTGAAAAACCTGTTAGAAGAGGTTCTGACCAATGCATATGTCCCTATCATATTGGATGCAGATGGACTGAATGCGATTGCGGCGAATCCGGAACTGACCAGTTACTTTACTGAGAATATCATCGTAACACCTCATCTAGGAGAGATGGCAAGGCTTACAGGCAGCTCCGTGGAAACCATAAGAAAACATCTGATTTCCACAGCCAGGGAATATGCGGACCGGTATGGTATTACCTGTGTGTTAAAAGACGCTGTGACCATAGGGGCTTTAAAGGATCAGAGGACCTATGTCAACCACAGCGGGAACAGTGCCATGGCAAAGGCAGGGGCCGGAGATGTATTGACCGGAATCATAGCCGGGCTTCTGGCTTTGGGTCTGGATGAATCGGAAGCAGCAGCCATGGGAATCTGGATCCATGGCCGGGCGGGTGACAAGGTAAGAGAAAAATATGGAGATTACAGTCTTCTTGCCAGGGACCTGACGGAAGAAATACATACAATACTTAAGGAGTGTACGAGGTGACAGAGACATGGAATCATATGGCAGGGTTTTTGAAACAGTGAATTTGGATGCCATAAGGCATAATATGGAAGTCATGAAAGCAAATCTGACAGAAGGTACCAAAATGATCGGAGTAGTAAAAACCGATGGATATGGCCATGGAGCTGCGCCGGTAGCCTGGGCCATAGACCCCTATGTCTGGGGCTATGCGGTGGCTACTGTGGAAGAAGGCGTAAGCTTAAGAAAACATGGGATAAAAAAGCCTGTTCTGGTACTGGGAGTCGTACCTTATGATGGTTATAAAATGCTGGTGGATTATGAAATCAGTTCGGCGGTGTTTCAGCTGAGAAGAGCAGAGCGGCTTTCTGAGATGGCTGAAAAAGCTGGAAAGACCGCGGTCGTACATCTGGCAGTGGATACCGGAATGAGCCGGATCGGATTCCCGGTTACGGAGGAAGCTGCGGATGAGGCCGCAAAGATCTGCAGCCTTCCGGGAATAAGTGCAGAAGGGCTGTTTACCCATTTCGCAAAGGCAGATGAAACGGACAAATCTGCAACGGATAAGCAGATAGAAAAGTACCGTACCTTTCTTTCCATGCTTTCAGTCAGGGGAGTCACCATTCCCATACAGCACTGCTCCAACAGCGCCGGAATACTGGATTTAAAAAGAGCTAACTTTCATATGGTACGGGCCGGTATTTCCATCTACGGTCTTTACCCATCCGGCCAGGTGGATAAAGAAACCGTAAAGCTTGTACCGGCCATGGAATTAAAAAGCTTTATATCCTGTATCAAAACGATCGGCCCTGGTACCTCAGTCAGCTATGGAGGGACCTTTACGGCAGACCGGGATATGATTGTGGCTACCATTCCGGTCGGATACGGAGACGGATATCCAAGGAATCTCTCCGGGAAAGGTGAGGTGCTGATACGGGGCCGCCGGGCCAGAATCCTGGGCCGTATCTGCATGGATCAGTTTATGGTCGATGTGACTGAAATACCCGGTGCTGAGGAAGAGGATGAGGTGACTTTAATCGGCAGGCAGGGAAAGGAACAGATTACAGTAGAGGAACTGGCTGGGACCGGAGGCGGATTTCATTACGAAATAGTCTGCGGCATTGGGAAACGCGTTCCCAGAATTTATCTGGAAGATGGCTCCGCAGTCGGAACAAAAGATTATTTTGACGATTGCTATAAAGGGTTTCAAAAGGGTTTATAACAATCTCCATGTCCAAATCATATGATAAGGTATGCGGCGGAAAAACTTAAGTGAATACACGGGTCAAAGAAGGTCAATACTATGACTAGAATAAATTGACGGAGTGTGAGAGTGTGATTATCAGACGTGGAGACATTTATTATGCCGATCTTAGACCGGTGGTAGGTTCTGAACAGGGCGGTATCCGTCCGGTTCTTATTATACAAAATGACATAGGTAACAAGCACAGTCCTACTGTAATCTGTGCCGCCATTACCTCTAGAATGAACAAAGCAAAACTCCCCACCCATGTGGAACTGGATACAAAAAAATGTGATATGATAAAGGATTCCGTGATCCTTTTAGAGCAGCTTCGAACGATTGATAAGCAGCGTCTGAAGGAAAAAATCTGTCATATTGATGAGGAACTTCAGCAGGAAGTGGACTGTGCGTTAAAGGTCAGCTTGGAACTGGATACATAGTTCACCATTGACGGAATGCAGATAAAATGGTATATTCTTAATTAGTTGTGAGAAAAAATACAAATGATAATCAACAAAAGGAGTAGATTTAAAGAATGGACGATGGCAATCCGCTTATATGCGTGATTATTTTTATTGCTTTTATCGTATTAGACGCAATATTCTATGGATTTGGAGCAGCAATCCAAAACGTGAATACAGGAGAGCTGGAGCATCAGATGGAGGAAGGAAGCGAAAAGGCCCGGAGGCTGTTACATATTGTTAACAGACCTACCAGGTTTGTAAATACCATTCAGATAACCACTAATTTAATCGGAATGGTTACCGGGGCTTTTGTTTTGGAGCAGCTGGGCGCCAGGCTGGAGATGATTTTGACTCGAGGAAGTATGCTGCCGGGACAGTGGCTGTCATTTATCAGCCTATTGCTGGTTTCGATCATACTGATCGTGTTTTTGATCAGCTTTGGTATCATTATACCAAAACGCTGTGCAGCAGAGAATCCTGAAAAATGGGGATACCGGATGCTTCCTGTGGTTTCTCTTATTATGAAACCCCTCCTGCCATTTACCTGGCTGGCGAATGGGGTGGCTTATTTCTTTTTAAAGCTGTTTGGTATCGATATGGCAACAGATAATGAAAACGTAACGGAAGAGGATATCATGTCTATGGTGAACGAGGGCCATGAACAGGGAGTTCTGGAGGCCAGAGAAGCGGAGATGATCACGAATATCTTCGAGTTAAATGATAAAGAAGCCGGCGATATCATGACCCACAGAAAGAACCTGGTTGCTTTGGAGGGGGAAATCACTCTTCGGGAAGCGGTTAATTTCATACTGAAGGAGGGATATAATTCCCGTTATCCGGTTTATAAAAAGGATGTTGACGATATCATTGGAATCCTTCATATGAAAGATGCTCTTATTGCAGTGGAAAATAAAAGAAATGCAAACCGTCAGCTATGGGAGATTGAAGGGCTTCTCAGAGAGGCTCATTTTATTCCAGAGACCAGGAATATTGATACGCTGTTTAAAGAAATGCAGTCCAGGAAAATTCATATGGTCATTGTTGTGGATGAATATGGACAGACGGCAGGCATTGTTACGATGGAAGATATTCTGGAAGAGATCGTTGGAAATATTCTGGATGAATATGACGTGGATGAGGAATACATTGTTCAGTCAGACGATGGATCCTATACAATTAACGGCATGACTCCTTTGGAGGAGGTTGCAAAGACCCTTAACATTGAATTTGAGGAAGACGATTACGATTCTTATGATACCATAAACGGGCTGCTGATTTCCAAGCTGGACCGCATCCCCCAGGAAGGGGAACAAACGGAGGTCTCTATCCTTGGATATAGCTTTAAGATCCTGCAGGTCGAGAATAAAATCATTCAGACCATCCGGGTAAAGAAGGAAGAGCCGGCAGCGGTAGATGAGGAAAATCCGCCTGTAAAGAAGACAGAGGCCGGCGAAGAGAACGCAGACCTTAAAGAAGAAGCATAGATCGGCACAGCTGCTGATTCCATCCGGCCGGAAGACTGGTTGAGCAGACAGCTGTGCGTTTTTTCTTGCCAGATGAAAAAAATAGTGCTAAAATAGTAAGGATGTTGATTTTTTAGAAATAATAAGGACGCAATAGAGAAAGAAAAGGAGTGTTGGAAAATGTCAGGACATTCAAAGTTCGCAAATATTAAACACAAAAAAGAAAGGAACGATGCCGCAAAGGGCAAAATCTTCACTGTCATCGGAAGAGAGCTGGCGGTAGCGGTTAAAGAAGGCGGACCGGACCCTGCAAACAACAGCAAACTTCGTGATGTCATTGCCAAGGCAAAAACGAATAACATGCCTAACGATACCATTGACCGGGGGATTAAAAAAGCGGCCGGCGATATGGGATCGGTCAATTATGAGACCATTACATACGAAGGTTATGGTCCGAATGGGGTCGCAATCATCGTAGATACATTGACAGATAACAAGAACCGGACAGCAGCAAATGTAAGAAATGCCTTTACGAAAGGCGGCGGCAATGTAGGGACTCCCGGCTGTGTTTCCTATCAGTTCGACAGGAAGGGGCAGATTATCATTGATAAGGAAGAATGTGAAATGGATCCTGATGAACTGATGATGGTTGCTCTGGATGCAGGAGCTGAGGACTTTTCTGAGGAAGAGGACAGCTTTGAGGTCATCACAGGTCCTGATGAATTCAGCGGAGTGCGTGAAGCACTGGAAACGGCAGGAATTCCTATGGCGGAAGCAGATGTTACCATGATACCACAGACATGGGTGGAATTGATGGATGAAGAATCCGTAAAGAAGATGAACCGTATTCTGGATCTCCTTGACGGGGATGATGACGTACAGGCTACTTATCATAACTGGGATGAATAATATAGAGAAGATTAAAGGGAGGAAAGACCATTGCTGGCCTTTCCTCATATTTTACTCTATTTCAATTAAATTATTGACAGATTTCCCGATTTCCCCTATAAGTTCATGGATTCTTTTGTAGACGGCTCCGGAATTTTTTGAAATATCTCCGAATTCCCTGGCCACTACGGCAAAGCCGACTCCGGCCTCTCCGGCTCTGGCTGCTTCGATAGAGGCATTGATGGAAAGGATGTTTTCCATGGAAGCAACTTTCTGCAAATCGTGGGTTTTAGCTGTTACTTCACTCAAGGCCTTTTGGATATTATCTGCTTCAGAGTCAAACATATTATTTCTTTTCTGTGTGATATTTTTCATATATTCAAGATTAATCAGCTGATTCATGATGTTTCCAAGCATTTTGGCAGATGCACGGATCATGTGTTCTGACCGGACCGGTACTTTTCTTAATGCTTCCAGGTAGGCATCCTCCTGGATTCCCAGCTCTTTTGCGATATCCCGGAACTTGTCTTCTTCAGGTGCATCGGGAAGAACCTGTCCGCCGATGATGGCTCCTACTTTTTCGCCGTTTATGGTTATATCGGCAGAAAAGTCCATAAGTCCGGCATGACAGAAATAGGTCCCGCTTCCTTCTTTGTCACATTGTTCACATCGCCGGAGGCCTTCTTCGCAGCCTCTGTTGTATTTCATACAGAAATCAGTGAAATTACTCCCTTTTGTTATGTAATTGCCATTGATATCTACCGCAATGGCTGCCAGTCCGGTGGAATCAGAAAACTGATCCTGAATTTCCTGCAATGCCTCTAAATCAATAAACTTTTTAATATCAATCATACTCTCCTGCCGCCCTTTCTTTTGTGAAGTACTGTACAATTTTCTTGTCTATTATTATATAATAACTGGAAAATAAATACAAGCGGATTGTCACGCAAAAAAGGAGGGAACCCTCTTTACTGTAAGCTGATTCCCAATGAGGAGACCAGGCACCGTTTGCTGCCGGAGCTGTTCGAATGCGACATGGAGGAATTTTTTGAAACCTGTAAACTATACGCAGACAGAAATGGCCTTATGATCTCGCTGGAAACCCACAATGACAAGAATGTGGCATTCTATGAGCATTTTGGCTTCAAGATTTTCGGCGTAGTGAAGAAGCATTTTAATTTGAACCAGTACTGCATGGTACGGGAAAAGCAATCGATTCAATATACATAATAGGACAGGCTTTCGGTAATTCGGAAACCTGCCTTCTGGTATAAGGCCATGGCCGGAAGATTCCGGCCGGATACCTGGAGGAAGACCGTATGGGGCCTTTCGTCTGCCGGCTGTTCAAAAAACGTCTTAAGGAACAGAAAAAGACAGATACTTCCAAGCCCCTGGTTCCGGTATTGTTCCGCTATTTCAAAACCATAGAAATAGGCGGAATTACCACTCAGATCCAGAAAGCAGGAGCCGATAGGGCTGCCATTCCTAAGGAAATGGTACTGAACCGGACCATTCGCAGAGGCAGAGGCTGTAGCAGTAATCTCTTCAGGCAGACAGGGGAATCCTGCCGGCATTGTTTCCTGAAATTCAGAAAAGGTAAGTGACATCATGTGTTCCTGGTACCAGAAAGATGCCTCCAGGGCTTTTAAGGTATTTACCGTATCCTGGCAGGATTCATCTACCGGAAAAATAAAATCACAGTCTTCAGCCTCTTTTACAAGCTCTTTCAGAAGAAGGTTAAAATACCCCCGCTGTCTTTTTTCCGGCAGAGTGCAAAAATAACATTCACAGTCACCGTTTTCATTAAAAAATGCACACAGAGCGGATAAGAGGCTGTCGGCGTCGTATAATAAATAATAACTGACTTCTTCCTCTATAGGGAAGGTCATGGAAATATGGTCATGATCTCTGCAGGTTTCCTGCAGAGAAATCAAATGTTTTTTTTGCGATTCACTGAGAGTATTGGTTGAGATCATATTCATAACAGGACTCCTGGTTTGTTTTCGTATAGTATAATACAATAAAAGCCCAGATTTCAATCAAATATTTTCCATATTTATGGTTGTTTCTTTCAAATATGGGTGATAGAATAAACACAAGTATAACAGTTGGAGGGATCTATTTGAAAAAGAGAGAAGAAATACCGGTTTGCGATACCTGGAACCTGGCGGATATTCTGCCGACTGAGAAAGCATGGGAGGATCTGTTCCGTGAGACAGAGCAGTCGCTATCAGGTTATAAAAAATATGAAGGACATCTGGCAGATTCATGCGAGATGCTGTTTTCCTGTTTGAAATTCGATGAGGAGATATCTCTGAAGTTAGAGACTTTATTTGTTTACGGGAAACAGAAATCCGATGAGGATACAGGCAATGCGAAATATCAGGAGTTATATGCCAGGGCAAGGTCCCTGTCCTATCAGGCGGCCGGATTGGCAGCTTTTATGGTTCCGGAAATTCTGGAAATCAACGGAGAGACTCTGGCAAAGTACCGGAATAATGCCAGGGAACTGGATCGTTATGACCGGACTTTTGAAATGATATTAAAAAAGAAGGCGCATACCCTGTCCGCTTCCATGGAAGCATTGCTGGCAAGATCCATGGAAGCTACCGGAGGCTCTTCCGATATTTTCAATATGTTTAATAATGCGGATGTTAAATTCCCTGAGATCATGGATGAAAACAATCAGCCGGTCCGGGTTACCCATGGGAATTATACCGCACTTATGGAGAAAAGGGACAGAACTGTACGAAAGTCAGCTTTTGAAGCTTTATACAGTGTTTATAAACAGTTTGGCAATACTCTGGCCGCAACCTTTGCCTCGAATGTGAAGCAGGCGGCCTTTTATGCCGGAGCCAGAAAGTATCCATCTGCCAGAGCCCATTCCCTTGCGGAGAACGAGATCCCGGAAGAAGTATACGACAACCTGTTAAAAGCAGTGCACGAAGGTCTTTTGTACCTTCACGAATATGTAGCGGTCAGAAAAAAGGCTCTGGGGACAGAAGATCTTCATATGTATGATCTTTATGTGCCCATGGTTTCCGGTGAGGAACATATATTCACCTTTGAGGAAGCCAAGAACATGGTGCTTGAAGGTCTTAAGCCGCTTGGGGAAGAATATCTGTCTCTTTTAAAAGAGGGGTTTGATAACCGCTGGATCGATGTCTATGAGAACGAAGGAAAGCGCAGCGGTGCCTATTCATGGGGGGTGTACGGAACCCATCCTTACGTGCTTCTGAATTTTAACGGGACTCTGGACAGTGTCTTTACTCTGGCTCATGAGATGGGGCATGCCCTTCACAGCTGGTTTTCGGATAAGAACCAGACCTATATCGATGCAGGCTATAAAATATTTGTGGCGGAAGTGGCTTCTACCTGCAACGAAGCTCTGCTGATCAGACACTTGCTGGATACTACAGAGGATAAGAAGGAGCGTGCTTATCTTATAAACCATTTTATGGACAGTTTCCGCGGCACCCTTTACCGGCAGGCCATGTTTGCAGAATTTGAAGCTGAGACCCACCGTCTTGCGGGGAAGGGGGAGGCATTGACTGCAGAATATCTTTGCAGCATATACCATCGTCTGAATACAGAATACTTTGGTCCGGATATGATCATAGACCCGGAAATTGATTATGAATGGTCCAGAATACCACATTTTTATACGCCGTTTTATGTATACCAGTATGCCACGGGATTTTCCGCTGCGATTGCGATCAGCAGTAAGATCCTTAAGGGAGATAAAGAGATTATAAAGGGTTATTATGAATTCTTAAGCGGAGGAAATTCCATGCCCCCCATAGATCTCCTTAGGCTGTGCGGTGTTGACATGCGGACGGCAAAGCCGGTAAAGGATGCGCTTTTGGTATTTGCCGGACTTTTGGATGAAATGAAAGGGCTTATTTAACCTTATCAAGGAAGTCCCCCGCTTCTTAAAGCGGGGGTATGGACTTGCTTGTTTCCGTAGGAGTCAAAGCTCCTACGGAAATACCACGAAGTGGTAATAAGGTTATGCCCGATGGAGCGGGGCACGCTGTGAGCAAGTAGCGAAGCGGATTGCGAATATCCGTTTTGACACCGGATTTTCAGATAATGAAGAGGGGAGCAGGTATGAATCTGTATCAGATGATATTTAAAAGAAGATCCATCAGAAAATTTAAGAAGGAACAGGTTCCGGAACAGCTTATCAAAGATATCCTTTATTTCGGAAAATGTGTGTCTAGGCTGCATGCAGACATTCAGGTAAAAATGGTAATTAATGAACATCCGGAAGGTCATCATTCCATCAGGGGATTATGGAAAGTGGAGGCACCTTATTATCTGGTTTTCTATTCGGAGGAGAAGGAAGGATATCTGGCGAATGCAGGGTATATTTTGGAACCTGTCCTTTTATACATGACCGGAAAGGGCCTTGGTACATGCTATTTGGGAAATGTAAAGGTATTAGAGCCAGGTCCTGCAGGAATGAAGCAGATCATAGCAGTTGCCTTTGGTTATCCGAAGACCTTGCTATATCGTGATCCGGCAACGGCGAAGCGGCTTCCTTTAAAGGAATTATGCGTTTTTAAAGAAGAAGCAGGTGAATCCATGAAAAATATTTTAAAAGCTGTCCGGCTTTCCCCATCTGTCATGAATACCCAGCCATGGCGTTTTATCATATATCATGACAAGATTTATATATTTTCCTGCAGGGAATTCATTCCGACCGCTTCGCTTGCATCTTTAAGGGAAATGAGCATTGGAATCATGCTTTCCCATCTTTCCATAGCGGCTGAAGAGATGTGGATGAATATGAAGCTGGAATCAGAATCGGCAATGGAGAAGAAGTCCTATAAAAGCGGTTCTTATGTAGCTACTGCATTTTTAAAAGAGTATAAATGCTAAAAAACATTATTTAGGTGACAACCGGTAACGAGAAAAAGAGAAGGCTTTGCAATGGGCCTTCTCTTTTTCTCGTTACCGGTTGTTATTCAATGGTAATAAAATGTTTTTCTTCCGCCTGTTTAGGCGCTTCTTTTGGAACAGCCAGTTTTAAGATGCCGTTTTCAAAGGAAGCCCTGATGTCTTCCTGCCTGAGTCCGGATCCGACGTAAAAGCTTCTTTTTACAGAACCGCTGCAGCGTTCCCTGCGGATATAATTTTTCTGTTCTTTATTTTCGCTTTCAGAAGCTGTATCAGCATAAATGGTTAAATACCCATCTTTTAACTCCGCACGCACAGCTTCCTTTTTATAGCCGGGAAGCTCGGTTTCAATGACATAATTGGTACCGTCATCTTCAATATCAGTTTTCATTATGGCTTGTCTGCTCTGGTACGCATCCGTAAAAAATGGATCGTTGAAAAATTCATCAAATAAGCTGCTTCTTCTGGATAATAACATAAAAGGTTCCTCCTCTTCCTGATGTTTTATGTGACACCGGTTTTCCGGTGCAGTTATTTTTGTTATAGATGTAATATAACACACATTGTTAGCACTGTCAAGAGGTGAGTGCTAATTTTACTGCGAAAACAATTCTGCCGTTGAATATACAGGAAAGAAATGATAAAATAACTACCGCAAAGTGATAATAAGGTTATGCCCGATGGAGCGGGGCACGCTGTGAGCAGACAGCGAAGCGGATTGCGAATATCCACTTTGACAATGAAAAAGTGAGGATAAAATCATATATGAAACGGGAAATCGATTTAAAAGAGATTTCAGATGGTAAATTATATGGACTAAATGATATGGTGAAGGCAGACTGCGGCGACTGCAAGGGCTGTTCGGCCTGCTGCCGGGGGATGGGCCAATCGGTCATTCTGGACCCCCTGGACTGTTTCAGGCTGACAAAAAATCTGCATTGCACAATGGAAATGCTGCTTGCAGATAAGCTTGAGCTGCATGTTGTGGATGGAATTGTTCTCCCGAATCTTAAAATGGGAGGAGTTAATGAGCGGTGTGGTTTTCTTAATATGGATGGCCGCTGCCTGGTCCACAGCTTCCGGCCGGGTATCTGCCGTCTGTTCCCTCTGGGGCGGATCTATGAAGAGCAGGGGATACGTTACTTCCTGCAGATCCATGAATGCAGGATGGAAAAACGGGCCAAGGTCAAAGTACGCAAATGGATGGATACACCAGATGTGAAGCGGTATGAAGCATTTATCTCTGTCTGGCATGGTTTTTTAAAGAAGCTGGAGAGGCAGATTGGGGAAGACAAGGACCAGACGGCCGCAAAAAATGCCAGCATGTATGTTTTGAAGCAATTTTACCTGACACCGTATGATCCTGAGCAGGATTTTTATGATCAGTTCAGTAAAAGGCTTGAAGCCGGTTCCTTCTTATGATAGAATTGGAAAGAATAGAGAAAATAAGGACGAACAGAGCCAAGGAGGAGACAATGATCAGGCAGTTAATTGAAAAAATTCAAAAAACGAAGGCACCGATCTGTGTAGGTTTGGACCCTATGATAAACTATATACCAGAACATGTAATAAAGAAAGCATTTCATGAATTCGGTGAGACTTTGGAAGGAGCCGGGGAAGCTATCTGGCAGTTCAATAAGGAAATCATTGACAGTGTATATGATCTGATCCCATCCGCCAAGCCTCAGATTGCCATGTATGAACAGTTTGGAATCGAGGGCCTGAAAGCATACACAAAGACAGTGAAATATTGCCAGGAAAAAGGGCTTTTCGTCATTGGAGATGCTAAGAGAGGAGACATTGGCTCCACATCAGCCGCTTATGCCGCTGCACACATCGGCCGGGTGAAGGTTGGAAGCCAGAGTTATTCTGCTTTTGGCACAGATTTCCTTACGGTCAATCCATATCTGGGAACCGATGGCGTGAAGCCCTTCGTGGATGTGTGCAGGGAAGAGGATAAGGGGCTTTTTATACTGGTTAAAACTTCCAATCCGTCCAGCGGTGAATTTCAGGACCAGCTGATAGATGGAAAGCCGCTTTATGAACTGGTTGCGGAAAAGACAGTGGAGTGGGGAGCAGACTGCATGGATGGTACTTACAGCAATATCGGTGCAGTTGTGGGAGCTACTTATCCTGAGATGAGCAGAATTCTCCGTAAGCTTATGCCCAATACGTTTTTTCTGGTACCCGGATACGGGGCACAGGGAGGGACGGCAGAGGATTTGAAGCCCTGTTTTAATGAGGATGGCCTGGGAGCTGTGGTTAATTCCTCCAGAGGGATCATTGCTGCTTATAAACTGGAAAAATACAGCAGGTTCGGTGCAGAACATTTCGGTGAAGCATCCAGACAGGCGGTTATTGATATGGCGGCGGATATTAACAGCGTCTTATAGGGGGAGATCATGGCAAAAGGAAAAGAAACCGCAAAGGTCGCCAGCCAGGAGCGGCTTACGGATGATGTATACAGTATGTGGATTGAAACAAAGGAAATCACTGCCCAGGCTAAACCAGGACAGTTTGTTTCTGTATATCCGAAGGACGGTTCAAAGCTCCTTCCCCGTCCCATCAGTATTTGTGAGACAGACAAGGAAAACGGACGCTTAAGAATTGTATACCGGGTTGTCGGCGGCGGTACGGAAGAATTCTCCCATTACCAGGCAGGAGATTCTGTAGAAATTATGGGACCTTTGGGGAACGGATTTCCGCTTGAGGCAGGCAGCAAAGGAAAAAAGGCTTTTTTAATCGGCGGAGGAATCGGTATTCCGCCCATGCTGGAGCTGGCAAAGAACCTGGCTTGTGACTGCCAGATGGTTCTGGGATACCGGGATGTACTGTTTTTAAATGAAGAGTTCCTTCCCTATGGAGAGGTTTGTCTTGCTACAGAAGATGGAAGTACAGGAACAAAAGGCAATGTTCTGGATGCGATCAGGGAACTTGGTCTTAAAGGGGATGTGATTTTTGCCTGCGGTCCTTCGCCCATGCTGAAAGCAGTCAGGGCCTACGCAATGGAAAACCATATGGAATGTTATCTTTCCTTAGAAGAAAAGATGGCCTGCGGCATCGGGGCCTGTCTGGCCTGCGTGTGCAAAAGCAGGTCAGTGGATGTTCATTCCAATGTCCATAACAAACGTGTCTGCAAAGACGGTCCGGTATTTAAGGCTGAGGAGGTGGACTTTTAGATGAATATGAAAGTCAATCTGGCCGGAGTGGAGCTTAAGAATCCGGTTATGACTGCTTCCGGAACGTTTGGGTCCGGTGAGGAATACAGCGAACTGGTAGATCTGAACCATCTGGGTGCAGTGGTTACAAAAGGCGTTGCGAATGTGCCATGGCCCGGAAATCCTACCCCCAGAATTGCAGAAACCTATGGCGGTATGATTAATGCCATAGGCCTTCAGAATCCGGGGATGGAAGTTTTTATAAAACGGGATATTCCTTTTTTAAAGCAATTTGATACCAGGATTATTGTAAATGTCTGCGGCAAGACCACGGAAGATTACATTGAAGTAGTAGAAAGACTGACGGATGAGCCGGTTGACATGTTAGAGATCAACATTTCCTGTCCGAATGTAAAAGAGGGAGGAATTGCCTTTGGTCAGGACCCGAAAGCGGTCGAGGCCATTACGAAGGAAGTGAAAAAGCATGCCAAACAGCCGGTCATTATGAAGCTTAGCCCAAATGTGACAGACATTACGGTAATGGCAAAGGCGGCTGAAGCCGGGGGTGCGGATGTTCTGTCCCTTATTAACACCCTGACCGGAATGAAAATAGATATTAACCGCCGTGCTTTTGCGGTTGCCAATAAAACAGGAGGATTATCCGGTCCTGCCATTAAGCCTGTCGCAGTCCGCATGGTATATCAGGCCGCCAATGCGGTGAAGATTCCGATTATCGGTATGGGCGGTATCATGAATGCAGAGGACGCCATGGAATTTATTCTTGCTGGAGCCGCGGCAGTTTCTGTGGGAACAGCCAGTTTTCAGAATCCGTATGCAGTGGAAGAGGTTGTTAACGGGATAGAGGCCTACATGAAGAAATATGACATAGGTGATATCAGAGAACTGATAGGAGCTGTCAGGTAACGGTATCAATTTGAATAGAGAGGACAAAAAGATGGAACAGTATAAGCAGGAATTTATTGAATTTATGGTGGACAGCAATGTCCTTAAATTTGGTGACTTTACATTGAAGAGCGGAAGAAAGTCTCCATTTTTTATGAATGCAGGATCTTATGTGACAGGTGCACAGCTTAAAAAGCTGGGGGAATATTATGCAAAGGCGATCCATGATAATTTCGGAAATGATTTTGACGTGCTGTTCGGACCGGCCTATAAGGGAATACCCTTAAGCGTTGCTACAGCCATTGCCTTTCATGAGCTGTACGGTAAGGAAATTAAATACTGTTCAAACAGAAAGGAAGAAAAGGATCACGGTGATGCAGGAATTCTGCTTGGCAGTTCCTTAAAGAATGGAGACCGGATTGTGATCATCGAAGATGTTACCACTTCCGGCAAATCCATTGAAGAGACCTTTCCGATCATAAAAGCCCAGGGGAATGTAGAGATTCTGGGACTTATGGTTTCTTTAAACCGCATGGAGAAGGGCAAGGGCAATCAGAGCGCTTTGGATGAGATCCGGGAAAAATATGGATTCCAGGCATCTGCCATCGTGACCATGGCAGATGTCATCGAACATTTGTACAACAGGGAATATGAAGGAAAATTGATCATTGATGATACTATAAAAGCAGCCATTGATACTTATTACCAAGTATATGGCGTGAAATAAGGAGTGCTGAATATGGAAAGAGTTTACAAGACTATGAGAAATGCAGGAGCGTTAAACATTGTTGTTGGAATTGTTGTGACCGTTATCGGTCTTACCGCCGGAATCATGTCAATTGTAAATGGAGCAGTTCTGCTGAAGAGGAAATCTGAGATCACATTTTAACTGTCATGACCAGAGAGGATGCTGTCAGAAAGAAATGGCTTTCGGGCAGCCTCCCTCTTTTTCCGCATGTAGATGGAGCTTTTATGATTAAGAATACAACAAAACGACAGAAAATGGGTTGGGTAATTTTCCTGTTTTACCTGATCCTTTTAGCGTACTTTTTATTTTTTTCCGACTATTTCGGCAGAGGGAGCCATTCTAAAGAAGAGTATGCTTACAATCTTGTCCCCTTTAAGGAAATCCGGCGTTTTATCGTCTACTGGCGGGTTGTTGGATTCCGGTCTTTTCTTTTGAATATCGTGGGGAATATTGCCGGGTTTATGCCTTTGGGATTTTTTCTCCCGGTTATCAGCCGCAGGAGCCGTCACTGGTTCAATACTGTGCTGTTAAGTTTTTTGTTCAGTTTATGTATTGAAACCGTACAGCTTGTTTTCAAAGTAGGAAGCTTTGACGTGGATGACATGATTTTAAATACGCTTGGAGGGATTTTGGGGTATATCCTGTATAAAACCGTACAGCACATAAGAGTAAGGAGGAAAAGGCGTGCAAAAACAGAAAAAAGTTTCCTATATTAGAAAACCCTTTGCCAGGAGGAGTTTTCTTTCCCTTGGACTCGCTATTGGAGCCTTGATTCTGGGAATCATTGGAATTGCCAGTTCAGTTATGACCGCAGGGCAGGTACAGCTTAATGTTGCCGCTGTTTGCTTCTGCAGCCTGGTGATATCCGCTTTTTCCCTGGCTTATGGTATTCTTTCTTTTTATGAAAAGGAAAAAAAATACATATTGTCCAAAATCGGGCTGGGAATCAGTGCAGCTTTGATCATCTTGTGGGCAGTTCTAATAATTATCGGAATGAGGAGGTAAGGCATTATGGATTATCGTATTTTGTTTCAGAAGGAAAATGAGAGTGTCATGGAGCGTTTCAAACTGTCCATGGAGCGGATCAGCCATATGGCATTGGAACATACGGTGCCTCTGGCATATCGTGACTACTTCAAAAGGACAGCCGCTTTCATCAATATGATCGGAGAGTACCTCTGTTTTATAGAGACAGGGAATCAAAAGTCCGCCTCTATGGAGATTTTGAAGGAATGGAACCGGAAGCTGTACCAGGATATTTTACCGGAGCAGTATGAAAGCAGCTATGCAAATCCGGCTTATGCGGTATCAAGACTTGGGGAGGGATATGGTCAGCTTCTGTCGTATCTTTATAAGGAAATACGGGGGGACATCGTTTTTATCCATGAGTGGAGGCTTACGGATATCACCATTTTAAATGAAACTCTTATTGAGATTTATAATATGTTTGAGGAAGGCGTTCCTGAGGTGAATGCCATAAAGGAAGTCATTTACTGGTTTATCAGCGATTATACGGATTATACGGTTTCCTACCGCATACGGGAAGGGCTTGATCCGGTTCTTTCTTTTGCTGTGGATATTATCCGGGACAGCGATTTAAATGATCTTCGGTATTTATACCGTTTTGGTGAGTATGTTTCCGATTCGGAATTAAAAACTGCCGGATTCTTAAATTCCATGCCGGAGGAAAAGGTGCGCCTCATGGCAGACACCTATACGGAAGGATACCGCAAAGGCTTTGAGGTCATGGGACGGGATTTAAAGAAAAAAGGTGCGGTGCAGATTCGCTATGAACTGGGGTTTGAGCGCATAGTGAAATATGCCATGGAAAATTTTGAAAAACTGGGTCTCAAAGTCATTCTCTGCCGTGCGGCCGTGTGGGGAGTTAACACCAATGCCGGCCGGAAATCAGGCTACTATGGGACTCCTCCCAACCGGCAGTATGATTATGACCACCGTTATGATAATGCCATTTATTTAAACAAGGCATTTAAGGAACGAAAGGCTGCCGTTATAAAAGTAGCTTACGAAACCTATAAAGAACTGGCCGCTGCCTATGCCGGACCTGCAGTAATGGAAACCTTCGGAAGAGATGGGTTTAAGCCGGTTAATAAGACAGCGTCCAACAGTCTGGATGCAAGACAGGAAAAGCTTGCGGCAGAAATGTCCAATGAAGCCTCAAGGATCATGAATCAGTATGTTCCGGGGGATGAGGTAAGCTTTACCATCATAGCTTTTCCGGTTCCGGAAATAGGAGATGATTTTGAGGAAATTTTTGAAGAAACCATAGCGATTAACACTCTGGATTATGAAAAGTATAAAGGACTTCAGCAGGTCATCATCGACGCCCTGGATGAGGCGGAATATGTGGAGGTGACAGGAAAAGGCAGCAACAGGACCCGTTTAAAAGTGGCACTGCATCCGCTTAAAGACCCCCAAAAAGAAACCAATTTTGAAAATTGTGTAGCAGATGTAAATATTCCGCTTGGAGAGGTATTTACTTCCCCAAAGCTTACTGGAACGGAAGGTATTCTGGCGGTCAGCACGGTTTACATCGGGGAATATCTGTTTAAGGACCTTGTGATCACTTTTGAAAATGGTATGATTACGGATTATTCCTGCGGCAATTTCGAAGATCCGAAAGAGGGCATGGCGCTTATAAAACAGATGATTTTAAAGAGCCATGATACTCTTCCAATGGGAGAGTTTGCCATAGGAACCAATACCACGGCATACGCCATGGCTCGGAAATTCGGTATACTTGAAAAGCTTCCGATCCTGATCGTTGAGAAGATGGGGCCTCATTTTGCCGTTGGCGATACCTGTTACAGCTGGGCAGAGGAAAGTCCTATTTATAACCCGAACGGCAAAGAAGTGATTGCCAGGGACAATGAGATTTCCATTCTTAGAAGAGAGGATTTATCAAAAGCATATTTCAGTTGTCATACGGATATTACCATACCATATGCGGAACTGGATAAAATTGAGGCGGTAACGGCTGAGGGTAAACGGATATTGATCATTGACGGCGGAATGTTTGTTTTAAAAGGAACGGAAGAACTAAATATTCCTTTATTAATGGATTAATCAAGTAAAATATTTAGAAAAATTAAAAAAAATCATAATTATATTATTAATTGTATTAAAATACTTATAAATTGGGACAGAATGCCGATAAAAATGTTATAAATGCTTTAGATAAAATGGTATAAGTGAATGGAGGAACTAAGGTGAAGAATTTAAAGATCGGTAAGAGAATTGCACTTGCGTTCGGAATTATTATGGCATTATTCATTATCGTTGCATGTGTTTCCCTGATTAGCCTGAGGCAGTGCAACAGTAAGTTTGTGAATTTTTATAATAACGGACATCAGGTTACTATGACCACATTTGATATGAGGCGTGACATACAGTCGGCAGCCAAAAATGTAGGTTATGCAACTATGAGTCTGGATCTGAAAACCACAGGAGGCTATATTGATGCAGCCGCTGCGGATTTGGATAAATTCCAGTCCGGAATACAGTATTTAAGGGATAATTACCATGGAGACCAGTCTCTGGTGGACAGCATTGAAAGTACCGTAAAGGAAGTTCAGACCAATAAGGATCTGGTATTTGACCTGGCAAGACAAAATAAGACACGGCAGGCTGCAGACCTTTTTTTTGAAAAAGTAGATCCTTATTTTAACCAGGCTGAGGCAGATTTAGTCAAGATCAGTGAATCGGCTAATGAAAACGCCAATGCGAATTTTGCGAACGCACAGAAGACGGTAAATATTACTCAGACCGCTGTAGTCGCGCTGCAGATCCTTGCTATTTTAGCAACTCTGGGATTATCATTTTTCGTAACCAGGAGTATTGTTTCGCCGGTGAAAGAGATTGAAAAGGCCGCCAGCGAGATGTCAAAAGGAAGCCTTCATGTTTCACTTAATTATCATTCAAAGGATGAACTCGGCGGTCTGGCTGACAGTATGCGGACCACCATATCGAATATTGGAAATATTATTGATGATATCAGCAGTATGCTGGGAGAACTGGCAGATGGAAATTTCCAGGTAGGTTCCAAGAACCAGGAGCAGTATGTTCTTGATTATGAGCCTATTTTACTGGCTATGCGCAATATCAGAAACAATTTAAGCGATGCTCTTTTCCGTATTAACCAGTCCGCAGATATGGTGGCCAATGGTTCGGAACAGGTATCCTCCGGTGCCCAGGCACTGTCTCAGGGTTCTACGGAGCAGGCTTCCTCCATTCAGGAGCTGGCAGCCACTATTAATGATATATCGAATCAGATAACAAACAACGCTCAGAGCGCAAAAGAGGCTCGTCTTAATTCGGAAGAGGCATCAAAGAACGTAGCAAAAAGCAATGAGAAGATGTCTGAGATGAATCAGGCCATGATGGAAATCAGTGAGAAGTCCAATGAGATCGGAAAGATTATAAAGGCTATTGAGGATATTGCGTTCCAGACCAATATTTTAGCATTAAATGCCGCAGTGGAGGCTGCCCGTGCAGGTGAAGCAGGAAAAGGCTTTGCAGTTGTGGCGGATGAAGTGCGTAACCTTGCCAGCAAATCAGGAGAAGCGGCAAAGAATACTACCTTGCTGATTGAGGAAAGCATGCAGGCAGTGGAAAACGGAACCAGAATTACGTCTGAGACGGGGAAAGCCATGCAGGCGGTCGTAGATGGCAGCCAGCGGATCAATATGATCATTGAAGAAATTGCTGCGGCTTCCGACAAACAGGCGGCAGCCGTTACACAGGTTACCCAGGGAATTGATCAGATATCCAGTGTGGTCCAGACCAATTCCGCTACTGCGGAACAGAGCGCTGCGGCCAGCGAGGAACTGTCAGGTCAGGCTCAGATCATGAAGGGGCTTGTACAGCGTTTTAAGCTTTATAATGGAGATGAGATAACAGAGGCTGTAAAGGACACGGATACAACGAAGATTCCATCAAAGCCTGTGGTAAAAATAGAACCAGAGGATACGGAACCGGAAATACCGGTGTATGTGGAAGATCCTGAGATTCCGGCTTTGAATATCGATCCGGAGTATTTTGAAGAACCACCGGCGTATGGAGGCGGAAAGTATTAATAATACATAATCAGGCGTGGGAGCCGGAAGGAAAGTTTGATCTTTTTCCGGCTCTTGCGCCTTTATTTTTTTTTCTTGGGGATATACTTAAATTTATAAAGAAAACCATTGACGGGAAATAAAAAAACTAGTATTATAATTAATAAGTAAAGATTTATTAAAGCACATTAATTATTAATATAACTAATTAATAGCATTACTATAAATAATGAATTTCCATATAATATTAAAAGAAAAGGAGAAATTACTATGGCAAACGTGTCGATTGTTATGGGTAGTGATTCTGATATGCCTGTTATGGCTCAGGCTGCAGATGTATTGGAAAAGCTGGGGGTGGAGTTTGAAATAACGGTTATTTCTGCTCACAGAGAACCAGATATATTTTTTGAGTATGCCAAAACAGCGGAAGCAAGAGGCATAAAAGTCATCATTGCAGGCGCAGGCAAAGCGGCTCATCTGCCTGGAATGTGTGCGGCTCTGTTCCCAATGCCGGTCATTGGCATCCCTATGAAGACTTCGGATCTTGGCGGAGTGGATTCTCTTTATTCTATTGTACAGATGCCTTCCGGTATTCCGGTAGCAACAGTTGCCATTAACGGCGGTATTAATGCCGGAATCCTGGCTGCCAGGATTTTAGCAGCCAGTGATGCAACGCTTTTAGAAAAATTGAAGAAATATTCTGAGGATTTAAAAAATGATGTTGTGAAAAAGGCGGAAAAACTGGATCAGATTGGTTATCTGGAGTATTTATCCCAGATGAAGAAGTAAGATAAACGGAAGCGGAGGAGAAAAAATGGATTACAAGAATGCCGGAGTGGACATTGAAGCTGGTTACAGATCGGTTGAATTGATGAAAAAGCATGTGCAGGAAACCATGAGACCGGAGGTTCTCGGCGGGATCGGAGGGTTCTCAGGGGCATTTTCCATGTCTTCCTTTAAAGAGATGGAAAAACCTACCCTGGTATCAGGAACTGACGGAGTAGGTACCAAATTGAAGCTGGCGTTTTTAATGGAAAAGCATGACACGGTTGGAATTGACTGTGTGGCAATGTGTGTCAATGATATTGCCTGTGCTGGAGGCGAGCCTTTGTTCTTTCTGGATTATATTGCCTGCGGTAAGAATGTTCCGGAAAAGATCGCTGAGATCGTAAGCGGAGTTGCAGAAGGCTGCAAGCAGGCTGGAGCAGCATTGATCGGCGGTGAAACTGCCGAAATGCCAGGATTTTATCCGGAAGATGAATATGATCTGGCCGGTTTTTCTGTGGGTGTGGTAGATGAGAAGAATCTCATTACCGGCTCTGATTTAAAGGCTGGGGCTGTACTCATTGGAATGGCGTCTTCCGGAGTCCACAGCAACGGCTTTTCTCTGGTCCGCAAGGTATTTGATGTAACAAGGGAAAGCCTTAACACCTATTATGATGAATTGGGAAAAACACTTGGAGAGGCTTTGATAGAGCCTACGAAGATTTATGTAAAGGCATTAAAATGTGTAAAAGAGAGTGGTGTGAGGATCAAAGCCTGCAGCCATATCACAGGCGGCGGATTTTATGAGAATATTCCGCGCATGCTCCCGGATGGTATCCGGGCGGTTATTCAAAAAAACAGCTATCAGGTCCCGGCCATTTTTAAACTGATGGCTAAAAAAGGCGATATTGCAGAAGAGATGATGTATAATACCTACAATATGGGAATTGGAATGGTGATGGCTGTTGATCCGGCTGATGCGGACAAGACTATGGAGGCTATCCGGCAGGCGGGAGAAACTCCTTATGTGATTGGACGGACTGAGGCAGGAGAGAAAGGCGTGACCTTATGCTGAAGATCGGCGTATTAGTTTCCGGGGGAGGGACTAACCTCCAGGCGATTTTAGATGCCATGGATTGCAAAAAGATTACCAATGCAGAGATAAACGTAGTCATCAGCAATAATAAGAATGCTTATGCCCTGGAAAGAGCCAGGAATCATGGAATTGACGCATTCTGCATATCTCCCAAAGATTTTGAGGCAAGGGAACCGTTTTATGATGCGCTTCTAAAAAAAATAGATGAATACCATCTGGATTTGATCGTTCTTGCCGGATTTTTGGTTACGGTCCCGCCAGCTATGATTCAAAAATACAGAAATCAGATTATTAACGTTCACCCATCTCTTATACCATCATTCTGCGGGGCAGGATACTACGGACTGAAGGTCCACGAAGCAGCTCTTGAGCGTGGGGTGAAGGTTACAGGGGCAACGGTTCATTATGTAGATGAAGGGACGGATACCGGTCCCATTATTCTGCAGAAGGCAGTTGAAGTACATGAGGGAGATACCCCTAAAGAGCTTCAGAAGCGGGTCATGGAAGAGGCTGAGTGGATTATCCTTCCAAAGGCTATTCAGATGATCGCAAACGGACAGGAGGAGAGGACATGAAGGTTTTGATCATAGGAGGCGGCGGGCGGGAACATGCAATTGCATGGAAAACAGCCCAAAGCCCAAAGGTTGATAAATTATACTGCGCTCCGGGAAACGCTGGAATTGCAGAGATTGCGGAATGTGTGGACATCGGCGTTATGGACTTTGACGGACAGGTGGCTTTTGCCAACGATCATGGAATTGATCTGACCATAGTCGGACCGGATGATCCTCTGGCAGCCGGAGCAGTAGATGCATTTGAAGCAGCAGGTCTTAAGGTATTCGGTCCCCGTAAGAATGCAGCCATATTGGAAGGTTCCAAGTCATTTTCCAAGGATTTAATGAAGAAATATGGAATTCCAACGGCTGCATACGAAACATTTGATTCCCCGGAAGCGGCTTTAAGCTATCTGGAAACAGCAGAAATGCCCATTGTGTTAAAGGCTGACGGACTTGCTCTCGGAAAAGGGGTATTGATCTGCAATACAAGGGAAGAAGCAAAAGAAGGGGTAAAAACCCTTATGTTAGACAAGCAGTTTGGCTCTGCCGGAGATCGGATCGTTGTAGAAGAGTTTATGACTGGACGGGAGGTATCGGTTCTTTCTTTTGTGGATGGAACAACCATTAAGATTATGACTTCTGCCCAGGATCACAAGCGTGCCAAAGATGGTGACCAGGGATTAAACACCGGAGGCATGGGAACCTTTTCTCCAAGCCCCTTCTATACGGGAGAGGTTGATGAGTTCTGCAGGAACAATATTTATCAGGCGACCGTGGATGCTATGAAGGCAGAGGGCCGGGAATTTAAGGGGATTATTTTCTTCGGTCTCATGCTGACAGAAAAAGGCCCAAAAGTATTGGAATATAATGCCAGATTCGGAGACCCGGAGACCCAGGTCGTGCTTCCGCGTATGAAGAATGATATCGTAGATGTTTTTGAGGCATGCATCGATGGCACCCTGGATCAGGTCGACCTGCAGTTTGAAGACAATGCGGCAGTTTGTGTGGTTCTGGCTTCAGGTGGGTATCCGGAGAACTACGAAAAGGGATATCTGATTACCGGGCTTGAAGCTTTTAAGAATCAGAATGGTTATTTTGCTTTTCATGCAGGAAGTAAGTTTAATGACGAAGAAAAAATCGTCACGAATGGCGGAAGGGTACTGGGAATAACGGCAACAGGGAGCAATTTAAAGGAAGCCAGGGAAAATGCTTATAAAGCGGCAGAATGGGTTTCCTTTGAGAATAAATATATGAGGCATGATATCGGAAAATCGATTGATGCGGTATGACATTTAAGAAGCATGAAATTATGATATTGCAGGATAATATTGGATATATTAAAAGTAGGTCTGATTTTCAAGATATTGTATCTCTACGACAGGTGGTGCAAATATGACAAAGGGTCAGCTAGAGGCCGGGATTAGCGAAATAATCAGTAAATTCGAAGCTGAATATATGGGAAGAGGACCCAAGACAATTGTTTGAAGGCGGAAGAGGCTTTCTGGAGAAGCTGTTTGCGGATATCCTGGATCAGGCATTGTCAGTACCCATTCTGATATCAGTACCAAGACAGGCGAAGAAGTAATTATCATAACTGTCGACAGAAATTTAGAAGAGCTTTATACAGTTAAATAGTGACGGAAGGCTATCGCAAAATAGAATTGATTCTAAGTTGTAAGTAAGCCGATATCCATTTTTATGGATATCGGCTTTTTATAATATATTACATGAGGGAGGCTGATAATGAATTACAGTAATCTGCCAATTGCAGCAGAAGGTATGGTTCGGAAGATTATGAAAGGTTTACAATTTGAAATAGTAAAATGAAAACTATGTAATACTGAATAAGATTGGGAATAACAAAATGAAAATATGGGATAAGAAACGGAGGAAAATATGCTGGAATGTTTATGTAATATGAATTTACCAGAGTATGTACAGGATATATTAGTTCAGTCAAAAGGTGTTATTATACCAAAGACAAGAGATGATGGCATCCGGGCTGTATCTCTGGGAATGATAACCGGTTGAATTCTTATGATAGCCTATGAGGGCTTTGTATACATAAAATTGAAAAACTCTCTGGAATATAACAGGGCCTGAAATGCAGATACCGTTATTTTACATGTCTGACTTAACTTCCAGACCATCCATCCGTATTAAGTCTTTCAATTCTTCCAGATAATGTTCTGCAAAGATGCTTAAATGAAATTTTGGATTTGCAATCCAGCCCACTATCATATTTTCTGCAGTGCACAGGGGAACGGCGATGATATTGTCGCCGTTTAGGTTGCTGTTTAAGATGCCGCTGCAGATGGTATAACCGTTAAGACCGATCAGCAGGTTGAAAAGTGTGGCCCGGTCACTGACATAGATGATTTTCTTCCTGGGAGCGGTGCTTAATATTTCCTCTGAAAAATAAAAGGAATTTTTATCGCCCTGTTCAAAAGCCAGGAATGGATAGGGTTCAAGATCCTTAAGAGAGACAGAATCATGAAGCGATAAGGGATGAGCTGAGCTGATGAATACATGTGGAGATGCTTCAAACAGCGGCTGAAAGGAAAGCCCGCTTTCTTTAAAAAGCTTTTCCAGAACCTTCCGGTTAAAGTCATTGATATAAAGAATACCAAGCTCACTTCTGAAGTTCTTCACATCCTCAATAATTTCATGAGTCCGGGTCTCACGAAGCGTAAATTCATATTCCTCATTTTTCTGCCTGGCCACCAGATTGACAAAAGCATTGACCGCAAAGGCGTAGTGCTGGGTGGAGATGGAACAGATCCTCTTTAAGGGCTTTTTGTTAAGATAATGCTGCTCCATCAAATCTGTCTGTTCCAGTACCTGCCGGGCATAAGAGAGAAATTCAGTTCCGTCTAAAGAAAGGGAGATTCCTTTGGAGGTACGGATGAAAATGGAGATTCCAAATTCTTTCTCCAGCTCTTTGACTGCGTTGGACAGGCTGGGCTGGGTAATGTATAACTGTTTTGCTGCCTCTGATATGGAGCCGCAGTTAACGATGGTAATGATATAGCGAAGCTGCTGTAGTGTCATATAGGTACCCTCCTAATTGTTTTTTTGTATTTTAACATAGTTTGATATAGTTTAAAACTATATTAAGCTATAAATTTATAGAATTTTACAATTTGTTTATATTACGTTAGAATAAAAAAACACAGTTAATTGAAAAAACAAGGAGATGAATCTATGAATCAGGGAAAGAAAAGGGCACCATTTAAATTTGATATAGTGGGAAGCTTTCTGCGCCCGGACTATTTAAAAGAGGCAAGGGAAAGCTGGAAGAAGGGCATCATTACAGATGAACAGTTAAGAAAAACCGAAGACAGGGCAATCCGGGAATTAATTGAAAAACAGAAGGACGCCGGGCTCCCCGTTATTACAGACGGTGAATTCCGAAGAAGCTGGTGGCATTTAGACTTTATGTGGGGACTGCAGGGAGTGGAAAAGCTGGAGGTCTTACAGGGCTATGCATTCCATGATGAAGTGACCAGAGGAGAATCAGCCGGATTGCGGGGGAGAATATCAGGAGAAAACCATCCGTTTGTTGAACACTTTAAATTTGTAAAGCTGTTTGAAGACGAAAATGTAACGGCGAGGCAGACCATACCGGCACCGTCCCAGTTTCTGGCAGAGCTGGAGCGGGGAGATAACCTGGAGCGGACGAGATCGTTTTATCATGATGACGAAAGCCTGATAAAGGACATTGCTGCTGCATACCGTACGGTACTTTCCGACCTCTATGCGGCAGGATGCAGGAATGTACAGTTTGATGATTGCACCTGGGGCATGTTTTGTGATACCAAATATTGGGAGGTAAGGCAGAAAGAAGAAAAATCGGTTGAAGGAGAGGCAGAAAAGTATATCAGATTGAATAATCTTGCAATTGAGGGTCATCCGGAAGACCTGGTCATCAATACACATGTATGCAGAGGAAATTATCATTCCACCTGGGCTTCCTCCGGAGGATACGCACCCATAGCGCCGTATCTGTTTGGAAAAGAAAATGTTTCTGCCTATTATCTGGAATTTGATGATGAGCGTTCCGGAGATTTTGATCCCCTTCGGTTTGTGAATGACGGAAAGCAGGTGGTACTGGGACTTATAACCACAAAATCACCGAAACTGGAGGATAAAGAGTATATCAAAGACAGAATCCGTAAGGCTTCCCGGTACATTCCGTTAGAGCGCCTTTCCTTAAGCCCTCAGTGCGGTTTTGCTTCGACCGAGGAAGGAAATAAATTAACAGAAGAGGAACAGTGGGCGAAACTGAAGCTTGTGAAAGAAATTTCAGAAGAAATCTGGTAAATACATACCGGTAAAAATATGCCACGAAGGAAACTAACCGCTGGTTATGTATATTCCCTCGTGGTAATTTTAGTATTAAGAGGTCTGACAATATGCCTCGCCTTTCACTGCGAAACCTGCTTTACGGAGAGCAAGCACAATTACCGGAATGAGGATCAGCTGGATAATAATGCCGGGAAAGGCTGTAATGAAAGAGCCGGTAATCCACATTTGCATGGAATACAATCCGGCATGGATGATAAGACCATTTAACAGGCCGTTTAACATACGTCCGCAGATCATGGCAGCAATCAGAGAAACATAGATACGAATGGCAGGATTTTTAACATTTATTTTTTTAATAAGAATACCGCTTAATAATCCGTAGGCAGCCAGCTCAAACAGCATACCAGGCAGAACGGCCATAGGAGGCATTCCGGTGCAGAAGCTGGAAACCAGCGGTGCCAGGACTCCGCAGAGCAATCCATAGTAAGGTCCGCAGATAAGCCCGCAGAGCAGAACCGGAATGTGCATCGGTAAAAAAATGCTTCCTGCATTTGGAATGGAATGGAAGGTTATGGGAAGTATAACACCTAAAGCTACACAGGCGCCGGATATGGTAAGATTTTTTGTCTGATTCACAAATGATCCTCCTGAAATAAAAATAGCCATAAAGCGGATACTGCTTCAACAGTTTCTGCGTCTTCATGGCGGTGTCTAGTTTCTTATTTTCTTAATAATTTCATATAATACAGCTTCTGGCTGTCTTCCCAGTCTTTCAATTGAAACCAGGGTTCAAAATGCAGATATTCCTCCAAAGGCGATTTTAACGGTACGGATAACTTCTCACATGGCGGGCTGTCCTGGTGAATCGCATTTATGAATTCACGGCTCCTGCTGTGTGCAATAATTACTGTTCCTTCGTGCCTTAGAGCACAGGACAGCCTTGATGCCAGAGCTTTTTTATCCATCAGATGCGGATAGGCATTAAAGACAACAGCCGTGTCCAGAACAGGAAGAGGCATAGTCAGGATATCACCGCACAGATGCAGCAACCGCGGGTCATTCCATCGTTTTTTACCAAGCCGGATCATTTCATTTGACAAGTCGATCTCAATTAACTGTTTGGGAGCGAGTTTAAGGAGGTGGGGCACCATAACACCTTTGCCGCAGCCTATATCGCCGATTGTGGAATGAGGGAGGATACAAGAACGGCGTATGATTTCTTCACGAATGGTAAAAGTTTCGTCGTCATCGTCCCAATCCGGAGCAAGTTTATTAAAAAAGCTTATCATTCTGTCAGTGTCACTCAGTTCAATCATCTCCAGTTCATTCTGTTTTTGGGATTGTCTTCTTTTCAAGATGACATGCTGTCTTCCTGACACCATTTCACTCTAATCAAGTATATAGTCAGAGGTACTTAATGTCAATAATAAAACCATAATCACAAAATTAAGAACTATAGTTCTTAATATAATTGGAAAATTTTGGCATTTATTCAGTTAGATGTGTTATAATACATGGAAAAAGGAGGATATTTAAATGTCTATTCACAGTAAAATTATAACTGCATTAGGTGCCGCAATCATTATTACGGCTCTTCCCCTTACTTCGCTGGCAGATACCGGTATAAAAGTCAGCAGTGTTTCACTTAAGATTTCATCAGAAATCGAAGCCGGAAACAGCGAAAGCGATGTAGAAGTTACGACCAGTTCCGGCAAGTATACTGTAGATGAGGTGTCTGTAACAAATGAACCCAGTGATGAGTGGGAAGAAGGGGACAAACCAAAGTTAAAGGTTACATTAGAAGCAGACGATGATTATTATTTTGCCAGCGGTTTTGCCAAAAGCAGTGTGAGTATCAGCGGTTCTGACGGAACAGTTTCCTCTGTAAGCCGGAGCAGCAGCTCGAAATTATATGTTTACATTACTTTGGATGCCCTGGATGATGAGGACAGCAATTATGACCTTGATGTAGTGGGCCTGGAATGGGATGAGTCCAATGGAAAGGCCAGTTGGGATAAATGTGATGATGCCCCAAAATATGAAGTACGGCTTTACCGTGGAGATAGTTCTGTCACATCGGTATTCACCACTACTAGTACCAGCTATAGGTTTTACAGCTATATTACAAAAAGCGGTTATTATACATTTAAGGTACGCGGTGTATACAGCTCATCCAAAAAGGGAAGCTGGCAAGAATCCGATTCCTGGTATGTAACATCGGATGAGGCGGATGAGATCAGTTCCAGCAGTTCTTCCGGCAGTACTTCCGGTCCGGGTGCAGCCAGCCAGAATGGAGCGTGGTTAAAGGATAACATCGGCTGGTGGTACTGCAATGCAGATAAAAGCTATACGGCAAGCAACTGGCAGTATATTAATAACAGCTGGTATTATTTTAATGAGAAAGGATACATGGTGACAGGCTGGGTGAACTGGAATTCAAAATGGTATTACTGCGGAGACAATGGTGCCATGTACACGAATGCATCTACACCGGACGGATACTATGTGGGAAGTGACGGCGCCTGGAATGAGTCATGATTTTTGATTGAAATCATCTGCCTGCCATGTTAGAATGAAATTTATTAAGCAGAATACGATGAAAGGCGGAACGGGCCATGAATATTCAGATATTCGGAACCAGAAAATGTTTTGAAACCAAGAAAGCAGAACGCTATTTTAAAGAGCGGGGGATTAAGGTTCAGTTTATTGATTTAAAAGAGAAAGGCTTGAGCAAAGGCGAGTACAACAGCGTTAAGCAGGCGGTCGGAGGACTGGCTGCCTTGCTGGATGAAGGCTGTAAGGACCAGGGTGCTCTGGCATTGATAAAATATATCGCTGATGAGGATAAAGATGAAAAGATTCTGGATAACCAGAATGTTTTAAAGACTCCTATTGTAAGAAATGGGAAACTGGCTACTGTGGGCTATCAGCCGGAAGTATGGAAGAGCTGGAACTAACAGGAGACTAGGGATTATTTTGGAAAAGAAATATATGAAGCGTGTAAGTTATTACAATTAATTGGTATGAATGTACAAAAAAGCAGGGATAAAGTTGGTTGTATTTAACATTGTAAACAAAAAGCAAATTTGATAATATATAAACATGAAAACGTTTTCGAGAGGATTATTTTATGCAATCTATACGAGATGTTGCCAAACGAGCTGGGGTTTCTATTTCAACAGTGTCAAGAATTTTAAATAATAGTGCCAATGTAAGTGAAGAAAAGGTTGTTGCTGTAAAAGAAGCTCTTGAGTACTATCAGTATGAACCGAATCAGTTTGGGCGTGGCCTTGTTAAGCAGAAATCTAATATGATAGGTGTGTATTTTCCATTTTCATCCATCTCCATTTTTGAGACATCATACAGCTTGGAATTATTAAAAGGAATTGAGCAGATTTTACCACAGTACAATTACAATATGGTGATTATCAGTGAGGCAGAAGTTTATGAAAGCCAGGCACAAGGCAATCCGAAATTTCTGGAATGTACAGGCCAGAAGAAAATAGATGGATTAATACTTACGGGACTGATCAATAAGCAGGCCTCTGAACAGGCTCTTAAACGACTTATTGATGAACAGTATCCGGTTGTCTATATAGGAAAGAAATTTCATCAGAGGGGTGTTAATATTTATGCCCAATTTGAAGATTATATGTTTCGGATGCTGCGGGAATTGTATAGAAAAGGACATCATAATATTCTGCTTTATTATTTGCACATGCATCAGATCTATATAGAAAATGTTATCAAACAGTTACGAACGGAGTTACCTGATTTAAAAATCATTCCATTAAGCCTTTTAAATATTGCAAAATCCCGTGAAGCGATTACAGAGCAGTTAAAAAAGTATGTAAAGGAAGGAACTTACACTGCTGTCTGTTCTTCAGGTGCTGAGATGCTTCAGGTGATCATGGGGGTCTGTGGAGAACTCCATCTGTCCATACCGGATGATATATCTATTCTGTCAGTGGAACATAAAATGGGAGACGGTGAGTTTACGTATCCGCAGACTTCCGCATTTTATGTGCCTGCAATTGATATGGGAAAAGGAGCGGCAGAATTGGTGCTCCACATGATAAAACGTGAAGAAATAAAAGATTTTTCAAGGGAGTTTGCAACAAAATATATTGAGAGAGAATCAATAAAGCAGCTCAGTTGAGCACTTTTTGATGTTATATATGAAAACGTTTTCAAGGAGGTAGTACAATGAAGGCAATCATGGTAATGTATGATTCGCTGAGGCGGGATATGCTGGAGCCATACGGCTGTGATTGGACCATTACACCTAATTTTAAGAGATTAGCGGAAAGAAGCGTCCAATTCGACAGTTGTTATGTAGGCAGTATGCCATGCATGCCGGCCAGAAGAGAGCTTCATACCGGCAGAATCAACTTTTTTCATCGAAGCTGGGGACCAATGGAACCATTTGATGATTCTATGCCGGAGTTATTGAAGGAAGGAGGAATTTATACTCATCTGATCAGTGACCATCAGCATTATTGGGAAGACGGGGGATGTACGTATCATAACCGTTACTCCTCCTGGGAGATTTCCAGGGGCCAGGAGGGAGATTTATGGAAAGCGGATTTGTCTTATACTTACGATAAAAAAACCGTTTTTAAAAATAAAGAGGTAATGCTTTCTTATCCGCCGTACAGAAGAATGATGGTGCATGATGGTATTAACCGCAGATGTATGGATAAGGAGGAGAAGACATCACAGGCGGTTACGTTCCAGAATGGTCTGGAGTTCATTAAAACGAACCATGATGAAGATAACTGGTTTCTGCAGATAGAGACCTTTGATCCCCATGAACCATTCTACTCTCTGAAAGAGGATAAGGCATTGTATCCTCATACATTTCTCGGAGATGCGTCTTCTGAAGCGGACTGGCCTCCGTATGCTCCGATGGCAGAAGATGAAGATACTGTCTGGCATGTACGGTATGAGTATGCAGCACTGCTTTCAAAATGCGACCGGTACCTGGGGAAAGTTCTGGATATGATGGATCATTTTAACCTGTGGGAGGATACGATGCTGATCGTCAACACAGACCATGGTTTTTTATTAGGTGAGCACGGCTGGTGGGGGAAAACCAGTATGCCGAATTATGAAGAAATTGCACACACACCTTTGTATATTTATGATCCCAGGAGAAAAGAGTGTGCCGGAATCAGGAGAGATGCAATTGTACAGACCATCGACCTGGCACCTACCCTGTTAGAGTTCTTTGGAATAGATATACCCAAGGATATGGAGGGGAAACCGCTGGGCGGCGTGATGGATTCTAATGAACTCATTCGAGAATATGCGGTATTTGGTTATCATGGAAGCCAGGTGGATGTGACGGACGGAAGATATGTGTATATGCACGCGGCAGAAAATCCCGATATGCCTGTTTACGAATATACCCTGATGCCTACTCATATGAGAAATATGTTTCAGCCGTTTGAATTTGAGGGAATGGAATTGGCAGAGCCATTTTCATTTACCAAAGGCTGCAGAGTGATGAAAATTCAGAAAAAAGATAAAATGGGTGATACAACATCATTTGGTTCCCTGTTATTTGACTTGAAAAAAGATCCGGGCCAGACTCATTCCATACTGGATGAAACAGTGTGCAGCAGGATGAAAGGCTATATCCATGAGTATATGGAAAAGAATGACGCTCCGCAGGAACTCTATATAAGGCTGGGTTTGCAGGAAGAGAGATAATATGAAGAAACGTCCTAACATCGTAATTATCAATCCGGATCAGATGCGGGCAGATTCCATGTTCCATCTTGGCAATCCGGCGGCGGTCACACCCAATCTGGATGAGCTGGCAAAGGAAGGGGTATCCTTTGCACATGCATTCTGCCAGAATCCGGTATGTACACCGTCGCGGTGCAGTTTTATGAGCGGCTGGTATCCCCATGTTGCCGGCCACCGCACCATGAATCACATGATGCATGAATATGAACCGGTCTTGTTAAAAAGGTTGAAGGACCACAGTTATCACACGTGGATGAACCAGAGAAATGATCTGCTCCCGGCTCAGAAACCAGAGTATTATAAACCATATTGCGATACTTATTTTACTCTGAATGAAGAAATACAGGCGGATACACCGCAGGAAGACTGGAGGGGAGAACCCGGTGGGAAAAACTTTTATTCCTTTTACCGTGGAAAACTGCCGGAGAATAAAGACATAGACCAGATATGGACAGAGGGCGCAGCAGAGTTTATCCGAAGCTATGAGGGGGAAAAGCCGTTCTGCTTATTCCTTCCTCTAATGCTGCCGCATCCAACCTATCAGGTCAGCGAGCCATACTTCAGTAGAATCGACCGGAAAAAACTGAAAAAGAGGATATTGCCGCCGGATGGGTTCCAAGGGAAGTCCAGGATGCAGAAGGAATTGTCCAGGCTGCAGAATATGAAAGACTGGGAGGAGACGGAGTATGATGAATTGCGTGCGGTCTATCTGGGTATGTGCAGCAAGGTGGACGAAATCACAGGCCAGATTATCCGGGCCCTGAAAGAAAAAGGGATTTATGACGAAACGGCTGTATTCTTTTTCAGTGATCATGGGGACTATACAGGTGATTATAACCTAGTGGAAAAGGTACAGAATTGTTTTGAGGACTGTCTGACGAATGTTCCCTTTATTGTAAAACTTCCAGAAGAACTGCAGAAACGTCATGGTGTCAGCCAGGAGATGATAGAGCTGATAGATTTCTACGCAACGGCAGAAGAGCTGGCAGGGCTGCCTGCGGAACATACGCACTTTGGACAATCCCTGGTTGCCTATATGGGGCAGCAGCAGGAGGCACTGCGGCAGACCGTATTCTGCGAGGGCGGTTTCAGGAAAGGAGAGGATCACTGTAAGGAAACGGGAGGACAGGCTGTGCCTGATCCGGAGGGGCTGTATTTTCCGAGACAGTCCCTGCAGGCATCGGATGAGATGTATAATGGTAAAGCCACCATGTGCAGAACAAAAGATTATAAGTATATCAGAAGGCTCTATGAGAAGGACGAATTCTATGATTTGAGGGAGGACCCGGCTGAGGTTCGGAATCGAATCGACTGTGAAGAGTATCAGGGCGTGATTGCAGAGATGAAGGAGAAAATGCTGGAGTTCTACCAGGATACCTGTGATGTCGTTCCATTTAAAAAGGATGCCCGGATGGACCGGGATTTCATGAAAAAATTGATGCATTAAACAATTATGGGGTTTACTGCACTAAGAAAAGGAGAAGAAAACGTATGGAGCATAAATATGCAAGAGCAAAATTTTTAGATGTCTTTAAATACTCATTTGGAGGCCTGGGTTCAAATTTGGCATTTTTCCTGGTAATGTCTTATCTGACATTTTTTTATACAGATATTTTTGGTATAAGTACAATGGTAGTTTCCGGTCTGATGCTGATATCAAGATTTATCGATGCATTTACAGATCCGCTCATGGGAATTATGGGCGATCATACCCGTTCAAAGATGGGAAAATACAGGCCTTGGATTATAAGCGGGGCACCAATCCTTGGATTTCTTATCTTTCTGTTATTTACGGCACCGGAGATGTCGCCTAATATGAAGATTGTATATGTATATGTTGTATATATTGCATATTCATTGGCATCCACGGTAGTCAATATCCCTTATCATTCCCTGACTCCGGTAATGTCTCAGGATCCATATCAGCGAACGGTAATCGTATCATGGAAACAGGGGATGGGAACAGTAGCTCAGTTTATCATTACCATTATGGCACTGCCTTTAGTTGATGCTTTTGGAGGCGGCAAGCAGGGCTGGGCGATTTATGGGGCATTAATTGGCATTATGACGACCTTTTCATTCTGGATTTGTGCATGGGGCGGAAAAAAATATGACGTTTGCGATATGCAGAAGGAAAAAGTCCGGATGAATATGGCAAAGGATTTAAAACTTTTGATCAGGAATAAACCGATGCTGATGCTTATGATTGCTTTTGGTACGGACGTACTGGCTAATGCGACTTACAGTGCGGTCAATATGTATTATTTTAAATATGTGCTAAATCGTATGGATTTGGTACCGAAAGTTGCTTCTGCGATTTTGTTTGCGGGAATTATCCTTCTTCCGTTGCTGCCGGCAATTGCTAAAATAGTAGGGAAAAAGCGTCTGTACTGGCTGGGGAGCCTGTTCTCCATTTTTCCTCTGGCTGTTATGTGGATGCGGCCCACGGCAACGGTTACGGTACTCATGAGCATGATGGCAGTTTTTGGATTCCTTTCCCGTATCCCCAGCAACTTAGGCTGGGCGATGCTTCCGGAATGTTCGGATTTCGGTGAGTGGAAATTTGGGCAGCGTTCAGATGGTCTGATGTCTTCATCCCTGACATTTATCAATAAATTCGGCATGGCAATCGGTGGGTTTATTGCCAGCTTTTTCCTCGGATTAGTGGGCTTTGTGGCAAACCAGGATCAGACGCCCCAGGTTCTTAACATGATTGTGTTTTTAAGATTCGGAATGCCAATAATCGGTTATGTGGCTTCTTTGATTTCCATGGCATTTTATGATATTACCAATGAAAAGTATGCACAGATCCGTTCGGAATTAGATGCAGGTAGCATGAAAGAGTGAGTATGATGATAGAAAAAGTAAGAGATATGATTTCCAAAATGACTCTGGAAGAAAAAGCATCGTTATGTTCCGGAAAGAATTTCTGGCAGTTAAAGAGTATTGATCGCTTGGGAATTCCTTCCATTATGGTAACCGACGGTCCTCACGGACTGCGTAAGCAGGCTGGTGATGCGGATCACCTGGGGCTGAACCAGAGTGTAAAGGCAACGTGTTTTCCACCGGCCGTGACATCGGCCAGCAGTTGGGACAGCGATGCATTATATGAGATGGGCGAGGCTATTGGTGAAGAGTGTATACAGGAACAGGTAGCAGTAGTCCTGGGGCCTGGTACAAATATCAAACGGTCACCGCTTTGCGGCCGTAATTTTGAATATTTCAGTGAAGATCCCTATCTGGCCGGTGAGATGGCCGCTGCCTGGATTAATGGTGTTCAGAGCCAGGGGGTTGGAACCTCACTGAAGCATTTTGCAGCAAATAATCAGGAAAAGGCAAGACTTGTCAGCAATTCGATCGTAGATGAGCGGGCTTTAAGAGAAATTTATCTGTTACCGTTTGAAAAAGCGGTTAGACAGGCGCAGCCATGGACGCTGATGTGTTCTTATAATCGCATTAATAAGGAATATTCCTGTGAAAATAAGTGGCTGCTGACGGAGGTCCTGCGCGGAGAATGGGGATTTAACGGTCTGGTTATGACAGACTGGGGTGCCATGAATGACCGGGTGAAGGCGTTAAAGGCCGGACTGGAGCTGGAAATGCCTGGACCGAACCCATATAATGACCAGAAGATTGTAGAGGCCGTAAAATCAGGTGAGATGGATGAGTCTGTGCTGGATGAGTCCGCCTGCCGCCTGCTTACAATGATGTTAAAGGCAGGGGAAGTCGGTAAAAAGGCATATGACTGGTCCGAACACCATAAGTTAGCCAGACGTATAGCGGCGGATTCTACCATCTTACTTAAAAATGGAGGCATGCTGCCATTGAAGAATGAATTGTCCTACGCAGTGATTGGAGCCTTTGCAGAGATTCCAAGATACCAAGGGGCAGGAAGCTCAAAAATCAATCCGCATGTGGTGGATTCGGCACTGGATTTTCTGAATAAAAAGGGAATTAACTTTGAGTATGCTCCGGGCTATGAGCTGGGAACGGATGCGGTGAACCAGAAGCTGATTGCAGAAGCTGTTGCATGTGTACAAGAAAAGGATGGTGTTATTCTGTTTGTGGGACTGCCGGATTCCTATGAGAGTGAAGGATATGACCGGACACATCTGAATATGCCGGAAAGTCATACCGCACTGATCGAAGCAGTATCCGGGGCAAATCCTCATGTTACGGTGGTGTTGTTATGCGGTTCCGTGGTCCTGATGCCGTGGAGAGACCGTGTGGAAAGCATCCTTCTGGCTTATCTGGGGGGAGAAGCTGCCGGAAGCGCCTGTGCAGATGTACTGACCGGAGATATCAATCCCTCAGGGCGGCTGGCCGAGACATTTCCACTTTCTTTACAGGACACCCCGTCCTACCGGTATTTTGCTACAGACAATAAGGATGTTGAATACCGGGAAAGTATATTTGTTGGATACCGATATTATGACTGGGCGGGCAAAGAAGTCGCTTACCCGTTTGGATATGGTTTATCCTATACGGAATTTTCCTATGATGAGATGAATGTTTTGTGGGATGCACAGAATGCGGAGGGTCAGGTAAAAGTCAGGGTAAGCAATACCGGGGCCCGTGCAGGAAGAGAAGTGGTGCAGATTTACATTGGGAAAGAAAAATCGAAGGTGATGCGTGCAGTCAGGGAACTCAAGGGGTTTGTGAAAGTATTCCTGGAACCGGGTGAATCGAAGGAGGTTACGGTCAACCTGGATGCAAGAAGTTTCTCCTGCTATGATGCGGCAGCTTCTGAGTGGTTGATGGAGGCGGGGACTTATCAGATTTATGCGGCGGCCTCAAGCCGGGATATCAGGCTGAAGCAGGAACTGGAAATCCACGGAAAAGAATTAAGAGGAAATCGTGATTATAAAGTGGAAGAAGTAGTAAAAGGCGGGATGTTTTCTGCAACCAAGGAGCAGTTCGGCAGACTGTTTGCGGAAGAGATACCATTGACACCGGTTTCAGCGGAGATTACGTTGAATACAACCGTAAAGGAAGTCATGGCAAGTGACAGAGGAAGAGAATTGCTGGAAGATGTCGTCAACGGATATGCCTCAAATTATTCCGGGGATGATGATATAAGCAAGATGATGATGGCTATGCTTCAGGATATGCCCCTGCGGAGCCTGGCAATGTTTGGTACGCTGAGTCTTAAAGAGGTTGAACGGATAGTCCATGAATTAGGCCGGTTATAAAGACAGCAGAAGAGAACCGTTACTTTACAGTGTACAGAGCCATTTATGAGAATCATGAAAATCAGCTCCGTATATTTAGCAGACCGCAGGAGTCAGATTTTTTCCGTTGGGGAAAAAATCTGTATCTGCGGTCTTATAAATAGATCAGACAGGAGAAACAATTTTTGTTGAAATCATCTGCCGGCCATGTTAAAATGACATTTAATAAAAATATATCAGACAAGGAGGTGCGGAAATGCCGCCAGTCAGTGTTATGATAAAGCCTTCGTCAGGCAACTGTAATCTGCGCTGTAAATACTGTTTTTATTATGATACCATGTCAAAGCGCCAGCAGGGAAGTTATGGATTTATGACAGAAGAGACTCTTGAACAGGTGATAAAAAAGGTGCTTGCTCATGCCTCAGGCAGATGTACCATTGCATATCAGGGAGGAGAGCCTACTCTGCGGGGGGTGCCGTTTTTTGAAAAATCTTTGGAATTCCAGAAAAAATATAATGTTAACCATGTTAAAATTTTTAATGCACTTCAGACGAATGGCTATGCGATTGATGATCAATGGGCTGATTTTTTTAAGGAACATCAATTTCTGGTGGGAGTATCTTTGGACGGAGGACCGAAAATCCATGATTATTACCGAAAGACTCCACACGGAGAAGGCAGTTTTTTCAAAATCATGAAAAATATTGAGTTACTGAAGAAGAAGGGTGTAGATTTTAATATATTATCAGTTGTTAATGCCCGTACGGCCCCCCAGATTAAGCATAATTACCGTTTCTATCAGAAAAATCAGCTGGATTATCTGCAGTTTATTGCATGTCTTGATCCTTTGGGAGAAGAACCGGGAAGCAGAGAATATTCTCTGACTCCGGAATTGTATGGAAAATTTCTGATTGAACTTTTTGATCTATGGTACCAGGATTTGTTGGAAGGAAAACAGCCATATATCAGGCAGTTTGAGAATTATTTAGGAATACTGCTGGGAAACAGGCCGGAATCCTGCGATATGTGCGGCGTATGCAGCAGGCAATACGTAGTAGAAGCAGATGGTTCGGTGTATCCCTGTGACTTTTATGTGTTAGATGAATACCGTCTGGGAAATTTAAACAGCGATACGATGGAAGAAATTGACCAGGCAAGGGAACAGATAGGGTTCATTTCTGAGTCAGAGAAAAGAGATGAGTCCTGCTTAAACTGCAGATATGAACCGCTCTGCAGGAGCGGCTGCAGAAGAACCAGAATGGCGGATAAGAACCATTCCCAATATTTCTGCAAGGCCTATCAGATGCTTTTTGATCATTGCCTGCCGCAAATGATTCAGATTGCGGACCGTATGTCAGGCGGGTCCGGAAACGGTTTTTAAGCTTTTGCTTTTATCTCTGAATATTCTTCGCAATGACTGTTCATTACCACGCTTGGCCGGATTCGAATGACTGGGCTTTTCGGATATTGTTCCCTGGCTGCATACTCAAACAGAATTCTTGCGGCCTCGAAACCCTGTTTCTCAATCTTTTTGTCGATAATAGCTGTCAGTACTTTCTTTTTCAGATAATCCATACTTTCAGGAAAACAGTCATTTCCAATGAGTTTTATTTTTCCTGCAAGTCCCATATCCTGTACGATTTCACTCATGAGAACGGTATTCCTTGCGCTGGTAGAGTATATGGCATGGATATCATGATACTGCTTAAGGTAATTGCGGATCTGCATGCCGGCAGCATTGGAATCAGCGGAATACGCTGTTAAAAGGGAACAGCAGGAAACGTTCTGGGATATATAGCGCTGGAATCCGGCGGCATTGTAATACTGGTCCAGCATGGAAAAGCGGCCCACCGGGTTTCCGGTTACCAGAATCCGGCAGGAAAAATCAGACGGACAAAAGGCTGTTATAAGTTCTGCCGCCAGATTACCGACCATTTCATCATAAGCCATGACGCTGCAGAGTGCCAGATTTTTATACAGGTCCGCCCCAATGACAACAATTGGAATTCCCGCATCAGAAAGCTTCTCCAGAAAATAAGAGGACTGGCTGTCGTCCACTGCAATGGTAATCAGTCCATCCAGACTGTTTTTATGTTTTTCGTAAAGATCTTTTAAAACGGTTCCATTGCTGTCTGGAAGCAGGGGATAGGGAAATTCCATGATGTTAATGCAAAAGGCCGGAATTTCTTTAAAGTATTTTCTGACTCCGGTCCACAGGCTTAAGTAGTAATAGCGGTTATCCATAGTCGGTTCAGGAAAAACGACTGCCAGATTGAAAGAAGATTTCTTTAAGGCGGCAGCCATGTGGCTTTTATGATATCCCATTTCTCCTGCCAGTTTCTTGATTTTGGCAGTCATTTTGTCTCCGACTCCGCTTTTTCCGGTTAAGGCGCGGTGTACGGTAGTGCTGCTGACTCCGAGCACTTTTGCGATATCTTTATACGTCACCTTTTTTGCGGACATATCCTACTCCTCCATCAATCCATACTTTGTTATTAATATAGTTGAAAAGGTAAGAAAAGTCAATGTATGGTAATAGGCGTCAATTACTTTCTGTGATAGATCCAATAGCTGGTACATGGTAAATCCGTTTGGTTATATATAAGATGCGGTGTATTTCTTTTTATATAGAGAGAATCTCCTTCATTCAACTCGTAAATTTCAGAATCCAGTTTTACAGTCAGGGTTCCTGATAATACAGTACAATTTTCATCGTATTTGTGACGGGCCTCTTGAAAATCAGTTATTTTACCCGGGGAAATGGTAATTATTTCATATAAAGTTTCCGTTATACCAAAGTCTATATAAGTAATGGACTGATTATATTGCGGAAACTTCACCGTTTTAGCCTCTTTTTTTCTAACAAGGATATGTTCTTTCTTTTCCGTGCTGATTAAATCATATATTGTTGTATTTAATGCTTCGCATATTATTTTTAGATTTTCAATCGTCGGACTCGTTAAATTGCGTTCCACATTACTTAAAAAACCAACCGATAATCCAGTATATTCTGACAACATTTTTAAAGTCATTTGATATAATTTTCTCTTTGCTTTCATTTTGTTTCCAATTTCGTGTATATTTTCTTTCATTCTAAAAATAACCTCCTTTGGTATCTTTAATATAGCATAATTTGGTTTGTTTCAAAAGCCATATATGTAGAAACCTCACCTTTCAATCCACTGTTATATATAAAAATGCACAAATATATATAGAAAAACTATGCATTAAGTAAAAAATATTACAATATATTGACATATTATCCATATAGTAGTAATGTAAAAAGAAATTCATAATTATGAAAAAAATATCATATACATAGAAAAACTATATAGTAAAAGGGGAATAAATGCAAGAACGAACAAATATTTTGATTCAAAAAATGACAAAAGACGGCATTGATGTATTTGTGGTCACAAAGGAAACAGATATACGTTATCTGAGCGGATTTACTGGTGAAGAAGGAACTACTATATTAGTTGTTTCTGAAAATAAAAATTATTTAGTTACAGATGGCCGGTATTTAAATCAAGCCAAGCAGGAGACAAGTGGATTCGAAGTTATCATATATCGCAAAGAAGATGGATTATTAGGCTGTACATACAAACTAATCTTGGATTTACAATTAAAACATGCAGCAGTAGATATGAGCAAGATCAGTCATCTTGATTATATGAAGTTAACCGGACATGGAAAATTGAATGTTGAAGATGTAAAACCATACTTAGCTGAAATGAGGAGTGTAAAAGAGAGTCAGGAAATTGAATCAATACGTAAGGCGTGCAAGATCACGGATGCGGCATTTCAGTCGGTTATAAAAATGATAAAGCCGGGAATGACAGAGATCGAAATAGCCAGTGAATTAGAATACCAATTCTTTAAAAATGGCGGTGACGGTATTGCATTTAAAACAATTATCGCATCTGGCTGTGTAAATGGTGCCAATTGCCATGCAACCCCATCACGTAGAAAAATCCACCAGGGTGATATGATTACCATGGATTTCGGAAGTACCTATGAGGGATATTGTTCAGATGTTACAAGAACGGTTGCGGTGGGCACACCAGATGCCAGATTAATCGAAATCTATCATATCGTAAAACAAGCCAAAGCAGATGCACAGGCGGTTCTTAAGAAAGGAGTAACACTGAAAGAAATTGATACTGCATGCAAGAGAATCGTAACCGAAGGCGGATATACAATTCCTCATGGTATTGGTCATTCATTTGGATACGATATACATGAAATGCCCTTTATCAGTCCAAAATCGGATTATGCATTGGAGGAGAATGTTGTACATACACTGGAACCAGGAATATATATTCCTGGAATTGGAGGTGTAAGAATAGAAGATGATTATTTAATAACAAAGGAGGGGGCAGAAAAACTGACTCATTGCCAGGATGAGTTGATTATTCTGTAAAGAATTGTCCGTTAATTTAACCTTATCAAGGAAGTCCACCGCTTCTTAAAGAAGGTTATGAGCAAGTAGCGAAGCGGATTGCGAATATCCGCTTTGACATAGGAGGGTAAAAATGGGAGGCAGTGTTAGAAAGGCTCAGTTGATTGATGAGCATAGAATTGAACTGTATTGGGAAAAATCTGTGATTCATGCAGAAAAAACTGCAAATTTCCGGGTGACTTACAATGGTAATGATTGTGAGCTGCATGATTGGAATGATACGGAGGAATGGGATAAAGGAACTGTTTATGAAGAGAACTGCAGGAGAACAACCATTTATATGGAACAACCGGTTGATATAAACTGTCCCGACCAGCTTAAAGTATATGTATCGGATGATGTAAAAGACAGGAATGGAGCGGGCTTAGAAACAAACTGTATCGATCATATTGACTATAATCCTTTTTATAAAAAGTATGGAAAAACGAAAACAGGAATCACGATTAAATCAAGCGGTCTGGTATCGGATAAAGCCTATGAAACAGCAACCGTTATTGTAGATAGGATGCTTAAGAAGATACCGGAAGTTGTGAAAGTATTGAAGCAGTATCATGCTGAAATAGCAATTTATGCACCAACAGAGACAGCTTATGACATTCCGGAACATCGGATCGGTTCTATGATAATGAAACGTCCGGTTGAGGGATTTGGGGGTGTTGCAGATGATCCGGTAACATCAATTTCAGAAGTAAATGTATTAAGAATTTTAGAAGGGGAACATATAACAAGATATCCAAATGAAATGATCCTGGTACATGAATTTGCTCATGCTATTCACTTAATTGGTATAAATTATATGGAAGATAAGACATTAGCTCTTGAAATTAAGAAAGCATATGAAGATGCAAAGGCAGAAGGAAAGTGGCCAAATACCTATGCGATTAGTAATTATGAAGAATATTTTGCAACGCTGACGACTATTTGGTTCAATGTTATGGCAGAGAGCGCAGATGGATCGTGGGATGGAACACGGGGACCGGTCAATAATCGTGATGAGTTAAAACGATATGACCCTCAAATATATAAGATTATGAAAAAAATATATTCGGAAGACAGTTTTCCTCCCCCATGGGATGAAACGCCCAATCACTATGATATAAATGGAACCAGTATATGGGAGGATACGCAGATGGATGAAAAAGAATGTTTGGATATGATCAATAAAGATGTGCAGACATTGTATATCGGGAATCTAAACACGGTAGAGTTCGATTTGAATCTGCCAGAAAAAGGGGTTTATGGTTCAACAATAAAATGGAAGTCAGGAAATGACAGAATCATAAGTGATAATGGAATTGTAAAAAGACCGGGATATGGGAAAGGAAGCAGAACCATTCCACTATATGCTGTCTATTCCTGTGGACAAGTTGAGATAACAAAAACTTATCAGGTAAGAGTGTTAGAAGAAGAAAATAAAATAAAAATTTCTGAAATTTATCCGATCAGCTTAAAAGTACAAAAAGATACGGAATTTTATATGCCTTGTGCTGCGGTATTGAAAACGGAAGATGGAAAAATAATTTCACATGCGGTTACCTGGGAAGGATCAAGCAAAAGAAGCTTTCAAAATATTGGAATAGAAAAAGTTTATGGGGTTATAAAAGATACAGCCATTCCGGTTATTGCAGAAGTAGAAGTTGTTGAAAAGCTAGAAAAAGAAATCATAGAGAAAGAGCCGGTAGTTTTATCGTTTATGGCGGATGAGGTTTCATTGACAGGCAACAGTTCCTTTAAGAAGGCACAGGATAGAAATTATGAATTTTTATTAACCGTTAATGATGACCAGATGCTTTATAATTTTAGAAAAGCTGCCGGGTTGGATACCCGGAATGCACCTGAAATGATTGGGTGGGATACCCCCGATAGTTTATTACGCGGACATACAACAGGACACTATTTATCAGCGTTAGCACTTTGTTATGCAGCAACCGGCAGTGAGAAGATCCGTGAAAAAGCAGAATATATGATTCAATCATTAAAAGAGTGTCAGGTCAGGTTTTCTTCGTTGGAGGGATTTCATAAAGGATTTTTAAGCGGTTATTCGGAAGAGCAGTTTGATTTACTGGAAGAGTATACGCCATATCCTCAGATATGGGCACCGTATTATACATTACATAAAATCTTTTCAGGACTGCTGGATTGTTATAAATACATAAATATTAATCGTGCATTAACGATAGCAGATGAATTAGGGGACTGGGTATATAACCGATTGTCAAGGCTGCCCCACGACCAGTTGAATACTATGTGGGCATTATATATAGCAGGGGAATTTGGCGGTATGAATGATGTGCTGGCAAGACTGTATAAGCTTACACAAAAGAAAAATCATCTTAAGGCAGCTTATCTGTTTGATAATGACAAGTTATTCTATCCAATGGAACACGAGATAGATGCACTAGATACAATGCATGCAAATCAGCATATACCTCAAATCATAGGAGCAATGAAACTGTTTGAAGTGACCGGCGAAAAGAAGTATTATACCATTGCAAAATATTTTTGGAATATCGTAACAAATGATCATATCTATTCGATTGGCGGAACAGGGGAAGGAGAAATGTTCCATGCACCCAAAAAAATAGCGGAACTGTTAAGCAAACATACCGCAGAGTCCTGTGCATCCTATAATATGCTGAAACTTACCCATGAGTTATTTCAATATGAGCCAATGAGCTTTTATATGGATTATTATGAAAGAACCATGATCAATCATATCTTATCATCCGGTGAACAAAAGCCGACAGGAGCAAGTACCTATTTTATGCCGCTTGCACCGGGATTCGGAAAGGAATTTGATGAAGAAAATTCCTGCTGTCATGGAACAGGTTTAGAAAATCACTTTAAATATGCAAATGATATATACTGCAAAGACAAAGACAGTATTTATATAAATTTATTTATAGAATCCCAGGTGGAATGGAAAGAAAAAAACAGTATCCTGACTTTGCATGCCGATGAAAATAATCCGGAGGACATCTATATTGACATGCAGGCGGATGAGGAATTCAGCGTAAAGATCCGCAGACCATATTGGTGCAAAGGGAAACCATGTATGACGATCAATGGGAACGAATATACGGATTATCAGGAAAAGGATGGATACCTGGTTATTTTAAAAACCTGGGTGGCGGGGGATATAATCCATATTCATTTTGAGTGCGGTATTCGCATAGAAAGTTCACCAGATAACAGGAATATAGTATCCGTATTTTATGGTCCATATGTTTTAGCTGCATTAACAGATCAAAAGGAATTCATTCATTTAGACAGCGGGCATCAGGAGGGGCAGGAATTATTTGAAAAACACCCGGATGGCCTGTGTTTTAAACGAAAAGGAAGTAATATAGAATTTATACCTCTATATCAGATTGAATATCAAAAATATCAGGTTTATGTACTAAAATAGTTACTATCATTTTAAATCCAAGGGGGAGCAAAATGAATTCGAATATGGATGTAGAAGAAAATGTTAATGAAGCGGTTCGAAACGATAAAGGTTTTTTTGGTCATCCAAAAGGAGTAGGAGCATTAGCTGCCGGTAATCTATGTAATTCCTTTGCCTGGGCAGCGGTATATGCAGTATTGATATACTACTTATATGCACCATATACCAAGGGTCTTGGTTTTACGGAAGGGCAGGCAGCAACAATGATAGCAGCAATGGGGGCGGCCAACAGTCTGTTTGTCATTGTGGGAAGCTGGTTATCTGACAGAGTTATGGGAGCAAGAACAGCCCTGATCATTGGTAATATTGTAAAAGCACTTGCTTTTGGTTTATTTGCAATTCCAACTGTAAGTGTGGGAGAAGGAAGAGTCGTTGCTATTCTTGGTTTGATTTTAATGTCACTTCCGATCATGGGTGCAAGCAATGCATCCTTAACCGGTCTGCTGTACAAAAGAGAAGATTCAGGACGCCGTGATGCAGCCTTTACAATCCATACATTTGCCGGTGCAATAGCAGGTGTTATCGCACCGGTGCTCGTGGGGACCATAAGCTCTAAAAATTACCATATAGGCTTTGCCATTGGTTCGGTTTGGGCCTTATTATATGGATTGGTCATATTTGTTACGAGAAATAAATTCTTTGGAACCATTGGAGAAAAACCGGTAAATCCGCTTACAAAAGAGGAAGCGAAAAAAGCAGGTAAAATCGCTGTGATCGTTATTGTTATTTCTGCAGCAATTATTTCAATGACAGCCGTTACGGGATTATTAACTTTTGAGGGGATTGTTAATACATTGGCATCAGCAGCATTTATTATTCCTATTGTATTTTTAACCCAATTATTTATGAATAAAAAAATATCAGCAGAAGATCATGCAAAATTACCGGCATTTTATAAATTATGGCTGATACAATTAGTTGTTGCAGTATCGGCTGTTTTGATTACATCGGCGATCGCTATATTTGTTGAAGCGAAAGTTGACCGCAATTTGGGAGGATTTGAATTTGCACCGGCAACCTTTACTTCAGTTTATAATGTGTTCGGGCTTATTTTTGCACCGGTTTTTGTATGGCTCTGGACAGCAACAAAAGCTCAATATGTGAAAACAACGAAGAAATTTGCAACAGGTATTCTTAGTTATTCTTTGGCTTATTTTATATTGAGTGTTCCTATATTATTAAGCCTGTCAGGAAAAGTAAGTCCATTACTGCCTATCATATATTATATTCTGATGACCATTGGTGATAACATGATCTATCCGATTGGTAATTCGATAACAGCGAAATTAGCGCCTAAATCCTATGAGACCCAGATGCAGTCCGCCTGGTCGCAGACAACTTCTGTCGCCAATGCGGTAACGATTGTAATATTTAAATTTTTTAATACATCGGATAGTCAGATGAAGTTGTTCCCAGTTATGGCCGTTATTTTACTGGTAACCAGTATGATTGTATTCTTTTTTTCAAAAAGAATAGAAGAAGGTCTATAAAAAGGATGTATGAAATGAATATATTATTTTTAGAAGATGTTAAAGAATTTCATCTATATAATGATAAAATCAGCTATATTATGAGTATATTAAGAAATGGGCAATTAGGGCAGTTATATTATGGCAAACGGATAAAGGAACGCAATAGTTTTGCTCATTTACTAAAAACAGCAAGGCGGGATATGGCACCATGTATCTTTGAAGGAGATTCTTCCTTTTCATTAGAACACATTAAGCAGGAATATCCTGCTTATGGTTCTGGTGATATGCGTTATGCTGCTTGTGAGGTGGAAATGGAAGACGGAAGCAGGGTGGTGGATTTTAAATATCATTCCCACAGAATATACCAGGGAAAATCCAGACTGGAGGGTCTTCCATGCGTATATACAGAGAACCAGACAGAAGCATGCACCCTGGAAATTACGCTTGTGGATGAAATAATAAATACGGATTTAATTTTAAGTTATACCATATTTGAAGATGCCGTGATTGCAAGAAATGCCAGATTTGTATGCAATAACAAAAGGGGCATAACTCTGCATACGGCGATGAGCGTTTCTCTGGATCTGCCGGACAGCAGTTATGAGATGATTGATCTGACGGGAGCCTGGGGAAGAGAAAGGTGGCAGGCTATACACAAACTCCATCAGGGAATTCAGTCTATTTACAGTATGCGTGGACACAGCAGCCATCAATACAATCCATTTTTGGCACTTAAAAGGTGGAATACGGATGAAAAAACAGGGGAAGCAATCGGATTCAGCCTTGTATATAGCGGGAACTTCCTGGCACAAGTGGAAGTAGATCCCTTTGATGTAACCAGAGTTATGATGGGAATCCATCCTGCCGGTTTTACCTGGAATTTAAAGAATGGAGAGAGCTTTCAAACACCTGAGGTGATCATGGTATATTCCCATAATGGACTCAATGAGATGAGTCAGATATTTCATAAACTATATCGCACCAGATTAGCCAGAGGGTATTGGAGGGATAAAGAACGTCCTATCGTTATTAACAACTGGGAAGCTACTTATATGAAGTTTACCGAGCATAAAATTTTAGATATTGCAGCGAAAGCCAGGGAATTGGGAATCGAATTATTTGTATTGGACGATGGATGGTTTGGGAAAAGAAATGACGATACGACCTCTTTAGGAGATTGGATTGCAAATCCGGATAAATTACCAAATGGAATAGAAGGGCTGGCTGAAAAGATGGAAGCCCTGGGGATGAAATTTGGACTTTGGTTTGAACCGGAAATGATCAGTAAGGAGAGTAAGCTGTATAAGGAGCACCCGGACTGGATGTTAGCTGTTCCCTATCGCATCCCTTGTCATGGAAGAAATCAGTATGTTTTAGATTTTACCAGAGAGGAAGTCGTTGATCATATTGCAAAATGTATGGAAAAGATATTAGACAGTTCTAAGATTCATTTTATAAAATGGGATATGAACCGAAGTCTTACCGACGTGTATTCGATCGTGAAAGAAGCAGGCAGTCAGGGGAGAGTGTTTCATGAATATATGTTAGGGGTTTATAAGCTGTATGACAGATTAACCAGCCATTATCCGGAAGTTTTATTTGAATCTTGTGCAAGCGGCGGGGGGAGATTTGATCCGGGAATGTTATATTATGCACCTCAGGCTTGGACATCCGATGATACAGATGCTGTGGAACGGTTAAAAATTCAGTATGGCACCTCTATGGTCTATCCATTAAGCTGTATATCGAATCATGTATCTGCGGTCCCTAATCATCAGGTCTTCAGGAATACGCCCATAAAATCCAGAGCAGATGTTGCATATTTTGGTGTATTCGGCTATGAACTGAATGTATTGAATCTTACGCAAGAAGAACAGATAAAGATAAAAGAGCAAGTTGAATTTGTAAAACAATACCGTTCTTTTATTGCAAAAGGAACGTTCTACCGGCTGCTTAATCCATTTGAAGGAAATAAAGCAGCCTGGATGGTAGTTGATGACACCAGGAAAAAAGCGATCGCAGGCTATTATAGAATGATGCAGCCGGTGAATGCCGGATATGAACGTCTGAAACTTCAGGGCTTATTGGCCGATCAACTCTATAAAATATCAAATAATGATATCCAATATTATGGGGATGAATTAATGGAGATCGGATTTGATATTTCCGATACAGCCTGCGGCCCATGGACTCCTGATATAGCTCAGGGTGATTATCAGTCCAGATTATTTATGATAGAAGCGATATAAATTTCTCAATGGTTTCTTTTTCCAGTAAAGGATCAGCATTCGTTCTTCCCATTCGGTCGCACCAGCCTAACAGGGCAATATCGTTTATATCTGCCTGCTTTTTTAATCCATTTATATCTCCAAAAGGAAGATTTTTTGTTACATAAAGAATGTGCATATGGTAACGGACTAAATTCACAACCGTCTGTTTAAAGGAAGGTTCAAGTGCAAATTCATCAAGAAATTTTTTAGTAAGTTCAGCCCCGATTCTATCATGATCATAGGAGGTGATTCTGCCCTTTTTTATTATGGTTGTTTCGGGTTTTCCAATATCATGCAGAAGCGCAGCCCACATAAATGCCTTGGGGTCAGAACTTTCTGCTTTTACGTTTGCCGCTTCATTGACGACAAGCATGGTATGATTCCAGGCATCTCCTTCCGGATGGTATTTGGGTGACTGCACAATTCCTTTTAAACAATATAATAATTGAAAAGGATATTCCTGAAAATCTGGGGTATCACAAATTTTCTTTAAGAAGTCTGAGGGTTTATCATCATGCATCAAATGAGATTCGATATCCTGATATAGTTGTTGTTGTTGTTGTTGTTGTTGTTGTTGATTCATTTTTCGTATATTTCCTTAATTATATGATGTCTAATAGTATTTCACAATTTATAAAAATTAATCTATTTAAAGTTCCCTTCCAGAAATAGACTTGACATTTACGAAAAAATTACGTAAAATTAAGTAAAAATTACTTAAAAAGGAGACGATAAAATGCGTAAACCGGAAAAAGGCCAAAAGTGGGTATTCAATAAAAAAATTGAAGGTGAACAGACTGCTGAAGGCGTTGTCAGAAAGATTCTGGCATACTGCGACGGTATGATGTGCGTGGAAAACCACTTTGAAAAAGGAGCTGTTGGAAAACTGCATAATCATCCGCATTCGCAGATCACCTATGTAGCCGGCGGAAAATTTGAGTTTACCATTGGAGATGAGAAAAAGATTGTAGAAACAGGTGATACCCTTTTAAAACAGGATGGGATCATGCATGGATGTGTCTGCCTGGAAAAGGGAATTCTGGTAGACATCTTTACCCCAATGAGAGAAGACTTTTTATAGATTGTATTTAAAACAGGAGGAATCATGAGATGAGAATTGCGTTAATTAATGAGAACAGTCAGGCAGCCAAGAATGAAATGATCTGCAATGCGTTAAAAAAGGTTGCAGAGCCTATGGGGCATGAAGTAGTGAACTACGGGATGTACAATGCAGAGGATGAAGAACAGCTTACTTATGTACAGGCAGGAATCCTGGCAGCAGTACTGTTGAATTCCAAGGCGGCAGATTATGTGATTACCGGCTGCGGGACAGGAGAAGGTGCCATGCTGGCTTGTAACTCATTCCCAGGTGTCATCTGCGGACATGTAGAGGATGCCCTGGATGCTTATACATTTGCCCAGATCAATGATGGGAATGCCATTGCCATTCCATTTGCCAAAGGTTTTGGCTGGGGCGGAGATCTGAATCTGGAATACATATTTGAAAAGCTGTTTGCAGAAGAAAGCGGCCAGGGCTATCCAAGAGAAAGAGCCGTCCCGGAAAAAAGAAATAAAAAGATTCTTGATGAGGTAAAAAAAGAAACCTATCGTGACTTGAACACCATTTTGGTATCTCTTGACCAGGAACTGGTTAAGGGAGCTTTAAAAACCAAAGGCATTGAAAATTATTTCTTTAAAGACTGTCAGGATGAAACCATTGCTGATACGGTGAAAAAGATTCTGGGTAAATAATCCGGATGTCTGCGGAGTTGGTAAGGATCTGTTTGTTAAAGAGCAGGCCTGCCGCCGATGGCAGGGTCTGTATAAAAACCTTCATGCTGGATTTGACTTCCAGCATGAAGGTTTTTTGCTTGAACAGACAGTAAATTTAAAGGCTGGTAAAACGCTCAAATAATCTGTTTACTTCAACCTGGCCATATCCCCATATATTATTCGGATAAGTATATGAGGGGTTTCGGATTGCCGCACTTATCATGAGGTGGTTAACATCATTTCCGGTCATTCTGGGATAGTTTCCCTTTACAATGGCCCATTCAAGGACCATTGCAATAATTCCGGCCGCATGGGCGGCCGCAGCTCCGGTACCGGTTGCGGTTCCGTACTGATTACCCGGAATGGCACAGGTGAGCTGATAACCTGGAGCAGCAATATCTGGTTTGATTACGCCGGTATTTGTATAGCCCCTGCTGGATTCCCCCAGAATGCTGTCATTCAATTGATTATATGCTGTAATTGTCAGTACATGTCTTCCATTTCCAGGAGAGGTTATGGTAATACTGGGATCCGAATTAAGGAAAAATGTTTCGTCTGATATCAAATCTCCGGAAGGCAGCCATGCATGAAACGAAAAGGGATTGTCTGTCGTTCCCTGAACACGCAGATACCAGAGTCCTGGAAAAGAATTACTAAAACGTATGAATATGAGCTGATCACCTGTTTCTTCCTCGAATGTAATGTTGTTGACCCAGATGATTGTTTGGTTAAAGATAAAGTCGAATTTTCTGCATTCATTCAGGCCGGGATAAACTCTTTTGGTAGACTCCCGGTTTGGTGAAGAGATGTCGATGGTAAGTCTTGTGGAAGAAGCGGACCAGATCTGCATGGAAAACATTGTATCGTTTTCCCCGATTTTTAATTCAAAATCATCATAGTAAGGTTCCGTGGAAGTAGTGTTAAAATAATGCCTTTGTGCCTTTCCTTCATTTCCGGCCGAAACTGCAATACCGTTTCCTGGCAGCAGTGCAAGATGGTCCAGATAACTGCTGAGAGCCCCTTTTCCTTCATGGCCTTCCTGACTGCTTCCCAGTGCGATGCATATGACAACAGGACGTTCTGATTTTTCGGAAGCGGCTGCTGCATAACGGATGCCAAGTATAATATCAGATTCCTGATAGCATAAGGCATCCTCTGGGACAAAAAAAATATTTTTTAAGTTCTGCTTTGCTTCTTTCAGTTTTACAATGATGAAATCAGCCTGCGGCACGATGCCCCTAAAGGATTGTTCCTCATCTGGAGTGCCGGCCAGAATGCTGGCGATTGCGGTACCGTGTCCTATTGGATCAGTAGTTGGTACCACGGATAAAGGAGATTCTGAGCTCAGCGCAGCATTGATCTGTTCTCTGCTGTATTCCGTACCAAATGTAAAATCCTCAGGAGGTGTGCCGCTTTGTACGGTCTGATCCCACAGGGTAAGGATACGGGAAGTTCCGTCATTATCCAGAAAGGCCGGATGCTGGTAATCGATACCGGTATCAATGACGGCAACCAGTACCCCCTGCCCGAACAAAGCCAGGTATGGGTTTTGCTGAACGGTTGTAACACCGGATTTTTCTACGCTTATGGTAGAGGTAAGGGTGTATAAGTTCGGAAAGCTGTTATAAGGATGCTTGCCTAAGTCACAGGGAACTGCGCTGCCGGTAGGAATATGAAGCAGGGAATGCCTTCTGTTTAAATAAGTTATATTATCACTGGTACTATATGATGGAACCAGTATATTGCTGATGATCAAATCATAATAACTATCATCTAATACCTTATTCATTACAGTCCCCTGTAGTATTTAGAATATTTAATTAATTATATGCAAAAGGACTTTCATTATGAGCTGTGTTCCGTGCTAATTCGCCTGGGGAGCCGCCGCATCACCTGAAATTGGCAGTGTGTCCGAAGTTGTTTCAACAGCATTTGGACCATTGCTCTGAAGGGGATCGGCAGTTATGGATGCTTTTCCGGCTTTTTGCAGATATTCCATAATCCCTCTGGCATCAGCTTCTCCTAAAGCCCTGTACTGTTCATCAGTTGATAAAAACAGGGTGAGATCACTGGGATGATTTAAAAATCCGTGCTCAATAATGAAACCACGGATGCCATATATCTGGGAATAGCGGGGGATAGCATAATAATCGGCCTGGCTTCCGTCAGGGTACAGGGTTCCATTCTGGGAATCCCGCAGAATCAGTCCCCGGTTGTAAAGTCCCAGAGAATTTAACTGCTTTAGTATCGTATTGGCTGCTTCCTGGGACTGAACGGCAAGGCCGGTGTTATAACGGCCGGTTCTGGGAGACATGGAGCTTACTCCGTAGGCATTCTTCACAGTTCCGTTGCCCAGAGCCGAATCCACATGCTGGCTTACAAATAAGTCTGCGTGAACAGAGGCGGCAAAAGCCGCACGCTGTTCCAGAGGAACGTTTGCTTCGGCGCTGTCTTTTGTTAAATATACCGTATATTGGGAAGACTGTTCCAGATACTGCTTTGTATAAGCCGCTATTTTCATGTTGATTTCATCTTCATAATACTTCACACCGTTATATTCAAAACTGCATCCGGTATAATGGCCGTCTGTTTTTCCATGGCCAGGGTCAAGAACCACAATAAAATTGTTGTTTTGTATACCCGGTCCGATCTCAGGAGTCACGGTTTCTGCTGCCGGAGGAGCGAAAGCCGGCCCGGATTCTTCTTCTGCCCATGCGGCGGAAACGCCGGCCGTGGAAATGATGGCGGTAAACAATAAGGACTTAACGGCAACTGGTAAAAATTTCTTGATGTGTATCATAATGGATCCTCCGAATGTTAACATTTTTCCACATATTATAGCACTCTTTGGCAGTTCCTGTAAATGGTATTCTTTTAAATTTCTCCCTGTTATGATAAAATAATCCAATATAAAACAGCAGAACAGGAGACAGAACTTATGAAATGCTATTTTGCCCCGATGGAGGGCATCACCGGCTATGTTTACCGCAACGCCCACCGAAAGTTTTTTAAACAGGTGGATGTATATTTTACTCCTTTTATTGTTCCCACTCAGAACCGGAGGTTTACATCCAGAGAGAAAAATGATATCCTGCCGGAACATAATGAGGGAATCCGCATAATTCCTCAGATCCTTACCAATAAGGGAGAAGATTTTATATGGACAGCAGGGGAGCTTAAAAATTACGGATATAATGAAGTCAATCTGAATCTGGGCTGCCCCTCTGCGACAGTAGTTTCCAAACACAGAGGATCCGGGTTCCTGGCAGAACCGGAAAAACTGGAGCGCTTTTTTGACCAGGTCTTTTCAACCCTGAATATGAAGGTTTCCGTGAAGACCAGAATCGGAAAGGACAGTCCGGATGAATTTTACCGGCTCATGGAGATTTATAACAGATTTCCCTTGGAGGAACTTATCATCCATCCCCGACTTCAGAGGGATTTTTACAGGAATGAACCCAATTGGGAGATGTTTAGAGAGGCGGTTTCTTCAAGTACAAATCCTTTATGTTATAATGGAAATCTGTTTACCCCGGCGGATTTTGAAAAATTTGAGGCTGCCTTTCCAACTGTGAACCGGATCATGCTGGGAAGAGGACTGGTGGCGAATCCCGGTCTGGCTGAGGAAATAAAAACCGGAACCAGAATGGAGAAAGAGCAGCTTCAGGCATTCCATGATGAAATTCTTAAGGGCTATGAACAGACCATTTCAGGTGACCGTAATGTTCTGTTTAAAATGAAAGAACTGTGGGCTTATATGATCCAGTTGTTTGATGGCAGTGAAACATTTGTCAAAAAAATCCGAAAGTCCCAGCACCTTTCGGATTACAGAGCTGCCGTAGATAATCTTTTTCTGGATTGGGAAGGAAACATTTATAAGTAAAAGAAAAATTGATTATAAGTTTATTTAATGAACAGATGAAGATTCAACGCTTGAACCTATAGTAGCTATAGGATATATAATAACCTCAAATTTAAACAGCGGTATTAACTGCGCTACGAATGGAGGAATAATATGGCTTCCAAATTTTTAATAAAGAATGCCAAAGCGATTGTTACCTGTGATGAAAATGACCATGTGTACAAAGACACCGATATCCTGATTGAGGGGCCGAAGATAGCGGCCATCGGCAAAGGGATTGAAAGTGAGGGCATACAGATTATTGACGGAACAGGAAAATTTGTATATCCGGGACTGATCAACACCCATCATCATTTCTTTCAGACATTTGTCAGAAATTTAATTACCATTGATTATCCGAGTTTGACAGTTATGGACTGGATTCGTAAAATTTATCGGATTTTTCAGATAATTGACAATGACGTGATTTATTACTCTACTCTTACGGCTTTTGCCGATCTTATCAAACACGGCTGTACCTGCGCCTTTGATCATCAGTACTGTTATACAAAGAAAACCGGAAAGGATCCGGTGGACCGGCAGATGGAGGCGGCGGATTTACTGGGAATCCGTTATCACGCCGGACGGGGCAGCAACACCCTCTCTCAAAGGGAAGGAAGCTCAATTCCGGACAATATGCTGGAGACTACGGATGAATTTATAAAGGACTGCGAAAGGCTGGTACGTCTTTATCACGATCCAACCCCTTATTCCATGCATCAGGTCGTCATGGCACCCTGCCAGCCGGTTAACTGCCGTCCGGATACCTTTATTGAAACCGTGGCTGCGGCCAGAAAGCTGGGCGTGCGGATGCACACTCATTTAGGAGAAGGAGAAACGGAAGGGATGATAGCCCGTTATGGGAAACGTACTCTGGAGTGGTGCCGGGACATCGGCTTTATAGGAGAAGATGTATGGTTTGCACACAACTGGGAGGTGCTTCCTGAGGAATACAGTTTATTGGCTGAAACAAAAACCGGAATTTCCCATTGTCCGACACCAGCCATCCTGGGAGGTTTTCCAATGCTTGATATCAGGGCCATGCAGGAGGCAGGCGTACTCATCAGCCTTGGCTGTGACGGATCTGCGACCAATGACAGCTCCAATCTTCTGGATGCCCTTCGCACCGCTTATATGATGCAGGCCCGCCATTCGAAAGAAAGAGGCGGCTGTGCTTCTGCCTATGACCTGCTGAAGATCGCAACCATCAATGGCGCAAAGACCCTGGGAAGGCCGGATCTGGGTTCTCTGAAACCAGAAAAGGCAGCGGATCTGTTTATGATTGATGCAGAGGCCCTGGAGCTTGCAGGTGCCATTCATGACCCAAAGAATATCCTGGCAAGAGTTGGCTTGACAGGGAATGTATGGCTCACCATGATTAATGGAACAGTGGTTTATAAGGATGGGATCATCTCCAGGGCAGATGAGAAAAAACTGGCCTGTGAAGGAGAAGCGGTCTGTACCAGAGTTATCAGAGAACCGAATGAGGCATTCCGCCTGTTTTTATAAATTGTTCTTTATTTTAGAAAGATGAGGGAAAAGGTTTGAAGGATTTTTTATCCATTGGAGAGATGAGCGCCCTTTTTGGGTTAAATATACAGACCTTATATTATTATGACAGCATCGGTATATTTAAGCCCAGGATGCGGGACGCGAAAAATGGCAGGAGAAAATATGAATTTGATCAGGTTTATGAACTGGCTACTATCTGTTATATGCGAAAGCTGGGATATTCCCTGGAGAAAATAACAGAAAAACGCAGCACCCAGCATGCACATTCCGCCCTGGAATCCCTAAGACAGCGCTCAGACGAGCTTCACAGGCAGTGGATGGAGCTGTTTTCCATTGATGAAGCCATTCAGAGGAAGCTTACATTTATTGAAGAAGAAATAAAAAACATGTGTAAGGATGAAATTTTCATCCGCCATTATGAAAGCAGAAGCTACATTGCCATTGGAGAAGAAGAACTGCTCTATCGGCAGAATTCCTTCTATTTTTATCCCACCATTGCCTTTTATCAGGGAGAGAAAAAATATTTTGGGGCTTATCTATACCCAGCCGGCGAGCCAGTATCGGAACTAATAAGGAAGGATCAGATCAGGGAGATTAAAGCCGGAGATTTTCTGTGCGGCTACCATTCAGGTACTTATGAAACGGTTCCTGCTACCATCGAGCGTATCCGAAATGCCAGACCGGATTTAAAATTTGAAGATCTTACCATTAATTTTAATATTCTGGACCAGTTTGTGGAGAACGACAGTTCCAATTACATCACCCTGACTCAGATCCGGATATTGAATATAGAAACAAATACATTAAGTAATAACAAGAGAGGAGAATCATTATGAAAAACATGAAAAAGTTAACAGCCCTGGTTCTTACCGCCGTCATGATTGCAGCAGCTCTGTCTGGATGCGGCAGAAAGACTGAGACAAAGGAAGCCGCTGGGACAGCGGGTAATGCAGAGGCAAAGGCAGAGTCATCAAAAGCAGATTCATCAGAAACGGAAGCTTCCTCCAAGACCTTAAAGGTAGCCCTCTGTCTTTCCGGTGCTGCCAATGATATGGGCTGGTGCCAGTCCGCATATGATGGATTAAAGCTTCTGGAATCCGAATATGGCTGTGAGACCGCCTATACAGAAAACCTGACTCCTGATGATATTGAAGCGGCATTTGCTGATTATGCAGCAAACGGCTATGATGTAATAATCGGTCATGGCTATGAGTTCGGGGATCCGGCCATTGAGGTAGCAGCACAGTACCAGGATACCAAATTTATTGTAACGGAAGGTGAGGTCTCTGCTGACAATGTGGCATCTTATGTTACAAAATGCGAAGAAGGCGGTTACATCATGGGAATGCTGGCAGCCGGCATGTCTAAGAGCAATAAGATTGGTTTTGTGGGTCCCATCCAGGGTGCGTCACTGGTTAAGATCATGAACGGTTTTGAGGATGGGGCAAAGGAAGTAAATCCTGACATTGAAGTGCAGACTGCATGGACCGGTTCTTTTACGGATACGGCTCTCGGCAAGGAAGCGGCTCAGGCTATGATCGATAATGGTGCGGATGTGATCGGACATTGTGCCAATGAATCCGGCACAGGTGCTATCAATGCGGCAAAAGAAGCCGGTATCTACGCAACCGGTGATTCCTATGACCAGAATGAACTGGCTCCTGAAACCATACTTTCTTCTTCTGTATATCATATTCCGAATGTGATCGAGACGGCTTACAAAACGATGGAAGACGGAAGCTTTGCAGGCGGAATCTATGAACTAGGCATGAAGGAAGGCGCAGTCAGCATAGCACCATATCATGATCTGGAGGCTCAGATTCCGGATGAGGTGAAAACAAAGATCGAAGAGAAGACCGCAGCTATTGAATCCGGAGAATTTACCGTTCCATGTGATACCAAAGTCAGATAGGGAGCACAGGTATGCCATTACTGGAAATGAAACATATTACCAAAGCTTTTTCCGGAGTTTATGCCAATCAGGATATCAGTCTGTCCCTGGAAATGGGTGAGATTCACGCCCTGCTGGGAGAAAACGGAGCAGGAAAGACAACATTTATGAATATTTTATTCGGCATTTACCAGGCTGATGGCGGTGAAATCTTCTATAAAGGGAAACCGGTCCGGTTCCGGTCGCCTGCCGATGCCATTGGTCATGGCATCGGCATGGTCCACCAGCATTTTTCCCTGGTCGGAAAGATGACAGTTCTTGACAATATTATCCTTGGGCTTTACGGAAATCATGGGGTTCTTGACCGAAAAAAAGCTTCCGGCAGGATACGAACACTGGCGGAGAAATATAATTTGTCTGTAAATCCCGATGACCAGGTAAACAGCCTGTCGGTAGGGGAGCAGCAGAGAGTGGAGATTTTAAAGGCATTGTACCGCAATGTCAGCCTGCTGATCTTAGATGAACCCACGGGAGTCCTGACGCCTCAGGAGACCGAGAGCTTCTTCGGAGTATTGAAACGCTTAAAGGATGAGGGTTACGGAATCATCATCATTACCCACCGTCTGAGTGAGATCATGGCAATCAGCGACCGGGTGACCATTCTGCGGGATGGCAGGGCGGTAAAGGAGCTGGTAACGGCGGATACAACACCGGAGGAGCTTTCCGCTTACATGATAGGCCGGCCCCTTTCCCATAAAAAAGAAGAACAGAAGAAGCCATTAAAAGATTCAGCATTAATCCTTAGGGATGTTTCCTTATTATCAAAACGCGGGGGCAAAAAGTTCCTGAATCATATAACCCTAACGGTTCACAAGGGAGAGATCCTGGGGGTTGCCGGGGTGGAAGGAAATGGACAGAAGGAGCTTGCTGAGGTAATTGCGGGAATCCGTAAAAATACGGAGGGAACGGTTTCTTTTGAAGGAGAAGCCATTGATGGTCTCCGTGTGAGAGAACGCTTTGATAAGGGAATATCCTATATATCCGATGACCGCCACCTGGATAGCCTGGTCATGGATATGACCGTAGCAGAAAATCTGATCCTGAGAAACTATAAGCGCATACCCTTTTCAAAAAGACGGATTCTGGATAACAGGAAAGCGGAAATACAGGCAGAGGAAGCCTTTAAAGAGTATGGAATCAAGGCCTCCGGAAAAAGTGGGTCCCGCACACCGGTAAAGCTTTTAAGCGGAGGAAACCAGCAGAAGGTGATTCTGTCCCGGGAGATATCCGCAGAGGCAAAGCTTATCGTGGCAAGCCAGCCAACCAGAGGTCTGGATATCGGTGCTGCACAATTTGTCCATGAGACTCTGGTAAAGCAGAAGAACCAGGGAAAGAGTGTGGTGCTGATATCAGCTGACTTAGACGAGATTCTATCCTTAAGCGATCGGATCGCAGTAATGTTTGAAGGACGGATTATGGGAATCCTTAACCGGGAGGATGCGGATGTCTTTAAAATCGGGCTTTACATGGGGGGGATGATGGAAGGAGGAAGGACATGAACAGCATCAGCAAAGCAAAAGCGGCAGAGACTGCAGTAGCAGCAGTGCTATCCATTGCAGTGGCCGCTGGTCTTGTTATTCTTTCAGGAGCCGATCCGTTAACAGCAGGCCGGATGTTCTTAAATGGAATTTTCGGTAATTTAAATGGTTTTGGAGAAATATTCGTAAAAGCGACTCCTCTGATCCTTACAGGACTTGGATGTCTGGTGGCTTTTAGGACCGGATTCTTTAATATCGGTGCAGAAGGCCAATTTTACATAGGTGCCCTTGCATCGGCATGGGTGGCCTTGCATGGGGAAGGAATTCCAGGGCCTTTCCGGATTATTCCAGCAATCTTTGCCGGATTTTTATTCGGCGGCCTGTGGGCACTTATCGCAGCCATGTTAAAGGCAAGAATGGGAATATCGGAGATCATAGTTACCATTATGTTAAATTATATTGCCATTGATCTTTTGGGGATTGCGGTACGTACCTTTATGATGGATCCGGCTGGGAGCATCCCTCAGTCTGAAAAAATAGATGTATCCGTTACACTTTTTCGTTTTTTAAAACCAACCAGAGTCCATGTGGGGATTTTTATAGCTCTGGCAGCAGTTGCCTTGGTTTGGTTTATCATGGAAAAGACTACGGCAGGCTATGAGTTTAAGGTGGTGGGATTGAATAAACGGGCAGCAGAATGCAGCGGCATTTCTGTGGTTAAGAATATTATCCTGTCTTCAATTTTAAGCGGAGGTCTGGCGGGTACAGCCGGATCTGTGGAGGTGCTGGGAGTCCAGAAAAAGCTGATTGAAGGATTCTCAGGAGGCTGCGGCTATACCGCAATTCTTATCACCCTTCTGGCTTCCAATCATCCGGCCGGCGTACTAGTGGCAGCGGTCTTATACGCAGCCTTAGAGGTAGGAGCAGGTTCCATGCAGAGGCAGATGGGCGTACCGTCTGCTATTGTAGATTTCCTGATCGGCTTTATTGTACTTCTTATTTCCGGACGGGAACTGCTTTCTGGAAAAATAAGAAAAAAGGAGGGGAAATAATGCTTCAGCAGATTTTTACCGTCAGTTTTGTATCAGCATTTTTAGCCGCCGCCGTGCGTATGGCCGTACCCCTTGCTTATGCAGGTTTGGGAGAGACTATTTCGGAAAAATGCGGGATACTGAATATCGGTATGGAAGGCGTTATGCTTTCCGGCGCTTTTTTCTCCTTTGCAGGTACTTATTTCTCCGGCAGTATTGTTATTGGTCTTCTTTGCGGCATGGCAGGCGGTGCGGCAGTCAGTATGATCCATGCAGTACTCTCTGTCAGACTGTCCAAAGACCAGTCGGTCAGTGGTATCGCCATCAACATCTTTGTTCTGGGGCTCACCAGCTTCTTATATAAGCTGATGTCAGGCGGCCGGTCCTATCAGCAGATCGAGCCTCTTACCAGAATAAGGATACCGGTACTTGCTGATATCCCTTTAATTGGAGACGCTCTGTTTCATCAGGATATTCTCACCTATCTTCTTTACTTACTGATAATCCTGGTATCATTTTTTTATAAGAAAACCAATGCCGGACTTTCCTTTGCAGCTATTGGTGAAAATCCCTGTTCCGCAGATTCCGCGGGAATACCGGTATATCAATACCAGTATCTTTCCATGATTTTAAATGGAGTGCTGGGAGGCATCGGAGGTGCTTGTCTGGTTTTGGTGCAGGTGGGCAATTTTTCGGAAAATATGACCTCTGGCCGGGGGTATATCGCTCTTGCAGCAGTAATCCTGGGACGCTATGTTCCGGCGGGAATGCTGGGAGCAGCCTTTTTATTCGGTTCCGCCAATGCCCTTCAGATCCGGCTTCAGGCCATTGGAGTTCCTCTTCCGTCACAGGCGCTGTCCATGCTTCCCTATGTGATCACCCTGGCGGCTCTTCTTGGCTCTGCTGGAAAGAACCATGCACCGGAAAGTCTGGGAAAACCCTATGTCCGTGGGACCAGATAAGCTTTCATTAGAAAAACAATCTTTTACATACACGTTTCCCGGCGCCTAAAATCTTCCGGTAAGATTTCAGGCGCTTTTTGTAAGGAAATAGAATATTTTGCGATTGAATGGTTGAAATTAACCATATATTGTGGTATATTTCAATATATGGTTTTTGATAACAGTTATTAATATTAATTAATGAAATGGCAGGGTTAACATGGAGGAGAAAAAGAGAAACGGACAGCTGGATATCTCAAAATATTTTGCAGAAATTCCTCAGCTGACAGGTGTTTTAAAAGAAATCCAGAACGAATGGGATACTGCGCCATACGATCTGGACAGGCTTTCTGTAAAATTTTCAGCATTCTGTAAAAGTGAGATGAACTTTTCCGACCGGTTTGGAGCACTGATCCGGGCCGCAGTGGAGCTGACAACCCAGGAAGCTCCGGATTGGGAGTACATCGGAGCAAGGCTCTTGATGCTTCGTTTTGAAATACAGTTAAAGGATGAGTATGAAAAGTATAATATCGGAAATTTTTATGAAAAGATATGTTTTTTAACAGAGGAGAAACTCTATGGGGAATATATTCTGGAGAATTATAAAAAGGAAGAGATTGACCGGTTTGAAACGTATCTGGATCCGGCACGGAATCATCTGTTCAACTATTCCGGGCTGGAACTGCTGTTTAACCGTTATGTAATCCGCAGCCGCAGGAACATGCCTATGGAAACACCCCAGGAGATGTTTCTTGGAATAGCCATGCATCTTGCCATGCTGGAAAGACATGACCGGGACGGCTGGGTGAAACGGTTCTATGATATGCTCAGTACCCTTAAGGTGACCATGGCAACACCTACTCTTTCAAATGCCAGAAAACCATACCATCAGCTTTCATCCTGCTTTGTTGATACCGTTCCGGACAGTCTTAATGGAATTTACCGGAGCATAGACAGTTTTGCCAAGGTCAGCAAATTTGGGGGAGGAATGGGGCTTTATTTTGGTAAGGTAAGGGCTGCAGGAAGCGACATCCGCGGCTTTAAGGGAGCGGCGGGAGGCGTAATCCGCTGGATTAAGCTGGCCAACGATACAGCCGTGGCTGTGGACCAGCTGGGAGTGCGCCAGGGCGCTGTGGCGGTGTATCTGGATGCCTGGCACAAGGATCTGCCGGAATTTCTTGCTCTCAGAACGAATAACGGCGATGACCGCAGGAAGGCCCACGATGTTTTTCCAGGAGTTTGCTATCCGGATCTGTTCTGGAAGCAGGCAAAGGAGAACCTGGAAGGAGATTGGTATCTTATGTGCCCTCATGAGATACTGACCGTAAAGGGATGGGCGCTGGAGGATTCCTATGGAACTGAGTGGGAGGAACGATATTCAGACTGTGTAAATGACTGCCGTATTCACAAGCGTATAATCCCCATTAAGGATGTGATCCGCCTGATCTTAAAGAGCGCCGTAGAAACGGGAACACCCTTTACCTTTAACCGGGATATTGTAAATGAGGCCAATCCCAACGGTCACAGAGGTATTATTTACTGCAGCAACCTCTGTACAGAGATTGCACAGAACATGAGCGCCGTAGAGCAGGCAGAGCAGCAGGTCCAGACAGTGGATGGCGAAACTGTGGTAGTCACGGTCACAAAACCCGGAGATTTTGTTGTATGTAATCTGGCCAGCCTTTCTTTGGGAAGAATAGATTGGAATAAGAAGAATGAATTGAAAGAACTGATCCGGAGTGCTGTACGGGCCCTGGATAATGTCATTGATCTGAATTTCTTTCCCGTGCCTTATGCAAAGATTAATAACCTCCGCTGGCGTCCCATCGGACTGGGGGTAAGCGGATATCACCATATGCTGGCACGGAACGGAATCACCTGGGAGTCAGAAGAGCACCTTACATTTGCTGACAGGGTATTTGAGGCAATCAATTATGCGGCAATTGAGGCCAGCTGTGATTATGCTATGGAAAAAGGCTGCTATGAGCTGTATGAGGGCAGTGACTGGCAGACAGGAGTTTATTTTGAAAAAAGGGGGTATACCTCACGGAACTGGAAACGTCTCCGGGAAAAAGTCGCATCATACGGGATGCGCAATGGCTGGCTGATTGCCATTGCACCGACAAGCAGCACCAGTATGATCGCCGGAACGACAGCCGGTCTGGATCCCATCATGAACCGGTATTATCTGGAAGAAAAAAAGAACGGTCTGGTGCCCAGGGTGGCCCCGGACTTATCGCCGGAAACCTTTTGGAAGTATAAAAATGCCCATTATATAGATCAAAGGTGGTCCATAAAAGCGGCGGGAATCCGCCAGCGGCATGTGGACCAGGCCCAGAGCATGAACCTTTATATTACCAATGATTACACCCTGCGTCAGGTTCTGGGGCTTTATATCCTTGCATGGGAATGCAGAGTGAAGACCATTTATTATATACGTTCCAAAAGCCTGGAAGTGGAGGAATGTGAGGTGTGCTCCAGTTAATGAAGACAGTTTTCCGATAAGATGATAATTAAGGAGAGTGCAGGTATGGAACAATTAAAAAAGAGGCCCCTTTTTAATCCGGATGGAGCCATTGAAATCCGGGATCGCAGGCTGATCAACGGAAATACAACCAATCTTAATGATTTTAATAATATGAGATACACCTGGGTCAGCGACTGGTACCGCCAGGCCATGAACAACTTCTGGATACCGGAGGAAATTAATCTTGGAAGAGACGTAAAGGATTATCCTCTATTAAGCGGGCCGGAACGGAGAGCTTACAATAAGATTCTGTCCTTTCTCGTATTTTTGGACAGTATCCAGACCGCTAATCTGCCGGCTATCGGAGAATATGTGACCGCCAATGAAATCAATCTCTGCCTGTCCATCCAGACCTTCCAGGAGGCAGTTCACAGCCAGAGCTACAGCTATATGCTGGATACCATCTGCGAACCCCAGACCCGTAATGAAGTGCTCTATCAGTGGAAGAATGACCCTCATCTTCTGACCCGCAATACCTTTATCGGGAATTTGTATAATGAATTTCAGAAGGACAAGAGTGCATTTGCATTCATGAAAGCGGTAGTGGCTAATTTTATTCTGGAAGGAGTTTATTTTTACAGCGGATTCATGTTTTTTTATAACCTTGGACGCAACCATAAAATGACAGGTTCCTCCCAGGAAATCCGTTATATTAACCGGGATGAAAATACTCATCTGTGGCTGTTTTGCAACATCATTCTGGAACTGGAAAAGGAGGAACCGGAACTGTTTGCCAGGGAATGTGTGGATTGTTACCGCGGTATGATAAAGGAAGGATGTGAACAGGAAATTGCCTGGGGCTGTTATGCCGTCGGCGATCAGGTACCAGGACTTACAAAGGATATGATTACAGATTATATTAAATATCTGGGGAATCTAAGATGCGCCAGTCTCGGCTGGGAGCGGATTTATGAAGGACATGACAAGGAACCGGAAAGCATGGCTTGGGTCAGCCAGTACAGCAATGCAAATATTATTAAAACAGATTTTTTTGAAGCGCGGAGCACTGCTTATGCCAAGAGCAGCGCACTGATAGATGATTTATAACAGGTATAACAAAAACCTTGACATTAGATTTCGATCATGATAATATAAAAATACTCTGTAGAAGAGTGCCAGTCAGGGGCAGTACTGGTTTCGACAGGGGCTATGCAGCTGGTGAAGCTATCCGCATGCGATGCGTTAAATGGCAAACCTAAATATAAACGCTAACAATAACGAATTAGCATTAGCTGCTTAATGCAGCTTGTCGGCCTTAGGGCACTCACACCTTAAGATCCCGGCATCGACTATGTGAGAAACGACGTTTGCAAAGCTTTGAGCATACGGACGTAACATGAAGCTACTGAAGCAGTCAGGGTGTCAGTTCCCGGACTGTGGAGGGAATGTCAAAGAGCTGACTATGATAGTAGAAGAACAGGGAATTGGTTTTTGGACACGGGTTCAACTCCCGTCTGCTCCATTTTTAAAAGTCTAGTGTTTACTAGGCTTTTTTTATTTCGTGTTACATTTCGCGTTGTATAGATTCAAAATGTTCATTAATTTTAACGTTGATTTTTTTCGATTCTTCTTATTGATCTGGTACATCACTAAAGCACATATCTCTCCCCGTCTCATTGGTCCGAAAGCAGCTAAACAGATAGCAGTTTCTAAGTGGGTCCCCTTAACACGCTGTAATAGAGCCTGTATGTCACTATCAGAAGGAGTCTACAGGTCTGGTTTAACAGCTTGCGGCATAGTAATATCAGTCATAATTCCAGCATATTTAAACAGAGTTAATGTTGAGGTAATCAATCCAACTGCATTCCGCACAGTTATATTAATGTACATTGGAAATTTAATATTGATAGTTAGTAGAAATATGATACAATAATTACAAATAGGGAGATTCTTTATTAATTTATCTAAATAAAATTATATAATTTGAGGAGAAATTAAATGAAAATATTAAATAGAATTTGGCGTGAAATGAACATTTATGAGAAGATATCACTAGTTTTGGGGAGTATTTGTTCTGTAAGTGTAATTGTGTTGGGATCTTTGCAACTATTAGGTATATGGGAAAAGGCAATAAATATATTTGAGCCATTATTAGGTGTTCTTATGGTAACGCAAGGAGTTTTACAGTGGAGGAGAAATAAAGCAGTAGCAGTATTTTCTTTATGTGTAGCAATATTTATTTTTGTCGTTGCCTTTTTTATTTTCTTTGTCAGATGAATGAGAGTAGAAAATACGTAACACAACAGATTCCAATATAATAAATATCAAAATCACTAACTATCAGTATTAAACTGGTAGTTTTTTATTGTGAAAAACCTAGAAAATTAGTATTTAACGTATCAGTGAACATTGAAAATTTAATATTGATAGTTAGCAGTTATTGATATATCATTAATTTGGAAAATTTGAATTTATTATTTGGTTTATAGGGCTGTTTATTTTATTTTTTGGAGGGAACATATGGATATTGAAATACGCAAACTAATGCCAGAACATGCGGAAGAATATGTAAAATTCTTTGACATTACATCACATGATGACAATATATATGAACACAAGTGTTACTGTGTATGTTGGTGCAATGATGATTGGGAGGGAAAAGATTTTTCAACAGCAGAGAAAAGAAGAAAATATGCTTTGCAATATGTTAAAGAACAAAACATCCAAGGGTATCTTGCTTATAGTAACGATGAGATTGTTGGATGGTGCAATGCTAACACAAAATCAAACTGCTTGAAATGTGCCAGTTGGCGCAGATTTATGGATTATGTGCCGTTAGAAGAATTTGATACAGATATAAAGGTTAAGTCTATATTTTGTTTTGTAATTGCGCCAGAAATGAAAAGAAAAGGAATCGCCACACAACTATTAGAGCGTGTTTGTGAAGATGCATTTCAAGACGGATATGATATTGTTGAGGCATACCCATATAAAGAATCAAGTTATCAATCATCAGATTTTGGAGGACATTTTGAGATGTACAAAAAAAGTGGATTTTACATTTCTTTAGAGACTGAAAAAGGACTTATCATGAGGAAAAAGTTAAGGTAGTTAAGGCTTCATAGAAATCATGATATGAAGTTGATAAATTCCAATTTAATAATGTTAATCACGAACTACTAACTATCAGTATTAAGCTGGTAGTTTTTTTGTACTCAGAATGGTGCGGTTTTATCCAGAAAACCCTGCTAATAAAAGTCAAGCACTTTTTGAAAAAAATTAAAAGTAAAAAAAAGCGACTTTAATAAACCCCATTTGAAGAGGATTTAAAATTATCTATAGAGTTCCTTCACACGGGCATAGTAAATACGCAAAAATTTATTAACACCAGCCATTTTGACGACGTTTTTAGGCTTACCTTCTGCCTCTTTTCTAATCATGAACTGGTAGATGGGATCTTCAGTCATTTGATGGAGCTTTAGGCTCTGCATAACCTCATAGCAGGCCTTTCGCAGTTCGGAAGAGCCGCGTTTTGAAATATGCCGGTTCTGACTTTCATATTGTCCCGATTGATAGGGAGGAGCGTCATTTCCGGCAAAGGCATTAAGCGCACGGGCGCTCTTGAAACGCCTAACATCACCAATCTCAGCTATTAGGATTGGGGCAAGGCGGTAGCCAACTCCATGCATGGAAAGTATAGTTTCATATTCTGGCAAGGTAGAGGCAATAGACTGCATTTGATGCATGATTGCATTACAGGATATTTCCACCTGTTTTATAAGTGAGAGATATTCCTTTAAAACTAATTGAGTACTTGTATCTAGTGGGCGCGTGGTTATGCTATGAGTGGCAGCTTCATATACCTTCAGAGCCTTATTCTCGGGATTCCTAGCACCGCTTTTGTATGCTAGTTTCATATAACTGGCAACGAACTTCGCTTCACTCATCGCTTTGATTTTATCGTAACTTTCATATTTACTAAGAAACTTATAGAAGAAGTTATCTGCTGGATCAGCAGTGCGAGAGGTTACGATATTTACTACACCAGGCATGATCTCATCAAGAAGGTTAATCAACTGTACTCGAGCTTTAACACGCATGGAAACACATTGTTTATACTGTCTGCTCAGGTAATGAAGATCGTCGTATTTTTTATTATAAACAGTGTAATTTATCAAAGTGAATTGCTTTTCCAGTGCATACCATGCAATCCGCATAGCATCTTTTTTATCAGTTTTAACTTTGCGGAGTTCATTATCAGCATATTTTTTGATGATGTATGGATTTACTACGGAAACAAAGAGATTTGCTTCCAGGAGAGCCTTTAATACTGGCTGATGGTAATGACCAGTGGCCTCCATGACAATACGGACTTCATCTTCGAAGTCTTGTAATATAGGAATGAGTTGAGTCAAAGACGGTTTGTTATGATGAAAGTCAGTTGGTTTCATTATAATTTCGCCATCAGAGCTGATTATAGCGACGGTACTTTTGGATTTTGAAACGTCGATACCTACAGCAATCATAAATATTCCTCCTTAGTAAGATTATAGTGATTGGTTCCAACATCTCATAATCGGTTCATGTTCGTTAGTTACACGGGCGCATAGGTCCCAACCTGCTGAATCGAATGCATGATGATGAGAGTTGGCTGACAGGTTTAGATGACGGGCGTGGTGTCCCAACTGAAATTACGTCAGCCAATCAAACTCATCATAACAAAAAAATAAGAATAGGGTAAATTCCCTACTCTTATATAGTACGAACTGATATTTAATGGAGGAGAGTGTTATTAACACGTCCAAATGGGTAAATACATATTATATTAGGTGAATAGGTGATGGTATATCAGAACCAGAGCCACAACCAGGAATTTTGTCATTTTATTCTATAGATATAAATTTTGATCCTACAAAAGAAATCAAATATGGCAATAAAGGAGGAAATAACCTTGTATCCATCAGAAAATGATATTAAGAACTATGTTGATAAAGTATGTGGTATTGTTGGACTACCTTCTCGAATAGGTATTGCAATATGTAAAACTGAAAGTGATTTTAAACAATATAATTTAGATGGAACTTTGCTTGTTGGAAGATATGATCAGGATGATAGAGGCGCAATGCAAGTAAATAGAAGAGTTTGGGGACAAAAGTATAACGTTGATGATTTAGATAATAGTTGGCAATATAATATAAAAGCAGGTGTTGAAATAGCATATGAAATGTATAAATTAGCTGTAAAAAACAAAGCTGATAGTTTGCATCAAGCAACATACTCTGCTTATAATGCTGGACCGAAAAAAATGTTCAGATATCAAAATGGTAAAGATGCTAGAGATGAAAATTTTATAAAAAATTATAATGAATGTAATAATTATTAAATAATGCAAAAGGAGTAATTTTTTAACTTTCGTCCATGAGATAATATCCAAAACACCTAAAATCTTAAGGTTCTTTATTACCTAAAGGGATTGGAGACTAATTGATTGATCGTATAACTCTCATTAACCATATTGTTGACACCAACAAAATGGTAAGAAATTAAAGAAAGGGGATCGGAACCGCTGGCCAGCGAAAGGGAGTTCCCGGTTCTTTTCAAAGAATATGAAAACAGAGTTGATTAATGATAACTTTCAGAACTTTAAAAGGTATAACATACCGAAAGCCAATATTTCGTATACCATCAGAGTAAATGCCTCGGATATAGAGATAGGCCAATAAACGAAGATCTAGTGGAGAAAACCAGTATTTTTACATGGGATTACAATGCTTATACTTTATTTACAGACCTGTAGAAAAATTATCAACAAGACTTGACGATAAGAACTTACGTTCGCATAATTGGATTAAACATAAAGTGCACAAAAATTAATTTATTAAAAAATAGAAAATGTTATTTTTATAATGAACAACGAGGAGGACGTAAACTATTGAATGAGAAAGGATTAGCGGATAGAGGCACAGCATCAGATGGCGAAAGGATTGTTGTAATGGAATCCATAAAATCGGCAGGATTAAGCAAAAAATGTACGATAGAAGCGGCAAGTAAAAAAGAAATAAAAATGTACAATCAAGTCAAAAGAATAATTGATTTGTCGGACAGGAATTTTAATACTCTTGTAGGTACGTTAAAACAAAAGAAGGGAAAGAAAGTAGAGAATATTCTGCATCAGTTGTATCGGGAGAGGAAATTATAGTCTCTCTTTCTTTTATTTAAGGATGTATAATTTCGTGTTGAATAGTCCAGAAAAAGTGCAACACGACAAGAAAAATAATAGCATTTCACGAAAATAAAAATACCGGAAAACCTCGATTATTTTCCTGCTCTTATTTAGTATGAATTAAAATTTTATTTATTTTTTAAGCATTGACAAGAGAATACAGTGGTTGGTAAAATTGTTAGAATAAGATTTAGTAAGGGAGGAGAAGAATGCTTTTAACAATGAAGATATTTTTAAAAACACATCCCAAAAACCGTTCAGCCTCTGTACAACCGTAAATAATAATATTGTACAGAGGAGTGCATAGAAAATGAATAGATTAAATAAACCTGTTATAACGGAGAAAACCATCGAAGCGATGGAGGACATGTCTTTTTTTATCCATGCCATGATTTTTGATGATTTGCTGATTATTGCACAAAGGGAAACGAATTGCTTTGTATTAAAAACGAACGGTGGCCTGATTGTAATAGATGCTATCTGGCCGGATAAAAAGGCTTTTGATGCAATCGTGGATGCGGTTAAAGATGTAGGATGGGATCCTGATACAATAAAAAAATTAATTTTGACACATGGACATGTTGATCATACAGGATGTGGTAAGTGGTTTGTTGAAAAATATCATGTAGATACATACCTTTCGAAAGCAGATGATATTTTTTGGCAGGAACACCCAGCAAAACCTGACAGGCCGGAAACATGGAAGGATTATGGAATTGATATTTATTTACAGGATGGAGATAAAGTAACATTAGGAGATAAAACAATATTTGTTTATAGTACCCCCGGGCATACTCCAGGAGGCTTAAGTTATATATTTCCCGTAGAAGAAGATGGAAAAATCCATATGGCAGCTTTATGGGGGGGTACGACACCTCCCTGGTCAAAGAATGAAGTGAATCAGTACTTAAAGTCATTGGATTACTTTATTAATGAAGCAATGAGTAAAAAAGTAGATGTGGCTTTAAGTAATCATACGGCTGTAGACAATGGCCTGGAACGTATTATATACTCCCAAAAAAGAATGTCCTATATGCCCAATATTTATATTATCGGACAGGATGGGTTTCAAAAATTTTGTCAGGCATTTCGCACAATGGGTTATGAAATGTTAGAAAAATTATAAGTATAATATTCATAATAATCCGTTCCAATTATGTATATAATGGGTATGTCTGCAGCTTATTCACAGATATTTACAAGACAGGAGACAGCTAATGAAGTTAAAACAAAAAATATTGCTTACTTTTCCCGTACTGTTCACAGTACTGTTCGTCCTGGGCGCAGCCCCGGTATTTGCGGCAGAGGATGCCATACCATCTATTAACGTGGATGTCATTCTTCAAAGTGATGGTTCTGCGGTCATAACGGAGATTTGGGATGTGCGCGGTGTATCAAACGGCACAGAATATTACAAGGCTTTGGATAACATGGAGGGTATGAGTGTCCATTCTCTTCTTGTATGGGACGAGTCGGGAACGCAATACAAAACTCTGGACGACTGGGACACAAATCTTTCCAGAGAGGAAAAGTCCGGCACCTGCGGCATTTTAAAAACTTCTCATGGATATGAACTCTGCTGGGGCATTGGAAGTTATGGGGATCATCAATATACCATCCGATATACCCTGGAGGGATTGGTAAAAGATTATGGCGACTGCACAGGATTTTATCATCAGTTTATATCAGAGCTTACAAGTGCTCCGGATTCAGCTGATATTAAGATTTGGATGCCGGATACACGCCTGACGGCAGATAACGCCCGCATATGGGCTTATGGCTTTACGGGAGAAGTCGGGATTGGGAGCGATGGCAGCCTTAATGTTTCTTCTTCTGAAGCTTTGGGCAGCGGGGACTATGTGAATGTTCTCTGCCGCTTTGACAGAAGCTTGTTCCCGCTGGCCCCCATAACCGGCATGTCTTTTGAAAAGTTGCAGAAATCCGCAGAAAGTGAAAATTCAGATACGGCTTTGTATATAGTCTTTGCTGTTATTGGGGTGGTTATTGTCATGCCCATCATAATTGCTTTCTTTTCTTCACGATACAAGCTGGCAGACGGAACAACCGTGCGGCTTCCCGGAAAGACACAAATAGACACGAACCGGTCAATTCCTTTTGACGGCAGCATTCCTGCTATATATTCCACTATGTGGTTGCTGCGTAAGGGCGTTTTCTGTGAAAAGCTTATGGGCGCATATCTCATCCGCTGGCAGGAGGCGGGATATATCCGTATTGAAGAGCGTGAAAGAGAGCGAAATGCAAAAAGACTTAAAAAAGAAGAAGTTATCGTGTTCAGCCCGGATAAAACACCTGACCAAGGGGTGGAGCGGTCGCTGTATGAAATCTTAACCTGCGATACCGATGGAAACGGTATTCTTTGGACTTCTGACATAAAAAAACAGGCGGAAGCACTTCATGTGAAACTTACTTCATGGGCGGAAGAAGTGAAAAGCGACGGCAGACAGGAATTAATCCGCTCAGGTGCAGCAGCGAACATAAAAAGTACTGTCCGGCTTACTGTTTCGGGTTTTGAGCAGGCTGTAAAGATACTTGGGTTCCGGAAATACCTGATGGAAATGCGCAGGCAAATTGAAGACAGGACAGTTCCAAGAGAACTTTTTGGGGATTATCTTGTGTTCGCCACCTTGTTTGGCATTGGAGAGCAGGTCCTTGAAAGTATGAAAGATCTTGATCCTGTACATTTTGATTCTTTTGCAGGAATGTACGGCAGCAACACCTGCAGTATGATATACCTTATGACCATGACGAACCATATTTTGAGCGCAGCGACGCCAAATTCAAACATGGCTGGAACCGGCAGTGGTGTAAGTTCTGCTGGCGGTGGAGGTTTCTCTGGCGGTGGAGGCGGAGGCAGCCGGTAATGGGGCGCAGCTTTTCAATATATGCGCAGTGCTGATATGCCTTCAATGCGATTGACAAGGAATAAGACTCCGGTACGGAGAAACCGCACTCCTCCCGGAACTGGCGGCAAGGTAATTATAATCCCAGCAATACGATTATACAAGAGAAAGGATAATCTTAGATCATCAAAAGAACATAGAGTGCAGAGGGCAAGGAGTGAAAAATGACAGGTAACCGCAAGAATCGGGGGCAATCCGCTCCCGGCCGCAAATTAATCTGCAATATAATACAAATAAGGGTGAAGATCGAAGAAACGGCTCCACCCTATGGAAACCAAGGACATATCTTATATGAATCTGCAGCCATTTTCCAGTAATGCTTTTTTTACGTCATTGAATTTTTCATATTTCAAAAATATATAATCAGTATCATAGGTAGCAACAACTAAAATGCCAGTCTTTTTACTTGCTATAATTTTTGATAAAAATGCAATCATGCCGTATTTTTCAAATGCAGCATCTTCTGCAATTCGAAAACAGCTCCAGCCATGTTCTGCACTTTGATTTGTTTCAGGTATATATTTCGTTTCACATATTACCGATAATTCGTTATCAGTCTTACTGATAAAAGTAAATTCGTGTTTTAAAAGTTCATTACTCACATCTTTTATTTTACATATTGAAAATTTCCTATCAATAATTTGCAGATCCATTTCATGTCCTCCTTATTAAAAAACGCCCAGAATAGCATACCTTCAATGGCCTAACGGTATGATATCTCAACGCTTGTATTATACTTTATCCGGCGGCAAAGCTTCTAATATTAATTATAATTAATTTACTACAAAATAATTATAAGGTCAAGCTCTTTAAGGATATTAATGCCAACTGAAAATAAGGCTTTACTTGTGATTATGGTAACAGGTTAACGAAAAGAATATGAGATAATAAAGCTTCGTTCACCATCCCAATAGATAATAAATAATTATTTCAAAGATTAATATTTATATTTTTATATGATATAATAAAACTGAAATTTTAAAAGGGGACAATCCTGCACCTTCCCTCATATTTTAATAAAAAGGAAAAGGTTATATTATGACAGCACAAGAAAAAAGACAGGCAGTATGTGACAAGTATGCAACAATCATAGGGCGGAATATTTATAGCAGGGATTTAAGAGATTACTGTTTCAGGAAATATAAGGATGGAAATTATTACAGCGATTGCAGCAGCTCCATATGCTATAGCTATCAGGAAGCCGGATGCGGCTTTGGAATTCTGAACACAGCCGGAATATATCAGTCAAATAAACTTTCAACTATTGACGCTAATATAACCAGCGGAATTCCGGATATCTCTCGTTTACGCAAGGGGGATATGCTGGAATTCGCCGGTACCAATTCAGGCAGACCGCTTAAAATCGGTCATGTGGAAATGTACTGCGGTAATGGCATTATCTGCGGCCACGGAAGCGGCAGACCATCCTATAAGGATATTGCAGCATATTGTAAAAGCCGCTATAGTTCCCGGGCTTCCGGCGGCTGGCGTAAGGGCCTTGTATGCGTTCGAAGATATATTCAGGACGATGTCACACCGGATCCGGAACCAGTTAAGCTGTCAGGCTGGAAACAGGAGCCGGATGGCTGGCGTTTTTATCTTGGCAATACAGGAGAGCCGGTCCGCAATTCCTGGTACCTGGATTCAAATGGTAAATGGTATTGGTTTGATGGGGCTGGAATCATGGTATCCAACACATGGTATCAGTACAAAGGTGACTGGTATTACCTGGGAGCGGACGGGGCCATGGTTAAGGGTCTGCAGTCGATTGATGGCAAGTGGTATTATCTGGATCCGGATGGTAAGATGGCTGTAGAACCTGTTACGCTGACACCGGATCAGGATAGTGCGCTTAAGTATCCTGAACTTGCGTAAGAAACTTGACTTACTATATAAACAAATGGGAATTCCTGTATTACGGGTGGTTGATCTGTATGATCGGAATTGCTGTTGAATTCAAGAAAAATAGAAGAGCCAAGTAAAATGGGGGGGCAGTATAAGGACAGGCAGATCGGATTTGGACAGACACATTTCCTGCAAAGCAGACATATTCTGAAAGATATGATAAAAATGTCAAAGGAATTTCAGAAGCAATGCGCAGGAAAAAAATGTTGATCATCAAATCCCAGATAAAAGGAATGTGTTATTATTACAAGGCTGTAAGGTACGAGCCCGGAATTACGGCTCAGGTTAAGAATGCGGCGAAGCAGACAGGCATGGATTTAGCTGGGGCGGAATACCGCATAAAATCCAGAAATTCTTTTTTGAAAAAAATCAGAAGAAAATATAAACCATTCGATAATCAGTACGAGGTAAAAGATATATTAAGATATACCTATACCGCTCCTGTTGAAGAATTTATTGAGAAAGTCTCCAGAGCAATTAAGCTGTATTCTGATTCTGGTTATAATACGGTTGAGATTAAGAACTATTGGCTTGACAGCCGAAATCCATACAATGGAATCAATACAACATTGAGGTCGCCTGAGGGGCAGACATTCGAGCTGCAGTATCATACCCTGGAAAGCTTTGAAGTGAAGAGCGGAAGGATGCATGAACTATACGAGAAGCAAAGACCTATAAAAGATGTGAGCAGCAGCGAATACATCGAGCTGGCTGATCAGATGTTTGAGTTGTCCGATTCTATGGAAATTCCAAATGGCATAGAAAACGTGAAGGGTCAGAAATAATACCACCAGTCAGTGGCTGGTGGTATCATTCTATTTACGATTAAGCTATAATCCCTTACCGGCCGGTTATGCTGATTGCTTCTACGCCAACGCTCCCTCCCCGGACGATTTCAATCCGATTGGCAAAATGCTGTTCGAATAGTCTTATCAATTCGTCATTTTTCTGTTCTGTCTGTACGCTTTCAAGCAAAACAGAGGCAGAGCTGTAATCAATTGCCTTTATACCGAATACACTGCAGATCCGGAATAGTTCGGTTATGTCCTGTGGGGAACAATTCCTTATTTTCATAAACATCAATTCCTTCATGTGGACAGCAGTATCCGTGAAATCCACTACTTTAATGACTTCCACACTTCGGTTGAGCTGCTTTTTTATCTGTTCAAAAGTCTGGTCATCGCTGGTCAGACTGATAGTCATGCGGGAAATTGTTTCATCTTCGGTTGTTCCGACTGACAGGCTGTTCAGATTATAGGACTTAGCGGAGAACAAACCGGATATGCGGGCAAGAACCCCTATTTCATTTTCTACAAATAAACAAATCCATCTCTTTTTCATCTCTTATTGTCCTCCCTTTCCAGAATCATATCGCAGAGAGAGTTCCCTGGAGGAACCATAGGAAGAACATTTTCTTCACGTTCGATAATGAATTCAATGATGGTTGGCTCTTTTGCAGTTTCCTTTGCTTTTCGTAAAGCAGGTTCGATATCAACTGTTTTAGTTACACGAATGCCCTTCGCACCATAACTTTCGGCCAGACGGATAAAGTCCGGTGTGTATTGCGGACAGCAGGCATTGGGAGTATTGCAGGCAGAAGAGCAGCTTTTTCTAAATCGCAGACAGGTGCCTGAATACCGCTTATCAAAGAACATCTCCTGCCATTGCCGGACATTTCCTAAATAACCATTGTTCAGTATGCAGATGATAATGGGCAGTTCATATGCAACGGCAGCAGCCATTTCCTGAATGTTCATCTGTATTCCTCCATCTCCGGAAATAACGATGACATCCTTATCCGGGTTTCCGATTTTTGCACCGACAGCGGCCGGAAATCCATAGCCCATAGTACCTAAACCGCCGGAGGTAAGCATCTGCCGGTTTTCGTCAAGCTCCAGAAATTGTGTTGCCCACAGCTGATTCTGCCCCACGTCGGTGGCAATGATGGAATGATGAAATACCTGGTTGATTTTCTGAATGATTATCTGCGGGGTCATGCCCTTATGGTTCATGGAAAGCGGAAAAGCCGATTTCCAGGCTTGAAGCTGTCCGGCCCATTCGGTGATGTTAAGGGGTTCTGCTTTTTCCAGTAAAGCCCTTATGGCATTCTTTGCATCAGAAACGATGGGAATGTCTACAATAATATTCCTCGATATGGAGGCGGGATCAATATCTACGTGAATAATTTTTGCATTTTTTGCAAACTCTCCGGTTTTTCCAGTGATGCGGTCATTAAATCTTGTCCCAATGGAAAAGAGTATGTCACATTGACTGACAGCAGTATTAGCCGCATAGCTTCCGTGAATACCGATATTGCCGATATACAAGTGATGATTGGAAGGAACAGAACCCTTTCCCATAATGGTTGTGACGACTGGTATGCCTGTTGTTTCAGCCAGCCTCGTCATTTCCTGTTCCGCATGGGCAATGCGGACCCCGCCGCCGATTAAAAAAACCGGTCTTTCAGCCTGGCGCAGCATATGGATTGCTTTTTTGATCTGGCCCATATGTACAGCGGTGTTTGGTTTATAACTGCGGATATCAATTTCTTTTGGATAGTGGTCACTGCCTGACTCCTGCTGTATATCTTTTGGCAGATCCACTACAACAACGCCTGGCTTTCCTGTCTTCGCAATAAAAAAGGCCTTTTTGATAACTGCTGCCAGTTCCTCCCGGCTTCGGACGGTAACCGCATATTTGCAGATGCTTCTTGTGATTCCTACAATATCAACTTCCTGAAATGCGTCGTTACCGATCAGATTCGTGGGAACCTGACCTGTAAAGCATACAAGAGGGATACTGTCATAGTTGGCTGTTGCGATGCCTGTTACAAGATTTGTGGCACCAGGTCCGCTGGTTACCAGACAGACGCCTGTTTTTCCTGTGGAGCGGGCATAGCCGTCAGCTGCATGGATTAATCCCTGCTCATGCCGGGGTAAGACCACCTCAATCCGTTCTTCTCCATATAATGCATCGAATAGATCAATTGCCTGTCCGCCCGGATAGGCAAACAGCACATCAATCTTTTCTTCCAGTAATGCCTTAACCAATAACTCAGCGCCTGTTATCTGCATATCGATCCCTCCTTTTGTGAATGCAAATACTTGCTTGCATATTGCCGGTTTTTCAAGGTACTGTTTCAAAACAGTACCTGTCTGATTTTATACCTGGGGAATTCCCATTAGGAATAGCTCCACGCTTTTTTTGATGTATTGCTCCTGATTGGTTTTATCCAGCTCCTGCCCAAAAGAGGCTTTTAAAAATGTATATCCGAAGGTAGAGGAAAAAACAGTCATAGCTAAATATTCAAAGTCCATATGGGGAATCTTTCCTTTTTCTTCCATGCCCTTAAAATATTTTATCAGGGAAGCAACAAACGCCTGCGGGATTTTCATGATCAAAGGAGCTGTTTCTTCGTAGAGCTGCGGAGCCCGCAGACCAATTGATAAACGGACAAAGTCTGCTGTCATTCGTTCCATATAAGCCTTCATAAACATCTCTAAATCCGGCTGTAATTCCCATACCAGGTTTTGAAAAATATCCGAAGTTACATTTGCCCGCCACTTTTCCTGATCAATTCCATGCAGGACAATATCTTTTTTATTTTTAAATTTTCGGAAGAGAGTACACTCATTAACGCCTGCTGTCTTTGCAATGTCTTTGGTAGTTGTTGCAACGTACCCTTTATCCCTAATTAAAGTCATTGTGGCGTCAATGATCTTCTGACTTGTATCGTCCATTCCACACCTCCATGCAAGTACATGCTTTCATGTTATTTTATCTGTTAAATAGTAATTTGTCAAGAAAAGAAGTTACTTCTTTATTTTACTGCTTCCTTTTATTTCCACTATAAATCGAACATACATTCGGTTATTATATAATTGAGGTGAACGTATGAATCGAGTGGTATTTCATATTGATGTAAACTCCGCTTTTTTAAGCTGGGAGGCAGTCTACCGGTTAAGGCATCTTTTAGGAAGCCTGGATCTGCGGCTGGTTCCTTCGGCAGTGGGCGGCGACGTGACAAGGCGTCATGGCATTATTCTTGCAAAAAGCATTCCGGCAAAAAAATATGGGATCCAGACAGGACAGTCCGTTATGGAAGCTATGCAGAAATGTCCGGAACTGCTCCTGGTTCCTCCGAATTATAATCTTTACCAGAGGTCATCTGCGGCTTTTATCCATATTTTGAAACAATATTCTCCTATGGTAGAGCAGTACTCCATTGATGAGGCATATATAGATATGACAGGCATGGAAGGCATTTTCGGAAAACCGGAGGATGCAGCCGGGGAAATCAGGGAGAGGATTAAAAGAGAGCTGGGATTTACCGTGAATATCGGAGTGGCAGATAACAAAGTCCTGGCTAAGATGGCATCGGATTTTAAGAAACCGGACCGGGTGCATACGCTGTGGCCTGATGAAATACCGCAAAAGCTGTGGCCTTTGCCTGTAAGCGAACTGTTTTTTGTGGGACGGGCCACCTTCCGGAAGCTTAAGAATCTGGGAATCAAAACCATTGGGGATCTGGCAGAGAGCGATCCGGGAATTATAAAAAGCCATCTTGGAAAAATGGGAGAGGTCATTTATGCCTTTTCCAGAGGGATTGACTGTTCTGCAGTGGAACCGGTTCCGCCTCCCAATAAAGGGTATGGCAACAGTACCACCACAGCTTTTGATGTGATGGACCGGGAGACGGCCCATCTGGTGCTTTTATCTCTGGCGGAGACTGTGGCTGCCAGGCTTCGGGAAGATCAGGTCAGGGCAGGCATTCTGGCGGTGGGAATCAGGGACTGTGATTTCCGGTATTACAGCCATCAGATGCCTTTGTATTCCCCTACCTGTATCACTATAGAAATTTTTGAAGCAGCGTGCCGGACATTTGACCAGGCATGGGATGGGATTCCTATCCGTCACCTTGGGATTCATTTAAGCCAGATGACGGGTATGAGTTCCAGACAGGCCAGTCTATTTGACAAAAAGGACTATGAAAAACTGGAACGGTTTGATAAAGCTGTGGATGAAATCAGAAGACGTTTCGGCAATGATGCCATACAAAGGGCCTCTTTTCTGAAATCTCCGGGCAATCGGCAGGACCGGTATTTCGATCATATGGGCGGAGGAATCAGCAGAGAAAAGAGAACTGTGGATTACAGTAATCAGAATATTATATAAAAGGCAGGAAGTGAAGTGTATGTCTTCATTTGGAATCGGAATCAACACAAGGGAGATTGACAGCGGAGAAATAAAAGGTAAAATGTATCATATAGCCTGTAAAGTCTGGTTTACCGCCAGCTGCTGCCCCCAGCCTTTAAGCTTTAAGTTTGAAGGCGATGATGGAATCATCCAGACGGTGAAAAACATTACCGTAAGGTATACCGAGGATAAGAACTATTCCGGGATTCCGTCAAAGGAGTATGCCTGTGAAGCTGTACTGGGGGGCATAAGGCATGAATTTAAGCTGGTTTTTTACATGGAAGCCTGCAAATGGGTTATGATATTACCAATATGAATGGAAAGGCTGGCTGGAGATACTATGTGCGGAAGATATTATGTTGATGATGAGACTGCAAGGGAAATAGAGAAACTGGTAAAAGAAATAGATGACAGAGTCAGATGGAACCGGCTTGCCGGAGATATTCATCCAACCGAGGAAGCTCCGGTGCTGATCGGGAGGAATAATCAGGTGAAACTGGCCTGGCAGCGATGGGGCTTTTCCGGGATTAAGGGAAAAAGTGTGATTTTTAATTCCAGGTCAGAGACAGTGCTGGAAAAAAGCATGTTCCGGGAAAGTATTTTAAACCATAGGGCGGTTATACCATGTGCCTGGTTTTATGAGTGGAATAAGGCAAAGGAAAAGGCGGCTTTTTTCCGGGAGGATTCTCCGGTGATGTTTATGGCCGGATTTTTTAATATCTTTGGAACACAAGAGCGTTTCGTCATTCTAACCACAGCCGCAAATCCTTCCGTAGCACCTGTTCACGAACGGATGCCTCTGATTCTTGAACAAAATGAGATCAGGGACTGGCTGTTGAATGATGAAAAATTTCCGGGAATGATCCGTCAAAGGCTGGTCGTATTAAAAAGACACCAGGATTACGAACAGCAGGAATTAAAGTTTTTTTAGAGATATTATATAAAATTTTTAAATTTATTTAAACTTTTTTCATAATTTGTTCGATTGAAAACCAGAACAGAAGATGATATACTTCCATATAGTTAATTAGCTAATTATTAGGTTGCTAACGGAGAGGAGGACATTTGTGAATGAAACCAATGTGCCATTGCCGGGAAGATGGATTGAAAAAAAATAGTTTACAGCTGCATAGTGTCATAATACGATATATCAGGATTATGAAGCTGCACCGCCATATTCTCGACCAGCGGCTGAAACAGACAGGGGTATACCGCAGCCAGCACCAGATTCTCATGATGCTTTCGGACCATTCCAACGTATCGCAGAAGGAGATTGCAGAACGGCTTTATGTTTCCACTGCCACTATAGCGGTATCGGTGAAGAAGCTGGAAAAAGGGGGCTTTATCACCCGGCTTGTGGATCAGGAAGATAACCGGATGAATAAACTCTGCCTGACGGAAAAGGGAAAAAGGATGGTAGAGCGCAGCCACGAATTCTTTCACAATGTAGAGGCGCAGATGTTTTTTGATTTTTCAAAAGAAGAGTTGACTGTCATGGAACAGTATCTGGACCGTATTTATGACAATTTATCTCAAATACCCATGGAAATGGACATGACAGAAAGAGAGGATTAATAACTTGAAACGATATTGGAAATATATAAGACCCTATCTTGGGGCATTTATTCTGGCACCGCTTCTGATGCTGACAGAAGTTTTCGGTGAAATCCTGCTGCCGAAGCTGACTTCCATGATCATTAACAACGGAGTAGCTCAGAGAGATATAAACTATATCATGAGGATTGGCGGCGGAATGGTTGTTATTGCTGTCATCATGGCAGTTGGAGGAATTGGAGCAGCTTATTTTTCCGCCAAGGCTTCCATCAGCTTCAGCACTGATTTGAGAAAAGCTATTTTTCACAAGGTTCAGCAGTTTTCATTTAAGAACATTGATGATTTCAGCACTGGTTCCCTGGTCACCAGGCTGACCAACGATATTCAGCAGATTCAGAATTTGGTAATGATGAGTCTGCGCCTGTTGTTCCGGGCCCCGGGTATGATGATCGGAGGCATGATAATGGCATATTTGATGAATCGGCAGCTGGTCGTGATCTTACTGGTTGTGATCCCATTGCTGATTATAGCCATTGCCATTATTCTAAAGATAGCTTTTCCGCGTTTTATAGCCATGCAGAAGAAAATAGATAATTTAAATTCCGGTGTACAGGAGGCTTTGACCAATGTACGGGTAATCAAATCGTTTGTCAGGGAAGAATATGAAGAGGAAAAGTTCAGGGTTACCAACCAGGATTTAAAGGATGGCAGTCTTGGTGCCATGAAAGTAGTCATAGCCAGTATGCCTGTGATGATGCTGACCATGAACATCACAACTCTGGCAGTGGTATGGTATGGAGGAAACCTGATTATTGCAGGAAAGATGCCTGTAGGAGATCTGACAGCGTTTACGACTTATATTGTCCAGATCCTTATGTCTTTAATGATGCTGTCCCTTGTATTTTTGCAGGCCTCCCGTGCCATGGCTTCTTTAAAGCGTGTTAATGAGGTGCTGGATACGGATATCGACTTGACAGATGCACATGCTTCCCAGAAGTCTGCCCGGATTACGGAGGGAAAGGTGGAATTTAAGGATGTCAGCTTCCAGTATACAAAGGGAACGGATAAAATGGTTTTAAGCCATATAAGTTTTACGGCAGAGCCGGGAAAGACGATTGGCATCATCGGTTCCACAGGAAGCGGAAAAACGTCTCTCGTGCAGATGATTCCCCGTCTGTATGATGCTGATGAGGGGCAGGTATTAGTAGATGACATCGATGTAAGGGAATACTCCATAAAGAATCTGCGTGAAGGTGTTGGCATGGTTCTTCAGAAAAATGTACTTTTTTCCGGAACTATTGAAGAAAACCTTCGATGGGGAAATGAGAATGCAGATGGGGAAGAGGTAATCCATATGGCGGAGAGTGCACAGGCGCATGGATTTATCTCTAATTTCAAAGATGGTTATAATACGGATTTAGGGCAGGGAGGCTCCAATGTATCCGGAGGCCAGAAGCAGAGGCTCTGCATTGCAAGAGCCCTTTTAAAGAAACCGAAAATACTGATTCTGGATGACAGTACTTCTGCAGTGGATACTGCAACGGAAGCCCGGATACGCCAGTGCTTTAAGACCACCTTAAAGGATACAACCAAGATCATTATTGCCCAGAGAATCGGGTCGGTGGAAAAGGCAGATAAAATCATTGTGCTGGATGACGGAAATATTACAGGGCTGGGAACTCACCAAGAACTGTTAGAGTCCTGCGAAGCTTACCAGGAAATTTACTATTCACAGAGAGATCGGGAAAAGGAGGCAGGCGCCTGATGGATAACCATAATAAAATACAAAGCTTAAAAAAGCGTTATGGACGGTCGGCAGCACCAGCAAAAGGACAAGGACCAATGGGCGGTTCGGGACATGGCAGGCATATAAAAGGAGGTATTCCGAAGAATACCAGGGCAACGGTCCTGCGCCTCATGTCATATTTAAATAAATATAAAATTCATATGGGAGCAGCATTTTTCTGTGTCACCATCAGTACCCTGGCGACCCTGACTGCTTCTTATATGCTGAGACCTATCATAAATCAATATATTGCTCCTCTTGACGGAGGGCAGGGCAGTGTATCCGGACTTGCAAAAGGGCTTGTTATGATGGCAGCGATTTTTCTGATCGGAGTGTTTGCCAACTACGCCCAGTCCAGAATTATGCTGGAGGTTGCCCAGAGTGCCCTCCAGAAAATACGTGATGATCTGTTCCTGAAAATGCAGACACTTCCGGTGCGTTTTTACGATACCAACAACACCGGTGATCTGATGAGCCGCTTCAGCAACGATGTAGATACCATTGGCCAGATGCTGAGCAGTACCATGATCCAGCTCTTTGCCGGGGCATTGAGCATTGCAGGAACGCTGGTGCTCATGATCTATACAAACATCTGGCTGACCCTTGTGACATTGATCATGATACCGGCCATGATGAAGGCAGGCGGTTTCGTGGCATCAAGGAGCCAGAAGTTCTTCTCCGCCCAGCAGAGTTCTTTAGGTGCGGTCAACGGATACATTGAAGAGATTATCAGCGGCCAGAAGGTGGTGAAGGTCTTCTGCCACGAAGATGTGGCAGAGGAAGAGTTTGGAATACTCAATGAGGATTTAAAGGATAACATGATTCACGCCCAGTTTTTCGGAGGGATTATGATGCCGGTCATGGGGAATTTGAGCCAGTTAAACTACACCCTGACTGCATGCATCGGAGGACTTCTCTGTGTTCTTAGGGGGTTTGATGTAGGCGGTCTGACCGTATTTTTAACTTTTTCAAGACAGTTCAGCCGTCCGATCAATGAGATATCCATGCAGGTGAGCAATGTTTTTTCCGCTCTTGCGGGAGCGGAACGTGTATTTGCCATAATGGATGAGGAACCGGAGCCGGCAGACGAGGAAGATGCAGTTGAACCGGAATGTATGGATGGTTTTGCAGAATTAAAACATGTGACGTTCGGATACAATTCCGATAAAGTGATCTTAAAGGATATAAGCCTTTATGCAAAACCAGGTCAGAAGATCGCCTTTGTAGGTTCTACCGGAGCCGGTAAGACCACGATCACAAATCTGCTGAACCGTTTTTATGATATACAGAGTGGTGAGATTATCATTGACGGTGAGAATATCCGCCATATAAAAAGAGAGAATCTCCGACAGAATATTGCCATGGTACTTCAGGATACTCATTTATTTACAGGGACTGTTATGGAAAATATCCGATACGGAAGGCTTGATGCAACCGATGATGAGGTTGTGAAGGCGGCTAAGACGGCATCGGCCTATTCCTTTATCATGCGCCTGCCCAGCGGGTTTGATACTGTGCTGGAAGGTGACGGTGCCAACTTAAGCCAGGGGCAGAGACAGCTTCTTAACATTGCCAGAGCCGCTGTTTCCAAGGCTCCGATTCTGATTCTGGATGAAGCCACCAGCTCCGTCGATACCAGGACGGAGAAGCATATCGAGCGTGGCATGGACCGCCTGATGGCCAACAGAACCACTTTTGTCATTGCTCACCGGCTGTCCACGGTGCGTAATGCAAATGCAATCATGGTTCTGGAAAACGGAGAGATCATCGAACGGGGAGACCATGAAGACCTGCTGAAGCAGAAGGGAAGGTACTATGAGCTTTATACTGGTATAAAGGAACTGGATTAGATATACAGGGAGCATTGATGAAACAAACAATTTGTTTCAAAAATGCTCCTGTTTATTTATTAATTTTTTTAATATATAAATGAAAGTTCATGATAAAAGTTATTAGGTTAAAAAGAAAAAAATAAAAAAAATTACAAAAAATTAATAAAAATTTCACAAAGAGGCCTGTACAAAAAGAAAAACATTGTCAGAAAAAGTCAATTTGTGATGATATGCCAAAAAGAGAATCAGAGTAATTGTTTTTTTTGAAAAACAAGACATAACCTGTGTTAATAAGTTTTGTCATTTATTTAACACGCCTTAAAACCATATTTTAGTGCTTTCATTCTGATAAATAGATGTATTACTTTAAGAACACAGTATACAATATGTAATTTCACATTGTTTCGAGCTTTAAAATATGTTATACTGTTCGAGGTGGCAAGATACTGATGTTTTGCCGGGAGAGACAAAGTAGAATTGTAAAGAAAGAGGGTTAGTTAAATGGGTTTGGCTACATTTAAAGGCGGCATTCATCCTTACGAGGGAAAAGAACTGTCAGAAAGTAAACCTGTACAAGTGCTGCAGCCAAAAGGCGAGATGGTGTTCCCGCTGTCCCAGCATATAGGTGCGCCGGCAAAGCCGTTAGTGGCAGCAGGCGCCCAGATACTGGTCGGACAGAAAATAGGAGAGCCAGGAGGCTTTATTTCGGCCTGCGTAATCAGTTCCGTATCAGGAACAGTGAAAACCATTGAACCAAGGATGGTTGCTAACGGATCTATGGTACCGTCTATAATCGTTGAAAACGACGGGCAGTATCGGACCATAGACGGGTTTGGTGCAGAGCGTGATCCCAAATCCTTATCAAAGGAAGAGATTCGAAACATAGTAAAGGAGGCCGGCATCGTTGGTCTGGGAGGTGCGGGATTTCCGACTCACGTAAAACTGACACCGAAGGATGAATCAAAGATTGATACGATCATTGTTAACGGAGCTGAGTGTGAGCCGTATCTGACCTCTGATTACCGGATGATGTTAGAGGAGCCGGAGAGTATTATCGGGGGACTGAATATAATCCTTCAGCTGTTTGACAATGCCAAGGGAGTAATTGGCATTGAGAATAATAAGCCGGAGGCCATTAAGCTGCTGACCGAACTTGTGGAGAATGAACCGAGAATCACGGTTTGTCCCTTAAAGACAAAGTATCCCCAGGGTGGTGAGCGTTCCCTGATCTATGCGGTGACGGGCAGGAAGATCAATTCTTCCATGCTTCCGGCAGATGCAGGATGCATCGTAGACAATGTGGATACAGTTATTTCTATATATAATGCTGTTGCTAAGAGCACTCCTCTCATCCGCCGTATTGTTACGGTAACAGGGGATGCTATAGAAAGAACTCAGAACTACAGTGTCAGGATCGGTACCGACTACACAGAGCTGATAGAGGCATCCGGCGGATTTAAGACGGAACCGGAAAAAATAATATCCGGAGGCCCTATGATGGGCCAGGCTTTGTTTAACTTGAATATACCGGTAACCAAGACATCTTCTGCACTTACGTGCCTGACAAAGGATGAGGTTGCAGAGCATGCGCCGACTGCATGCATTCGCTGCGGAAGATGCGTAAAGGTTTGTCCCAGCCATGTCATCCCGCAGATGATGATGGATGCGGCAGAATGTACTGACATAGAAAAGTTTGTGAAATTAGATGGTATGGAATGCTGTGAATGCGGCTGCTGCACGTATGTATGCCCGGCTAAGAGACCTCTTACTCAGGCATTTAAAGAGATGCGCAAGGTGGTTGCCGCCAGCAGAAAGAAAGCGTAGGAGAGTGAAGTATGAGTAAATTATTGAACGTATCATCATCACCTCATGTCAGGGAACAGGTAACAACACAGAATATTATGCTGGATGTTGCCATTGCCATGCTCCCTGCGTCTGCGTATGGTGTATATCAGTTTGGAATAAAAGCAGCACTTGTCTTACTGGTAAGTGTATTAGCCTGTATTCTCAGTGAATACGTGTTTGAGGCCCTGATGGGAAAGCCTGTCACGATCAGCGACGGGAGCGCCCTGGTAACCGGTATGATCCTGGGACTTAACATGCCCCCGGCTATTCCGTTGTGGATGCCATTCCTGGGTGGTATTTTTGCAATTATCGTAGTAAAGCAGTTATATGGAGGCCTTGGTCAGAACTTTATGAACCCTGCTCTGGCAGCAAGATGTTTCCTGCTTATTTCTTTTGCAGGCAAGATGACCACGTTTACATATAACGATGCGGTTGTAAGCCCTACGCCTCTTGCTGCATTCAAAGCAGGACAGGCAGTTGACGTTATGGCCATGTTTATTGGTAAGATTCCTGGAACCATTGGTGAGGTATCCGTCATTGCCCTGTTGATCGGTGCTGCATACCTTTTGATCAGAAGGGTGATCTCTATCCGGATTCCGGCAGCTTATCTGATTACATTTTCCGTATTTGTATTTATATTCGGTCAGCATAACCTCATGTATGTGTTGACTCATTTATGCGGCGGCGGTATTATATTCGGTGCATTCTTCATGGCTACCGACTATGTATCCAGTCCCATCACTCCCAAGGGTCAGATTCTCTTTGGTATCCTTCTGGGTGTACTTACCGGATTATTCCGTTTATTCGGCGGTTCGGCAGAAGGAGTTTCCTATGCTATCATCATAAGCAATATCATGGTGCCGCTGATTGAGAAGATTTCCCTTCCGAAAGCATTTGGAAAGGAGGGAAAGTAAGATGAAAAACGGCGGATTTATGAAAGATGCTGTAATCCTGTTTGTCATTACCATGATCGCCGGTTTTTTACTGGGCGGCGTTTATCAGATTACAAAAGCTCCTATTGAGAAAGCGACTCAGGCCGCTAATCTGGAATCCTATAAGGCAGTTTTCCCGGATGCGGCAGATTTCCAGTCTGATGATCAGATGACAGCGGCTGTGGAAACCTGTAACAACGACCTGATTTCCAAGAATTTTGGAAATGTAGGCGTAGATAAAGCTCTTAAGGCAGTGGATGCAGGCGGAACCGTCCTGGGTTATGTGATTACCTCCCATTCGGATGACAGCTACGGAGGAACCGTACAGATATCCGTGGGCATCAAGGAGGATGGCACTGTAAATGGCATCGAGTTCCTGCAGATCAGCGATACACCAGGTCTGGGCCTTAAGGCAAAGGAACCTGCATTCAAGGATCAATACAAGGGAAAGAATGCAGATGCCCTGACCGTTACCAAATCAGGAAGCGCCGGCGATACGGAAATTAATGCCATCAGCGGTGCTACCATAACATCAAATGCAACAACCAATGCAGTTAATGCCGCATTACATTATATGCATAACTGCATCAATCAGTAGGGGGTGGAAAGATGAACAACAAATGTACAGAACGTTTATTCAACGGTATAATCAAAGAAAACCCTACGTTCGTCCTGATGCTTGGAATGTGTCCGACCCTGGCTGTTACCACGTCAGCAGTCAATGGTGCAGGCATGGGTCTTTCCACAACAGTGGTACTGTTGTTTTCCAACATGATTATTTCGGCGCTTCGTAAGATTATTCCGGACCGTGTCAGAATTCCGGCTTATATCGTTATCGTTGCCACACTGGTTACTATTGTACAGCTTCTTCTGCAGGCCTATGTACCCAGCCTGTATTCCTCACTGGGTATCTATATCCCCCTGATCGTTGTAAACTGTATCATTTTAGGCCGTGCGGAATCCTATGCTTCCAAGAATGGAGTGGTAGAATCCACTTTTGATGGAATCGGTATGGGACTGGGCTTTACCATTGCTCTTACCTGCATTGGTCTTGTCCGTGAGATTTTAGGCTCTGGAGCTGTATTTGGGCATGCCTTTGTTCCGGAAGATTACCGTATTGCCATTTTTGTACTTGCTCCGGGAGCATTCTTTGTACTGGCTATCTTAACTGCCCTTCAGAATAAGTTCAAGGCTCCGTCTGCAACCAACGGTTCTGTTCTTCAGTCGAAGCTGGCCTGCGGCGGTAACTGTGCTACCTGTACCGGATCCTCCTGCATGTCGAATCATGAGGTTCTGGAAACTAGAAAGAGACAGGCAGAGGAAGAGGCATTGGCAGCAAAAAAGGCAGAAGTAGCTAAGAAGGAAGCAGAGTTAAAAGCTGCGACTTCGAAGAAAGATGAATAGGAGGGTGGATAGATGAAAGAATTATTATTGATTGCCATTGGATCGGCATTGGTTAATAACGTAGTACTGAGCCAGTTCCTTGGCCTTTGTCCATTCCTTGGAGTTTCCAAAAATGTGAAGACTTCTGCCGGTATGGGCGCAGCTGTTATCTTTGTAATTACCATTGCATCATTTGTTACCAGTCTGATTTATAAGTGGATTTTGGCGGGAGGCCTTCATCTGGAGTATCTGCAGACCATTGTTTTTATCCTGGTTATTGCGGCTTTGGTACAGTTCGTTGAGATGTTTTTAAAGAAATCCATGCCGGCCCTTTATGATGCACTAGGGGTGTACCTGCCTTTGATCACGACCAATTGTGCTGTTCTTGGTGTGGCGCTGACAAATGTGCAGAAGAGTTATAATATCCTGGAGAGTGTTGTAAATGGTATCGGTACATCTGCAGGTTTCACCATCGCCATTGTCATGCTGGCGGGTATTCGTGAGAGAATCGAAAATAATGACATTCCGTATTCCTTTAAGGGATCACCGATTGTTCTGATTACCTCTGGCCTCATGGCAATCGCATTTTTCGGATTCTCCGGATTAATTTAAAAGGGGGAGACGAAAGAATATGATAACAGGTATTATATATGCGGCAGTCATTGTAGGCATTATCGGTATTCTGATCGGTGTATTCCTTGGGATTGCCAGCGAAAAGTTTAAAGTTGAAGTAGATGAAAAAGAGATTCTGATCCGCAATGAGCTGCCGGGAAACAACTGCGGCGGCTGTGGATATGCAGGCTGTGACGCTCTCGCAAAAGCCATTGCGGCAGGTCAGGCAGAAGTTGGGGCCTGTCCGGTAGGCGGTGCAGCAACAGCAGAAAAGATCGGTGAAATCATGGGAATCTCTGCTGGCTCTGCAGAAAAGAAGGTCGCTTTTGTAAAATGCAAAGGAACCTGCGATAAGACAAGAGTCCAGTATAATTATTACGGTATTGATGACTGCCGGAAGATTTCGGTAGTTCCGGGTGCCGGTGAAAAGGCATGCGTTTATGGCTGTATGGGATACGGTTCCTGTGTGAAGGCTTGTGAGTTTGATGCCATCCACGTGATTGACGGTGTAGCAGTGGTGGATAAGGAAAAATGTGTTGCCTGCGGCAAATGCGTTGCTTCCTGTCCGAACCATCTGATCGATCTGGTTCCTTATAAGGCAGAACATCTGGTTCAATGTAATTCCCATGATAAGGGCAAGAATGTGAAGGCCAAATGTGATACAGGCTGTATCGGGTGTACGCTGTGTACCAAGCAGTGTGAATTCGATGCCATTCATATGGATAATAATGTTGCAGTTATTGACTATGAGAAATGTACCAATTGCGGCAAGTGCGCAGTAAAGTGTCCTGTAAAGGTGATCCTGTAATACAAGTGAGTCCGCTCCAGTTATTGGAGCGGGCTTTTTTACAGTATGACGGGCATGTCCCGAACCTTGGGTGAAAGTCCCAAAGGG
>CAYOCB010000008.1:0-206691 GCA_964402355.1 uncultured Lacrimispora sp.
TTTTTAGAATTTTCAGGGTTTTACATACTGTTCAATCTTCTGTTTTCAAAGTGCTCTGTGTTGTTTTCTTTCTCAACAGCAACTCATTTATCATATCATATCGTTTCTGTCTTGTCAACACTTTTTTATTTTTTCTTTCACACTGTTTTTCGACAGCTGGTATATAGTAACACATCATTTTAATGATGTCAATCACTTTTTACTACCTTGGAAGAAAAAAAATAATCATTTGGAAATGAGCGGAGAAAGAGGGATTTGAACCCTCGCGCCGGTTGCCCGACCTACACCCTTAGCAGGGGCGCCTCTTCGGCCTCTTGAGTATTTCTCCATAGTTCATAATCTCCATATGATCCGTCTTTTAAATGTATCTTCTCCAGACGCATAGACAATTATACAAGATAACGTTCGACTTGTCAACCGATTTTTTGATTTATTTCTTCCTGTATTTTATCATGGACTCTTTCCGCTATCTGAATGGTTTTTATATTCCTGTAATCTTCAGGATAAATCGGTTTTAAGAAACAGACCTGTACTTTTAGTTTTCTGGAAGAGCTCTCGTCAAAGGGCTTGAAACAGTCAATGAGCGCTACCGGAACAATCGGACATTTCGCATTTACTGCACTTTTAAAAGTTCCCCCTTTAAATGCCAGAAGCTTATTACCTTCCCGGCTGCGGGTCCCCTCCGGGAAGATTACATAATTCCGTCCGTCTTTTACATGTTCCGTCATTTTCATAATTACTTCCATGGAAGCCTTGATATCCTGCCGGTCTATGGAAAAGCCCCGGAGCGCTTTTATCACCTGTTTAACAAGGATAAGACCAGCCGCCTCCTTCTTAACTATCACGCCCAGAGGTTTGGGACAGGCATCCATTAAAGCCAGCACATCAAATAATCCCTGATGGTTTGGAAAAAGGATAAAGCCGTTTTTATCCGGCAGATTTTCGATTCCATAAACCTCGACTTCAACCCGGCCCGTTTTATTTACTGATTTCACCACTTGCCGTATGTAATCATAACGCTGCTCATCTGAATGGGTATCCTTAGGCAGCCCCAGCTTCCAGATCCGATAGAACCATACAGGTGCCCTGAAAAGATTTCTGATTATCATATATAAAATGCGGTTCATTATTTCTCCTGTTCTACTCTGTATTTTTGGACAGCTGTTTCATATAAATTGTTTCCTTTACTGTCTATGACGACGATAACAGGAAAATTTTCAACCTTAAGACGTCTTATGGCTTCTGTACCCAGATCTTCATAAGCAATTACTTCAGATGATATGATCCGTTTTGAAAGAAGGGCACCGGCTCCCCCTACTGCAGCAAAATAAACAGCTTTATTTCTTATTATAGCTTCTGTTACGTCTTTGCTCCTTTTACCTTTTCCAATCATTCCTCCCATCCCCATATCCAGAAGCTGTGGAGTATATTTATCCATCCGGCTTGCTGTCGTAGGTCCTGCAGAACCAATAGGGCGTCCCTCTCTTGCTGGGGATGGTCCCATATAATAGATCATATTTCCTTTAATATCAAATGGGAGAGCCTCATTCCGGTCCAAAGTTTCTTTCATCCTTTTATGAGCAGCATCTCTTGCCGTATAGATGGTTCCGGTAAGATATACATAATCACCCGTATGCAGACGTTCTGCATCTTCCCTGCTGATTGGTGCATTGATATGATAATCCATGGTTTCCTCCATTCTTACTGTTACGGCTATATGACCCGGTGTGCGTGCCGGTTTACATGACAGCAGATATTGACTGCAACAGGCAGCCCGGCTATATGGGTCGGATAGGTTTCGATATTAACGGCCAGAGCGGTAACGGTACCTCCCAGTCCACCGGGTCCGATTCCAAGCTTATTAATTTTTTCAAGCATTTCCTCTTCCAGTTCTCTGATATAAGATATGTCAGGATGTTCATCAAGATTTCTGGTAAGGGCAAATTTTGCCATCTGTGCACATTTTTCAAAAGTTCCCCCGATTCCTACTCCTACGACCATGGGAGGACATGCGTTGGGACCTGCATCTCTGACAGCCGTCAGAATGGCTTCCTTAATTCCTTCTATTCCATCCGCAGGCTTCAGCATGAAAATACGGCTCATATTCTCACTCCCAAATCCTTTGGGTGCAACGGTAATATCTAATTGATTTCCATCTACCACCTCATAATGAATAACTGCCGGAGTGTTATCCTTTGTATTCACCCGCTCTACCGGTTCTACCACGGATTTTCTTAAATAACCTTCCACATATCCTTCATGAACGCCCTGATTGACAGCTTCAGTAAGATTTCCGCCTTCTATATGTACATCCTGCCCTATCTTTATGAAGATGACTGCCATACCCGTATCCTGGCAGATCGGAATCATGTCTTCACCGGCAATGGCCAGATTTTCTTTTAACTGACAGAGTACCTGTCTGCCTAGTTCTGATTTTTCCTTTTCCACTGCATCCAGAAATACCTTTTTCATATCCTCTGATAATACATGATTGGCTTCAATACACATTTCCTTTATATTTTTTGTTATTTCTTCGGTTTGAATGGTTCTTATCATATTTTCCTCCAGGCAAGACTGTTTAATCCTATCTTTTTTTATCATAAATTATTCAATTAATGAAATCAAGACCAAATATACGAAATGGCAGAAAATGGTCTATTCTTCCATTTTCTGCCACTATGTTAAAACTGCCGGTTCTGCATTAATTTTTCTTCAATATCCTTTATAGTGATTTCTTCCATCCTTTTTCTGCACAGTTCATTTAAATCTCCATATATTTCATCCATTACTCCCGCCATTCCTGAGGCTATCATACAGGGCATATTCTCATTACCGGATTTCCAGGAAGAAGAAACAAAGGTAACTTCCAGAGCATCGCATATCTGTTTCAGATTTACCCTGGATGGATCCTTGACAAAATGGTAACCGCCTTCCAGCCCTTCTTTGGTTGCAATGATTCCGGCTTTCTTTAGCTTTGCCATTACCTTTCTAACCCGTGCAGGATTGGTGCATACATTGGAAGCAAGTTCTTCACTGGGTGTGGTGGTCTTCTTTATATTTAAATAAACCAGTCCATGGACGGCCACTGCAAATTCACTTGTCATACAAATCCCCCATTCTCACATAAGCCGTTTTAAATGCGTTTATCTGTAATCAATACGATTTCAGTTTGTATCTTACCAATTTGTCGTCTTTTTGTCAAGGTTATCACTTAAAAATGAGGTCCATCCCAACCAGGAACCGGACCCCATTTCGTATAACATACATTATTCTGCCTTGTTTCTCACTGGTTCCACAGCTTCGCTGACCAGTTCCTTTAACGCTTTCTGGAAATGCCACATATCATTACCAAGAATGATCATATTATATCCATCAGAAATTGCCTGTCTGAGACTTTCTTTCGTTGCAGGCACTACCGGGCCGAGAACTCCGATCCCCTTTGCTCCTGCCTTCTCCACCAGAGTCCCAAAGGCTTCTTTGACTTCATTTCCCATGGAATATCCCACTTTCAGACCTTTCGATACGGCATAATCAATGGGGCCGAAATTAACTGCATCCACTCCCGGAACTGCCAGGATCTCATCAATATTATCTGTAAATTCATAATCTTCATCCATTGGAATGACCAGTGTATCCTGGTTTTGCTGTTCCATATAATCATTCCAATCAAAATCATGGCAGCCAAATGAAGCGGCACGGACATTGCTTTCTCCTCCTCTTCGTCCCACTGGAGAAAATTTTGCGGCTTCCACACATCGTTTTGTCATTTCTGCAGTCTTACAGTGTGGGATGACCACGCCGTCTGCCCCCCATTCCAGGACCTTCCGGATGGCCACCTCATTGTCATCTGCCATTCTCACCAGGATGGATATATCATGCAGCTTTGCCGCCATAATCTGCTTTTCAAAATTCCCATCCAGCATCCAGTCCGTATGCTCCAGATCCAGATAAATAAAATCCAGGCCTGACATTGCGATTGTCTCAATGACACAGGGGACACCGGTAAAACATGCCATACCAAAAACCGGGCCATTTTTCATTTTTTCTTTTAAAGTCATGTCTCATTCCCCCTATTTCTCACAGGCTGTAACCAAGCAGAAGCGGAAGCCAGGTAGTAAGCGGCCCCCAAAGACTGATTGCAGCCAAAACAATAATATTACAGATCACATAGGGCATAGCCCCCTTGAAAATATCCACGATCGGCATCCGGTTGATCTTATTGCAGGCATTTAAACACATTCCCACCGGAGGTGTTACCAATCCAATGGCAAGTCCGGTTATCATCATGGCGCCGAACTGCAGCGACGAGAATCCATAGCTCTGCATAACAGGAAGCATGATGGGCGTCAGAAGAAGAATAGCCGGACTCACATCAATAAAGGTTCCGATCATCAGTATCATGACATCGAACATCAGGGCAATTCCCCATGCCGGCATATTTAAACCGATAAAGAACTCAGCCACCATCTGCGGAACCTTCTGCATGGTCAGGACCCAGGTAAATATGGTAGTAAATCCAATAATAAGCATAATGGAAGAAGATGAGATCAGAGTTTTTTTAAGGGCATTCCAAATATCTTTAAATGTCAGCTCCCTGTATACAAAAAATCCAATAATAACTGCATATAAGACAGCAATTCCGGCACTTTCTGATGCAGTGCATATTCCAAAGGAAACACAGAAAATTATGAACAGGGGCATAAACAGGGCCGGAATTCCGGAAAGGATTGCCATGATGCATTCTTTAGCACGAAATGGTGCATGTCTGGGATGCCAGTGTTTCTTATGGCTGATCCAGAATACCAGTATCAGCTGTGTGAAACCGATCAAGACTCCCGGAATAGCTCCGGCCATGAAAAGGGCACCTACGGAGGCTCCTGAAATCATGGAGTATACGATCATTGGAGTAGAGGGAGGTATAATCATTCCCATGGTTGATGAAGCCACTGTAATTCCGGCTGCAGAAGCCGGAGGATATCCATGATCCTGCATGGCAGGTATCAGGATACTTCCCAGTGCCGATGTATCCGCTACTGAAGAACCTGAAATACCTCCGAAAATCATGGAGGCCACAATATTTACTTCTCCAAGCCCTCCATGAAAAGGGCGCAGAATCTGCAGACAGAAATTAATAATTCTTTTTGTAATTCCACCTGTATTCATTAATTCGCCGGCAAGCATAAACAGCGGCATGGCAATCATAAGTTCGCTGAATGCACCATTCCAGACACGCTGAGGAACCATGCTCATGAATGCTGGGGCATTTGTGGTTATATATGTAACACAGGAAGCGCCGATTGCAAATGCCAGCGGCACTCCAAGGGCTGCAAAAAATATCAGCAGCACCAGAAGGATAATCATCGCCATAGTATTTCTAAACTCCTTTCTTATGCCTTTGTATCTTCTGCAATGGTTTTGTTTTCGGTGCAAAAAAGGAAATATCTGCTGTAATAAATTCCAGGATCCTGATAATGATACAGATTGCGCAGATTACACCGCAGACCGGCATAATGCCATACATGTATTTCATGGGAATCTCCATACCCTGGCTGATCTGTTTACCTGCAACATGAACATATTTAAATCCCTGATAAGTAAATACCATATCCACGACCAGAACAATGAAGTAGTTTATAACGCTGAGCCATCGTTTGACTGCAGGCTTCACACCATCATACAGAATATCAATCATAACATGTTCATTCTTTATAACATTTATACCCATGCCCCAAAAAGTAGTAAACGCAAACAATGTGATATTAAATTCAGCCAGCTGCTTCCAGCTGTGAGCGAAAAAATAGCGGGATATAACCGCAAAGATAACCAGAACCGCTAAAAGTCCCATGGCAGCTACGCCGATGCTAAAATAAACAGCAAAGACTTTCTGTCCGATTTTTTTAAGCTTTTCGATGAAACTCAGCCCCTTTCTTAAAAATGCTCCCGAACCTCCATGAACATCTCATGGTATTTAACAGCCGGGAGCATTATTTACTTTAAAAAGATATTATTTTGCGTCAGCAACTATTTCCTTCATCTCTTCCAATTCTTCTGCAGTGAGGATTCCTTCCTGTACACACTGATCATATACAACGGATACCGCATCCTGGAATGCTTTCAGTTCTTCTTCGGTCGGTACGTAAACTTCACAGCCTGCGTCAATGATTGCCTGCTTAGATTTATCCTGATTTTCATCTATCAGCTTATCATTATATACAGCCATATCGTCGGCACATTCCTGAATGATGTCCTGATATTCTTTCGGCAGGTTGTTCCACCAGTCAGCGTTAACATAAAATGGGTCGGGGTGGAACTGGTAATTTACTTCTGTAAAATACTTCTGGACTTCATAGAACTTCATGCCTTCTACGTTAACCCATGGATTCTCCTGTCCGTCCGCAACTCCTGTCTTAAGCCCCATGTACAGATCCGAATAAGGAATAGTGGTTGTGGTAGCCCCTAATGCTACAAATGTCTTATCAATGGTGTTCATACCATTGGTGCGCATCTTTAATCCTTTTAAATCCTCCGGCTTCCTGATCGGGTGCTTGCTGTTGGAAAACTGGCGGTATCCGCCGGCATCGCATAAGCTTATGATTACGGTTCCCGTTTCCCGTTCCGCTTCCTGGCACACATTCTTAGCAAGCTCGCTGTTTAAAAGAGCTGTAATCTGGGCACGGTTCTGTGTCAAAAACGGAAGCGTGAACATCAGAAGACGCGGACTGAAATCAAACTGGCCTCCCCGCATTCCCTGGATGGTCCCTGAAACAGCCTGCTCTAACATCTCTTTTTCCGTTCCCAGCTGACTATTTCCATAAACATCTACTTTCACATGACCCTTTGTCTTCTCCGCAACATCCTCAGCAAACTTCTCCATGGAAATGTACCGGGGATTTCCTTCTGGCTGTGCATGCCCCACGGTCATAGTGAAATCACCGAGAGATGCAAAAGGATCTGCACTATCCGCCGCCTTTGTTTCATCTTTCACAGCATCTGTCTCAGCTTCTGCCGACACTGTAGTGGCTGCTGCCGTATTGGATGAAGAACCGCCGGAGCCACTGCAAGCCGTCAGACTGGATACGGCCAAAGCCGCACATAAGAATAATCCTAATCTTTTTTTCATAACCTCATATCCTCCTTTATTGTTGAAATGTATAAAATAGAATAATTATGTTGTATACAAGTAAATGCTATGATTTACATTATATTTTTATTATTTTTCATTATTTGATTATATATTCGTATTTTCAACTTTCAAATACTCCATTCAACTTGTATACATCTACGTGAATAGTAACATATGGACGCAATAAAATCAAGCTATATTTTTGATTTTTACTGTGTATTTTTATTCTATTTTATTAAATATTTAACTCGTTTTTGTGTAATATTTTCAAATATAACCCTTTTCTATACTCCAAATCCATTTTGTATGGTATATTTTTTACAAATACTATATTAAACCTATCATTTGCTACAAAAATAAGGCTAATTTTTCGTCATCTTGTATACATGTTAGTATTCAAAAGTATATTTATATTTGACAGAGCCTTTATTTATCTATATAATACAGTTACATACAGTATATACAAGTTTTCAGTTAAGCTGTAAAATTATTAAAAAGGATGGATTGTCACATGGAAATAAATGCATCATGCGACGAAATTTACCAGATTATAGAAAATGAGATCGTCTCCCTTAGAATCCGGCCAGGAGAAGTTTTGAGTGAAAACAGCTTGTGCAAACGCTTTTCCGTATCCAGAACCCCCATAAGGAGTGTCCTGCAGCGTCTGCAGCAGAATCGGTTTGTACAGATCATTCCCCACAAGGGAACGATTGTCACTCCAATTAACCTGGAAATTGCAAATCAGCTGATCTATCAGCGTGTAGCTGTGGAATCTATGGTTTTAAGGGATTTTGTAAATACCTGCACTCCCACGGATATTGCAAGAGTCCGTTATGCCCTGCAGGTAATGGAGAATACCGCAGATATAAATTTTAAGAAAAAAGATTTTGATATCAATGAATTTCTTGACACAGATCTTATCATGCATGAGATATGGTTCCGTGCAACAGGAAAGATGTTCCTCTGGGAAAACCTTACAAGGCCGCAGGCTGATTATTCCCGTTTTATCCGATTGGATATCGTCGGCGCAAAAAATGTTCCGGATGTATTAAACGAACACCGTCAGATGCTGGAAATCATTGATACGAAAAACATGGAAGCAATTGAACCATTAATGTCCCGCCACCTCTACGGCGGAATACGGCGTTTGGGAAGTCTGCTATTTTCCGAACAGTACAGAGATTTCTTCCTGAGCGAAGATAAATAATTAAGAAAAAAAGGCCGGGAATGCTGCTCATGTGGATTGCAGCATTTCCGGCCTTTCTTTCGTTTATTCTATATTTTCCGGAGATTCTCCGCTCTCATTGCCATCCTCTGGATTTTCTTCATCCTGGATATCCAGATCCTCAATTCCTTCACCTTCAGATTTGCTTCCGTTATCACGGACCTTGGCAATGCTTGCCACACTGATATCGGAATCCTGATCAATATTCATCAGCTTCACACCGGAAGTATTCCTGCCGATGACGGATATATCATTAACAGAAATCCGGATTACAATTCCCTCGGTGGTTATGAGAAGCAGATCATGGTCATCATGAACCAGTTTTGCTCCTACGATATCCCCTGTCTTTTCTGTGATCTTATAGCACAGAACACCCTTACCGCCTCTCTTTTGCGGTGAGAATTCATCAATCGGTGTGCGTTTTCCCATGCCGTTGGCGGATACGATCAGAAGCTTTTCTCCCTGGGAATCCATCTGCATTCCCACAACATGGTCGTCATCGTTTAATTTCATACCGATTACACCAATGGATACACGCCCTGTTACACGGACATCCTTTTCATGGAACCGGATACACTGGCCTTTCTTTGTAATCAGGAAAATATCCTTTGTATCATCGGTTGCTTTTACCTCAATAAGCTCATCATTATCCCGAAGTACGATAGCCTGAAGACCATTCTTACGTACATTGGCATATTCCATCATCGGTGTTTTCTTTACCATTCCGTTTCTGGTCGCCATAAACAGGAATTTATCGTCATCGTATTCCTTCATAGGTATAATAGCTGTGATGCTCTCACCCGGAAGCATCTGAAGCAGATTTACAATAGCGGTTCCTCTGGCTGTCCGGCTTCCTTCCGGAATCATATAGGCTTTCAGTCTGTAAACCCGGCCTGTATTGGTAAAGAACATCAGGTAATGATGGGTCGTGGTCATCATCAGGTCTTCAATGTAATCCTGATCAATGGTCTGCATTCCCTTAATTCCCCTGCCGCCGCGGTTCTGGTTCTTGAAATTGTCAACGGACATTCTCTTGATATATCCCAGCTTTGTCATAGCCACGATGGTGTCTTCATCGGGAATTAAGTCTTCCATGCTCATATCAAATTCATCAAATCCAATGGAGGTTCTTCTGTCATCCCCGTATTTTCCGGCGATAATAGAGATTTCCTCCCTGATAACTCCTAAAAGCTTCTTCTCATCTGCAAGGATGGCTTTGAGTTCTGCGATTCTTGCCTCAAGCTCCTTGTATTCGTTCTCAAGCTTCTCCCGTTCCAAACCGGTAAGAGCTCTAAGACGCATATCCACAATAGCCTGGGCCTGTACATCACTCAGACCAAAACGGCTTATGAGTTCTGCCTTGGCTGTCTGAACATTTTCTGAACTGCGGATGATCCGAATAACCTCATCGATATTATCCAAAGCAATGAGCAGTCCTTCCAAGATATGGGCTCTCTCTTCTGCCTTGTTAAGATCGTAGCGGATCCTTCTGGTGACCACTTCCTTCTGGTGATCCAGGTAATAGTTTAACATCTCAAGAATGTTTAAGACCTTTGGTTCCAGAACACCGGAATCATTTTTAACCAGAGCAAGCATGATTACACCAAAGGTGTCCTGCAGCTGGGTATGTTTGATCAGCTGGTTTAAAATTACATTGGCATTGGCATCCCGTCGAAGCTCAATGCAGATTCTCATTCCGGAACGGTCAGATTCATCCCTTAAATCGGTAATGCCGTCTATCTTTTTATCTTTTACCAGCTCTGCAATTTTTTCAATAAGACGAGCTTTATTGACCATATAAGGGAGCTCAGTTACGATAATGCGGCTCTTGCCGTTTGCCATGGTTTCAATATCACTGACAGCTCTGACACGGATCTTGCCTCTTCCTGTACGGTATGCTTCCTCAATTCCCCGTTTTCCCAGGATGGTTGCTCCTGTCGGGAAATCCGGTCCTTTGATGATATCCAGAACTTCCTCCATGGTGGTTTCCCGGCTTTCTTCCACCTGATTGTCAATGACCTTAACAACAGCGCCGATGACCTCTCTTAGATTATGGGGAGGAATATTCGTAGCCATGCCGACAGCAATACCGGAGGTACCATTTACCAGGAGATTTGGAAAACGGGCTGGAAGAACATCCGGTTCTTTCTCCGTTTCATCAAAGTTGGGGCTGAAATCAACCGTATCTTTGTTGATATCGGCAAGCATTTCCATGGACATCCTGCTTAAGCGGGCTTCCGTATAACGCATGGCAGCCGCACCGTCGCCGTCTACGGAACCGAAATTGCCGTGGCCATCCACCAGAGGATATCTGGTAGACCACTCCTGTGCCATATTAACCAGAGCTCCGTAGATGGAACTGTCTCCGTGGGGATGGTACTTACCCATGGTATCACCAACGATACGGGCACATTTCCGGTGTGGCTTATCCGGACCATTGTTGAGCTCGATCATGGAAAACAGAACTCTACGCTGAACCGGCTTTAAACCGTCTCTTACATCAGGTAAGGCCCTGGAAACAATGACGCTCATGGCATAATCGATATACGATTTTTCCATGGTCTTTTTTAAGTCCACGTCATGAACTTTATCAAAGATATTTGGTTCCATTTTATTTCCTCCAATTAGATATCAAGATTCTGTACGTATTTGGCATTCGCTTCGATAAATTCACGTCTTGGCTCTACCTGGTCTCCCATGAGGGTGGTAAAAGTTAAGTCCATCTCGGATGTGGTATCTTCATCCATGCTGACGCGTAAGAGAACTCTTCTCTCCGGGTCCATGGTAGTTTCCCAAAGCTGTTCCGCATCCATCTCACCCAAACCTTTGTAACGCTGGATCTTATTGTTGTTATCACGGCCGACTTCTTTCAGGATGGAATTCAGTTCCTCATCGCTGTAGGCGTACCATACTTTTTTGTTCTTTTCAACTTTGTATAATGGCGGCTGTGCCAGATATACATGGCCCTCCTTGATTAAATCCGGCATAAAGCGGTATAAGAAGGTAAGCAGCAGTGTGCTGATATGAGCGCCGTCCACATCGGCATCGGTCATGATGATAATTTTGTAATATCTCAATTTGCTTAAATCAAAATCATCATGGATTCCTGTACCAAAGGCGGTAATCATAGCCTTGATCTCTGCATTGGCATAGATTTTATCAAGCCTTGCCTTCTCCACGTTTAAAATCTTTCCGCGCAGCGGCAGGATCGCCTGGGTATTCCTGGAACGGGCCGTTTTGGCAGAGCCGCCGGCACTGTCTCCCTCAACGATGTAGATCTCACAGTTTTCCGGATTCTTATCGGAACAGTCTGCCAGCTTGCCAGGTAGGGCCATCCCTTCTAAAGCTGTTTTTCTTCTTGTTAAATCTCTTGCTTTTCTGGCCGCAGCTCTTGCCCGCTGTGCCAGGATGGACTTATCACAGATGGTTTTTGAAATGCTGGGAGTCTGCTCCAGGAAATAGGTTAACTGCTCTCTGAGCAGATTATCCACCGCTCCTCTGGCCTCACTGTTTCCTAATTTCTGTTTTGTCTGACCCTCAAACTGCGGTTCCTCGATCTTGACGCTTATGATGGCAGTGAGACCCTCCCGGATATCCTCACCGGACAGATTCGCTTCACTTTCCTTTAACAGCTTGTTCTTTCTGGCATAATCATTTAACGTTGCTGTCAATGCGTTCTTAAATCCTGCAAGATGGGTTCCACCTTCTGGAGTATTGATGTTATTGACAAAGCTGTAGATGTTTTCCGTATAGGAATCGTTATGCTGCATGGCAACCTCAACATAAACGCCATCTCTTGTTCCCTCACAGTAAAAGACCGTGTCATAAAGAGCCGATTTTCCCTTGTTTAAGTAGGTGACAAATTCCTTGATGCCTCCCTCATAATGGAACACATGCTCATGCTTCTCTTCTCTTTCATCCCGCAGAATAATCTTTAAATTCTTGGTTAAAAATGCGGTCTCACGAAGACGGATCTTTAACGTATCATAATCAAAGACCGTCTCCTCAAAAATATCCTTATCGGGAAGGAAAGTAACCTTGGTTCCATGCTCATCCGGGCCGCAGTCTCCGATTACCTTTAACTGGTACATGGTCTTTCCTTTTTCATAACGCTGTCTGTAAATCTTTCCTTCCTGACGGATCTCAACCTCAAGCCACTCAGAAAGGGCATTAACAACAGAAGCACCCACTCCATGCAGACCGCCGGAAACCTTATATCCCCCGCCGCCAAATTTTCCGCCGGCATGCAGAATAGTGAAAGCAACCTCTACTGCCGGGATTCCCGCTTTTTTCTGGATTCCTACCGGAATACCACGTCCGTCATCAATGACAGTGATCGAGTTATCTGAATGGATCATTACCTCTATGCTGTCGCAGTATCCTGCCAAAGCCTCATCTACCGCGTTATCCACGATTTCATAGACCAGATGATGAAGTCCCCTTATGGATGTACTGCCGATATACATACCAGGTCTCTTCCTTACCGCCTCAAGACCCTCTAATATCTGGATTTGATCTGCACCATATTCTTGACTCATATTCGCATGCTTCCTCCTGAATCGTTAATTTTCACTGATGACTGTACCGTTTATTACCCGGAATATCTTATTGATCTGAAACCGGTTGTTGACGAAATCCTCCAGTCCCGTACAGGTAATTACGGTCTGTATATGATGAATCCCTGCCAGTAATTGATTCTGTCTGCTGTTATCCAGTTCCGACAGCACATCATCCAGCAAAAGGATCGGATAATCATGTACAATTTTCTTGACCAGTTCTATTTCTGCAAGCTTTAAGGATAAAGCTGCTGTCCGCTGCTGCCCCTGGGAGCCGAACCTTCGGATGTCGATTTCATTGATCATGAAACTCAAATCATCCCGGTGCGGGCCGGTCAGCGTCGTCCTCTGCTTTAAATCCTGCTGCCTGCTTCGTCTTAATGTATCTTCAAACGCATCCGCTGCCACATTAGGCTCGTAAAAGATGCGCAGAGATTCTTTCTCTCCGGAAAGCTGGCGGTGAATGCCGCCTATGATTCCGTTTAAATGTTCTACAAATTCTTTCCGGTACTGTATGATCTCCCTTCCAAATTGGACCAGCTGCATATCCCATATATCCAGGGTTTCTTCATAATCAGGCCGGAATGCCATATCTTTTAAAAGTTTGTTCCGCTGCGTCACAATCCGGTTATACTGCACAAGGGAATGGACATAAAGTCTGTTTAGTTGACATAACTCTAAATCAATGAACCGGCGCCTTTCGGCCGGCCCGTTTTTTATGAGATTTAAGTCTTCCGGAGAAAAAAATACAACATTTACAATTCCAAACAACTCGCTGGCCTTCTTTATGGGAACACCGTTTACTGCCACACCTTTGGCTTTATTCTTCTTCAAATGCATGTCAATCCGGTATGGAATCTCTTTTTTTCTGACGTTAAGCTTGATATGCGACTCATCCCTGTTAAACTGTATAATTTCCTTATCCTTGCTCCCTCTGTGGGATTTAGTCGTAGCACAGACGTAGATTGCTTCTAAGACATTTGTTTTTCCCTGGGCATTATCACCATAGAGTATATTGGTTCCCTGACTAAAATCCATATGTAATTCATCATAGTTGCGGTAACTCTTAAGCTCTATCGATTCTATCATCATGGACGGTGTTGTTTCCTCTTTCCTGCCCATGTTTTTGGGCATTAAGGTATGCCCGGCAGGGCGTTACTCGATTTTAATGGTATTGCCTTCAAATGAGACAATGTCTCCAGCCCTTAATTTTTTCCCTCTCTGGTATTCAGTCTGGCCATTTACCGACACAAGACCTGCCTCCACGGCGTATTTAGCATCAACACCGGAACCTGTCAGACCTGCGGCCTTTAAAGCCTGACCAAGCTTGATATATTCATCCCTTAATTTTATGGTTTCCATAATTTCCTTTCTATTGTCCGTGTACCTTGGACATAAAGGTATGCCCCCAGGGCGTTCCTTTCTATTGTCCATGCCCTTTAGATATAATGGTATCCTAATCTAAAAAGCTGCCGCATTAAAGTTAACCGGAAGGATCAGATAGATATACTTTCCATTCTCATCCCGTATAAAGCACGGAGACTTGGGGTTGAGCATGTAAAGAGTCACTTCTTCATCATCGATAATTCTTAATGCATCGATCAGGAATTTAGGATTGAAACCGATCATGATATCACTTCCTGTCTTATGAGTCGCAACCTCTGCGTTCATGGAACCAAAGCTGGAATTCATCTTCAGCTGCATTTCCTGGTCTTCAATGTTGATAATAAGAGGTTTTTTATCATTTTCCCTTACCAGGATGATTGCCCGGTCAAGACAGTCTAAAAGTTCTCTCTTATTTACCGTAATCTTTGTTTCATAGTCACTGGAAAGCATCTGATCAATGCGGAAATATTCTCCTTCAATCAGACGTGAAACAACGATGGTATCGTCAAACTCAAATAAAATATGATTGGTACTGAAGAAAATTAGCACTTCCTTTTCATTGTCGCCGCCCAGAATCTTGCTGACTTCGTTTAGAGTCTTGCCAGGAACGATGACTTTTATATCATGATAAGTATCTTTTAATTCAATATTTCTTATAGAAATGCGGTGACCATCCAGAGAAACTACCTTTAGCTGGTTTCCTGTTACTTTAAAAAGCTCTCCGGTCATCATCTTATTGCTGTCATTGGGAGCAATGGAAAAGATAGTCTGACGGATCACTTCTTTTAAAGAAAACTGGGATAAACAGATGTAATGATCCCGTTCAATATAGGGAAGGTAAGCAAATTCCTCCCCATCCCGTCCCTGAATATGGAATACGGAGTTTTCACAGGAAATGGTAGTGGTGAATTTTTCATCGCTTTCGATCGTAACCAGGGAATCTCCTGCAGATGAGAGTTTTCTAACGATTTCGGAAAGCAGCTTTGCTTCAAGAGCGATTTTTCCTCTATCCAGGATGGTTCCTTCCACCTTTGTTTCGATTCCAAGTTCCATGTCATTGGCAGTCAGTTTGATCTCTGATCCGCTTGCATCGATAAAGATACATTCGAGGATGGACATGGTTGTTTTACTTGGAACTGCTTTTAATACAATATTAATGCCGTTTAAAATAGCATCCTGTTTAAATGTCAGTTTCATAATTGTTGATAACTCCTTTGCTCTAGAAATTACAATAAATAGATGGATAGTATAATTAAATTCCGTCGTATTAGTAGTAGGGGCTGTGGGTTTGTGTAAAAACCCTGATAACCGTTGTAAAGGTTGAGGTTTCCATGTTTATAACACTGTGAATAACATCCACAGAAATCAAGGAAAACTTTTAAGTTATCCACAGGCAGTTTAATAACCATTGGAAACCCTTATTTATCCACAGAAAATTAACAACTAATACACACTTTATTGTGGATTAATCTTTTTTTTCAGTATCTCAATGGTGTTACTCAGAGTTTCATTTTTGTTCATGTCCGCAGTTATCTTTTCAATTCCATGGATGATGGTGGTATGATCCCTTCCTCCAAGGAATTTTCCAATCATCTGTAAGGGAGTTCCAACCATTTCCCGGCAGAGATACATGACGATCTGACGCGGAAATACGATTTCCTTGTTCCGCTTCTGGGAACAGATGTCCAGCGGGGTGATGCCGTAATGGTCTGCAACTACCTGGATGACAAGCTCCGGTGTGACTTCCCGCTTGTCATTGGGGGAGATGATATCCTTTAATGCCTCTTCGGCCAGTTCAACCGTGATATCTTTATTGTCCAGGCGGGAAAGTGCTACGATTTTAGTTAAGGCACCTTCTAACTCCCTGATGTTGGATTTGATGTTGGTGGCTATGTATTTGATCACTTCGTTGTCAATATTATAGCCCTCCATTTCCTCCTTTTTGCGGAGGATGGCCATCCTGGTCTCGTAATCAGGAGACTGTATGTCCACTGTAAGGCCCCATTCAAACCGGGAACGAAGCCGTTCTTCCAGAGTCTCAATTTCCTTTGGAGGTTTATCAGAAGAAATAATAATCTGTTTTTTGGCTTCATATAATGCGTTGAAGGTATGGAAGAATTCTTCCTGTGTACTTTCTTTTCCAATGATGAACTGGATATCGTCAATCAGAAGAACATCATTATTACGGTATTTCTCACGGAATTCAGTAGGAGAGAAGTTGTTCTTATTACGGATGGCATCGATCAATTCATTGGTGAATTTTTCGCTGGTTACGTAAAGGACCTTAGCACCGGGATTATTCTTTAGAATGAAGTGCCCGATGGAGTGCATCAGGTGGGTCTTTCCAAGTCCCACGCCTCCGTAAATAAAAAGAGGGTTATAAATTTCGCCGGGGGATTCTGCAACAGCTAAGGATGCAGCATGGGCCAGATTGTTGTTGGCACCAACCACAAAGGTATCAAAGGTGTATTTTGGATTCAAGTTAGCGTTAATGATAGCTGTCTGGCTTATCATATTCACCGCATTGGTGATTAGGGTATTGCCTGCCGGAGCCGGGGCGGCCTCCTTTTGAATCTGATTTTCAACAACAAAATCAACGCTGCATTCAAAGCCAGTTACTTCTTCTATGGTGATCTTTAGAAGAAACCCGTATTTTTTACGGATGTATCCCAAGAATTCTACATCCGGTACCGTGACGATCACTTTCTCACCATTCACGGCATGAACTTTCAGCGGGAGAAGCCAAGTTTTGAAAGACACGTCTGTGATTTCGTGCTCTTCTTTTAAATTCAATAAGATTTCGTCCCATTTTACCTTTAACTTTTCTAACATTGTAAGTCTCCTACATCTATAAAAATGCAAATATGCGCATTAGCCCAATCTACAGTTCATTCTATACTATTTTGAGATAATTTTCAATGAGAATAGTAAAAAATTGTGGATAAGTGTGTGCAGAGGATGTGAATTGCGTGTTAATGACGTGTTGATAATCATCCGGGAAGAAACTTGTCCACAAAAAACGGGGAATTGGAAAGTTATGTTATTCACATCCAGAAAAGTTTGAATTTATATAGTTTATAAGGACATGCCTGTGAACAGAATAGTGGTTATCAAGATAATATCCAGAGAGTTTTCCACAAGTTATCCCCAAAATGTTGATAACTTTATGTAAATTAACAAAATGGAATGTGAATTCATAGACATGCCATTGACGGATAGGAGTCTCCTATGTATAATGCAGAGGTAACCAGTTGCATTGTATCTTAATTCAAAAGAACAGTAGCACAGGAGGTAAGTAATGAATCAAGAGAACAAAACCCGTAATCTGGTATTGGCAGCCGTATTTGTTGCCATTATCGTAATCATGGCGTTTACACCCTTTGGATATATTCCTCTGGGATTTATGAACGCCACCATCATTCACGTTCCGGTCATAATTGGAGCCATTATACTTGGACCAAGATATGGCGGATTTTTGGGAATGGTCTTCGGACTCACAAGTTTGTGGAAGAATACCAACATGCCGAATCCTACATCTTTCGTATTCTCACCCTTTATCAAAGTGGGAGAGTATGGAGGTAATTTCGGGAGCCTGGTGGTTTGTATGGTCCCCAGAATATTAGTCGGTATCGTAGCTTATTATGTATTCCGGGCGGTGTTAAAGGTATTAAGCGGAAAAAAAGGGAAAAGAACCATTGCCCTGGCAGCCGCAGGTGTGGCCGGGTCTTTAACCAATACCCTTTTGGTAATGAATCTGATATACTTATTATTTGGAAAAGAGTACGGAGCAGCAGCGAAGGGACTGACAGAGGGAATCTATTCGGTAATTATAGGGATTATATGCATAAATGGAATTCCTGAGTCCATTGTGGCAGGGATACTTACTGTGGCTGTTACACAGGCGCTGTTTAAGGCTATGAAGGGATAAGTTTTTATTAAATATGGACCACGGTGACGAGTGAATGGATCGTTGCCATGGTCCATATTTATTTTATATATAGTTATTGATAAGATTTTATATGTTTTATAACAGCATCTTTCGATAATTGCTTCACATCCAGAAGTTTTCCTTTTCTATCGGTAATCACCTTCAAATCTTTTCCGGCACTAAAAATCTTTTTTCCATCAATAAAGGCTTCTGCCTGGGTTCCTGTATTTCTGATCAGGAATACATGTTCCCCCCACATTTGTTCATAAAAACTTTCATGTCCTCCTACGGTTCCCCAGCAAATCCTTTCATGTTCCAGGTGAATTCCGTACATACGGGCAGTATATTCCATAACTGAAAGCATGGCAGGTCCATAGGAATCCTGTCTGCCTTCTAAGGACTCCAGGGATGGTCTGGCGGTAAAAGGATCATACTGCTGTACAAAGATACAGTTTTCTCCGATGGCATGAAAAAGTTTCTCTCCAAGCTGGGGTATCAGATAATCGTATCCGTAATTTTCAAGTGCCCGGATGGCACGCTGGTAGGTAAGGGACTCTGACTGGCCGCTCCAGTCATTGGCTGCAACATTACGGAAGAGAGGGTCATTTGCAGCAACCGAAGGCAGGGGCATGGTAGTCCAGAATTCTTCAGGGTTTAACAGATGCTGTATGACAAAACAATCAGCCATATGCTGGGTCAGACTGTTCCAGTACATGGCCCTTAAATTATTATGGGTCATGACAGGCATGACAGTATGATGCCTGTCCCTGTCAAAGCAGGCGCGTTTTGTTTCATCCCATAGATATTCCGTTATATGCTGCCTGACAGAGAGGGCTTTTTTTATCCAGAATTCAGCCCGTTTCTCATTACCCTGTATGGTACTGATTTTTGATAATATTTCTCTTGAGGAATAGGAAAAACTCATAATATCCATGGATGCCATGGGTACCACCTGACAGCCAACAGGGGGGAATTCCTCACTCCAGGAATCCGGTGCATCCCCGTACCGGAGGGCATTGTCTTCTCCTGTATCGTATTTACACCAGCTTTCCAGACAGCCGTCTCCATCAGAATCTCTGACATTCCATAAGTAACGGTCGAATTTTTCCAGTGCAGTATAAAGAAGATTTAAATATTCCGGGTCTCTTCCTATTAAGTAATACATATTTAAAGCTGGAGCAGGGAAACAGAATCCCTGAAATTTATTGAATTGGGGAGTGATTTTGCCATCGATGAAAGCGATGCTTCCTGGAAATCTTCCGTCATTCCTCTGGTATTCCATAAATAGGAGCTGGTTATTTAATCCGGCCTCCATATTTCGTTTGGCATACATTTCTCCGCCCATAGGCTGGGTCTCAAGCCAGATTTTTTCATAGCCGCCTCCTTCTATCAGAACCAGCCTGGAATGAAACTTTTTAAGATTATTCAGGGATTTTTTTTCTGCTGAATTTATAAGCTTCTGCAAAAGTTCATAGGAAGTCTGAAACGATACACTTGTTTGAATGTTCACTTTTTTTCCTCTCTGTATCTCATAATTATCCTTTGATACCGCTCCCGCTGATTCCTTCTACCAGATAGCGGTTGAAGAATAAGAAAATCAGAAATACAGGGATCAGGGAAAGGGTTGACATTGCAAACATGGCGCCATAATCGGTTGTTGAGGTAGAGTCTGCAAAATTCTTGATTGCCACAGAGGCAGTATACATGCGGGGTTTGCTTAAATAAATCATGGGAGACATGAAATCATCCCATTTCCAATAAAACTGAATGATAATCGTGGTAACAATGGATGGTTTTAACAATGGAAGGAATATTTTTGTAAAGATCGTATATTTGCTGCATCCGTCAATAATAGCGGCTTCATCTAAATCCTTTGGAATACCTGCTCCGAATTGCATCATCTGATAAATAAAGAATGCCTGCCCAAAAAAATGAGGAAGGATGAGGGGCAGATACGTTCCTACAAAATCCAGTTTATTATAAAGAATATACTGGGGAACCAGTATGATCTGGGCCGGAAGCATCATGGTACCGATCATAGCCATAAACCAGATATTACGGCCTTTAAACTTTACCCTTGAGAAAGAATAGGCCACACAGGAGGAGGAAAGGACGGTAGCAATGGTTGATAAGGCAGCTACAAAAAATGAGTTAAAGAAAAATGTTTGAAAGCTGATTCCGCCAAAACCTTTCCATCCGGTTGAAAAATTCTGAAATCTCCACAGGGGAGGAATCAGATTCATCCCACCATTTAATATTTCTGTGTTATTTTTTAACGAACCACTGATCATCCAGAGAACCGGATAGATCATCAGCAGTCCAAACATACATACGAAAATATGATAAATGACTGACTGAACTCTATGTCTTGTATTCATAATAACCGCCTCCCTACTGATCCGCCTCAGAAAATACCCAGAATTTTGAGGTCTTGAACAAGATAAATGTTATGGTACTGATCAGAGCCAGCATGACCCAGGACATCGCGCTTGCATATCCCATATTGGACCATTTGAAGGCATGATTGTACACATAAAGCGCATAGAAGTTGGTTGCATCATTGGGACCGCCCTGTGTAATGACAAAAGCCTGGGTAAATGCCATAAATGCGGTTATAGTCTGCATAATAAGATTGTATAAAATAATGGGAGAGAGGCATGGAAGGGTAATGCTTAAAAATCGCTGCCATTTATTGGCACCGTCAATTTCAGCCGCTTCATAATAGGCAGGAGAAATTTCCTTAAGACCGGCGGCAAAGATAATCATGGAAGAACCAAACTGCCAGGCTGCCATTAAAACCAGGATTCCCATTGAAAGATGGGGATCTCCAAGCCAGGACAGTTTTCTTAGTCCCATGGATGCCAGAATGGTGTTGGCAAGTCCTTTTCTTGAAAAAATCGTTTTCCATACCAGCGACACCGCAATGCTTCCTCCAATTAAAGAGGGTACATAGTAAAGTGAACGGTAAAAAGTCACTCCGTGCCTGTTCTGCGTCAGCAGATAGGCTACAAACAGGGCAAAAACAAGCTTTGTCGGTACAGAAGTGAATACATAGATCAGTGTTGCCTTTACAGAATTCAGAAATCGTTCATCGGAAAATAAATCCATGTAATTCTTAATTCCGATAAATTCAGGTGTCTGTCCTAATTTGTAATTGGTTACGGAATAATATATGGAAACCAGTATGGGAATCAGGATAAAGGCTAAAAATCCTAAAATGAAAGGAAGAGAGAAGACATATCCGACGGTGTTATCGTTATACCAGAATTTTTTCCAGTCTGTTTTCTTCTCTGACATAGGCTGTTACCTCCTTTTTTCCATAAAAAGGGCAGGTAAAGAGAAATCCCACCTGCCTCTTTATTATTAAGATTATTGAAACTTGGAATTTGCAAAATCAATTAGCTGTGAAGCGGCATCCTCTGGAGTCAGGTCGCCATATTGTACTTTTTCCAGAAGAAGTTTATACTGATCCTCTATTTCTGCCTTTGGATCAGGGCTTATTACATTGCAGTCTTCTTTTGGAAAATTCCCGATTTTATCTACAAAATCATAAATCATCTTATTGGATTCATTTGCCTGGGATACGACTGCCTCTCGTACCTTAGACATAATGGGAACTCCCCGTTCTCCATTCAAAATCTCATTTGCTTCCATATCATTGACAAAGTAATTAATAAATTTGGCAGCTTCTTCTTTGGATTTGGAATTTTTTGAAATACACAGCTGCTGGGAAGACTGGACGTTCATTCCATAAGGGCCATCCTTGGATATTCTGGGAACAGGGGCAATTTTAATTTCTCTTCCGGCTGCATTTGCAATGGCTGCGATCTGATTTGATGAAACCCAGGTCATGGCCGCATCTTCCGTTACCAGATAATCACCTTCAATATCTTTAATTTCTTTAATGGAACCAGCATCAGGATAGGAACCGGCATCGGTTAATTCCTTGATCATGCTCAGATAGTCTGCCATTGGCGCAGGGTCCGTAAAACCAAGGCCATCATTTGTTTTATTGAAGAAGTTTGCATTTTTCTGAGACTGTGAGACTCGCTGGGTAACTCCGGCAATGAAGTTATCCATTTTAGAGCTTCCGTAAATTCCAAGTTTCTCTGTGATGGTCAGGCAGTCCTTTTTATAGTCATCCCAGGTCCAGCCATCGGCAGGCTCCGCTAAACCGGCTTTTTGAAAAAGAGCAGGGTCATAAGCAATTCCGTATGTATTTGTTCCAATGGAGATTCCGATCTGAGTGCCGTTAATATCCTGAGTTGTTGAAAGAAAGTTTTCTGTAGTGTCACTTGTGTCTATGGTTCCATCTTTTACATAAGCATCTAATGGCTCAATGTTATTGATATATTTTGGAAAATTCCCGCCCATCTGGAAGATGTCCCAGACATCATCTGCAGCTACCAGTGTATCAAGCTTGGTAAAGTAACTGTCGAAATCATAAAACTCTGCTTGGATTTTTACATTAGGATTTTTTGCTTCATACATCTCAATGACTTTATTGGTTGCATCATGCCTTGTCTGGGAACCCCACCAGGCCATCCGCAGTGTGATCTGTCCGCTGTTATCTCCTGATTTTCCTGCAGATTGAGTGAATCCTGTATTGTTCGTGCATGAGGCCAGTGAAGCGGTCATGAGGCCAGCCAGGCAAATTGCTGAGAGTTTCCTGAATTTCATAATATCCTCCTTTTACGCTATTAAATGTAAATTTGCACTAATAATTAAATTCGAATTTTAATTTTATATGCATATTTTAGTATTATTTGCTTTTAATTACAATATATATTGGTTAAAACGCCAATACATCGGAAATTTCTCATTATTTGCACTAAATTGACTGGAATTAGGTGGTTTTCCTGGATTTTCTATACTGGAGGGGGGATATACCAACATATTTTTTAAAAACACGGTCAAAGTATGAAAGCCGTTCGTACCCAAGATCTTTGGAGATATCTTCCATTGTCAGCGAATCGTTTAAAAGAAGATTTCTGGCATGATTGATTCTCTGAAAATTAATAAATTCATTTACAGTGAAATTAGTGACCTCCTTGAAAATACGGCTTAAATAGCTTTTATCCATATAAAATATCCCGGCTAAGTCCTCCAGGCCATAAATTTCTTTATAGTGTTCCATAATATACTTTATAATTTCTGCTACTTTTACATAGCGCATCATTTTTCCTTCTGGCATTTGGTATTCATCTGGTTTCCTGCCGGCTCCATTCAATACCATGATAAAAATGGACAGAAGAAATCTTTTTACTTCTGCCGCAGCATAGGGCTTTTGTGCCCGTATGGCATCTTCCATTTTATGAATTATACTTTCCATCACAGCCTGCTGTTTTTCATCAAATTGAAGGACTCCGTGAATATGGCTGAAAAAGCCTGTAAGATCCAGTTCCAACACATTTCCTGCAGAAATCAGCCAGTTTTCCTCAATTTCTATCAGGAAACGTTCATGGTATTTTCCGCCGATGACATTGGTAAATGGAATCTTTTTTTTATCAATAAAAGTCAGTGTACCTTTTGTCATCCGGTAGCTTTTATTGCCTGAATAAAAAAATCGTTCGCCATCCAGAATATAGTATATCTGATATTCATTTTTATAAAATCCAATGGTCTCAGCCAGGTCACAGTCTCTGGCAACATGACTGATTCCGATCCCTTTACATTTCCCGGTAAATATTACTTCTTTCATATGGATTCCTTTTCGCCGGATGAGTTATTTCACCCATAGGGTATGATCTTTTTCTTCAAGCATGTAAAAGACAGGATGCTCTTTTAAATGTTCATTCGGGGTATGAAGGGTAAGATACAGTTCATTAGAATGGTTTTTAAATATCATGCCATGGCCCCCGTCTTTTTCAAACAGAAGCCTGTCATCCTGAGTCCATTTTCCTGTAATATCCCCATTATCGGAGTAGGCAAGGGCTTCGGTATAGCCTTCTTTACCAAAGCTGGACCAGAGAAGAATCAGGCGCCCGCTTTCTGTCCGGTACAGGAAAGGACCGTCTGTCACATAATTGGTACCCGGTCTTTTTTTATTTTCTAAGGAAACTACCCAGGATTTTGCCTCGGAGGCATGAAAAAGCAGGATTGGTTCAGATACGGCTTGTTTTAGATCTTTGCTCAGTTCTACTGCACAAATGGAACCATCTGAAATCTGGACCCACTCATGTACAAAAACCATATAAGGTGTTCCTTTTGAGTTTACATAAAATGTCCCGTCTATACATTCCCAATTCTTAGGAGTGATTTGTTTTATGCTGTGTTCTGTAAACGGGCCTAATGGCTGATCCGCTTTTAAGACCGCTGTCCCGCCGTGTTCTTTGCTGGATTTGAAGGTTGCAAACATATAATAGGACCCGTTATAGAAATGAACTTCCGGTGCCCAGCAATTTAAATCAGCCCAGAAGCCTTCCGGCTTATGAAATACTTCATATGGGCCATCCCAGTTTTCCATATCCTCGCTGGTATAGCAGTCAAATCCGGTGGCAGAGGTCCAGCATGTTTTTCCTCTTGTTCCATACATGTAATATTTTTTCCCAATTACCAGCACAAAGGGGTCTCTGATGTTGATTTTATCGAGGTTCATTTGATAATCATCCTTTCCTGAGAATTTTATAATACTATTTTATATAAAACTTGAAATTCCTTTTTTAATTATACTCCATAATAGAGATGATTGATAGATTTAAGGTTTTATTGGAGGCTATTAATAATAATACGGAGAATAAGAATGGTAATTAAAGATTACAAAGACAAGACGAAGCTGGTCAGGTATATTAGATTTAAACTTGACAATTTGTGATAGAATGGTATAATTTGGTAAATAAAGCTATGGAGTAACAATATAGAAAATGTTTTCCTTAATTCAGGTGATTTTATATGACATGTTTCAATCATTTGTCAAATTATTTCAATATTTTAGATGAAACAGAATTCTGTAATGTAGTGATACCAGGAACAGAGCAGCAGGTGATCCGTTCACGAATCAATAACCGTGAATACAGGATATTTACTGCCGTACCTGCGAAAGAACCACCGCCTTCCGGGTTTCCGGTGATATACCTTTTGGATGCCAATGCCTTATTTGGAACAATGGTGGAAGCCATACGGATACAATCAAAAAGGCCGGAAAAAACGGGTGTAATACCTGCTGTGATCATAGGAATCGGCTATTGTGGCGATGATATGTTTAATCCGGCAAGGCATTATGACTTTACTCTTCCGGTTCCGGAGAGTGAGCTGCCTGCCAATCCCGGAGGCAGCAAATGGCCAGAACAAGGCGGAGCGGAGAATTTTCTTGATTTTATCGAAGAGGAACTAAAACCTATAGTAGAAAAAAGGGTTCAAATTGATTCAAGCAGGCAGACGATTTTGGGGCACTCATTGGGAGGATTATTTGTACTGCACACACTTTTTACAAGACCAGCTTCATTTGGTACTTATATAGCGGGCAGCCCGTCAATTCACTGGAATAGAAGAATCATTTTAAAAGAAGAAAATAATTTTAGTCTGCGGCTTCAAAAGGAAAGTTTCAATATCAATCTTATGTTAACGGCAGCTGAACTGGAGAAAAAACTCCCCTTTTTTGTAAATGAAACTGTTAAAGAGCTTTCCGACCGGTTATCAGTTTTAAAAAACCGGGGACTGCAAGTGAAGTTTCTTGAATTTAAAGACGAAAACCATGTGTCGGCATTGCCTTTATTAATCAACCAGTCATTGCGCTTTGCTTTAAGTCCTAAATGAACTGTAATATAAATGGATTCCAGGCGGAGACTTATCCAGTGGCTGTCAGTGACAACGGGGCAGCTGATTCAGTAGTATTTATACCAGTAGTGCAAAAAATATATTTTTTCCCTTGACGAACTATCTTTTCTTCTATATAATTGAAACGATGTTTAACTAAAAGAGTCTCAATATGTTTCATCATATTGCCTATGATAAGCTATTGTAACAAGAGGAGGTGTCCGTAGATTATGAAAATGACGTTTCAGCCAAAAAAGAGACAGAGATCAAAAGTTCATGGTTTCAGAGCCAGAATGAGCACTCCAGGCGGAAGAAAAGTATTAGCTTCCAGAAGAGCAAAGGGAAGAGCAAAATTATCAGCTTAATGGACCAGGCCGCAAGTAATTGTGGCCTTTTCTTTTCTCAAATTCCAGAAAAACGGAAAAGGAAAGAGTTTCATGAAACATTTTAAATCGATTAAAAAGAACAGGGATTTTCAGGCAGTATACCAGAATGGAAAATCCTTTGCAAACAGACTTCTTGTCATGTATGTTAGGAAAACGGACAGGCTGGAAACCAGAATCGGCATATCCGTCAGCAAGAAAGTGGGAAACAGTGTTGTAAGACATCACATAACCAGATTAATCAGAGAAAGCTTCAGGCTTCATGAAGACATGGTGGAGACAGGGTTAGACATCGTGGTCGTTGCAAGAGCAGCGGCGAAAGAAGAAAATTACAAAACAATCGAAAGTGCATATCTGCACTTGTGCGGACTTCATAACATTTTAAAAAAAGAATCGAAGTGATCTTATGGTAAAGAAAGTCATGATTTTGTTAATCAGGGGATACCAGAAATATTTATCACCGCTGAAAATAAGAACTCACTGCATTTACACGCCTACGTGTTCTCAATACGCCATTGAGGCACTAAAAAAGTATGGCGTGTTCAAAGGTACATTTTTGGCTTGCAAGAGGATACTTCGGTGTAATCCCTTTGCAAAAGGCGGTTATGATCCAGTTCCGTAACAGATGAGGAGGTAGTTCATTGGAATTCTTAGTACTCACTAAGGTAGGAGGCGTTCTGGGGCCGTTTGCAACCGTTCTGGGTGTTATCATGGATTGGCTTTTTAAGCTGACCTCTACATTCGGAATCCAGAATATAGGTTTATGTATTATTTTATTTACTCTTGTAACAAAGCTTCTTATGTTCCCTCTGACGTTAAAGCAGCAGAAATCTTCAAAGCTTATGAGCGTCATGCAGCCGGAACTTACTGCAATTCAGGCAAAATATAAAGGAAAGACCGATCAGGAATCCATGAGGAAACAGAACGTGGAGATGCAGGCGGTTTATGAAAAATACGGCACTTCCATGACAGGAGGCTGTGTACAGCTCATCATCCAGATGCCCATTCTCTTTGCCCTGTACCAGGTCATTTACCATATTCCTGCTTATGTACAGAGCGTAAAGGCGGTATTTGAAAATGTAGTAACCGCTGTCAATTCCCTTGGCGTGGACCACGTTGGGATGCTGACTCAGTTTGCTTCCGATAATAAGATCAATTTGTCAAGAATCGGAGATCTGGCTACCAGCAATGGAATGGTGGACTTTTTGTATCAGTTGAATCCAGACCAGTGGAATTCTCTTCAGGGATTATTTCCATCCATCCAGGATACCATAGCTAAAAATGCGGCACAGATCGAGCACATGAATTCCTTTTTTGGGATAAACCTGGCTTCTACTCCTTCAAGCGTCTTGTTTTATGGAGGCGGTTTCCATTTCAGCATGGCGATCCTCATACCGGTTCTGGCAGGTATCAGCCAGTGGTTCAGTGCCAAGCTGATGACGGTAAACCAGCCTGCCAATGCAAATATGGAGAATAATACCATGGCACAGTCCATGAAGAGCATGAATACGGTAATGCCGCTTATGTCTGTATTCTTTTGTTTCACCTTTGCGGCCGGTATCGGTATCTACTGGATTGCTTCCAGCGTATTCCAGATCATCCAGCAGATTGCGGTAAACCGCTATATGGACAGTATTGACATGGATGATATGATTAAGAAAAATGTAGAAAAGGCTAATAAAAAGCGTGCGAAAAAAGGACTTCCTCCTCAGCGTGTTTCTCAGAATGCCACAGCTAATTTGAAGAATCTTCAGGCAATTAATGAAAAAGTAGAAGATGAAACGAATGCTAAGATGGAAAAAGCAAAGGAACAGATCAAGGCTTCCAATGATTTTTACAACAGCAGTACTTCAAATCCAAACAGCATAGCGGCAAAGGCGCGTATGGTTGAGAAGTATAACGATAAGCACAGCAAATAGGAGGGGTGACCTATGGATATGATTACAGTTACAGCAAAAACCGTTGATGAAGCGATTACAAAGGCATTAATCGAATTAGAGACAACCAGTGATAAACTGGAGTATGAGGTTGTTGATAAAGGCAGTAATGGTATTCTGGGATTTATCGGTTCTAAACCGGCTGTCATCCGTGCAAAGAAGAAAGAAACCCTGGAAGATAAGGCAATGGCTTTTCTTTCCGATATGTTCGGCGCCATGAATTTAGGTGTTGATATAGAAGCTTCTTATAATGAAACAGAAAAAGAGCTTTCTATCAATATGGCAGGCGGTGACATGGGAATTTTGATCGGTAAGAGAGGCCAGACCCTGGATTCCCTGCAGTATCTGGTCAGCCTTGTAGTGAACAAGGAGAGCGAGGATTATATCCGGGTGAAGCTTGACACAGAAAATTACAGGGAGAGAAGAAAAGAAACGTTAGAGACACTTTCTAAGAACATTGCTTATAAGGTGAAACGGACAAGACGTTCCGTATCTCTGGAGCCTATGAATCCTTATGAAAGACGGATTATCCATTCCGCACTTCAGAATGACAAATTCGTTATTACCAGAAGTGAGGGAGAGGAACCATTCAGACATGTTGTTATATCCTTAAAGAAGGATTATTCAAAAAGAGACAGATATCAGGAAAAAGATAAATAGTCAAACAACAATGAGGGGTTGGGGCTGTCGGAAGGCACCCTCACCCCTTTCTTATGCGGTCCGTTAACTTGACGGCTGCCGCATAATCCTGCGGAGTCCGGGAAGGATTTCGCTTTATAAAACAGGTGATTGAATATGAATAGGAATACAATTGCGGCCATCGCCACAGCTATGTCAAATTCCGGTATCGGGATCGTGAGAATCAGCGGCGAAGAGTCATTTCAGATTATAGATAAGATTTTTAAAGGAAAAGGAAAGAACCTAAAAAAGCTTTCAGAAGAGCCTTCCCATACCATCCATTATGGATATATATGTGATGAAGATGAGATTGTTGATGAGGTCCTGGTCATGATTATGAAAGGTCCTAGAAGCTATACAGCAGAGGATACCGTTGAGATCGACTGCCACGGGGGAATACTTGTTACGAAAAAAGTTCTGGAAACAGTCTTAAAATACGGGGCCAGACCGGCTGAACCGGGAGAGTTTACGAAACGGGCATTTTTAAATGGCAGACTGGATCTGTCTCAGGCAGAAGCGGTTATTGATGTGATCAATGCAAAAAATGATTATGCCTTAAAGTCCTCTGTCAGCCAGTTAGACGGGGCTGTTTCTAAGCGAATCAGGGAAATGAGGGAGAAAATCATATATCAGATTGCCTTTATTGAATCGGCCCTTGATGACCCGGAGCATATATCTCTGGAGGGATATCAGGAGATTTTAGCAGAGGCAGTAAGGCCATTAAAAGAGGAACTTAAGGAACTTCTAAGGAATGCAGATAATGGGCGTGTTCTTTCCGAGGGCATTGAAACCGTTATTCTTGGAAAGCCAAATGCAGGAAAATCCTCCCTGCTAAATGTCCTGGTAGGAGAAGAAAGAGCTATTGTAACGGACATTGCAGGAACTACCAGAGATACCCTTAAGGAACAGATCAGACTGGAGGATTTAAGCCTTAATATCATTGATACGGCAGGTATCCGGGATACGGCTGATGTTGTTGAGAAAATAGGCGTAGAAAAGGCGCGAAGTGCGGCACAAGGAGCAGATCTCATTATTTATGTGGTAGATGGGTCCTGTCCGCTTGATGAAAATGATGAAGAGATCTTAAGGTTAATAGAAGACCGGAAGGCGGTCGTTCTATTAAATAAGACAGATCTTACAATGGTTGTTACAGCGGATATGCTGAGGAACAAGACAAAGCATAAGGTGATTTCTGTGTCTGCCAAGGAAAGGACCGGGATTGAGATTCTGGAAAAAGAGATTAAGTTCATGTTTTACCAGGGGGAGATTGATTTTAATGATCAGGTTTATATTACCAATGTAAGACATAAGAATGCCCTTTCAGAGGCGTTAACAAGCCTTTCCAGGGTAGAGCAGAGTATTGAAAACGGAATGCCGGAAGATTTTTATTCCATTGATTTAATGGATGCTTATGAAAAACTTGGGACCATCCTTGGAGAGTCCATGGAGGATGACCTGGTGAATGAAATCTTCCAAAAATTCTGTATGGGTAAGTAATGAAGGCAATCCTTTTAGCCTGAAAAATGGGCACGAAAGAGGAAAGGAGAATAAAATGCAGTATTTAGAAGAGTCATATGAGGTCGTTGTGGCCGGTGCAGGACATGCAGGCTGTGAGGCAGCCCTGGCCTGTGCCAGGCTGGGCCTTGAGACAGTTATGTTTACGGTCAGTGTGGACAGTATTGCCCTGATGCCCTGTAATCCCAATGTTGGAGGAAGTTCCAAGGGTCATCTGGTGAGAGAACTTGATGCCCTGGGCGGTGAAATGGGGAAGAATATTGATAAAACCTTTATCCAGTCCAAGATGTTGAACCAGTCCAAGGGACCAGCGGTCCATTCTCTTCGGGCTCAGGCAGACAAGCAGGAATACTCCAGGGCTATGAGAAGAACCCTGGAAAATACGGAGCATTTGACCATACGGCAGGCTGAGGTCTCTGATATCATAGTGGAAGATGGAATCCTTACAGGGGTGAAGACTTATTCGGGAGCGGTCTATCACTGTAAGGCGGCCGTACTGGCTACAGGTACTTATTTAAGAGCCAGATGCATCTATGGTGACGTAAGCAATCATACTGGTCCTAACGGGCTTCAGGCAGCTGATCATCTTACAGATTCTTTAAAAGCCCACGGAATCGAAATGATGCGTTTTAAGACAGGAACTCCGGCAAGGGTGGATAAAAGAAGTATTGATTTTTCTAAAATGGAAGAGCAGCTGGGAGATGAAAAAGTTGTGCCATTTTCTTTTACCACAGATCCGGAAACGGTACAGAAGGATCAGGTTTCCTGCTGGCTTACTTATACCAATGAAGAGACCCACCGGATCATCCGGAATAATTTAGACCGATCGCCGTTATTTTCAGGGGCAATTGAAGGAACCGGTCCAAGATACTGTCCATCGATTGAAGATAAGGTGGTAAAATTCCCGGATAAGGAACGTCATCAGGTTTTTGTGGAACCAGAGGGTCTTTATACCAATGAAATGTATCTGGGAGGCATGTCAAGTTCTCTGCCGGAGGATGTTCAGTACGCCATGTACCGTACAGTAGCGGGACTGGAGCATGTGAATATCGTAAGGAATGCCTATGCCATTGAATATGACTGCATCAATTCCAGGCAGCTTAAGCCAACTCTGGAATTTAAGACCATAAGCGGTCTTTTCAGCGGAGGTCAGTTTAACGGAAGCTCCGGTTATGAGGAAGCAGCGGTACAGGGCTTTATGGCAGGTGTCAATGCGGCTATGAAGATATTGGGAAGAGAGCCGAAAGTACTGGATAGATCCCAGGCATATATCGGTGTCCTGATCGATGATCTGGTAACGAAGGAAAATCATGAGCCGTATCGTATGATGACTTCAAGAGCTGAATACAGGCTTTTACTGCGTCAGGACAATGCAGATCTCCGTCTGATGGAAATTGGTCGTAATATCGGCCTTATAAGCGATGAGCAGTATGAGAAACTGATTGTAAAGAAACAGGCCATTGAAGATGAAATTCTCCGTCTGGAAACTACCAATGTGGGAGCTTCAAAAGAGGTGCAGGAGTTTCTTGAGGAAAATGGGAGCACGCCCTTAAAAACAGGAACAACACTGGCTGAATTAGTTCGAAGACCAGAGCTTGGCTATAATATGTTAACTAAAATCGATAAAAAAAGGCCTGTGCTTCCAGAGGATGTAATCCAGCAGGTTGATATTAATATAAAGTATGATGGCTATATCCGGAGGCAGAAACAGCAGGTAATCCAATATAAGAAGCTGGAAAACAAGAAGCTTGATATGGAGTTTGATTATTCAGCTGTGAGAGGACTCAGAAGAGAGGCCATCCAGAAGCTGAATCTGTATAAGCCTATGTCCATTGGACAGGCATCCAGAATATCAGGTGTTTCACCGGCGGATATATCTGTTTTGCTGGTTCATTTGGAGCAGATTCGGTATCAAAAGAGCCAGGAGAAGAAAAAGTGAGGGATTTTATATGACAGAGGCATTTAAAGAAAAATTCCAAAATGAATTGCACCTATTGTCTATTGATTTAGAAGAAAATCGATTATATCAATTTTATGAATATTATAAATTATTAGTTGAATGGAATAAATTTATGAATTTAACTGCTATTACGGAAATGGATGAAGTTATTACAAAGCATTTTGCTGATAGTCTCTCTCTGATAAAAGCAGTAAAAGATATTGGAAAAAAAGATTATCGTATTATCGATGTGGGGACAGGAGCTGGATTTCCAGGCATTCCGCTTAAAATAGCATTTCCTGATTTGAAAATTACATTAATGGATTCATTAAATAAACGAATCAATTTTTTGAATGAAGTAATTAATCATTTGAAACTTAGAGATATGGGAACCATACATGGAAGAGCAGAGGATTTAGGAAGAGATCCCATTCATAGAGAGCAGTATGATATCTGTGTTTCCAGGGCTGTTGCAAATTTGTGTACTCTTTCCGAGTATTGCTTACCTTTTGTAAATGTAGGCGGTTATTTTATTTCTTATAAATCAGGGAAAATTGAAGAAGAATTAGGAGAGGCTAAGCATGCTGTGTTTTTATTAGGAGGAAAGCTGGAGGCAGTGGAAACATTTACTTTACCCGGAACAGAAGCAGAACGATCTTTAGTGAAAATATTAAAAAGTAGTGTTATATCAAAAAAGTATCCAAGAAAAGCTGGATTACCAGCAAAGGAGCCTTTAAAATAAATGTTTCACGTGAAACATCCATGATATGAATTGATTAGGATGTTTCACGTGAAACATTTTTAGTTTTATTTATTTAAACAAAGTACATTTGAATAATATTAAAAAGTTCTGCTGTATTTTCCAATTGAGGTAGATATTTAGAAAAGCTGACTAAAGAACTCTCAATTGCAGGATTATACTTCTGATATTCTCGAATTAATTCACTGATATGATCTAATTCACTTCCACCTACAATATATATGCTGTTGTTAATTTTCTTTAATGCATTTACAATATTACATTTCGTATAATTGCATTTTACACTGGCATATAATGATTTTGGTGAAATACCTAAGTGAGCTGACTCATAATAAGTATCTATAATGGTTGACTTGACTGAATAAGGATTACTAAAATAATTAGTGGTTAATTCTTCTTTAATAGCCTTTTTGCTTACAGCTATATGATAGAGAAGAGTTCCTAATACTGGTAAATCTAATATAAATTTATAAAATTTTCCATGCTTATTAGGAATCTGGCTGCACATCAAAAGGCTTTCCGGATTGATCAGCATAATCTGATCAAAAAACTCTGGTGTATTATTGCATGCCATAACAGCAAGTGAAGAAGAAGAACCGGATGCTATAACGTTGGTGCGATGACCAATTTCTGATTTGATAAAGTCAGATATCATCTGCACAAACAGATAATTGGTATAAGTTAAATCCGGCTTTTCGGAACGTCCACAGCCGATGAGATCAATCGTATATACCGTATAGTGTTCTTTTAAGCAGCTAATCATCTGATTCCATTCGTATCCACTGGAGAAGGCGGCTAAATCGTGGATCAGCAGTAAAGGTTTTCCGCTGCCTGTTTTTGTATAATGAATATTACCAAAACGCCATTTATAACATAATGATTTAGCATCAGTCAGTAGATTTTTAGAAGTCGAAGTCAATTTGATGCATTTATTGATTACAGCAGTGGCAGTGGCGGCACTGGCTGATAGAATTAGTAAAGTCAATAATTTATTCTTTGTTTTCATATTTTACCTCCAGAGTGAGTTAATCTCTCCTTATTATAATATAATCGAATTGGACTTACAACGGAAAACATATTAATTTATTCTTAAAAGTTGGAAAAATGTTTCACGTGAAACATTTTTAGTCATTTATGTATTTTTTTTCATGAAACCATAGGAAAAAAAAATAAAATATGTTATACTTTAATTTGAACTGCAATTTCCGATGTAGTAACAGGAGAAAATAAAAAATGGGAAGAATTATTGCTATAGCAAACCAGAAAGGCGGAGTCGGTAAGACGACTACTGCAATCAATTTATCTGCATGCCTGGCAGAATCAGGCCAGCGGGTATTAGCTGTGGACTTTGATCCACAGGGTAATGAGACCAGTGGATTGGGTATTGAAAAAAGTAATATTGAGCAAACGATATATGATTTACTGGTAGGAGAATGTGAAATTGAAGAGTGTTTAATTACCAATGTTCAGGAAAATCTGGATTTGCTTCCTTCCAACGTGGATTTGGCAGGTGCTGAGATTGAATTGTTGGAAATTGAAAACAAGGAGACACTTCTCAAATCATATCTTCAAAAAATCAAAAAACACTATGATTATATAGTTATAGATTGTCCTCCGTCTTTGAGTTTATTGACAATTAATGCCTTAACAGCAGCGAATACCGTATTAGTACCGATTCAATGCGAATATTATGCGCTGGAGGGATTGAGTCAGGTGTTAAATACGGTAAATTTGGTAAAAAAGAAGTTAAATCCTTCCTTGGAAATGGAGGGAGTAGTATTTACCATGTACGATGCCAGGACAAATCTTTCTTTGGAAGTTGTAGAGAGCGTAAAGAATAATTTAAACCAGAATATCTATAAGACCATTATACCCAGAAATGTCCGACTGGCAGAGGCTCCCAGCCATGGAATGCCGATTAATCTATATGACTCCAGATCAGCGGGAGCGGAAAGCTACCGGTTACTGGCGGCAGAAGTAATTAGCAGAGGAGAAGAAATTTAAATATGGGAAAGAGAACAGGTTTAGGTAAAGGCCTCGGAGCAATTTTCGGTGATGAAGTTATGGAATCAGTGGCAGATGAGCAAGAGGGTAAGCGCCATCCTAAGCAGGAGAATCCGTCAGTAAAACCAGAAAAGAGTCAGGAGGAACCAGAAGCAGGTAAGGAGATATTTCTAAAAATATCTTCCATTGAACCCAATCACAGTCAGCCAAGAAAGGAGTTTCGGGAAGAAGCTCTTATTGAATTGGCGGAATCTATGAAGGAGTATGGGGTTTTACAGCCTCTATTGGTACAGAAAAAAGGCGAATTCTATGAAATCATTGCCGGTGAGCGAAGGTGGAGAGCAGCAAAGCTGGCTGGTTTAAAAGAAGTACCGGTTGTAATAAGAGAATATACGAAGCAGCAGTCAATGGAAATTGCTTTGATAGAAAATGTACAGCGGGAAGATTTAAATCCTATTGAAGAGGCCAAAGCATATCAGTTACTGATGCAGGAATTTGGGTTAAAGCAGGAAGAAATAGCAGCCAGAGTTTCGAAAAACAGGGTTACCATTACCAATAGTATGCGTCTGTTGAAGCTGGATGAAAGAGTCCAGGAGATGCTGATTCTTAATCAGATTTCAGGCGGACATGCCAGAGCGCTTTTGGCAGTTGAAGACCGGAACCTGCAGTTTCAGCTGGCAGGACGCATTGTAGCGGAAAGTTTAAGCGTCCGCGAGGTAGAAAAGCTGGTAAAATCGTTATCAAAGAAAAAAGAACCAAAGGAAAAGAAGGAAGATGATGAAAGTATTGCCCTGATTTTCCGGGAGCTGGAAGATCGTATGAAGACTGCCATGGGCACAAAAGTAAGCATTAACCGAAAAGATAAAAATAAAGGAAGAGTTGAAATTGAGTACTATTCTGAGGCAGAATTGGAAAGAATAGTAGAGTTAATAGAATCCATAAGATAACTTCATGGAAGCGAGGACGAAAGAATGGATAACAGTATATTGAATCAGCTGCCGGTCGATCCAGCTTATCTCATCATTGGACTGGCCGCAATTACCATACTATTACTGATTGTTGTAATCATATGCCTGGTTCAGATGAGAAAGCTGTACCGCAGATACGACTATTTTATGAGGGGAAAAGATGCGGAAACCCTGGAAGAGATCATTATGGGTCAAATGGAGGATATTACGCAATTAAAGGCAGAGGACCGTGCTAACAAAGACTCGCTTCGTAATACCAATAAAAATTACAGAAGTGCAATCCAGAAGTTCGGCCTGGTAAAATATAATGCGTTTAAAGGAATGGGAGGAAATTTAAGCTTTGCCATGGCATTGCTTGATTATACGAATTCCGGATTTGTTTTAAACTCTGTTCATAGCCGGGAAGGATGTTATGTTTACATCAAAGAAGTAGAAAGAGGAGAAACAGACGTCCTGCTGGGAAGTGAAGAAACAGATGCTTTGGAGAAAGCATTGGGATATCATTCATAGTATTTTAAGAAATGATACAGATGATTCAGCCACAGAGACAGGAATAAAAAAATGCCAGGTGCAGTAAGTCAGCATCCGGCATTTTTTTATTCATTTTTTGACTGCTTTAAAAACTGGATATATTCTTTTCCCCAATCACCCAGAATATCCAATACTTTTTGAAATTTTATTCCGATATCGCTTAAGGTATATTCTACTTTAGGGGGAATCTGGGAATATTCAGTCCGGAGAATCAATCCTTCTTTTTCCAGTGATTTTAATTGCCTGGATAATGTTGTGTGGGTTATTTCCTCTGGCATTTTACGCTGCAGCTCATTAAAACGTACGGGGCCTTTTGACAGCAGGTAAAGAATATATATGGACCACTTGCCGGTCAGAACCTTTTGTGATGTTACATAAGGGCATATGCCGAATAAATCCTTTTTTGACATGTAAGTATCCTTTCTGATACTGGTTTCATAAAATATCGTACTTGCAGTATATAAACTATGATTTATAATAGTCTCAAAGGCCATTATAACACGGCTGAATGAAAGGAGCAACTATCATGGAAGAAGTATTGAAGTATTTAAAGGAATGCGGTACATTTTATCTGGCTACATATGATGGAGACCAGCCCAGAGTCCGTCCTTTTGGCGCGGTTTGCGGGTTTGAGGGAAAACTTTATATTGTGACAAACAATAAGAAAAAGGTCTACCAGCAGATGTTAAAGAATCCGAAAATTGAAATCAGCGGAATGGTAAAAGACACCTGGATCCGTATTGAGGGTGAAGCTATTCCGGATAAGAGACGGGAGGCCAGGGAAGCTATGATGGAAGCGAATAAGGCAGCTCTAAGCAAAATGTATACGGTTGACGACAACCTGATGGAAGTGCTTTATTTACAGAATGTCAAAGCTGCGGTCTATTCTTTTAGCAGTGAGCCCAGGGTTATCAATTACTGATAACTGGGCTACAGGATCTGTTTCATTTCCATGTGGCGTTCCTCTGTGAGAGCTGCTCCGATGGCAGTGCTGTATTCGGCCTGGCTTGGGATGATGAAATGGACATTAAACAAGGTTTCCAGAGAATGGAATACTTCCTGGCATTGAGGAAATTTGGCCAGATTTCCTGTCATGATAAAGTTATTGATGTTGCTGTTTAAGGCTGACAGAATGGCGGATTTTCCAATGACCTGAAGAACCATATTGATAATACCGATGGCGATATCCTCATCGGAAACCAGGCTGCGGACCTTGCCAAAGTTAGAGGCTGTGGCCGACAGAGGCAATCCCGGGAGGGCTGTTTTTGAAATATCCTGAATCTGCAGGTCAATATTGCTTAAATCCCCCCGGCTTGCCAGATCCATGATCTGCGAGATATCCTGTGTTTTTAACAAAAGGCTTGACAGACCGACAATGGTTCCGCCACCAATGCCGATTCCTCCGGTGTGAACGATTTTATCTCCATTAACCTGAACGATTGAAGTCCCTGTTCCCATGCTCACTACGATCAGATCAGTAAGCCCTGTAAAATATTGTCCTCCCAGTCCATTGCAGATAAATTCGTTGACTTTATAAGTTGGGATTCCATAAAGGGGCTGTTCTACATAGGCACTTCCTACTCCTGTAATCATGATTTTTTCTATCTCATGCAGTTTTATGTTGTTATCATAAATAAATTTTCCCAAAGCGCCGAATAAAGAGGCAATTGGATTATCTGCTTTTACAAACGACGGAATTTTTAATTTATTATCTTGAAATCCTACAATTTTGGTTGTACTTCCCCCAAGGTCTATTCCAATTGTGATTTTCATCTTTTTAAATCCCCTTATCTTTGTATAAAACGTAATAAAACTATACCATATATGATACGGAATGCCAAGTTTTTAAATTCGTTCAATGAAAGGAAAAGGAATGATGCAGTTCCATCCATATGTAGAATAATCCCTGTATTCTTTGATGAATATATTAACCAGGCAGGTTCACCAAATGCCTATTTCAAGAAGAAAAAGTCTTTTTAACAATTTTTTAATAAGTAAAAAAGTATTTATTAAAATTTGATAAAAAAAACCTCGAACCATGTATATTTTTGTGACATATAATATTGACAAAAAAATAACGAAGCAATATAATGAAGTCACGATAGATCGTTAAAAATATATCGATCTTAAAAAACCTATTTAACTTATTTAAAAAATTGGAGGAAAGTTAAGATGGCAAAGAAAGAAGAACAGGAAAAAAAACCGGTCATTATTGATAATGTAGATGCCTTGATCGCTAAAATGGAAGCCATGAAAGAGGCTCAGAGAGTATTTGCTTCTTTCACACAGGAACAGGTAGATAAGATTTTTTATGAAGCTGCAAGTGCTGCCAATAAGTTAAGAATTCCTCTGGCTAAAATGGCTGTTGAAGAGACAGGCATGGGCGTTGTCGAAGATAAGGTTATTAAAAACAACTATGCTGCTGAGTACATTTACAATTATTATAAAGATACCAAAACCTGCGGTGTTATTGAAGAAGATAAAGCATATGGTATTAAGAAAATTGCAGAGCCCATCGGTCTGATTGCGGCAGTTATCCCGACTACAAATCCGACTTCAACGGCTATTTTCAAGACATTGATCAGCTTAAAGACCAGAAATGCAATTATCATTTCCCCTCACCCGCGTGCAAAGAAATCCACCATTGCAGCTGCAAAGGTAGTACTTGATGCGGCAGTTAAGGCAGGCGCACCGGAAGGCATCATTGGCTGGATCGATGTTCCTTCTCTGGAACTGACCAATGAGGTGATGAGAAGTGCAGATATCATTCTGGCAACAGGCGGTCCAGGAATGGTAAAGGCAGCTTATTCTTCCGGTAAACCGGCTCTGGGCGTTGGTGCAGGCAATACTCCTGCCATCATTGATGATACGGCTGATATTAAGTTGGCAGTGAACTCCATTATCCATTCCAAGACCTTTGATAACGGCATGATCTGTGCTTCCGAGCAGTCTGTAACGGTTCTGGAAAAGGTATACGATGAAGTTAAGAAAGAATTTGCAGCCCGCGGATGCTACTTCTTAAAGGGTGATGAGCTGGATAAGGTCCGTAAGACCATCATTATCAATGGTGCATTAAATGCCAAGATCGTGGGACAGAAAGCCCATACCATTGCAAAGCTGGCGGGAGTAGAGGTTCCGGAATCCGCCAAGATCCTGATCGGTGAGGTTGAATCTGTTAATATTGAAGAAGAATTCGCTCATGAGAAGCTGTCTCCGGTACTGGCAATGTATAAGGCTAAGGATTTTGATGACGCTATTGCAAAGGCAGAGCAGCTGGTGGCAGACGGTGGTTACGGCCATACCTCTTCTCTCTATGTCAATGTAAATGAGAAGGAAAAGATGGCAAAACATGCAGCTGCCATGAAGACCTGCCGTGTCATGATTAATACCCCGTCTTCTCACGGCGGTATCGGTGATATTTATAACTTTAAGTTACAGCCATCCTTAACCCTGGGATGCGGTTCCTGGGGAGGAAACTCTGTTTCTGAAAATGTGGGCGTAAAACATTTACTGAATATTAAGACCGTTGCTGAGAGGAGAGAGAACATGCTGTGGTTCAGAAATCCGGAGAAAGTATACTTTAAGAAAGGCTGTATGCCGGTTGCACTTAGCGAGTTAAAGGCTGTCTACAGCAAAAAGAGAGCATTCGTAGTAACTGACTCCTTCCTTTACATGAATGGTTACACAAAACCGATTACAGATAAATTAGACGAGATGGGCATTGTATACACGGTATTCTCCGATGTTCAGCCGGATCCGACTCTGGCAAATGCGGAGGCAGGTGCTAAGGCCATGACGGCATTTAAACCGGATACCATCATCGCACTGGGCGGTGGGTCTGCTATGGATGCTGCAAAGATCATGTGGGTTATGTATGAGCATCCGGAAGTAGACTTCCAGGATATGGCAATGCGTTTCATGGATATCCGCAAGAGAGTTTATACGTTCCCGAAAATGGGGGAAAAAGCTTACTTTGTGGCAATTCCAACTTCTTCCGGTACTGGTTCCGAGGTAACCTCCTTTGCGGTTATTACAGATCAGAAAACAGGAGTTAAATATCCGCTTGCTGATTATCAGTTAATGCCCAACATGTCTATCGTGGATGCAGACAACATGATGAGCCAGCCAAAGGGCCTGACAAGCGCTTCCGGTGTCGATGTTCTGACCCATGCTTTAGAAGCCTATGCTTCCGTCATGGCTTCTGATTATACAGACGGCCTGGCGCTGAAGGCCATGAAGAATGTATTTGAATACCTGCCGGCTGCTTATAATGACGGCACCAATGTAGAGGCCAGATGCAAGATGGCGGATGCCTCCTGCATGGCTGGTATGGCATTTAACAATGCGTTCTTAGGTGTATGCCATTCCATGGCTCATAAGTTAGGCGCTTATCATCACATTCCTCACGGTGTTGCAAATGCCCTGCTGATCACGATGGTTATGGAATACAACTCCGCTGAAGTTCCGGCCAAGATGGGAACCTTCCCCCAGTATCAGTATCCGCATACGCTTGCAAGATATGCAGAGTGTGCACGTTTCTGCGGTGTTGCAGGAAAGGATGATGCAGATGTATTTAAGAAATTTCTTGTTAAGGTCGAGGATTTGAAGAAGGCTGTCGGAATAAAGGCAACCATCAGGGATTACGGGGTAGATGAGAAGTACTTCCTGGATACTCTGGATGAGATGGTTGAAAATGCATTTGATGACCAGTGTACAGGAGCTAATCCGAGATATCCTCTCATGAGTGAAATCAAGGAAATGTATTTAAAAGCTTACTACGGTAAATAAGTTTAAATAGGTGGCAAAAGGCCGTACCCGAATCGCGGGGCGGCCTTTTGCGTTTCTAAAATTCTATTCTTTCAATGATTTCCCTATTCAAAAATGGACATAATACACAAAAAAAGAAAAAATAAATAGTCGTATTTATACATTGTGGAAGCAACTGCCACTATACTAATGGAAAAAGTGGAAGTGGAGTTTCAACAGGTAGCCTGTTATAATCAAAGCATGTAATACAAGTGAGGTACTTACATGGATAAACGGTTGATTGCATTAACTGTATATTTAAAAGAAAATGGCACTCAGACTGCAGAGGCTCTGGCAGCAGAGCTTAAGGTCAGTACAAAGACAATCCGCAATTTCATTGGGGAATGGAATGCAGTCTTTGCCAGCTACGGGGCGCGGATTCAGTCCAAGCATGGGGCTGGATATTATTTAAAAATAGAAACTCCGGAGCTGTTTGAAAAGCATTATAAAGAACTGACTGAAGAACAGGAAAACGCTTCTGTGCCGTCTACATCAGAAGAGAGAGTGGAATATCTTTTAAATGACCTCTTAAGCCGCAGGGATTATGTAAAGATGGATGCGTTAAGTGATATTCTTTTTATATCCAGAAAGACGATTTCGGGTGACTTAAAAGAGGTTGAAAAGATCCTGGCGGACTATAATCTCAAACTTGAAAAAAAGCCTAATTACGGAATACGGATCGTAGGAAAGGAATTTGACAGACGCCTCTGCATTGCCAATGTCATTGTTGGTATGGACAAAGAGCTTTACGCAGGGGAAAACAAAGAATATAAGGAATCCGTAAACCGTGTGGCAGAATTGGTGGCAGAAGTAATCGATGAGGAAGGCTTTGCGGTCCATTCCATAGCCTATCAGAATCTGATCATTCATATCTGTATTGCTATTCAAAGAATCAAGGAAGCCTGTTATGTGCCGTTAGATGAGAATCATCGGGAGCAGATGATCGGAAGCAGGGAATATGAAGTGGCTGAAAAGCTTGCAGAAAAAATAAACCGGGATTTTGATATTCAGTTTCCCAAAGAGGAAGTCACTTATATAGCCATTCATTTAGCGGGAAAGCAGTCCCTTTTTCTTCCAAAGCCTGAAGATACGAAAAACCAGATCATCAGTCAGGAGACATGGGAAGTGGTATGCCGGATGCTGGAAGCTGTTTTTGAAGCCTTCTGTTTTGATTTCAGAAATGACCTGGAACTGCGGATGAACCTGGCTCAGCATATTGTTCCTCTGGCCGTAAGGCTGAAATACAACATGAAGCTTAAAAATCCGCTTTTAAAGGACATTAAGGCCAGATTCCCCATGTCTTATGCCATGGCCCTTCACGCTTCCTCTATTTTAAAGGAATACTATGGAAGTGAGTTAAAGGATGATGAGGTGGGATACATTGCTCTTGCGTTTGCTCTTGCCATAGAACGGCAGAATACTGACCTTCCGAAAAAGAATATTTTAATTGTATGTGCATCAGGAAAGGGAAGCGCCCAGCTGCTTCAGTACCGGTACAGGCAGGAATTCGGGCCTTATGTGGACCGGATCGAAACATGTGATGTAGGGAATTTAAAAAAGGCAGACTTCTCAAACATTGATTATGTATTTACTACAGTGCCGGTCTCGGACAGGATTCCGGTTCCCGTCCGGGAGGTGAAGTATTTCCTGGAATCGGAAGATATCCAGAATATGAAAAAAACTCTTCGGAGTATGGGAGGAACAATCCCTCTTCTGGCTTATTTTGAAGAGGAACTTTTCTTTCCGCATCTGAAATTTGAAAGCCGCCATGATGTCATGAAATATTTATGCAGTCAGGTCATGGTAAAAAAAGGGCTTCCGGACACATTCTGGGAGCTGGTGAAAAAGCGGGAATCTGCGGCTCAGACTGCATTTGGAAACCGGGTGGCCATGCCCCACCCCTGGAAAGCCATCAGTGAGGAAACCTTTGTCTGTGTCGGAATACTGGATCATCCGGTTTCCTGGGGAGAGCAGGAGGTCCAGGCGGTGTTTCTTGTTTCCATATCAAAAAAGAAGAATAAAAATCTAAGGGATTTTTACCATGGCATGACCAGAATACTGACGGACCCAGAGGCAATTAAAAGCCTGATCACGAAGCAGACCTATGAAGAATTGGAAAGGCTTCTGGAAAAGTCAGAACAGGAAAAAACGGAGGGTTAATATATGGATGAGAACAAGTATTTAGGGGCATTTCAGATTATTATGAATGCCGGAAATTCAAAATCTGCCTCCCTTATGGCTGTTGAGGCCGCTAAAGAAGGTGATTATAAGGATGCAGAGGCCAAGCTTAAAGAGGCTGAGAAAGAAATGAGGGCAGCCCATCAGGCTCAGATTGATATGATTCAGCAGGAAGCGGGAGGAAACCCGGTGGAAGTGAATATCATTCTGGTACATGCCCAGGATCATTTAACCATGGCGATGATGGCAAAAGACTTTGCAGAGCAGTTTGTAGAACTATATAAGCAGCTTTCGGAGATAAAAAAAGAAATAAGGAGGTAAAAGGTATGAACATTATGTTAGCGTGCTGTGCAGGTATGTCCACATCTTTGGTGGTAAGCAAGATGGAGGAAGCAGCTAAGGCCCAGGGAAAAGCTGATTATAAGATCTGGGCAGTGGAACAGGGGGAAATTGAGAGTGAACTTGGAAATTTTGATGTGCTTTTATTAGGTCCTCAGGTACGTCATATCATGAGAAAGGTAAACAAGATCGTTGATGGAAAAGCGCCTGTGGCAGTGATCGATCCGGTATCTTATGGCAGATGCGACGGAGCGGCAGTCTTAAAGCAGGCAGAGGAACTGGCGGAAGGCAAATAAACTATTACAAAGGGGGAAGTTACAATGGCAGGTTTTTCACAAAAGTTTGAAGATGGGCTGATGCTTATAGCAGAAAAAGTGGATGATAACAAATATCTTTCCAGCATTAAGAATTCTTTTACTGTTTTTATGCCGTTTGTCATCGTGGGGTCATTTGGAACGCTGTTAAATGCACTGATTGCTTCGGATAAGACTGGTCTTGCCAAATGGATTCCGTGGCTTGCAAATCTGAAGCCGGCATTCAGTGCCATGAATTTCTGTACTATGTCATTTATGGCGGTTCCGATTATATTTCTGATTGCCATGAATCTGGCCAGATACAATAAGATACCGGAATATATCGCCGGAGTCGTTGCCTTGGCTGCCTATATTTCTGTAGTGCCCCAGACGGTTGCTGTAGGGGAGAAGTCTGTGGCGGGCCTGGCAGGAAGTGCACTGGGTGCCCAGGGGCTGTTTATTGGTATGATCGTGGCAGTCCTTGTTACGGAATTGTTTACGGCTCTTATTAAGATCGATGCCATAAAAATCAAAATGCCGGCTGCAGTACCTGCAGGTATTGCCACATCCTTTAATGTTCTGGTTCCTATTTTCATAACCCTTGTTATCACATCCATAAGCGGTATTTTATTTAAGATGGCAACCGGATCTTATGTCAATGAATGGATATACAAGATTGTTCAGGCACCGCTTGAGGCTATATTCCAGAGTCCTATAGGAATTATTGTGGTGGTTATCATTTCCCAACTGTTCTGGTTTTTGGGAATCCATGGAGGACTTGTTATTTCTCCTATCAGGAATCCGCTTATTGCTGCCGCAATTGCAGCGAACGTAGCTGCTTTAGGGGCAGGTCAGATACCAAACCAGCCGGTAACCTACGGCTTCTGGCTGAATTTTGTAGTAACAGGAGGAGCCGGAATTACATTAGCTCTGATCTTTTCGATCTTCCTGTTTTCCAAGAGGGATGATCATAAAATGATTGCAAGGCTTTCCTTTTTACCGGGGTTATGCGGAATTTCCGAACCCATCGTGTTTGGCCTGCCTCTTGTTTTGAATCCGACTTTTGCTATTCCGTTTATCTTTAATTCCGGACTTGCCACAGGAATAGCCATGTTTGCAACAAAAATAGGATTTCTTCCATGCAACACCGTGGATGTGCCCTTTGGCGTTCCGATAATCCTTTCTGCCTTTATCAGCCATGGATGGCAGGGGGTGGTGATACAGATCATCATTCTTGCGGTCTGCACCTTTACCTGGGCACCGTTCGTGATGGTTTCCAACAGACAGGCTGAGAAAAAGGAAACCAGTTAGGTAAAGTCCGGTTAGGGAGTATAATCATATAAAAATGAAAAGGCTGGGTAAACCGAAGACAGGTTCTCAGCCTTTTATAAATAATCAATCTAAGAAAGGAATCGTTATGGAAGATAAGAAAAGTGTGTTTCCGGAAGGCTTTTTATGGGGAGGGGCTACGGCTGCCAACCAGTGTGAGGGAGCATGGAATGAGGATGGAAAGGGAATGAGCGTTGCAGACTGCTCTGTCTATAAGGCCAATGTAGATCCCAGGGATTACAAAGCCCAGCATGGAATCAGCAGTAAAGACATTGAAGAAGCCATGAAGTCAGATTCTACGGAAGTCTATGGAAAACGGCATGGGATTGATTTTTACCACCGTTATGAAGAAGATCTTGACCTCTTTAAGGAAATGGGCTTTAAGACATTGAGGGTTTCCATCCAGTGGACCAGAATTTATCCCACCGGACTGGAGGAGGAACCGAATGAAAAAGGACTTCTGTTCTATGAAAAATTATTTAAGGGGATGAAGGAGAGAGGAATCGAACCTCTGGTAACCCTTCATCATTATGAGATGCCCCTTTATCTGTCAAATCATTATGATGGCTGGTACCGGCGGGAAGTCATTGATTTATTTGTGAAATTCTGCAAGACGGTATACAAAAGATACAAGGGACTGGTAAAATACTGGCTGACCTTTAATGAGATTGATTCTGTATTCCGTCACCCATTTACCACTATTGGGATCGTTCCGGACCGCTATCCCCAGGATAAGCTGGAAGAGATCATTTACCAATGCGTTCATAACCAGTTCGTTGCCAGTGCTCTGGCTACCAAATACCTGCATCAGATCATACCGGAAGGCCAGATGGGCTGTATGCTTACCAGGACCCTGACTTATCCTGAGAACTGTCATCCGAAGAATATGCTGCTGGCTCTTAAGACCAACCGGGAAAATTATTATTATGCAGATATTCAGGTATTCGGAGAATATCCGAAACACATTTTAAACGAGTGGGAGAAAAACCATATACATGTGGAGTTCGGGCCGGGAGATGAAGAAATCTTAAAGTGCCACACCGTGGATTTCGTATCTTTTTCCTACTATATGACCATGGTTGCAAGCATTGATGCGGAAAAAAAGGAGAAGGTCTGCGGGAATTTAACGACCGGAGTCAAGAATCCCTATCTGGATGTGACGGAATGGAACTGGCAGGTAGACCCTGACGGGCTTCACTATTCTCTGATTGATATGTATGACAGATACCGGAAACCACTGTTCATCGTAGAAAACGGTCTGGGAAGCCGGGACACTGTAGAGGCGGATGGGAGCATTCAGGATGACTACCGGATCGAGTATTTCCGCCAGCATATTAAGGCCATCGAAGCCGCTATTTCCGATGGAGTGGAGGTTATGGGATATACCCCGTGGGGCTGTATCGATCTGGTGAGCATGTCTACCTGTCAGATGTCAAAACGGTATGGATTCATCTATGTGGATGCGGATGATTTCGGACATGGAACTTATGAACGGAGAAAAAAGAAATCCTTTGAGTGGTACAAAAAAGTAATTGCGTCCAATGGCGCATATTTGGATTAAAAGAAAGGAATCATAATGAAAAACCAATTTCCGGAAGGCTTTTTATGGGGAGGCGCGCTGGCAGCCAATCAGTGTGAAGGCGCATATTTGGAGGATGGGAAAGGGCTTAGCACAGCGGATGTGGTGGAAGCCGGGGCAGGGAGATTTAAACATATCAGCCTTGCCATAGATAAAGAGAAATATTATCCTTCCCATGAGGCCGTTGATTTTTATCACCATTACAAAGAAGACCTCAGCATGATGGCAGAAATAGGGTTTCGCTGCCTTCGGGTTTCTATTTCCTGGTCCAGGATTTTTCCTGCCGGCGATGAGGAGATACCCAATGAGGCGGGGTTAAGATTCTATGACGATTTGTTTGATACCATGCGAAGCCTTAATATGGAGCCGGTTGTTACAATGTCCCATTATGAATCGCCTTTGGAGTTAACAAAAAAATACAACGGATGGGCGGACAGGCGTCTTATCGGGTTTTTTGAGAGATATTCCAGGGTGATTTTTGAACGTTATAAAGGGAAAGTTCGTTACTGGATGACCTTTAATGAAATCAACAACTTACTCCGTCTGCCCTATCTGGCTGCTGGCATGGATGTTACGGGGATCGACAACTGGATGCCCATGGCATTTCAGGCAGCCCATCATATGTTCGTGGCAAATGCCATAGCTGTAAAGCTCTGCCATGAAATATGCCCGGATGCCAAAATAGGCTGTATGCTTTCATTATCCAATACCTATCCGGCAACCTGTCATCCGGAGGATATTTTCCAGACTTATGAGCTGCGCCGCCGTTCTCTGCTTTTTTCTGATGTAATGCTAAGAGGAGAATATCCGGCATATGCCAGGCGTCTTATGGATTCTTATGGAGCTGCTTTAGAGATTCAGGAAGGCGATCTGCAGCTGATCAGACAGTATACCAACGACTATTTGGCATTCAGTTATTACCGTACTACCATTTATTCCCATGACAGCCTGCTGGAATTTAATACAGGAGGCGGTTTCGGGAAGGAAAATCCCTATCTGGAAACCTCGGAATGGGGATGGCCTATTGATCCATTAGGATTCCGCTATACCTGCAATGAATTGTATGACCGCTATCAGGTTCCGTTATTTATTGCCGAGAATGGACTGGGCAGGGCGGATGAAATCAGTTCTGACGGGAAAATCTATGATGATGAACGGATAAAGTATTTAAAGGATCATGTAAACGCTATGGGAGAAGCCATAAAGGATGGCTGTGATGTATTCGGCTATACCTGGTGGGGACCTATTGACATAGTAAGCGCTGGAACCGGAGAGATGAAGAAACGGTATGGCTTTATCTATGTGGACCGGGATAATGAAGGAAATGGTACCATGAAACGAAAGAAAAAAGAGTCCTTCTCATATTACAGGAAAATCATTGAATCAAACGGGGATTGTATCGGATAATACATTCGAGGAGGAGGCTTAAACAGAAGCTATGGTACTAGTTATATCAACATGCGTAAAGATAGCGGAGATGTTTATACTCCTTCTTATGGGAGTGATGAGTTATAAAGGAGGGCTTATAGATGAGGGATCCAGTAAAAAGCTTTCCAACTTTCTTTTAATGGTAGTCTGTCCCTGTCTTATCATTCATTCCTATCAGATTGAATACCGTCCCGAGCTTCTCAGGGGGTTAATGCTCTGCCTGTTGTTTTCTGCTATCAGCTTAGCACTGGATGTGGTAATCGCTCAAGCTGCCATCCGCCCCGGATCAGGTCCGGATACGGCAATCGACCGTATGGGAGTTATTTATTCAAACTGCGGGTTTATTGGAATTCCATTGATTGAAGGGGTCCTGGGAAAAGAAGGCGTGTTCTACGTAACTGCGTATTTGACGATGTTCAATATCTTAATATGGACCCACGGGGTTTCCCTGATGCAAAAAGGGTCATCCATAAGAGAGAATTTAAAGAATCTCAATACGCCCACTATATATGCCATTATCCTTGGGCTGTTATTATTCTTTTTACAAATCCGGATACCGGATATCCTTTTGAATCCCATTGCCAGTATAGGAGGCATGAATACTCCGTTGGCTATGTTGGTAGCAGGGGTGAGTCTGGCACAGTCCAAGCTGTTGCAGAGCCTGAAAAGCCGGCGTACCTATTTTATCAGTCTGATGAAGCTGATAGTGATTCCTCTGGCGACTTTGCTCATGCTTGTCCTTCTGAAGGCAGAAAGAAATACAGCATACGTGGTATTCATCTGTGCGGCATGTCCGACAGGAGCCATGACGACCATGTTTGCATTAAAATATAACCGGGATGCCAGGTATGCTTCGGAGATGTTCTGCACTACAACGTTTTTTTCCATGATTACCATGCCGGTACTTACTTTTCTGGCTGGAATTCTGCTTTAGTTTCAGGAATCTTAAAAAATCAGTTGACGAGAAGATAATCCTGTAGGAAAATATAAGAAAGTGTATTATAGCAGAAGTAAAGAAGGTCCGTTATGCGCATTAAGTCGAAAGATATTGCAGCAGCACTTGGTATCTCTCCTGCAACCGTTTCTCTGGTACTTAATGACAGGCCGGGTGTTAATCCGGAAACCCGAAGAAAAGTGCAGGAATATTTAGAACAGTTGGAAAACAGAATTAACTGTAAAATAAGAGCAGAGTCTGCTGAAAGCAGCGGGACTGTGCTTATGTTAAATTATATCAAACATGGCATAATCCTGAAAAGGAAGGAGAATGTATCTCGTCCGCTTTTGTTTGATAATCTGGAATATATATCCAATAAAGCAGGCTATCGGTTTGATTATCAGGAATTTAATGAAAAAAAAGGCAATTTGGAAGGATTTCTTCGGAAATGCAGGGACAGCGATGTAAAAGGAATCTACATTCTGGCAGCAGAAATGAACCGCAGCGATATTTATCCGTTTCAACAATTAAAGATTCCTATTGTGGTTGGAGATAATCTGTTCTATGAACAGGGGATGGATAGTTTTCTGATTGATAACAAAGAGGGAATCCGCAGGGCTGTGGATTATCTGGTGGATAAAGGGCATAGCCATATTATATATCTGGCAGAGAATGTTGATATTTTTAATTTTGTGGAACGAAGAGAAGCCTTTGTTCAGGAAATGGCAGAACGGCAGTGCGGTGACAGCAGTAACCGGATTCTGCATCTTGGGAATACGGTTGATCAAGTGTATGAAACCATGAATGATTATCTGGATGGGGGATTGCGGAAGACATCAGCTTTTGTTCTGGAGAGTTCTATTATTTCTTTAGGAGTAAGCAAGGCACTGCTGGAGCGTAATATCAAGGTTCCAAGGGAAGTATCCCTGATTGGATTTGACGCTTTGCCGGAACTTAGCATTCCCGGACTAAATCTTACACTCATAAAAGGAACCCATACTAAAAGACATACAGCGGCAGTGAAGCATCTGATCAGGCATATTGTAGAAGAGGGCGAGGCTGATGAGATGGTGCGGGTATACTATCGTACCCGGTTATTAGAAGGCGACAGTGTATTTGATAAAACAAAATATATTTATCGATAACATGCTTTTAAAGAAAATTTAAAAGCATGTTATTTTTATACAAATTATAATTAAATATATAGCAAAAAAGTATACAGATTTGATAGAAACATAGAAAAACAGTGGGGGGATTGAAAGCAAAATAAGAGAATGTTAGGATAAAGTTACAAAAAGATAAGCGCGTATCTTTCACATGAAAAGGTGTTAATTGAGAGAACTTATTGCAAGTATTAGGAGGGAAAATTATGGCAAAGAAGAATTACGATCAGCTGGCAAAACAAATCGTAAACTGTGTCGGTGGGGCTCATAATGTCAGATCACTGGTACATTGTGCGACACGTCTTCGTTTTCAGATTGCTGATCAGTCAAAGGTAGATAAGAACCGGCTGAATCAGACAGAAAAAGTTATCACCGTAGTAGAGGCCGGCGGACAGCTGCAGGTTGTAATCGGCAATGCGGTAGGCGATGTATATGATGCTATTATTAATACAACTGGTGTAAAAGCCGGTGAAGCCGAGGATGATGATAAGAAGGAAAAGAACCCGATTAACTTATTTATGAATACCATTGCAGGTATCTTTGCCCCGATTCTTGGAGCAATGTCAGGCGCTGGTCTCTTAAAAGGACTTTTAATATTGTTTACGACCCTTGGCTGGCTGACCACGGATATGGGTACTTACCGGATACTGTATGCCGCAGCAGACGGCGTGTTTACTTTCCTGCCTGTATTTCTGGCATTTACAGCAGCTAAGAAATTCAAAGCTGATCCTTTTGTATCGGTCGGAATCGCAGCCGCACTGGTATATCCGGATATTACCGCCGCATTTTCCGGCGGGGAAGCTCTTACCTTTTTAAAAGTACCGGTAGTTCTTGTGAGCTATACGTCATCTGTAATTCCAATTATTATCTCAGTTTATGTACTGTCTAAATTAGAGAGGGGATTAAAGAAAATCCTTCCAGAGATAATAAAGAATATTTTTACGCCTTTGCTGTCTTTGTTAATTATGGTTCCTGCAACATATCTTGCAATCGGACCAGTCGCAGATTATGCAGGTAAATTTTTGGCAGGAGGATATACAGCAATTGTTGGATTCAGTCCGGTGATGGCAGGATTCGTAATTGGTCTTATCTGGCCCGCAGCAGTAATGTTTGGTCTTCATTGGGGATTCGCACCAATTGTCATGAATAATATTGCGCAGTATGGAAGAGATACGTTATTTACGATTACCGGACCCAATAATTATGCCCAGGCCGGAGCAACGTTAGGTGTATTCTTAAAGACAAAGAACAGAAAAGTAAAAGATATAGCAGGGCCGGCAGCGGTCTCAGCAGTACTTGCCGGAATTACAGAACCTGCTATCTATGGTGTGACATTAAAATATAAGAAACCATTCTTTATCGGAGCATTTTTCTCCGGTATTGCAGGAGCGATTACTGCAGCAGTCGGAGCAGGTGCACCTACACTGCTTAGTACAAGCTTACTTACTATGCCGGGTTATATCGGTGTCGGATTTGCTGGCTTCTGCGTTGCCTGTACAATCGCATACGCTGGTTCTGCAGTCTGTACATTTCTGTTTGGGTACAGTGACAGCATGCTTCTTGATGAAACACCTGCAGTCTCAGCAGAGGAGCCTGAAAAAAAAGATGAAACCGTAGCAGCACCTGTAAATGGCACAGTTATTCCGTTATCAGAAGTAAAAGATGAAACATTCTCAGGCGGTATGCTGGGAAAAGGAGCTGCCATCGTTCCAAATGACGGAATGGTATATGCACCTTGTGCTGGTACAGTTATAACTGCATACCCACATGCAGTTGGTCTGGTAACAGAGTCCGGTGCGGAAGTCCTGGTTCACTTTGGATTAGATACCGTGAAACTGGAAGGCAGATACTTTGAGCTTAAAGTAAAGGCCGGTGATCTGATAAAGGCGGGTGATCTGATGATAAAAGCAGATATTGAAAGCATGAAGGGAGAGGGGTATGATATTACAACCATGGTACTCATTACCAATTCCAATGATTATGCAGAGGTTTTGCCGGCATCATGCCAGGATATAAAAACGGGAGATGTAATCTTAAACTGCATTTCCAAGTAACAGAAGTTTCGGAGGTTTTCTATGAGCAGCTTAAAAATACACAAGAATGGAAGAAATTTTATACTAGACGGACAGAACTTCTTTTACCTTGCAGATACGGTATGGAGCGCATTTACCAATGCAACCCTGGAAGAGTGGGAATATTATCTGGAAAAAAGGTGGGCACAGGGCTATACGGTTCTTCAGATCAACACTCTTCCGCAGTGGGACAGATGTATGTCTGATGTAGGTGTATACCCATTCTATACAGAAGATGGTCAAAAATATGATTTTACAAGGTGGAATGAAGAATACTATACCAGAGCCAGACAGATGTGCCGGATGGCAGCAGATAAAGGATTTCAGCTGGCCCTGGTGGTATTGTGGCTGAATTTTGTCCCTGGTACCTGGGGAAGCAGGATGGTTGGCAGCAATGTAATGCCAAAGGATTTTGTCCGGAAATATTGCGAAAAGGTTGTTAAAGAATTTGATGAATTTAATCCGGTCTATATCATAAGCGGAGATACGGACTTTGATACGAAAGAAGCCATCGAATATTATGAAATCGGACTTGATACAATTTGCACCGCATCGCCGGATTCTTTAAAATCCATGCATATAAAAAGGGGATATGACTTTATTCCGGAACAATTCTTAGACAGAATCAGCTTCTATATGTATCAGTCAGGACATAATGCAGACGGACAGGATATGGCATATCTGCTTGCGGAAACGTTTTACAGGAAATATCCTAAAAAGCCGATTATAAATGCAGAACCCTGCTATGAACAAATGGGATACAGCCGTCAGCGCTATGGACGATTTCAGCCCTTTGATATACGCAAAGCTGCATGGAGCGGGATTCTTTCCGGCGCTTGTGCGGGAGTTGCTTATGGAGCTCATGGAGTCTGGAATTGGAAGAAGATAGGAAAAAAGCCCAATCCGGTATTGGGTGAAGGGTTTGATGAATCCTTTCCGATGCAGGAGGCCCTTCATTTCCCTGGAGCCTGGGATTATGGATTTATCAGGAATTTCTTTGAGACAAACCATATCGCAGAGCTAAAGCCTGTCGAAGAGCTGCTGGGGGATAAATCACCGGAGATCCGAATGGCTGAGACAGAAGATGAACGATATCTGATATACATTCCATATTCTACGAAGCTGGAGATTGCAGGGAAGCTGGAAGGATATCATGCAAAGGCTATAGACCTGGAATCAGGAAGAACTGAAAAAGTCCATATAGAGTGGGAAACTGACCGTACATTTATATTCATGCATGGTTTCCAGAAAGATGCAGTAATTATATTGGAGAGATAGAATCTTTAGAGAAGGTGGATTTAATTACCATATTATGTTAGAATACAGAGAAATGATATGGTACGGAAGGAGACAGATATAGAAAATGGAGGGTAAGATCATAAGCTGCTGCGGTGTAATTTGTTCCGAATGCCAGTATTTCCCCGTTGACTGCCAGGGATGTTCGTCAATAGAAGGAAAACCATTCTGGCTGACATTTACCGGAGAGAGCGTATGCAGCATTTATGACTGCTGTATTTGTAATAAAGAATTGCCGCATTGCGGAAAATGCAGAGAATTACCTTGTCATCGCTTTCATGGACAGGACCCAACAAAGTCTCCGGAAGAGAATGAAGACGACCAGAAAAAACGGTTAGAAGTATTAAAATCAAGAGAGTAAATAAAGCGGGAAAGTCAAACAGTGGCTTTCCCGCTTATTTATGAAGAAATTTTTCCGTCTTTAAAAAGAAGAATCATCTCATGTGTAAGACTTACATTGGTAAAGCCATTGGGGATTTCTTCCGGAGTCATCCATTCTGCTGTGGATAACTCTGTCTCATCCAGCTGAACTTGTGGAGAACCATCCAGCTCGGCCCAATATCCGACTAAAAGGGAATCGCTGAATGCCCAGGGCTGGTTTTTGTAGTATCGGATATTCTTGACCTTAAGCCCCACTTCCTCCATAACTTCCCGCTTTATGGTTTCTTCTAGGGTTTCACCAAATTCTGTATAACCGGCTACCAATGCAAACCGGGTATATTCCCGGCCTGCGTACTTGACCAGCAGCAGCTTTCCTTCATGCAGGATACCAACAATGACAGCGGGAGAAATCTTTGGATAAACGGTATTTCCACAGGAAGTGCAGACCATGGAGCGTTCTTTTTTGCTTTTCATCATGGCCGAACCGCAGCATCCACAAAACCGGTTGGCTGAATAGAACCGGTGGAGCTGTCCTGCGGTAACTGCGGCAAAGGAAACCCACATGGGGGTCAGTTCACGTATAATGCTGGTTTTATAAAAACGAAGGGCTTGGTTTTCTTCTAAAGAGATACTGGTTTCATCTACGAGAAAGAAATCCATCTGGTCTATGGAAAAAAGATAATCACAATGGGACATGGCTTCCCTGCTATTGTCTTTTAACGATTCAAATTGGGGAAGTCCGGGGGAAACATGATGGTCAAGCAGAAGACGGCCATCCAGAAAATATAGAAAGTAACTGTCTGTTTGCGGCGTTTTTATTTGAAAATCATTATGGAGTATGTGTGGATAGATCTCTTGTATCATATGTGGAAGACCTTCTTATAAATTATTTATTGACAATTATAAATTGTAAATCCATCTCTGTCAAGGTGGGGTGAATTTTTAATATTCTATATTAGTACACATACCATTAGCTGCAAAGATATAGTCTTTTCCATCAATGTTTAGAGTTGTATTATTGACCATAGCCCCATGCTCGTCAAAATAAAACCACGTTCCTTGCGAAACAGAAGTCTTCAGCCAGCCTTTTACATATGAGTTATTTATTATATAATACCATTTACCATCTTTTTTATTCAAATACCACCCATGAGTTGGAATTGTATCTTCTGATGTATTATTATTATGTAATTTAACCAGTGCACCGTTAGTGCCTAATTCATATCCATTTACATTAGTATTCTTCAACATAACACCATTATCATAGTAATACCAGCCTCCATTATTCATTATCCAACCGGTTATACGATCTTTCTTAAGAATGTTTTCTGCATTTAATGCATGAACGGGTATATTATTAGTAAGCATTAAAAATGCAGCGATTGTACAGCCTAATACAGCATTTGCTTTTATTTTGTAGGACCCCTTTTTAAATCCTTTTATTAACCAAATTCTTTCACTTATTTGATTATTTGTTTTAAAAAACACTGGTAATTGTAAATGATTACCTGTTTCTAAATATAATTTTGAAAGGTTTAAAAGAGTCAACCCGTATTCTATGCTTTCTTCTTCTTTTAGAAGCTCCAGAACACAGGCATCACAAGCACATTCTCTGTATAGGTTCATTTTTTTTACTGCAAGCCATACAAAAGGATTGAACCAATGTAGAAAAAGTGCAAGGATACTAAAGAAATTATAAATTAGGTCTTTTCTTTTATAATGTACTAATTCATGTAAAAAAATATAGGATAGCTGGTTATTATCACTGATATTAAGTACATACGATGGAATATAAATTTTAGGTTTAATAATTCCTGAGATACATGGACTTTTGATATCGTCACAAATATACACCGGAAATTTTGTTTTTATATTACATTTTTTAATTAAAAATTCCATGTCTATATTACATTCTGAGTTTTTTGTTTTTCTTATCAAGTTAAGCTGTGCAATTAGTAACCAAAAGCTTAATAAAAAAACGCCGGTGAACCAGATAAAAGAGGCTGACTTAACTATATTTAAAAGAAAATCATTATTTTCAGCTGCACTTCCTGTATAATCTTCTCCGGTTTGAAACTGTTTGTATTTTACATCATTCTGATATTGTATAACCGTTCCATATTTTTCATATATTATACAAAATAAATTCGTATTTACATGATCATTAACAGGTATAAGAATTTTTATCAGAACCAGTATCCATATTGTATTTTTAACTCTTACACTGATGTTCTTATTAAATACATATAAGATGCCAATAACTACCAATATAAGAACGCTAGCTGTTAATGAAGATTTCAAAATACTCAAAAAAACACGAACTAATAAATCCATTTCAATTTTACCTTCATAGACAAATTTTCACTTCAACAAGTCATTGTTATCAGATGAATTTTTCCCCTTTTTATCCTTAAGAATCGTTTCCAATTCTTCAATTTGTTCAAGTGACAATTCTTCTTCTTCCAAAAACTTTGTAAGAAGCATATTTAATGCTCCATCATACACTTTTTTCAGAAAAAATTCATTTTCAGACCGGATGCATTCATCTTCAGAAAGCAATGGATAATAGTAATAAATTCTACCTTTCTTTTCAAAACCTATGGCTCCTTTTTTAATAAGCCTTGTTATAAACGTTTTGATTGTCTGTGCCGACCAGGTCATTCTATCGGATAATAAATTAATGATTTCTTCTGAGGTCAATGGGTTTGATTTCCATATAAGCTTCATAACTTCCCATTCAGACTCTGATATTTTTGGAAGTGTATTCATTTTATGACTCCTTTCTTATGATTACATCTGTAAATACTATTTTAAGTTTAGATCTATAGGCTATATTTGTCAATTCTGAATCATTTAAAATTATGATAACCATATTATCATAAAAAACAGCTTAATACTATTCATAAGTAGAAAGCTGTTTTAAAATTTTTATTTATTCTATATTAGTACAAACACCATCACTTGCAAATATATAGTCTTTTCCATCAATGTTCAGAGTTGTATTATTGACCATTACGCCCTGCTCGTCAAAATAAAACCACTTTCTTTCATCTTCAGAAACAGAGGTTAGCAGCCAGCCTTTTACATATGAGTTATCTACGATATAATACACGTTACCATTTTCGGAATGCCACCCTTCAGATGGACTTGCTGGTGTTGCCGCTTCAGAAACCATTGCACCGTCAGCACCTAATGTTTTTCCTTCCACAGTGGTATTTTTCAACATAACACCCTGATCATCATAATAATACCATTTTTCACCATTTATCACCCAGCCTGTTTTAGAAGTAGTACAGGCTTCACCTTCATTTACCAGGTCTGTTTTAGAAGTAGTACAGGCTGTCATTGACAGTACTGCTAATAAACTAATACCTGTTAAAGCGGCAATAATGGTTTTTTTATTAAATATTGTTATCAACCCGATTTTCTTTTTCATTTAAATACCCATCCATAAATAATTTTTGCTATTTACTGGCGATAAATACCTTCACTGTCAAATGTATAATTTTTTCCTTCGATTGTTATAGTCGTATTATGAACCATCACCCCTTGTTTGTCAAAATAATACCAGTAACCATCAGATACCCACCAGCCTTTAACATAATCGCCTTTTATTTTAAAATACCAGTTGTCATTTTTGCGTATCCACTCCCCCTTATCCATTTTTGCTGATTTTGCTGTTTCAGTAGTGCTGCTACTTGATACAACCGAAGAATCATTTGTTTTGGCAGCGCTGGCTGTCATAGGCAGTACCGCTAATAAAGCTGAACCAGTTAATGCTGCAACAATTGTTTTTTTAATAAATACAGTTTTCATTTTTATTCTCCTTCTTATTCTGATCTACATTTGTAAATAACAATCATAGTTTACAATTGTAGATTTGATTTGTCAATACTTTTAAAAATAAAAATAAAAAAACGCTGCCGGCAAACTGGAAAACTCCAGTTAACCGGCAGCGCCTGGTTAAAAATACCCAATTGTTTTTTGAAAGAATCAGAACTCTCGTGATATTAATCTCCGCATGGGCATACCGACGATGACCGCAACGATTGTGAGGGCAATGTCCTTGGGAATAAATGCAACCATGGAATAGGTAAATACACCCCATACGCTCATATCCCCGGATAACGCTGCCCACTGAAGCCCTCCGATGACTTCATCAACAGCCGTTCCGAGAAGGGGAAACAGAAACATAAGGACTGTGTTTAACGTTTTGTTTCCTGTATTAGGTCTTATTCCGCATAACAGAGCCATCAGAGGCCAGGCCCATATGTAACCGCCGGATAAGTTAAGTAAAGAACTGATGCCGCCGTGGAAGTTTGCAAAAATTGGCAGGCCGACGGCACCAAGAAGAACGTAAACAAAGGTTGCTAAAAAGCCAAGCCGGAATCCCAGAATGGACCCGACAAGAGCCACTCCGAAAATCTGGATGGTGATTGGAACACCTGTGGGCATGGGAAGGGATATCTGGGAAATTACGGCGAGTAAGGCCGCGAACATTCCGGCCAGAACCAGTTCTTTTGTTGAAATAGTACGTTTGGCGGCAGATGCCGTATCCGCACTGGTTGTATGTGCTGCATTCATGATATCAGGCTCCTTTATCTTTGAATTATAATCTACTGGAATGGTATCACAAGTTAAAAAGAATGTCAACCCAAATAAAATAATAGGTTTACAATTAAAAAAAACAGGGGATTACATGTCATTTTTTAGGCAAAAGTGCGGAAAAAAGCATGGAAAAATATGTAAAATATATACAAGTTATTGAAACTATAAAAAAATAGAAAAAACTTGAAAAATAACCGGTTTGTAACCATCCTAATGTATACTGTTACAAAGGAAAAGAATGTCTAATACTATCTTACAAATTGATTTTTATATTAAGAGGAAATATAAATAAGGAGGATATGAAAATGAAGGGTGCAATGAGGAAAGTGCATCGTCTGAAAAAGGTAATTGCCTGGATTCTGACCGCTGCTATCGTTGCAGGAAATGTATCCGAGCTTACTGTTACGACAGCATATGCTGCTGAGACGACTGTACACAGAGCTGCAACTCCATCCAATGCAGAGAAAGCGACTCCATCGGAGGCAACTCCGTCAGAGGCAAGGAAGGTCATTGATGTAAAAATCACCCAGTCAGCCATTGAGAAGGTCTTAAAAAAGGATTCTGAAGACAGACCTGAACTGAATGAAGACCTGGTTCCTTTTGAAGGGGATCAAAAGGAAATCGTAATACAGAAGTTGTATGAAGAACTGGAAGGAAAGACGCTGGTTCGTCAAAAAAAGGTTGGAAAGGCCATGTATCTGATAGTGGTATCCGATACCCTGGATGGAGAGCCGTTTTTTGAAGAAGATGAATCTGAACGGATCAGGCAGGATTATGCACTTCAGAATGTCAGGATCATTGGAGTTAACGGCTATAAGGACCGGGATTGTGAGTTTCGGCTTCAGATCAAAGGTGATAATCTGATGATTACAGGTGCTGAGATGGAGGAGTATGCAGTTGTCGGAGAAAATCCGGATGACGAAAATACCATCGTGGAAGCTCCCGCAGCTGACAGCCGTTCGGGCGGGTCCGGTCCGGTAGAAACAACTGCTGCTGCAGGAGACGGGAGTAAGGCGCAGGAATCCGGTACGGCAGAAATCTCAGGATCGGATAAAATAACAGAAGCGGCAGACGGTTCTAAGGAGGCATTGCAGGAAGATAACGGAACGAAAAGTCCGGATAATAACAGTACGGAAGCAGCAGACAGCGGGGAGCATGAATCTGCAGATGAGAATGGTGCAGTAAATAATGCTGAAGCAGACAATGCTGAATCGGGTAATGCTCAGGCAGACAATGGTGAAGCGGATAATGCTGAATCGGGTAATGCTCAGGCAGACAATGGTGAAGCAGACAATGGTGAAGCAGACAATGCTGATGCCGGCAGTGAAGCTGTTTCCATAAGCCGCAGCGGCAGTATTGGATTCGATACGGTTACCATTGCAAAGCATGAGGTTCCGGTGCTCTCCAGTACGAATGATGCGTACGCTACGCCATCCCAGGCATCTGTCAATCCTTCTGACCTGGAAGATCCTGATGTTGTTTCTACCGGCAATACCAGGACCTTATCGGAAGAGGAACGGGCAGCTCTTATGGGAACGGATGTAGAGGCGCTTAATGGTGAGGATCAAAGGTCCAGCTTATTTTCCTTTAAAAAGGAACCATCCTTCAGTATGATGGTACAGAGCTTTGGTATCACTACGCTGAATACGGAAGTGAACAATGAAGACGCCAAATTTACTCCCTATGAAACAGCCCAGACTTATTATGGTACGGAGGCCGTTGATAAGAAGGAAACCGTTGAAATCGATCTGATTCAGAGCCAGACTGGTTCCATAAAGGCTGGTATTCTTTATTCCTATACGATCACGTATACCATGCAGGCGGCGCCCCTTTATGAATATGCCGCAGGCGGTAAGCTGTCATTGTTTGATACATATGAAAATGCAAAGATTGAATTTACCGTTCCTGCCGGAATTATTCTGGAGGAACAGGCTGGCAAAGCAGAGCTCATCTCTAAAAATGATGATGGCAGCAGGAAGTATGTAATCCATATCGGAGATGAGGAGAATTCTATCCGGCCGGGAAAATCGGACAGTATAACCATCAATGCGTATATTGACGGGAACGGGGAAAGAGCCGTTGGAGAATCATTTGCCCTGCCGTCTGACAGCGTGGCTTTTTATGCAGATGTCAAGGTAGCGGATAAGACTGACAAGGACCATATCACTTATCCGGGAAATATTGAAACCGTTACTTATGCAGAGCAGCCGGAAGATACCGGCCTGTCGCTGGTATCTGATGATGAGTGGCATATTAAAAAAAGAGTTTATCCCTATGATAATTCTTATACAGTAGTGAGAAATGCTTCAGGCATCCCTGAGTATGTGGATATCACATATCTGATTGAAGTCGGTATGTATGGAAGCTCCGGTGAGATATCCAGACAGCCGGATGGTACCATCTATCAGACATATGGAAGGACAGGATTTAAAGAGGGTTCTTATGAAATCACGGATTCCCTAAAGATCAAGACACCCAATGCTCCAGAGACTATGAAACCCCTATCAGTAACAGCAAAATGGGGAGACGGAACAGATGTTGACTTTGAGAAAAACGGTGATAATTCCATAGTCATCAGGAAGTTCAAGACACAGGGACAGGATGCTGCAGATCATATATATGTTTCAGACACAGCACCCACCTACAATTCTTATCTGGTAACTGCAAGATATCCATATGAACCGTTTTTATTGAAGTACAATGATGAACGGGTTGGGGACAGTACCGTATTTACGGTTAATAATAATGCCCATCTGGAATATGTAAAGCTTGGAACCAACGAACTGAAGAAAGAGGATTCCGATGCGGATGTAGTGATTCATGAAGTAAATCAGCCGGCAGTCATTAAAATTAAAAAAGAAATTGATGAAGGCATAGGCGTTAACCAGAAATACGGATTAACTATGGAAAAGGAGTATCCGGGGCTGGCTGGCTTTGAAATTTATTCTGTGGATGGGGGAACGATAACCCCCTATGATAATTACACGGTTATTGACAGGAATAATCATAAAATTAACAGCAAAAAAATTGCTGTTAACCCCTCTGATGAAGAAGGAGAGGCAGCTGACGGATTATACCAGACCGGTGATGACGGATACATTCAGGTTCAGGTTGATCCGGGAACCTATGTGATCAAAGAAGTAAATAATCCTGTTGGAACAGAATTGCGTTCTGCCGTGGCAGGAACTAAGACATTTTCAAAAGAAGAAGATATAAAGATTGCTTTAAATGCAGGAGAGAGTGCAGAGGTTACGGTCGTTAACGCAGTCATTGGAAAGGGAGCCATAGAATTTTACAAAAAGGCCCGTACCTGGAGCAGTGCAGATTTGGACGACGCAGACCTTAATTACCTGGAAGGTGCGGAATTTACTCTTTACCAGAAGGACAGTGCCGGAAATCTTACAGAAGTGAAAACCATAACATCCGACAATACCGGTAAAGTGTTATTTAAGCCGGTAACACCGGGGAATTATGTTGTAAAAGAAAAGAGCGCCAATGGCTTTATCCTCGAAGGTGCTGTATATAATGCAAGTGTGACTGCTGGTCAGACCACTCGGTTAATAAGTGAACTACCGGAAAAAAACTTTATTGTCAATACATTAAATGAAGCAAAAGTAAATGTAACAAAGCTGATTCAGGATAATAAGTACGGCTATAGCAAAGTGCCGGAAGCCTACAGAGGGGATTTTAATGACAGATTCTGGTTTGAAAAGTCTTCGGATAATGGGGTGACATGGACAAAGGTAAGCGTGAATTCCAAAGTCACCTATTCTCTTGACGGCAGCAGTCAGTTTATGGCAACACTTCCTGTCTATGGTGCCGATAACCAGAAGATATTGTACCGTGTTGCAGAAGAAGTACCGGAAGGATACTCTGATGGAAATGTTCCGGGAGATGGTTTCAGAAAAGAAATAAGGAATAATAAAACCTATATTTATAAAACGTTTGAGCTGAAACCCCTTAAGACTACCCAAATTGAGATTAAGAATAACAAAGGGGGAACGTTAAAGCTTCAAAAGGAAGCCTGGTCCATTGACTCAGACTGGTTAAACAAAAATGCTTCGAAACAGGGGTATCGTTTTAAGCTGTATACTTTGGAGTGGTTCGGCTATACCGAAGTATCTCCTGGTACCGTCTATACCACGGACAGTAACGGAGAAATAACAGTCCGGGGTCTTGATGTAAATAAATGGTATTACTGGTGTGAACTTGACAGTACTGACAGACTGGAAGCTGAGGACCATAATAAAATATCTGAGGCTTTCATTGATTTTAAAAAGCAGGTTGTTATTGGACCTTATGTGGTTAACCGGGAAAGTGATACGTTTGTTAAAGCTTATAATATTCCTCAAAAGATACCGTACTGGCTTTATAAGACGGATGCGTTAAATCAATACAATAATATATCAGCAAGGTTTCAGATTACCAGTGGAGAAACCGTAATATTTGAAGGTGATATCACCAATAATGGAAAATATATACTCCTTGATCCTGGTATGACTTATAAAATAGAGGAAGTTACACCTCCGGATAATTATGAAAAAGGGGAACCGCTTATACTTACAACCCCGGCTGGTTCGGTGACAAGGGAGAAGTTAGAATCCTGGTTTGCCCAGAACAGTAGTAATCATTTAACCTTTAAGAACAAACCTTATAGAAAAATTCAAATCAAAAAAACAAAATATAGTTCTGATGGAACAAAAGATGAATGGATAAACAATATACAATTTGAAGTATACGTGAAAGAAGGAAGTGAATTCAGACAAATAAAACTGCGTCCAGGTTATTATAATGAATATACTCTTTACTCTAATTGGGACACAGCACCGCTTGCTCCTGGAACTTATTATTTTAAAGAAATTGTTCCTGATGGTATTATTAATCCGTATTACCTGCTTTCTGACAAAACAGGCGGAAATAGTACTTATGAAGTGCGGGGGAAAGACGTATACTATGGTCCGGTTACCGTAGAGGCAGCGTCAACAGAGGCGGAAAGTGAACTTGTACTTTACCTGGGGGAAGGTAAGAAACCGCTGGAGAATTATCAGAATTACGGAAGAGTGACTGTAACCAAAAAGGATGCCCTCAGGGATACCAACGTAAAAGGAGCAGTCCTTGGAATTTTCCGGGCGGATCAGTTCGATGTGAATAACTGGGATACCAGTATTAAAAAATATATTCAGAAAAAAACCACCGACGGATACGGGAAGGTTACTTTTGACAGCACAAACTTAAAAATATTTAATGAAAACGGAGAACGGATTTCTTATGTTATCGCTGAAATCACCCCGCCCTCCGGTTATCTGCAGTCCAATGATATCCTGACAACCACATTAAAGGAAGGCAGAGTTATAACCACGGTCAATGGGGAAGAAGGCGGCAGTGCCCTTGTTATTAAGGATGAACCCAAGCTTACGATCCGGACTCAGAAGTACTGGCAGGATGAATGGAATTACCAGTTTTATCCGGTTAACCATGTGCTTGGGAACGTGAAACTTGCTCTGTATAAGGTGAATTCCCAGGATGTTCACACCGCAGACTATATGAAGACAGTAACCACCAATTCCTATGACGGTGTTGCGACATTCTATGATATAAACAGGAATGATACCTACTATATCGTTGAAGTCCGTGTTCCAACCAGGGAAGAAACCGGTTTTGCCTTCGATCTGAACATGAAAGAGAAAACGCCGTTAACAGAAGGAAACGCAGAACCTCCGAAAACATTGCCGGTTGATGAACTGGAAGCCGGAAAATACAATTCAGTAAAATATACGGGGAAGGATCTTCCGAAAACAGCCCAGTCACTGGTACAGAATACAGATCCTCTTTATAATTATAAGCCATGGGTTCAGTTCAATATTTTAAAAACCTGTGATGGAATAGCACTTGACGGGACCATGCACACTCCGGAAGCGATCAATGGTGCAAAGTTTACCCTCTATAAAATGAAAACGGATAATAAGAAGCTGTCCGGAATAACGCTGAATGATCTGGAAAATGAAGCTGATTTTGAGGTAATAGACCATTATGAAAGCGGTACCCGGATCGATCCGGTAACAAAAGAACGTGCTGACGGAGAATTTGACACTGCTATCCTGGAAACCGGGAAGGTATACTGGCTGGTAGAAGATGAAGCAGCGCGGGGATACACATTGCCTGACGGCCGTCAGATCGTTGCCGTATTCGCACCGAAGGACTCCGGCTATACCGGCTGCAATGAAATTCTGCATCCTTACGAAAACGGGCGGAATGAACAGATCGCCGTGGTGAAAAACCATCATGGGGAGGGTCCGAAAGGGCTTTATGCATACTACTTCCAGATCGCTCTGAACAAATGGCTGCGGGATACGAGTACCAATGCTGAACCCACGCTCTTAGGAGGTGCCAGGTTCCAGATATGGCTGGTAAATCCGGAGACAAAGGAAAAACTGCTTCCTATAGAAGTGGTGGAAACCGGTCTGGAATCGGATCAGACTCATAAAACAGGATATGCCCTTTCTCAGATGATTAACCTGGGAAGTCTTGACGAGAAGTTAAAGGGAATGGGGCTCGATACAGATAGCATCATTGAGCTTGATGAAAGCAAGGGAGAGGCAAAGGCTTTATTTGCTCTGGAAGAGATTTATGCACCTTCTAAGGTTCAGCTGGATCCAACGATTCACTACCTGGAGGCAACCGTTTACAAAATAAGGGATACCATTGATTTTCAGTATTTCTGGAAATCAGGTATGCCAGAAGCATACCGCCTGATAAACAAAGTATCTAAGGAATATCCGGTAACATTAGCAAAATACGGATACAGGCCTGATTCCGGTACCTTTGGCAAAACAGATGAAGATCTGGATGGCTTGGGCATTGAGAAAACTCCTTTGAGCGGAGTGAAATTTGAAGTCTGGCAGTATCAATGGAAGGATACAGGCTACAAATACGTAAAGACCGGAACCTATACCACCGGAAGCAATGGCAGGATTTCCATTTCCGGAGGCTTAAAAGCAGGACATTACAGGCTGAAGGAAACACTGACCGGTGAGCAGCAGAAAAAATATATCACCATGTATACCGGTCAAAGTAACCTTTGGAGATATTTTACGGTTGGAAGTACGCCGTTAACCGTGAATGTTTATAATCCGGAGAAGCCGGATCTGGAGATTGAGAAGAAGACTTGGAGTGATGACAGATCCATAAATCTTGAAGGAATCACATTTACCATTCAAAAGTCAGGCAGCAGCGGGTTAACGGCAGTTACCGGCAGACAGGAGGATGGCAGATATACAGCCAGCTTTACCAACCTGGACAGCGGCGTTTACACGATGGCAGGAGAAATCTTAAGCAGTCCGGCAGAAAAAACCGTGACCAGCGGATATTTTGAAACGGCATCAGTTACGGTAGGTTACACTGCGAAAGCGGATGGGGAAAAGGTTTATTTAACTCCTCTTGGAGACAATGTCACAGGAAAGACGGTGACGGCAGAAGTTAAGAATCCGCGTCTGTCAGATATTGTAGTTACAAAAACTGATGCAGAAACCGGAGCCAGCGGCCAGGCCATGTCAGGAGCTTCCTTTATGCTGGAATACAGAAAGTTCCGGACAGGTACGGACCTGATCGGCAGTGTTCTGCAGGATGTAAGGTCTGAGGGGTATCAAAAGCCTGATCAGGGATTTGAATCTGTACCGGGAAGTCTAGAGGATAACGGGGACGGAACCTATACCTTGAAGGACTGTGCGCCAGGCTGGTACAGGATTACGGAACAAAAGGCTCCGGCTGGATATACCATTGCCTCAGAACCAATGGTCATAGCGGTTGTGGGGGATATGGCGGCATCCTATGAAGGTACGGCCGGTGTAACCTTTGCAAACAGAAAGAAAGCAGAATTAACAGTGGCCAAGAGGCTTGATTTCGGCAGTGGTTTCAGGAATGATGAAAACATTGCACAGAAGCTTCCTGCAGAGATCGTATTTGACATTTTCACCTATACGGAAGGTGCTTATAAACCGGTACTGGATGAAGACGGCACGCCTGTCCGGGTAACCATTCAAAACTTTCAGGCACAGGACGGCTATTATACAGCCAAAGGAACCGTACTTCTTCCACAGAATCCGGAAGGCGGAGCTTATTATCTGAAGGAACAGGAAAATCCTGACTGGATGTTATCTGCTGAAGGAGCGGTCGAGGGCGGAAAGCTATGGGCAGATGGTTATATCCAGGTGGGGACGGATAGTAATTTTACGAACAGCAATCCGGTAGCCATTACGGTAAATAACCAATATGCAAAAGCGAAGATCCGGTTAACCAAGGTGGATTCGGCAGATGAATCTAAGAAATTATCAGGTGCGGCGTTCAAATTGTATTCCGATCCGGAACTGACCTTGGAGGCAGGTGATTTCAAGGAGATAGGGCAAAGCGGAGTATATGAGATTGTATTCTCAACCAAGACTCACCAGCCTGGAACCTATTATGTAAAAGAAGTGAATGCTCCGGCCGGCTATATTGCAATAACGACAGCTATACCGGCGGAAGGACTGGCGGTAAAAACCGGAGAGACAACAGAAATAAAACTCCCCAATCAGGGCGGTATTGATCTGCAGATTACTAAATACAGCGGATACGGTACGACAGAGGGTCTTAAGGCAGGCGTAATCTTTGAGCTTTACAAAAAAGCCGGTGACGGAGAATGGACCTATGTTACGGAAGGAACCACCGATTCGGAAGGAAGACTGGCGTTTCGGGGTCTGGAATTACCGGAAGGGGATTCTTATGCAGTACATGAAGCTGTGGAAAAAGAACAGGGCTTTGAAACCTCTCATATGGCATCTTTTGAAGGAACTGGCGGAACCATCATTTATCCATCAATTGAGAATGCCAGAAAGGATGGAGAACTCCAAAATGGTCTGGAACTGTATGTTCTGACCGGAAGCAGCACGGCTGCTCCTGGAGTTTATAGCTTTACAGCCCATAACCAGGAGGCGCTGCCCCTTAAGCTGATTAAGAATGATGTAAATAAATCTGATAACCCGGCGGATACGGTTAAGGCGGTCATGAAGATTACAGACAAAGCAACCGGCAGACAGGTGGGGGATCTGGTTAACGTACCGTATGGGGAAACAGGGACCACTGTAAAACTGCTGCCAGGAACCTATGAGATCGAAGAAACAGCCATTACCCAGAACGATCAGGGATATATTATCAACAAAGATGACAGCAGAACCGTATACCAGAAAGAAGTAATCATTAATAAGGGGGTAATCCCGGATCCCTGTGAGTTTACAAATGTAAAGCAGAAGACAGGAATAGCACTGGTTAAGACAACTTCCACAGTTACGTTAAAGGATCTGTGGTGGAATGACGGCCAGACGGTGACCTATACGCTGACTCCTGATGTAACCAATTCCATACCGCTGGATGCATTTGTATTAACCGATACAGGCTTAAAGATGCTTGATGAGGGAAGAAGCGTGCTTCCGGAGGATGAGTATACCAATGAAAAATATACGATTACCGCAGTAAAACCCGGGAAGGCAGATCAGCAGAACCGGATCAGGAATACCAGAACAGGAACCATTATGGCGGATGTGACCTTCTATGATTTTGAAGGGAATCCGGTGGGGACAGTCCAAAGCACAGCTGTGTCCGGTGACGGAGAAATCGGGCAGATAACACCGGCAGCCGGCAAAAAGGTGAAATCCTTCTCCATCAGCTATCGGGATGACACACTGAAAAACTCTGCCGATAACCACTATGTACTTGGTCAGGATTTTGTTCCGGGCAGTGTAGAAGTTACTGTGAAGCTGGACCGCCAGGATGCGAAACGGTCCAATGGGAATTACAAAAAAGAGATCAAATATATCCGCAACCAGGCCAATGTGGTCATGAATTTCAGAAAATGGGATAGTAACGGTACACTGGTTCCGGGTCAGGAGAACAGTCAGACCCAAAAGGATTGTGATATCCAGGTAGTACAGAGCCAGGCACCGATTATTTCCGTGAAAAAGAACGTTTACCCGGTAGACAACATACAGCCGTCTGATACGCTGACTTACACACTTTATGTAAAGAATGCGACCACCAGCGATGATACGGCCATTGTACCGATGAGAAGACCGGTTCTGGTTGACCTTGTTCCGCTGGGAGTCACAGTATCAGGGGAATCGGCTGGAGAAGACCGGCTGTTAAAGGCGGTGAGCCTGAAAGATGCTCCGGCAGGCGTAACAATTGAAAAAACCGTCAGAAAGGTTGATGCCAAAACCGGACAGGAAACCCTGTTTATTCAGCTGAACGGGGAATTAAAGAAGGATGAGTCCGTAACGGTTGAAGTAAAAGCACAGATTGCAGGAAGTATTATTAATTATGGAAAGAACATTCTCAATAAGCTTTATGTTACAAGTGATGTACTGCAGCCTGCATTTTCATTAAACCAGACAGGTGCTTCCTTTAAGATCGAAACCCTGACAGGCAGCAAGTGGCCCAGTGCGGACTTACCAAAGGAGGTACAGCTTCCGGATGAAAAATACCGCACCTACGGGTATGCTTCTGACTCTGCAGAGAATACCATGAGCACGGGAACAGGGCTGGTCCTTTACAAAGAAGTAAAGGGAAATTTAGACACCAGATATGTTTCCGGAACCACAGTGGGGAAGGCAGCTAAGACTGCGGAGGATACGGATCTGACCAATTATGACGGCTCGGTATTATACCGGCTGACCGTTAACAATGCCTCTGCCTATAATTACGTGACCCAGCTCCAGCTCATGGATATTCTGCCGGTGAAGGGAGATTACAGTACCGGTAATTTTGAACGTCTCAGTGATTTCCGGCTGAAATATGTGGGAATTGAGTCAGTCGCTATTGAAAACAGTGCCGATAAAGATACCGGAAGAAAGCTTGATGGCTTTCAATACAAGGTCACCTACTCAAATGAGAAATTTGATAATACGGCAGCAGCCCAGCTTGGCAAAGATTCCATGTTAAACGATAACAATGATGGATTCTGGTCCGACGGCGCCAGTGATCCTTCTGCTGTCCGCATTAAAATCACCGACCCGGAATTTTATTTAAAACCGGGCGAGAACCTGGTGGTGACGTATAAGACGGTTGTCCCTTATACAACCATGAAGGAACTGGATGCAGTGGCCTATGGTTACGCAGTAAATGATTTTGCTGCCTCTTACAGCTATAAGAAAAGCCTGTCGGAGATTTCGGACACCAAGTTTACGCAGGTACAGACCAGCAATGCGGTTCAGGTGCTTCTGGTTCCCGGAAATGTTAAGGTATCCGGACGGATCTGGATTGACGAGAATGACAATGGAATTCAGGACGAGAGCATAAAGACGGATCATCTTCTGACAGATCTGCTTCCTGTGCTTCAGTCGGATTATTTTAAGGTCAGTCTGTTAAAGTACAGCAAGAACGGTGACGACGAAGCCGGGGGAACGGTAGGCACCGGTGATGCCAGATTCCTGTTTGATGAACTGACTCCGGCGAAGCCTTTCGGCATAACCGGATCTGAATTTACAAAAGACCAGGAAGACAGCTGGTACAGTAATCAGTCTCTTATTGTATCAAAGCTGAAAGGAGAAGATCCTGCACACTATAAGATTTATGTAAACACCGGAAGCATGCCGGCAGGATTTGAGGATCTGAAACTAAAACTGGCAAAGTCTGAGATGTTTAAGACCGGTAAGAATGAAAAGGCCGGAAGATCCAGGCTCCCTCAGAGTCTTACGGCTGCAGGCAGAAATTATGATGAAAGCCTTGACAACAATTTCCATGAGGTTAAGAGCAGTTCCTATTCATCAGAAGACTTCTTCCTGTGGTCGGCAACGGATGATTATGATAAGACAAAGGATATTGGATTTGTACCATTTAGAAATGTGACGATTAAAAAGATTAATGAATCCGGAAATCCTGTGGAAGGAGTGCATTTCAGCGTATATGGTCCGTTTTCTGATGAAGAGATGAAAGACTTTAAAAAGACCGGAATCACGGATGGTAAGGTACTTGGTGAACCGGCAGCAGAAGGAAGTACGGCTCTGTCTGAAGGAGAAGCAGTATGGAATGCAGGAGATCTTCTGTATTACAGGAATTACATCATAACCGAGGATGGTGCACCCACGGGATATCAGGTTGCAGGCGCTGTTACCGGTGATATGGTTCCCCTGGATGAATTTAAGGTAAACGGTCAGAAGGCATGGGTACTGCTGAATAAGAACTATAAGACAGCTGAGAATACAATTCCAAGTACCATAACCGTTACCGATCACTATGTGTCCGGATCTCTTGCGTTTACCAAGGAAGATGGACTGACGGAAAAACCGGTTGCCGGAGCAGCATTTAAGATTGTGAAGGATGCCGCTGTGGTGACAGATGCATGGAATGCATTTACTGCGGCTATGAAGACAGATTCTGCCGCAATGGGAATTACAAATGTAGAAACGACAGATGGTGCGGCCGAGTTTGAAGCAGTATCAGGCAAGGTGGCACTGACAGGAATTCCATATGGTTCCTATACACTGTCAGAAACCAAAGTTCCGGATGGCTATGATATTACAAAGAAGGCAGGGGATATACCATTTAAGATCGAGACAGACGGCCAGAACGCAGTGCTTACCGGGTATGACGGCAACATCATCAAGAACACCAGAACGGAGTACAGTCTGAGCATTAAGAAGAAAGATAATGCCGGCAATGACAAAGTGGCTGGAATCAGGTTCGCCATTAATGGACCTGGTAAATATGAAGGCAGCTCATGGCTGTCGCTTGGCAAAGCGGTATTCAGGTTAAAGGATTCGTCTGTTAGCAGTTATGAAGTGAAAGAAACCGATGCTGACGGCCTGCTTACATGGAATCTGCCTTACGGCGATTACAAGCTTGAAGAACTGGCGGCAGAAGGTTACAAAGCCATTGATCCGTTTTATGTGAGGATTGATGAGAACGGGAAAGTATCCCTGTTAGATGCCGAAGGCCGTAAGGAGCTTGTATTAAACAGCGCAGACCAGAAGCAGATCAACCTGATCGTGACCAATGAGGTTAAGACCGGACCGCTTACTGTTGAGAAGGTTGACAGCGAAAGCAGAGAAGCCATTTCAGGGGCCCAATTCGAACTCAGCGGAACCTCTGCGGTAAACGGAGCTTTTGAAGCTTATTTAAAGAATGTCACCGGACTTGGAGTTTCTGAAGTAACAACAGGAAATGCCAGCGGAAGGCTGTGGCTTAAGTTCCAGGTGGATGGAGCAGGAGATGCAAAGACCGGACTATTAACACAGATTCCATACGGAAGCTATACGCTGAAGGAAATCAAGGCACCGGAAGGATACCTGTTTAACACAGGAAGCCAATGGAGCAGAACCTTTGAGATCAACAGCGCAGAGGGTGTCAGTCTGACAGGAGGTAATGCAGTAGCCAATACACCTCATGAACTGAATATTGAAAAACGTGATAAGGTGACGGATGGATTGCTGGCTGATGCTGTATTTCTATTAAAAACTGCAGATGGTAAGTATGTAAGTCTGGACAGCAGCAGCACTTATAGCGGACTGAAGGACAGCGAAGCAGAAGGTACCAGTTTTGCCACCGGAACAGATGGAAAAGCTACAGTAAAACGTCTGCCGGCCGGCAACTATATTTTAAAGGAAGTTAAGGCGCCTGCCAATTATGCTGTATCGGCAGATACCGAAATATCGGTATTACAGTCGGGTAATTCAGAGACTGTAAAGGTATATGATGTAAGAGACCGGGCTAAAATACGTATAAATAAGACCGCCTCCCATAACCATGAGAGGAAGCTTGACGGAGCGGTATTTGAAATCTACTCCGATCAGGAGCTGACAGTACTTGCAGGCACTATGACAACTGGAAACGGCGGCTATGGGGAATCAGAAATGCTTCCTCTGGGTACGTATTATGTGAAAGAAAAGACAGCGCCTGCCGGATATGAACTCAGCAGCAGAGTATACCAGATTATATTGAAGGATGACAGCGAGGCATATACACTGCAGGCTGACGGAAATGATTTTGTAACCAATGATTATGGAACGGGTTCTCTGGTATTTGATAAGACTGACAGCCTGACAGGAGAAAAACTGGCATCCGCTCAGTTCTCACTGACCAGAAAAGAAACGGAAGTAGACGGTGCCTTTGAACATTTTGAAGGAATTCTGTCAGATAAGAGTCCGGATGAGCTGAAAGCAATGGGATTAGACGACGTTAAGACAGAGGATGGTTTAATCCGTTTCACCGCAGTAAACGGCCATGTTGACATGACCGGAATACCGTACGGAACGTATACACTGAAGGAAGAGAAGGCACCAAAAGGGTATTTAAGCCTGATCGGCAGGTCGGAGTATCAGTTTACGATAACAGAGAATAACAGGACCGCTAAGTTTGGTGATGACAATGTGATCATCAATGACCGTGCCCAGTTTGAACTCCAGCTTAAGAAAACAGATGACCTGGGACGCAGCGTAAGCGGCATACAGTTTGTGATCCAGGGACCGGGCCGGTATGAGGAGAACAGTATTCTTTCAAGCTTTGGAATCAACCCGTTTAAAGGAGACAGCGGATTTGAAACAGGAACCTTTACGACCGATGAGAACGGTCTGATCCATCTGGGGCTGAAACACGGCGATTACTCTGTAAGAGAGATTACTTCTGACCGGTATGATAAGGTCGAACCATTCTATATCAGAATTGATGAAGAGGGGAATGTAAGTGTATTAAGGGATGAGAGCAGTGCAGTGTCTGTATCGAAAGACTCCCTAGTGACCCTGACAGTAACCAATAAAATAAGCACCGGAAAGCTGGAACTGGAAAAGGTAGACAGTGAAGCTTCAGGAACGAGGCTTAACGGAGCGGAATTCAAGTTGACAAATATCTCAACCCTGGTTCCGGGTGCCTGGGACAGTTACCGTTATAAGGCAGCAGCAGAGGGAGCTTCCTGGACCACAGAGGATGTGACTGGTAATACCATTATCTTTGTATTAAACGGTAAAGGTGTTATTTCAAACCTTCCATATGGTACCTACCGGTTAACAGAGACAAAGGCACCAGAAGGATACCTCCTTGGTTCAGAACCTTGGACCGCAGAGTTTATGATGAATGAATCCAGTGGGGATATTCTGTATACCACACCGACGTTATTTTCAAAGACCTATGGGGCAATTGCGAATCAGCCGTCAAAGATTACCGTAGTCAAGACCAATGCGGTCTATGCGGATACAAAGCTGAAGGGAGCAGAGTTTATCCTGAAAGCCTCGTATGGCAGATATGTAAAGATTGACGGAGTCTCTTTTGCCGGATATACAGACGTTAAGGCAGCCGCCGGAACGTTTATTACCGACAGTGACGGACAGTTCATAATAAAAAGGCTGCCGAGAGATACCTATACGCTCATAGAGACAAAGGCCCCGGCCGGATATTATATCAATAACAGCATACCGTCGGTGACCCTGGATGGAATCAACAGCTTTACTATTACCATACAGGATGAAAAAATTAAGAGCAGCGGCGGCGGACGTTCACCGGGAGGATCTTCCGGAGGTGATACCGAAAACGGACCGGGTACTGTGACCATCATACCTGACCCGGTTCCTCTGGCAGATGTACCGGATGACGGATCCATCGATCTGATCCAGGTAGATGACGGAAATATTCCGCTGGCAAAGCTGCCAAAGACGGGAGAACGAAACAACAACGCCGGAAAGGCGATGGTAGCTGTATCAGGATTTATGCTGGCTCTTTATGCAGCGCTTACGAAAAAGAAAAAGAGCAGGGAATAAAAGAACGGGAAACCATGTAAGTGGAAAGGGGCCGGAACCAGAAAGTTCCGGCCCCTTTCCAGATTTCAGGAATTTAAAGGAGGATAGAAAATGATGTGTAAAAGAAAATATGATTTATATAAAATTTATTAAATTTTACTGGCATTATCCCGGTTTATAGTATATAATAAGCGGTAAGGCTTGAGGCGGAGTGTTCTTCGCCTTATTGTTTTCCTGAAATTTATCTTAGAAAAACAGAAAGCAGGTGATGATTTATGCACAAATTCCTAAGAACCATAGGCTTTAGTCTTTATCAAAAGGACAGAGATATAGTGAAATTAATGGATAAGTTCTGCGAGGATTTATCGGGAATGAAGCGGATACAGCTTGATGAAGAATCCAATCTCTGTGAGATCCGCAAGGAAGTAGCTCCGGGTATGGGGATCGCCGTCTTCGGACAGATGGACCGGGAAGGAAACTTTCAAAGAAGCTATTATTATCCATATTTGAAAAGCAATGACATGACATCAGAAGTGTCCTGTTCCATTCAGCGCCATACGGAGCGGGAGACATACGCCGGCCTTTTGGATGAGTATAAAGTCGGGATTTCCCTGATTTTTTATATAGATAATTCCTTTGAATGCAGGGAAAGGATGATAGATCATCATCCCCTTGATTCCAGGGATGTATGTCTGACCGGTCTGGCGGTGAGCGGAAAGATTCTGCTTCCAATCCAGAAAACTGATAAGCAGCGGGAAAAGGCAAAAGTGGCTGCAAAGGACCGCAATACACTTCTAGAGGCTGCAAAAAACGGCGATGAGGACGCGATGGAGACTCTGACCATTGAAGATATTGATTTATATTCCCAGGCGTCCAGAAGAGTGATGAAAGAGGATCTGTATTCCATCATAGATTCCTGTTTCATGCCCTGCGGAGTGGAATGTGACCAATATTCCATAATCGGTGAAATCGTGAAGATTGAGGAGAAAAAAAATCAGATCACAGAGGAAGAGGTTTATGATTTTACGTTAGAATGCAGTGATTTGATCTTCCATGTGGGAATTGCAAAAAAGGATTTAACGGGAACACCTGAGATCGGGCGCCGTTTTAAGGGGCAGATCTGGATGCAGGGAACCGTGAATTTTACGGAACCTGTTGATTAAATACAAGTTTTGTCTTGACGAAAAGGGAAATAGTGAATATAATAATAAACGGACTGTGCTGCAATGCTATCTGCAGCACTGCCTTGTTGCTGTAGCTCAGTAGGATAGAGCGACTGCCTCCTAAGCAGTAGGCCGCTGGTTCGACTCCAGTCAGCAACGTCATAAAGAAAAACATTAGGTCTCAACCTAGTGTTTTTCTTTTTATGTTAGAATTGAAGGATTAGAGGAAAGATTTTCTTATATAAAAAGGAAACATATCACTCAATCCAGAACTTAACTTTTCTTTGCAGGTTTAAAATATACGGTAGGATTTTGATCAATATCCAGGGATTTAATTGTTTGGATAATATTGTTTTCAACCTGATAGTTTATGTCCAGCCAACTGCAAAAAAGCAAATTCTGCTTTTGCATATAAGTATTATTGCTCAGCTTCGGAAGATAAGATGTATCTTTTGCGGATATATTAAAAAGAGAGTATTTGCTTTGATCAAAAATATTATTATCAATCTTAAAACTATCTGACATATTGGGTGAAGACCAACTCATTATACATGATGCTCCGCTTTTGACCGGTCTTTGATCCCCCCAGCCATATCCTGCAAAGCGAATAATATTTCCTGTAAAAGATATATTCCGCATAGTTGCCGAATCGGAATTTTTTTGATTTAAAAAGTATTCTATACCATATGTACAGTCTTCAATCAAATTGGATTTATATTTGACATTCTGCATTGTAATAGTTCCGTTATAGTTACCGCTATACTGATGGGTAAGCGCCGCATCATACACCTGATATATGTAATTGTTTTCAACCAATATGTTACTGCAATTTTGCCAGAATTGAATTGCATTCCCATACCTGGTAGTTGATGTACCTGGCTGAATAGAACCGCCAATCCAACCCAATTCGCAATTCTTTATAGTAATATTGCTCTGATCCACTCCGTCTATCCCATGCCCGCCACCATATTTGAGACACAAATTCTCTATGGTAATATCACTGGCGCCATTTGGAAGATCAATTATCCTTTCGTCAAATCCTATTTCTATATCAGAAAATTCAGTAGATGGATTTCCTGTATTAAGATAGAGATATAGCTTCCCTGTGCTATGGTCGTGATAGAAGTCATGATTTTGAGTAAGCTCTGATATACCGTTAAGTTTTTTTATGCCTGCAGCTTCACCCTTTTGAAAAACAATAATTCCCACGTCCGAACTGTATGTAGTATCGCAAACCCAAACATTTGCAGCCTCTGTTGCATGCCATACGTCATTTGCAGAATTTTTGATTGCGCCATATAAACAAGGTTTTTTTCCTGTTCCATATGCGCCATAACTGACTCCGCTGACAGCTGTAAGGGAACCACGGAACGTATCTCCACGCCGAAATAGGACCGCATCACCTGATTGCAGTATACTACTATTGTGTGCATTAACACCGCTAAGCGTTGCCCATGCCTGATCCGCAGACAAACCGCTGTTGCTGTCATTTCCGGAATTAGAAACATAATATGTTTTGTGATCACTTGATTTTTGGACATTGTTATTAAGGATATTGTTTTTAAGGGTATCTGCTTGTTGATCTATATCCACATCAAGCGAAAAAACTCTGTCAACATTGACATACAGCGTTTTATTCCCTTCTGTCAAAGAAAGCTTCCCCTTAGCGGTACCGTCTGCATTTTCTGTTGCATTTGTTTTTGTGAAGGCAGTATTCCATGCAACGGCAATGGTACTGTTGTTTCTCAACTCATTCTCCACAGCCATCAAAATGTCATTTCCATTCGTTTCATTGTTGATATACAAATGTTTTACTACACTCTGTGCTATGATTTGCGCCTGAAGCAAAGACGGCGCGGAATAGGGGACGTATGTAAAGTTATTATTGACAGTCGCATATCCACCTTCGCCTGATGATGTCCCATAATCCTTCACGTAATCCTGTGACGGAGACCCAGCCGCCGCACAAATAACAATAGGAGTATTGTCTATACCACTTCCGGAATTTACATTGCTTTCCGCACCAAATGGATACTGCACTTTTCCATTGCTTGTAAACGACGTATTCGGACTCTTGATGATAACCTGTTTCAGATCACGATAACGGACGTTTCCAGATTTCTGCGCACTGCTGCCATATATGCAAAAATTGTTGGACTTCAGTAATGTCAACGTAGACGGAAGAACGACTGTCTTCAAATATGCGTTGTTGACAAAAGCTGATTCGGTTAATGCCGTCACTCCTTCCGGAACAACAAGAGATTTCAGCTTACAATTTCTAAATGCTGCCACAGGAACTGTTGTCACTGTGCTTGGCAGCTGTACATATTGCAGATTGCTGCATCCGTCGAAAGCCTGCGCCCCAAGATGCGGAACTCCAACGTTCAGGACCGCTATTTCCAGATTTGTATTACCCAAAAATGCTGCGCCGTACACCTTCAAGGGTTTGGGTATGATTATCATTTTTACAGACGACGGTAATTTTGTAGTGTTAAAGCAGTTGTAAGTTATTCCTTTGAGTGCGTGCGTGGCTGTGCCGTCATGATAGGTTGTCGGAAAAACCAGCACCTCAGGATACACTCCGTCCGAAGGCGTGTTCAGCCCTGTTATCCTCCACTCTTTTGCGGCTGAAATATAGGAGCATTGGAAGAGGTCGTCTGTCGATTCTGATGTGTAGGTCTTGGTTTCCATAGGCGGGTCGATGGTTTTGTAAAAATCTATGTAACTCGTATCCGTTCCGTTGGTTAGTGCAATTGTGCCGGAAATTTCTCCGGGATCCCCTGTTACTCTTCCGACTTCCTGGTTCCCAACATATGCTATAACGCCTCCGGTTGCCAGCACCTTGTCCAACGAAACCTTCCATGACGTGGTAATTCCGCTGCCGGCGGCATTTGTTACAGCCGACATGATATCGTCTGCGGTAATATCGTTGGTTACGGCTAACGTATCAACAGCAGCCTGTGCCGCAGCTTTCGCCGTCTCAACCGTGTTACTGTCAGCATTTGCTTTGAGATTGCAGCTCAACGGTGAAAAAAGTACCGCCAAAACCAAAATGAGTGCTCCAAGTTGTTTGCTAAGTAGTCTTCGCATGATGTTTTCCTCCAATTAAAATTATTTATGTTTTGGCGCGACGCTATGCCGCGTCATAAACCATCTTAATATGTGGATGCTAGTCGTCTTTGTTATTTATGTTGTATTTGCATCGGCCTGGATATTTGATTAACAGGAACCATTGATTGATCTTTAAGGCTATAGACATTTAAATCTTCGATTTTCAGCTTTGTATTGAAGATTAAGACAAAGTTCACATCGTGTTATCAATTATATTGACAAATTATATAAAAAATTATCTGTTTAGTAAATAGCTTGAGCGTATTATAATAATAAAGTACAATTATATTTGAAAGGAGAGATCAGCATTATGCTGAAAAAAGTTAATTTAAAATCAAGAGCAGTATCTTTATAAATTTATATCTATTCACACTTTTTTCACATTTTAATCCTATAATCAAGATGTTTAAAGTACTATTTTTTTATTAACTAATAGCATATTGTTTTGTTTAAAGGAAATCCTATTATTATACTATTACGAAAAAAGAGCGCTCTAAGCTCTTTTTTATGTTAAGTTCAAATATTGCTGTTTTTAATGATTCAGGAGTACAATATTAATTAATAAATTAAACTAGGAGGAAATTATGAATGAATTTTTAGTTAAACAATTAGAAAGAATTATCCCTGTCAGCTTTACCATAGTTTCTGATGGAGATAAAAAACTAATCGGGAGCGGTCCATCGGCATTTACCATGCAAGTACATAAGATGCCACCTAAAGAGGACTTTATGATAAGTACATCACTGGCACTTGGTGAAGCCTATATGCGTGGAGATATTGAAGTAGACGAGGATCTCTACTATGTCCTTAATTCATTTTTAGGAGAAATGGGTAAATTTACAACAGATAAATCAAAATTAAAAAAACTGATATTAACGTCAAAATCAAAATCAAATCAGAAAAAAGAGGTTCAGTCACATTACGATCTGGGAAATGATTTTTATAAACTTTGGTTAGATGATACCATGAGCTATTCCTGTGCTTACTTTAAGCATGATACGGATACTCTATATGAAGCCCAGATAAATAAGGTCGGTCATATTTTAGATAAGCTTCAGCTGAAAGAAGGAATGACTATTCTTGATATTGGCTGCGGCTGGGGATTCCTGCTGATTGAGGCCGCAAAAAAATACCATGTGAAGGGTGTCGGCATCACCCTTAGTCAGGAACAGTTTAATCTGTTTCAGGCAAAAATAAAAGAAGAACACTTAGAAGACAGCTTAAGTGTAAAACTCATGGATTACAGGGAACTTACCTCCTCAGGCCTGCTCTTTGACCGTGCTGTCAGTGTTGGAATGCTTGAACATGTCGGTCGTGGAAATTATGGAGAATTTTTAAAAAATGTTGATTCAGTATTAAAACCAGGTGGACTTTTCCTGCTGCATTATATAAGCGCCTTACGGGAAAATCCTGGTGACCCATGGATTAAAAAATATATTTTTCCTGGTGGAACAATTCCAAGCCTGCGTGAAATTATCAACATTATGCCTGACTACAACTTCTATACCCTTGATGTAGAAAGCTTAAGACGCCATTATAATCGTACACTTCTATGCTGGAGAGACAATTTTGTAAAGCATAAGGATGAGATTATTGCAGAACGCGGTATTGAATTTACCAGAATGTGGGAACTGTATCTGTGCTCCTGTGCCGCTACCTTTAATAACGGAATTATCGACATTCATCAGATTTTGATGTCAAAAGGTATTAACAATACCCTGCCTATGACAAGAGTAGTTTAATCATAGAATAACGAAATTATGTGATTTTTGGGGAAGATGATAGGTGGGCTAAAATGAAAGAGAATAAATCGTTAAATCCATTAGAATATATTATAATCATTTACGTTATCTGCTTCGTGCCCAGGGTAATTGAATACTTGCTCATTCGTACAGATCAATCGGTTTTCGGCGAGGCGTTCATACATAAATTAGCGGGCATTCTTATCCTTGTTTTGGCATTACAGTATTTTTCCCTCAAGCTGTCTGATATAGGTTTTGCAGTGGGGTCAGCATTGAAAAATGTAATATATGGTCTGCTGCTTGGTACAACTGTGTTCGTAATCGCCTATGGAACTGAGTTTTTGATACAGCTTTCTGCAGGCAATAGTCCTTCACTGCAGCTCTTTGTGTCCAGCTTTGCCATCGATGGTAATCATGGCAGACAAACAGCTATATTATTTTATGCTATTTGTATGTTCGGAAACATGATCAATGTATCTATGGAAGAAGGTATCTTTCGTGGATTATTCATTAAACTTGCAGAAAAAAGATATACATTTATAAAAGCGGTTATTTTATCTTCTCTTCTTTTTGGTATTTGGCACATTGCAGCTCCGATACGCAATTTATTGGATGGAGAAATGAGTGCGGCCGGGGCGGCTGTGTATGCGCTTATGTATATTGTTACAGCTGGTCTTACCGGCGCAAAATTTTGTCTGCTGACGAAAATTACCGGTTCACTTTGGATGCCTATGTCAGACCACTTTTTGAATAATACGATTAGCAATATTTTACATATCGTAACAGCTTCCGGTGCAGATGAATTACAAATTATTCGTATTTCAATCGCACAGACAATATCTTTCCTGATCGTCCTTTTTATATATTGGAAAAGCGGGGCGCATAAAAAGAATACATTTCGTTATGGAAATATTTCGTTTTCAGAAATGCCCAGCTAAATTCTTTGAAGCACTATACATTGTAATTATGGAAAGGTAGTTTCTTTTTATCTAAAATCATAATTTAACCTGTATCTATTTTGACCTGATGACCCCGTTTATAAAGATAATGGAAGAACTCAAACTCTCACGGTTTGAATCCTTCCATTATTTTACTTTTTATGGCATAATGATCTGGGATTGCCATCTACAGGGGCTTGAAACTGTCCGTTCTGTACCATGATGGAATTCTTTATCATCATTTTAAACACTGGCCCATCTATAAATGCAGATAGAAGGAGAAATAATATGTATTCAGATGTACGAATAAATAAAGCCATCAGTTATTTATCAGAGGATGAGCTGTCTTTCATAGATATGCTTGAGCCGCTTCGCCGCGGATCAGCAGATATTATATACGCTGAAAACGATGGTGTAATCATCTATGAACGAAATAGCCAGGCGTGTATGATATCAATGCAGACATTAGAAAAATGTCAATCATTGATTCATCTTGAAGAGTACCGTTCATTTGCAGTGCATCAGGAAAATATAGCTGAATGGATTCAGCAAATAGGTAAATTCCCCCATAGGTTTGAAGCCTTTCAGGCAGTATATAGAAAAAAGGAAATGATTGAGGACTGCTTTGATAATATCAGAATCTTATCCAATGAGTATACGGATCAAATCTGCCGGAATTATGATGCAATGGATGATAGAAGCTATATTGAAAAATTAATAAACAGAAAACAGCTGTGGGGGATTTTTGAAAATGGTGCCCTGGCTGGTTTTATTGGTGAACATTTAGAAGGGAGCATGGGGCTGTTAGAAGTTATGCCTGAATACCGGAGAAAGGGATATGGGTATAAGCTGGAAGCGTTTTTAATAAATCGTTTTCTCGAGCTGGATGAGATACCGTTCTGCCAGGTGATGATTGATAATGTCCGGTCCCTTGCATTGCAGCATAAAATCGGCCTGGATATTTCCGGGCAGACAACATTCTGGATATTTGATTAAGAGGAACCATTGATTGATGTATATGCCAGGTTGATAAAATCCTGAAATTCCACACTGTCTTCCAATTCCCGGTAGTATAGGAGCTGAATATAAAAAGGACTTGACATTTTATACTTCATGCTTCCCAGTTTATCGTTGGGCCTTATGGTAAATTCCGGCAGAAACCCAATACCCCATCCATTTTGAATAAGGCTCTTTATTGTATCTACATTGCTTAATGCCATAGAGATACGATATCTCTGTCCCTGTTTGGATAAATCGGCAAGTAAAGCCTTCCGGTAAGGACATTCTTCTCCGGTCAAAATAAGGGACTGTTCTTCCAGTTTATCAAGAATATCCGATTGGGAACAGGTTTTTAAATTGTATATAAAACACAGGTTTTCTTCTTTAAGGCTATAGACATTTAAACCTTCGATCTTCAGCTTTGTATTGAAGGTTAAGACAAAGTCCAGTTTTTGCTGAACAAGTTTTGCCAGCAGGCTGCTCTCATCTTCAATGGTCAGGTGAAAGATGATGTTGGGATACTTGATTTTGTACGCTTCGATAATATCCTGCAGGTAGTATAGGGCAATGGATTCTATAGTACCGATGTTTATTTCATTTACCTCATGAATTCGTATTTCGTTATCCAGTTTTTCCATTAACTCTAATATCTTCTTTGCATATTGGCAGATGATTTTACCCTTTGAGGTTAAAACCAGACGGTTCCCTGTGCGATAAATGATTTTTCCCCCATATATTTGTTCTAATCTTTGAATATGTGTGGAGATGCTGGATTGGGAATATCCTAATATCTCTGCGGTTTGTGAGTAATTACCTATTTCATACAGGCATAACAGACTTTTAAAATATATTAATTCCATGTTGAACCTCCGGATATCAATTGTTTTGATAAATTGTATCAAAAACTATCTATTTCGTAAATAACTTAAGCGTATTATAATAAAGTTCAAAATTATATTTGATAGGAGAGATCAACATTATGTTAGAAAAAGTTAATTTAAAATCAAGAGCAGATTCCATTGGTAATTTATACGTATATGACAAAATAGGGAGATTGAACGGTCATGTCCTCAGTGTTGTAAATGTAGAAAACCGTACTCTGGATTTTCATGTACATGAAGAATCGGATGAGCTGTTTTACGTGATTGAAGGAAGCTTTCATATAGAAACCGATGAAAGCCTGATCAAAGTGGATGAAGGAGAGCTGATTATCGTTCCGAAAGGGATGAGTCATAGACCGGTAGTAAAAGCGCTGACAAAATTCCTGATGATTGAATTGGATGGCACCCTTAATAAAGAAAACAGCGGCGATTTATATGAAGAGTAAATCGGCTTGCCGTGACCGCTATCTCAAAAGCAGGTGGTTACTGAATCTTGAGGCAGCCTCGTTAAGATAAACATACGATGATTAAATATCCTGAATGGTGAGAGATCGGTTGCAATTCCCGGTAGGCTTAAGAATTTTATTTATGTCCTATGAAAAGTAACCTATGGAAAGTAAGCTTGACATATAAAAAAATAGTGATAAACTGTAGATACGGAAAGCAGACTTTCCATAAGGAAAGGGGAAGAAGTGAAAAACCGGTTGGAAGAGATAAGAAAGCAGTATGGAATTAAGCAAGAAGAGCTGGCGGCAAAGCTGGAAGTATCGAGACAAACGATAGGCTCGCTTGAAAATGGCCGGTATAATCCTTCGATTATATTAGCATTTAAAATTGCCCGTTATTTTAATATGAGTATTGAGGAAATATTTATTTATGAGGAGATTAATGAAAATGAACAGGAATCTTAAGCAGTATGGTGTAACAATTCTAGGACTGATACTACTTGGAACCGGCCTGATTCTTATTAAAACATTTACAGAATCACAGGGCATAATGCGGGCATTGCCATATATTTTTGTTGGAGTCGGCTGCGGCATATTTGGTCAGGGAATGGGTAATATCATCAGTGGAAGAGTAATGAAAAATAATCCTGCTCTGGAGAAGCAGATGGAAATTGACAAGAATGATGAACGAAATATATCGATTGAGACTCATGCAAAGGCAAAAGCGTATGACATGATGGTATTTGTGTTTGGTTCTTTAATGCTTTCTTTTGCCTTAATGGGTATCGATATGGCTGCAGTCCTGCTTCTTGTCTCTGCATATGTTTTCGTTGTCGGCTATGGCATTTACTATCGCTGCAGGTATGATAAAGAAATGTAGGCGGCCAGTTTCGGATGAAAAAGGAATAAAATAGATATTGACAAAATAGAAAGGTACCTTTAAAATAAATGCAAAGGTACCTTTCTATTTTTGTGAACAGGAGGCATATTATGAATCAAAACGTAGATCTAATGGAGAAATTTTTTCAAATCAGCCGGTTAATGCATCAAAGCCACCATCGAAGCCTGGATCAATGCAATGCTTCCTGCCGGGGACAAGGCCGGGTTCTGTCGCTGTTGAAAAATCATCCGCAGATCACGCAGAAGGAATTGTCATCACTGCTTGATATCCGCTCCCAGTCCCTTGGAGAACTTCTGGTGAGGCTGGAGCGGAACGGGTGCATAATCCGTACATCCTCTGAAGCAGACCACCGGGTAATGAATATAAAACTGACACCAATGGGAATGGAGGCGGCTGACAGGGCAGAAAAAAACAAACAGCAGTCGGCAAGAATGTTTGACTGCCTGAGCACTGAAGAAAAAAGCAGATTGGACGATTATCTTAATCGTCTTATGACAGAATTTGAAAACGAAGCAGGCGAAACAGAGATTTCCGGTCACCATGACAAGTGAAGCTTTATGTAATTCGCGCTTCTTAAGGAGGTAGTGATTTGGAAACATACATTTTTTATGGCATCGCAGTCCTGGCACTTATTATATCTTTTCGAAAAGATAATCAAAAAACCAGGACAGCATTGAAAAAAGCCTGGAAATCGCTGGAGAATATACTTCCGCAGCTTCTGACCATGATTATACTGGTCAGTATTCTGCTTGCATTTGTTAATACCGATGTCATCACAAGCGTGATCGGCAGAGAGTCCAGATGGCTCGGAGTACTTATTTCAGCGCTTGTGGGAGCGATTACCATGATACCGCCGTTTGTGGCTTTTCCAACGGCAGCAATGCTTTTAAAAGCAGGCGCAGGATATATGCAGATAGGAGCATTTGTATCCACACTGATGATGGTTGGGATAGTGACCATTCCGGTTGAAATGAAATATTTCAGCAGGAGACTGACTTTTTTAAGAAATATATTTGCATTTATCTTTTCCTTTGTGGTTGCATTTATGATTCAGGGGGTGGTGGGCTGATATGAAGAGATACCGTTTCTTTTTTATGATTGCAGCAGTACTTGGAATCATCGCTGTTTTTAACCCGCAGACCGGTTTCCTGGCTTTACAAAATTCTGCATTCCAGCTGAAACAGATGTTTTTCGTGATTCCGCCCATCTTTCTTCTGCTTGGTCTGCTGGATGTGTGGGTACCCAAGACTACCATGGTCAAATATATGGGGGAAGGTTCCGGTCTAAAGGGAATCCTCCTTGCCTTTTTCATTGGTTCCGCAGCAGCCGGGCCTCTTTACGGAGCATTTCCGGTGGCAGCGGTATTTATGAAAAAAGGGGTGAAGTTTTTAAACCTGCTGATTTTTATCGGTGCATGGTCCACAACAAAGATTCCCATGTTTTTGTTCGAACTGGAATCACTGGGAGTAAAGTTTGCAGTAACCAGGCTCCTTATTGATATTCCGGGTATTATCATCATTTCGTATGCGTTGACTAAGCTCATCCCTCAAAAGGAGATAGAAAAAATATACAGAAATTCGGAGAACATGGATTAATATGGCTCCTGAACAATGCAGGAGAGGGCTTTCTGGTTTCAGTTATGATAAAAAACCGGAACAACGGTCTGAAACCGGAATAGTATAAAATAAAAAGACCGTGTGAACTGAACTATGGGATACTATATAACTGTTGAAGAGAACGTTAATATTTATATGGAAGATCTTAATCCAGGCTGTAAAAAAACAATTTTGTTTCTACATGGCTGGCCGGGAAGCCGGAAGCTTTTTGAATATCAGTTTGATGTACTTCCTCAATTGGGATTTCGCTGTATTGGAATTGACACAAGAGGCTTCGGGGATTCTGATAAGCCGTTTTTCGGTTATGGTTACGACCGGTTAGCCGATGATGTAAGAGTGGTCATCGATACCCTGAATCTGCAGGATATTACCATGGTGGGTCATTCCACCGGAGGAGCAATTGCCATAAGATACATGGCAAGACATAAAGGCTATGGGGTGTCGAAACTGGTTTTAGCCGCCGCCGCCGCCCCGAGTCTGATTAAGCGTCCTGATTTCCCGTATGGACTTGATAAGGAGGCAGTAATTCAGATTATAAACGAAACCTATTCTGACCGCCCAAATATGTTAAGAAATTTTGGCGATATGTTCTTTTTTAAGCATATCACCAAGCCGTTTGCAGATTGGTTCTTCCAGGTTGGTCTGCAGGCGGCCGGCTGGGCAACAGCAAAAGTTGCTAATACCTGGATAGAAGAAGTATTGTTTGCGGATATGGCTGCAATTAAGGTACCAACCTTAATCATTCATGGAATTCACGATAAAGTAGTTCCATCTCCATTGGGTGAGATCCAGTATCGATCCATTAAAAATTCCATTTTGGTTCCGTTTGAATTCAGCGGTCATGGTTCGTTTTATGACCAGAAGGATGAATTTAATAAAGTTTTAGCTGATTTTGTAAAAGGAAATCAGGTATTTCAGTAAATTAAATAAGGAATAAACAGGCGGTCTAATGGAGACCGCCTGTACTTTATCTGGTGGAAGAATTATTCCGCTTTCGTTTTTCCGGAGGAAACAGATCAGAAGGCGGAATGCCTTTCTTTTCTTTAAACAGTTTACTGAAATAAAAAATATCTGAAAATCCACATTGCAGTGCCACTTCACTGACACTGTATTCCCCGCTCTTTAACATATTTTCTGCAAAATTTAAACGAAGTAAAATCAGATACTGCTTAAAAGTCATTTTCATGGCCTTCCGGAACAGGCTTCCGTAATAGACCGGATGCAGATGGAAATGTTCTGCCAGTATATCGATTGTCAGAGGCTCCGAGTAATGCATGTTTATATATTGAATACTGTTTTTTATTCGGGGTTCTTCCTGGCTGAGATGATTTTCATTTAAAAGCAGATTTAATATCTGATAGAGAATCATACACAAAATCCCACGAATTTTCATCATATAGCCAAAATCCCTTTGAAGCCAGTGGTCATGAATCTCATGGAACTGTGAAACCAGCTGAGGAATGATTCCAATATGGCTGATGACAGGAATGGGAAGAGAGACGCTTTGCCCCTGCTGGTCACGCAGTACAATATTGGCGGCATAACTTTCTACTAAATCCTCAGGTATGTTGACAGCGGAACGGTAAGTGTTTTGGGGTATACAGATCAAATCGCCCTTTTTAACCAGGTATTCCTGATCCCCGATTGTGTATTTTGCTTTGCCGTTAACCACATAAGTCAGGTCAACAAATGAAATGATGCTGGCATCAATCTTCCAGTTTGGGGTACGCTTTCTGTGAATATAGTAGTGAAGTTCAGGAATTATATTATTAAAGTCTAAATCCATCAAGCTCTCCTTATCCATAATTTTCATTTTAAATTCATTATAGAATAGAAAAATTAACTCTGCAATGGAGTTTTTTAATAGAAAATAATCTTTAAAAATTACAAATGACCTTTCATTCATTCATTTATTTGTTTTGTTCATGTTGTTATAATACGTCTAAGGTTAATGTTGTACTGAGGTGATTTTTCACAATAATAAAATTGAAGAATCCTGACACAATGGAGGACAAAAAATGCACGAAACAAGGGATTTATGCTGGCTGACAAAGAAGATAAACGGTATATTCACTTATTTTATAACAGGTGAAAAGGTTTCTTCAGTGATAAGAACCATCATGAAGGAAATGCCTTTGCTGTTTCAGGGAATACAGTATTCTGAACAGTCAAATGCCTCTGTTGTTTTTATGAGGGCAGAAGATATGGAGCTTGGAGGAGAGGGCTTTCGTATTGAAAAAAAGGAAAATGGATTCATCATAAAAGGTACTTCAGAACAGGGTCTGCTTTATGGCATGTACTGCCTGCACCGGCGGCTGATGACAGGTGATAATGTTAAATATCCTTTTCAATCAGTACCAGACCAGAGCCTTCGCATGATTGACCACTGGGATAATTTTGATGGCACGATTGAACGTGGTTATGCCGGAGAATCCATTTATTTTGATAAGAATCATTTTCGGGGTGATCTGGAACTGATACGGCAATATGCAAGGCTTCTGGCTTCTGTGGGAATCAATGCCGTGTCAATCAATAATGTAAATGTTCACAGGCTGGAAACCTTTTTTATAGAGGGTAAGGCATTGGAAGAAATTAAAAAAATTGCCGGTGTCCTGTCTGATTACGGAATTAAAACATATCTCTCTGTTAACTTTGCTGCCCCTGTCATTGCAGGTAAGCTTAAAACGGCCGATCCTCTTTCTCTGGAAGTGGAAGCGTGGTGGAAAGGCATTGCTGCTCATATCTATCAGGTAATTCCTGACTTTGGAGGATTTGTTGTAAAAGCAGATTCTGAAGGGGAACTGGGACCATTTACTTACGGCAGGAATCATGATGAGGGGGCCAATATGCTGGCCAGGGTGATGAAACCCTATGGGGGACTGGTGATCTGGCGCTGCTTTGTCTATAACTGTTCACAGGACTGGCGGGACCGAAGCCTGGACCGGGCGAAGGCTGCTTATGATATTTTCATGGATTTGGATGGATGTTTTGATGATAATGTAATTCTGCAGATTAAAAATGGTCCTATCGATTTTCAAATCAGAGAACCTGTTTCACCTTTGTTTGGAGCTTTGAAAAAAACCAATCAGATTCTGGAATTTCAGATTACACAGGAATATACGGGACATCAGAAAGATGTGTGTTATCTCATTCCAATGTGGAAAGAGACGTTGGATTTTGATACAAAGTACCATAATGGGGGTATGGTCAAACATGTGTTAAAAAAGAATTCTGTCCGGCGGGAATGTTCCGGTATTGCCGGTGTGGGAAATGTGGGAATGGATTCTAACTGGACCGGAAATAAGCTGGCACAGGCAAATCTTTATGGCTATGGAAGACTTTCGTGGAAAAACGATTTGTCATCCTCCGCAATAGCCAGGGAATGGGTACGTTTAAGCTTTGAATTTACGGAACCGGAGGAAGAAAAGGTAATAACCATTCTGACCAGCTCCAGAGATACTTATAATGATTACACTTGTCCCATGGCGTTAGGATTTATGTGCATGCCAAACGTTCACTATGGTGTTGCCGTTGACGGCTATGAATATGACCGCTGGGGAACTTATCACTATGCGGACAGAAATGGCGTTGGCAGAGACAGAAGCTGCGCAACAGGGACTGGTTATACAAGACAGTACTCTGATGAACGTTTTATGGAATATGAAAATCTCTCCAGCTGTCCCGATGAGCTTCTGCTCTTTTTTCACCATGTACCGTATACGCATGTCCTGCATTCCGGAAAGACGGTAATTCAGCATATTTATGACACACATTTCTGCGGTGTGGAAAAGGTACTGGAGTATCAGGCCCTTTGGGAAAGCCTGAAAGGGGTACTTGATGAAGAGTCATACCTGAATGTCAAAGAGCGTCTGAAGGAGCAGTATCAAAATGCTGTGGACTGGCGTGATCAGGTTAATACATATTTTTTCCGCAAATCCGGAATAGCCGATGAAAAAGGCAGAAGGATCTATGATTAGGGGTAGCATTTCACAAAACATAAATGAAGAGAGAGAGGTAGCGTTATGAAAAGTTTTAAAAGAACAGTCCTGATACTGGCGGGGGTGCTGGCGGCGTCTATGGCGGCAGCCGGCTGCGGGGGGAGTAAAAACGCAGATGCAGGTACAGCCGGTGCGGAGAAGTCCGTTTCTGCTAAGACGTCTGATAAGGGAAAAGCAGGCGGCAAAGAAACGGAGCTTAACTTTTCGTGGTGGGGAAATGATGACCGCCACCAGGCAACCCAGAATGCAATTGATGCGTTCAATACAGCACATGCAGGTTCAATCAAGGTTACAGGGGAGCCTTCCGGTTTCGGCAATCTGGATGAAACCTTTGCTACACGTTATGCAGGAGGAACAGCGGCAGATATTATGTCAGTGAATTATCCATGGCTTATCCAGTACAGCCCCAATGGAGAAGGATTTTATGATCTGGATCAGGTAAAAGATATTATTGATTTCTCGCAGTATGATCCGAAGTTTTTAGAGTTTGGAAAAACTGGTGGAAAGATGCAGGCAATTCCTTATGGACAGAATACGCTTGGGTTCTATGTGAATAAAACAGCTTATGAAAGGGCAGGCATTACGGAACTTCCCAAGACATTTGATGAGTATAAGAATGCAGCAAAAACCATAACAAAAGATAATCCCAATGCATATTTGTTTGTCAGTCCGACCTTCCGCTTTGCAGCAGTATATTATCTCCAGCAAAAGACAGGGAAAGGCGAGTTCGCAGACGATTTAAGCATGAACTATACGGCCGGGGATTATGAAGAGGCAATGCTTTGGTTCAAACATCTGGCAGACGCTCATGTATTCTGTTCCAGAAAAGACTATATTGAAAATGTCGGCAGCGATCCTGTATCCATTGCACAGAATGCAAAATACATAAATGGGGGGTATCTGGGAGCACTGGAGTGGACAGGAGGAATCGCCTCCAATGCAAAAACACTGGAGGAAAAAGGCGACGAACTGGCAGTCGCACCGCTTCCTGTAATTGAGGGAGCAGTGTTTAAAGGAACCATGGCAAAACCTTCCATGCTTTTTGCCATCTCGAAGGATTCTAAGAACCCAAAGGAATCGGCTTTATTTTTACAGTACATATTGAATGATCCGGAAGGAACCAGACTCATGGGCTCTACACGGGGGATCGTTGCTTCCGGGGCAGCAAAAGCAACCCTGGAGGCGGAAGGCCAGATATCAGGTGCAGTCAAGCAGGCTTATGATTTTACAGATGATGCAGAAGTGATCAATAATTCTCCGATTTTTGAAAATGCTGCGTTTACCAGTGCCTATGAAAACAATTATGAGAAATTTGAGTTTGGAAAAAGTACAGCACAAGAGGCAGCTCAGGCAGTTTTTGATGCAATCAGTCAAGAGCTTGGTAAACTGAAACAGCAGTATGGAAAATAATCTAGAGCGGTTAACGTATCCTGCAGGGGAAGTTTATTCCTTTGCAGGATAATTCTGAAAGAAGGTGTTTTATTGAAAAACAGTAAAATGGGGCTTTTGTATATTCTTCCATGGCTTTTAGGAATGATTTTTCTCACACTGTATCCGTTTATCAACGCACTGTTAATCAGCTTTACGGATTATAATCTTGTAAGTAAAGCAAGTTTCATCGGCTTGTCAAACTATACCGGTTTATTTAAGGATGTAGATTTTTTAGGCACACTGACTGCCACTTTAAAATATACCGTGATTACGGTTCCGCTGCAGCTGGTATTTGCGTTGTTTGTTGCTTATATATTAAATTTTAATCTGAAGGGCATTCATTTTTTCCGTACTGCGTATTATGTACCTTCACTTCTGGGCGGAAATGTGGCAGTGGCGGTATTATGGCGTTTTTTGTTCCAGCAGGAAGGTTTTATCAACCATTTTATGGGTTTGTTTGGAATAGAACCTGTGGCCTGGCTGTCATCCACTGGCGGTGCAATGAGTGTTATAGTGATTCTGAAGGTCTGGCAGTTTGGTTCAGCAATGCTGATTTTTCTGGCAGCACTTAAGGATGTTCCCCAGGAGCTTTATGAGGCAGCCAGCGTGGATGGGGCCACGAAGTTTCGTTCATTTTTTAAGATTACCATACCACTGATTACACCTACTATTTTCTTTAATCTGGTGATGCAGCTGGTAAATGCATTCCAGGAATTTAACGGTCCGTATCTGGTGACCGGAAAGGGTCCGTTAAATGCAACTTATTTAACGTCCATGTTTATTTATGATCATGCATTTAAGTTTTTTAATATGGGGTACGCCAGCGCTGCCAGCTGGGTATTATTTATCATAATCGTAACAGTTACGTTGATTCTTTTCGCAACACAGGATAAATGGGTATATTATTCTGATGGAGGTAAATAGAAATGGAGAAGATGCAGACATTAAGTACCGTGGAGAAGCGGAGACAAACCAGGAGGATGATAGGATCTTCAGTCCGCTACACAATATTAACAATTGTTGCAATTGTTATGATTTATCCAATAATCTGGCTCATAGGAGCCACCTTTAAGACGAATAACGAGATTTTTACGTCTGTCAGTTTTGTACCAAAGCGCATTGATTTTACCCCTTATATGGAAGGCTGGCTGACAAGGACAAAGTATACTTTTACTACATTTTTTCTTAACACATTTCAAATTGTTATTCCGAAAATTATTTTTTGTGTTTTGTCCAGTATGCTTGTAGCCTATGGATTTGCAAGGTTTACATTTCCATTTAAAAAAATACTGTTTTCTGTTTTGCTGGCTACCATGTTCCTGCCTGCAGTCGTGACACGGATCCCGCTTTATATTTTATGGAAACAGCTTGGACTTCTGGATACCTATATTCCTCTGATTGCACCAACCATGTTTGCAAATGAACCTTTTTTTGTGTTCATGCTGATTCAATTTCTGCGTTCGATTCCTACATATCTTGATGAGGCGGCAACCATAGACGGCTGCAATTCATTCCAGGTGCTGTTAAGAGTTCTGCTGCCGGCATTAAAACCGGCACTGGTCAGCTGTATTATTTTCCAGTTTATATGGAGCTTTAACGACTTTTTGGGACCGCTTATTTATGTGACCAGTCTGGAAAAATACCCGGTTTCTCTGGCATTAAAGATGTCTATTGACCAAAGCAGCGGGATTGTTGAGTGGAATCAGATACTGGCAATGTCATTTCTGGCGCTGCTGCCTGCGCTGATTCTGTTTTTCTCTGCTCAGAAGTATTTTGTGGAGGGAATTGCTTCATCAGGTGCAAAGGGGTGAGGCAGATTGAGTAGAAACCAAACAGCGCTTTCTGTAACACCTTTGATCTCCGATCATGCAGTTATTCAGCGAAATGAGACAATCGTAATTCGCGGCTGCGGCAGAGCAGGAGCAGAAGTCCGGGCAGAGCTCAGCAGGAAGGGCGGGGTGAATTACGGCTGCTCCGGTGAGAACGCAGCGAAGCGGGGAATCGTATCTGAAGATGGGACCTGGCGCCTTAAACTGCCTCCGCTTCCAGCGGGAGGTCCATATAGGTTTGTGTGTGTCTCGGATGGACAGATGCTTCAATTTTTTGATATTTATATTGGAGATATCTGGCTTCTTTGCGGACAATCCAATATGCAGCTTCCCATGGAGAGGGTAAAGTACCGGTTCCCTCAGGAATACAGGGAGGGGGGATCTCCCCTGATACGCCAGTTCAATGTCCCGGTCCGCTGGAATTTTGAAGCCGCCGAAAGAGAATTGTCAGGCGGCGAATGGGTAACAGCCGTACCGGAGTTTACTCCAGGGTTTTCAGCAGTTGGATTTTTCTTTGCGCAGAAGTTATTTGCCAGGTACCATGTCCCTGTGGGTCTGTTATTAACGGCAGAAGGAGGGACCCCCATCCAGGCATGGATGAGCAGAGAGGCGTTGCAGGATTTTCCTGATGATATCAATGCAGCAGACCAGTGCCGGGCTGCCGGATATGTTAAGCATATACAGGAAAATGATGCTGCACGCATTGCTGCATGGTGGGAAAAACTGGATAAATCGGATACTGGACTAAAAGAAAACTGGATGAAAAAGTCAGGAAGCGGTACGTGGCGGAAAATTGACCTGACAGATAGCTGGGAGAATATAAAGGAACTGAATGCACCGGGGGCTGTATGGTTTAGAAAAAGCCTGGAGATTCCGGAAGAAAGAGCGTGGAAGCCGGTACGTCTTTCACTTGGCACCATAATAGATGCAGATTTTACATATGTGAATGGTAAAATGGCCGGAAATATCAGCTATCAATATCCGCCCAGGGAATATGAGCTGCCGGGCTTGCCGTCAGGCCAGACAACCATTGTTCTGCGTGTGGTGGCAGTTCATGGGCAGGGAGGTTTTACGCCGGGGAAGGAACACAGGCTGATCTGGGAGGACGGTATTATTTATTCTATTTCAAAGGATTGGGAATATTACCGCGGAGCGGTTATGGAGCCTTTGGAGGAGCAGACTTTTTTTGAGAGGAAGCCGTTAGGGCTGTACCAGGCAATGATTGCACCACTTCATGATTTTCCAATTAAAGGAATCTGCTGGTATCAGGGAGAAATGAATGCGGATGAATATTATATTTATGGGAAATATTTTAAGAATATGATAGAGGACTGGCGCAAAAAATGGCTGCATGACAGCATCCCCGTACTTTTTGTACAGCTGCCCAATTATGACTTACAGGATGCAGGAAACTGGGTGCAGTTCCGGGAGGTGCAGAGAGAACTTAGCACGGTTCCGGATACGGCTATGGTGGTATCTGTGGACTGCGGTGAGGCCAATGATCTTCATCCAACCAATAAAAAGCCGGTTGGAGAGCGGCTTGCCATGGCGGCTATTGAAATAGCCTACAAAGAAACCGGAACCTGGCTGAGTCCTGTTTTTGTTTTTGGGGAAAGAAGAGGTTCGTATATTATCCTGTATTTTACCCATGCAAAGGATGGGCTGGAAAGGTTAGATGGAAAAAATCTGGAGGGTTTTGAACTTTTCTATGAATCAGTGGCTCCTGATGGAAAAATTGTCCATGAAAAGATTTGGGCGAAGGCTCAGATTGAAGGGAGTACAGTGGTTGTAACATGCCCATCCACGCCGGGGAAAGTTCTCAAAGCACTTGGGTACGCATGGTCCAATAACCCGGCAAAAGCGAATCTGTGCAACCGGCGCAGACTTCCGGCATCTCCTTTTTTTTACAGTGTTTAGTATAGCGGAGATATAATCTTTGACGGCAGTTCCACGTAGATCATGATGGCATATGGAGGAATTGATTACTGGATAATTATAAGCCATGCAGATAATAGTTATTCACAAACGTTTACAGATGCGTTATAATAATGCTATTACTCCATGGTTTGGAATTTCAGGTAAAATGTAGAAAGATGAGGGATTATTTATGAATGCAAAGAGAATCTTGTCACTGGTGCTTGCCTCAGCTTTGACAGCAGGGCTTTCTTGTATGCCTGCAATGGCCGCCTCCAGAAAGAAGATTACAGCCGTTCAGTTAACCGTGACTGCGGATATCATACCGGGTGGCATGATTTCGGAACAGCAGGCGGAGGTCACGGCAAAAAGCAGTAAGTTTGAGGTAGATGACTGTGTATTTATTAACGACGGCTTTCAGTGGAATGAGGATGATGTCCCCAGACTGGAAGTGAAGCTGTATGCAGAGGACGGATATTATTTTGGATTATCGGACAGCAGCTATACAATAAACGGAGGAACCTATGTAAAACAGAAGGCAGAGGATTATAAGCAGACTCTGACAGTAACCATAGACCTTCCCAGGGTCAGTGAGTTTACCCAGTCCATTGGCAGCGCCCAGTGGAGTTCCATGACCACAGCCAGCTGGAGCCCTTCCGCCGGAGCAGGGAGCTACGAGGTGAAGCTGTACCGTGATGGAAAAAGCGTGGGGACTGTAAAGAACACTGCCGGTACCAGTTATGATTTCTATGAGTCCATGACAAAGGCCGGGAACTATTCCTTCCGTGTACGTCCGGTTAATAAGCAGAATCCGGATAATAAGGGAGACTGGATGGAATCTTCTGTCAAATATATTGATGCGTCAGCTGCGGAGCAGAACCGTAATGCAGAAAGCACAGGGATACAAAGTGGCTGGAAGCAGGATCAGACCGGCTGGTGGTACACAAACAGCGACGGCAGCTATCCGGTCAGCAGCTGGCAGAATATCGGAGGACTGTGGTATTATTTCAATGAGAAAGGCTATATGGCTACAGGCTGGATTGACTGGAATGGAAAGCAGTATTACTGTGATGCTGCAAGCGGTCACATGTTAGTGAACGCTTCAACTCCCGATGGAGCCAAAGTTGGAGCCGATGGAGCGAAGCTTCCTTAGGAAAAGGGAATGGGAATAAAACTGGCGGACAGCTTTTGCAGTCCGCTTTTTTGAATACATGGAAAGACAGGCTCCTTTAAAAAAGCTTGTAGGATTGGAGATTCTATCATATAATAACACGAAGGAGCAAATAAGAATGACAGAAAACAGGACTGGAAAATTTTATAAGCGTTTACTGGCAGCAGTGGTTGCCATTCTTGTGTTTTGCCTGGCAGGATGCAGTCATACGGTAACAGACCCTTCTGCTTTATCCCGTAAGGAAACAGGGGAAGGCGCATTTGACCCTGCGGATTTACAGGTTCATTTTATTGATGTTGGTCAGGGAGACAGTACTCTCATAATAAAAGACGGACATTATATGCTGATTGACGCAGGAGAGCAGGATCAGGGAGAGACAGTTGTTTCTTACTTAAAGAACCAGGGGGTTGAAAAACTGGATTATGTTATCGGAACCCATCCCCATTCAGATCATATTGGCGGTCTGGAGGCGGTTATCCGGGAATTTGATACACAAAAGATTATTTTACCGGAAAAAGAGCATACCACAAAGCTGTATGAAAATCTTCTTGATACCATAGCGGAAAAGAATTTAAAAATTACTCTTCCCAGGGCAGGCGACCGCTATCAGCTGGGAGATGCATCTTTTCAGATCATTGCCCCTAACCGTGATTATGGAGACAATTTAAATAACTGGTCGGTAGGAATCCGTCTGGTTTATGGAAAGAACAGCTTTCTTCTATGCGGGGATGCGGAAAAAGAGTCCGAAGAAGACATGTGTGCCAATGGTCTTGATTTAAAGGCCGATGTACTGAAGCTTTCCCACCATGGAAGCACCACCTCATCCTCTGCCCCGTTTATGGACCGGGTTCAACCGGATTATGCGGTGATTTCCTGCGGAAAGAATAATGATTACGGACATCCCCATAAAGAAATACTGGATATGCTTAAAAAGCGGAATATTGAAACTCTGCGGACAGATCAGCTTGGAACAATCGTGGCAGTCAGCAATGGTACGAAAATCACTTTTCCGGGTATTCTTACTGCAAAAGATGATAACACGGCGGAAGAATCATCCCAGACAGATGGCATGTCCATAAGCCGGGAGTATATCGTTAATGAAAATACTAAAAAATTCCATTTGCCGGAGTGTAAATCGGCAGCTTCTATAAAGGAAGAAAACAGGAGGAATTATACAGGAACCAGAGAAGAATTGATACAGATGGGATATGAGCCGTGCCAGAGCTGTAATCCTTAGGCTTTGACCGGACGGGAAAGGGGAATGGCTTATGAGGTATTCCATAGATCGGATTGTGGAAGATATTGCGGTCTGTGAAGATGAAAACGGGGGCAGAGTAAAGCTTGGGACCGCCGAACTGCCGGCTGGCGCAAGGGAGGGAGATATCCTTACAGAGGAAGCCGGGGTGTGGAAGCTTGATCATGAAGAAACAGACCGGAGAAGGCAGAAGATGCGTAAGAAACTTGAAGGACTGATAGAATAAAGGATTTTATTATGAAGAATTATATTGTACTGGATCTGGAATGGAACCAGAGCGCCGGAGGGAAAGAGGAGACGGTAGAGCATTTTCCTTTTGAAATTATAGAAATCGGAGCGGTCAGGCTGAATGAATCCATGGTTGAAGTGGATGAATTCAGACGGCTTATAAAACCGCGGGTTTATCCGGAGCTTCATGAAAAGATACTGGAAGTGACCCATATGGACGAGAAGATCCTGATGGAAGAGGGGCAGGACTTTGAGGAAGCTGTGAAGGAATTCCTTGACTGGTGCAAAGAGGAGGCTGTGTTTTGTACCTGGGGGTCCATGGATTTAACCGAACTGCAGAGAAATCTTGCGTACTACGGAATTCCGATTCCATTTCCCAAACCATTTCTTTATTATGATGTACAGAAGCTATACGGTCTTCTGTATGGGGATGGAAAAGAAAGGCTGTCTCTTGATATAGCAGTTCAGGAATTGCAGATTATGGAACAGCGGCCTTTTCACAGGGCATTGGATGACGCCCATTATACAGGATGCATTATGAAAAATATGGATTTTGAAAAGGTAAAGGAATACTGGTCAACAGACTATTACCGTCTTCCGGAAAATAAGGAGGAAGAGGTATATCTGGTATTTCCCAAGTATTCCAAATATATTTCAAGGCCGTTTGAGACAAAGCAGGAGGCTATTGCGGATAAGACAGTAACCGATTTAATCTGCTGCAGATGCAACCGGATGCTCCGTAAAAAAATCAGGTGGTTTTCCGCAAACCAGAAATTTTATACGGCTCTTGGATGCTGTCCGGAACATGGAAATGTGAAGGGAAAGATCCGTATGAGACGCAGCGATGATGGCCGGATTTACGTAGTTAAGACTATGAAGCTGGTAGGGGAGGAAGACATCAGAGAGATATATGAAAAAAAGGAAGAGACTAAAAAAAAGCGGGTTGAGAAAACAAAAATCCGAAAGCATAATAAAAAGAAAGGAAATCCCCATATCTTTTAGATTTCACGTTCTTTTATTACTGCTGTTCATACAGGGTCCCCCGATGTGACCTATGATGTAGTCATAGATCACATCGGGGGACCCTGTATGTCTGTAATTATCTATATATTCTAAAATTTCTAATGGAACTTCAGATGATTTCCCCGCCGTCCTTTTCTTTTTGAGGTATAGGTACTGCGCCGTTGTTCCATGATGGTATTGAACTCATCAGCTGAAATGCCTGATTCCTGAAGGCGTTTCATACGCTGTTCCTGCCGGATAAAGGAATCCTGTTCCTCCTTATGTCTGCGGTATAACAGGAAGGCTGCAAGACTTCCTGTTACTGCGATGGCTCCCACACTTCCGAGGATAAGCCAGGCTGTCAGGGGGATTTCAAAGGGCTTCAGCGCCTTTTCCCTGTAATCTTCGGATACAGCGGCGCTTAATGATTCATTTCCGGAATTCGAAGCCGAAGAAACACTGGCTTTGATTCTGTCGGTTGATGCATCTGTGGCAGCAGATGTTTCCTCAGAACCCTGGATCTTTGTTTCGGGAGTACCATCCTGGCTCTTTTTGGGCGATGCATTAAGCAGGGCATTATTAACCTCTAAGAATGTGCAGCCTACCACACGGTCGTTATAACGGTAATTGATTTTAGCGATGGCATTTGGGGGATCACCTGAAGAAATATCATAGCTGAGTTCCGCAGCAGCATCAGAAAAATCAGCTGTTTTAGGCAGGATGATCCGGCTGTCAGGATCCAGTACCAGAGCCTCGGGACGGGTGATGGGCAGGCCGCTGAAATCTAAATCGTTGGTGATGGAACTGTAGTTTTTCTCGTAATCCGCAGCTTTCAGAGAAACAAAATTCTCAAATCCGAAATCCAGAAGATTTTTCGTATCTGCCCAATACTGAGGAGTGGATCCCCTTAAGATGACGGTAATCAGCCGCATTCCGTTTTTTTCTGCACAGGTTATCAGGGTATTGCCGGCCAGGGTGGTGTAACCTGTCTTGCCGCCTACGATACCAGGGTAATAGTAGGGCGTGCTTTTCCGCATCATCTTGTGTCCGGGATAGATGGCAAGTCCTTCCGTGTTGATGGAGTTTGGAGGAAGCTTATAATAGGTTGTGGAGTCAATTTCCTGAAAAACCGGATTGTTAAATGCAGCTTTTGCAATCAGTGCCATATCATAGGGAGAGGTATAGTGTTCCGGATTATTAAGTCCGCTGGGATTGGCAAAGTGGGTATTGGTGCATCCAAGTTCTTTTGCACGGGCATTCATCATGTCGGCAAAGGCTTCGGTGCTGCCGGCCACATGTTCCGCAAGAGCGTTGGCTGATTCATTGGCAGATTTAAGCAGCAGGGCATAGAGGCAGTCCTTGACAGAAAGCTTGTCTCCCTCATTAATCCCGGCATTGCTGCTTCCGGATTCTACGTTAAATACAGCATTATGGGAAAAGGTAACTGTCTCGTCCAGACTGCAGTTCTCAATTACAAGAAGCGCAGTCATAACCTTTGTGATGCTGGCTGGAAAATATTCATTGTGTATATTCTGGCCCCAAAGAACGGTACCGGTGTCTGCATCGATCAGAATCGCTCCCTGGGCCTTTACCGAGACATTGGTCGGCCAGTCAACCGCGGCCAGGGAATTTCCGGAAAAGGTGGAGACAAACAGAAGCAAACACATGGAAAATATAAAAAACCTTTTTGTAAATTGAGTCATTTGAATAATCTCTCCGTAAATTATTGATACATTTTCAAACAATAGTCCAATCTACAGTATAGGTTATTTATCGCAACAAGTAAAGATTATTTGCGATATTTCCCGTATTTGCGCATAAAACCGAGACATATGGCGAATATAAGCAGGACGCTTAAAAAATAGATGATTCCGATGTGTAAGACCGTATCACGGAAGAATCCCTCCGGTACGATATTGATCAGCATATCGGTGTCCGGATCCAGCATCCATAAGTCATTTCGGAAAAACAGGTGATGGAACAGGATAAAATATCTGGTAAAATCAGTTGAAATGATGGCTGCAATGAGAGCGGAAACTGCGAAAAAGAGCCCGGTCCCCCAGCAGACGGCCCGTGGAAAGATCCTTTTAAAATCAGTCTTTAATAAAAGAAGCAGGATGAGACATAAGGCCATGACCATAAGGCAGCCCCTTCTTAAGGATATGGCACCTAAAAACAATCCCCGTACATCTTCCATATGGGCGATTTCCCGGTCATTAAAAAATTCCCGTTTTACACCGCCCATGGTGGTTTCAACGTGAAGGTTGTCCCTTTTTCCTCGAAGATATGCCATCATCTGGTGAGTGACGTCAAGTAAGTCTTCCATATTCATAGAGACAGCCTCGGTCACATTGTATTTGGTGTATTCTTTTTCAAAATAACCCGGAGTCCAGTAAACGGCTGCTTCTATTGATGTAAACAAAAGAACTGTCATTAAACAGACAGCAAACAGGATTCCAGTAGTGTATTGCAGGATTCGATTCATGAGTTTCCTCCCTGATTTAATTATTTTTTGCTGCCGCAGGCAGATTTTAAGCAGTACATGTCCGGCCCGGATATCCCGAAGAAAACCGCTGCCTACGTCAGTTTTGATACTCAAAACAACAATTCCTGAAAGATCCGGCTGCTTTTGACGGCAGTCATGGTTCCGGATGAAGTGAAAGCATTCTCTTTTAGAAATTAAAGAAAGTATAAGTTTTGGCGGCATGTTTGTCAATATGCCTGAGGAATTGAATTTGTTCAAAATTATTATTGTTTACGACAGCATAGCGGCAGTTATGTTTTTTCTTATACCCATTTTTAAAAACTTTCTATTTTTTATTTTTAATCAGATAATGTTTACTTTTCGTTGTTTATTGTTAATATGCTAAATGGGTATAATAATTCAGTATAATTATCAAATTAAGAAAAAATATACTTGCTTTTCGGGCTTAAATTATATATTATATTGAAAAAGTTCAAAGGTGAACCATTATTAGCAGTGAAACCTGACGATGAGATTCGAGAAAGAGGTGCGTGCATGATCAATAAAAAGGAATTCATAAGAAATGTAGAAGAGTGGTCGGATATCTGTTTAAGCGATGAACGGATTGATTCAGAATCCTATGAAACATTTGATGTAAAGCGGGGGCTCCGGGATAAAAACGGCAATGGTGTTGTAGCAGGTTTAACAAAGGTATCAAAGATTCTGTCCAGTAAAGTCGTGAATGGAGAAAAGGTGCCATGCGAAGGGCAGCTGTTTTACCGGGGTTATAATATTTATGATCTGGTAAATGGGGTTGTGAAAGAAGAACGGTTTGGATTCGAGGAAATTGCATATCTTCTTCTCTTTGGAGAGCTGCCGGACTTAAAACAGCTGGAATGCTTTACCCAGACTCTGGGTTACAGCAGGACTCTTCCTACTAATTTCGTAAGGGATGTGGTCATGAAGGCACCCAGTCATGATATGATGTCCTGTCTTGCCAGAAGTATTCTGACCCTGTCATCCTATGATGATAAGGCAAGTGACATTACTGTTCCCAATGTGCTCCGTCAGAGCCTGATGCTAATCAGTGTCATGCCTATGCTTGCGGTCTATGGGTACCATGCTTACAATCATTATGAGCGCAGCGAAAGTATGTATATCCACAGACCGGACGAGAAGCTGTCTACGGCAGAGAATATCTTAAGACTCTTAAGGCCGGATATGAAGTATTCTACAGTGGAAGCCCGTGTTCTTGATCTGGCGCTGATTCTCCATATGGAACATGGCGGCGGAAACAATTCTACCTTTACGACGCATGTAGTCACCTCCTCCGGCACGGATACTTACTGCGTGGTGGCAGCAGCGCTTGCATCTTTAAAGGGGCCAAAGCACGGCGGTGCAAATATTAAGGTCGTGGAAATGATGGAAGATTTAAGAAAAGAGGTCCAGGACCGGACCGATGAGAAGGAGGTGGAGAATTATTTAAGGAAGCTTCTCCATAAGGAAGCGTTTGACCGGAAAGGTCTGATTTACGGAATGGGCCATGCCGTTTATTCCAAATCTGATCCCCGTGCGGAAATCTTTAAAGGCTTTGTCAGACAGCTGTCAGAGGAAAAGGGCCGGATTGAGGATTTCAATCTCTACTCCATGATCGAGCGTCTGGCCCCTCAGGTAATTGCGGATGAGAGAAAGATTTATAAAGGGGTCAGTGCCAATGTGGATTTTTACAGCGGCTTTGTATACAGCATGCTGGATATTCCCAAGGAGCTGTTTACACCGATTTTTGCCATTGCCAGAATCGTAGGCTGGAGTGCCCACCGTATTGAAGAACTGATCAACATGGATAAGATTATTCGTCCGGCATATGTCAGTGTGATGCAGGAAGAGGAGTATAAATCTTTGGGAGATCGATAGGCCGTAAGCCGTAGGATTTTGATGTCCTGCGGCTTTTCTTGTAAAAATTCGCAGCAAGAAACACTAAAATTTGATACAATCAGACTAATTGACATGAAGATTGTATAAAATGAAGAAAATAGTCATTTGTACTCACATAATGTCACAAAATGAAGAAAAAGACACTTAAATTGATATGTATAAAAAAGCTGAATGAAAATACTTGACTTTTTACCATTTTTTACCAATAATATTGGCAAGGGGTTCTTGCTGTTCAACTAAAAACATTATCTTTTCTAAAAATAGGTTTTAATGTCCGGATAGCAATTCATACTACCTAAAAAACATAATTTTTGGAGGTAAAAAAATATGAACATGAAAAAACGTTTAGGCGCAATGTTACTGACTGTATCTATGAGCGCTGCAATGTCCGTGACTGCATTTGCAGCAGAGCCGAATGTTAAGGTATCCACCAATGCAGCCGGGGAAACCATCTATACACAGACGGTTGATGTACAGTTAGGTGCTGTTCCCTATGCTTCTGACAGCAATAAGTCAGTGACGGCAAATAAAAGCCTGGGCTTGGCATTAGACCCTGGTAAAAGCGGTTCTTCTGTTCCGGTCAGTTTCAGGTTCACTTCATTGCCCTCTAACGCAAGGGTAAGGTCGGTTGAGATTGATCCCGGAAGAGGAATTGTCAATAACAATAATAGAAACCTGTTTGGGGTGGTGGTATTTTCTGAGTTGGATGTATTTTCTCCTAATGGCACCTCGGCTACTTTAACATGGAATCCCAGAGGAATGACGGAGAGCGCCAATTTCCTGAATCAGGATGCACGGGGCACTTGGACAGCACGCGTCTTTGGGACAAATATTATACGTCCCACCGGAGATCGTATGAGAGATCTCAGATCGGTCGGCAGTCTTTCTTATAAGTCGGTTGAGATGACAATATCCTATGTTTTGGAATAATCCATTAGGATAGGGGGAAGGGCAATCCCTTTGGATTGTCCTTCTCGATTTTTTCACCAGTAATCTTTACTTTTAAAAAAAACTGACGATAAATTTAATAGAAACATACATTTCCGCATAACAGAATTAGGAGGTAAAGCAATGAAAATTTCACGTATGCCGGCATTTTCAGGCGGTTATAGCCGGTTGCAGAACACTGATACGGGAAAAGAAGAAACTAAAAAAACTGATAAGAGTTCCGCTGCAGAGAGCAGTGCTGCTGCTTCAAATAAGAAAAATTCAAGTTCCCTGCCGGATGAAGTGGTTAAACAGATTCAGAGCATGGCACGGGAGGGCGCATCAAAAGGTGTATATATGGGCCCCCAATACGCTAATTTCTGCAAGCAATATAAACAAGCGAATATTACACCTGACTACTCAAAACTTACTTCTCGTCTGACTTCTATGTTAAACCAAACGCCTTATACGGGCAATAATCTCTGGGGCGAATTATTTGGTTACTCTTACGAGATCGGTGTAGGTGTGACAAAAAATTTTATATCTGTATGCGACCAAAGCGGTGATGAAGTTCTTTTTTTTGACAGCACACAAGGCTGGATTCCACGCCCTTCAAAAGCAGAAAATCAATTCCACAGTGAGGCTGCGGCAATATATTCAGAAGCATACAGCGCAGCCCGTGCTGAAATGAAGACACAAGGCACGACCAGCAGTGCGGCAGCAATGGAAACAGGAACAAACTTTGAGATGCGCGCATAATTTAAGTACACATCTTTCTTAATCTATATCAAATCGTGAAGTATACACTCGTCTGCAATAACCTGTACCTGACTGTCCATATTTACGTTGGGATCGGGGTATGTAAATTCCTGGTATAGTTTGTAAAGCTTCCGCAAAGTCTCTTGAATTATAAGCCTGGTAGATTTATTCTTTAGAAAATGAGAAGTGCTTCCATTATTTAACAAAATGATCATGCCGGATTTTGGCTTACAGACTAGGAGGAATGACGTATGAATGGCAGGAAGAAGTATTGGACTGCTGCTATTTCGATTGCCCTGACGATGACGGCTGCAGGGGGATATGTATATGCAGCCACCCAGCATTTTACGGACTCTACAACGGATAAAGCATGGGACAGCTGGGTTAAACAATGGGACAGCCAGGTGAGCACTGACTACGAAAAGATTGCTTTGACACCAGGTTCCGATGAGACACAAATGAATTTTGCATGGTATTCCAAGGCGGAAGGGATGGCTACGCCTAAGATTGAGCTGTCCACAAAATGTGATATGAGCGGAGCGGTAATCTTTGAGGGAGCTGCAGCACCGGCGATAGACGGATACAGGAGCAATAAGGTAACAGCTGCAGCGCTGGCAGAAAACAATACCTATTATTACCGCTGCTTTAAGAATGGAGTGCCCAGTGAAGTGGCTTCCTTTAAGACCCATGGTTTTAACAGTTATTCCATGCTGTATGTTGGTGATCCCCAGATCGGCGCCTCCAAAGGCCAGACCACTTCAAGAGGTGACAAGCTGGAAAATAAATCCGTTCTTGACACAGCAGCCCGCAATGATGCATTCAGCTGGAACAAGACCTTAAACACAGCCATGGAAGCCAATCCGGATATCAGCTTTATATTATCTGCGGGTGACCAGATTAACAAGAATGTAGAAGGCAGAGATCCAGGCAACGAAGTGGAGTATGCAGGTTTTTTAAATGCGGACTGGATGAAGTCGCTGCCGGTCGCAGCCGCCATCGGCAACCATGATTCCACCAATGAAAGCTACAGCTATCATTTTAATAACCCCAATGAAACACAGTTAGGCAAGACGGCTGCAGGCGGTGATTATTATTATAAATATGGTCCGGCTCTGTATATGATCCTTAATACCAACAACTACAACTGCGCAGAGCATGAGCAGGTCATGCGGCAGGCGGTCGCTTCCTACCCCTATACATCATGGAGAATCGTGATGATCCATCAGGATATCTACGGCAGCGGGTTGGATCATTCCGACTCTGACGGGATCGTTCTGAGAACTCAGCTGACTCCCATAATGGATAAATTCGATGTGGATGTGGTGCTCCAGGGACATGATCATACCTATTCCAGAAGCTATCTGCTTAAATCGGACTCAAAGACCCATTCCGGCTATGATTTCTATGATTGGTACAATGTAAAGAATGGAACCGGCAATGTATTTCCCTATACCGATGCAGCTTATCAGGCTGAAAACAGCTGCTATACCATTGCAAACACAATGCCTGACAGCATAACCAATGCTGACGGAACTCTGTATATGGAAGCCAATTCTGCTACGGGAAGCAAGTATTATGAATTGATTCCCAATAAACAGGATTACATTGCAGTGAGAAGCCAGAACTGGAATCCTTCTTATTCGGTGATCGGTGTAAATAACAGTACATTCACCATTGATACCTATGAGATCGTAAATGGGCAGCCGCAGAAAATCGATCAAACCTTTAAACTGAAAAAGACCGATATAGCAAGACGGTAGTCATATAGATGAATACCGGGTTTATAAGGGACGTCTGATTAGTCATGGCGTCCCTTTGCCGATATTATGTTATGTGAAAAGATTACGTAAGAGAGGTATCTGCTATGGAACAAAAACAACAATACGCCATTATCAATGAGAACGGCCGGAAGCGGATACAGTGGCTGCTGTTTGCCGTGCTGATGACGGCCTTTGCCATTTTTTTGATTCAGTTTAACAAAATAGATATTACCAGTCTGGTGTCCACGGAAGGAAGAACCTTTGAACGGGCCAGGGTTATCCGTATTCTTAAGGATAATGTGCAGGAGGATGGCAGCAGGGCCGGACAGCAGAACGTCCTGATTGAATTATTGTCCGGACCAATGAAGGGCCAGACGGCGGAGGCTGCCAGCAGCAATGGGTATTTATTCGGTGCGGCCTGTGAACCGGGGATGCCGGTTGTTGTAATACAGAGCCTGTCGGGAGATATTTCCATACATACGGTTTACAGTGTGAACCGGGAGTGGGCTGTGTTTGGATTTGTACTGATTTTTCTTGCCGCAGTCTGCCTGATTGGCGGAAGGAAGGGAGTGTTATCCTGCATTGGGCTTATCTTTACATTTATCTGCATTATCTGGTTTTATATTCCGATGATATACAGAGGGTATTCCCCTATTCTGGCAGCGGTTCTGGTAGCGGCTTTCACTACCTTTGTAACCATGTATCTGCTTGGCGGCTGGTCAAAAAAGACAGCCTGCGCCGTGACCGGTACGGTCAGCGGCGTGGTGATTGCCGGAATTTCCGCCTTTCTTTTCGGAAAAACCGCCCATATTTGCGGATATAATGTATCCAATATCGAATCTCTGACAGTGCTGGAAAATATCCGAGGTATCCGGGTGGGAGAGCTGCTGTTCTCTGGCCTGCTGATCTCTGCTCTGGGCGCCGTGATGGATGTAGGAATGTCCATTTCCTCCACTGTTTTTGAAATCCATGACCAGAAACCGGAGCTGGATAAGAAGGGACTGTTCCGGTCCGGGATGAATGTGGGCCGGGATGCCATGGGTACCATGGTCAATACCTTGATCCTGGCATTTGTGGGAAGCGCCGCCAGTACACTGCTGCTGAATTATGCTTATGAATTACCCTGCCTTCAGGTCATTAATTCCAATAACATGGTGATTGAGGTGATGCAGGGGATATCCGGGAGCCTGGGAGTGGTGATGACGGTGCCGGTCGTGTCCTTCATTGCTTCCTTTGCGGCAGCAGGAAGAAAGCCGGAGATGACGGAAACGGCTGCTTAGTTTTCTGTGGACCGGTAAATCTGAATGGTACTGTAGATATGCGTTTCGATTGCTTTTTTCAATCCATCGACATCGCAAAGCAGAAGCTGGTTTACGATATCCGTATGCTGTTTCTGAACTTCTTTTAAGGTTTCAGGGTCATGCCGTGAGAATCCCACGAACATGCCGGCGTGTGCATTTAAACTGTGATACATGGCAAGTATCTGCTCATTGCGGCAGCATTTAACAAGCTCCGTATGAAGAAGCCGGTCATGCTCATGCAGCGGATTAAAATTATCTTTCGTATAATTGTGAACGCATTTTTCATATTCCGCATTACTTACCCGGAGCAATTCTCTGACTCTGGTTACAAAATCTTCGTCATGCCTCGCCAGCTCTACGGCGGGCTGGGCGCAGAATTGTTCGATCATCATGCGGGCTTCCCAATTATTTTTCATATCCTGGAAGTTAAAGTTGCGGACCCGCATGCCGCATTTTGGTACGGAAACTACAAGACCGGTAGTTACAAGCTGGTTTAATGCCTGCTTTACCGGGGTTTCGCTTGTTCCAAATTCCTCACACAGTAAGCGTACCGTAAGCCGCTCGCCTGCTTTATATTGCTGATTCTGGATTTTTTCCCTGATTTTCTGTGCGATTTCATCTGCCAGCAGTTCAGAGACTGTACGCATTTGTTCCATAATAAATAAAGTCTCCTGATGAAAGTCCCCCGGACACAGGGCGGTTACCCTTACCTTGCAGCCGGGGCTGTATTTTTAATTCATTATAATATATTTTTCCAGGTGCGTCCAGTCAAGGTCGATGCCAAGACCGTCTTTTTGCGGTACATAAAAGTTCATATGTTCATCAGCCTCAAAAGGAGCTGCAGTGATATCTGTTTTTAAAGGATTCGGGTTTTCCTCTGATTCGATCATTTCCGTGTTAGCCATAGATGCAGCTAAATGGAGGCTGGCTGCAAAAAGTACAGCAGAGCCGAAGCAATGCAGAGATATTTTCCGGCCGGCTGCTTCTCCCATGGCGCCTATTTTACGGCATTCTGTGAAGCCGCCGGCCCATCCGATATCAGGCTGGAGAATATCAAGAGCATCCAGACGGACCATAGTTTCAAAATTTTTGAGTCCCTGTTGTGTTTCAAATCCGGCAATCTGGATATCGGGAAGCTCCTTGGATATTCGTCTTAAGCCTTCCAGATCTTCAAAGGGAATGGGTTCTTCCAGCCAGCACACACCCAGCCGGTGAAGCTCCGGTGCAAGTGCCAGTGCGGTATAGGAATCCCAGGATGCATTGGTGTCCACAATCAGACGGCCGCTGCCAAGAATCCTGCGGGCTGCTTCCATGCGCAGGATATCTTCATCCACGGTAACGCTCCATTCATGGCTGGCCATATAGCGTAAAGGAGAACCGGGACGGTCCAGGTTGCGTCCGATTTTGATTTTTGCATCCCGGTAGCCCTTTTTCATATAACCTTCTATCTCTGTTTCCAATTCACGGATACCTTTTCCCGGGGCATAAAAGCCTCCGCTGGCATAAGAGGGGACCATATCGGAAACGGCTCCCAAAAGCTTATAGACCGGCAGATGGGCAGCTTTTCCCAGAAGATCCCAGAGGGCAATGTCTATGCCGCTTAAACCAGCCATAATAAGGCTTCTTCGCCCGTGAGCGATGGTTCGCCAGTAGAGCATATTCCATAGACGTTCAATATTGTCCGGGTCCTTATCAATGATCATAGGACCAAGCTGATTTTCGATAATATATTGTAAAATAGGAAGGGGAGCACCATAGGTGAAGGCTTCCCCGATGCCATAAAGGCCGGAGTCGGTTTCTATTTTAACCAGCAGCGCCTGACGCGCTGTTGAGATTGAGAGAGCATCGCTGATAGGGGGGCAGGCACAGCGCAGTGATATTGCTTTAACTGCTGTGATTTTCATGTAGTATTCCTCAACTTTCTTTTTGATTATCAGATTAAACACTCATTCCTAAAAGTGTGGGGAACCACAGGCTTAATTGCGGTATGAATGTCACAAGGAGCAGGGCAGTAATCAGAGCAGCAAGCCACGGGAGCAGGGCTTTGGAAAACTTTCCGATGGAGATATTGCCTATTTTGCTGATGACGAACAGAACCAGGCCAAAAGGCGGTGTAAGAAGTCCGATCATCAGATTCAGGATCATAATGATACCGAATTGGGTAAGGTTTATGTGGTAAGCAGTTAACAGTGGAAGGATCAGCGGCACTACAATGGTAATTGCAGATGCGGTCTCCAGAAAACAACCTACAATCAAAAGAAAAACATTAATGATGATGAGCAGGGTGAATTTATTAGATACGATTCCGGTCATGGAGGTAAGTATCATCTGGGGGATCTTGGCTCTGGTTGCCACATATCCGAAAAAAGTAGCACCTGCTATAATCAAGGCGATGGTAAGTGAGTCCCGTACAGTTTCACGGAGAATAGAAATAAATTTCTTTAAAGTCAATTCATGGTAAAACAGAATGTCCAGAAGAATGCTGTAAAGGACAACAATGGCAGCGCTTTCCGTTGGGGTGAACACCCCTCCATAAATGCCTACCAGGAGAATGACGGGAGCCATTAATGGAAAAAATCCTTCCTTCAGGGCATGAAAGTATTCCCTGACCGTTGGGAAAGGAGTCCTTGGATAATTACGTTTTACGGCATAGACGGCAACAACTGCCATCATGATCAGGGCCATGACCAGGCCGGGGACGATTCCTGCCATGAACAGGGCGCCTACGGAAGCTCCTGATACGGTGGCATAAACAACAAGCGGAATACTAGGCGGAATGATCGGGCCAAGGGTAGAAGAGGCGGCTGTTACACAGCATGAAAAATCATTGTCAAAACCATGCTCGTTCATTGCTCTAATCTCAATGGCACCCAAACCTCCGGCATCAGAGACCGCAGTGCCGGACATACCGGCAAAAATAACACTGGAGAGGATGTTTACATGGCCTAATCCGCCTGGAAGCCATCCTACGACCTTCATGCAGAATGCAAACAGCTTCCTGGTTATGCCTCCTGTGTTCATAAGCTTGGCAGCCATTAGAAAAAGAGGGATGGCTAAAAGAGTAAAAGAATTGGTTCCAGCGTAAAGGTACTGGCTCAGAATGCTCCATTTCATTCCGCTGGTCGCCATCATGAGTGTACAGCCTGTCAGGGCCATACTGATATAAACCGGTACTTTTAATAAAAAAAGGGCCAGCATACAGATTAAAATGATAAGAATCAACAGTTTCATAAGCCTAAGTCCACCTCCTTTTCGCAAAGACTTTCTTTTTCACGTTTATGAATATCCAGGGTCTCACTTTTACCTTTAAAGGCTGCGATTGCTTTGGCAATGGTAGTGATCAGCAGACAGATAAAAGAAAACAGGAATAACTTATAAAGCCAGTTCATTTTTATCCAGGTCAGGGAGACTGCGGTAACCCCGTTATTGCTTCCGATAAAGGTGACCAGGCTTCGGATGCAGAAGATGCAGAAAACCGCAATAAGAAGATAAACAAAAAGGCTTATAATTTTTTTTACGGCATCAGGCAGGATATTAACGAACATATCTACTGCAATATCAGCACCTTCCGCCATTGCCAGAGGCGCTCCGAGGAAGATCAGAAGGCTGAAGCTCAGCCTGGAAAGCTCTTCTGTAAAGTTCTGGCCGATTGTGAAAATACGGCAGATGATCTGGATGCACATGCAGGCCAGAATCAAAAGCAGCAGGAAAATGCAGATGGTTTCGATTATTTTCAGATACCAGTGTGCTATTTTCTTTAGCATGACAATTGTACCTCCTTGAACGGGATAAGGACGCTGTACCGAGCTGGCGCAGCGTCCGGGATTAGGATTCAAAGCGCATTAATCTGCATAGCTCATAACGTCGTCGTAAGTAGCAACCGTCCATTTTGTTTCAAACTGATTTTTATAAAAATCTGTTAAAGCATTGCGGAATGCATCACGGTCTACTTTTGTCTCGGTCATACCGCCGTCCAGACATTCTTTTTTATATTTTTCCCGATTATCTTTAGCCAGTTTATCGGCATAAGCCAGATTATCTGCGGCACAGTCATTTAAAATCGTTTTTTGATTGTCGCTCATGGAGTTATAAAGGTCTTTGTTGATAAACAGACCTACAAATTCAAAAACATGATCTGTTTCTGCAATGTTTTTCTGAACTTCATATAATTTTAATGTATTCATCTGTTCATAACCGCCTTCACAGGCCTCTGCTACTTTGGTCTGCAATGCGGTGTAAAGCTCACTCATAGCTACGGTGGTCGAGCTTACATTAAGGGCGCTCCAGGTATCAACATAGACGGTCATGCCTGGGAGCCTTAGCTTTAAGCCTGCCACATCCTCAGGCGTTTTTATTTCTTTATTGGAAGCCAGTTCCCGCGTATCTCTAAAATGCCATCCAAGGGTAACAAAGCCGTTATCCTCATAACGCTGCTTTAAATTATTGCCGATTCCGCTGTTTAAGAGAGCTTTTAAATGATCTTCACTTTTTATCAGGAACGGGGCATCCAGGAATGTATATTCCGGAGCATAGAGATCCAGTCCTTCCAGACCGGTCATGGCCATATCAAGGTCTCCGCTTGAAATGGATGCATAGTTATCGGCGGCGCTTCCCAGGGTACCGTCTGTAAACAAGCTGATATTGATGGTTCCGTTGGATTTCTCAGCCACTTCCTTCACAAATTTATCCAGGGCAATTCCGGCAGGGCCGTCAGAGGCATAAGCGGTCGCCAGATCAATGTTGAAGGTTTTTTCATTGGCAGGTTCTTTTGCAGCCTCTGTGCTTTCAGTCTGAGCAGAGCTGTCGGTTTTTGCCTGTTCTGCAGTGGATTCAGGATTAGATGAGCTGCCGCATCCTGCCGTAATACTAGCTATCATTGCTGTGCAGCACAGTAACGCCATAAGTTTTTTTGATTTCATAATTCTTCTCCTTTGCTTTTTGATATCCCCGACCCAAATATTTCAATAAATTAGGTCTAATTTGTTCTTGCAAGTTTAATTATATTCTTATAAAATTTACTTGTCTATGTTAATAATCATAAAAATATGGCAATAAAAATATACAATATAAACAAAATAATAATTAACACGCATATAAATTAGATCTAATATATGCAATGCTACCGGTTCTCTGCCAGTACCAGAAAAACGTTTTTAAGCAGAAAACGGCTGCAATTTCAACCGGGGTTCCAGGCTCAGGCATGTGACTGGCTGCGCCTGGTATAAATTATGTGGATAAAATGAAAATTTATAAAAAAAGATGATATAGATATACTTAGAATATTATTTAAGAAAAGCTTCCCGAAAAAGCAGATCATCATCAGAAGCCTGACAAATGATGGACGGTGCCTGTTATCCTGTGTTATACTAGCTGATAGTTCAATAATCTGCTTCATAGGAAGCATGACGACAGGAGCGTAGTGCAGGGAGGAGCTGTTTTATGGCGAAGAAAAATGTGCGCAATACAAGGGGGAAAATAGTAAATGCGGCCTGGAGGCTGTTCTATGAACAGGGATATGAGGATACAACCGTTGAGGAAATCATTGAGCTTTCCCATACCTCCAAAGGTTCCTTCTATCATTACTTTGATGGAAAGGATGCGCTTCTTGGCACTTTGAGCGTTCTGTTCGATGACAAATACGAAGAACTGACGCAGACGATTGATCAGGAGATGCCTGCAATGGAGAAGCTTCTTTTTCTGAACAGTCAGCTTTTTGGCATGATTGAAAACAGCATTTCCATTGATCTGCTGGCAAGGCTTCTTTCCACCCAGCTTGTTACAAATGGAGAGAAACACCTTCTGGACCATAACCGGATCTATTATAAGCTTCTTCGAAAGATAATTGCGGAGGGACAGGAGAAAGGACAGCTGGGGACCCGTTCCAGTGTCAGCGGGATGGTCAAGCTCTATGCTCTATGCGAAAGAGCGCTCTTGTATGACTGGTGCTTATGCGGCGGTGAATATTCTCTCTGCCAGTACAGTGCCACCGTCATGCCCTCTTTTTTAAGTGGTTTTCTTCCTAAATAATAAAAAAACAATATTTGTATTTGATTTTTTAAAAATATAGTACAGTATACTAACCTTTAAAATAAAGGATTTGAAAAGAATTAAAGAAAAAAAGTCTAGTATTTAGTCTATACTTTGTTCTGTATTGCTTTCTATATTCGTCCCTGTTATAATACCCCTATTATGGCTTTATAACAGGAGGAAAAAAATGATAGAGCAAGTGGGAATTATAGCTGCTATATTAATCTATCTGGCCGCTATGGTTTACATAGGTTTTTATTACAGCAAAAAAGGCGGCGGAGATTCTGCCGATGATTTTTATCTGGGAGGGCGAAAACTTGGGCCGTTAGTCACAGCCATGAGTGCAGAAGCCTCGGATATGAGCAGCTGGCTGCTGATGGGCCTGCCGGGAGTTGCTTATTTGACGGGCATTGCTGATGCGGGCTGGACTGCCGTTGGCCTGGCTGCTGGCACCTACTTAAACTGGCGGTTTGTAGCAATGCGTCTTCGCCGTTATTCGGTCGTCTGTGATGCCATTACCATTCCCGACTTCTTTTCAAAACGTTACCGGGACGGAAATAATATACTGATGTGCATAGCAGCCATACTGATTCTGATATTTTTCATCCCCTATACGGCATCAGGATTTAAAGCGGTGGGAACACTGTTTAACAGCCTGTTTGGCGTTGATTACCATGGTGCAATGATAACAGGAGCCGTCATTATTGTGGGCTATACGGTAATGGGCGGTTTTATGGCAGTATCCACCACGGATCTGATCCAGAGTATTGTCATGAGCATTGCCCTGGTCATCATTGTATTTTTCGGCATTGATGCTTCGGGAGGATGGCATAATGTAATGGAAAATGCCCATTCCCTGAAAGGATACCTGAGTATGACCCAGATCCATGATATGTCAGCGGGAACCTCTTCTTCTTACAGCGTTCTAACTGCTGTTTCCACGTTGGCGTGGGGACTTGGCTACTTTGGCATGCCTCATATTCTGCTGCGGTTCATGGCAATCGGTGATGAAGAAAAGCTTAAAACTTCCCGCCGGATTGCTACCGTATGGGTGGTTATATCCATGTTAGTAGCTATCTTGATCGGAATCATTGGCTACAGCGTTTCTGTAGCAGGGAATATACCGATGCTGTCTACAGGTTCGGAGGCGGAAACAGTGATTATCAGGCTGGCGCATCTTCTGGGCAGCAATGGTCTTCTGTTAGCTATGGTTGCAGGCGTCGTACTGGCAGGAATCCTGGCATGTACCATGTCAACAGCCGACTCCCAGCTTTTAACTGCGGCCTCCGGAGTATCCCAGAACCTTCTGCAGGATTTCTTAAAGATTAAACTGAGTACAAAGGCTTCCATGCGGGTTGCCCGGCTTACGGTAATCGGCATTGCTCTCATTGGAATCTTTCTGGCCTGGAACCCTGACAGCTCCGTATTTACCATTGTATCCTTTGCCTGGGCTGGTTTCGGCGCTTCCTTTGGACCGGTCATGCTCTTTTCCCTGTTCTGGAGACGCAGCAATCTGTGGGGCGCGATTGCCGGAATGGTATCCGGAGGTTTTATGGTTTTTATTTGGAAATACGCAGTACGTCCTTTAGGCGGTGTTTGGAACATTTACGAACTGCTCCCTGCCTTTACTATAGCTTGTGCGGCCATTGTAATCGTATCTCTGGCCACGGCGCCGCCTGTGAAAGAGATCTGTGAGGAATTTGATTCTGTCGGAAGAAAATAAATACAATGTAAATCATGACCACCCGTTTTACGGGTGGTCATGATTTACATTGTATTTACTGAAAGCAGACAGATCCTATGGATATTTCTTGCAGCCTTCAGGCATAACTGGGAGATTAATATTATATTTATGTCCTTTTCTTTCTGGAATATTTGTAGTAAATTATATAGAAATAAATAAAGAAGAGGGAAAATCAATGAATGACTATACAGGAAACAATCAGGATATCTCGATGGTAATCAATAGCCTGCAAAAGAATAATATGGCTGGCTTTTATGTAGAGGATAATGAAGAACTTTTGAAATTGCTGGCCCGGTTGATTGAGGAAGGAACAATGGTTGGCTGCGGAGATTCTGTAACACTGGAGCAGACCGGAGTGTTTGATTTTTTGAGGGAGAGAGATATTAACTTCCTGGATAAATTTGCTCCGTCGCTGACCCGTGAGGAAAAACGGAAGATTTATATAGAAAATTTTAATGCAGATACGTTTATTACAGGATCAAATGCTGTTACCATGGACGGAAAAATATTTAATATTGACGGAAATGGAAGCCGTGTAGCTCCAATTCTATATGGGCCAAAACAGGTGGTTGTCGTAGTGGGAATGAATAAGATTGTAAAAGATCTGGAGTCAGCCATAGAAAGGGTCAGGCAAATAGCGGCTCCATTGGATGCGAAACGATTAGGAAAGAATACCCCCTGCGTGAAACTGAACCGGTGTATTGACTGCAGTCACAAAGAGAGGATCTGTAATGATTTTGTTTTAATTGCGGGGCAGTTTGTAAAAGACCGGATTAAAGTCGTCATTGTTGGTCAGGAACTGGGGTATTGATCAGTTTTTTTTAATTGCTTGAATATTTCCGGTAGAAAAGGTAAAATCATATCAGGTTGAATCCATTATGGGAGAATGATATGAAGGAAAAGCAAAGATATTCTTTATTCTGCGATATGATACAGGAACTGGATAACGGGTGCAATTTAATCAGTGAATACGATGCTTTGCTGCATGATTACAATGGGGTGGTATTATATCAGGCTGAGGCGCAGATTATAAAACTGGTTGGAAACAGTCCGGGAATTTCAGCGGCAGAGTGTGCAAGGACATTAAAAAAGACATTAAGCGCCTGTTCTCAGCTGATAAAAAAGCTGAGGGCAAAAGGCTGGATCAGGCAGGAAAGAAATGAACTGAATAATCGCATCTATAATCTTTATCTGACAGAGGAAGGAAAAGAGATTTATAAGAAACACAGAAAGTTTGAGGAAAACTGTTATAAAAGAACGTTTAAGCTTTTGGAAATTTTTATGGAAGAAGAGTTAAAAACTTATATCAGGATACAAAAGCAGTTAAACAAAGCATTTGAGATGGATGTCGAAGACGGCAGGGAAATAATCCGCAATGAAAAAAAAGAATGAATAAGGTTTGATTAAGGCAGAAAGACATTATGGAATTGTGGTTTTCTGCCTTTTCTGCATAATTTTATTAAGTATCTGCATTACAATCTTAAAAAACCATGAAAAAAGCAGAACAAATAAAAAACATATTGACAAAATATATAAAAAATATGTATTATATTAATAGTTAAGCAGCTTAATATTATCGGATATACAGCCATATTATTATGCCATAAATTTATGCTTCCTGGAGTTTGAAGACCCCAAAGATACATATGAAATTCAATATGAAGAAATTAAAGAAAGAAGGTTAAAAATGAAATATGATTTTACAAGTATTATGGACCGCCATGGAAAGGATTCCATTGCAGTAGATCTGATATCGTCGGCCAGGTTTTTTCCGGAAGGGCAGACGAAGCCGGAGTTTGACCGCATTCCTATGTGGGTTGCAGATATGAATTTCCCGACAGTTCCAACGATTACGGAGGCAATCATAGAACGTGCAGAGCATCCGGCCTTTGGGTATTTTAGACCAACGGAAGAATATTTTCAGAAAATTATAGACTGGCATGTAAAACGCAATCAGGTAAAAGGATTGACGAAAGAATGCATTGGCTATGAAAACGGGGTTCTGGGCGGTGTGGTCAGTGCCCTGCGGGTGTTCTGCTCGGAGGGAGATCATGTATTGCTTCATTCCCCTACTTATATCGGTTTTACCATGAGTCTTAAAAATAATGGTTTCGATATCGTTCACAGCCCCTTAAAACTGGATGAGGACGGGGTATGGCGCATGGATTATGATGATATGGACCGGAAGATCAAAGATAATAAGATTCATGCAGCCGTTTTCTGCTCACCTCATAATCCCTGCGGCCGTGTCTGGGAACGCTGGGAAATTGAGAAGGCAATGGAAGTTTATAAGGAAAATGATGTATTTGTGGTCTCCGATGAAATCTGGTCTGATATATTGCTCAATGGCCATAAACACATTCCTTCCCAGTCTGTTTCTGAAGATGCCCGCAATCGTACGGTCGCTGTTTATGCTCCGTCTAAAACCTTTAATCTGGCAGGACTGGTAGGAAGCTATCATATAATCTACAACAGATATATACGGGAACGTGTGGAGAAGCAGTCCTCTCTGTCACATTATAATGACATGAATGTTTTGTCCATGCATGCCCTGATCGGAGCCTATCAGCCGGAAGGTCACGAATGGGTGGAAGAGCTATGCCAGGTTCTTTCTGAAAATATTAACTATGCATGTGAATTTATACAGAATCACTTTGAAGGAGTAAAGGTATCAAAACCGGAAGGAACATACATGCTGTTTCTGGATTGTACAAAATGGTGTAAAGAACACGGCAGGACCATAGATGAACTACAGAAAGCCGGGATCGAGGCCGGTGTTATCTGGCAGGATGGAAGGCCGTTTCATGGAGCCAATGCAATCAGAATGAATCTGGCACTGCCTCATTCCAGAATCATCGAAGCGTTTGACCGCCTTGACAGGTATGTTTTTCATGGATAGGCTGTATTGAAACGGAAAGATAATTGATGTACTGACTGGTGATATTCTTGTACAGTATATGAGATTCGGTATATGAGATGAGGTAACAAACGTGTATAGTAATGAAAAGAAGCCCGTTGCTGCGGACTTCTTTTCATTTACAGATGTTCTTTAAATACCCGTTTTAGTCCTTTTGATCACTTTAAGTCTGGTAAACTCTTCCCTGTCTTTTTCTTCCAGGGAATTAGTGATATTCTTTGTGAGCGTTTCAAAGCGCGGAATAGTAATGTTCTTTAATGCATTTGCCCGTTTCTGGGTCCTCTTTATGCTGTTGGCCAGCCGGTAGGCTGAATTTTCAACCATGGAAAGCTTTACGGTCAATTCCTTTACCTTTTCAAAGTGATAACGGGCTTCATCCAAAGATTCTTTGGTGTTGTAATAGGCATACGTCAGGTTCAATGGCATTGCTTCATGCTCTACAAGAGGGATTTCGGTTCCCATAATGCTGCGGGTCTTAATACGCACAGTATCGTCTACAGGGACTGCCATGGCAATGTCCTGAACATAGTTGATGCCTAATTCGATATTGGCCTTTTGCAGGGCTTTGTACGCTGCAGTAAAGGTAACGTCTATTTCCGACTGGATGCCTTTGGCCTCGTCAATGAGACTCATCAGCTCCTTAATGAGAATATTGCGCTTTTTATCCATCAGCTCATAACCCTGTCTTGCCAGGGTCAGTGAGTTTTTCGCCAGGATTAAATTCCCCTTAGTGGGAAATGTATTGGGATTCATGGATATCTATCCCTCCTATTCTTCCGAATCGTCAAGGGTGGCCGGTTTGTAATACTGGTCTAAAACCTTGGTATCGATACGGTCCAGTTCGGCTCTGGGGAGAAGTCCCAGAAGCTCCCAGCCAATGTCCAGGGTTTCCAGGATGTTCCGGTTGGCATGATTTCCCTGCCCCACAAAGCGGCGTTCAAATTCCTTACCGAATACCAGGTATTTTTTATCAATTGGGGAGAGTTCATCTTCCCCGATGACCGAAGCCAGAGCTCTTGCATCACCAACCTTGGCGTAGCAGGAAAACAGCTGATTTGCCACTCCCTGATGATCGGCTCTGGTAAAGCCTTCCCCTATGCCATCCTTCATCAGACGGCTTAAGGAAGGAAGTACGTTGATGGGCGGATAAACCGACTGGCCGTACAGGCTTCGGTCCAGAACGATCTGCCCTTCCGTAATATATCCCGTAAGGTCTGGTATGGGGTGGGTGATGTCATCGTTCGGCATGGTCAGGATGGGGATTTGAGTCACGGAACCGTGCCTGCCCTTAACAATACCGGCCCGTTCATAGATCGAGGCCAGTTCGCTGTATAAATAGCCCGGATAGCCCTTTCTGGAAGGAATCTCGCCCTTCGAAGAGGAGACCTCACGAAGGGCTTCCGCATAGGCAGTCATATCGGTTAAAATAACCAGAATGTGCATTCCCTTTTCAAAGGCCAGATATTCAGCCAGCGTCAGAGCCACCTTGGGGGTAATGAGCCGTTCCACCACCGGATCATTTGCCAGATTGATGAACATGGCCACATGGTCGGAAACACCGCTTTCCTCAAAGGTACGGCGGAAGAAATCCGCCACATCGTATTTAACGCCCATGGCGGCAAATACAACAGCAAATTTCTCGCTGGACTCAGCGTCATCCCCTAAGGAAGCCTGCTGTACGATCTGGGCTGCCAGTTCGTCGTGAGGAAGGCCGTTGCCGGAGAAGATGGGAAGCTTTTGTCCCCGGATCAGAGTCATCAGCCCGTCTATGGCTGAGATTCCGGTTCGGATATAATCCCTTGGGTATTCCCGGGTTACCGGATTTAACGGTTTTCCGTTGATATCCAGACAGATGTCCGAGTTGATATCCCCAAGTCCGTCAACAGGCTCTCCGATTCCGTTGAAGGTACGTCCTAACATGTCTTCGGATACGGCCAGCTCCATGGGATGCCCGGTAAGCCGGGTATGAACATTTCTTAAAGCCAGCCCATCGGTTCCTTCGAACACCTGAATGATGGCCTTGTCTTCGTAGACTTCTATGATACGTCCCAGTTTCTTTTCCTTTCTCTCTACGGTCATTTCCACAATTTCGTCGAAAGAAGCATTCTGGACACCTTCCAAAACGACCATGGGGCCGTTGATCGCACTTAATCCTAAATATTCGATTGCCATCGTCTGCCTCCTTCTTATGCGTTGCGTTCGATGACGGATTCATAGAAGGCATCTACCTGCTTCTTGTAGTCATCGAACAGGTCAAGCCTGTCATTGGGTACATCGTATTTAATGGATATGATCTTATCGAAAACCGGATCCTCTTTTAATACGGACATAGGCATTCCCATAGAAACCAGGGAACGGGACTTTTTGTATAAATAAAGGATTAAGTCCATCATCTTGAACTGTTTCTCCATAGGAACACAGGTATCTTCCTTATGGAAAGCATTCTGCTGTAAGAATCCGATCCGGATTACTTTGGAAATTTCCAGAATCAGCTTCTGGTCGTCAGGAAGCATATCGCCGCCGATCAGCTTGACGATCTCCATCAGGCTGCTTTCCTGAGTCAGCAGAAAGACCAGGCGGTTTCTGTAATCCACGAATTTTTTATTCACGTTTTCCACGTACCACGGGGCCAGATCGGTCAAATATTCGGAATAGCTGCTCAGCCAGTGTATGGCAGGGAAATGTCTCTCATTTGCCAGGTTCCGGTCCAGGCCCCAGAAGCAGCGGACAAAACGCTTGGTATTCTGGGTGACCGGTTCGGAGAAATCACCGCCCTGGGGAGATACGGCGCCGATGATGGTTACAGAGCCTTCCGTTCCGTTCATGTTCTGCATCATTCCGGCTCTTTCATAAAAGGCGGAAAGCCGGGAGGCTAAATAAGCCGGGAAGCCTTCCTCGGCAGGCATTTCCTCCAGGCGGCCGGATAATTCTCTTAAGGCCTCGGCCCAGCGTGAGGTGGAGTCTGCCATAATCGCCACATGATATCCCATATCCCTGTAATATTCCGCCAGGGTAAGACCAGAGTAAAGGCTGGCTTCACGGGCTGCCACAGGCATATTGGAGGTGTTGGCAATCAGGGTGGTGCGGTCCATCAGAGGATTGCCGGAACGGGGATCAATAAGCTCAGAAAACTCCTCCAGTACCTGGGTCATCTCGTTGCCGCGCTCACCGCAGCCGATGTAGATGATGATATCGGCGTCAGACCACTTGGCGATTTGATGCTGGGTCATGGTTTTACCGGTACCGAAACCTCCTGGTATACAGGCAGTGCCGCCCTTGGCAAGGGGAAATAAAGTATCGATGATCCGCTGCCCAGTGATAAGGGGCTTGGAAGCGGGATATCTTTTTATGGCTGGCCTCGGAATGCGGATGGGCCATTTCTGGGTCATGGTGATCTGCTTCTCGGAACCATCTGAAAGCTGGAGTGTTATTAAAGTGTCGGAAATGGTATAGTCTCCATCCTCCGCCGCATGAAGTACATAACCCTCTGTATCCGGCGGAATCATAACCTTATGGACAATGGCCGGTGTTTCGGGAACTTCGGCAATGATGGCTCCCGGAAACAGATGATCGCCCTTTTTTACGGTTATATGAGTTTTCCAGCGTTTTTCCCCGTCAAGGGAATCCACATGGATGCCGCGGTCGATATAAGCTCCTCCGGTCTTTGCAATCTCTTTTAGCGGGCGTTCAATGCCGTCGAAGATGTTATTTAAGATACCGGGAGCCAGAGTAACGGATACCGGGTAGCCGGTGGATGTGACCGTTTCTCCCGGTCTTAAACCACTGGTCTCTTCATATACCTGAACGATGGTGCGGCGGTCCGTAAGGCCGATGACCTCGCCGACCAGCTTATCCTTGCCGACATGGACCATTTCATTCATTTTGAATCCGGAATCGCCTTTTAAATAGATAACCGGGCCGTTGATTCCGGAGATGGTGCCTGTATTAGTCATGAGACGTACCTCCCATCAGATCCTTCAAATCAAAGCGGAATTCATGTTTCGCTTCCTCCAGCTTGGTCTGAAAGGAATTGTCAATTAATATATGCCTGGAAGGGATGACTGCCCTGGTTCCCCCCAGAAATGAGTATTCGCTTACCCGGATGTCACCGCTGCCCGGAAGTTCCAGCTTATTGATCTTTTCCTGGTCCTTAGGATCGATGTAGATGGTAATGAACTCCTTGACGGCCAGTTTTTTAGCCTCTATGATCTGCTGTTCCAGAAGCTTTGTGTATTCTGTAGTCTCCATAAAAGCTGCCAGCTTATCCTTAAGCTCTGTAAACAGCTTATCTTTAAGCTCATCCTGTTTTTTCCCAAACTCCCGTTTCATGCTGATTTGCTCCAGGGAAAGCTTTTTATTGATTTCCCTCTCTATGCGTTCGCTTTCCAGGGCCACCTGATGCTCGGCCCTGCGCCTTGCATCCGCCTGATGCTCCGAAAAGGTCTGCTCCAGGGCAGCAGTATATTCATCAAGCATCTTCCCACTGCGGGTTCTGGCATCTTCCATACAGAATTCCAGGAAATGCTGCAATTTTTCCTCAGTTGTCAAGATGACCACCTCTTTCTTATAGTTTTAATCCGATAGCTTCGTTAACATAATCTGTAATAAAGTTCGGCTTGCGGCCGGTACCATGGCGGTCAGGGATTTCTACAATTAATGGAAGCTTACGGTTCAGCTTCACATCATCGATGATGTCCGGAAATTCTCGTCCGAATTTCTCTGTAAGCAGAATAATCCCGATCTCCTTATCGGCCAGGACCTTATCCAGTTCTTTCTTAAGCTCAGCCTTTTCATGGACGACAGCGCCTTCTACCCCGGCCAGCTTCATACCGGTCCAGGTATCCACGTTGTCACTGATCAAATACATTTTCATGGTTTACAGCTTTCCTAAGATCATAAAAGATATGATCAGACCATACAGACAGACACCTTCGGCAAGACCTACGAAGATCAATGATTTACCAAGAATGGAGCTGTCCTCGCTGATGGCACCCAATGCAGCACTGGCAGATGCGGATACGGCGATACCGCCGCCGATGCATGCAAGACCTGTAGAAAGGGCCGCCGCAAGATAACCCATTCCGGTTATGCTGCCGGCGCCTGCAGCCGCAGACTCTGCCGCAGATGCCTGACCGTTAAACATGAGTACGCTGGAAACAATTAAGGTACCGAAAAATAAAAACGAATTGATGCCCAGGGCGGTTTTATAACGGCCCCTGGTCTTTTCTCCTGCGGCGAACGCTCCGAATGGTACGGCGATGCTTAAAACTAATGCAATTGCTAATGTGAACTTAACTAAAATTGACATAATATTTTCCTCCTGGATGGTTTTAATTTTTCTTCCCGTAGGGTTTGAATGCACGGCCGTTTCCCCGGTAGAAACGGCTGAATAATTCATAATATTCCAGACGCAGGACCTGAATTCCAACGATAAGTCCCTCCATACCGCAGACAAACAGGTTCCCCAGAACCACGACTGCCCAGTTGGGATTCCCTGCTTCTGCACCGGACAACATAAGGACCACTTCCATCATAGCAGCATGGCTGACTGCAAAGGCGCCTACACGGACAAAGGAAAGCGTGTTAGAGAAGTAACTTAAAAGAACTTCAAACAGTTCGAACAGGCCCTGGACCACAAACATGCCTTTGCCTGCCGGCATGATCCGGGCCTTTTTTTCCACCAGATTGGTAAGTGGTTCCTTAAGGAACATGACGAGCAGCGGTAAGCCGAACATGACGGCAAGCAGTATAACGGCCGGAATCGGTTTTTCCGTCATGTAAAGGACGACGGTGATCACCAGGCTGGCATAAAAAACAAGTCCTGCCACGCCGTTGGTATCAAACAATGTCTTTTCGGAGTCATGGGAACGGATGCTGTTGATAATGTTTAAGACCATGGTCATCAGGATGATGCCCATACCTATGGAAATGGCTGCGATAAACACGGTATTCAGCTTCCCGATAAAGGGCAGATTCGTCATGTGCTCCATAGGACGGAGCCAGACCGCATTGATGACGTCTTCAAAACCGAAAATGCTTCCAAAAAGAAAGCCGAAAATGGTTGAGAAGAAGCCACAGCAGGAAATAATAGCAGCCAGGTTCATTTTCTTAAGCCGGAAAAGAATGAATCCACCCAAAAGAAGACACATTCCCTGCCCTGCATCTCCGAACATGAATCCAAACAGGAAGGAATAGGTTAAACCGATCAAAATGGTGGGATCGATCTCATTATAAGCAGGAAGGCCGTACATCCTTATGAACATTTCAAAGGGTTTGAACAGTCCGGGATTGAGAAGCTTGGTAGGCGGCTTGCTCATAATATTTTTGTGGTCATCCTCCACGATGCAGAAGGTTTTTTCATCCTCCGCGATTTCCTTTTGGAAAGCAGCCGCATCCCGGTTGCTCATCCAGCCGCAGAGGATATAGAAGGTGTTTATGTTCTGCTTGGTGCATGCGGCCAGCTTCCGTACATTAAAATTGGTAGAAAAGGTCTCCAGCCTGTTCAATGCGGCCAGAAGATCCTCCCGTCTGGACTCCAGTATATGGGACATCTGTGTATGAACAATGTTGATGTCAGACTGCAGGGCACTGATCTTATCCTCCAGAGAGTGGATGGCATCCAAGGGAGTACCCTTGTATTCGTCCGGTAAGAAGAAACGCTCAAAGTGCATGGAGGAATAAATGGCGTCTATCTTGTTTGAAATGGTTTCAGGTACAAAGTAGACCAGCCAGACATATTCGTCATCCTCCCTGCATTTATAGAGGACGGTATCAATGGAATCATAGACATAGCTCTCAAATTTGCTGTAATATTCCTGAGAGATACGTCCGAAACGGAATTTAATGTACTTAAACTGCAGGATGGTACTTAAATCATAATTAAGTCCGGTAAATGGAATTACACGGCCTAAGGATTGATTAAGGGAATCACGTTCAGCCGCAAGCGTTTCCTCTTTTCGGGTAAGATTAAGCACCTGCGAACCGATCTCTTCAATAATCCCGGCAGCCTGTTCAATAGGAACCTTTTTCTGTATATCTTCCGGATTTCCTGCGGGAAGCAGATCCGCAAGCTCCCTGGCACGCTGGTACGTATCCTTATATGGATTTGCTTCAATGTAAGGCCTTAAGTCTTTCACCGTTTTTAGTTCTGACAGTGCATTTTCCAAATGAATCTCATATTTGGATAAGTACGTATCGATGACCCGGTCTATGTCCTTTTTGGGTCCTGTGATACTTAAGAACTTCATCTTTTCTATCACGGAATAGCAACCCCCTTTACTGTTTTACCACATAGGAGATGATTTCCTCCGGACTTACCCGGTATCGGATACTCTCTATGAGGGTAATAATCTTTTGAATTTCCTTTTCTTTAAAATAAAGATAAGAATTTAACGTGGCAATGGAGTACGGATTCTGCTGACTGGCGGAGTGGTAGACCTTATTTAATATATTCTGAGTAAGATGTTCTAAGTCCGGTCTGTCTGTGGTTTCCAGATCTTCTGTCCTGCCATAGCAGGTGGTCTTAAGAATGGAGTAGAATTCATCTAAATTGCCGGCCTCCGCCATTTTAGTTATATGCTCCTTATTCAGATGATAATGAATAGGAATAAGAAGGGAATAAATATCTGACGGCTGCAGATGATAATACTTTTTGGAACGGTAGATCCACTGGATGTTCAATAAATCCAGCTTGCTGCCGAAGCAGCGGGACAAGAGCGCCTGTTCTTTTCTGGTAAGGTATTTTCCCTTGACCTTCCAGATGGTTTTAAAGTACAGCAGGTCTAAATGCACCTCATAATCAAACAGGGAGGGCTGTTCTACATCATCTAAATGGGACAGAAGATCGTAGTAAACCGATCCCTCCAGGTTAGCAATAAATTCCTGCGGGGTTGCGGATGATGACAGCTTCATCAGATCCAGGCTGGAGTGTTTTTCAAAAAAATCCTGAAAAACAGAAAGATCGATATCCAGACGATTCCGTCCCATTGCATTCCGGAAGCATTTTTTCAGGATATCGATTTCAAAGTGCATAAAATATAAATCCAGGAATTTGCGCTGGGTCAAATTAGCAAACCGGTAAAGTTTGGCAAAATCCTGATACTGGGAAAGGATCAGCCGCTGCTCGATCGCCCCCCGGTGTAGCTCCACGCCGTCCAGGTTTGCGAACAGTCCCTCATAGGCCGGAAGACGTTGTAAATATTCCACCGCATCTGCAACAGTTTCAAGCGCTGCCATTTCACGAAACTGGCTGTCGGTGATCAGATGGCTCTCCATGGCCCTGACCTTAGTTGTAATACCGCTGTAGGACAGCAGGTCTCCCATAGGATCACTCCTTTAACATAGTATTAAATAATTTTTCTACATACTGGGTATGATGATCTTCATATCGTTTTTCCATGGCTTCAAGAATCTTTTTTAAATCACTCCGCTGCTTTTCCAGACGGTCATTCATGTTGATTTCCATGCTGGCCCGCAGTTCTTCGATTTTTTTATTAGTTTCTGCCTCTAACTGCGCATCAAACTCGGCTGTCCGTTCTTCCATTTCTTTGGCAAATGCTTTTTTTCGCTCGTTGGCGTCATTCATGATGGAAGTTGCAGCCGATTCGATTTCGGATATTTTCTCAATCACAGTATCCATGTCAAGCCCTCCTTCAATATATAGTCTATGAGAAATCTATCTTACTCACAATCATACTACAATTTAAAAAAAATACCATAGTTAGTTGGAAAAATTACTGTTTATTTATGGATTTTTATCATGATTATAAGTTATACCGTTGGGGCTATGGTTATACATGAACATAAGAAAAAGCGAAGAGAGAAGATAAGTCTTCGGATTCTTCGCTTTTTTGAACTTAAAATTAATAGCTGCTTTGCTTCCTTTACTGTTTGGCAGCTGTTGAAGATTCCGCTGCGCCGGTGGTTTCCTTCCTGTCATTTTCAGTCGTACCTTCAGATACGGTCAGATACTCGGTAGCCACATAAGCCTGTTTCCCTTCGAACATGATGACAGTCCATTTGTCGTCATAGGTTTCCACATAATCCACTTCCGTGCCGGATGCCAGGCTTCCCAGTTTGGTTCCGGTGGCAGACGGCTCTGAACGGACATTGAGTTTGCTCTTGGTCGTGTAGATCTTTGGAGCCTCTGTCTCAGTTTCCGGAGGCAGTGTCTCAGCCTCGGTAGTGGTCATGGCTTCAGTTGTTATGGCTGCAGTTGGTTCTGGAACGGTGGTTTCTTTTTTATCAGCTTTTCCAGGTATCAGTTTGATGATTACCATAACAATAACAAGAAGCACCAGGAAAATAAGTGCAGGTCTAAGCAGGCTGTATGTATCAAAACCCTTCTTTTTGGAACGTCTCCTGCTTCTGCTTCGGGAGGAAGGTCTCTGTCCGCTTCCGGATCTATGGGGAGGTCTCTGTCCGTTTTTTACTGTGGGTTTCGATCCGCCGCTTCTGGATCCCGATGGCCGGGCACCGTTCCTTGCAGATGCTGTTCTTGTACTGCTTCTTAAAGTACCTGCTCTCTGGGCCTCACTTACCGGAGCACCGTTTCTTGTAACTTTACTCCTGGAAGTGACCGATACGGTTTTAACCATATCGGCCTGCTGTCTGGCTGGGTCTGTACGATGTTTTCCGTTATTTATAGAGTTTGCAAAGGCATGAACCTCCTGAGACAGAAGCTGACAGGCTTGGCTGGCATCATATGGACTGTCATCTCCTTCATGAACTGCCTTGTTCCCCAGTACACGGATCCTGTGGTAATGGTCTTTCGTACTCTGGGAAATAAAGCGTCCTTCAAATAACTGGTCAATGCTGTCTGCCAGATCGCCTTCTACAATCAGTGCTTTTTCTCCAAGGAAGTTTACCATGTATTCCAGGGTCTGCCGGGCCTTGATCATGGCCATATTATGCTGCTTCTGGCTCATGAGCTTTTCTGTTTCCCTTAGTCCCTGCTGTATTCTTAGCAGGAAACTGTTGTCTGTAGTTCCCATATATTTCCTCCTTTGCAAAAACGGTAATATGCCAATATACGGATATTATACTAGATTATTACAAATTTCGCACCTGTTATTTTGCCGTTTTAAGATTTGTAAGAGAAAAGTAAAAAATAGACAGGGAATCCTTTGTCTATAGGGCTTCCCTGTCCTTAAGAATTACTTGTGATACTATTTTGATACTAATTCTTGTAATTTGTTTGCAACTTCATTGTGTTTATTAGGATATAAATGTCCATAAATGTTGTTTACCATATCTACTGAATCCCCTATGCGATCCGCTATAAGATATGGAGAAAATCCCATATCAATTAAAAGAGAAATATAGCTATGACGGATGTCATGTATGCGTAATGCGGACAGCTTACATGGACGGCAGCCGGAAGTGATCCGGAAGCCTAAAAACTCAAAGAGGTTAAAGCAGTCCGTAGTTTTGACTATGAGCGACTAGGGAACAACGAGAAACGGTATGAAGTTGAGAGAAAAGGCAGCAGGGCAGTATAGCTTGCCGGGAAAAGTTAATTGCACATTGAAATGGGATATGTTACCATAGTGGCATGGAACAATCGTGTTACAGGGTGCGCTGACCTCATTCTCTATTGGAATGGGGGTGATGCTTATGAAGTTTGACTTTAAGGATTTAATGACCTTTGGTTTTTTTCTTCTGGCATTACTTACATTCGTTTTTACGTTCTGTAAGTAGTAATACATAGCAAAAACCACCCTGGTCAACTTGGCGGTTACTGGGTGGGTATGCTACACATGTAATGGTCAACCACCTTGTGGGCGGTTACTCCTTTTGTAATTCTAATATAGCATATCTGGTATGGTATTTCAAGTCGGAAATAAAATCGTTGATGTTCGACCGAGATATCCAGATCGAGAAACTGATTACCCCAATAATAAGCATTGCCCGCCTTTGTGATATTAAAATGATACTGTTATTTTTTGCATAGGCAGCAAAAAGAGCAAACATTCGAGGGGGTTACGCAATAAGCACATAAAAACGATATCTACAAGACAAAGTAAAACATAGAACGCCGTAAGAGAAAAGTGAAAATTTACACCTGACATTGCTTATGGCATTAAGCTTCCCCAAGTTATTTTCAAACTGATATTGCAGACGAAAATAAATGGCGAACTTGCGTTCCGTGTACCACATATGATACAATCAACTGGCAATATCACACCATAATCTGGAGGAATTTAAATATGAGGTTACGTCATATACCAGGCTCGGAAGAGGAAATCGCAGGCAGCCCATATGTGGTCCAGAACCCTTCCGAAAAAAAGGGCTGCTGGAGGGAAGTATTTGGCAACGAAGATCCCATTGAAATAGAAGTGGGTATGGGAAAAGGCCGTTTTATCATGGAGCTGGCGTCCCTTCACCCGGACATCAATTATATTGGCATTGAGCGTTATCCCAGCGTTTTGCTGCGGGGACTGCAGAAACGGGCTGGGCTGGAACTTAATAATATTTATTTTATATGCGTTGATGCAAAAAATCTGGCTGATATATTCGGTCCGGAGGAGATTCAGAAGATATACCTGAATTTTTCCGATCCCTGGCCAAAGGACCGCCATGCAAAGCGCAGGCTTACTTCAGAGGAATTTATGGCGGTTTACGGACAAATCTTAAAGCCGGAAGGTGTGGTTGAGTTTAAAACCGACAACAGAGGACTTTTTGATTATTCGCTGAAGGCGGTTCCTTTGGCCGGCTGGAAAATAATGGAATATACCTATGACCTCCATCACAGCGGGATGGGAGATGGAAATGTGATGACGGAGTATGAAGAAAAATTTTCTTCTAAAGGAAATCCCATCTATAAACTGACAGCTGGAAGAAGATGATACGGATTTTTGAACGGCGTTAAGGTTTTTATAACCGGAGCGCCGTTTTTGCATATAATAAAACAAAAGAAAAAGCGGGAGTGATGGTTATGGGCATGAAAGATAAGGTCACCGGCAAACTTCTCCAGGCCACCAGCGATAAGACAGAATTGAACAAGAAAATGCTTGCCTGGAGGAATTCTTTTGTAGATGTGAACAAAACAATAGGCGGAAATGTACAAAAAAATAAGAAAAATAAATAAATTCTAAAATGTAGTAAATAATTTGGAAAAAAGGTGTTGACTTTTGTTGGATACGGTTATATAATTACACACGTGCTTGAAACAAGGGCACGGTAAAAAAACGGAAGACAAGCGCCTTTAGCTCAGTTGGTAGAGCAGTAGACTCTTAATCTATTTGTCCAGGGTTCGAGTCCCTGAAGGCGCAGTAAAAAAGTACTGTTTTTGACGACTGAGAGCGTTGGGGACGGTGCTTTTCCTTTGTGTAAAGGTAGGTCGTGAAAGTCTATTTGTCCTTTAGTAATGCTTTTAAAGGAAAAAAATGTATTCTATTGTATCTCAACCAGGTTCCCGGCCGGAGAAGATCAGGCTGATCGGGAAGATTGATTGAGATACTTTTATTTTATATGGTAGAAGAAAATATCCGCCTGCTAATGCACATCTGCATATTTTGATAATTATATCAATGCACACATTACTACTACTACTAATAAAATAAGCTGGTCAACTCCATAAGAGTTAACCAGCCGATGCTAGTTAGGACTATTTTCTGATATAAGCCTCATAAAAGCACAACAGTAGACCTATAATAAAACATATAAATGATATGAAGAAAGGGATCAAGGCATTTGCGCATAATAATGAGCCAATAAATCCATTAATATCATTATACGTTCCTGGATTAAACAATACAAATAAATAAGTTGAAAAAACAAAAAGAAAACTCATTATTGTAAAAGTTAGTGAGAATATAAATTTAATGTGCATAACGATCTACCGAATATTCAAAGTAATAGGAGGGACTTTTCCAAGTTCCGCTTTTTTTCTGTTGATTTCCTGCATCAGAAACATAATATCCTTTAAAGGTACCTCTATCTTCATAAAATTTAACTCTATATTCCCTTGTATTATAAGGGCTGCCTTCTGGCGGTCCAGAAAAAGTCTCTGATTTACTATAGCTTCTTGTTATTGTAGCACCTAATTCAAGTGTAGAAAAAGCAGCCTTGAAACTACATGATGGGGAAATTGAACCTGACCATGTTTTTGACAATGTTTTTGTTGCTCCCCTAGCAACCGAAATAACAAATTTATTTTTTGCCAAAACATCAGTTTGAGTAGTTTTCTTTTCAGTTAGATCAAACCACCAAATATTTGGAGTTATATTCGGGACAGATTTTTGATAATTAATAATTGTTATGTGTGTATCGGGATAATCCTTCGCTAAAGCTTCAATTTTTTCCTGTGGAATATGAGGAACACCCGGATTAACTGTTACTGTTGCCGGAGCTGCGTATGCAGTTATTGAAAATAATATAATAAACACTGTGCTAAATAGTGTACTTGATAAAAACCTTTTCATTGTTTCCTCCTTAAGATAAGATTCTTATTGTTTACGGGTTGGTTTGATGAATATCAAATATAACAGATTACATGGCCATGTTTGTTAATTCAATAACATTATATCATTTATAAAAAAATAATCAATATAAATTATATATGTTTTTGATGAAAAAACGAAAGAAACAAGAATATTATCGTGACACACCGTTAAATGCACATAAAAACGACAAAAATTGATAAAAATAAAGATAATTGCAGATTCTAAAAGCTAATTGGCAATTACAAATTGTCAAGAATATTTAAATGCCGAAAGTAAATTTATGCCTTTAATAAAAAAAGATGGATATTATGAAAATATAAAGTAACAACATTTAGAAAAGGTATTCGGAAGCTGGCATAACGAAAGATTACATGTTTGCTTTAAATAGGTTCCCTAATGGCAGTAGTGCAATCTCTTTTGAGGTTATTTATTTCTCTCTATTATATAAACGTTTAAAATTATAATTTGTAACACTATTTTTTTATTTTTTTAAATATTAATTTTCTCTAAACTTGTATCTAAATCAAGTTACTGAAGGCGCATTAAAAAAGTACTGTTTTTGACGACTGAGAGCGTTGAGGACGGTGCTTTTCCTTTGTGTAAAAACAATGGCAGGAATCTATTTGTCCTTTGGGAAAATTTTAAAGGTAAAAAAGTACTGTCTTTGACAGCTGTGAGCGTCGGGACAGTACTTCTTTTTGCGTTGTGGAAATATAGACATTCCAGTTATTTACCAATATATTTTCAAACACCTTTTACATTAAGAATATTCTTGATTCTTGATTTTTTCTAGTTCACCTATATAGTTATTATATTGTATAAAAAAACAATTATTTGATTTACTAAAATCAACATCTTGCGGAACAGCTGTCATAGTGTTCATTGTATTATGATAAGTAGAATCGATTATTTTTTCTAAAACGCCCATCAACTGGGTAGAAATATAAGATTTGTAGACGAAACACGAAAAAAGAAATATAATGTAAAGTGCTGTTTTTCCCAGACTGCAACAGCGGGAAGGGGGTGTCAAATGGACAGCATATTTAACTTCTTAGTTTCGGTCATGGCAATAGTAGCTGGACACTACATATGCAAATGGTTAGACCGAAAACATAAAAACAGCTAGCCAAAAATGAACCCCCAGAGATTCGCACTCTCTGGGGGTTCGCTTGTATCAAATGGAACATATTTAACTTCTTGGATATATTTATATTACACTAAAAAAACGAAAGTGTCAACTATTGTATTCCTTGAATTTATGACTCTTAATCTATTTGTCCAGGGTTTGAGTCCCTGAAGGCGCAGTAAAAAAGTACTGTTTTTGGCGACTGAGAGCGTTGGGGACGGTGCTTTTCCTTTGTGTAAGGGTAGGCCGTGAAATTTCTAATATCTGATTGACTTTTAAAATCCCCGCTGGTTATTGTACAATTTGATGATATCGTCTCTGCATCAATCATTCCATCAAAACTATCAATATACATGTTTCCATTTATTAACTTTACCTTCATATTATGGTAATCGAATAGAACGATAGCCTGTCATATCTTTTTCAAATTCTAATGTTTTTTCAGTAGTTTCATGTTTTATTGAATTTTCATTAGCATACGTCCTGTAAAAATTTGCAAAACCCAAGCACACAGAAAAAGTCGGGAATCCTTGGCTGGAAGCCTGGGTCTTTTAAATGCGACTTTACAGTCAAGGTCATTACGAGGTCCCCCCTCTGAGGCAAAAAACAGGGGAAATCTCAAGCACCACCAATAGGCGGTAATTAATCCCTATATACTATTGAATAATAAAGAATTATTTGTTTAAGGCCACAAGGGCATATACAGCCTAAAAAAACGGTATTCTCTTCATCGAAACAAAAACCCCAAAGATTTCCAAAAAAATTAACTAAGAACAAGAAAAAATTTAATTTTATTTCTAACTCGCTGGAGCTGCAATAAGTGAAAACTTTAGCATACCAAATTTTACATGGTCTGCGAGAATTATCACCAAATTTAGGCATGTCCCAATCAATTTTGTATATTTCTTTTAGCATATCCCTTTTTTCGTTATCTGTTTTTCCTTCCATAGAATTTAAGAGTTCTTCTTTCAATTCTTCTAATGCTTTTTCCTTAATTTTCATAACAATGCTGTACCCCCCAAATATTTGTTTACAATATAATAATATTCAATAAAAATTTTTTTGACACAAGTCCTGGTTTATAGCAAAAGAAGAAGCCCATTCTGTATAAAAAACATAACTTTCTATATATTTCCATAATATTTCTTTAGAATATGCCCATAATAATCATGTGTTCAATAACACATCATTATAAACGGAGGTGTCAAGCTATGGATAGCAATGCGGAAATAACAGTTAGCTGTTAGCGAAGTATTGTTAACAGCTTAAACTTCTTAGTTTGAAAAATGTCCCCAAATTTACATTTGGGGCATTTTTCTTTATATCAGCATTTACCATTTTTACATAATCTATTTTCGGTAACATTTCTTTCCGAATGTATTTCTCTTGAAGCAACAAGTTTAACATAGTAAAATTCAGTTTCGTATGGACATGCTTAATATAATCCCAGTCAGACTGCTGGTCGAACGCCTACATATAAGTAAATATAAGTCCAATTTGATGCAGCAAATTCTTCAAAAATTACTTCTCTTAAACGAGAAATTACTCATAACACTCAACTTACTAACTATCAATATTAAATTTCCAAACCTCCTCTATTCCAGATAATCCTGGGGAAAGGTCATAAAATCTCATAATAATTACCCAAATTCCGTTTGCACTTTTTTTTTAGCTGAGCAATGTCTTTAGAAAAAGCATCAATGCTTTTATAAGTGATCTCTTTATTAGATATACCGGCAACAGATAAACTTGCGATGGGAAAATTTTCTGTAACACCATGTCTGTTTTTGGATATGATATACCCGTTTTTTACATCCTCTTCACGGTATAAAGAGGTGACTTTCAATGAAAACTTATCGATTACTGTTTTACAGTAATATTCCCCTTCCTGATAATCACAGATTACAATAAAATCATCACCGCCGATATGTCCTATAAACTCATTTTTAACAGCACTTTCTTTCAGAATTTCTGCAACAAGTACCAGCATTATATCTCCGTTTTGAAAGCCATAGGCGTCATTGTATGCCTTAAAGTTGTCAATATCATAATATGTAATGCAATAGGGATCATCTCCGAGAACACGGCTTAGTATTTCTTTTTCAATTAATAGATTCCCCGGAAGCCCGGTTAAGGGATTGGAATGCATGGCAGTGTCCACTTCAGCTTTGGTACAGGCATCAAGCAGGTCCTTGATTGTTACAATTCCCCAGTACTTGTCCTCTTTCTCTACTACTATGGGACTATAAAGCTGCTCATAAGGTCTTTGCATGGCAAGCCTTGATACCTGGTCTGCCGGCATGTAATAATTAACTCTTAAAAAATCGGTTTTTATAAGCTGCGAAATATTCTTTTTTGAATTCAGGCTGAATCCGTACCTGCCTCCAAAGATCTCGTTCAGAGCTGTTCTTGTCATAAATCCTACGGATATATCCTCTTCTACTAAAGTAAATTCCGTAATATTAGGATTGAGCCTGAGTGTTTCATAAATATTTTCTGCCTTTGCATTGGGAGAGAAAGTATATCCGGGTCTGGATAAGCAGCCGATAATGGGGTAAATCGAGCTTCTGTAGGTTCGGATATTATTTCTGGTATGGAACTTTGCTATCATTTCGGTTTTCTCAGGGGAGAGATCACTGAATGATTCCTGAGGAATGCCGAGGAAATATCCTTGTCCAAGGTTTACATTTAAACTTATAAGGGTCTTCAGCTCTTCTTCTGTTTCAATTCCCTCGGCAATGAGCAGAATGCCGGCGTTTCTGCAAAAGCCGGCCATTGCCGTACACAGCAGCTGCTTTGTCTCATCCTTGTCGATGTCTCTGACAAGTGTCATATCAAGCTTTATGAGATTGGGCCGGATACTTGCAATGATATTCAATCCTGAATAACCAGCCCCTACATCATCGACTGCTATCCCGTAATTCTGGCTTTTGTAATGATCAATGGAGCCTAAAAAAGCATTGCTGTCAATAACAGCCACCCGTTCCGTTATTTCGAATATGATATTATTGGTATCCAGTCCGTATTCGTTTAACCGGCTTTTTGTAAACCCTTTTTTAAATTCTTTATCATGGATAATATTGGAACTTACATTAAGAAAGAGCTTTTTTCCTGCGTCTAAATATATGGAATTTTCCAGGGCTTTTATCCTGCATAGAGTTTCCAGTTCCCATGATTTATTTATTTTATCGGCAATTTTAAACAACTGCTCAATATTTATCTCCGGCTCAATATCCGATATTCTGCTGAGGGCTTCATAACCATAAATCTTGCCGTCAGTAAATGATACAATTGGCTGATACACCGGCTTGATATACTTACCTTCTAAAATTTTCTCTAATAATTCATAATCGCCATCCATAGCAATGCTCCTTACCCATTAACCTTTTCAAATATAATGTTATTGGATTGAACAAAAGTGCGCAAGTGTATTACTGTAAAGATTTGGTAATGCTTTGGTATCAGTCTGTGATTCTTGTGGAGTATGAGAACAGGATGCCATATTATTCCATAAATAAAGTCTATATTAATAGGAAGAAATCCGTTGAAAACAAGAAAAAAATAAGGCGGAGCATTTGTAAGTTTTGATGATGAGGGATGAGAAAACATATAAGGTGATATCTTTTTTTCCCATCAAATCCGTTATATTTAGAATTGTGTTAGGTACTAATGACGGTGTATTGAAAAAACCTAAAAAAAACCCCGTCAATTTTCACAAATTATTATGAAAAATTTCTACATATAACCCAGAAAAAATCGTCAAATAGGAAGTGCTTTACAATTTCTTTACAATCAGGGTTAAAAAATTAATAATAATTTTAGAATTCAGACTCAAAAAATTGTTCCAAATGTTCAAACAATTAAGTTCCTTAGCATAATGTCATAAATTGGACAAAAAGTTGACAATTTTTGCAGATGAAAGTATGATACACGGTATATCTAGTGTAACATTGCATTATTAGGAGTACAATCTACATTAGGTGGTTATTATAAAGAGAAAGACTGTCTCTATGAAAGGAAGTGAGCATTACGGAGGACTTAGCAGAGAAGTTATTGGAAGAACTGAACTGCGAAACGGTATTTACCATTCCGATATTCGGCGGAATTCCTATCGCTGAATCCGTAGTGGTGACATGGATTATCATGGCTGCACTGACTCTCCTTTCCATCATTCTGGTGAGAAATCTAAAGGTAGAGAATCCTGGAAAGAAGCAGCTGGCGCTTGAAATGACAATCGGCGGAATTTACAATTTCTTTGAAGACCTGATCGGAGAGGAAGGAAAACGTTATATACCTTATCTGATGTCTGTGGCTATTTATCTATGTGTGGCTAATCTGATCGGTATGATCGGCTTCAAGCCGCCTACCAAGGATTTAAATTCCACTGCGGCGCTTGCTCTTATGAGCATCCTGCTGATTGAATATTCAGGTTTTCAAAGAAAAGGGTTAAAGGGATTTTTTAGGAGCTTTGCAGAGCCTATGCCCCTTATTGCCCCAATGAATATACTGGAATTATTTATCAGACCGCTTTCTTTATGTATGCGGTTGTTTGGTAATGTTCTGGGGTCATTCGTAGTTATGGAGCTGATCAAGCAGCTTGTTGCGCCAATCGTACCAATTCCGTTTACCTGTTATTTTGATATTTTTGACGGATTGATCCAGGCGTATGTATTTGTGTTTTTAACTGCACTTTTCATCAAGGAAGCAGTTGAGTAAACGATTAAAAATAAAAGGAGAGATTATTATGTTTGCAGCAATTGGAGCGGGAATCGCAGTACTTACAGGTATAGGAGCAGGAGTAGGAATCGGTATAGCAACTTCTAAGGCAACAGATGCCATCGCCAGACAGCCGGAGGCAGAAGGTAAGATCAGTAAGTCCCTGTTATTAGGCTGCGCACTTGCAGAGGCAACAGCTATATACGGTTTTGTTATCGCCATTCTTATTATCTTATTCCTTAAATAGTGTTTACTGTCAGGAATTACATGGAAAAATTAGATAGAAAGGCAGGCGGTACAGATGCTTAGACTGGATATGAACCTTGTTTGGAATATGGTGAATCTCATAGTCCTGTATCTTCTGCTTAAACATTTCCTGCTTAAGCCGGTTATGAATATAATGCATAGCCGGAAGGTGATGATTGAGCAGAGCATTTCAAATGCCAGGGATTCCGAGGGGCAGGCGGCAGTACTTAAAAACCAGTATGAAGAAAAGCTGGCAGCATCCTCAGAAGAGGGATCAAGGCTTATTGAAGAAGCGAGAATCCAGGCAAAGGCCCAGTATGACCGGATCATGAAGGATGCGGAAGATAATGCGGCACGGGTAATCAGTGAAGCACAGAAAAAGGCGGAAGCCGATCAGGAAAAAGCTATGCGTGAGGCTAAGGCGCAGATTGCGGGCTTAGTCATTGCGGCAGCAGCAAAAGTTGTTAACCAGGAAGTGAGTGCCAAGGCAAATCAGGCACTTTACGATTCATTTATAGCAGAAGCAGGTGATTCTCATGATGCAGGCAGCAATTAATTACGGGCAGGTGCTGTACGAACTCTCCATTCCGGAGTCGGCTATAGAGGAAGCAGCTCTGGCGCTTAAATCAGTGCCGGAGCTTAAACATGTTCTTGAAAGCCCTGTGGTAGCAAAAAGCAGCAAGCATCGAATCATCGACCGGATATTTTCTGAGTCGATAAGGAACTTTTTAAAAGTTCTGGTAGACCGGCGGGATATGGAGCTTGCGGAAGATATTTTTAAGGCATGGCGTTCCTATGTCTGTAAGAAGGAAGGAATTCTGGAAGCCTCCTTATACTATGTGACAGATCCGGGTGAAGAACAGCTTCAGGAAATTAAGAAGATGCTGTGCAGAAATTACCAGAAAAGGGATGTAAAGCTCCGTATGGTAGAAGATCCCGGGTTAATCGGTGGATTCATCATCCGCGTAGGAGATGTGGAGACTGACTGGAGTTTGAAAGGACGTCTGAGACAATTAGAACAAAAAATAATGCGGAGGTGAAAAACGTGGCTTCCATCAATTCAGATGAAATTATATCGATATTGAGAAGTGAAATTGAGGATTATGACATACATGCCAGGGACCAGGAAGTGGGAACTGTCATAAGCGTAGGCGACGGCATTGCTACCGTTTACGGAATAGATCATGCAATGTACGGCGAAATCGTTATTTTTGATAATGGAATAAAAGGAATGGTACAGGATATCAGAAGGGAAGATATCGGCTGCATCCTTTTCGGTTCGGAACGGGAAGTGAAAGAAGGATGTAAAGTTACAAGAACGAAAAAACGTGCCGGTGTACCGGTAGGAGACGCATTTGTCGGCAGAGTAGTGAATGCCCTGGGAGCACCGATTGATGGAAAAGGTGAGATTGCTTCTGAGGATTACCGTCCCATTGAGAGTGACGCTCCCGGAATTATAGACCGAAAAAGCGTAACGGTTCCTATGGAAACCGGTATTCTTGCCATTGACTCCATGTTCCCCATTGGACGGGGGCAGAGGGAGCTGATCATCGGAGACCGCCAGACCGGAAAGACGGCCATTGCCATTGACACCATCTTAAACCAGAAAGGAAAAGATGTGGTGTGCGTTTACGTGGCCATTGGACAGAAGGCTTCAACGGTTGCTAAACTGGTAAATACATTAACTCATTACGGAGCTATGGATTATACGATCGTAGTATCCTCTACGGCCAGTGAACCGGCTCCTTTGCAGTATATCGCACCTTATTCAGGAACTTCGCTGGCAGAATATTTCATGCATAAGGGAAAAGATGTACTGATTGTATACGACGATTTATCAAAACATGCAGTGGCCTACCGTGCCCTGTCCCTGCTTTTAGAGCGTTCTCCGGGACGTGAAGCTTACCCGGGTGACGTATTCTATCTCCATTCCAGGCTTCTTGAGCGTTCCAGCCGGCTGCGTGAAGATTTAGGCGGCGGTTCCATTACCGCACTGCCCATTATAGAAACACAGGCCGGAGATGTCTCTGCTTATATCCCTACCAATGTCATTTCCATTACAGATGGCCAGATATTCCTGGAAAGCGATTTATTTTTCGCAGGTATGAGACCTGCTGTTAATGTAGGTCTTTCGGTATCCCGTGTTGGCGGTGCGGCCCAGACAAAAGCCATGAAAAAGGCAGCGGGAAGCATCCGTATCGACCTGGCACAGTGCCGGGAGATGGAGGTATTTACCCAGTTCAGCTCGGATCTGGATGCGGCTACCAAGGAACAGATACAGTATGGAAGAGGACTGACTGAGCTGTTAAAACAGCCGTTGTGTCATCCTTTAAGCCTTCATGAGAAGGTTATCAGCCTGACAGTTGCCAATAACCGGATGCTTTTGGATGTAGAGATTCCTAAGGTCAAAGAGTTCCAGAGAGGCATGCTGGATTTCTTTGAAGCAGCCCATCCGGAGATATGTACGGAAATTGAGGAAAGCAAGGTGCTGTCCGACGAGCTGAAGCAGAAGATACTTGATGCAGCAGCTGAATATAAACAGAAGCGGGTGTAAGATATGGCAAATGCGAGAGAGATACAAAGCAGGATGAACAGCATTAAAAGTACCATGAAGATAACCAATGCGATGTATACCATATCCTCGTCAAAGCTTAAACGGGCAAGGAAAGCCCTTACTGATACGGAGCCTTATTTTTATGCACTTCAGAGGACCATTGCCAGAATCATCAGGCATACGCCCGATATTGACGACCCCTATCTGGATACCAGGCCTGAGATAAAAAAAGAGGACCGTAAAATCGGATATATCGTAGTGACGGCTGATAAGGGACTTGCCGGTGCTTATAATCATAATGTTTTTAAGCTTGCTCAGGAGCAGATCGACAGGGGCGGAAGTTCAATGCTATTCGTGGTAGGAAATTTAGGGCAGCAGTACTTTATGAAAAAAGGGATAACGGTTGAGCAGGATTTCCGGTATACCGTACAGAGACCTAATATGAGCAGGGCCAGAATCATTGAGGAAAAGATCGTAGATTATTTTCTGTCCGGAAAACTTGACGAGGTATATATGATATACACCAGAATGGTCAATGCAATGAAAATGGAAGCAGAAATTCAGCAGCTTCTTCCCATTCCAAAGTCACATTTTGACCAGAATATGCCTATTAACGTTCATTTGGAGGAAATTACCATGAAGCCGTCGCCGAAGGCGGTTATTGATGCGATCGTTCCCAATTATATAGCAGGATTTATCTATGGAGGTCTTGTGGAATCATATTCCAGTGAACAGAATTCCAGAATGATGGCAATGCAGGCTGCTACTAACAGTGCCCAGGATATGCTGAGCGAATTGGCCATTACTTATAACCGGGTCCGCCAGGCGGCAATCACTCAGGAAATAACCGAGGTAATCAGCGGAGCAAAGGCTCAGAAGAAAAAAAGGAAGAAATCGTGATTTCATCAAGTTCCCGATTAATTAAGAGAGGAGGAGTCCTCACGACTGTGAGAAACAGATTATGAATAAAGGAAAGATCGTACAGGTCCTGGGACCTGTAGTAGATGTTGAGTTTTTAGAGGGCAGTGAACTTCCCTGCATCAAAGACGCCCTTGAGGTGGCTGATAATGGGAAGCGCTGCGTAATGGAGGTTGCCCAGCATATGGGGAATAACACAGTCCGCTGCATTATGCTGGCTTCCAGTGAAGGGCTGTGCAAGGATATGGAAGTAACGGCTAACGGAGAAGGCATCATGGTTCCCGTTGGCGAACAGACCTTGGGACGCCTTTTTAATGTTCTTGGCGATACCATTGATGACGGAAAAGAATTATTGGACGGTCCTAAGTGGGTCATTCACAGAGATCCGCCTGCTTTTGAGGAGCAGAGTCCGGTTGCTGAAATATTGGAAACAGGAATTAAGGTAATAGACCTTCTGGCTCCTTATGCGAAAGGCGGCAAAGTCGGTTTGTTCGGAGGTGCCGGTGTCGGTAAGACGGTATTGATTCAGGAACTCATTCATAATATCGCCACGGAACACGGCGGATATTCCATCTTTACCGGTGTCGGAGAGCGTTCCCGTGAAGGAAACGATCTTTGGACTGAAATGGGAGAATCCGGTGTAATCGAAAAAACAGCTCTGGTATTCGGACAGATGAATGAACCGCCGGGAGCACGTATGCGTGTTGCTGAGACAGGTCTTACCATGGCGGAATATTTTCGTGATGAAGAGCATAAGAACGTACTTTTATTTATTGATAATATCTTCCGTTTCACCCAGGCAGGCTCCGAGGTTTCCGCACTTCTCGGACGTATGCCGTCCGCAGTTGGCTACCAGCCTACCCTGGCTACGGAAATGGGGGAGCTTCAGGAGAGGATTACTTCTACCAGGAATGGTTCGGTTACCTCCGTACAGGCGGTATATGTACCTGCCGATGACCTGACAGACCCAGCGCCGGCCACTACCTTTGCCCATCTGGATGCCACTACGGTTCTATCCAGAAAGATCGTGGAACAGGGAATTTACCCGGCGGTTGATCCCCTTGAATCCAATTCCCGTATCTTAGAGCCGGATGTAGTGGGAGAAGAGCATTATGACGTGGCCAGGAAGGTACAGGAGATCCTTCAGAAATATAAGGAGCTTCAGGATATTATTGCGATTCTGGGTATGGAAGAGCTGGGCGATGACGATAAGACTACCGTTTACCGTGCCAGAAAGATTCAAAAATTCTTATCCCAGCCTTTCTCCGTAGCGGAGAACTTTACAGGAACTCCGGGAAAATACGTTCCGCTTAAGGAAACGGTCCGCGGATTTAAGGCGATTGTGAATGGGGAGATGGATCAGTATCCGGAGGCGGCGTTCTTTAATGTAGGAACCATTGACGAGGTCATTGAAAAGGCCAAAACATTAGAGGCTTAGCTTGGAGGTGCTGTCCAGTGAGTACAAATACATTTTTCCTTCAGATTCTTGCCAGTGATAAGGTGTTTTACAAAGGCCAGTGCCAGAAACTTATCATTCCCCTTGAAGATGGACAAAAGGAAGTTCTTCCCCATCATGAGGATATGGTAATTGCCGTGACCATTGGGGAGATGCAGCTGATGGATGAAAGCGGCCAGTGGATTCACGGCGTGGTGGGAAATGGATTTGTCCAGATCATCAATAACCGTGTAACACTTCTGGTTGATACTGCGGAGCATCCGGCGGATATTGATGAACGCCGCGCCGAGGAAGCCAGGGAAAGGGCTGAAGAGCAGTTAAGGCAGAGTAAGAGCATTCAGGAGCATTCTCATTTTGAGGCATCTTTAGCCAGATCGCTGGCGAGACTTCGTACGAAGCATAAATATGAGATATGACAGGAAATAAGATCACAAAAAAAGGCCCCATTCAGGGGGCCTTTTTGTATCAGGAATTACCCTGCCGGCTTCGAACCATGGCGTATTGTCCAAGTTCAGAAAAGCCCAGCTTCCGGTAGATCCTGCCGGCCTCAGGATTATCGTAAAACAGACAGATGAATTTCATGCCATCTTTCAGGCAATCCGAACAAAGATGGGATACAAGAGCGGAGGCATACCCTTTTTTTCGATAAGCAGGCAGGGTTCCTACGCTGACTACCATGGCAGACATAGAATTTTCGGCTGTGGTGCCGGCAACAGATATAAGGCTGCTATTTTCATAAATGCCGTACATACGTCCTCCGTGTGTAATGGAGGAGCGGATATCTGCCTGATTTTCTTCCGGAGTCTTGCTCCTTATGGTATAAAATTCATCGAGCTGGCAGAGGAGGCCGTAAATAGCTGGTATGTCTGTCTCCGTAAGCCGCCGGGTATTGTAATCGGGCTGAATTCCGCAGGATATAGAATCCAGTCTTGCCATGTAGGTGGGAATGATTTCAAGGTTCTTTAAGAATAATAGGAGCCGTTCGATCAGGTCCCGTTTCCCGCTTAAATTCTTCATGGGATGTGTGGAGAGGAATTCCGCCGCTTCTTCTGCCGGAAATTCAGGATCATGACTGTAAAACACATAATTATTCCGATAATCTAATAGGAAGAAGGGAAACTCTCCCCCATTCCAGGAATCAGAGGTATAGGCGGATACATCTGGTCCATCCAGCCCGTAATTCTCCAGGTCTCCGATTATGAAGAGATTGAATTCCGGTTCTTTTAAAATATATTCCATCGCTTCCTGATAGTTTTGACCATTTAATTTTTTCATAGTATTAATTCCTCCTGTTTATCCCAATGCTACATCTAAAATCATCATAATCAGAAATCCCGTCATCACTCCCAGTGTCCCAGTGTTGGAGTGTTCTCCCAAATGGGCTTCCGGAATCAGTTCTTCTACGACCACGTACATCATGGCTCCGGCTGCAAAAGACAAAAGCCAGGGCATGAGCGGTGCAATGCCTCCTGCTATTATTACAGTGAGAATGCCGAAAACCGGTTCTACGATACCGGACATGCTGCCGAAGAAAAATGCTTTCCCAGCAGGCAGTCCTTCCTGTCGCAGAGGCAGGGAAATTGCGGCGCCCTCAGGGAAATTCTGGATACCGATTCCCAAAGCCAGAGCCACGGCTGCGGTATAAAGGGCAGGATCGCCTCCATGCTGGGCGGCCAGCGCAAAGGCTAGCCCCACCGCCATGCCTTCCGGTATATTGTGAAGTGTGACCGCCATGACTAACAGGGTGGTGCGTTTCCAGGATGAAGAAATTCCCTCTGCCTTATTCTTGCCGGGATCGCTCACATCCGGATGAAGGTGCGGCAAATATGTATCCAGAAGTATCAGAAAAAGCACGCCAAATAGAAAACCTCCGGCAGCAGGAATCCAGCCGATACCGCCGTTTGCCTCGGTTTCTTCAATAGCCGGGATGAGAAGTGACCAGACGGATGCAGATACCATGACTCCTGCGGCAAAGCCGAGAAAAATTCTCTGGACGGCCTGATTTACCTCCTTACGGAAGAAAAAAACTACCGAAGCACCCAGGGTAGTCATGAGAAACGTAAAGCAGGTTCCGCCGGCAGCCCATAATATTGGTGTCATAAGATGCCCTCCTTTTTGTTGATAGTTAGTTTTGCCTAACTATTTTTTGCTTTCTTTTACTATAACACATCCCATGCTAATGTGCAATGAGATAAATTCCCTTTCCATTTTCGACCGTTTTATGCTAAAATAGACCTGATTTTACATATGGAAAGGAATTTGATTTATGAATATAAATATAATATGGAAAAGACGTTCCACATATTCCCTGTTAATGGCTGCGGCGGCTGCCTCCCTTATAAACGGCTGCGGGAAGTCCGGTACAGTTCCGGCCGCTGGAGAGGCTGCCACGCACTCCGCTGCCATGGTAACGGAAGAAAAAAAGGCCCCCCAGACGATTAATGTTCTCACTCCGGGCGGAGACCTGATGCCCAGGCTGTCAAATGTTCCGGAACTGAAGGAAAATCCGATTCCTGATTATTTAAGGAATGGAGTGGAGCATCCGGTTGTAGCCAGTCTGCAGGAGAGATTGATGAAACTGGGCTTTATGGATAATGATGAGCCGACCCAGTACTTTGGAAATGTGACAGAGGCTGCAGTAAAAACGTTCCAGCGTCAGAATGGCCTGACTCAGGATGGGATCGTGGGACCGGAGACGCTGAATAGTATTATGTCGCCGTTTGCAAAATATTATGCAGTCTCTAAAGGCGTGGAAGGAGACGATATTTTAAGAATCCAGAGCCGTCTCTATGAATTAGGTTATCTGGCAAGTGCAGATCTTGTGACAGGCAGCTTTGGGGATGAAACGGAAGCAGCTGTTTTGAAGCTTCAGGAAATCAACGGTTTAAGCGTGGATGGAAAGGTTGGCCGCCAGACCATTAACCTGCTGTACAGCGATGATATCAAGCCAAATTTTTTATCCTATGGGGAAAAAAGTGATGTAGTGTTATCCTGCCAGCAGCGTCTTAAGGAACTGGGATACTTAACGACAACTCCTGATGGAGCTTACGGCAATGATACGGTAGCTGCAGTCAAGCAGTTCCAATCCAGGAATGACCTGGTGGTAGACGGGTATTTAGGGCCTTCTACCCGGCTGGCATTAACCAGTGCCGATGCGCAGCCCAATGGTATGGTACTTGGTGAACAGGGGGACTCCGTAATCCGTATTCAGCAGCTGTTAAATAAATATGGATATCTGTCTTCTTCTAATGTGACCGGCTACTACGGTGAAGTAACGGAGAAAGCGGTAAAGGCGTTCCAAAGCAATAATGGACTGACTTCAGATGGTACTGTAGGGCTGCAAACCATGAATAAGCTTACGGGAAGCAGTGTTAAATCAGCAGGTTCTTCCGGTTCCTCAGGCGGCTCATCGAAAGGAGGGACCGTAAAGGGCGGTTCCGGAGTAAGCGGTCTGCTTTCTATTGCCAGTTCCAAATTAGGACGCCCTTATGTTTGGGGATCCAAAGGACCTGATTCCTTTGACTGTTCCGGCTTTGTGTACTGGTGTTTGAATCAGGCTGGAGTCAGACAGAGTTATATAACCTCTTCCGGTTGGAGTAATGTAGGAAAATATACGAAGATAACCAGCTTTGGGAGCCTGCAGGCAGGAGATATCATTGTAGTAAGCGGCCATGTGGGAATCGTAGCCGGAGGCGGAAGCGTGATTGATGCATCTTCCAGCAACGGCCAGGTGGTAGAACGTTCTTTAAGCTCCTGGTGGAGGAATAATTTTATCTGCGGCTGGCGGATATTTGGATAGGAAACCGAAAAAGACAAGAAATATAAAGACCGTCATATCCACAACCCGTATCTGTCTTCTGGTGGTTGCGGATATGGCGGTCTTTGGAAACAGTGCAGCTCATTTCTTAATAGGAAATGCCACTCCGGCCTTAAATAAATCTCCGTCAATATAAAGCTTGAATTCCCCGCCCTGAAGCTCGGTCAGGCTTTTGGCGATGGAAATCCCCAGGCCGCTTCCTTCGGTGGTCCGGGCAACATCTCCTCGGACGAAACGTTCTGTCAGTTCGTCCGCCCTTATATTTAATGGGTTTTCAGAAATATTCTTCATGGTAAAAACAGCCATGTCTCCTTCCTTTGCAATGTCTACATATACCCGGCTGTGCTCCATGGCGTATTTGAAGGCATTGTTATACAGGTTCTCAAGAACTCTCCATAAATATCTGCCATCTGCTTCAATCAATATTGGTTCCGCAGGATGCGTGGATACCAGTTCCAGATGGCGGACTGAGAACTTTTCTTCAAACTCTCCATTCGTCTGCCAGATTAGCTCTACAAAGTCAATGCTTGCGATTTCCAGCTTTAAGTTTCCGGAGCTGGCTTTGGATGCCTCTACAAGATCTTCCGTCAATGTTTTTAAGCGCTGGGATTTCTGTTCCAGTACCTCTAAGTATCCCTGGATCTTTGGGTCCTGAATACGTTCCCTTTTTATCAGGTCAACGTAATTGATAATAGAAGTAAGAGGCGTTTTAATATCATGGGATACATTGGTAATCAAATCAGCCTTTAAACGCTCGCTGCGGACCTTTTCCTGAAGTGCGGTTTCCAGCCCGGTACTGATGTGGTTGATTTTTTCTGCCAGCTGCCTTTCTTTTCCGATAAATCTTTTAGTATTGATCTTATAGGCTGTATCACCCTGGGAAATATTTTGAAGGGCCTGGTTGATCTGATCGGTCTCCCAGGCGTTTTTATACATCTGATGAAAGATCCAGAGATCCAGACAGAGCAATACTGCTGCAAGCACGGCCATAAAAATTCGAGACTCTAAGGTGTTATAAGTAAATAAAAGGAACGCAAAGGCCATTAACATGATTCCGTTAAAAAGAAGAAACAGGATATACGAAATCATGATTCTTGTGGTGAAACGGTGATCCTTAAAATAAAGAGAAATGTTTTGAAGCCCCCTGCTTGTCAGGCTGCCGGACCAGAGTGTCCCCATTTTGTACCGTTTTAAAAGGCTTAAGGCAGCGGCCAGCCCGGTCCCGTAATAAATCAGAATATGAAGGACCAGTTCCCCGTAATACCATTGTTCTTCTGCTAGAAAAAGATGAAGGATTTTACCAGAAAGCTGATTGGAAAGAAGCAGAGCACAGCCGCCGGCGGCGGATAATAAAATCAGACAGCTTTCTGCCGGCAGGCTGTCTATCCGACCCTGCAAGATGGAGCCGTCTGCTCTGTCCGGCTGTCCGGTAAGGGTAACCATAAGATACAGGGTTACAGCACATCCAAGAATCCCGATGGCCAGGCTTATCATTCCGATGATAAATGTCAGGCGCATAAGGCCATAGGAAACCGAAGCCTGAGCATAGGCGTCATTATAGGGATAGGTTGTATTCACCGCTACCGCCATATGATAATTTCCATTGTTGTAGGGATTCATCTTTTCCAGCTGGGAGGATATATCCTTTGGGACTGTATTCAGATTAGAATCCACATAGAGTGCTTCACCGGTTACGTAAAGGTATTTTCCCATATCCTTAAAATCACTGATGGTTTTTCCGGAGACATTGCTGTAAAGCTTAAAATCTTCATCTGAATTCTGATAAAGTATTTCAAATTTTAAGTTGCTCGGACTCTGGATAAAGCGGTAATAAAAAGAATAATAATTGCCCAGGTGGGTAAGTACTTCATAGGACAGCTGGTCCAGAGTCAGAATTGAATCTCCCGGCTCTGCTGCCTGAAAATCCGGTTCATAAGCCCGGTAATCCACCCGTACATCCTGATCTTCGTCACCTTCAGCTGGATGACCGCCGCTTACCTTAAACTGTTCATTCAGATAATAGCCAAGGGATTTGGCCCGGCGGATCATCTCATCAACCGTATATTCCGTTGTTGTTCCCGGCCCATCTGTAACCCGGACGATAGGTTTGGAGTAATCCAGCCTTCCGTCGGTTTCAAAAACTTCTTTATATCTTACATAGTTAAAGATATCATCAATATCGGATTTGAACTGACGGGTAAATTCCGGAGTGTCTTCATAGGTCTCATTGGTGATCCAGCCGATGCCCTCTCCGTAGTGGGCGTTGTTGTACATGATAGTAACACCGATGACAACAAAAAGGGAGAAGAGCACATGCATGAAAAACGCATATTCCTTTTTCTTCTTCATAAGCGCTCCTATTGTTTTTCGATCTTATAGCCCACGCCCCAGACGACTTTCAGATAACGGGGTTCTCTGGGATTGATTTCAATTTTTTCCCGGATATGCCGGATATGCACGGCCACAGTGTTATCGGCTCCGATTGCCTCTTCATTCCAGATCTGTTCGTAAATCTCATCAATAGAAAAAACCTTTCCTGCATTCTTTACCAGAAGTAGAAGGATATTGTACTCAATGGGGGTCAGCTTGATCAGATCATCATCTACGGTAACTTCCTTATTATCATCATTAATAGCCAGTCCTCCGCATTTGTAAACCTGCCCGGAAGGCTGCTGATTCATATTACCAAGCTGAGTATAGCGGCGCATCTGGGATTTCACCCGGGCTACCAGCTCAAGTGGATTAAAAGGCTTGGTAATATAATCATCTGCTCCAATATTTAAGCCCAGGATCTTATCGGTATCCTCGGATTTGGCAGAAAGGATAATAATTGGAATGCTGCTTGTCTCCCGGACCTTTAAAGTAGTGCGGATCCCGTCCAATCCCGGCATCATCACATCCAGAATCATTAAATCCACTTCATTTTCTTCTAAAAGCTCCAGGGCCTCAGAACCGTCATAGGCCTTTATTACGTGAAATCCTTCACCGGTCAAATATATATCAATAGCTTCTACAATTTGTTTGTCATCATCACATACTAAGATATTCTGCATAAGAAAACCTCCTTTTTCCATATTATACAACGAAGGAAGAAAAAAATCATATTACTTTTTTCTGAAGAAATGGAAAAGATGTCCGCTTCAATCATTTTTTGTACTATTTCATCATATGTTTTACCAATTCTGGTATTAGGATGCTGTTATGAAAATTTATGTTGTAAAACAGGGGGATAGTGTAGACTCGATTGCCCAGTCCCAGGGAATTCCGGTAGAAACTTTGTTATTTGACAATCAGATTGGTTACCCATTCCGCCTGGCAGTAGGCCAGGCACTTTATATTGATGATGGAATCCCTGCAGAAGACAGGACGCCATTGTATGTATTCGGATATGCTTATCCATTTATTAATCCGGATAATCTTGATAATACGCTTCCCTTCCTGACAGATCTTTATGTTTTTTCTTATGGTTTTACAGAAGACGGGGAATTGGTGCCGCCCATGACCCCGGCTGAATGGATGGTGCAGCGAGCCTATGATTATGGAGTCCGCCCCATTTTGACGCTTACCCCTTTGGGACCAGACGGGCGTTTTAATAATAATCTGGTTACCGCTGTTGTAAATAATACAGAAGTCCAGCAGCGGCTGATCTGGAATCTGGGCCGTGAGATGCAGGAAAAAGGATACGGTGGCCTGGATATTGATTTTGAATATATTATGAATGAAGACCGTCTTCCTTATGCAGACTTTGTGACACGGGCTAACCAGATTTTAAGTCAGTTTGGCTATCAGGTTACCGTTGCCCTGGCTCCGAAGACATCGGCGCAGCAGTCCGGTCTTCTGTATGAAGGGGTTGATTACAATCTTTTAGGGGCAGCAGCAGACCGGGTTCTGCTTATGACATATGAATGGGGGTATACATATGATCCTATAAGTCGTAAGTAATTATAAATTCCTTAGAAACCTTGTATTTCAGCGGCTTTCCGGGAGCCTTGGGAAAAACTTTAATGTGAAATTCGCTGTATTTCCGGCGCCTTTTTTGTTTCTTTCCGTCTTTAAATAGTCAATATGATCTAAAACGTTTCTTAACATGGAGTTTCTGAGTCTGATATCATCTACTTCCCAATACACATCAACTAAGTGCTTTATGGCCGGAATGAAATCCCGCTTTGCCTGTTCTCTGGCGGATGTGCGGTCGTATTCCTTTTTCAGATGATCTAATTCTGAGACCAGTTCTGCTTCCTGGTTTTCCAGGGTCTTATGACGCTCCTGGAACAGATCAAGGGAGTAAACACCCTGCTCTAATAAATCAAATGCTGCATTGAGCTGTTTTAAGGTTTGATTGTACTTTTCTTCAAGGTTATGGATGGAATTCTCCAGGACGGATAAAGAGGTTTCACTATCTTTAAAGGAATCCTCTGGCCAGTCTAATTCATATTCAGGAATCCATTCTTTTAAGCCTTCAATGACCTGTTCCTCAATGAGTGTAAGAGGGGAGGAAATGTTTTTACATTTGCTGTTGGGACAACGCAGGATCGCATAATGTTCTTTTGTATTGCTGGGCTGCCTGGTCATCATGGTACCGCATTTTGAGCAGTATACTAATCCGGAAAGTGGATTTTGTAAGACATTGGCAGCGTTGACAGGGTTGGGTTTCCCGGTTTTAAGCTTCTGGGCTAATTCGTATTTCTCTTCGTTTATAATTGCATGGAACCGGCCGCGGACTTTTTCGCAATCGGGATCCTTTGGCCTGGACTCAATGATATTTCCGTTTATCATCTGTTTTTGGACCTTGCGCCATTGCCACCTTTGGTAGCCGGTGTAAACAGGATTGCTTAAAATATCAATGATAGATGAGGCGGACCAGGCGCCCCCGGTTCGGGATGGTATGTTAAGTTCATTCAGACGGTCACGGATCTGGTAGGAACCGAACGGTGCATAGCTTCCGTCTTCCTGAAGTTCACCTTTGGTATAAAGGTCATAGATATATTCGATGATCTTTGCCTCTTCTGGGACAATCTCTAACGTGTAGCCTCTGTCCCCTTTGTGTTTGACCTTTTTATATCCATATGGAGCTGTTCCTGCAATGTACCAGCCGTCACGAAAGGCAGCAATACGGCCTCTCTGAATCCTGCGGTTGATGGTTTTATATTCCCGGCGTGACATGAAGAGGTTGAATTCGAAGTATTCCTCGTCAAACTCGTCGGATGGGTCATAGGTTTTTAGAGGGGTTATGATCTTGGTGTTGCTGAATTTGAAGGCTTCTGCTACGGTTCCCTGGTCCTTTGTATCACCTCTGGCCAGACGTTCTACCTCCATAACAAGAACGCCTTCCCACATGCCCTGCATGACTTCTAATAAAACTTGCTGCATTTTTGGGCGTGCGGAAATGGTTTCTCCGGATACCAGCTCTTTGTATATGACACCTACTTCAAGCCCCATTTTTATTGCCAGTTCTGTAAGTATTTGTTCATGACGGGCTAATGTTTCGCCTTCGCCGCGGGACTCTGCTTCTTTGTCAGCCCGGCTTTTACGTAAATACATGAGATATGACATAGGTGCCTCCTTTTTCAGTATTGTCATTAAGCATAGTATTAAGCTGGTAATCATATTCCGGCTGCAGGGTGATACGCTCTCTTTTTATGGATGTCATCGTATCACCCATTTTTAAACACTATTGCATATCAGCCAATCCAAACCTGTCTTTTACTGGCTCAGGGGCAACATCGTGATAATATACAATCGTATCCTGATAAGCATTTGGGTCGCACCAATAACGGTTGTTGTAATAAACGACACTTCCGTTTGCAAGATCGTTCGCTGTATCCATATAGTCTGCGCTATATTCAAGCCAGCCCTTATATGGACCGCCAATAGGAGCGCCAGTAGAATAATCACAAGGATTTTGACAGTAGCCATTGTCACTAAATCCATACCAGTCATTACCAAGTTGTAACCAGCCTGTTTTCATGTAACCAGTACTATCAAAGTAAAACCAGTTGTAACCAATCTTTGTTAAGCCGCTGGCAGGATAAGTACCATCATCATTTTGATACCACCAGCCAGTTGTGTCCTGTTTCCATTCTCCTGCAAAGGCTGTCAGACTCATAGCCAGGGATATAACAGCAGCTGCAATGAATACTTTTAACTTTCTCATGTTTTTTCCTCCATTTAATATATTAGAAAGCCAGCGGCTTTTAGTCTTGCTGGCAAACTTTTTAAGCCTTTCTTTATTTAAATTACCTGAGCCTTCGAATTTATAGCCGTTTTCTGGTTTTCGGTATTTTACAGTACTTAAAGTATAGGACTATTGGAAAATTAAAGCAATATGGAAAGATGTACAAACTGTCCGGCATAAGATCTTAGAAAGGGGTGATGATATGGCAGGTAAGCCAGTAAAAGAAATAAAGAGAGGCGAAACAACCTTTATTTTTTATGACGATTATTGCAAGGATACAACACCTGAAGAAGTTGACGCTATTCTTAAACAAATTGCAAAGGACGTTTTACCTGCGTTAAGAGCAGCCCATTTACATAAAGAGGAAACCGCCTGATGGCGGAGCCAGTGGACAAACATGGTGTTATATACTAATTAGGAGCTGTTCACTAATGTGACAGACCCTAATCAATATATATTTTTATATTATATGTGAGTCTTAAATAATTACGTAGTAGATTTCCATAACCAATTTGAATGGGTTTCACGATGTTTCAAGCTTTCTCGTTTTGATATAGGTATGAAATGTTTATTTGACAGAAGAAAACCGGAATTATTAGATTTTTCAATATAATGCATATTAACCAGATAACTTTTATGGCATCGAAGAAATCCTTCTTTTTTTAGTTCCTTTTCCAACTCATTTAATGAAATGGAACTGTTAATCGTTTTTTGTTCTGTGTGAATGACACAGGTTTTATTAAATACCTCGATATAAATAATATCCTTAAGTGGTATATTCATAGTCATATATTCTGAACGGATACGAATTTTCTTATATATAAAGTTGATATTCTTAAAACTTTTATCAAGAGCTGCTTCCAGTTCTTCTGTCACAATAGGTTTTAGCAGATATCCATCCGCCTGCATTCGGTATGCCTCTGCAGCATGATGGCAGCTTTGGGAAGTAAAGAAAATAATACTATCTTGATTCATCTTACGAATCTTAAGACCAACATCCAATCCAATTTGCTCAGTATCTGATAAATTTATAAAACAACATGGAAGTTTTTCACACTGGAAATTTACACATCCAAACATATCTTTATGGGAAGAATATTCCTGTAATGAAAAATCAATTAGTCGCTTATGGAAATATCTTTCTAGTGATAGGATAAGACGTTTTCTGTCCGTGGTAACTGAATCTAAAATTACAAGCTGCATTATAATCTCCTGTTTTAATATCATGGATGTAACCAATATAACATAATATTATATATTTATAAACATTTTTTTAAACTCTTTACACCTATAATATGCATTTGGCGCCAAAAGTATTGATCTAAACTATTGAATATAATAGACTTTACCAGGATTGCTCTGATACAAATATAGGAGATTTAGAGTAAATCATTAAAATCTATTTAAAAAAGGGAGTTAATGCTATGAAGAAAAAACTATCACTTTTGCTTGCAATTGTTATGATTCTTGGAGTTATGTTAGTGGGTTGCGGATCAGCTAAAAATGATTCTAAATACGTAGGAACTACTTGGACTCTGAATTCAGTTGAAGCTCAGGGAGTCACACTTGAAGGAGATGCATTAAAAAGTGCTATGGATGCCGCTACCATTAAATTTGATGCTAAAAAAGTAACACTTAATTTTGGAGAAGAAAATGGGGAAGGTACATGGTCAGAAAAAGATAATGTTATTACTATAGAATCTGATGGACAGTCTATTGAATGCCCAATTGAGGATTCTCAGTTGCTTTTTGAAATGGAAGGTACTAAGATGTATTTCGTACAGGATGAAAAAGCTGAATAATCTGATTGTATAATAAAATAAACAGAACGCTTTTTAGTAAAGGGCGTTCTGTTTTACGTCGTGCGCAAGGGCATTAGATGTTTTTAGGGTTTGGGAAGTAAATAGCAAAGGCAGATCCAAATTTAAGGACCTGCCTTTTAATAATTATAATAATACAAAACCAATTTATTGCTTTTCTTTTTTTAATCATTAAGAGATAAATCTTATGAAACTAATTAGTTAGAAGCTTTTTAGGACTCGCCTTCAAGTCCGTAAGGCTGGTCTATTTCTGATGATGGAGTATCAGCTGTTTCCTGATCATCTACATTCTTAGATTCCTCAAAGATAGTATCATCCTCATTTGATTCCTCTTTTTCAGACTCTTCTAAAGTATCATTTTCCTTAACTTCTTTTTGAGCCTCTGTAGTTGCTGTAGCTGCTTCTGTTGTAATTTCCGAATTTGGTACTTCGGTTGTTTCAGAATCAGTATTATTTCCGCATGCGGAAATAGACGCCATTGTCAATAAGGCTATACCTGTGAGTATGAGTTTTTTTGTTGTTAATTTCATAGTTATTCTCCTCCTTTAGGGTAACGTTTATTTGCTATGGCTTCTGGTAGTCCTAGGTCCTTGAAGTTGAGATTCAGTTTAGCACCATTTGATAATAAAATCAATTAAGTTAACGTTATTTATTTCTTAATTAATTTTGATTTTAATATACTTTTTGCATAGATAAATTCTTATTTTCTTCCTGATATTGCGATCTCTGGCTGCTGTTGTATCTTATCAGACATTCAAAACGCAGACAATTAATGAGGGGATAGATCGAGGAGACATTATCCTAAGCAAACGTTAAGACGAGTAAAATAATAAGTCAAGTTAACGAGAGTTTCATAAGTTTAAGGTTTAAAACATTACCTATACCCTATAGGCTCCTATACTTTCGGCCCTCCTATGGCTGTAGCCCCCATTAATATGGTCAGAAAAGTAGTGGATTATGGTGTGAGCGAGATCCCGACAGAAAAAATCAGCCTGGGAATTCCCAATTACGGATACGATTGGCCTCTGCCCTTTGAAAGAGGGGTAACAAGGGCCACTACCATCAGCAACCTGGAAGCGATCCAGATCGCCATTGACCGGGGGGCTGAGATTCAATTTGATGAAGTTGCCATGTCGCCATACTTTAATTACTGGCAGTTTGGGGTACAGCATGAGGTCTGGTTTGAGGACGTGAGAAGCTATAAGGCCAAGTTTGATTTGATAAAGGAATATGGCCTGACCGGGGCCGGTTACTGGCAGATCATGCAGTTTTTCCGGGCCAACTGGCTGCTTTTGCAGCAGATGTTTGAAATTAAGAAAATAGTTGGCTGATTATATCCAAATAAAGGCAGGGCAGGGCCGGGAATGCAAAATAACCGTTGCATTTCCTGGCTATTTCTGCTATATTGATTTGTTAAATGATTATAGAGAGGATTACAGAATGTTTTTATATCAGATAACGGATGAGCATATACGGATTCTTGGGTATCGGGGATATAATGGATCTATAAAGATACCGGGCAGTATTAAAAAACGGCCGGTGACAGAAGTGGCCGCCTATGGTTTTTCAGACAGCCATGGCAGGAGAGAGATGCTTGCAAAGGCCGGTAATGAGATCCCCCTGTGTGATGAAGACGGCAATCCCATTGTGAAACCCCAAAAGGATATGCTGCCGGATGTATGCGGTGACCGGCTTAAAGATTTATATTTGCCGGATACCATTAAAAAAATCGGAAATTACGCATTCTATAATTGTTATGAACTGTCCCATATTGAGAGCTTCAGCTCTGTAACTGATCTTGGTTCCGGGCTTTTTACCGGCTGTTCAGGAATCCGGTTACTGGATCTCCATATTGTGGATGGAGTCCGCTCCTGCATGAAGGAAATGCTGTCGGAACTTCGTCAGGAGCTTTATGTAAATTATTACAGCAGCAAAGGAAATACCAGACTGGTTTTTCCCGAAATGTTTGAGGAGTCGGTGGAAAATACGCCGGCCCGGATTATTGTCCGGGAAATGCATGGCTGCGGCCATATGTACCGGTATTGTTTTGACCAGACAGATTTTCAATTTCACAAATATGATGCTCTGTTTCCCCATATCCAGGTGCAGGAACCGGAGCAGGTGGTTGCAGCACTGGTCCTGGGCAGGCTTTTTATGCCACTGGGACTTCTGGAGCAGGATAAGAAAATTTATGAAGCATATATAAAAGATCATCTGAAAGAGGCTGCGAAACGAGCACTTGAAGAAGACGATCCGGCACTTTTCCTCTGGCTTGCCAGCCAGTATGGCAGCAGCCAAAAGGAGTTTGATATGGTGGCAGAGACAGCGGGCGTGGCGGACAGGCCTGAACTTTTAAGCGTTCTTATGGATATCCGCCGCCGGCGTTTTCCTGTAAGGAAAAGGGAATTTTCCCTGTAGCACAGAAGATTATTGAATAATATATGAAAGGGTGGCAGCTTTGAGAGACCAATGGAAACAGGAATGGGAAAAGAAACGGGAATCCGGGCTTTTGAATAAAAGAGAGGATTATCTAAGCCGCGATGTGGAAGAACTGCTTTTTCAATATGAAAAGGCTCTCCGTGAGGATGACAGCCAGGACCGGAACACAGGCTGGGAGCAGATACGCCAGATGTTTGAAAAAGAGAGCGCCCGTTATGAAGAACTTCTGTCAGAGGGCGGAAAAGCTCTGGAATATGCCTTTGATTTTATGGAAGCCGCTTTTGGTGACAGTCAGGAGATGACCGTTTTCATTACGGAACTGAACACCAGTTATTACAGTGTGAATTTCTTAAAAGAATACGAATGTGAACGGTATTATCAATATAATGAACGGCTTTTATTCAAAGACCGGGAGGATGAGATAAAACTAAGAATTGATAATTTGGGAAAATAATGTATAAAAACCAGATGGCAGCTCCATAATAAAGGAAGAAAAGGAGGTAGTGCCATGGGAAATAAAGCATTGGACTACACAGCTCTTACAATTGCCATTATCGGTGCGGTAAACTGGGGGCTGGTAGGTTTCTTCAATTTCAATCTGGTGTCATTTATTTTCGGCAGCATGACATGGGTTTCTAGAATCGTGTATGCGCTGGTAGGAATTTGCGGGTTATACCTGCTCACCTTTTATGGACGTTCAGAAGTAAGTACCGAAAGATAGTAAATGTATTCTAAATGGGGGCGTTGCAGCATGATTGGAAGCTATAGTCATGGAGCAATGCCCTTCATCCGTTTTACAAATCTTTTTACAACATTAATCATACAAGTCGCAACATTTTCGTTTGTTTAATTATTTTGTTGTAATATAATAACAGTTAACTTAAAAATCAATAATATTACAAAATTTATAAAAATAAACCATTTAATATTAATTAAAAATGGTTTATATTGATTTGTTGAGGCTTAGCAGTACTTTATGCATGGAGGCGTAAGAATGGAAGTACAAAAGGATTTCGAAAACTATCTTCATAGGGAAAATCTGTCTGAAAATACAATTTTTTCTTATGTGTGGGCGGTAAATAATTATTTTTCTCATTATGATAATATGAGCAAAGAAAATTTACTGGCTTTTAAAGGCTATTTAATGGAGTGCTATAAGCCGAAGACTGTTAACCTGCGGGTTCAGGCGATCAATAAATATCTGCTTTTTCTTGATGAAGAACGATTGCAGTTAAAAAATGTTAAGATACAGCAAAAAAACTTTTTAGAAAATGTAATAAGCAATGCGGATTATAAATATTTAAAAAAGCGGCTGAAACAAGATGGTAATATGGAGTGGTATTTTATCGTGTGGTATCTGGCTGCTACGGGAGCACGAGTCAGTGAACTGGTTCAGATTAAAGTGGAACATGTACAGATGGGGTATTTGGATCTTTATTCAAAAGGAGGCAAGCTCCGCCGCCTCTATATTCCTGAAAAGTTAAGAGAAGAAACGCTTGACTGGCTGAAAAAAAGAGACATTTCTTCCGGCTATTTATTTTTGAACCGTTTCGGAAAACTCATAAGTACCAGGGGAATCAGGCAGCAGCTAAAGAATTATGCGATAAAATATGGTATTGACCCCAAGGTGGTCTATCCCCATTCTTTTCGCCACAGATATGCGAAAAATTTTCTGGATAAATACAATGATATTGCATTTCTGGCCGATCTGATGGGACACGAAAGCATTGAAACAACACGTATTTATTTAAGAAGAACGGCAACGGAACAGCAGAACCTCATCGATAAAATAGTGACCTGGTAAAAAAGGCCCGTCATCATGACAGAATGCGGATCATGATGACGGGCCTTTTCTATTATTTAAAAAGCTTATTATTTCATATAAGTCTGTTGGATTATTTAATTTGTTCCCATAATGTGTATTATAGGAACTTAATTAAGATTTACAAAACCAAGTTTCAGCTTTATTTGGCCTTGTTTTATCATTCTAGTCTATTTATCGTCACAAATCTTTTCTAAATAAGACCTTCTTAAAAAATTTCTTTTATTTTCCTCAATTTCCTGGCTTTAAAGGAAAAAATAACTACTGTTGTAATACACATTCTGGGAACATTTTCCAATTCGGTTATCATTATCATTCTTACAAGCAAACAAGGAGGTGAAGCAGATGTTATCTTTGGGAAGGAATCCAGGTCAGTATCTTGTTATTGACAAGAACATTGTTATCCAGGTGGTCTCCGTAGACGGAGATTTACGGCTTGCCATTGACGCACCAAAAGAAATTTCCATCGAAAGAGGAGAAGTTTATGAAAAGCGTCATCCGATCCCCCAGTGTCTGAAACGTTTGAGGGAAAAGAGCATGAAATGGTGAGTATACGCACGCTTTCAGCTAATCATCCAGGGCCCGGATGAATAGTTTGGAATAAAAAAATAAAAAAGATACATGGGGGAAAAGGATGTCCCCGTCTTCATTCAAGGAGGTAAATTTATGAGAATTCAACACAATATCGCAGCTTTAAACTCTTACAGACAGTTGGGAAATAACAACAGCGCCGTATCTAAGAATCTGGAGAAATTATCTTCCGGTTACAGAATCAATCGTGCCGGTGATGATGCAGCTGGACTTGCTATCTCTGAAAAAATGAGAGCACAGATTACAGGTCTTGAAACAGCTCAGAAGAATGCTAACGATGGTATTTCTTTGGTACAGTCCGCTGAAGGTGCCTTAACAGAAGTTCATTCCATGTTAAACCGTATGGTTGAACTGGCTGATCAGTCCGCTAACGGTACATATCAGAATGCTGTTGACCGTGATAATCTGCAGAAGGAAGTTTCCAAGTTAAAAGATGAAATTGACCGTATATCTGAAAGCACAAACTTTAATGGAATCAATTTGCTGGATGGTTCTTTAGCAGGTAATGGTTCTTCTACTGATGGTCTGATTGGTGGAAAGATTGCGACCTTTAAAGCCGCGACTCTTAGTAATGTCGGTGGTAATGCCTCTGGTGTCGGTGCAATTAACTATACTAAAGAGACCTTCGACGTTGACGGAACTAATGTTGATGTAGACTGGACTACACTTAGTGCTTCACAGAAGAAAACTCTCGAAAAGGACTTTGCCAATACGACCCAAGCGGATGCCGATGCAGCAGCCAAACTTATGGAAGATACAATTAACAAGTCAATTGATAAGGTAAATAAAGATACAGGATCTTCTGTGAACCACATTACAATTAAAGCTTCTGTGAGTAATACTGGTGCTGGTACATTCAGTGTAACCAGTGGCCTTAAGGATAGTGGAGCTTCACAATTCGGCATTGCGGCCCCCGCAGCTAATAGTGTTGCTGGTCTGGTATTAGGCTATGGTACTACTAATACTGGTGCGGCTGCAACGGAACAGTTTACTATTAATCCGGCTAATGCATTGGGAAAATTTGATATGACGATTGATGGTGAGAAAGTAGAAGTGGATTTGTCTGCATTAGGTTGGTCTTCAACAACAACAGGTGCTACAATGGCCACTGACTTAACAAATGAAATTAATGCAGCTTTAGCTAAGTATGATACTGCTAAGGGTAATACAGGTAGTAACGCTCTTAATGGTAAGGTCACAGCAAACTTTAATGCCCAGGGACAGTTAGAATTCGTAAATAATTCAGGTAAAAAAATCGGTTTTGAAGATAAAAATGGCGGTGACTTTGCTAAGACACTTGGGATTTCTGCAGAGGGCAAATCAGTTACCGGCGGCGGACTTTCCCTTCAGATTGGTGACACTGCCGATGCGTTCAACAATATTACTGTTTCTGTAGGAAACATGAGCACAAACTCACTCGGAATCGGTGCCCTTGATATCCATACTCAGCAGGGAGCTAAAAATTCTATTGCTAAGATTAAAGCTGCTATCAATACCGTTTCTTCTACTCGCGGTGATCTGGGTGCTGTACAGAACCGTTTAGAGCATACCATCAATAACCTGAGTGTAACAACACAGAATATGACAGCTGCTGAGAGCCGTATTCGTGACGTTGATATGGCTAAAGAAATGATGAATTATTCAAAGAACAATATCCTTATTCAGTCTTCTCAGGCTATGCTTGCTCAGGCGAACCAGCTTCCACAGGGTGTTCTTCAGTTATTAAAGTAATCAGAAGTTAGCTGGCTTTATGGCGGTTTTGGGACCGTTGCACAAATGTGCAGCGGGCCCCTTTTTCAGTTGTTGAAATTACAGGAAACCAGTCTATGAGATATTCTCTTTTTGTGATATACTATTCTTACGTCGAATTTTATTTCTGACAGAATCTGTTTACCTTCAGGAGGATTAAATGTTTTTTATATGCGGCATGAGCCAGGGAAAGAAAGTTCTTGATTATACCAAAACTGTCATCTGCAGTCTGTGCGGAGGCTATGGCAGATACCAGGTATTTATGACCTATAGCTATTTCAGCCTGTTTTTTATTCCCGTCATTAAATGGGATCGGCATTATTATGTTCAAATGTCCTGCTGTAATACTATTTACGAACTGAATGGAGAGAAAGGGAAAAGATTGAACCGGGGAGAGGCCGTAGACATCAGCGAACAGGATTTAACCATGGTGAAGTCTGGACGCAGGGATTCGGACTGGAACAGGAAAAGCTGTTCCAGCTGCGGATATGAAACAACAGAGGATTTTGAATACTGTCCGAAATGCGGGCAGCGGTTTTAAATAGAGGGTATAATGCCAGCCGCACTTTTCGCTATAGCAGAAAGATGCGGCTGGCATTTGATTGGCAGGACTGATAATTATAAAATGATGTCATTAAGCTCTCTTTTCGGAACGTAGTGTACCATGTTCTCATCCCGGTAATAACGGATATCGCCGTCTTCCTTAACCGGGACAATGACAACCTCTTCCTTTGGCTTGCCAAGGGCAAGAACCAGATCGATGGAGTAGCGGGAAGGGTCAATGTTAAGAGCTTCTGCCAGACGGCTTCTCTGTACATTTCCCAGCATACATCCGCCATAACCTTTTTCCACGGCACCTAACATCATGGTCTGGGCTGTAATCCCGTCGTCATGCAGCTTGTTTTTTCCAAGAGATAAATCACATAGAATAATGATATAGGCAGCGGGGCGTTCTCCTTCCACAGGTCCATCCCAATCAGGCAGGGCGCCCGCCCAGCCCAGGGTTTCAAATACTTTGGCTCTTTCCTCCGGTGTGTTGCATAACCGGAATTTAAGTGCCTGGGAATTGGCCGTAGAGGCTGTGAGTCTGGCCAGATCCACCAGCTCCCTTAAGGTTTCCGTGGAAATGGTTTCTTCTTCATAGAAGCGGCGGTAGGTGCGGCATTTGGCAACCAGGTCTTTCAGCATATAAATTCCTCCTGTTCTGACTGAATTTTGATCCGTTTTCTTATTTTAGAAGTATAACAGGTATTTTATGAAACTGCAACGGACAAGAGGACAGGTAAATCCATCAATGGGCTGCAATCCGGCACACCAAAATAAAAAGTATTTACATGGATTTATGAACGGAACGGACTGTGGTAAAAAAACATAAAAAAATCCTTGATTTTCGCAATAATAGCAGCAATTTTATAGTGGACAAATCCAGAACAATTAGAATAAAAAAAGTTTCAAGAGCATTATTCATGATTATTGAATGTAATCTCTCTGTGTTATTTGTAATAAAACTTAAGATTTTACCTGGTTTTTATTAAGAAAAAAATCATAGAAAGATCATTGACTTTATTTTTTTAAGGTGTTAAACTTGGTTTCAGTTCCAGGGACATAGGACAACATGGAACTGCGGCAAACATAAAAAAACTATAATACCTATGTAGTCGCAAGGAGGAGAATAATTATGAAATTAACAGCAAAGAAACTCGTACTTACAGGCGTAGCCGTATTAACAATGGCTTCTATCTCTGCATGTGGCAGCACCAAGACAGCTGAGACAACAGCAGCAACAGAAGCAGTTACAACAGAGGCTACAACAGAAGCAGTTACAACAGAAGAAGCTACAACAGCAGAAGATACAACAGAAGCTGCTGGTGAATCCAAGGAAGATGATGCTTCTTTAGAGGTGTCTTCTGAGGATGAGAGCAGCGAAGATGCATCTGCAGAATCAACAGATGAAGAATCTGCAGACGTTGAAGCTGAATCCACAACTGCTGCTAACTAATAGCAGACATTTGCCGGTAAAACGGTACAGTCAGGAAATCTGAATTTCCGGGGCGGGGACAATTGTCCCCGCTTTTTTTGTGCTGTTGCTATGCAGGATAACAGATTCTGTGATATAATTTTTAAACAGCCATAAAAAGGAGGCAGATTCAAATGAAGATTACTTATATCCATCACAGTGCGTTTTTGGTGGAACTTGAGACCATTTCCCTCTTATTTGATTATACAGAAGGAACACTGCCGGAAGTTCCTGATAATAAGCCATTGCTGGTATTTGCCAGCCACCGTCATGGGGACCATTTTTCTAAGAAAGTACTGGAGCTTAAGAAGAATTATGAAAACATCAGGTTTATCCTGTCGTATGATATATGGAAAAAACGGTTTCCGATCGGGCTTTTACAGGATGTGGATTTTATGAAGCCCGGTGAACGGAACGTGTGCAGGATAAATGGCGGCGCAGAAGGCATTTTCCAGGGAGAGGGGGACGTGGAGGTTCTTACTTTCCGTTCTACTGACCAGGGAGTGGCCTTTCTTATAACGGCGGAAGGGAAAGTCATTTACCATGCCGGGGATTTAAACAACTGGAGGTGGGAAGGGGAACCGGACAGTTGGAATAACAGTATGGCAAAGAAATATTCGGACGAAGTCGGCAAGATGGCAGGCATGCACATGGATGCAGCCTTTCTTCCGCTGGATCCGAAGCAGAAGGATGCTTTTTATCTGGGATTTGATGAATTCATGAGAAAAGCCGATGTAAGCCATGCCTTCCCCATGCACTGCTGGGGGGATTTTTCCGTAATTGAGAGGCTTAAAAATATGGATATATCAGAGCCATACCGGGATAATATTGTTATGATCCATGAGGATGGGGAGTACTTTTATATAAAGTAGCAGAATAGGTATCTGCTCCGTCTGGAGGACATTTGAAATATAATCATTGGATCCATTAAGCCTCTGATTCCGGTAAAACCTTTACAAATGCCCTCCGGTATATTGGGGATGAGGATTATAATTCCGGGTGTGTATTTTTACATTAGCAGTAAAGAAATGAACGAAAATGGACGATGGATAAACAGGAAAGGGATGAATGAAGATGATATGGATTAAAAATGCTCATTTGGTGGACCCGGAAAGCCAGATGGAACGAGATGCTGACATCTGCATCGCAGATGGAAAAATTGCTGCCATAGGTGAATTACGGGCGTTCAACAGAACCCCTGTTTCAAAAGAAGATGTGGTGATTGATGCCTCCGGCCTTGTTGTTGCACCGGGCCTGATTGATGTCCATGTTCATTTCCGTGATCCGGGACTTACTTATAAAGAAGATATCCAGACTGGTGCCAGAGCAGCTGCCAAAGGCGGATTTACAACGGTTGTCTGTATGGCGAATACCAAACCTCCTGTGGATAATGTGGAAACTCTGGAATATGCCATACGGGAAGGGAAAAAAACAGGCATCCATGTACTGCAGGCAGCAGCCGTATCCAAAGGGCTTTTTGGTATGGAACTGACGGATATGAAAGAATTAATGGATCATGGAGCAGCGGGATTTACCGATGACGGAATTCCTCTGCTTGACGAGAAGCTGGTAAAGGTGGCAATGGAAACGGCTGCGAAGCTGAATCTGCCATTGAGCTTCCACGAGGAAGATCCTGCTTTTATCAAAAATAACGGTATCAACCATGGAGCGGTATCTGACCGGCTTGGAATCTATGGATCACCGGCTCTGGCGGAAGACTGCCTGGCAGCCAGGGACTGCATGATTGCCCTTCATACCGGAGCAGCGGTGGATATCCAGCATATCAGCTCTGCGGCTTCTGTTAAGATGGTGAAGCTTGCAAAAGAACTGGGGGCTGATGTACATGCGGAAGTGACACCCCATCATTTTACCCTGACAGAGGAAGCCGTCTTAAAGCATGGATCACTGGCCAAGATGAACCCGCCCCTTCGGACGGAAAAGGACCGTCAGGCCATTATCGATGGCTTAAAGGATGGAAGCATCGATATCATTGCCACAGATCATGCCCCTCACAGTCCGGAGGAAAAGGCAAAGGAACTGACCCAGGCACCAAGCGGGATCATAGGTCTGGAGACAGCTCTGGGACTGGCGGTGACCAATCTGGTACGTCCGGGCCATTTGACCATGCTGCAGCTAATGGAAAAAATGAGCCTTAATCCTGCCAAATTATACCGGCTGGATTCAGGTTCTGCAAAGGAAGGCAGGGAGGCGGATCTGGTGATCTTTGATCCTGAGGAGGAATGGACGGTAGGTGAATTCGTTTCAAAATCTACGAATTCCCCTTTTATCGGGGAAAAGCTGTTCGGAAAGGTAAAGTATACCATTTGCGGCGGGCGGATCGTATATCAGGATGTAAGAGAATGAGTGATAAGTAAGGAAGCTGTAAAAGGGAGAGGAAATGGAGATAAAGGTACAGGAACCGCCTTCTGCAGGAGCAGCCATGGCAGAACCGGTGGCTCAGGAAATTCAGCAGGCAGTTGCAGAAGCCGGGAAAATAGGAGAAATTGAGGCAGACGGCAGGTTCATTGAAGAACTGACAGAGGCGGCTAAGGAGAATGAAGAGAAAACAAGCCGGAACAGTACAGAAGATTCAAAAGATTCCAGAGCCCAGAGGGATACCGCTGCACTTTCTTATGAAAGCAGGCATTATAAGCTGAGTCCGGACGAGCTTTCAGACCTTGAGAAGATGTGGGGAAGAGAGGAAGCAGATCTGGCATGGGAGGATATTCTGAATTGGAGTCCATCTGCAGCAAAGCCGTTTACAGACGAGCTTTCTGAACTTTCTGCAATTTATGACCAGCTGCTTCATGCAATACTTACCAATACCACGGCAGGGGTGAGGGAAGGACAGCTTACCGCACTGGATCAGATCCTGTCAGATATTCTCCTGGAATTGCAAAATACCTGCATGGGTGAACTTTATTCATTTTTTAGTAATTTTGGAACCTCAGGTTCTGTGAAAGCTCTGCAGGCGGCCCTTTACCGGAGTGTGACAGGAAATTCTCCGAACCATAGAGAGCTGGAACTGGTATTTAAAGATACGTTCCGTTCCGCAGAGAAATCCGATACTGCACCGGGCACAGGAAAGGAAGGAAGTATTCACACGCCGGTATATGATATGAAAAGCGTGCAAAAACAGGGAATCATCTATCAGCCGGCCGGAGCCGGCCGGATCAGGAATAACAGTCAATATGCCGCGAGAATACAAAAAGAAGCAGCAACAGGTGCCTGGGGAGGAAAAACGACGGAAGGTTCTGCATATGCAAAAGCTTACGGAGCAGAAGCCTCCATTACTGCTGTGGGGAAAAATTCGGTTTACGCTCCCCGTGACCTGGATCTGGCGGATCGTTTTGCCGGATATATGAATCATGCCGGGAATCTGTTTGAAATGGAAGTGCTTTCTGGCGGGAGTGAAGAACTTTATGGGTTTCTGGCAGCCATTATGTGCATAAAATCCCAGACCTATGCCGGAATTTTTTCAATGGATCCGAGAGTTTTCTCTGATTTGCGGGAAGCAGTTGACAGGATGATCGATTATTATATACAGAAGGCATTCCGTCAATCAGGTGAGGCACATCAAGAGAGGACCGGAAGCCGAACCAGGGTATTTGAACCTAAGGCAGCTTATAAAATCTATTATTATATGATGAATCTCTACTATTCCTCAGGAAGCCTGCAAGAGACCGCAAACAAAGGGATCAGGCATGCTTACCAGCAATTTTTAAGAAAAAAAGAGGCAATGCGTGGAGAAGAGGATTCCAGGTCCTTTTTCACAACAGAGAAACCGGATGCCAAAGAGGACTGGAAGGAGGGAAAACGGGTTCTGGAGCGGGACTGGAAGGAATTTCTTGACTTTTCATGCAGAGAGTATCCGGGAGGTATTTCTCCGGAAGTTCTGGAGCTCAGTCCCTGGGGGATGCTTGCAGAGCCGGAAACGCATTCGGACAGCCAGGGGACGGTAAATCCCATGTTTACTCTGGGAGCCGTTGGTGCCGTTCTTCTTCTGATACTTTTCATCGGCTATATGGGAGCATAAATGGATAAGTTAAATTTTTTCTTTACAGATATACTTTACTATGCTACCATGGTAACACATGAAAATTCAGAGGAGGATTCAATTATGAAAAAAAAGGTTTGGAAAGCAGCAGCTTTATTAGGATTGGCTGTCCTTCTTAGCGGCTGTTCAGGGCAGAAGGAACCTGCTGCTACGGCATCAGATACTGAGGCAGCAAAAGCGGAGGAGACCACAGCGGCAGATACCTCCAAGAAGGAAGACGCCGGAACAGATACGTTTACCGTTGGCTTTGACCAGGATTTTCCGCCTATGGGCTTTGTGGGAGATAACGGCGAATATACCGGATTTGATCTGGAACTGGCTCAGGAGGTGGCAAGCCGCCTTGGTAAAAAATTTGTACCTCAGCCTATTGCCTGGGACGCAAAGGACATGGAGCTGGAATCCGGAAATATCGACTGTATTTGGAACGGATTTACCATTACGGGACGTGAAGACAGCTACACCTGGACAGAACCCTATATGGAAAACAGCCAGGTATTTATAGTGGGAAAGGATTCGGGCATCAAGACCCTTTCTGATCTGACAGGAAAAGTAGTAGAGGTTCAGTCAGATTCCTCTGCGGAAAAAGCGCTTAAGGATGATCAGAAACTGGCATCCACCTTTGGTACCCTTCAGACGACTCCGGATTACAACACTGCATTTATGGATTTAGAGATGGGTGCGGTTGATGCCGTCGCCATGGATGTGATTGTAGCGGCATACCAGATCGAACAGAGAAAGGCTGATTTTGTAATATTAGATGAAACCCTGGCTGCCGAGGAGTATGGCGTAGGCTTTAAGAAAGGAAACGAAGCTTTAAGAGATCAGGTACAGGAACAGTTAGAGGCTATGGCAGCTGACGGGACAATGAAAAAAGTTTCAGAAAAATGGTTTGGTAAAGATGTAACCACCATCGGAAAATAATGATAAGAATCATGGGGTCCGTCCATGAAAGGGCGGGCCTCATTTTACGCAGGCAACGAACCAAACGAACATGCTTGCGTTATCCAACCGGGGAAGGCACGCTAAGCGTATTTTCCCCGGTTGGATAATGTAAGTATGTTCACTTGGCGACTGCCGCGATAACCGGAGAAACTCGCAGAGCGTGTTTCTTCCGGTTTCAGAGAACATGGAGGAGAAAATCATGGCTTTAACGAAGATACTTTCACAATTGGCAGGAGGTATGCTGGTCAGCATCCAGATTTTTTTTGTGACGCTGGTCTTTTCTCTGCCCCTGGGACTTTTGGTGTCCTTTGGGAGGATGTCGAAGAACTCCGTTATACGGGCCGTTGTTAAATTCTACATTTCACTCATGAGGGGAACCCCACTGATGCTTCAGCTGATGGTGGTGTATTTCGGACCTTACTATTTATTTGGCATAAAGGTGGGGAATGGATATCGTTTATGGGCCGCATTCATTGGGTTTGTTATAAACTATGCTGCGTATTTCGCGGAAATATACAGGAGCGGGATTCAGTCCATGCCAGTGGGACAATATGAGGCCTCTAAGCTTCTGGGATATACCAGGACCAAAACCTTTTATAGGATCATATTTCCCCAGGTGGTGAAACGGATACTGCCGGCTGTGACCAATGAGGTCATCACCCTGGTTAAGGATACCTCCCTTGCTTTTTCCATCAGCGTTCTGGAGATGTTCGCAGTTGCCAAGGCACTGGCCTCTTCCCAGACCAGTCTCATTCCTTTTGCGGCAGCAGGGCTGTTCTACTATGTCTTTAATTTGCTGGTGGCAGTTGGGATGGAATATATAGAAAAACGGATGAACTATTATCAATAGGAGGATAAAAGCATGTACTTACTGGAAATGAACCATGTTCAGAAAGCATTTGACGGCCAGGGTGTGCTTCGTGATATTTCCCTGTCGGTAGAGGAAGGTGAGATCGTATCCATTATAGGTCCATCCGGTTCGGGCAAGTCCACGCTGCTTCGGTGTGCCACCATGCTGGAACAGATGGACAGCGGTGAACTGTTTTACCTGGGAGAAAAGGCAGTCTGGAATGGGGATGATGGCAGGGCTGTTTATGCAAAAAAAGAAAAGTTAAAGGAAATTCAGGAGAATTATGGTCTGGTGTTCCAGAATTTCAACCTGTTTCCTCACTTTTCTGTCTTTAAAAATATTACGGATGCGCCGATCCATGTCCAGAAGAGAGATAAGTCAGAGGTCTATTCCGAAGCCAAGGAGCTGCTTCGGAAAATGGGACTGGAGGATAAGGCAGATGCCTATCCCTGCCAGCTTTCCGGAGGCCAGTGCCAGCGGGTAGCTATTGCAAGGGCTCTGGCACTGAACCCCAGGATCCTGTTTTTCGATGAACCGACTTCCGCTTTGGACCCGGAGCTTACGGGAGAAGTATTAAAGGTCATCAAATCCCTGGCAGATATGCAGATTACCATGGTTATTGTAACCCACGAGATGGCGTTTGCCAGGGACATATCAGACCGGGTGATCTTTATGGCTGACGGCATTATTGTGGAGGAAGGTTCACCGGAAGAGGTTTTTGCGTCTAATAATGAACGAACCCAGAGCTTTTTGGGCAGGTATGGCGAAATTTTGTAGAAGTTGGAAAATTTAACTACAAATTTTGGCCCCATGGGTCGTGTGAGTGGTTGGCTTGATTGTGTTAAGGCGTTGACCTTTGGTCTTTTTCTTCTTGCATTGCCTACATTCGTTTTTAAGTTTTGTAAGTAATTATACATAGCAAAAACCACCCTGGTATACTTTGCCGGTTACTGGGTGGCTTTGCTGTCTCTTTAACAGGTCAACCCCTTGTGGGCGGTTGTTCCTCTTGTAATTCTAATATAGCATTAACCAATACTGATGTCAACATAAGGCTTCGATAATTGTATGTGTAATGTCAGGCAAAGGGTATCCGGTATACCGGATACGCCTATTATAAAAAAATATGTTATATCATTTTCTGACTGCATTTTGACTGCAGGAGGCTTATTTTTAACTGTTTTCAGGTAGTGAAAATCAGGGAAATATAAAACTGAAAAATATCAATTTTAAGCCCAAAATCACAATTTTCAGGCTGCCTGTAAAATAAATTAAGAAAAAAGAAAAAGATTTTTCACAATCGGATGGTATACTGGATGCGAAATCATAGGTAATACACAAAAGAGAGAAGAGGATGCTTATGAAAAGAACATGGATTGTGGCAGCAGCAGTTTGTGCGGCAGTTATATTATCAGCTTGTGGAAAATCTGCGAAGAATACGGAAAGCACGGCCAATACGGTAACAGAGAGCACTGTTTCGGAATCCGGGAATCAGGAGAGCTCAGCATCAGTAAGCGAAGAGGCGCCGGGCAAAACCGAGGAGTTTAAGATACTGACCGGAAAAGTTACTAAGGTAGCGGATACCTTGGACAGCATGACTATGGTAAATGACGGTACGGAGACTACATTTGATTTAAGCAACGTGGTAGTGGAGACATCTTATGCCCTTGAACCGGATGTGGAAGTTTCTGTTATTTATAAAGGAGAGATTTCCGGCAGGGATACTTCCAATGCAAAGATTATTCTGGTCTTAGATTCCCAGAAAAGTATGAAAGTACAGGAAGCAGCCGGCAGCGTGACGGATCAGGCCATGAGCAGCTTTACCATTAAGACAGAAGACGGGACAGAACTTGGGTTTTTAAAGGACAACTGTGAGGGACTGGAGTCCGGCGTACTGGGAAAGGCCGCCGATGACAGCAACGGAAGCGGAGCCATGGTAAAGGTGACGTATGTTACAGTCAGCTATGACGCAGACAGCAAGTCGAATTTCCCCTTAAAGGTGGAAGCCGTAAAGTAAAATAATGGTTAAATCCCGGATATGCAGGGCTTTTTAAATAAAAAGCTTGCAAATTCGGGATTTTCATGTACAATAAGAGAGATGACAGGGGTAGGGGCCAATAGACCCCTATTTTGATGGTTTTACCAATGATATAAAAACAGATTACAGAAAGGGAAAAAACATGATCAGTGCAAATAATGTAACCTTAAGAATCGGAAAAAAAGCATTGTTTGAGGATGTGAATATTAAATTTATTGAAGGCAACTGCTATGGTATGATCGGTGCCAACGGTGCGGGAAAGTCCACATTCTTAAAGATTCTTTCCGGTGAACTGGAACCTACCAATGGGGATATTGTCATAACACCTGGACAGAGGCTTTCCTTCCTGAAGCAGGACCATTTCAGATACGACGAATTCCAGGTACTCGACACCGTTATCATGGGAAATGCCAGATTATATGGAATCATGAAGGAGAAGGATGCCATCTATATGAAGGAAGACTTCACCGATGAGGATGGCATCAAGGCAGCAGAGCTGGAAGGCGAATTTGCCACAATGAACGGCTGGGAGGCGGAATCCGATGCAGCCAACCTTTTAAATGGACTTGGGATCGAGACTGATCTGCATTATAAATTGCTGAAGGAGCTGACCGGTGCCGAGAAGGTTAAGGTGCTTCTGGCCCAGGCATTGTTTGGAAACCCGGACATTCTGCTGCTTGACGAGCCGACCAACCACCTGGACCTGGATGCCATTGCATGGCTTGAGGAGTTCCTCATTAATTTTGAAAACACAGTTATCGTTGTATCCCATGACCGTTACTTTCTAAATAAAGTCTGCACCCACATCGCAGACATAGACTATGGAAAGATCCAGCTTTATGCAGGAAACTACGATTTCTGGTATGAGTCCAGCCAGCTGATGGTCAAACAGATGAAGGAAGCCAACCGGAAAAAGGAAGAGAAGATCAAGGAGCTGCAGGAATTTATCCAGCGTTTCTCCGCCAACGCTTCCAAATCCAAGCAGGCAACCTCCAGAAAACGTGCTCTGGAGAAGATCGAACTGGATGATATAAAGCCATCCAGCCGGAAATACCCATATATAGATTTCCGCCCGGCCCGTGAGATCGGCAACGAAGTATTAAGCGTAAACAACTTATCAAAAACTATTGACGGCGTAAAGATCCTGGATAATCTATCATTTACCTTAAACCGTGAGGATAAGGTGGCATTAGTGGGACCCAACGAGCTGGCTAAGACCATTCTTTTCAAGATCCTTGCCGGAGAGATGGAGCCGGATGAGGGAGATTATAAATGGGGACTTACTACCAGCCAAAGTTATTTTCCCAAGGATAATACGGCGGAATTTGACAATGATGATACCATTGTAGACTGGCTGACCCAGTATTCTCCGGAAAAAGAAGCTACCTATGTACGTGGCTTCCTGGGCCGTATGCTGTTCGCCGGAGAGGATGGCGTAAAGAAGGTCAAGGTCTTATCCGGAGGGGAAAAGGTGCGCTGCATGCTTTCCAAGCTGATGATCTCAGGTTCCAATGTGCTGATGCTTGATGAGCCTACCGACCACTTGGATATGGAGTCCATCACTGCACTTAACAATGGTCTGGTTAAGTTTCAGGGTGTTCTGATCTTCTCGTCACGTGACCATCAGATCGTGGAGACAACTGCAAACCGGATCATGGAGATTGTAAGTGGACAGCTGATCGATAAGATCACTACTTATGATGAGTATCTGGCAAGCGATGAGATGGCCCGTAAGAGACAGGTATTTACCTTGTCAGAAGAACAGGTTGAGGAAAATAAATAAAACTGCACAGCTGTGTATATCAGGGAGCTGCGTTTGGCATTTATTATATAATTGCCGGATGCAGCTCTTTTGGTTTTTGGGTATACTATCAGCTGGGAGATAGTAAAACAGTGGAGTGAGGCAAGTGAATGTCACATGGAAATTTAACCTTATCAAGGAAGTCCCCCGCTTCTTAAAGCGGGGGTAAGGACTTGCTTGTTTCCGTAGGAGTCAAAGCTCCTACGGAAATACTACGAAGTGGTAATAAGGTTATGCCCGATGGAGCGGGGCACGCTGTGAGTAAGTAGCGATGCGGATTGCGAATATTGACATATTTTTCTTTTATAACGGTATAGTTATTATACAACTATACAAGTATTTGACAAACAATCAGTGGTTGATATATAATATTATCAAAAAGTTTTTGTAATTTATGGGTGTTTAATCATTAAGGGGGGAATTATGTGAAGAAAAATTGCAAAACTGTATTGTTGGTTAGAAGACCCATTTGCAGACTGCCGACATATTTTGGAATAATGTTTTAGTATGGTGTTATAGGTATATGATTATAACAAAAGATAACCCGGAGGAAATTATAATGGCTAATAAGAATATGAGAAAAAAAAGTCTGGACCATAAGATCAGGAAGCATAAATCAATTAAGAGAACTCTTTTATCCAGCATCATTGGTCTGTCTGTTTTCATATCCATAATTTTTGGATTAGTGAATGGAATGCTTTTTTACCAGGATGCAAAGAGAAATGTTGAAAATCGATTAACAGAGTGTTCCATTGCATATAGCCAATCGGTTCAGAATGCCATTCAGGTTTACCGGATCAGTATTGAGTCCATCGCCCGGAATACATCAATTACAGATCAGAGTAAATCATTGGAAGAAAGACAGAAGATCATGGATCAGCTGGCGGGAGATTACGGTTTTGCTTCTCTTTCCACAGCAGGCCCAGATGGAAAGACCACCAAAGGATCGGATGCAAGCCAGCGTGATTATTTCAAGCAGGCCATTGCGGGAAATACTTATATATCCTCCACACTGGTCAGTAGTGTAACGGGAGATACACTGCTGATTGTTTCCTCGAAAATCAATAATGGGCAGTATGATGGAGCAGTAGTGTCTTCGTTGGCCTCGGACACCTTCAGTAAAATGATTGATGATGTGTCAGTTGGTAAGTCAGGGTATGGATTTATTGTGGACAAGGATGGAAAAATCATTGCCCATAAGGACAGAGAAGTTGTCAATAATGAGACCAATTACATAGAAATGGCGAAAACAGACAGCCAATACAGAGGAGTAGCAGAAGTCGTTCAGAATATGGTTGATGGAAAAACCGGGATAAAGACTGAGAAATTTAATGGTCAAAGCCTTACCGCTGCTTACAGGCCCATTCCTGGTACAGATGGCTGGTCAGTGGGGATTGTTGCAAAACAGTCAGAATTAATGTCAGGCTTTTATAAGTCGATTACCGTTACGATTGTACTTACGATTGTACTGATTATTCTTTCCTTCCTTCTTGCATTCCGGATTGCCACACCGATTGTAAATCCGGTGGTAAGCCTGGTGAAAAGAATCGAGGCTCTTGAACTGGGAGATCTTCACTCGGAGGTACCGCAGGTAAATACCGGAAATGAACTGGAGACTTTGTCTAAATCGTTTACTAATACAGTGATGACCCTTAATAATTATATTCATGAGATCGGATTGATTCTGGCGAGCCTTGAGAAGGGAGATTGTACGGTCTCGACAAGCCAGAATTACAGAGGAGACTTTGTTCAAATTAAAGAATCTCTTACAAAAATCGTTTATAATTTAAATACTGTGTTCGCAATTATTAAGGACTCCACGGACCAGGTAGCTGGTGGGGCCAAACAAATATCAGATGCTGCCCAGGCTCTTGCAACAGGTGCTACCGAACAGGCAGCAACGGTAGAGGAGCTGAACGCTTCCGTGACAAGCGTATCTCACCAGGCAGAAGAGAATGCATCCGGTGCAGAGAAGGCAACAGAGTATGTAATTAAGGCAACGGAAGGAATAAATGAAGGAAATAATTATATGCAGAAATTAGATGCTTCCATGAAGGAGATTGGGGTATCTTCTGAAAAAATAGCGAACATTTCCAAGGTGATCGAGGATATCGCATTCCAGACCAATATTCTTGCATTAAATGCAGCAGTGGAGTCTGCCAGAGCAGGAGAAGCCGGAAAAGGATTTGCCGTAGTAGCGGATGAGGTTCGTAATCTGGCAGCAAAATCTGCACAGGCGGCCAAGCAGACGGCAGATTTGATCGAGCATTCCGTAAATACCATTTCCGAAGGAGAGAAACTGGCAGATGAAACAGCAGCGATACTTCAGGAGGCAGCAGAAAAATCAGGTTTTGTAGAGCAGGTCATTAAGAAAATAACGACTGCATCTATTGAACAGGTACAGGCCATGGAGCAAATTGAACAGGGATTGTCCCAGGTATCTACCGTAGTACAGACAAATGCGGCAACTGCTGAGGAAAGTTCTGCTTCCAGTGAAGAATTGGCGGCGCAGGCAGAGAAACTTAATCAGCAAGTCATTAAATTTAAACTTCGGGGAGAGAAACAAGAAAAACAAGAAAAACAAGAAAAACAAGAAAAACAGGAATTCATTGTATCTGCCAAACAGGAAGAAGATGCTAATAAATATTAATACATAAAGAATCCAGCCAGATTATCTTTTGGGATATTCTGGCTGGATTCAGTTTTAGTCTTTGCAAGACAGGCTTTTTATGAAAGAACTGGTAACAGTTCTGTTACCGTAGGAATATCTTCCGCAGTACGTCCGTAAAAAGCATATTGGATAATGCCGGATTCGTCAATATAGAATACGGCCGGAAGCTGAAGAGGATCTCCGGAATCTTTTCCATGAATAAATCCGGCTTCCCTGGCCATGGTGATCCGGGAGTGTGTATTTTCCCCTTCCATAGCATTTCTGTCAGGGGCGGATGTCACTCCGTAAAGCTGGTAAAGAACATGTCCGGCATCACAGATAATGGGAAATGGATAAGTATCCGGAAGGTTTTCTCTGGAAGCTGCTGGATCCGCCTGTACACAGACAATGAGACGGGCGTCTCTTTCCGTTATAAGACCATACTGTTTCTTCAGAAGATAAATTTCATACATACTTAAGATGCAGGCTGAATCCCTGAGGAAGAACAGGAGTGTTTTCTTATGATCTAAAAGAGCTGTCAGTGTGGTATTCGTTCCATCTAAAGTAACGATATCAGCGCTTATGTGAGGGGTTCCTTTTTTGATTATTGTTTTATCCATTGAAACAGTCCTCTGATTCTATTTTATGAAATAGTATAAACATTAGCGGCTTCTTCTATGGCTTTATCCGTTAACTCCTGTCCGATGCCCGGAAGATCAGGAACATCTAAAAAACCATTAACAGGAAGGTAATCGTATTTGCATAATTCACGCATTGGTTTTTTTAATGCGCCTTCATGCACTTCATGAATTAAGAAGTTTGGAATCACAGCCTCTACCTGAAGGGATGCTGCCGTTGCAATAGGACCGCCGCATACATGAAGCTGTACTGCTGCATCATAAGTATTAGCCATATCACAGATTTTCTTGGTTTCAGTTATACCGCCGCAGATCGTAAGGTCAGGCTGAATGACTTGAAGTACGTGTTTCTCTAAGAATTCCCGGAATCCCCATCTGGTGTAAATACGTTCTCCGCTTGCAAGCGGTACCAGAGGAAGTGCCTTGTGGATTTCAAGCATGTTATCCACGTTTAATGGATTACATGGCTCTTCATAGTAATAAATATTTAAGGGTTCAAGACATTTGCCAAGCTGGATACCTGTGTTTAAGTCAGGATAAGAGTGGGTTTCAATGATGATATCCAGATCATTGCCGCCTTCTTTGCGCATTGCCTCGGTACGCTTATAGCAGGTTTCTAACATCTCGTTGCTGAGTTTTCCTCTCATTTTCCAGTTAGGATTAGTTGCTTCACGTGCCCATTTTCCTTCATTTGTTACACCCATGGGATCGACCTTGATGGCGGTATATCCTTCGTTTAATGCGTCACGGGTAGCTTTTGCGTAGTCTTCCGGGTCAGTTAAGAATAAATGTTCCGGTCCCCAGCCAAACTGCAGCTGGCTTGCATAGGCACGGATTTTGTCATTGGTTTTACCGCCTAATAGTTCATATACAGGAACTCCGTGGGCTTTTCCTTTAATATCCCATAGTGCAGTATCAATCGCACTGATTCCTGCATTAATAACGGTACCTCCGCCCATTCCCCAGAAAGTGGTACGGAAAATCATTTCCCAGATAGATTCGATTTTCATAGGATCCAAACCAATGATCAGGGCACCAAAATCGCGTGCCATACCAACACCAGCATAGTGAGCCTTCCCGTAGGACAATCCTACTTCACCGAAGCCTGAAATACCCTTATCGGTATTGATCCGTACACAAATTACTGATCCCATTACATTTGGTTTGCATTCAATTACGTCAACACTGGTAATTTTCATTATAATATCCTCCAAAATATATAATAATAGCTGCCAGATGCTAACAAATACAGCATCCGGTACTCTGACAGGAATACACATAATGCTGTATACTTGGAAACTTGTTATACAAGTACATTGTATAATTTATTGAAATATTTGTCAATATTTAAAATAAAATTATTCATAGTAAATAAAGGAAGCCGGGAGAGTACCACCCGGCTTCCTTTAGTGAAAGCTATTTTCTTGATTATTTTGGGAACGATAAAACTGATGGGAGCGTTTCCGGGAAGCCTTTAGTGCATGATCACAGATAGAAAAATCCCGTTTTTCAAGACCTTCCATCAATTGAATGTGATGCTCCAAAACCATGCTTAAGTCTCCGTATGTAGCTACACTTTTGTTGACATTCTCTTTAATCAGATTATTGAGAAGTGATTCGATAGCATCGTACATCATGTAAAGTAAGTCATTATGAGACATTTTGCAGATTTGCCGGTGGAATTTCATGTCAGCCTGATGGAAGGAATCCATGTCATTTGAAAGGGCAGCCTTTTTCATAGATTCTAAAGTCAGGCGCAGATCCGTAATATCGTCTTCAAGGCTGTTTGTTTCCATAGCGAATTCAATGCTTCCATATTGAAGAATATAACGCAGATCATTTATTTTGTTATAATCCTGGGTAAGGAGTCCTGCGCTGTATAGTTCCTTGATGTAGTTTCGCATATTAAACTGGCAGACAAAGGTACCTTCGCCAATCCGTGTTTCCGTAAGCCCAAGCAGATTGGATTTTTTAATTGCATTTCTGAGACTCATACGGCTTACTCCCAGGTTTTCCGCCAGCTCTATCTCAGAAGGGATTTTTTCACCTGGTTTCCAGACTCCTTCTGTAATCTGGTCCTTTAGATAATCAAAAATCTGATCGGTGAGATTAGATCGAATTATTTTAGCCATTTTTATACTTCCTTATTAATTATAGATATCTAAATGTTAGAGGATATAGAAGTAAAAGTCAAGTACTAGAGTTTTTGAAAGAATGATAATAGGGTATTGATTTTTAAATAAGAATATGATAGCATACATGTTAGACAGGAATACATGTAAACAAGTATGCCGGAGAGACAACACCAAGTATTGGAAGGAGGAAGGTACAAAAGTACCTTAATTGTTGCTATGGCTACTTTTTTGGGTTTTGCAATTATTATTGCTTTAGTACTACTGATTATGAAAGAGAAGGCATGTGCACCGGTTATTTTTGGTGTCCTGCCGGTTATTGCCGCATTGATTCTGGGGTTTGCGCTGAATGATATCGTTAAAATGTATCTGGAAGGTTTTTCTGGTGCTGCAAAAAATGCGGTTTTGGCAATGTTTTCTGTAATGTTCTTCTTTATGATGAACGAAGTGGGGGCTTTTGATCCGATTGTTGATTTCATTGTTTCAAAAAGCCATGGTAATGTAGTTGCGGTATTTATTGCAGCTACTGCAATTGCAATGATGACGACATTGGATGGCCAGTCTGCATCTACGATCGTGGTTACAGTACCTGTTATGTACCCGATTTTTAAGAAAATGAAAATCCGTCCGGTGAACCTGGCTTTCATCATTACTATGACGGTAGGTATATTCATGTATGCTCCATACACCAGTGCCATGCTGGCTGTATCAACTTCATTGAACATTTCTGTTCAGGATATCTGGGGACAGATTCTTCCTGTTTTCGGAGTAGGAGTTGTCGGCTGCTTTGTGATGGCAGTTATTATGGCGAATATAGAGAAAAAAAGAATTATAGCTGGTAAGAATGATTACCTTGATACAGATGTAGATGAAGAAAGTATCGTAGAGAAAAGAGAAATTTCACCATGGCATAAAAAGATGCTTCCGGTTAACTGGATTATTACAGTTATCCTCATGGTCTGTCTCTTTACCAATAAAGTAAACAGTACATTTTTGTTTGTATTTATATTTTCTTTATCTGTATTTATTAACTATCCCAATGCAAGACAGCAGGTAGGAATTATGAGAAAAGCTGCCCCCATGGCAATGTTTATAGCAGTTATTTTCATGGTTGCAGGCGGTTATGCTAAAGTTATGTCCCAGACGGGAATGATGGATGCCATGGTAGGGGCCCTGCTTGGATTGGCACCGCAGTCTTTGACAAGGTATCTTCATGTAGTACTGGGATTTTTTGCAATGCCTTTGAACTTTGTTTTGGGGCCAGATACATTTTATTACGGACTCACTCCATTGGCAGGAAATATTGCATCTTCCTATGGTATTTCCCTGGTTTCTTTCTGCGTGACCCTTATGATTGGAAAGGGGATTGGAATGCTCTGCTCTCCTACCACTCCAAACCTGTATCTTCTGACCGATATGTGCCATGTGTCTACCACGGAATATTTTAAATTTACGTTTTTCCGTCTTTGGTGTTTCAGTCTGTTCATACTGATCATCGGATTTATTCTGGGTGCGGCAGTAATTTAAGAGGAAAGGGCGGCTTTTATAAGATGTTAAGCGAGAAAGCGAAGGAATTATTTGAAAAATTGGAACTTCCCTATCCTGCAATTGCTGTAAAATACCATTTATGCCGGCCGGCAGGTATTAAACAGTATGATGGGGATAAGCTGGCTTATTGCCAGTATGTAAAATATGCTCAGGACCATCAGGAGACTTTTTACATTACAAAAGACGATGACGAGTGTTATGGAAAAATGGCTTTGGGTATGATACCAAAACCTCCTGTAACGGCCAGCGGCCAGGCGGGAGCTGATTTCGAGATGTATAGAAGTCCTTCAGCCTGCAGGAAGCTGTATCAGGAGATGCCCGTTATAGAGCGGGGGACAGTTAATTATGTCCAATTCGCTCCGGTTTCCATATGTGATTTTGATCCGGACCTGATTATGTGCGTGGCAGATCTGCCTAAGGCAGAAATTCTCATGCGGGCTACCAGTTATATCAGCGGTGATTTCTGGGAATCCAAATCTTCTCCTGTAATAAGCTGTGCTTGGATGTATGCATATACGGTAATCAGCGGTAAAGTAAATCATATTACCACCGGTTATTATCATGGACTAAGACGCCGTAAGGCATATCCTGCAGGCCTTGAGATGATTGCTATTCCATTCCAGAAGATTGATGAGGTTGTTGCAGCACTTGATGAAATGCCATGGACGGCCATTGCATTCCGCGAGGATGATGAAAGCAGGGCAGAACTTAAAAAACGTATGAACCATTGGCAGGAGATGGCAGCTGAAAGCAACAGTACGGTAGACTTGCATTAATTATGAATATAGTGAAGAATGGGCTGTTAAACGGTATGATCAGTTTAATGGCCTTTTTCTTTGCTGCATGATTCACCAGGATATTTCATAATCAGCTTAAAAAAGATATGAATGGACTTAATATACTTATCTTCGGCAGAAAGAAATTGACAGAAAAATTTTAAACAGCTATAATACAAACAAATCATGTAAAAGGTGCCTGTGAAATTCTCCGCAGGATAATAGGGAAAAGGGTGAAAATCCCTTACGGTCCCGCCGCTGTAAATGCGGAGCAGGGCTCAGAAAATCACTGGGAAACCGGGAAGAGGAGCTGCTGTGACGATGCATAAGTCAGAAGACCTGCTTTTTACTTTGTGACGTATACGGTTACGAGCGATGACCGGATGCTGGTAAGTCTTTTTGCTGTACAAAGATTTACCCAGAGAGCGCCGGTCTGATGAGTGGGAATCATCGGAATTTGGTGCTTATTTTTTTGCAGCGTCCTTCGGGCATCCTATATGCCCTGAAAGCGCAGGCAGGAAAGATGAAAGGAGAATGAAAATGAGTAAAAAAGAAAAAAGAGTCATGATACTGGCAGCTGCATTTGCGCTGGCCTTTGGAGTTGTTCCAAACGCCTATGGAATGCACATTATGGAGGGGTATCTCCCCGTGGGGTACTGCATCGCCTGGGGAGCGGTCTGCATACCGTTTCTGGCAGCCGGATATTTCTCTATTAAGAGAACTCTAAGGGAGAACAGGAGGGCAATTACCATACTGGCCATGTCAGGCGCCTTTATTTTTGTTATTTCATCCTTAAAGATTCCATCTGTAACCGGAAGCTGTTCCCATATGACGGGAACCGGGCTTGGAGCGATCCTATTCGGCCCGTCCACAGTCAGTATACTGGGGATCATCGTGCTGATCTTTCAGGCGGTTCTGCTGGCACACGGCGGTCTGACAACTCTTGGAGCCAATACCTTTTCCATGGCGATTGCGGGGCCATTCGTTTCTTTTGGAATTTATAAATTATGCAAAGCATGTAAGGTAAATAAATTCGCAGGCGTGTTCTTAGCTGCCATGATCGGTGACCTGTTTACCTATTGTGTGACCAGCATTCAGCTTGCCCTTGCCTATCCGTCGGAAGTGGGTGGTGTCGGGGCTTCTGCCCTTAAATTTTTGGGAGTCTTTGCACCTACCCAGCTTCCCCTTGCTGTTATTGAGGGGATTCTTACTGCCGTTATCATCATGACCCTTGAGACCTATGCTCTTCCGGAGCTGTCGTCCATTGGGTTCTCAAAGGAGGTTCACTGATATGACAAGGAAAAATAAACAAATTGCAGCAGTATTATTGATTTTGGTGTGTCTGATTGCAGTGGTTCCGCTGTTTGCTTTAAAGGGTGCGGAATTTGGCGGTTCCGATGATGCCGGAAGCCAGATGATATCTCAAATTAAAGGAACAGAATATGAACCATGGTTTACGCCTGTATTCGAGACCCTTATAAACGGGGAACTTCCAGGAGAGGTGGAAAGTCTTCTCTTCTGTATACAGACCGGAATCGGTGTAGGAGTCTTTGCTTTCTTCATGGGGAGATTCGTAGAACGGAAAAAATGGCAGGAAAAGCATACATAACAGAATATGGCATGTGGGAAAGGGAGGAATGAAAATTCTTCCCTTTTCTAATTTGGCTGAAAATGGTATACTGTTTTTATTATTGACAGAGGTGAAAGCAATTATGAAAAAAATGATTTCCTGGAATGTTAACGGCCTTCGTGCTTGTGTACAAAAAGGTTTTTTGGATTATTTTAAAGTAGTGGATGCGGATATTTTCTGCATTCAGGAAAGCAAGCTTCAGGAGGGGCAGATTGAACTTTCCCTTCCCGGATATTACCAATACTGGAATTACGCCGAAAAAAAGGGATATTCCGGGACTGCATTGTTTACCAAAGAGAAACCGGTTTCAGTAAATTACGGAATCGGCGTGGAGGAACATGACAGGGAAGGCCGGGTCATCACAGCAGAATTTCCCCATTACTATGTCATTACCTGCTATACACCCAATTCCCAGAATGAGCTTGCCCGTCTTCCATACCGAATGATGTGGGAGGAGGTATTTCTTTCTTATTTAAAAAAGCTGGAAGAGAAAAAGCCGGTGATTATCTGCGGTGACTTTAATGTGGCCCATAAGGAAATAGATTTAAAGAACCCGAAGACCAACCGGAAGAATGCAGGTTTTACCGATGAAGAACGTGGAAAGTTTACAAAGCTTCTGGAATCTGGTTTTATCGATACGTACCGGTATTTTAACCCGGAGCAGGAGGGAGTTTACTCCTGGTGGTCTTACCGCTTTAGTGCCAGAAAGAAAAACGCAGGCTGGCGCATTGACTATTTCTGTGTATCGGAATGCTTAAAGGACAGGCTGGTCGGTGCGGCGATTCATACAGAGGTTATGGGATCTGACCACTGTCCGGTGGAGCTTTTGATCGAGTAGAGAGGAACAAGGAAATGAATTTATTAACCATAGAGCATTTGACAAAATCGTATACAGAACGGCTGCTGTTTGATGATACCAGCTTCAGCATAAACGAAGGGGAGAAAATCGGTTTGATTGGTATAAACGGAACCGGAAAATCCACCCTGCTGCGGATCGTGGCAGGACTTGAGGAGCCGGATGAAGGAAGTGTGGTTAAAGGCAGGAATTTAGATATCCGTTTCCTGTCCCAGAATCCTAAGTTTTATGAAGGGGATACCATTTTGCAGAGCATTGTCCGGGAAAATGAAGGCCATGAGCATGTGTGGGATCTTGAAAGCCAGGCAAAGACCATGCTGACCAGACTGGGTTTTTCGGATTTTGAATCCAGAGTGGAAACCCTGTCCGGCGGCCAGCGAAAGAGGGTGGCACTTGTCAGCGTCCTTCTTGGGACCACAGATTTACTGGTGCTTGACGAACCTACCAACCATCTGGACAGCAGTATGGCAGACTGGCTGGAGGATTATCTGCGGCGTTTTAAGGGAGCCTTGTTAATGGTAACTCATGACCGGTACTTTTTGGATAGTATTACCAACCGGATCGTAGAGCTGGATAAGGGAAAGCTCTACAGCTATCAGGAGAACAAGGTGAATGGCGGCGGAGCCGACAGAGAGAGCACCCTGGGGTGTTATGAGGGATATTTAAAGCTGAAGTCGGAACGTATGGATATGGATGCTGCCACGGAGCGGAAGCGCCAGTCTCTTTTGAAAGTGGAACTGGAGTGGATCAGACGGGGAGCCAGAGCCCGTTCCACCAAACAGAAGGCTCATATTCAGCGGGTTGAAGCTCTCCTTGACCAGAAGGGACCGGAAGCTGATCAGGCCGTAGAGTTAGATTCTATTGCAAGCCGCCTTGGCAGGACTACGGTGGAGCTTGAGGGGATCACCAAGGCATTTGGGGATAAGGTGCTATTAAAGGACTTTACCTATACCTTCTTAAAAAATGACAGAATCGGGGTCATCGGTCCTAACGGGAGCGGCAAATCCACGTTAATGAAGATGATTGCAGGGTGGCTGGATCCGGATGCAGGAACCGTTACCGTGGGGCAGACGGTGAAGATGGGATATTTTTCCCAGGAAAGTGAGGATATGGATGGCAGCCTGAAGGTTATTGATTATATCCGGAATGCGGCGGAGTACGTGAAGACAAAGGATGGGAGTGTCAGCGCCTCCCAGATGCTGGAACGTTTCCTGTTTCCGTCAAGCGTACAGTACACAAAGGTAGAAAAGCTGTCCGGCGGGGAGAAGAGGCGCCTTTATCTGCTGAGAATTCTTATGGAAGCCCCCAATGTCCTTCTGTTGGATGAGCCGACCAACGACCTGGATATCCAGACACTGACTATATTAGAAGATTATCTGGACAGCTTCCAGGGGATCGTGATTACGGTATCCCATGACCGGTATTTTCTGGACCGTGTGGTCCGCCGGATATTTGCTTTTGAGGGAAATGGGCAGGTAACCCAGTATGAGGGCGGCTTTACGGACTATCAGAAAGCCTTTCAGGAAAAATATCCGGATGGCCTTCCCGGTCAAAAGGACAGTGCAGCAAACAGGACGGAGGCAGCAGGGAAAAAGGACCGGGAGAAGCCAAGGAGAGAACAGAAGCTTAAGTTTTCCTATAAAGAACAGCGTGAATGGGATACCATAGAAGAAGACATTGCCTCTCTGGAAGCCAGGATCGAAATTCTGAATGGAAAGATCGGAGAGGCGGCCAGCGATTACAGCAGATTGAGTGAACTGATGGAAGAAAAAGCAGAGCAGGAGAGACTTCTGGATGAGAAGATGGAGCGATGGATGGTTTTAAATGAACTTGCAGAGCAGATAGAGAATCAGTGATCGGTAACAGGAACTGACCCGGAATCGGACCAGAGGCAGAGGAGATAATTGATATGGAGCAGTACAGAATTGCAGAGCATGAGAACAGAAGTTATTCCATGGGACTTACAAAGGTGTATGGTGGAATTCAACTGTGCGTGGCCGCAAAAGGAGATGAGTGCCGGGTCCTGTTTTTCCGTGCAGGAGGGGAAGACCCAGTTATGACTCTGTCCTTTCCAGAGGAATCAAGAAGAGGGGATGTCTGGAGCATGACCGTTCTGGGTGAGGACTTTTCCGGTCTGGAATACTGTTTTGAAATAGATGGAAGGCTGTTTGCAGATCCTTATGGAAGAAGATTTACGGGACGGAAAAACTGGGGAGATTTGGAAGGCGCTTCGAATCTTTTAAAGACTCCTTTGGAATTTTCCGAATTTGACTGGGAAGATGACAAGAGTCCTCAGATTCCTTATGAAGACAGTATCATATACAGGCTTCATGGGCGAGGGTTTACGAAGCATGTTTCTTCTAAAGTAAAAAATAAGGGAACCTTTCAGGCGATTATAGATAAAATTCCTTATTTTAAGGAACTGGGAATTACCGCAGTGGAATTAATGCCGGTAAATGAGTTTTCTGAGGTGATCATGCCGGAACATGTACCTGGTAATCCTTATGTTGTGGAGAAACCAACTGGAAAATTAAATTATTGGGGATACACGTCCGGATATTATTTTGCACCCAAGGCCGCTTATGCCTCCGGGAAGACAAAGGATCCGGTACTGGAGTTCAAGGCCCTTGTGAAGGCCCTTCATAAGGAAGGGCTTGAACTGATTGCGGAACTTTTCTTTACCGGAAAGGAAAATCCGACGTTTGTTCTTGATGCAGTCCGCTTCTGGGCCGATGAATTCCACGTGGATGGAATTCACCTGGCAGGTTTTCCTCCCCTTAATGTGATTGCACAGGACCCTTTTTTAAGCAGGGTCAAGCTTTGGGCTGTTTCCTGGGAGGGAGTGTCCGGAGGAATGGTAAAGCATTTGGGAGAGTATAACGATGGCTTTCTTGTGGATATGCGCCGGGTGTTAAAGGGAGATGAGGATGAGATGAGCAACCTGGTTTTCCGGAGCCGCAGAAATCCGGCAGAATGCGGAGTTATTAATTATATGGCGGGTACCAATGGTTTTACCATGATGGATATGGTATCCTATGATATGAAACATAACGAGGAAAACGGGGAGAATAACCAGGATGGGAATCCCTATAATTATTCCTGGAACTGCGGAGCAGAAGGTCCGACCAGGCGGAAAAAGGTTGTGGAGCTTCGGAAAAAACAGCTGCGCAATGCATTTCTTCTTCTGTTTCTGAGCCAGGGGACTCCCCTTATCATGGCAGGGGATGAATTCGGCAATTCCCAGTCAGGCAACAACAATGCGTATTGCCAGGATAATGAGGTGTCATGGCTGAACTGGAATCAGCAAAAGACCAACCGGGATATCTTTGAATTCGCAAAGGCCGTGATTGCTTTCCGTATGGCCCACCCGGTATTCCACATGCCAAAGGAGCCGATGATCATGGATTACAAGGCATGCGGATTACCGGATGTGTCCTATCACGGCGTGAAAGCATGGTGCCCGGAATTCGAGAATTTCCGGCGTCAGCTTGGAATCTTTTACTTCGGGGAATATGGAAGGAAGCCGGATGGAACTGCGGATAACAATTTCTATGTAGCTTATAATATGCACTGGGAACCCCATGAATTTGATCTTCCCAATCTTTCAAAGGGGGAACGGTGGCATGTGGCCTTCAATACGGATGTTAAAGAAGTAAACGGCATGTATATGGAGGGAACGGAACCGGTCACTGAAGGAAGGCAGTTTTTGATTCCGCCAAGAACCATTGTGGTGTTTATAGGGAAGAACGATTCGGAAAGAATATAAAAATAAGGGATGATTACTTGAATTTATAATGGAGAACACTCAAAGGGGCCGGAAAATCCGGCTCTTTTTTGGTGTATAAAACGGCGATTCACTATTAATTTTTTATCCATAGATTATAACAATTTTTCGCTGAGTCGAAGCCCTCTTTTACTGATGTGCAGGTTTAGTCTTAAAAGGAAAAAAAGCAAAAAATCTTTTGTAAATTCGTAAAGGAATAATCATTAAAATATGCATGTTTAAGCCTCGAAATGGGGTAAGTATGCAAAAATTGCTATACACCATGGGTGTAAATCACTTAAAACAGAGTGTTTTATTACAAGAAATTAGCTGGTTAATGTCAGCCATATTTTTTCAGATTCCGATACCATGAAAGAATAAACGAACGAGGAGGTTTTTCATGGGTAAGGAATCTAAAAAATTGGGATTAGCGGCTTTAACTGCGTTAGTAATCAGTTCTTCCATCGGCAGCGGTATATTTGGCATCGCATCGGATATGGCAGAAGGGACAAGTCCGGGAGCAGCGATTGCAGCATGGATCATTACGGGAACAGGAGTGTTGATGCTGTGCCTGGCGCTTACGAATATTATTGACAAACGTCCTGATTTAAGCGGAATTTTCAGTTATGGGACGGAAACCTTCGGGCCCTTCGGCGGATTCATCAGCGGCTGGGGCTACTGGTTATCCGCATGGCTTGGAAATATCGCTTTTGCAACGATTATGATGAGCGCACTCAGCTATTTTTTTCCGGCATTAGGAAATGGAAATAATCTGCTTTCCATTATGATTGCAAGCGTGATCTTATGGCTGATGTGCTTTGTCGTTAACAAAGGAATTGAAAGTGCGGCGGTTCTGAATATGATCATTACAATCTGTAAACTTGTTCCGCTTGCCTTTTTTACAATTGCAGCGAGTATCGCATTTAAAGCAAATATGTTTACTAAGGATTTTTGGGGAACTGTTTCCGGGAGTTTCTCATTGAAAGAAGTTATGTCGCAGGTAAACTCCAGTATGATGGTACTTATGTGGGTATTTGTTGGTATTGAAGGTGCAGCAATGATGTCAGACCGGGCGAAGACAAAATCTACGGCCGGTAAAGCAACCGTTTTGGGACTGGCAGGGCTTTTGTGTATCTATCTGCTGCTATCTTTATTGCCATATGGTCTGATGGAACGTGCTGAAATATGTAAATTAAAACAGCCTGCCATGGCATATCTTCTTTCTTATATTGTTGGACCATGGGGCGCTGCTTTTATCAATATTGCAATGATTATTTCTGTTGCAGGCTGCTGGTTATCCTGGACGATGCTTCCTGTTGAGACTACATTATTGATGGCTCAGCAGAATCTTCTGCCAAAAAAATTTGGTGAAGTTAATGATAAGAATGTACCCACATTTTCTTTAATATTTATGACCATACTCTCACAGATTTTCATTTTTACATTATTGTTTACAGATAAAGCATACAATTTTGCGTATTCATTATGTACGGCTGCAATCTTCATAACGTGGATCATGGTTTGTATATATCAGATAAAGCTTTCGTATCAGCACCGGGGTGAAAAGGGAGAAAACCTTCAAATGTTAATCGGTATTGTCGGAACTGCCTTTTATTTATGGGCAATATGGGCCTCCGGCATCAAATACCTCCTGATGTGTATGCTTGTATATATTATCGGCATTTTCCTGTATAGGAAAGCCAGAAAAGAATTAGAAATGAATAGTATTTAGTGGGGGTATAGACTTGCTTGTTTCCGTAGGAGTCAAGGCTCCTGCGGAACTGTTTTCTGTTTCATTGACAAAAATTAATTCTAAATGATATTATTATTTGTAGAAATACCACGAATTTTGTCGAAATAGTTAAGGGTTGGGCAGCGATACTAACAATGAGAGGTTTAAATGAAAACAATTACTTTTCTTTTTGATATTGCTCTGGTCATGGTTTTTGTCTGTGCGTGTACCATTAATTTAACTGCATATTATAAAACAAAGCATGTTCGTGAACTTGAAATCGGCATGCTCATGTTCTTTTATTGCATGAATTCTATGCATATAGTCATGTCTGAATTTCTGAATAAATCATTTTTTTTTGGGGGTTCTTATAATGTTTTGACATATTTTGGAGTGAAGGCGGCCTGCGGAATCGCAATAAGTACATTGTACATGTGTTTAACGGTAGAGTTATTAGAGAAGAAGCTGGGGATTCTTAAAGGGGTTATAATACTGCCTTTAATATGTGTCACTATATATGTAGGCGATTTAAATGCATCGGTAAGACAGCATTGGCTTTTTTATACGATCCGGCAGATTTATCTTGCAGGTTTTACAATTTACTATTTTATTTCGTATGCTGTAAGCAAGGAGAAAGATTATAAAATGCGTATTAAAAAGTACCGGCCGATATTTATATTTGCTGCAGTTTTTGCTGTGTTTATATTTGCTGAGGATAGTTTTGTCATTTTTAATTTTCAATATGTAATCAATACGCTGAATTTAAAAATTTTTAAGGAGCATAACCTTAGTGAGGATATGTTCTTTTTCATTATGGCAGTTTTGGCAATCAGGTTTGGATTAAACCAGCTGTTCCAAAGCAGAGAACCCATGAGAAAAGAGCCGGCTGCAGCTCAATTACCGTTTCGGGTTCATGAACAGGATGAGGCAGAAATAACGCCAGAGGATCAGTTTTCTGAAAAATATGCATTGAGCAGACGTCAGCGTGATGTACTTTCTTTGTTATTAAGCCATAAATCATACCAGGAGATGGGTGATGAATTAGGATTATCCGTTGGTACCGTAAAATTTCACGCTCATGGTATTTATGAAAAGACGGAGTCCAGGAATCGTTCGGAGCTTAATATGAAATACCGCGAATTTCATGAGGCAGGCAAAAAATAAAGTACGTTAGGATAGATGTGAATGCTTATAGTTTTTATAAAGATCAGATAATTGCTGTCTGGATTTTACGGCAGTTTTCCGGCAGATGTTATGTACATGCTTTTTCACGGTATAGGAAGAAATGAGCAGTTTATTGCTGATCTGATAGTACGTTGCATGATTTAAATGTTCTTTGAGGATAGTCTGCTCTCTTGGAGTTAAAGAATATAAATCGCAAAAGGTATGAAAAATACCAATCTCTGCTTCTGAATGTATGTCAGACGCAGATTCTGATATTTGAGTTTTCAAAGCATCATTGGCAGTTTTACGTTTTTGTGAGAGTGCTTCGTTATATATGCTGATATATAGAAATAAAAAGGCAGCCATGCCATATAATAGATCCAGTGAATAAATGCGGTAGGAATAAGTATCGCTGTTTGGATAGAGATAAAATATTTTTATAAAAATCTCAATGAGTGCCAGCAGCGGAAGAAGTATTGTAATATAGGAAAAGATGTTATATATACGCCAATAAGAGCCATGTAAATACACAGGGCTTTTTTTATGCAGGATATAACAAAATAATACCCCTCTGTAAAGCAGATAGACAAGGAAAACAGCAGTATACAAATACAGATTTGTAAGACTGTTCTTTAAGGTTGGAATAATAAGCAGGAGCAGACTGATTGTGAGCAAAATAATATATTCGTATCTGGCGATATGTTTATTATGCATTATTAGAAAAAAGAGTTTCATCAGACAGATTGCGGCTGATATGGAAATGACAGTATTGGATATAGGCATGCTCATATAAGCTGAATCGTAGATACGGGCAAATCCCGGAATAAATTCAACCATTGATGTAATGAGCTGGTTTAATAATAAGCAGAAAAATAATACACCTATATAAATAGAATATCTTTTTTTCTTTATCAGATAATTGCAGAATGCCTTAAGGCATGCTCCGGAATATAAAATCACGAGTAAATTGTCATAGAGATATAATAAAATATTCATTTCACCTTTTTATCTTTTTTTTTCAGTATAGCAGTAGGAATGTTTATTGTCAATAATCATTGGTTAAAATGTATAAAGTTTGCTGAAAGTTTTGTTTAAAATGTGAAAAAATGCATAAAAATACACCGTAAAGTTTATTCCAAACTTATATTTTTAATGCTAATCTTTGTGTGACGAGGAAGGAGAAAGGCTGAATCGTTAAAAAATATGCAAATGAAAAAATATAAGGAGGATTAATTATGCAGGGTATAAATGTAAAAAGCGAAATTGGACGCTTGAACAGAGTACTGCTGCACAGGCCTGGAAGGGAATTATTAAATCTGACTCCAGATACATTGGAGAGACTTCTTTTTGATGATATTCCTTTTTTAGAGGCTGCACAGCAGGAGCATGATGCATTTGCTGAAACATTAAGAAGTAATGGTGTTGAGGTATTGTATCTGGAAGATATTATGGCAGAAGTACTGGACTTAAGTGATGAAATCAAAGATCAATTCATAAAGCAGTGGATTGATGAAGCTGGTATCAGTACCGGATTATATAAGAAGAAAATTTACGATTATATGAAGCAGTATAAGGCTGACAGCAAAGCCCTTGTTTTAAAGTCCATGGAAGGGATTGTATTAAAAGAACTTAATTACAATAAGAAGGATTCCTTAGTAGATATTATGAGTGATCCCTCCAAACTGGTTATCGATCCGATGCCAAACCTTTATTTTACCAGGGATCCATTTGCCTGCATCGGAAAAGGAGTAAGCCTTAACAGGATGTATTCGGTAACAAGAAACAGGGAGACCATTTATGGAGAGTATATCTTTCAATATCATCCTGATTTTAAGGATAAGGTAGAAAAATACTATGATCGTTACAATGCTTTCCATATTGAAGGCGGTGATATTTTAAATATTAATGATCATGTATTAGCAGTAGGAATTTCACAGAGAACAGAGCCGGATGCGCTTGAACTGCTGGCAAAAAATATTTTTAATAATGAAAGTAATACGATTGAGACGATTCTTGGGTTCGATATTCCAAACAGCCGTGCCTTTATGCATCTGGATACGGTATTTACACAGATTGATTATGATAAGTTTACAATCCATCCCGGTATCCTTGGGCCTCTTCGTGTATATGAAATTACAAAAGGTAAAAACAAAGGTGAAATTAAGGTCGAGGTATTAAATTCAGTTCTTGAGACAATTCTTGAGCACAGCCTTTGTATCGATAAAGTTGAGCTTATCAAATGCGGCGGTGATGATATGATTGCGGCAGAAAGAGAACAGTGGAATGATGGTTCTAATACATTATGTATAGCACCGGGAACAATTGTTACATATCAGCGTAATACAAAAACCAACGAGATATTAAAACAGCATGGGCTTAAAGTCCTTGAAATTCCAAGTGCGGAATTGTCCAGGGGCAGAGGAGGCCCGCGCTGCATGAGTATGCCTTTGGATCGGGAACCGGTAAATTTTTAAAAAGAGAGGGATAAAAAATGGCTGTAAACTTAAGAGGACGCAGTTTTTTAAAATTATTAGATTTTACTTCGGAGGAAATTCGTTATCTCATTGACCTGTCAAAGAATTTCAAGAACTTAAAGAGAACAAATACCCAGCATAAATATCTTGCAGGAAAAAATATTGTTTTATTATTTGAAAAGACATCCACAAGAACCAGATGCTCCTTTGAAGTGGCAGGACGTGATCTGGGAATGGGAGTTACTTATCTTGATCCGGGCAGTTCCCAGATGGGTAAAAAGGAAAGTATTGAGGATACGGCAAGAGTTCTGGGACGAATGTATGATGGAATCGAATACCGTGGATACAGTCAGGAATTAGTTGCAAAGCTTTCTGAGTATTCAAAAGTTCCGGTTTGGAATGGTTTGACGGATCAATTTCATCCAACACAAATGCTTGCGGATCTTCTTACTATTGAAGAAAATTTTGGCTTCTTAAAGGGAATCAACTTTACGTTCATGGGTGATGCCAGAAACAACATGGGTAATTCCCTGATGGCAGCATGTGCGAAGATGGGACTTAATTTTACGGCATGTGCACCCAGGGAATTATGGCCTGAGAAAGAGCTGGTCTCTGCATGCAAGGAAATTGCAGCCAAAAATGAATGCAGGATTACATTGACCGAAAACGTTGAAGACGGAACCAGAGGGGCGGACGTTATATATACAGATATCTGGGTGTCCATGGGAGAGCCGGATGATGTATGGGAAACACGAATCAAATTACTGAGCCCATATCAGGTAAATGGAAAAGTGATGGAAAATGCAGCCGATCATGCAGTTTTTATGCACTGCCTCCCTTCGTTCCATGACAGAAAAACAACCATTGGTGAAGACATTTACCGGAAATTTCATTTAGCCGAAATGGAAGTAACGGATGAAGTTTTTGAATCTAAATATTCAAAAGTATTTGACGAAGCAGAGAACCGTATGCATACGATTAAAGCAGTCATGTATGCGACACTTTGCTAGAAAGGTCGGTCAGGGTGAAAAGAATAGTAATTGCACTTGGCGGTAATGCTCTTGGCAATACTCCGGAAGAACAGTTAGAACGTGTAAGAATAACGGCAAATGCAGTTGTTGACATAGTAAAAGCAGGATACCAGGTCGTTGTGTGTCATGGGAATGGGCCGCAGGTAGGGATGATCAATCTGGCATTTGAGAAAGGTCATGAAAATGGAATTGTACCATATATGTATCTTCCGGAATGTACTGCAATGAGCCAGGGATATATTGGATATCATTTGCAGCAGGCAGTTGATCAGGCACTAGTTAAGAATGACATGAATGATATCGTGGTCATTACCATGCTGACACAGGTTATCGTTGATGAGAATGATCCGGCTTTCCTTAATCCTACGAAGCCTATTGGCGGATATTATGATGAAGCAGAAGCAAAACGCCTGATGGCTGAAACCGGGCAGAAATATGTGGAAGATTCCGGACGCGGCTTCAGAAGGGTAGTTCCGTCTCCGCAGCTGGTCAGTATCTACGAAAGAATATCTTTAAACACATTGATTAATGCAAATCATGTAGTAATTGCCGGCGGCGGCGGGGGAATACCTGTAGTTAAGGATGAAAACGGGTCTTATCATGGTGTACCGGCAGTTGTTGATAAAGACCTGGCAGCAGAGAAATTAGCGGAATTGCTGAATGCGGATGTATTTGTCATTCTGACAGCCGTGGAAAGGGTATCTCTTAATTTTGGCAAGCCGGACCAGACAGATCTTGCCCGGATAACTCTGAAAGAAGCAGATCGTTACATTCAGGAAGGTCATTTTGCAGCCGGAAGCATGCTCCCGAAGGTAAAGGCGGCTATGAAGTTTATTGAAAATAAAAACGATGGCGTATCAATCATATGCTCATTGGAAAGCGCAGCAGAAGCACTGGACGGAAAAACAGGTACAAGAATTGTTAGCAAATAATTATTAAAAAAAGAATCCCATTTTATTTAATTTCAGGTAAAATGGGATACCTTTTAACAAAGAGTGAATAAAACAGTGTATATTACCGATTGAATAACTTATATACAAAAATTTATAAGTAAGTGTTTCATGAAAGTCTGGAAGGATCTGATTATATGAAGGAGTACATTGAACTGCAGTCACAGTTCTGTTCAAAAATTGATATTAAAAAAATATGCACATTTGATTACGAGGTAATTATGGAGGGAACTGTTCCGATATACCATAAAAGCCCGAGGTTCATTTTGGTTAAAGAAGGAAAAGGCAGAATCGCAGCAGGTATGAAGGAGTATGTGTTAAAGGCTGGGGTACTGTTTTCCATATTGCCGTGGGAATGTACCCAGATTTTAGATGTGGAGGCTCCCTTAAACTATGAAATCGTGAAATATAACTATGATGTAGTGGCGGATATATTGAAATCTTCTTCCAGTATTAATGACAGCATATCCGTATTAAAGAAGTTTAAGGAAACCCCATATGTATATCTTCAGGGGGATATAAAAAAGGAGGTGGATTATCTGTTCCAAAGGATTAAAGAAGAGGTTGGCGTGGAATCAGTTATGGATTTCCGTGAGCGCAGATCTTATCAGGAAATGAATATAATCATGCAGCTTTCTTCCCTGATCATAGCGTTCTGCCGCGCAATCGATGTACAGAAAGAAAACTTATGCGTAAAGTCTTCTGCATATGATAACAGGGGGTTGATCTTTCGATATATTTATATGCATTTAAGTGAGAAAGTAACCTTAGAAAAGATATCAAAACAGTTTTATTTAAGCAAGAATTCGGTCAGGATTTATATTTTTGAAAAAACAGGACTTGCATTTCATGAAATGGTTAGTGAAATGCGGATCATTAAGACCATAAATTATCTGCTATATACAGATTTTACGTTAGAAGAAATAGCACCAATCCTGGGATATGCTGATGCAGCGCATATTTCAAAAGTATTTTCATTTAGAATGGAAAATAAGATCAGTGATTATCGGAAGACCTACCAAAAGGTGCTGAATATAGCAAATATAGAAGAAAAAAAACTGGCATATCAGCTGGTTGAGTATATTTCTAAAAATTTCCGTAAGGAAATACAGGCTTTTGATGTTGCAGAGAAGTTTGGCATTTCTATTGAAGAAATGAATAAGCATCTGATCATTCAGGCAGAAAATAATTTTTATGATTTCTTAAACAAGCTGAGAATTGATTATGCATGTGAATTACTGCTCAATACGGATATGCCGGTTACGGTTATTGCGTTTGAAGCAGGGTATAATACGGTAAAGACATTTCGCAGAAATTTTATTCAGCTCAGGCATTTACTTCCTAATAAATTCCGTATGACACATGCTGAGCTTATCAACTAAATAATAAAAAGAAAAGAGGCAGTATAATGGAATATAGCAATGATGAATACGTTACATATGAAAATTTAATAAAAATGAAATTCAAAGTAGGGAAAATTACTGAATGTTCCGAAGTGACCAATTCTCATAAGCTATTATGTTTACAAATAGACATAGGAAATGAAAAACGTCAGATTCTATCGGGCATAAAAGGATTTTATAAAGTGGATGAGGTCATCGGCAAAAAGGTCATGATTCTGGATAATGTTAAGACCATCAGGCTGGCGGGCTGGAAATCGGAAGGAATCCTTTTGCTGGCAGAGGACCGGAATGGAAATCTGTCTTTGATGATACCAGATCGTGATGTGGAAGCCGGGGTTGAGGTTGTCTGAAAAACATGTGATGGAAGGTGGGGCCATGAATGGTTTAACGAAAGAGAATATGAAAAGAAAGCGTCAGAGAGTAATTCTGGAATTGGTAGAAAGTGATTCAATCACTACCCAGACAATGTTAATGGAGCGTTTGGGCTTAATAGGGATAGAGGTAACACAAGCGACCCTGTCAAGGGATATCCGGGAGATGAATTTAATAAAGGGTACAAATGGTGAAGGATATATTCCAAGTAAGATTACTCCCAGGCATCAAATCTCACATAAGCTGTTTGTTTTATTTACAATAGCGGTTAAAGCCATAGAGTATTCCGGGAATATTATAGTAATTTCATGCGAACCGGGAATGGCGGCTTCTGTTTGTGCAATTATTGATGAGCTTGGCTGGAGCGAGATCGTTGGGACGATCGCCGGCAATAATACGATTTTTGTTATTACCAGAGAAGGTATAGCCCAGCAATTGGCAGGACAGTTCCATGACATTACCTGTTAAAAGGGGCTGGATTGATAGATTCCATGTTGTTTGTAAGTTTTTCAGGTAAGATATTGAATTCATGGCAGTAAATAAAGTATAATTCTTAATAACGTGAGGAGGGATTATGATGCCAAGACTATTGATTGTTGATGATAATAAACAGATAACCTCTATTTTAGAGGAATACGCCAAAAAAGAAGGCTATGAGACCGTTATTGCACCAGATGGGGAAGATGCCATAGAAAAATTTAAATCCCAGGCTCCGGATATCATTTTGCTGGATGTAATGATGCCCAAAAAGGATGGTTTTACCGTCTGCAGGGAAATCCGTAAAACATCAAATGTTCCCATTATTATGATCACTGCCCGCGGAGAGGACTTTGAAAAGATCATGGGACTGGAAATCGGTGCGGATGATTATATTGTAAAACCGTTTTCTCCCGGTGAGGTGATGGCAAGAATGAAAGCTGTCATGCGCCGTATTGTGAAAGAGGAAACACAGGCGCAGCTTTTCAGCTGCGATAACCTGACCATCAGTCTTGATGATTACACTGTGACCGTTAACGGGAACCTGCTTTCCCTTACGAAAAAGGAGATTGAAATTCTCTGGACGCTGGCAACAGCAAAAAACAGGGTCTTTTCTAGGGATAATCTCCTGAACAGCTTGTGGGGATATGACTACTTCGGTGACAGCAGAACAGTGGACAGCCATATCAAACGGCTTCGGGCTAAACTGGAGAAATATGAGCATCCCGCATGGGATATTAAGACCATTTGGGGCGTAGGTTATAAATTTGAGGTGACAGCAGATGCCAAAAAGTAAGATTGCATTAAAGCTGAGTATCAATTTTGTTGCGGCACTGTTGATTTTCTCATTTGTGATCGGCAGTGTCTTTCTTATTCTTTTTAAAAATTATACAGTCGAAGTCCATAAAAATGAACTACAGAATTATGCGGAAGCTTTGGCAGGGACATTGTCCGGTGAGCGAAATCAGGGCTTTGGAAACGGAATGGGCGGATATAATGCGTATCTGCGTTTTATCGGAGAAGTTTCAGACACCGACGTGTGGATTGTAGATGAAAACCTGAATCTTATCACTGCCAACAGGGGACATGGCATGATGAATGAACAGTACAATGCTGCTGATCTGCCTCCAAATGCCAGCGAACTCATTGATGATGTATTTCGGGGAAAAACGGTTTTCAGCCAGGGGTTCAGCGATGTGCTTTCACAGCTCACCCTGACAGTGGGTGAACCCATAAAAAACCAGAACGGCGAAGTCTGGGGAGCTGTACTCCTTCATTCTCCGGTGGATGGAACTGAAAAGGCAATCAATCAGGGATTGACAATTCTGGGCATCAGTATCCTTTTTGCCCTTGCGGCCGCAGTTGTTTTATCCATACTGTTGTCTTATTCCTTCACAAAGCCGCTGTCAAAAATGAAGGCAGCGGCATTACGGCTCTCACATGGTGATTATTCCGCACAATGCGGAGTTCACCAAAAAGATGAAATCGGAGAACTTTCTGAGATATTAGACCTGCTGGCCGCCCGATTGGATGAAGCAAGCAGGCAAAGTGGGAAACTGGAACAAATGCGCCGGGATTTTGTGGCGAACATCTCTCATGAGCTGCGCACTCCCGTCACTGTGATGCGGGGTTCTCTGGAAGCACTGTGCGATAAAATTATCACGGACCCCCAAAAGATAGAGGAATATCATGCGCATATGCTGAATGAAGCAAAGTTCCTGCAGCGTTTAGTGGGGGATCTGCTGGATTTATCCAGGCTGCAGAACTCAGATTTTGTAATGGAAATGCAGTCAGTCAGCATTTGCGATGTGCTGTCCGATGCAGCCAGAAGTGCTTCCCAGCTTGCACAGAGCAAAAATATCAATATCAATACCAGCATTCAAAGTCCCTGCTTAGAGATTCAGGGAGATTATGGCAGGCTGCGCCAGATGTTTCTGGTCGTTCTGGACAATGCCGTCAAATTTTCTCCTGAGAATGGACAGGTGGATATCTCGGTAACGGAACATCAGATTAATATCCGTGATTATGGTCCCGGTATCGATCCGGACCAGTTACCCTATATCTTCGACCGTTTTTACAAGACCCGTGGTGAGCAGAACAAATCCGGTACGGGGCTGGGCCTTGCCATCGCAAAGCAGATTGCGGACAGGCATCAGATCAGGCTGACTGTCCGGAATCATAGCGGCGGCGGGGCGGAATTTGTGTTCAGTCTTCCATAATGTCATGAATACGAGCCGGAAATACCACTGAAATGAAAAGAAAAAAACATTATTTTGCCATATTCATAGGGTACTATTTAACCATAGCAGAAAACAGACTGCTAAATAAAATAGGAATATTGGAGGTAATTACAATGAAAAATTACAAAAAAATGCTTACAGCAGGCACAATAGCACTGGCAATGGGAGTGACATCCATCACCGCTTTTGCCGCAGCTCAATACAAGACTCCTGCAGAAGCGGCAGCAGGTTTAACCGGACGTACATTAGAAAGCGTTATTGCAGAGAGAACCGATGCGGGAAAAACCTATGGCACCATTGCTTCCGAGGCTGGAAAGCTTAATGAATTCAAAACAGAGGTGCTTGAAATCAAAAAAGATAATTTGGCTGCTCAGGTTGCCGCAGGTACGATCACACAGGAAAAGGCAGATGCTATTATCGCAGCAATTGAGGAAAACCAGGCATCCTGTGATGGCACTGGAAGTGCCCGGATCGGCCGCAGCATGGGGGCTAAGTTCGGCTCTAACGGTACTGGTCTTGGCACTGGCGGTGCAAACCGCGGAAGCGGCATGGGAAGAGGCCAGGGTGAATGTATGATAACTGAATAAAAATCACTTAAGTTTTATTTAAAGGGCAGCTTCCTGACTGGTTTGATCCGGATTAGGAAGCTGCCCTTTTAATTTTTAACCCCAGATGGCATAGTTGGCGATGGAACTTGGGGAATTAGGCAGATATCTATTCGTGGTTTACAAGCTGTATATTCAGAAAAGATGGTTTCTGAGTGGACAAAAAAGATAATTAGATATGTTTTTAATAAAACAACAACATAAGTCAAATAAAATATTAATAAGTGCTATATACCATATAAGTATCAAAAAATTTATAAAGGAGAAAATTATATGGTAGAAAAAAATCCCGTAATTACTTTGGACGATGATGCAAGAGGTATTGATGCTACTCCCGGCAGTTCTGCTTTCCTTGATTGGCTTTGGTCAACCTCCCTGATTGGTGATGATGGTAAGCATTATTGGTTTGGCGGTTCACCGTTAATTCTCAAACTGGAAAACATAGACATCTGTACATGGCAGATTTGCACGGAAAGTGGTGAGGTCAGACAAGACTCAAACTCGATCTACAAAATCGCTGACTTTCCGGGTGCGAACCGCACAAGAAAAGATGTATATCCCGGCGGTACTCATAAGGTTGCCCGTACAGAGGATGATGTGACCGTGGAAATCGGCTGTATCAAAGTTATTTGCCGGAAAGACCACTCCTGGAACATTATTGTCAGGGACGAAGAAAATAACTTCAGTGCGGACATCATACATAGACCCGATTGCCACGGTCCGCTGTGGTATGGACGGGAAAAACCTTCTTATCTTACACAGCATTCTGTCACTTACGGCTATAATTGCAGCGGACGCGTTGATGGTACGCTGATGATTGACGGCAAGACCATCCATGTCCATGGTGCCGGTATTCGGGAAAGGTACGTGGCCACCGATTCTTCTCCCGCAGAAATCGGCGGCTGGGAAGATTGGGGCTGGTTCCATTTTGATGAAGTGTTCGGTTCTATGTACGATATGCGTCTTGGTATGAAAGATCAAGTCATTACCCTTGTAGACGAACAACGGTACCTGCCGGCAGGGAAACTGGAAATTCAGCATGAGGATTGGGCATATGTACCACAGTTTGCCGGCTTTATTCCAACGGTCTATAAAATCCGGATTGAAACAGAGGCCGGTAATCTGGACATACGTGCTCACGCAGCTAACACAAGAACCTGGGGTGTAACAGGTAATTATCCGGATAATCCGGTTGCGACCATTGAATGGGATAGCGTAGAAGGAACATTCACCTATGTGGATGGTACGGTCAAAGAACTTCATAATGGTTACGGGGATATATCGATTCGTCAATGGAGAGCTTATCCGAGCCTGATACAGCCTGCCGGCATGTACGGAGACATTAACAAGGAAAAAAGATTTACAACTTTATAATACATAGAAAGAGGAACTGCATACCAATGTTTTTTATTAATTCAAAAACCGCTGGTACGACAGCCCCGGTTTGTTTACAGTTTGCTAAACCCGCCTTTGGCGGGTTTTAGTTTATATCTGCTTTAGTTTATATCTGCCAGAGCGCAATTAGAATGAGCCAACTGAACGTTTTTTCATTACGTATATACAAATAGGCTATCAGACCAAGCGACAAAATTTTATAATATTTAACAAATTTCTTCCTTATTTGTAAATTTCTGTTTTTTAACAATTCATAAACAATATGTAAGCAAATTACAAACATAAGAGAGATAGAATAGGCCCATCTAATGAAGCAGCACAATAAGAGTTTAGGGAATGTGTACGATTCCTATTAGAAAAAGAAAAGGTTTATGGATAAGGAGTGCAAAATGAAAAAGAAAATCTTATTACTTGGGGTAATCGCAGTTTTATTGGTTGTGGTGATTATTATTCGAATTAATGAAGGAAAGAAAGCTGTGGAGCAGGATGTGCTCCCCGTGGTGGAAACTGCGTATCCGAAAGTTGGTACGATAGAGCTGTATACCAGTCTGGTTGGAACTGTAGAGCCGGAGACAGTTGCCAGGATTTATCCGGAAACATCGGGAACGGTGACACAGGTTCTTGTAAAAGCCGGTGACATGGTGAATGAGGGACAGCTTCTTTGTGTAATTGATACAAAAAAAGTGGAGAGTTCAAAGAGTTCCCTGGATAATGCAGAGGTTACGTACAAAGAAGCACAGGATACCCTGGGGCGCATGGCAGTTCTTTATCAGAGCGGAGATATTGCAGAACAGGAATACCAGAATTATGTAAATACAGCCAAAAAGGCAGAGATTGCTTATAAACAAGCGAAAGATGAGTATGAAAATCAGATTTCCTATAGTAATATCCTGTCCCCTATAAGCGGCAAGATAGAAAGCTGTAATATCGAGGTGTTTGACAAGGTGGCTGTGAGTGATCAGATCTGTGTTGTTTCCGGAGAAGGGAATAAAATAATTTCCGCAAGTCTGACTGAGAAGTTAAAAAGTAATGTAAAGCTTGGAGACACAGTGAAAGCTGAGAAAGACGGAGAGGTTCTGGAAGGAAGTATCTCTGAAATGAGTGAAATGGTCGATGAAAAGACCGGACTCTATAAGATTAAGATACAATTGAAGGAGTCAACTGATTTATCTACCGGGACGAATGTCAAGCTGTCAGTATGTTCCGAACGGGCGGAGCAGGTGGTAACAGTTCCTGTGGATTCTGTTTATTACGAGAACAGCAAACCCTATGTGTTTACGTATGACAATGGAACGGTACACAAGACATTTATTGAAGCTGGAATTTATGATTTAGACCAGATGGAGGTTAAGGAAGGAATTACGGTGGATATGTCCGTAATAGTCACTTGGAGTCCGGAGCTTTATGAAGGGGCAAATGTTTTGCTAAAGAACACAGAAGGAGAATCTCAAGTATGAAAAATTTAACCAGAGTCGTTTTAAAACGGCCCATTACAATGATCATGTGCCTTATGTGTCTGGTTGTATTCGGTTTTTCTTCTGTGAAAAACTCCAGACAGGAGCTGACTCCGGAGATGAATATGCCGATGCTGATGGTAATGACCACATATACAGGAGCACAGCCTAAGGATATTGATGAACTGATCAGCAAAAAAATCGAAAACGCAGCAGGATCTTTAAGCGGAATTAAAAAGGTAACCGCTAATTCCGCGGAAAACCGTTCGATTGTAACCCTGCAGTATGAGTACGGGACGGATTTGGATAAAGCGTATGATGATTTAAAGAAAGAAATTGATGGCCTGGCAGCGGACCTGCCGGAGGATGCCAATACGCCTGTTGTGATGGAGCTGGATACCAGTTCTACAGCGGATATTGCATTAGTTGTGGGCAGAGAAGAGACGGAGAATCCATATAACTATGTGAAACAAGAGATTGTACCGGAATTTGAAAAGCTGTCCAATGTGGCAGAGGTATCGATTGCAGGAGGAAGTGATGATTATATCAAGGTAGAGCTGATCCCGGAGCAGATGGCACAGTATAAGCTTTCTATGTCCTCCATCGCCAATGATATTGCTGCAGCAGATGTGAAAATGCCGGGAGGCACCATAGGCGTAGGAAGAAAAAAGGCTGCCATATCCACACGGCAGGGCTTTGATACGGAGGAATCCCTGCGGAATATTCCGCTGACCGTTCCGGATAACAATATTGTTTATCTGGGCGACGTAGCATCTATTTATACAACAAGAGAAAGTGAAGGGAGTATTGCTCATTATAACGGAGAGGATACGGTCTCTCTTTCTATCAGTAAACAGCAGAGTTCCACCGCAGCAGAGCTTTCAAAAGAAGTAAAGAAAACGGTAAAGGCACTGGAATCGGAAGATCCGAATTTAAATATTCACATTGTCAATGACAGCTCGAAAGATATCCGGGAATCCCTTTTATCCATCGCTGAAACGGTTATTCTTGGCATGTTGATTTCCATGGTGGTCATCTGGTTGTTTTTTGGTGATCTGAAGGCTTCCATGATTACTGGAAGCTCCATACCGGTCTCTATCCTGACGGCACTTATTTTAATGAGGGTCATGGATTTTTCCCTGAATATGCTGACTTTGGCAGCATTGTCCATGGGAGTTGGGATGATGGTGGATAATTCCATTGTTGTGTTGGAAAGCTGCTTCAGGGTAACGGCACAGGGAAATAAGGAGTTTATTGATTATTTTCATGATGCATTGGAAGGAGCGGGAATTGTAGGAGCTTCGGTATTCGGCTCCACGCTCACTACCTGTGTGGTATTCCTTCCGCTGGCATTCTTAAAGGGTATGGCAGGCCAGATGTTTCTTCCTTTGGGATTAACCATCGTGTTCTGTATGGCAGCTTCCCTTATATCTTCCGTGACGATCGTACCTCTGTGTTATCTTTTATATAAGCCGGAGGAAAATACCCATGCGCCTTTATCCACGCCGATACAAAAGCTTCAGAACACTTATAGAAAAGTCATGAAGCATATCCTTCCTAAAAAGAAAACAGTGATGACGGTATCACTCCTGCTTCTTTTTGTTTCCTTCCTTATGGCAGGCCAGTTAAACGTCAATCTGCTTACCGCAGATGACCAGGGGCAGCTTAAGGTTACGGTGGATATGGTTCCTGGGATTAAGACAAAAGAAGCGGATGAGGTTCTGAAAAAAGTAGAAGCCGCCTTTTCCGATTATGAAGATCTGGATTCCTATATCACAAGCTACGGGGGAAGCGGAGCCAGTGCCGGCACTTCTGCATCAATACTTGTATATCTTAAGGATGACAGGAAAATACCAACAAGCCAGGCTGTAGATATTTTTAAAAAGAAGTTAAATGATGTGTCGGATTGCAAGATTAATGTGGAAGAAAATTCCTATGCCACCATGAACAGCTCCAGCGATTCTTATGAGCTGATCCTGAAAAGCACAGATTATGATCGGTTAAAAGAGACTTCGGAACAGATTGTGCCAGAATTGATGAAGAAAAAAGAGTTAACCCACATCCATTCTTCCCTTGAAAACTCTGCTCCTGTTGTCGAAGTGACTGTGGATCCGGTGAAGGCAAAGGCATCAGGCGTCAGTTCTGCTTCTATCGGACATAGTGTATACCAGGCCATTAATGGCGTGACAGCGGCAACTTTAGATGTGGACGGCGATGATGTAGATGTAAAGGTACGTTATTCGGAAGATGAATACCAGTCTGTGGATCAGATTCGGAATATGACCCTGACCCTGTCCAACGGGAGCTATGTGGCCTTAAATAATGTGGCGGAATTGAGTTTTCAGGACAGTCCGGCCAGCATTGAGAGAGAAGATAAGCAGTATGTTGTTACCATTACAGGAGATTATACATCATCAGCAGATAAAAATACGAAAAAGGTTATTGATAAGGAGATTGTGGCACCCAATTTAAATGCACAGGTAAACTTAGGAACCAGTTCTATAGATGAGACGACCATGGAGGAACTTACCAATCTTCTTCAAGCGATTATTCTGTCGGTTTTTCTGGTATTTGTAGTAATGGCTGCCCAGTTCGAATCACCCAGGTTTTCCTTCATGGTCATGACAACCGTTCCCTTCAGCCTGATCGGAGCTTTTGGCCTGTTGTTTATATCGGGCAGTGACTTTAGCATGGTTGTTATGCTGGGATTTTTAATGCTTATTGGAACGGTTGTAAACAGCGGAATTCTTTATGTAGATACGGTAAACCAGTACAAAGAGACAATGACTCCGGAGGAAGCGATGATTGAGGCAGGAGCTACCAGGCTCCGTCCAATCCTCATGACAACCCTGACAACGGTGCTGTCTATGATTCCGATGGCGCTTGCACTGGGCCATTCAGGAAAAATGATGCAGGGACTTGCCATTGTTAATATCGGCGGTCTGGTCGCATCAACGGTTCTAAGCCTTCTGATGCTTCCGGTATACTATAACCTCATGAGTAAAAAGGGAAAAAAGAAGAGAAAGCAGCGGAGGAATCGGAACACGTAGACTGAATATAATCTGGAGGTACCAGCTTAAATGTGTATGATATAGAACACATTCTGGTTTTATATAGAGAGTACATGGAAAGAAAGGAGTGGATATATAAAAATTACATAATAGTTTATGGGATCTTCAAAAAGTGAAAAAAGGAATCAGAAGGGCACCATTTATGAGTATTGACTCGTAGAAGGCGGCCCTTCTGCTTTTTAGACGTCATGGTCTGAAATATTTCATTTAACATTTCATAAACAAAATACCAATAACTTACAAATAAATATATAATAAAATAAATCCTAAAGAAATCGAAAGGAATAAAAGAGATGAAAAGATGGAAAAAAATCGAAGTGTGCTGTCTTGCGGCAGTAATTGCTGTTTACGGCCCGGCGGCTACTGCCTGGGCCGGCAGTCCGGAGTTTTCTAAGACCCCTGAGGAATGGGCAAAGCTCAGGGACAATGTGATGGAATACGATGAGCTG
>CAYOCB010000009.1:0-174636 GCA_964402355.1 uncultured Lacrimispora sp.
CCGAACGGCATGTACGGTGGTGTGAGAGGGGAGAGAAAATCTCCCCTACTCGATTAGGAAACGTTATCATAGATTTAACGTATTTGTATGATGATGCAAGTTCTTTTTTCAGGATAGATTTACTGATGTATATGAGTTCCGGTTTTTCCTAGGATTCCCTCTTTGGCTTTTCCAAGCAAAGTGATGAGTGCATTGCGGCCTTTTTTGGAATCTGCGAATTTCACGGCAGCCTGAACCTTGGGAAGCATGGAGCCTGGGGCAAAATGGCCTTCTTCCATGTATCTGCGGGCTTCGTCCGTGGTGATGTCATTAAGCCATTTCTGTTCCGGTTTACCGAAGTTGACGGCTGCTTTCTCAACAGCAGTCAGGATGATCAGGAAATCGGCGTCCAGTTCCTCTGCCAGCAGCTCGCTTGCAAAGTCCTTATCAATGACGGCGCTGGCACCTTTTAAATGATTCCCCTGTAAGGTTACAGGAATCCCCCCGCCGCCGCAGGCGATTACCAGCTGTCCGGATTCCACCAGGGAACGGATTGCTCCGATCTCAATGATCTCTGAGGGCTTTGGAGAGGCCACAACACGGCGGTAGCCCCGTCCTGCGTCTTCTTTTACCACATATCCATATTTTTCAGCCGCAGTTTTTGCCTGTTCCTCTGTCATGAAGTGCCCAATGGGTTTGGAAGGACTCAAAAAGGCAGGATCGTTTTCATCTACACGAATCTGAGTAATCATGGTGGTGACAGGAATGTCTGTTATATTCCGGTTTAACAGTTCTTCTCTCAGCGCATTCTGCAGATCATAGCCGATGTAGGCCTGACTCATGGCTACGCATACGGAGAGAGGCGTGTTTGGATGGTTTGGATCTTCCCTGCTCAGAGCGCTCATGGCATTGTTGATCATTCCCACCTGGGGGCCGTTGCCGTGAGCAACTACCACCTGACATCCTTCTTCAATCAGATCGACAATCGCTTTTGATGTAATTTTCACAGCAGCCATCTGCTCAGGTAATGTATTGCCCAGTGCATTGCCGCCTAATGCGATAACTATTCTTTTTTTCTTTTCCATTTGTAATTTCCCCTCAAAATGAAGTGTAAATGAAAAGCGCACCTGTATCCATTCGGCCGGCTGCAGGTGCGCCTTTAATAAAAGTCTTCGTTAATCCCCGACAGGAAACTATTCGAAAATTCTTGGAGTCTTTTTTTCGTCCAGCTTCTTTATGATCTCCTGGGGGTTTTTAAATTTGCTTAAGAAGATCATGGCAGCGATTACATAAGGCTTATAGCTGGCTTCTTTGTACAGCGGATCGCGGTAGCGGTCAAATACGGAAGCTTCCACTTCGCCTTCCTTACAGCTTACATCATTGATATCAGCCGGTAAGCAGTGTAAATAAAGTGCCTTGCCGTCTTTGGTCGTTTTCATCAATTCTTCGGTACAGCACCAGTCCTTGTGCTGTGCATTCTGAGCCAGCAATTCCTTTTCAAGTACCTTGATGCCGTCAGTATCTCCCTGGCCGTAAAGGTCTGTTCTCTTTTCCATGGCTGCAAACGGTGCCCAGCTCTTGGGATATACGATATCAGCGTCATGAAACGCATCGGCCATATCGTTGGAAACCCGGAAGGAACCGCCGGATTTTTCGGCATTCTTCTTTGCAACTTCCAGGACCTCCGGCATAACCTCATAGCCCTCCGGATGAGCCAGAACAACGTCCATGCCCATACGTGTCATTAAACCAATAACGCCCTGGGGAACGGATAATGGCTTGCCGTAGGAAGGAGAGTAAGCCCATGTCATGGCAAGCTTTTTGCCCTTTAAGTTATGAATGCCCCCGAATTCATGGATGATGTGCAGCATGTCAGCCATACTCTGGGTTGGATGGTCGATGTCACACTGCAAGTTTACTAAGGAAGGCTTCTGCTCCAGAATACCTTCTTTATGGCCCTGAGTGACGGCATCTGCCACTTCGTGCATGTAAGCGTTGCCCTTGCCGATGTACATATCATCGCGAATACCGATGACATCTGCCATAAAGGAAATCATGTTGGCTGTCTCACGTACGGTCTCACCATGTGCTACCTGGGATTTGCCCTCATCCAGATCCTGAACCTCCAGGCCAAGTAAATTACATGCAGAAGCAAAAGAGAAACGGGTGCGTGTGGAATTATCACGGAATAAAGAGATACCAAGTCCGCTTTCAAATACTTTTGTGGAGATGTTGTTCTTTCTCATAAAACGCAGTGCGTCTGCAACGGTCCAGACAGCTTCCAGTTCGTCGTCGGTTTTTTCCCAGGTTAAGAAAAAGTCGTTTTCGTACATTTCCTTGAAGTTTAAGGAATTCAGTTTGTCAATATAATCCTGTAAGGTTTTCATTGTGTAGTCAGCCTCCTGATTTTCTTTTGGTTTCATTGTTTTTATTTTTCATACCGTCTGTCCCTGCATTGATCCGGGGAAGGAATGGGGCGGGCAGCAAGAGCGAACGTTTTGGTGACGGCAGGCTAAACAGGGCCTGCCGCCGGCATTTATGGTTACAAAATGGTAACGGAATGGCTTGGTTTAGAAATTATCTGCAGTAAACGGCTGGAAGTGCGGCATATACGGCTGCACAGGTTACCAGATCCTGCTTCCATGTCTTCTCATTGGGAGCGTGGGCCTGCGCCTCTGCGCCGGGGCCGAAGCCGATACATGGAATTTTATTGCGGCCCATAATGGATACGCCGTTGGTGGAGAAGGTCCATTTGTCGGTAAGAGGACGAGCGGATCTCATCTTAAGGGTCTCCTCTGCGCCGATTCTTGCTTCGCCGTAGAGATTCTTATAAGCTTCCTCCAGTGCTTTGGTAACTGCGTGATCTTCTGGGATGACCCAGGTCGGGAAGTAGCATTCGATCGGATAGGTAAGTCCTTTGTAAGAAGGACGGGTATATTCATACATGGATACGGTAACATCATCACCGTATTTCTTTACATTGGGAAGGTTTCGGATCTCATCCAGACAGCTTTCCCAGGTTTCGCCTGCTGTCATGCGGCGGTCTAAGGATACCGCACATGAGTCAGCTACGGCACAGCGGCTTGGGGAGGTGAAGAAGATCTCAGATACCGTAATGGTACCCCGTCCTAAGAAATTAGCTTCCTTCCATTCCGGGTTGTATTTCTCATCAAGCATTTTTACAAGGCCTTTTATTTCCTTGTCACCGGCTGTGTCATTCTCATTAAGTGCACGCACATCCTGAAGGATGTCAGCCATCTTGTAGATTGCGTTGTCACCGCGTTCCGGTGCGGAGCCATGGCAGGAGATACCCTTTACGTCGATTCGGATTTCCATACGGCCCCTCTGTCCGCGGTAGATGCCGCCGTCGGTGGGTTCCGTGGAAACAACGAATTCGGGGCGGACTTTATCTTCATTAATGATATACTGCCAGCAGAGCCCGTCGCAGTCCTCTTCCTGAACGGTACCGGTAACAAGTACGGTGTATTTGTCATTTAACAGGCCCAGATCTTTCATGATCTTTGCACCGTAAACAGCTGATACAAGGCCGCCGCACTGATCGGATACGCCGCGTCCGCCGATTTCTGTTTCTGTCTCATAGCCTTCGTAAGGATCGAAGTTCCAGTTGCTCTTATTGCCGATTCCTACGGTGTCGATATGTGCGTCAAAGCCGATCAGAGTCTTGCCGGTTCCCATGTAGCCTAACACGTTGCCCATAGGATCGATTTCCACTTTGTCGAACTGAAGCTTTCTCATTTCTTCTGCAATGCGGTCGATGTGTGCCTTTTCATCACAGCTTTCGCCTGGAAATCCAACGATATCCCGTAAGAATCTTGTCATGTCGGCTTCATAATTTTTAGCTGCTTCTTTGATTTTGCTGTAATCCATGTTTCTGTCCTCCGGTTTATAATTTATTTTTTATGAAGTTCAATTCGCCTTTGGCTCGATATACGGCTCATTTTTAAGTTCAGCCTGCACTGCGTTTGTCTTCACTAAGAAAATTATGCCTAACGTTCCTTTCCTTCCCAGACAATGGCTTTGTAACGGTTCGGGTCGGTGTCGCCCTCTGTAGAGAAGAGGAGAACTTTTGAATCCTTTTTAAGTCCCAGGTGTTCCCGTAATTCCCTGTATTCATCAAGCTTCATGATACAGGCTAAGACACCGAAGGGAGCAGCGCCTGATTCACCGGAAGTAACCGGTGCATCACCCTTTAAAGGAGCTGCCAGCATCCGCATACCCTGGGCAGCGGCCCAGTCAGGAGCGGAGACAAAGGTATCGGCGTGATTCTTTAAGATATCCCAGGATATGGTGTTAGGCTCGCCGCAGGCAAGACCGGCCATAATGGTCTGCATATCGCCGTCCACGATGCGGATATTTCCGTCACCGGCTTTGGCGCCCTTATAGAGACAGGCGGCAACATCTGCTTCCACAACCACCACCTTCGGCGGATTTTCCGGATAGCGGTTTGCGAAGTAACCCTGAACGGCACCGGCCAGAGAACCAACACCGGCCTGAACGAATACATGAGTCGGTCTGCTTAAGCCGTATTCCATAAGCTGTTCATCGGCTTCCATGGCCATGGTTCCGTAGCCCTGCATGATCCAGGCGGGAATCTCTTCATAGCCATCCCAGGCGGTATCCTGTACGACTACGCCGTTCTTTGTCTTAGAAGCGGCATCAGCGGCCATACGGACACATTCGTCATAGTTAACCTCCTCAATGGTCACGTCAGCTCCTTCGGCCTTTATGTTATTTAACCGGGTCAGGGTAGATCCTTTGGGCATGTAGACAACAGCCTTTTGTCCTAATTTATTGGCAGCCCACGCAACCCCGCGGCCGTGGTTGCCGTCGGTAGCAGTAAAGAAGGTAGCCTGGCCGAATTCTTCTCTTAAGGCAGCAGAAGTAAGGACGCTGTAAGGAAGCTCCGACACATCCTTACCGGTCTGTTTAGCAATGTACTTTGCAATCGCAAAGGAACCGCCCAGGACCTTAAAGGCATTTAAGCCGAAACGGTAAGATTCATCCTTAACGAAAATCTGGCCAAGGCCTAAATAATCAGCCATGTGAGTAAGCTTTGCAAGAGGGGTCCTGCTGTACTGCGGAAAGCTTTCATGGAAGGTCCTCGCTTTTTTGATTTCTTCCAGGGCCATAACAGGTAAGCTCTTATCCTCGGTCTTTGGCATGGAGTTAACTGCCCATTCGATTGGTTTCATGATACTCATTCTCCTTTATTTTTCTTTATTCGTGTCCATATAGCTGTATAAAGTGAACTTGGATATGCCAAAATAATTGGATACCTTGTCACCTGATTTGGTAATCAGGAAGGCCCCGGCATCATTTAAATACTGAATTGCGGTGACCTTGTCATCCTTACTCATCAGTGCCACCGGTTTTCCGACTAAGGCAACAGACTGTTCGATCAGTGTATCAAGCAGGTCATTGACATTATGGGTGATTTTCTTTGGCTGCTTATTCCCGCCGGCTGTTTCTGATGTAGTGAGGAGGGATTTTAAGGCATTATCAATAGTAAGCAGACCCGTGATGTCATAGTTAAGAGCCAGGATGTAATCAACGGTGTTTTCCATTCCTCTTATATACATGGTGCTGGATTTTAAAATCCTTCCGTCGTCGGTCCTGGTCAGATAGGATAGACGGTCTTTTAAGAGACCGGGATCCTTCTTTAATGTTTCCAGAACGATTTCGGAGGGGCCATCCCCCAGCTTCCGGTTGCTTACCTGTCCGTTTTCGATATAGACGATGGAACTATCTATATCCTTTTTTCTTAGATCATGGATGACTACCTCACAATTGTCTCCAAAATGGGCGGCGACTCCCTGGGCAATCTGTGTCAGCAATTCCAGTTTTGAATCCATCTTGTACCATCTCCCTTATCTGAACTTCTTATACTCCCATCATAGCATAAAAAATTTAAATTACAAGAGTTTTTCTAAAAAATTTTTAGGTAAACTAATTATTTTTGTATTTTATGCTTGCAATTCCGTTTTTTAAATGATAAACTGTATTTGGAAAGAGATTTATGGTGTAATTTGTATAAAAAAATCCGAAATCAAAGTTTAAGGATGGACAGATTGCAAAAATAAAGCACAGATGGGAGAAATGTACCTCTGTGCGGTTTTCATACTGAAAAATATTAATATTTTGCTTAATAATGTTAGAAAATAGTGAAAAAAGGAGATGGGAACATGCTGATTATCGGTAATGGAAGAATGATAACAAGAGACCCGGAAAATCCGTTTTTTGAAAGCGGTGCAGTTGCAATGGAAGACGGGGTGATCCGGAAGGCGGGAACTCTATCTGAGATAAAGAAAGCCTATCCGGATGGGTCATACATCGATGCCAGAGGCGGAGTCATCATGCCGGCCTTTATCAACGCCCATGAACATATCTACAGCTCTTTTGCAAGGGGCCTTAATATCAGGGGATATGATCCCCATGGATTCCTGGAGATCCTTGACGGTTTGTGGTGGACCATTGACCGGAATCTCACTTTGGAAGATACCCGGTTAAGTGCCATGGCTGCCTGTATTGACAGTATTAAAAACGGTGTGACAACAATCTTTGACCACCATGCCAGCTTCGGCTATATTACGGATTCCCTGTTTAAGATCGAAGAGGCTGCCGGAAAGACCGGTGTCCGTTCCTGCTTATGTTATGAAGTTTCCGACCGGGATGGAAAGGAAAAGGCAAGGGAAGCGGTTCTGGAGAATGAAGCATTCATAAAGCATGCTCTTTCCGATGACAGTGATATGACCGCGGGGATGATGGGAATGCATGCCCAGTTTACCATATCCGATGAGACCATGGATTTTGCGGCATCCCATAAACCGGATGGAGTGGGGTATCACATTCATGTAGCAGAGGGCATTGAAGATCTCCATGACTGCCTTAAGAAATACGGCAAAAGGATTGTGGACCGTCTGATGGACTGCGGTATATTAGGAAGCAAGACCCTGCTTGGACACTGCATTTATATCAACCCTCATGAGATGCAGCTGATTAAGGATACCGATACCATGGTAGTTCATAATCCGGAGTCTAATATGGGCAATGCCTGCGGCTGTCCGCCTACCATGGAACTGGTCCGCCGGGGAATATTAACGGGTCTGGGCACCGATGGCTATACTCATGACATGACGGAATCCTATAAGGTGGCAAACGTCCTTCATAAGCATCATCTGTGCGATCCCAATGCGGCATGGGGGGAGGTTCCGGAGATGCTCTTTGAAGGAAATGCAAAGATCGCCGGCCGTTATTTTAAGAAGCCTTTGGGAATCTTAAAGGAGGGTGCGGCAGCGGATGTCATCGTTACCGATTATATTCCGCTGACCCCAATGAATGCAGATAACTGCAACAGCCATATCCTGTTTGGAATGACGGGACGCAGTGTGGTGACCACGGTTTCAAACGGAAAAGTCCTGATGAAAGACCGGGTCCTTACAGGCATTGACGAAGAAAAGGTGATGGCAGACTGCAGACAGGCAGCAGATGCATTGGCAAAAAGGATCAATTGCAGATAGCTTTTCATAAAAATATCAAAAACGCAGAACCTACAGGATAGATTGTTCACCGCGGGAAGCAAACGGAGTGAACGAGCAGTCTTTCCCGCAGCAGGAGGTAAAAATGGGAGATAGAATGACACCGATGCCATTTGAGCAATTAGTGGACTGGATCATAAAAGAGAACGGGAAAAGGAAAACTGTTTTTGGGGTCTATAAGCCTTTTAAGGCAGCTGAGAATAACAGCCGGAAAATATTTGGCCGTACGCTGGAAACACCTGTGGGCCCGGCAGCGGGGCCACACACCCAGCTGACTCAGAATATTGTGGCTGCATATTATGCAGGAAGCCGTTTCTTTGAACTGAAGACCGTACAGATTTTAGATGGAGAGGATCTGCCCGTGAACAAGCCATGTATCAGGGCGGATGACGAATGTTACAATTGTGAATGGTCTACCGAGCTTACCGTTCCCCAGGCAAAAGAGGAGTATATAAAGGCCTGGTTCCTGCTGCATGTCTTAGCAAAGGAATACGGCCTGGGAGCCATGTACGGATTCCAGTTCAACATGAGCGTAGGGTATGACCTTACTGGAATCAAGTCCCCTAAGGTAAATGATTTTATCGATTCCATGATGGATGCAAAGAATACGGAGATCTTTAAGACCTGCCGGAAATACCTTCTGGACCATATTGAACGGTTCAAGAACATGACAGCAGAGGATATCGGGAAGATCCCTTCCGAAATCTGCAATTCTGTGACCCTGTCCACGCTCCACGGCTGCCCGCCTCAAGAGATCGAGAGGATTGCTGTTTACTTAATAAAAGAAAAAGGTCTGAATACCTTTATTAAATGCAATCCGACGCTGCTAGGTTATGAATTTGCCAGAAAGACCATGGATGAAATGGGTTATGACTATGTTGCCTTCGGGGATTTCCATTTCCTTGATGACCTGCAGTATCAGGATGCCGTTCCCATGCTAAAAAGTCTTATGGCTCTGGCAGCGGAAAAGAAACTGGAATTCGGAGTGAAGATCACCAACACCTTCCCGGTGGATGTAAAGAACAACGAACTCCCCAGCGAAGAGATGTATATGTCCGGCAAGTCCTTATATCCCCTTTCCATAACCCTGGCATCCAGGCTTGCAGAAGAGTTTGACGGAAAATTAAGAATCTCCTTCTCCGGCGGTGCGGATTATCACAACATAAAAGCCATTGTGGATGCAGGCATCTGGCCGGTTACGGCAGCTACCACATTGTTAAAACCGGGCGGTTATCAGAGAATTTCGCAGATGGCTTTGGAACTGGAGGGTTATGGGGAATTTACAGGAGTGAATCCGGTTAAAGCCGCCAGGCTGGCAGCAGATGCGGTAAAGGACCCCCATCATACAAAGGCGGTAAAGCCTCTTCCTTCAAGGAAGATGAAAAAGTCCGTCCCGCTTATAGACTGCTATACTGCCCCGTGTAAGGAAGGCTGCCCCATCCATCAGGACATCACCACCTATCTTCAGCTCTCCGGAGAGGGGAAGTATGAAGAGGCCATAAAGGTGATTACCGAGAAGAATCCTCTTCCGTTCATTACCGGAACCATCTGCGCCCATAACTGCATGAGCAGGTGCAGCCGGAACTATTATGAGGAACCCATAGGAATCCGGGGTGTGAAGCTGGTATGTGCAGAAGGCGGTTATGATGCGTTGATGAAGGAAATCAAAAAAGGGGAGATGAATGGAAAAAAGACAGCAATAGTCGGCGGAGGTCCGGCTGGTCTTGCGGCTGCCTATTTCCTGACAAAGAACGGTATGCCTGCCACGATTTTTGAAAAGAGCGGCAGTCTCGGCGGAGTGGTAAAACATGTAATCCCGGATTTTCGAATTCCGGATGAGGCCATTTTGAAAGATACAGCCCTGTCCCTGGCTTATGGTGCACAGGTCAGGCTGAACACTGAGGTTACTAATATAGAAGAATTAAAGAAGGAAGGCTTTGACTATATAATCCTTGCTTCGGGTGCTTCAAAGCCGGGTGTTTTAAAGCTTGAGGCAGGGGAGACTTTGAATGCGCTGGATTTCCTGGCCCGGTTTAAGGAAAGCGGTGGTAAGGTCGATATCGGAAAGAACGTGGTTGTAATCGGCGGCGGAAATACAGCCATGGATACGGCCAGAGCAGTTAAGAGGACAGAAGGGGTGGAGCATTCCTATCTGGTTTACAGGAGAACCAGGCGTTACATGCCGGCGGATGAAGAAGAACTTGTGATGGCTGTGGAAGACGGTGTGGAGTTTAAAGAACTGCTGTCTCCGGTAGAACTGAAGGGCGGAAAACTGCTTTGCAGAGTCATGAAGCTCACCGATCCGGATGCCTCAGGCAGACGCAGGACCAGCCAAACCGGAGAAACGGTGGAAATTCCGGCTGATACGGTTATTGCCGCCATAGGAGAACAGGTTCCCACGGAATTTTACGAAGCAAACAGTATCCATGTCGATGACCGGGGATACGTTATGGTAAACGAGGAAACCCTGGAAACAAGCGTACCGGGTATTTATGCAGCGGGAGATGGTCTTTACGGTCCGAAAACCGTGGTAGAAGCCATGAGAGATGCACGCAAGGCGGCGGAAGCGATCCTGGGAAGAAAGGCCGCTGTGGATTTTGACGATACCGTGGAGAATTTAGAAAAGCTTTATGACAGGCGGGGAGTATTAGAGGAAACTAGGGAATTTAAAGAAGAAGGTGCCAGATGCCTTGGCTGCTCCAATATCTGTGAAAACTGTGCGGAGGTCTGTCCAAACCGTGCAAACCTGGCTCTCAGCATTCCCGGCTTATCCATGCATCAGATCCTTCATGTGGATTATATGTGCAATGAATGCGGGAACTGTAAGAGCTTCTGCCCTTATGACAGCGCTCCTTATCTGGATAAGTTCACTCTGTTTGCCTGTGAGGCAGATATGGATAACAGCAAAAACCAGGGCTTTGTGGTATTGGATCAGGAAAAGGTTATCTGTAAGGTACGTTACCTGGGAAATCTTTATACATGGAAAGCAGGGGAACCGGACAGGGTTATACCGGAGGGGCTTGGAAAAATTATGGAAGCCGTCTGCAAAGATTATAATTACCTTTTAAGATAGGAGAGCAGGTGAAACAATGGTTAGTTTTCTAGTAAACGGAAAAACAGTAACTGTTCCAAAAGACCGGAAGCTGATTGATGTTTTGAGAATGGACCTGGGGCTGAAGTCCGTAAAAGATGGATGCAGCGAAGGTGCCTGCGGAACCTGTACGGTTCTGATTGATGGAAAGGCAGTGAAAGCCTGCGTTCAGAAGGCGGCTAAAATGGAGGGAAAAACAATCCTGACCGTGGAGGGGCTTACGGAACGGGAAAAGGAAGTATTTGTCTATGCATTCGGAGAAACGGGAGCAGTACAATGCGGCTTCTGTATTCCCGGCATGGTCATGTGCGCTAAGGGACTGATTGATGAGAATCCGGACCCTGACCGGGATGAGGCGGCCTTTGCGATCCGTAACAATATCTGCCGCTGTACCGGTTATAAGAAAATTATTGATGGGATTCTGCTGGCGGCAAAACTGCTCCGGGAGGATAAAAAAGATTTAAAGGTACCGGAGGTAACCCATATAGGCCAGCGTGTACACCGGGTTGATGTTCCGGAAAAGGTGCTGGGATATGGGGAATACGTGGACGATATGGAATTGAAAGGCATGATATATGGAAGTGCCGTCCGTTCTGATTATCCCAGGGCCAGGATTCTGTCCATAGATCTGTCGCAGGCAAAAGCCCTGCCGGGTGTACGTGCCGTTCTCACTGCTTGTGATGTACCCGGAAAGAATAAGGTAGGCCATTTGAAGAAGGACTGGGATACCATGATTCCAGTGGGAGAGATTACCCGGTATCTGGGAGACGCAGTATGCCTTGTGGCGGCGGATACTCCGGAAATACTTGAACAGGCTAAAAAACTTGTGAAGATCGAATATGAGGAGCTGCCGGGAGTGTTTTCTCCCCAGGAGGCCATGAAGCCGGATTCGCCATTGATTCATGAGACCGGTAACATTCTGGCCCATGAGCACCTCATCAGAGGAGATGCCTCAAAAGCCATAGAAAATTCCGCCTATGTGGTGACAAAGCAGTATATTACTCCATTTACTGAACACGCCTTTTTAGAGCCGGAGTGTGCCGTGGCTATCGTGGATAAAGAAAAAAAAGAGGCGGTCATCTATTCTTCCGATCAGGGCACCTATGATACCCAGAAGGAATGTGCAGGAATGCTGGGCTGGGAAATGAGCAGGGTTCATGTTATCAACAAGCTGGTTGGAGGCGGATTCGGAGGCAAGGAGGATATGTCGGTCCAGCACCATGCTGCACTGCTGGCTTACCATACGGGAAGGCCAGTGAAGGTAAAACTGACCCGTAAGGAAAGTATTCTGGTCCATCCGAAGCGCCATCCAGCCTTTATGGAATTTACCACGGCATGTGATGAAAACGGATATCTGACCGGAATGACGGCCAGGGTCCTTACGGATACGGGAGCGTATGCTTCTCTTGGAGGCCCGGTGCTTCAGCGTCTCTGCACCCATGCGGCAGGTCCTTATAATTATCAGAATATTGACATTGAAGGAACTGCCGTGTATACCAATAACCCGCCGGCGGGCGCTTACAGAGGCTTCGGAGTCACCCAGAGCTGTTTCGCTGCGGAGTGCAATTTGAATCTTCTGTCGGTAAAGGCGGGACTTAGCCCATGGGAAATCCGTTACCGCAATGCGATCCGGCCCGGACAGGAGCTGCCCAACGGACAGATAGCTGCCCCAGGCACAGCTCTTGCAGAGACCCTGGAAGCCGTAAAAGAGATTTATGAGAAGCATCCATATGCAGGAATCGCCTGTGCCATGAAGAATGCAGGGGTAGGAGTAGGGCTTCCTGACTGGGGACGGTGCAGACTTACCATTGAAGAGGGAAAGGTCCATATCCGGTCAGGTGCATCCTGTATCGGACAGGGACTTGGAACCGTTCTGGAGCAGGTGGTCTGCGAAGCACTTGGCATAGCAGGCGGTCAGGTGGTATACGTTGCTGCGGAGACCAATCTGGCTCCGGATTCCGGAACCACATCCGGTTCCCGTCAGACCCTGGTGACCGGTGAGGCGGCAAGAAGAGCCTGCATGGAGATTGATAAAGATTTAAAAGACGGAAAGACCCTCTCCGATTTAAACGGTAAAGAGTATTACGGAGAGTATCTGGCAGCCACAGACCCTATGGGAAGTCCGAAAAAGAATCCAGTTTCCCATGTGGCTTATGGATTTGCTACCCAGGTGGTATGTTTAAGGGAAGACGGTACTGTGGAAAAGATCGCAGCTGCCCATGATGTGGGCAGGGCCATTAATCCCTTATCCGTAGAAGGACAGATCGAGGGAGGGGTTATCATGTCCCTGGGATATGCGCTGACAGAAGATTTCCCGTTAGATCATGGAAAGCCGCTTGCAAGATTTGGTACCCTTGGCCTGTTCCGGGCAGATAAGACACCGGATGTGGAAAGCATCATAGTGGAACGGAACCAGGACCCGCTGGCTTTTGGTGCAGTGGGCATCGGGGAAATCACATCCATTCCCACGGCTCCGGCTGTTCAGGGAGCTTATTATAAACTGGACGGAAAATTCCGTACCTCCCTGCCCCTTGAGGATACGGCCTATCAGAAAAATAAAAAGTAAATACAGGAAATGGATCGGCGCAGCCGGAGAAACAGATTTCTCCCTGCGCCTTTCGGAGATTACAAATGAACCTGCTTAAGCAGCAAAAGGAAGGCCGTTTAAAGACGGAAAAAAGAAAGGAAGTCGATGTTCTATGAAAACGCTGTTAAAAGGCGGAACTGTGGTATCGGGAGATGGTGTAACAAAGGCAGATGTTCTTATGGAGAATGGAAAAATCAAGGCGGTAGGGACCGGAATAGAAGGTGGAGGAGCGGATGTGATCGATGTTTCAGATAAGCTTCTGTTTCCTGGTTTTATAGACGCACACACACATTTCGACCTCCATGTGGCCGGGACTGTAACTGCGGATAACTTTGAAACGGGAACCAGGGCAGCGCTGGCAGGCGGTACTACCATGATTATCGATTTTGCCACCCAGTATCAGGGAGAAACTTTAGAGCAGGCCCTGGATAACTGGCATAAAAAAGCGGATGGGAATGCATCCTGTGATTATGGCTTTCATCTGGCAATATCAGACTGGAATCCCTCTGTCAGTGAGGAGCTGGAAAAAATAGCAGATGGCGGCGTCACATCCTTTAAGCTTTATATGACTTATGATGAAATGTATTTAAATGATAAGAACATATACCAGGTATTGAAGCGATTGAAAGAAGTGGGAGGAATTGCAGGAGTCCATTGCGAGAATAAAGACATGATCGAAGCGCTGGTGGAAGAAGAAAAGGCAAAAGGAAACCTGGGAGTGAATGCCCATAAAAAGACCAGACCTGCTGTGGTGGAGGCGGAAGCTGTCAGCAGGCTCTTAAAAATCGCAGATCTTGCAGATTCCCCGGTCATTATTGTCCATTTAAGCTCCAGTGCAGGCTATGAGGAGGTAAAATACGCCAGAGAGCGGGGCCAGGAGGTCTATCTGGAAACCTGTCCCCAGTACCTGCTTTTGGATGAAAGCGTCTATGAACTGCCCGGCTTTGAGGGAAGCGGGTACGTGATCTCTCCGACCATTAAGAAAAAGGCAGACAGCAGCCGGTTGTGGAATGCCATTATAAAGGACCATATTCAGACCATATCCACAGACCACTGCAGCTTTACAACGAAACAGAAGGCTGCCGGAAAAGAGGATTTTACCAAAATCCCAAACGGTATGCCAGGAGTGGAATCCCGTCCTGTTTTAATGTACAGCTTTGGTGTATTGGAACATGATTTGAAGCTGGAGCAGATGTGCCGGCTGCTTTCCGAGAATCCAGCCAAGCTTTATGGAGTCTATCCGCAGAAAGGAACCATTGCTCCGGGAAGTGACGGAGATATCGTCGTATGGAATCCGGATGCAAGGTGGACCATGACCGCAGAAAACCAGGCGGCAAACGTAGACTACTGCCCCTATGAGGGAACGAAAGTTACGGGAAAAGCAGAGCTTGTGTTCCTGAAGGGCCGCCTGGCTGCAGCGGATGGCCGGGTCGTACTGGAAAAGACCGGAGCCTATATTTCCAGAAAAAGGCATATGGAGCTTAATTGATGGGATTAAGAAGTGTCTATACTATAAAAGAGCATAATAATAAGCCGGTTATGACAAAGGGAAGCTCCTTATGGGCTGCCCTGGGCCTTTGCCTGCGGAAACATATGGTCATATCCTTTACAGGAGGGGGCGGTAAGACAAGCACCATGTTTGCTCTGGCCGATGAACTGTCGGCAATGGGAAAACATGTGATCGTTACCACCAGTACCCATATATTCTGTCCCAGGGACAGGACCGTGGTGCCGGCAGGGCAGGCCCGGACAGTAATAGATTTTATGAAAGATCATATGGATCTGTCCTCTTCCGGTCCAGGCTGGATTCTGGTAACCGGACAGCCGGCTGCAGAAGGCAAGCTTAAGGGATTGCCGCTTTGGGATATGGAGCAGCTGGCAGGCTGTGTGGATGTGCTTCTCATAGAGGCGGACGGAGCAAAGCGCCTGCCCCTTAAGATCCCCAGGGAAGGGGAACCGGTCCTGTTAAAAAGCACCGATGCGGTAATTGGATGTGCCGGACTGGATTGCATAGGCCGCCCATGGGAAGAACAGTGTTTCCGATGGGAGCTTGCAGATAAGGTATTTGGCTGGCAGACCGGAAAACAGCTTATCACTCCCGCCCAGGTTGCACAGGTCCTTATAAGCAGCAAGGGCACCAGAAAGGATGCTCAGTATATGGAGTACCGGATACTCCTTAACAAAGCAGATGATGAAAGAAGATTATTAATGGCGTCAGAAGTGATCTGCTCCATTGGAAGAGAGTGGGCAGAACATTGTGTGGTAACCAGTTTTGGGGTTTGACCTGATGGAAGGAGAAAGTTATTCTCACTTAAGATTATGGGGTATGGGTTGCGCGAAAGGAGAAGGAACATGAAAGAAATCAGAACCGAAGATGCGGTAGGGCAGGTTCTCTGCCATGATATTACCCAGATTATACCAGGAGTGAGTAAGGATGCCAAATTTAAAAAAGGTCATGTGGTGACTCGGGAAGACATTCCGGTTCTTTTATCCATTGGCAAGGAACATCTGTATATTTGGGAAAACGATGACACCATGTACCATGAAAACGAAGCGGCTGAGATCCTCTGCCAGCTCTGCATCAATGAACATATGGAACGCGGCGGAGTCAAGGAAGGGAAAATTGAAATTAAATCAACAATCCGGGGACTATTAAAGATTGATACCGGACTGTTAGATAAAATAAACAGCACAGGCCAGATGATGATTGCCTCCAGGCACTCCAACACACCAGTGGAACCGGGAGATAAGCTGTGCGGGACAAGAGTCATTCCTCTTGTGATCAAGAAGGAAAAGATGGAAGAAGCCAGAACGATCTGCGGCGGAAAGAAGATATTTTCCATACTGCCCTATGGGGAAAAAAAGGCAGGGATCGTAACGACGGGCAGCGAGGTATTCAGTGGCAGGATCAAGGATGCTTTCGGGCCTGTCCTGATGGCAAAGGCTAAAGAGTACGGTGCGAAGATCCTTGGGCAGATAATAACGGATGATCAGCCGGAGCATACGACAGAGGCGATTATGGATTTTATCAGCCAGGGAGCAGACATGGTGTTTGTCAGCGGAGGCATGAGCGTAGACCCCGATGATAAGACCCCCCTGGCGATCCGAAGCACAGGAGCCGATGTGGTGACATACGGTGCTCCGGTGCTTCCCGGAGCTATGTTCCTGTTATCCTATTACCGGAAGGACGGAAAGACCATTCCCATTGCAGGGCTGCCGGGATGCGTCATGTATGCCAAGAGAACTATTTTCGACCTGGTGCTCCCAAGGCTGATGGCAGACGATCCGGTAACGAAGGAGGAGATTGACAGGTTGGGGAGAGGCGGACTCTGTCTTTCCTGTGAGGTATGCCATTATCCAAACTGCGGATTCGGAAAGGGCTGGTAATATGAACGGACTGACACATTTTGATGAACAGGGAAATGCCCGCATGGTGGATGTGGGAGAGAAGGCAGAGACAGACCGTATTGCCTCCGCCCATGGATTTATTTATGTCAATGAGGAGGTTTTCGATGCCATTGCCAGGGGGACTGCAAAAAAAGGAAATGTCCTGGGAGTCGCCCGGGTGGCTGGAATCATGGGGGCGAAAAAAACTTCTGATTTAATTCCCCTGTGCCATGTACTCATGCTTACAAAATGCACGGTAGATTTTTTCCTCCATGAAGAAAAACGGGCAGTGGAAGCCATCTGTACGGTAAAAACCCATGGAAAGACCGGTGTGGAGATGGAAGCCCTGACTGGGGTAAATACAGCACTCTTAACGATCTATGATATGTGCAAGGCCATGGACAGGGGAATGACCATGAGCGGCATCTGCCTCTTAAAAAAGGAGGGCGGCAAGAGCGGACTCTATGAAAAGGATGCAGACGTTCAGGAGAGCGGCCTATGAAAGACGGCTTAAGCAGAACCATTGATTATATCCGGATCTCCGTCACGGACCGCTGTAATCTGCGGTGCCTTTACTGTATGCCGGAAGATGGGATTGAAGCGATGCATCATGAGGACATTCTCACTTACGGGGAAATCAAAAAAATCTGCGAAGCGGGAGCCCGGCTTGGAATCCGTAAGATAAAGATCACGGGAGGGGAACCCCTGGTGAGAAAGGATATAGAGGATCTCATCCGGGCTTTGAAGGGCATTTGCGGAATTCAGGATGTGACCATGACCACCAATGGGTGCCTGTTAAAGGAAAAGGCGGCCACCCTGAAGGCGGCAGGCTTATCCTCTGTAAATGTGAGTCTGGATACCCTGGATCCTAAAAGGTTTGCCCGTATAACCAGAAGAGACTGCTTTGATTCAGTCATGGAAGGAATCGAAGGTGCGGTACAGGCAGGGCTTAATGTAAAGGTAAACTGTGCGGTCATGGAGAAGCTTAAAAAGGAAGAAGTACTGGCATTTGCAAAATTTTCAGAGGAACGGCAGATTCCGGTCCGTTTTATTGAGATGATGCCCATTGGACAGGGCAGGAATTACCTGGCTATGGATAATGATGAGCTGGTCCGGATGTTATCGGAGGCCTGCGGAGGACTTAGAGAAAACCGGACGGTTAAAGGAAACGGCCCGGCCGTCTATTACACCTGGGGGGAAGGCAGAGGCTGTATCGGATTGATCAGTGCCGTCAACCATAAATTCTGCCATGGCTGCAATCGGGTAAGGCTGACATCTGACGGATTTTTAAAGCTTTGCCTGGATAGTCCCTTGGGTGTGGATTTAAAGAAACCACTGCGTGAGGGGATAAGCAGCGATGGGCTTTTTGACTTGATGGAGTACTGGATCAGGCAAAAGCCGGACAGTCATCATTTTGAAGAAATCCATGGAAAAACGGATATAAACATGAATCAGATAGGAGGATAAGCAGATGGGAACGGTTATGGCTGTCTGTATCAGCGAAAGAAAGGGAACCCAGAAGGTAAGGGTAAAAGAAGGAAAGTTCATAAAAGAGTACGGAATTGATGGAGATGCCCACGCAGGCAGATGGCACCGGCAGGTAAGTCTTCTGTCTTACGAAACCATAGAGGCTTTTAAGGCCAGGGGAGCAGAGGTTTCAGACGGGGCCTTTGGGGAAAACGTGATCGTCCGGGGAATTGATCTTAACCATCTTCCTGTGGGGACCATGCTGGAGTGCGGGGATATTCTTCTTTTAGTAACCCAGATCGGCAAGGAATGCCACAGTCATTGTGAGATATATAAGAAAATGGGTGAGTGCATCATGCCCGCCAACGGGATCTTTACCAGGGTGCTCCACGGCGGAACCATGAAGGAAGGGGATGAGATCAGGGTATGTACAGAGCGGGAATCGTAACCTTAAGTGACAAGGGAGCCGCCGGAGAACGGGAAGACCTAAGCGGTGCCGTGATTCGTGATATACTGGAAACTGCGGGAATTGAGGTAACCAGCTACCAGCTTCTTCCTGATGACGGGGAAGCCCTTAAAGCAGAACTGATGCGCTTATGTGATGAAGTGAAATGCAATCTGGTGCTGACCACAGGCGGGACCGGTTTTTCTAAAAGGGATGTGACTCCGGAGGCTTCCATGGCGGTGGCGGACCGTAATGCACCGGGAATTTCCGAAGCCATCCGGGCTTACAGTATGACTGTGACCAAACGTGCCATGTTAAGCCGGGGGGTAAGCGTAATCCGCAAATCCACGCTGATCATCAACCTCCCCGGAAGCCCTAAGGCAGTGAGAGAGAGCCTTAACTATATTCTGGATACTCTTTTCCATGGTCTTGACATATTAACGGGCCGTGGCGGAGAATGCGGTGGAAAATAATACTGAAGGTCAGGGATACACAATGAAAATACTGATAAAAGGGGCGGGAGATTTAGCTACGGGTATCGGCTGCCGGCTTCACCGCTGCGGATTTTCCGTAGCCATGACAGAGATTGCGGTTCCCACAACGGTACGGCGGACGGTTGCATTTTCCAGAGCAGTCTATGAGGAACTGGTACGGGTGGAGGATGTCACCGGAGTATTATGTCACGGCCCGGAAGAAATAGATCAGACTGTTTTACGGGACCAGGTGGCAGTGATTGTGGATGAAGAATGTAAAATCCGGGAAACCTGGAAGCCGGATGTGATCGTGGATGCCATTATCGCAAAAAAGAACCTGGGCACAAAAATAACCGATGGGGATATCGTTGTCGGCGTAGGTCCTGGCTTTACCGCCGGACTGGACTGCCATGCGGTGGTAGAGACGAAACGGGGGCATGATCTGGGCCGCTGTATCTGGAAGGGAAGCACCTTTCCAAATACAGGAGTTCCGGGAATGATCGGCGGCTATGATAAAGAAAGGATCATTCGTGCCACTGCGTTAGGAACATTTCAGGGTGCGGTAAAGATCGGGGATGTGGTCGTAGAAGGGGAGCTGGTAGGCTATTCCGGGGTAACTCCCATCTATGCACAGGTGGGAGGCGTTGTAAGAGGACTGCTTCAGGATGGCGTAACAGTGGTAGAGGGCATGAAGTCCGGCGATATTGACCCAAGAGGTGTGGTAGAAAACTGCTTCACAATCTCCGATAAGGCAACTGCCATAGGCGGAGGGGTATTAGAAGCGATATTAAGCATGATAAAGAAAAGGAGAGAGGTCTGAGGGCATGAAAATGGCGCTTATACTTCTGGCAGCAGGTGACAGCCGCAGATTTAACGGTAATAAACTGCTCCATGAATTTAGTGGGAAACCCATGTACCGGTATATTTCAGAAGAGATTGATAAGCTGCCGGAGTCTTTTTTTGACAGGAAACTAGTGGTGACACAGTACCGGGAGATTATGGATTTTATGAAGGATCATGGATATGAGGTAGTGGTAAACCAGGAAAGCAGTCTGGGAATCTCCCATTCCATCCATCTGGTGTTAGAGACTCTTAACCAGGAAGAAACGGATTTTTTCTTTGCGGTCTGTGACCAGCCTTATTTAAAGGCGGCTACCATAAGAAATCTGGTACAGGGCTGGAAGGGCAGCGGGAAGGGAATGGGCTGTTTAAGCAATATGGGAGAGCTTGGGAATCCTGCTGTATTTTCCAGCCGTTACCGGAAAGAACTTTTAGAATTGACGGGAGATGTGGGAGGAAAACGGATCATCCGCCGGCATATCGGTGATCTGTACCTTCATGAAGTGCTGGATGGTTTGGAACTGGTGGACATTGACGTAAAGCAAAGTTCTGATTTTTAGTCTGTATTATTTACTTTTTCTGGAAAATTATGGTATAATTACTGTATTATACAGCAGATCAAAGCGGATATTCGTAATTCGCTTGCTATTTGCTCACAGCGTGCCCCGCTCCATCGGGCATAACCTTATTGCCACTTGCCTGATAAGGTTAAAATACTATAATAGAAGGGGTAACATTTATGGACACAAAAGAAAAGCAGTTGAAGACACTCAATGGGATGCAGTCAGCAATATTGCTGGTTCTGATTATTGCTTCCGTAGCAGTCTGCATCCGGTTAAAAGTCGGGGGACCTATGATGGGTCTGTTTTTTTCCTGGCTGATTATTTATGGGTTCTGTCTGGTTTTAAAAATTGATTATAAGAAGATACAGCAGGGGGCTTTCGATGCATTAAAAGTGGTACTGCCTACCATGACAATTTTAATGGCAATCGGTGTTCTTATCGGAACCTGGATGTTATCTGGAACTATTCCCACAATCATCGTTTATGGTCTCAAATCCATTAATCCGGCATTTCTTCTGACCTTTACCCTGTTGTTTACCTCTGTTTTAAGCCTGGTAACCGGAACGTCCTATGGTTCTGCCGGAAGCGCAGGAGTGGCTATGATGGCCATAGGCAATGCCATGGGTTTAAATCCCGGAATGGTGGCCGGCGCAGTCATCTGCGGCGCTATGTTCGGCGATAAATTAAGCCCATTTTCTGACACCACGAATCTGGCTCCGGCTGTGGCAGGTGCCAGGCTGGGAGATCATGTGAAGAGCATGCTCTGGACTACGGTACCACCTTATATTATCAGCCTCGTTATCTTTTCCATACTTGGAATCATCCAGACAAGCGGCGGCTACGATCCGGGAGATCTGGGTTCTTACATAAACTATCTGGAAGGCGGCTTCCACATTGGTCTCGTGACCCTTTTGCCGGCTGTCCTGATTATTGTTCTCCTTATATTCCGGGTCAGTGCTTTTGAAGCACTTGCAATCGGTTCCCTTGCAGGTGCCCTTGTGGCAATCTTTGTTCAGGGTGCTGATCTTCAGACTGTCTTAAGAGTATGCTACAATGGTTTTACAAGTGATACGGATATTGGAGTATTAAAATCCATCTTAAACCGGGGAGGCATGAGCAGCATGCTTCAGTACGTGGCCATTATCACCTTTGCGGTGGGTATGGGCGGAATGCTGGACCGTCTGGGTGTATTGCACAAGGTTCTGTCCGTCTTTACCAAGAAGATCAACAGCGACGGCGCTCTGGTCCTTGCTACCATTATTGCAGGATATGTGACCAGTATCATCAGCTGTTCCAGTCCCATGTCCCATGTTCTGACCGGACGTCTGATGCAGCCTCTTTTCAAAGACCGGAAGGTGGAACCGAGAATTCTTTCCAGATGCCTGGAGGACAGCGGCACCCTGGCAGGACCTATGATTCCCTGGCATGGGTATGGGATTTATATGGCTGGAACTCTGGGGGTGCTATGGTCCCAATATATCCTGTTTGTTCCGCTTTTGTGGCTGACGCCGGTTTTCTCCATTCTTTATGGATTTACCGGAATTTCAATTAAGCATAGCGAAGATTAACAAGAATAACCCGCTGTTATCCGAAAGATGCATATACGATGCAGAATATCCGGAAAAGCAGCGGGTTTTTGGATTCATCATTCATGTTTCTTCGCAGGCCAGTCCGGTGAGCCTGTCCATATCCAGGATGACCGTAGCATGCCCATCCTTGGCAATGACCCCCATATCCTTTAAGCGACGCATCAGGCGGGTGACCGTAATGGTATGGATACCCAGATAACTGGCAATTTCATTATAGGAAAAATCTCTGTGAATGATATATCTGGAGTCTTCCAGGATGGCCAATTCGATTAAGGCCTGGCACAGGCTTGTAAAATTATCTCCATCCTGCAGGGTATAACAGTGTATCAGCGCACTATCATAATGAGTTACAGCTGTTTCAAAGAGCCACCGGTAGAATTCCGGATGACTGTCCACAAATTCCCTGAAGGTAGTGTAGGGGACCTGATATAAGGAGCATGCGGATTTAGCCGTAATGGAGAAGGCGTAAAAGGTGTCATCCGGATAAGAGCGCCGGTAGGCAGGGATGAAACCGATAAAATCCCCGGGAAGGAAATACTGATAGATTCGTTCCTTTCCGCTGACGGAAACGCTGTGGAGTGCGCATAAGCCCTCTTCCAGGCAATAGACATATTTATCGATATAAGCTCGGTTGTACAGGCAATCGTGTTTTTTTACATGAATAAAGGTACCGAGGGCCCGTATGGCCGAGAGATAGATTTCATTATTTATCATATGATCACTCTCCAATAACGATGATGCTATTGAAAGTATAACATAAATAACCGGGTATAGAAAGAGAAATGGAAAAAATGACCATATAATGACCATATAAAGCGTAAAAAATATCAATGGATATTTTTTATCCAGTACACTTGGGGTATACTTTTAACAAAATAACAGGAGGATTACAGATGGAACATAACAGTATTAATTATGAACGGATCAATCATCTGGTTGTACGTCAGTATGAAAGAGAGCAGGCCATGTTAAAGGAACTGCGGGAAGGAAATTATACGGCTGGGAGACCATATGTGGTATTGAATCCTTATTTTGTCAATCCGCTGACTGCCATGATCCTGTTTACCACAGAGTCAGAGCAGACTGTCACACTAACGGTAAAGGGGAAAGAAGAGGCAGGTAATATCACCCATACCTTCCCAGCCGCCAGGGAACAGATCCTTCCGGTATTGGGGCTCTATCCGGAATATGAAAATACAGCCGTCATCACACTGGATAACGGGGAAAGCCACGAGGTAAAGATACGGACTGATAAAATAGAAGATATGCCTTACCAGGCGGACTACATAAAGACTACCAGTGAATACATGGATGGCCGGCTTCTATTCGTGACTCCGGCGGGAGATTCTTTAGCAGGTGCATATGATTACCGCGGGGACTGCCGCTGGCATCTGGTGGAGCCGTTTATTTTCGACATGAAGCCGGCCCAAAACGGCCATATCCTCATTGGCTCCAACCGCCTGCTGGATATGCCTTATTATACGGCGGGAGTCTGTGAGATGGATCTGGTGGGTAAGATCTATACAGAGTACCGGATTCCGGGCGGTTATCATCACGACCAGTTTGAAATGGAGGATGGAAACCTGCTTATCCTGACCCAGGAGAAGAACGGGGCAACAGCGGAAGATATGTGCGTTCTGGTGGACCGGAATACCGGTGAAATCCTAAAGTCCTGGGATTATAAACAGGTTCTCCCTCAGGATGCGGGAAAATCCGGCAGCTGGTCTGAGCATGACTGGTTCCACAACAATGCAGTATGGTATGACAAAAAGACCAATTCTCTTACTCTTTCCGGCAGACATCAGGATGCAGTCATAAACCTTGATTTTGATACCGGAGCCTTAAACTGGATTATCGGTGATCCGGCGGGCTGGCCGGAGGATATGGTAAAGAAATATTTCTTTACCCCGGTGGGAGATGGGGAGTTTGACTGGCAGTATGAACAGCATGCCTGCGTGGTCCTGCCTGATGGCGATATTATGATGTTCGATAACGGGCACTGGCGGGCAAAGGATAAAGATCATTACCGCTCAAACCGTGAGAATTTTTCCAGAGGCGTCCGCTACCGCATTGACACGGAGAAGATGACCATTGAGCAGGTATGGCAGTATGGGAAGGAAAGGAAAAACGACTTCTTTTCTTCCTATATTTCCAACGTGGAATATTACCGGGAGGGCTGCTATATGGTACACTCCGGAGGCATGGGCTGCAATCATGGCATGACCTGCGAGGAGCTTCCTGTTTACATGGATTTGGAGGATCCGGAATGCGTTTTAAAAAGCATTACCGTGGAGGTAAAGGACGGAGAGGTAGTTTATGAAATGCATCTGCCATCCAACTATTACCGTGCAGAAAAGATGAGGCTGTACCGGGAAGGACAGAATGTGGCTCTTGGGAAGGGAAGGGTCTTGGGAAATCTGGGCATTACCGGTGAATTTGAGACAGAGGTTCCTGCTGTGGCTTCAGGAGAACTTCTTCCGGCTTCCTGCATGGCCAGGCTGACAGAAGAGGATGACCGGATCGTGTTTAAAGCCATGTTTAAAAGAGGTCAGCTTGTCATGTTCCAGCTGGAAAAGGATGATGATCCGGATGAGATCCACCGTTATTACATTTCCACCAGTGCCAGGAAGTTCCTTGCCATGTGTTCCGGAACCTTCCTTCCCAAGGATGACCGGGAGGTTACGTTAAATGTGGATAAAGAAGGGCTTCACGGTGTATTTGACGTACGTGTGATAATTGACGATGTGAAATATGAGACCGGAATCAGGCTGAATCTGGGGTAAAGAAAACAGAGACCGGAGATTCTTAAGGAGTAAGCACGAAAGATCATCTAAAAGAATCCGGTATTTCCGGCATATAAATAAATATTTGAAAAGGAAGAATATTAACAGTTCTTCCTTTTTTAATATAAATAAATAATATAGAAAAAGAGGTTTTTTCTATATACAAAAATAGTGTATAATGTTGTTGGAAATATTTGTTGTTTCATAATAAATGGTATACGAATGATAAAGCTTTATTGGGAGGAGGCATTGTATGTGTAAAGTTTTTGGAATCTATGCCCACAGATTGAAATATAAAAAAAGTCTCTTAAGACAAGAGGGATCGAGAATCTGTACGGTATATTTTTTGTTTGGTTTTATCTGGATCTATATTTCAGACAGAATCGTATCAAATATCATTCGAGATCCTCAAAAAGTACTGATGATCAATACATACAAGGGTATCCTGTATGTTTTCTGTACGGCCCTGATTCTTTATCACCTGATATCAAACCTGATAAAAAAAGTAGAGCTGGCAGAAGAAAAGCTCAACAGGAGCAATGAGGATCTGCTGGCAGCAAATGAAGAGCTTCAGGCATACATAGAACAGCTGACGGCTTCCGAGGAGGAACTCAGATGCCAGTATGATCAGATAGTGGAATTTGACAGGAAGTTAAGCCTGAGTGAAGAAAGATATAAGGTTCTGATACATCAGATGCAGCTTGGAGTGGCATTGTATGAGGGAGATTCTCATGACGATATCGGCCGTTATAAACTGATTGAGGTCAATCATTGTCATGAAGTGTTGACTGGATTTAAAAATGATACGATTTTGGGAAAACGTATTTATGAAATACATAGCGATTTAGATAAGAACTATATGGAAAAGCTGGTTCGGACCATTCAGACAGGAGAACCTTCCCGGTATGAAAGGTCTCATAATAATACAGATTATTTTTATGAGATTATAGCTTACCGTCCGATGGAAAACCAGCTGGCAGTCATTGTAAATGATATAACCAAAAGGAAACAGGCAGAAGAACGGCTGCATTATTTAAGCTGCCACGATCAACTAACGGGATTGTATAACCGGAGATACTTCGAAAAACAACTGATACAGTTGGATTCGCCGGAATATTATCCGCTTATGATTACCATGGGGGACATCAATGGCTTAAAGCTCATGAATGATTCCTTTGGGCACACTGCCGGAGATAAATATATCCAGAAAGCAGCCTGTGTAATAATGGAAGGCTGCAGGAAGAAGGATGTAATATGCCGGTTGGGAGGGGATGAATTTATCCTGTTTTCCCCTAATACCGATGTGAAGGAAATAAAGGGGGTCATTAATCATATCAATGAACTGGCTGGAAAGGAAGCTGTGAATCTGGTCACACTTTCCATATCCTTTGGATATTGTGCCAAATACAGTGCAGAAGAATCAATATCAGAAATCCTGAAAAAAGCCGAGGATTATATGTACAGAAAAAAGCTTCTGGAAAGTCCCTGTATGAGAGGAAAAACCATTTATGCCATTATGGCAGCTCTTCATGAGAAAAATCCAAGAGAAGAGCAGCATTCCCATCGGGTGTCCGGGCTATGTGAAAAAATGGGGATGGTAATGGGGCTGCAGCAGGATGAGATAAAAGAATTAAAGACCGTTGGTTTATTGCATGATATAGGCAAGGTAGCAATTGATGAAGGAATACTTAATAAAAACGGGAAGCTGACAGAGGAAGAGTGGGAAGAAATAAAAAGACATCCGGAAATAGGCTACCGGATACTAAGCACTGTAAATGAGCTGTCTGAGATGGCAGAATATGTGCTGGCCCATCACGAAAGATGGGATGGAAAAGGCTATCCCAAGGGCCTTAAGGGAGAAGAGATACCGATCCAGTCCAGGATCATCTCGGTTGCAGATGCGTATGATGCAATGATCAGTGAAAGAAGCTACCGCAAAGCGTTATCAAAAGAATATGCGGTCAGTGAGTTAAGAAAGGGAGCCGGGACGCAGTTTAGTGAGGCCTGTGTCAACATATTCATTGAAAAGGTTATAAATGATGATATTTAGTCAGCTCTTAACCTGCATAAATAAAGAAAACAGCCGTGGAACTGGTCCATGGCTGTTTTTTATATAAACTCCTTTACTCCGTACCTTGTACGGTACTGTTTCAGGGTCATGCCCGTAACGTTCTTAAATTGTTTTCCCAGATGGCTTTGAGAGGAGAAGCCAAGATAAGCAGCAATTTCAATATAATGATATCTGGAATAAACCAGAAGATTCCTGGCCAGATTTATTTTTTCATTTCGTATATAATTGGTAATAGATATCCCTTCCCACTGTTTAAAAAGATCCGACAGATACTTCGGATTCAAATCTAATACTTCCGCAATTTCCGAAACATATATTTTTTCATGGAGATGTGCGAATATATAATCTTTGCATTGATTGATTTTGGGATTTAGTTCCCGCTCATGCTTCCCTGTCGGATGTTCTTTCAGTTCCTTTACCAGCATGGCATATTGGTATTCGGCACTGTTCTTTAAATGGGACAGGGTGGCAATATCATTGGTCTCTTCAATTTTCATGATATAAATGTCACTTAAGGAGAAGGAGATTTCCGGACTTAAGCCGCCCCGGATCGCTGCCCGGCTGGCCAGAGTGATGACAACGATGCAGATGTTCTTATAATTTCTCAGTTTATCTTTTGCCAGGGTACCAAGCGTTCCTGTGTAATCTTCTGCCCGGCTTTTTTCTAATTGTTTAATATCCCCCTGTTCAATACTGGTAAATTCCCGGATTTCCTGATCATATGGATTGTGCTTTTTCCTGGATTCATGATTTTCAAACAGAAGCTCGGAAAAATTCTTCTGGATGTATTCGTTGATCATCGTATCCACACAGTTCCTGGATATGAGGTGATCCATATCCAGAATACTGGTCTGGAATAAATTGTGTATCAGCAGTACATCCTGAATGAAATCATTGAATTCACAGGAAAAGATATTCTGTTTCCAGGAACTGTCAATAACCATGCCGGACAGCTGGTGGTTGATATGAACCGGAGTGCTGCTGCAAACGGGACCGATGATGAATATCTGATCCGCCGTGGTAACGGCTGCATAGAGTATAACTCCATTTACGGATGAGAGCAAAGGCTGTCTGTTAGACGGAATATCCAGAATAAATTCCTCAACTCCTGGCTTTGTAAATAATATGTCCAGGAAATCCATGCGTGCACAGAAAGAACACAGGGGCTCCTTCCCAGGGGAATATGAACGGACAAATGTATGAAGATGATAAGAGATGTGTTTCATTAAGTAACTGATATTCATCAGAGCCTCCTTATATGGAAAACGTGATATAAAACTGGAATAGGTGATATAAGATATATTATATCTTATCATACAATCAATGCATACTGAAAAAAAATCAGAAAAAACCAAGAAGGAGAAGGATATGAATGTAAAAGGCGTGAACCTTGGCAACTGGCTGGTTTTAGAGAAATGGATGAATCCGGCTTTATTTGATGGGACAGCCGCTGAGGATGAATACTGGCTGCCCCGCCAGTTATCCAAAGAGGTCTACGAAGCAAGGATAAAGATACACAGAAGCCAGTACATTACGGAACGTGATTTCGTAACCATTCGGTCCTGGAACATGGAGGCGGTCCGTATTCCGGTGCCATACTTCATTTTCGGAGACAGAGAACCGTTTATCGGCTGCATTGGGGAGCTTGACAAAGCATTTAACTGGGCTGAAGCATATGGATTAAAGATACTGATCGATCTTCATACCGCACCCGGCGGGCAGAACGGGTTTGATAACGGAGGAATCAGCGGAGTATGCAAATGGGCGCAGAATCCTGATGAAGTGGAATTTGTGCTGACCGTTCTCGAAAGACTGGCAAAACGGTATGGGACACGGGAGGGATTATGGGGAATCGAGGTATTGAACGAGCCTATATCGGAGTACATGTGGAAATTCATGGAAATAGAAAAGCGTTATCCGCCGGCAGATAAGGAAATGGCAATAGGCAGCAGGGGAATCAGCCGGGAATTTTTAAAACAGTTCTATCTGGATGCCTATGACCGGATACGAAGGCATATGCCGGAAGAGAAATACGTAGTCATTCACGACGGGTTTGAGCTTAAAGCCTGGAAGGATTTCATGAGGGATGAAAAATATAAAAATGTTGTACTGGATACCCATCAATATCTGATGATGGCGGAAATGATGGGCTGTAAACAGACTGTTGAAGGCTATCTGGAATACATCCGTGAGAATTTTGCCAGGGAAGTAGAAGAGATGCAGCGGTATTTTCCAGTAATATGCGGGGAATGGTGCGTATTTAATTCACTGGCCTGCGGATGGGATACGAAAGGCGGTCAGACCGTGTTAAACGGTCTGGCTGGAACAGTAAAAGAGTCTGTAACTAAAGAACAGAAGAAAGAGATCTACCAGGCGGTGGCAAAGGCTCAGATCGAGGCATGGAACCGGGGGTCCGGCTATTTCTACTGGAGCTACAAATTATTAACTGATACGATCAATACAAAGGGCTGGACAGGTTGGGACAGCTGGGATTTGGGAAGGTGTATGGACCAAGGCTGGTTTCCATTGAATCATTCATAAAATACAGGATTGAAAAAGGAGAAGATATGAAACAGACAGAAAATCCGAATGCAAAGCTATCATTTATAGAACGTTTGGGATATGGTATGGGAGATTATGCCGGAAATCTGGTATATTCGGCAATCAGCGCATTTTTGCTGGTTTATTACACGAATGTGGTCGGCGCCGGTGCGGCAGAAGCGGCAGGAATCATTGCCGTTTCCAAGATATTTGACGGGGTTTCCGATCTGATTATGGGATATATTGTTGACCATACCCACAGTAAATGGGGAAAAGCACGTCCATGGATTGCCAGACTGTGCATACCCCTTGCGGTTTGTACTGTTTTTATGTTCAGTGTACCGGCAGGTCTGGAAGAAAAAGCCCGGCTCGTGTATATGTTCCTGACCTATAATCTGGTATCAACCATTTTTTATACAGGAATCAACATTCCATATGCGACCATGCACGGTCTCATGACAACCAACCAGTATGAAAGAGGTCTTCTTGGGAATTTCCGTAATCTGCTGGCCACTGCAGGGACGATGACCATTAATACCGCAGTGCTTAAGATGACAACATTCTTTGGCGGCGGGGACAAGTATGACCAGAAGGGCTGGACCATAACCATAATCATTCTGATGATTGTTTTTATCATGATTAATCTGATTACATTTGCAGTATGCAAAGAACGGGTTGTTGAAAATAAAACGGACGGCACACCGGAAGAATCGGTATCTTTTACAAAAGGAATAAAAGGGCTTCTTGTAAATAAATACTGGATCTTACTGGTTATAGCAATTTTTTCCCTGTATTTCATGATGTCCTGTTTCTTTGGCTCAGCCGTTTATTTTGCACAATACCGTTTAGGTGATGCAAATTATTTCACCCCGGTTTCTAACTTCTTATCCATAGCTCAGATTATCACGCTGTTTATCACGCCGTTTTTAATGAAAAAGATAACAAAGCGTCAGTTAATGCTAACCGGCATGGTGATCACAACAATTGGATTTGTATTTACGGGATTTTCATACAATATAACATTTATAAACGCCATGTCGGCAGTTAAAGGGATCGGGTTTGGTTTTGCCGGCGCCTGCATGTTCGGACTGCTTCAGGATGCGATTACATTTGGAGAATGGTACAGTGGTTACGGAACAGCGGGAATGGGGAATGCAGCCTCGTCCTTCTGTATGAAGGTCGGCTCCGGCATCGGAACGGCAGCGCTTGGGTGGATACTGGCGGCCGGAGGATTTGATGCGGAAGCAGCAGTTCAATGCGCTTCTTCACTGGCTGCCATTGACTGGGCGTTTATTTGGATACCGGCAATCACCATGGGAATCGGCGTGGTATGTCTCTCGCTGTTTGATCTGGATAAGAAATATGACAAGGTCATTGCAGATCTGGCAGAAGGCAGGCATAGAACGGATTGATGGGAGTGAGGAAGCATGAGCCTGCCATACACTGGCAGGAATGAACCTGTCGAACTATACAATGCCATTCATACTCCGCATGAATGGGGAGATGGCAGAGTTTGGGCTTAAGTCCTGCAGCATTGCAGGCGGCTTCATAAAGGAGCAGAAGATATGATAAAAAATCCGATCATTACGGGATTCAACCCGGATCCGTGCATCTGCCGGAAAGGGGATGACTATTATCTGGCAGTATCGTCTTTCGAATGGTTTCCGGGAATACCGGTTTACCATTCGAAGGATCTAAAAAACTGGGAATTGTATACCCATGTGCTGACGGATGATGAAAAAGTGGATTTAAAGAAGCTTCCGTCTGCCAAAGGGATCTGGGCGCCGTGCCTGACCTATTGTGAGGAAGAAGATTTGTTTTATGTCATTTACGGCATCATGAATTCCATGAATGCCCGTTACTTTGATGTTGACAATTATCTGATAACGGCAAAAGATATAAAAGGTCCGTGGAGTGGGCCGGTGTACCTGCATTCCTCAGGATTCGATGCATCTATCATCCATGACAGCGGCAGGAAATATGTGGTTTCTCTGGAGTGGGAAACAAGGGAAGGATATGAAAAACCGGGAGCCATCTGCATGGTAGAATATGATCCGGTAAAAAAAGAAATTATGGGATATCCCAAACGTATCTGGAACGGGGGAACAGACCGCGGCTGTATCGAGGCACCCCATCTGTATAAGAGAGACGGGGTTTATTATATCATGTGTGCAGAGGGCGGAACGGGCTACAACCACTGCGTGACAATGGGACGTTCAAAACAGATATGGGGACCATATGAAAGCGACCCTGGAAATCCCATTGTAACGTCCGTACCTGGAAATTCCTATGAACGACATGACCCGGATCATTTAAAACCCCAATATTATAACCCCGAAACCATACTCCAGAAATCCGGTCACGGAAGCTTGGTGGAAACCCAGACCGGAGAGACCTATCTGGTACACCTTTGTGCCCGGCCCTTTGTGCCGGAGCTTCGATGTACCCTGGGAAGGGAAACGGCCATTCAGAAAATGACCTGGACAGAAGATCACTGGCTTAGAATGGCAAATGGAGGGAATCTGGCAGAGTATCTGACAGAGGAAAGCAGTCTGCCGGAGACGCTGGTGCCGGAGATTCCTGATTTTGATGACTTTAATGAGGAAGAACTGGGACTGCAGTACTATTCTCCCCGGATCATGCCCCGGCATTTTGCCGATTTAAAGGCCCGTCCCGGTTATGTCAGGATCAGGGGGCAGGAATCCAGAACTTCTCTTAACAAGGTAAGCATACTGGCAAGGAAACTGACCTCAGTATATGCCACGGTAACAACCAAAATGGAGTTTATGCCGGAGGTACACCAGCATAGCGCCGGCCTGATCCTGTATTATGACAACATGAACTATATTAACCTGAGAAAATATCATAGTGAGACGCTAAGACAAAGTGCTCTGTCCATAATTCATTTGGAAAACGGAGAGAAGACGGAATTTTTAAATACCAGGATGCCGGTAAAGGATTGTCCGGTTTATTTAAGATTATGTATAGAAGGACGCCGTTCATATTTCTCCTGGTGTTATGATGGGGAGAATTATGAACGGATTGGAAAAGTATTTGACACAACGAAATTTTCCGATGAGTATTGTAAATTTGGAGAATTTACAGGTACCATGGTGGGAATTACCTGTGCGGACAGGGTGAAGCACCGGCATTATGCGGATTTTGATTTTTTTGAGTATGTGGCAGATGAAGACAGGGAGGGAGAGGAATTAAAAACCGGGACTGGTGAGGACATAAAGTAAATGCAGGCGTGATTTTTAACTTGTGTAATTGCTGAGTTGAAAGTCACGCCTGTTTTTTAGTTAATCATACGGTTAAGATGCTGTTGCATATAGTTGCTTTTTTAGTTGAGGATATGACAACCTCAATTGTAAAATAACTTTCCCGTCTGAAAGGGAAAGTTAGGTACAAATATTTAAAAACAGCAATGAGAAATTCGTGTTACAAAAAGGCAGGGCGCAGTCCCTGCCTTTCATGATATATTGAACTTAGCTGGTGGAGAAAGGAGACACTATGGCAAAGTTTTTATCTTATGAGGATCGTTTGGAGATTGAAAGTGCATTGAAAGAGGATCTAACTTTTATAGAGATGGGTAAGAAACTGGGAAGGGACAGAACTACTATTACAAAAGAAATCCGTAACTATGCAGTTGAGCAATGCACAGGATATTCAGCCTATCCTCATAATGTATGCAAGTATCGAAAAGGATGCAAGAGAAAAAAAGTGTGCGGAACAAATGAATGTAAGCATCCAATGGTAACCGTATGCAAACAGTGTGAGAGTCTTTGTAACAGGTATTGCGAATAGTTTGAAGAAGAAGTTTGTACCAGCAGATTTAAAGCTCCCTATGTATGTAATGGCTGCAGTGAAGTGAAAAAGTGTACACTGACGAAGACAATCTACGACGCATTGGAAGCCCACCGCCAGGCATCTGAAAAGATTGCACACTCAAGAAGTGGGATTCTTTCTACAGAGGGAGAAATTGCCAGACTCAATGAGATCCTGGTTCCGCTGATTAAACAAGGACAGTCTATCCATCAGATTTATTTAAATAATAAGGACGAGCTAATGTGCAGTTATACAATTACATAGATGGGAGTCTGTTTAATGTGAGAAACATTGATCTCCCACGGAAAGTAAAGTATCGCCCACGTTATAAAAAACCAGAACTGAAGGTAGACAGAGGCTGTCGTGTAGGAAGAAACTATCATGATTACGAGGTATATTTAGAGAAGCATCCTGATACAGCGGTGACCCAGATGGATTCTGTGATCGGGAGTAAAGGTGGAAAAGTTCTGCTAACGGTATTTTTTGTAGAAACGTCCTTGATGCTTGCATTCCTAAGAGATGCCAATACCTCTAAGTCAGTAATCGATGTTTATGAAGAACTATATCATAAGCTGGGGGGACAAGACTTTCGAAAGTTGTTTCCAATCATTTTAACAGATAACGGAAGTGAATTTTCTAATCCGAAGAGTATCGAGTATGGTGCAGATGGAAACGGAATTCGGAGAACCAGAATCTATTATTGCAATCCAAGTGCGCCCTATCAAAAAGCAGAAATAGAGGTAGGTCATGAATTCATAAGAAGGGTATTACCAAAGGGAAAAAGCTTTGATGAACTGATGCAGGAGGATATCAATCTGATGATGGATCATATCAATTCCTATATAAGAAAAAAACTAAATGGGAAAAGCCCGTATGAAGCATTCTGTTTCTATTATGGAAAAGACCTGGCAGATAAATTAGGATGCCACGAGGTTGGCGCCAAAAGCATCAATCTAACACCAGGTCTATTGAAAAAGTAGCAAGATAATCGGAACATGAAGCCACCGGCTGGAACGAAAAAACAGATACCAGCAGACGTGAATTTGGGAGTACAAAATTTGTAAGCCAAAAGTGACGTCTGGTTTTTGTGCGCCAAAATCATCCTGTTACCAGAGATTATACCACAGAAAGCAAGTGAAAAATGGGAAAGTCATAACAATTGTGGATTTTCGGGTTCAAAAATTGAAGGTCGATTTCAAAATGTGAAACTCGTTTACAAAAAGGGAAACTCGGAATGCTATTGACCATTTTTCGACCTTATTTAAAGAGGAACGTGCAAAATTTGGAACTCAACGTGTACAATTTTGGCACTTGGGTTGAAAATTGTAAAAATTTGGTATATGCTCACAATACCAGCAAAAAAAAAAAGAATATTCAGACAAGAAAAAAGAAACCCGATTTGAAGTTTTTTAAGCCTTCTTTTTCTTGAATAGTACATAAGCTGAAACCTTAAAAATCAAAGTTTTTTAATCCGGCAGGTCAATCCTAAAGTATTAGTAAGATAATTCTCAGTAATATAAAAGAATTCTATAATAGTAAGTTTATATCTGATGAACGGAGAGACAAACATCATAACCATCAACGCATGACTAAATTTAGTGTTGTTCCCGTAATATCATATTATTATTTTAACGCTTTTTAAGGCCTCCAGTATAGCTTTGATTTTAATTTGAAAAGTGAATTAAAAATAAAAAGTTTTATTATAGCGGGAGGAAAGGCCATGTTAGAAATTGGAATCTGTGATGATGACCGTCTTCTGCTGGGGGATATGGAAGATTGTTTGAAAGCATTAGGCGTAGAAAAAAATGTAGAATTAAAAATAGAGATCTTTGAGGATGGGGAAGATATCGTTAGGGCAGTTAGTAAGGGAAAGCGTTTCGATATTATTTACATGGACATAGAAATGAAGAACATGGATGGTTTAACAGCATCGAGAAAGATCCGTGAATTGGACCGGGCGGTTCAGCTGGTTTATGTAACCTCCTATGACCGCTACATGAAGGAGTCATTTCAGGCAGCTCCAATTGGTTTCATTGTGAAGCCTATAGAGAATAAAGAGTTTGTTGAGACATTTGATTATATTTTAAAACTAATTGAAAAGGAAGATCTATATTATCGTTTCCGTTATGACCGATCGGATTATAAGGTGTTGTTAAAAGATGTAATATATTTTGAAAGTAAACGTCGGATGACAGAAATTGAGTGGAAGGGCGGGCGCTTTAAGCTATATAAGAATTTGGAGTCCGTAGAAGAAGAGTTAAAGGTGCGTAAGACACGCTTTGTAAGAATACATAAATCTTACCTGGTCAATTATTGGTATATTGCGCGATGCGCGAACGATATTGTGGAATTGGTAGATGGAACCCGCCTTCCGGTCAGCCGGAGCCGACGGAAAGATATGGAATGGAATCTGTTTGAGACAATGGAATGGTATCATTTATGCGATATGAGATAATGATGATAATCAGTGTTTCCGTATCCATATACAGCATGATTCTTTTGAAGCTATATCTGGATATATTCCTGACAGGAATAAAAGGAAAGAGAATGGTAGTAATATGGCTGCTTTTTTTATTATGCCAGATTTACTTAAATATAAATGTATCAAATCATTTTTATGGAATGGATCTATTCTGGACATTAGTTACGGCAGAATTTGCAGGGATTTTAGGATATGCGGCTCCTTTTTGGAAACGTTTAATTTTTTCTATGATGTTTACAGCGCTGTATGATCTGGCAGGGCTTTTTGCTTTGGTTGCGGTAGGAATGCTGAGGGGAGAAGAGGGGACCTGCATGATAGATGCCGTTCTTCTGTCAAAAGCGGTAATGCTGCCACTGGTCATGGGAATCCGGACTTATATGAAGAAGAAAGAGTTGGGGAAGGATACTTACGGAGAAGACATTTTTATAATTTTACCGCTTTTAGCCGTAATAGCGGCATATTACGCCTTATATATGACGGTGATGCAGGCGGGGGCTGTCAGTGAAGGAATACTGGGGTGGCTTCTTTTGGGGACTGTTGCTTTGATGATTCTCAACTTAAGTCTTTATCCAGCCTATGTTCGCAAAAAAGAAGAAGCCTGGTTAAAGAAAAATGACCGGATGTATATAAAACAGATAGAATTATACAGGACACAGAAACGATTGGAAGAAGAGGAGGCAGCTGAGCTTAAGACTTTACGGCATGATCTTAAGCAGAAGCTGATTTATATTCATGAGCTTGTGCGGCATGAGGAGAAGGAAAAACTGCTGGACACATTGGCAATAATGATCGGAGAGACAGGTAAAAGGGAAGGCCTGGAGGGAAGAACGGGAAATCTGGTGGTGGATGCGCTTGTAAATAATTTGTGTATGGAAGCACAGTTAAAGGGAATCCGCCTGAATACAAAAATAAAGATTCCGGGAGAACTGAACATTGATGATACCGATTTATGCATTCTACAGGGAAATGCATTTGATAATGCAGTGGAAGCACTGGAGTATGTAAACGAAGAAAATCGTGAAATGTGGCTTGAAATGAAATATGAAAAAGGCAGTCTGCTGTTAAATATAAAAAACCGTTACGTCGGAGATTTGGAGTGGGAAGGAGATGGTCGGCCGAAAAGCAGGAAGAAAGACGGCATACATGGAATTGGATTACACTCCATGAAAAAGGTGGTAAATAAATATAATGGAACCCTGGCAGCGGAAGGAAAAAATGGGATTTTCACATTGATGATTATTTTGTATGAACATTTTTAATCTGAAATCCAAGTAGGACAAAACACCTATTGACTTGTTTTGTCCTATTTGGATTTTATAATGAGAAAAGATCGGCTGAAACGATTTTCTAATTTCGTTAAAACATAATAAAGGTTTACATAAAATTACCAAAAGTTACATGAAACCGGTTAATTGTTACATGAATGATATTTTTGTCGATTTTTGGTGTATATTGTAATTATAAATAACAGAAACCATGGATCAAACTGAAAGAAAGAGGGGGTTGGCCTTGAAAGGTATTCAATGCATTAGTAATTTATATGCTTTTCTCAGGTGTAAAAAAATATATGGTGAGAAAAATACTGGTTTTTCACGGAGGGTAAGAAGGGACAGTCTCAGATCGGTCTTAATGATTATGCTGACAGGTATTTTTATATCCGGCATGCTTTTACAGTCAAAAGCAGAAGCGGTTTCGGCAGAAGAATCAGGCAGTGAAATCGTATTCCTCCTTGATGCAAGTAATTCCATGAATACACAGGATAAAAATCGTTTTGCCATTGACGCCATCTGTCAGATGGCCGGCAGTCTGCCGTCTGATTATAAAGTGGGAGTTGTGGCTTACAATACAGAAATTCAGATGTCAGCTGGTTTTGATACGGATATGAGACAGATGGAAGACCAGCTTCGCAATGTTACTTATAAAGGGTATACAAATGCCGGAGAAGGTATGACCGAGGCGCTGAAACTTTTCTCAGATCAGGGAAATGTAAAACGTTATATTGTTATGATGTCCGATGGGGAAATCATGATGAAGGGAGATGCGGAAACGGATCAATCCCGTGCCGTGTTCGCAGAAGCTGTAAACCAGGCAAAGGAAAAAGGAATAAAGATTTATATTGCAGCTATCGGCAATGAACTGGTACCGGGTATGCATATTTTTGATGCGGCAGAGATTACGGACGGTGCTATCTACTGGGAGGGAATGTCCGGTTCCCTTTCACAGATTATGAACAGTGTTATATCAGACCGGTTCGGATTTCCGAGAAGGTCTGTGGGCGTGACAGACGGAAATGGCGGAAGTCTTCATGTGGATGTCCCAGGAGGTGCAGACCGTATGAAAATCCTGCTTACCGGCGATGGCGGGATTGGAGAGGTGACTGCGGATTATACGGCAGAAAGCGGGCATACCATAACAGGTCAGAGATTTGCGGTAGTAGACGTGAACCGGCCGGCTTCCCAGGCCGTTGATGTATATTTCCATTCTGCCGATATCAGTTCGGTACGGGCATATGTTTTGACTGAATTTACTGCAAAACCTCAGGTTTCTGTTCTATACCGCAGTGAAGAAAAGCTGCGTACAGAGGAGGAAATAAAGAAAAATGTTCCTCCCCAATATGATCATTTTGCAGATATCACGATTCAAATGACTGATACGGCAGGGAAGATTCATAACCTGTGGGGAGGAACGGATTACGAAGGCCGTGAAATCGTTTATACAGTCAACGGTGTTTCCTATACTGGAACATTGCAGCAGGGACAGATTCACCTTACCATACCGGCTGATGGCGTGGAACAGGCAGAGGTAACCGTGGATACTGGGAATATGGAAGATGTGTATTACATAGAGCAGCCGGTGTCAGCGGCTATTGAAAAATATCCGGATCCTCCATTTGAACCTGAACCGGATTACCGGCCTCTTTGGATAATACTTGGGATTCTGGGAGTGACGATCGTGGTGCTTGCAGCATGGTGGATAAAAAAAAGCCGGACGACATTTATCTATGTGGCTCAGCCGTCATCATCGAAGGAACCCCCAAAAAAGCTGGAAACAAAATCCTGTTTCTATTCCGGCAAATTCAATATGTATGTAGTCAGGACTGAAAACGGACGTGACATACCGCCCCAGACATTCCGGCTTTTCGGCCGTCAGGGAGGACGGTTGTCATTGGACAGGATTCTGACAGACTGCGGGATCAAGTTTGGAAAAATCGGGGCAGCGGATATTATTTTTTATCCGGGACCGGATCAGTCTGTTATTATTATGGACCAGTCAGAACGCTGTACGATTATGAGGGGCACGGAATTGCTGAAAAAAGGAATGGGCTATCCGGTGTTCTATAACGAAAAGATTACAGTTTCTTTTGAAGATGAGGCAACAGAGATGGAGATTCATTATAAGAATCTAAAACCAAGTGAGAGAGAAGCCATATAGTTCTGGAGGTATTAAATAGTGTTGGATGATAAGGAAAACGGACATGGAGATGAAACATGTTACAAGTCTGTGTACGTTTTTTTTTTCAGATAGAAATTACTTAAGGAGGAGCAATTGAATGGGAAATGTGATTAAGCAAACCAATCGAACTATGCTTATGGAAGTCATTAACCCCGAAAAACTGGATTTTTTAACGTTAGTGGGAGATGTCCGCGGGATGGAAAGCCTGTCCGATGACAAAATTAAGGAGATCAACGACCACCTGCTGGTACGCAGCTTTGATGAATTGCTGGAGAAATTTGCTCCAGTTGTCTATTGTTACTACAATGCGAACAACCAGAAAGTAATATACCGGCTGGATAAGCCAGAGGGAATCCCGGATGAAATGCTGACGGAAATTCCTTTAAACCGGCAGAATGAATTTATGGGAATGCTCATGTCCATGATTGATACAAAGCGTTCCGAAGGTACTATTAATGTAGACTTTAAATTCGAAAAGCTGACAGATATGATTTCTCCTAAAAAAGTCATGGATGCGATTAAGCAGAACCGTAAAGAACTGCAGTATACCTATGGGGAATATGCGAAGTTAGATGAAGAGGATCCCAAGAAAAAGGATTTGGCAGATAAGCTGAATGTTATGTTTGAAGAAGCAAGCGCAAACTATAACAATGTTATGGCCATGCTGCCCCTGGCAATTGAAGATATTAAAACAAGACTGCTTTTGGGAGACGGAGGAGAAAAGAAGGACAATACTCCCCTGGCCCTGGGCGTTTTAAGCATGGGAGAACAGGGAGAACTGCGGGTCCTGGAAGCTCCCAAGGTAGAAACCACTGCTTTGGCAACGGTTGATGATAATGTGAATACAGGACTGATTGAGGCATTAAAGGATGATTATGATGCCTTAAATGAAGAAAGCAACGACTATGTTAGCGCACTTGTAGCCAGAACCTTCTGTCCGCTGGCGTCTACAATGGAAAGCCAGATCGATAAGGAAAAGGAAGTTGCCAACTATAATTCCTATCTGGAATTCTATAAGGAATCGAAGGATGCATTTATTAAAACGGTAAAACCATTGATTGAAAAGCTTTTGGGAATTTGGTGTTTCTTTGAGCAGTATCCTAAAAAGATCAAGGGGATGAAGCCGTCCATGCTGGTGGTCAACAATTCCTCTGAGATGCTGGCAAAGTCCAGCAATATATCAAGACTGATTACTTATTTAAATACAGTCAATGCAAAAAATGATTTTGGAAATACCATCTGGTATGCAGTACTTCCAAACGTATCTCTTGACCAGTACAGCAAGATGCATCTGACCAGAGAGAGGTTTAAGGGAAATTCTAAGACAGAGAAAAATGATACCAACAGTGTAGAGTCCCTGGTCAGAATACTGGATGTATTCAAGGATTACGAAGTACAGTGTTTTTTCAGCTATGAAGCAAATGACAGTACCACCTTTAATGCATTGGCAACGGAAGGAATCGAGAAATACGAGGAACGGTGTGCGCCTCTGATTGGAAAAGCCTTCAGCGAATATGCCATTCCCTGTCTGCCGAATTTTACCATTATTCCGAAAGAGAAGTCCGGTGTGGTTTTAGACAGCCGGCTGAAGATCAATGAAGAGGATATGGTGGAGCTTTCCAGGGAAAAAGAAGATATCATGAAGCTCTGGATCGATGGTGTCTATGTGGGAGCGGCCTACGTAGCGGCTGGCCTGGTGGCAGCATACCAGTGCCCGGAATTTTTAAAGAACCGGTTCGTAAAAACAAAGCTTGACATGGAATTGCCGGGAGTGCGTTTTGATATTGAAGCAGATGATCACCCATTAGCGGTATGCACCACAATGGCAAAAGAAATCACCGGTTTTACCAACTCCATTAAAAATGATATTAACCGAAAGAATTTCGGTTTTGTATTCAGCTCTGAAAATGCCGCTTACAAGGGCAATGATATTACAAAAATCATGGTATATAAAGCCAGAAATCTGTTAACAGACGGCAGTATGTTTGAGCCCATTTACAAGACTCAGGTAACTACCTACATAGAGCGCATCATGCGCCACGGAACCGGAGATTTCAAAGAAGATTCCATCGTCCAGTTTTTCTCTAATAATCCCAACAGCCAGAAGAGCCAGTGGCTGTCCGGGCGCGAGAATCTCAATGCGATTCTTGGCAAGGGAGACGATATCGAATATACCATTGATGAAGAAAATGGCTATTGTACATTAGATATTACCTTCAATGGTAATGTAAAGAACCTGGAGGTAGAGATCAACCGACTGTCGGCCAATAAGGCATAAAGCCTTTGGTAAATAAAAATCAAAAGAAAAGGAGGATCTATTATGGGATTTCGTATGAAAATCACAGGAGGACCAGAGGAGATCGCATTCGATGAGAGAAGCATTACAAAAGTAGATTTTGGTTCCGCTTCTTCATCAGATTCCAACGCCAGGGCAACTGATTTCGGGTTGACCGTAAAAGTATGGGGAAAAATGCTCTACAAACTTGGAGGAGAGGGCAATGACCCGACTTTGGGACTGGCTAAATGGTCCCAGGTACCATCCGAGAAATCTGACTGCTATCGCAGCGCTGAAATTACAGTTGTTTCTGCAAGCCAGGTGGTACGCCAGTTTACTCTTCCCAATGCCTTTGTCATGGAGTACAGCGAGGAAGAGGATGATGAGAGCGGCGTTGGAACATTTTACATCCACATGAAGCAGAAAAAGGATGAAAACGCAGCAACTAAGATTGAAGGCGGATTCGGCGGTGAATAACCGGCTGAAGAAAGGAGGAACTATACATGTCTTATAAGGTAACCATTGAAGGGACAGAAAGCTTTGAAATCGCAAAAGAATGTGTCAGGAGCGTAAAGTTTACAACAGATATTCCGTTAGACTCCAACGCCCGGACAAAAGATGTGGGAAGTACCCTGGTTATAACAGGAAGAATTTTAACCGCTGTGGACGGAGATCCATTTGACAGTACCAGAAAGCTGGCTTTGTGGTCAGCAGTACCAGCAGAAAAAGCTGATTCCTACCGGAAAGTAACGGTAGAGCATGTGGCTGCAAGTATCATGGAAAGAAAATATTATTTCCCCAATGCCTTTGTCATTGACTATAAAGAAGAATTTGGAGATGTTGAAGGAACCGGAACGTTTACTTTAGTAATCAAGCAGAAGAAAGACAAACTGAACATGATTACGATTGAGGGCGGATACCCGGCTGCTTAAAAGAATGGGGGGTGCGTCCAGATGGATGCACCCCTGAATTTGCTATGTGAAAGTTTTGAACAGTTTGTCGGATTTTATACTCAGAAGAATGAAATAAAGAAAGAAAAAATAAGTCCAAGCAAGAAAATTAAGACATATTCAATGGCTGAAATGTTATAAATATATATAGTATTAAAATAAGGTAAATCAACTCATTTTACTTTGGATTTTGAGCTTAGAGAGTTGTTGAAAGATGTATAGAAGTCAAGTTGTTAAGAAGTTAAGCTTAGATAAGGAGCGTATATGAATTCTAGAATTACAAGTGTATTATTGCTTCAAATATATTTTATTATACGTTATACATTCAAATTATATAAATGTATTAAACGCTTAAGGATAATAAACAGTTATGATGGATGTGTTACGGCCAAAATTATTGATGTTAAGGGAGGCGAGGACTATTTTCTCTGGTACAAAAGATACAGATATTATCTCACGTATCAGTATACAGTGGATGGAATTGCCTATCAATCGGAATCCTTATGGAAATATAAGATGGCTTCAGAACCTTGTTCAGGAGAAGACATGAAGCTTAATTATGATCAGAAGAACCCTAAGGCTTTTGCGCCTAGTAGTGAAAAGGAAATTCTTAGAAGGTGCGCAGTCCAATCAAGCATTATAGCAATGATATTTTTTCTGCTATTTGCATATTATTGGATACGAATACGGTAAAAATCAGGCTGTAGGGGAACAAAGTAAAATACGGATTAGCGGAGTGTACAGGAGTAAATAATATGATTCTTAAAGGGGGGAGATAGTATGACTTTTTATGATGAAGAGTTAATTAATGCAAGAATTGAAGCTAAGAAGGCAAAATATGACTCTTTGGAAACTGGTATGTATGCAGGAGAAGAATTATTGGAATTTAATAAAATATGGTTGTTCGACAGCAAGTTTTCAATATATATACCAGTAAGTTTTACAGATATGCCAGATGAATGGAAAAAAAGTAAGTATCCCTATGAAAGAAAACCGCAGTCTATCTATACAGATAAAAGTGGTTCCGTAAATCTCTGTTTTAGTTTATTAAAATCAGATGTTGAACCAATAAATATAAAAGAAGCATTAGATGGATTTTTGATAGTACTAAGAAAAATGAATCCATCAAACCTATTTCTGGACAAAGGTATCTTAAAAGCAGAGAATCTTGAATGTGCCTGGTGTGAAATGCGGGGACAAACTATAGATGGAAATATCTATTCTATTTTGTTCATTTGCGAAATTGACAAACAACTTCTGCTAGGCACTTTTAGCTGTCCATATGTGGAAAAGGAAAATTGGAATAAAATTACGTTTAAGATTATCCAATCAATCTATGAGGAGGGGCAAGATGAAGGCAAATAATATTTATATTCAGTCAATTCCATCACTAAAGATTAAAGAATGTAAAATAGTAAAAGAAATCAACAAACATTTTACTGCCAGGATTAAAGGATATTTGACAGAAAAATCACAGGATAACTTTGATGATTATATGCATAAGGAAGATATAAATATTGTTATATCTAATGATGACGATGAACAACACTCTATATTTAAAGGAATTATAACCCAAATATGTATTTCTCCGAATGATGACTTTTATGAAGTGGCATTATCAGCGGAGTCTTATACTCTGTTACTGGATATTGAAAACAGATTCAGGGTCTTCCAGGATGATAGCTGGACGTATAAGCGCATCGCGAAATATATTGTTGGCTGCAATGACAATGCGATATCGATTTATAACCAAAAAACAGATATCCATACCAATAGTTTATTAGTTCAATATAAAGAAACAGACTGGGAGTTCTTAAAGAGAATTGCTGCTGAGCTTAATACAGTATTAATTTCGGACTGTAAAAATGATAAGGCCAGTTTTTACTTTGGTATACCTGAAAGAACACACACTTTTGATTTTTCATATTTGTCACTATCAAAAAAATTCACAATAAGTGATACAAGGAAAATAATGGAATATGTAGTTGAGTCAAGAGATATTTTAAATCTACTTGATAAGGTTTCAATTGAAGGAAACAATGTACAAGTATTTGCAATTGATATACAGTTGACGAATGGAGAAATATTAAGTCGATATGTGATGCGACAGCTAAAAGATTTTTATGCAAATAAGTATCATAACTCGAACTTAATCGGAGTTTCTATAACAGGACGGGTAACTAATGTCAAAGATACCCAAGTACAAGTTGATATTGATGGTGAGTTAGTAAAAAATGATAATAAGAAGTGGTTTGATTTTGCTACAGTTTATTCCTCTTATGAGGGCACGGGTTGGTACTGTATGCCTGAAAATGGAGACAAAATAAGGCTATATTTCCCAGATGATGATGAGGAGAGTTCGTATGTGATAAGTTCGGTTCACTATGAAGAAACAGAAGATTTAAGAACAAAGCCAGAAGAAAAGTTTATAAGAACCATTCACAAAAAAGAAATAAGACTTACACCAACAAAAATTATTTTAACTAACCATAAAGGGATGGAAATAGTTTTAGATGATGATAGTGGTATTATTGTTAAAAGTAAAAAAGATATAGAAATAAGATCGAATGGTTCAATAAGTATTGAAAGTGGAGACGGTATACAGGTTGAAGCCAATACTGGAATTTATTTGAGACAGAATAAAAATGTACTTATGGTCAAGGACGGCATTCTGGAACAGGCAATGAATATAGAGCACCGTTAGGAGGAAAATATGGGTGGTAATATAAAAAAAGTAGAGAGTAGTAAATTGATTACTGATCATGCAGCACTTGGATGTAATTATGCGCAAGAATCTGGTACGCCTGAAAAAGACTGGAATGTAACATATATTCATTTTGATCATAATCATGGAATCGAGCAAGGAGGATATGGATATGCTCATGCTGATGATTGCCAGCCAATTGAAAATGTTGGTCGGTTTCGTAAGTGTTATTCACCATATTACGTTCCAGCTCTAAGAGCAATAAGAAATGTAAGTCAACAAGAACTGCAGGAAAATAAAGCGGCGGCTGATCGGGCATCGTTACCACATGGATTTAAGCAGTGTCTAGGACGTTATTTAGATGAATGGTTTGATGCTGATGATAGTAAAACGATGTATACATACACAGATGAATGTAAAGTTTTAATTAATGAGCTGGACATAATAAAAAAGAGTGTATTAGTTTTCAAAAGAAGTGTTCTTTCAATACTAGGCATAGATGTATATGGTAGAGAAAAGCTTGCGGCAGACTATGATGAGAAGTTGAACTTAAAGGTGATAGGTTATATTAAGAGTATAGATACTACTTTGTCTGGAATTGGTGATTTATCAGACTGCATTAAGCTTTTCAATGATGATCTGACCCAGCCTTGTAATGTAATAACAGGTATTATAAATAACCTAAATTCATTACCTAAATTAATGAAGAACATTAAAGATACATTAGCCGGTCATGAAAAGACAAAAGGAAAAGAAGTTACATATTATGACCACACGTTGCAGTTGATAAAAGAAGAAATACCTAAATTTGAATCTGCCATGGGAAAATTAGAAGTATGGAAACCGAAAGAACACCATTTAATTACAACAGATTCTTACTTAGTATGTAAATGTGGAGGTTTCGTAAAAGTCCTTAACGATGGACAAGGATTTGTAGATGCATATGATAGAATAGTTAAGGCAACAGAAAATTTAATTATTTCTATAAAAAAAGAGTGTACTGAATGGTATGATGGTTGGCATGCAGAAGGTGCTGATCTGACAGATAGTATAGTAAAACGTGAACAACTAAACTCTGAACAGGCAATGAAAAAAATAAGTAATTTAGAAAGCGGGCACGTAAATGAAATAACGGATGACTTTTTTAATACTATTTATGTGGAATTCTGGTCACATGCTTATTTTGATGAGTTGGAGTCCCAGAATTATGGGGTGTTGGCATTAGTTTCTGTATTTGCTCCTTCTTATGTAGGGGTTCCACTAGGAATAGCATTAGTATTTTATCAATATAGTAAGGTTAATAAAGATGATCCAATAAGTTTTTCGGAATATAATAATATATTGGGTACTTGGAGGGGGCACATAAATTATTATCAAAAAATGGCAGAGTATGCCAAGTTATGTAAAGGACTTGCTACATTAAATGATGTTACTTCTGTAATAACAGCCATTCCTAGTCTAATCTATACTTCAAATGCTACATGGATAGAGGAAATAAGAATAACATTTTTTACAGAAGAGTATGCTGTTGTAGGCAAGCAAAAACTTAATGAAGACGGTACTTCAAATGAAAAGTCTAAAGTTAATATCACCAAACGGTATGATTATTTACAAGGGTTAGATGGAGACATACTAAAGTTTAGAATGGAAGGTGGTGATAAGAATTATGAGTCATATGTGCTTACTCCGGAAGTTTATTAAGAAAATAACACTGATATTTTTGATTTTTTCTATTCTAATCACAGAGACAGCATGCGGAAAAGGAAAATCTGATGTTCGGGATGTTGAGAAAGAAGTAGAGAATATAAACCAATACTATGCCAAAGGAGACTATCATAGATGTATTAAAAAGTTGGAAAAACTTTTAAAGGAGGTTAAAAAAAGCGGAAATGAAGAACCAAAGGATATAGTGCTTTTGGATTGTAGATTAGGGCTGTGTTATGTAACTATAGGGGACTATGATCTTGCTGAACAGTATCTGAAAGAGGCGAAGAAAATAAGTGATGAAATCGATTTACAAGAGCTACCTATTGATTCAGTTTACTATACATATGGTCAGTTAGATACTATGAGGAATAATCATGAACAGGCAGTAGAATACTTTAATGAGGCTCTAAAATGGAGAAAAACGATTTATGGAGAAGAGTCTCAGGAAACAGGAGTACTTTATATTGAGTTGGCTTTTTCCTATATAAAATTAGGAAAATGGGATAATGCGGAAAACTGTGCACAGACAGCTTTAACATTAGAATATGATGAAGTGCATAAGTATATGATTCAAACAAATGCAAATTTAGCATTAGGTGATATATACATGGAGCGGAAACACTATGATGATGCACTATTTACGTATGGAGTTGCAGAACGAAGCTATATAAACGGCGGAAAGCCATTGGGAGAGGGTATGATTAAAGAACTTGAAGATAAAAAAACTGACGCTATAAATAAAATTTTTGAAAATGGTAATTAAAGTGCAAATAACAGGATAATGAGTACTGGTATAAAATATAATTAGATGAATCTAATTCCAACGCAGATTGAAAATTAAATACTGGCAGTTTTAAAAAAGAAGAAGAAGTTTTTTTGTATGAGAAATAGACATAGCGATAGCTATGTACAGAGAGGTCAAGGAACTGTGCTTTATAAAGCCGAAAGATTAGTGAAAGGGCATGGTTAGGTTTTTAGGGGTGTCGAACCAAAAAAGGAAGGAATCGGGAAGAAATAGTTTCGGTATCGGCAGGAGTTTTATACTCTTTCTTTTTTCCTTTCTCAACCTTTGGCTTAGGAAAACGTTTCTTGGGAGAAGGATTGTCTGAACAGGAATCCCATAAACGATTGAAAAAGTCGTAAAAGGTACCAATGCCGGGAGTGTCATCAACAGAAAAACCACTAAGGATAGCATAAAGAGGATATTCCCGTAGCATGGAAACCCATTTAGTAATGGAAGTGACCTTAAGCTTGATGGAAAGTAAATAGGAACGCAGCATAGAAGAAGGAAGCAGGGGCTGTAGACCAAGTTTGGAATAACGTTCCGACATAAGGGTATTGGCAAAAGACAGATCTAAATGCCAGAATTCAATAATAACATTCCAGGTATCCAGAGAAAGTAAAAGGAATTGGGATAGAAAATCAGGAAATCGGCTACAAAAGTATCTTGATAGGCGGCATGACCGCCAGAAAAAACAGGTAACATAAAAATCGCCTCCAGTCGAAATAAATAAATATAATCAATCGGCTTCGCCGCAAATTTTTGAAGATTTATCAAGTGATTTTTAAAATAAAGGGATGAAAAGCCTTGAAAAATAAGGCTTAGTATAAAAGTATTAAGGAGGTATTGAAGGTGATTGAGATAGGAAAAGTAATTGTTTCAGGAGTTATTGATTTGGTAAATGTGTATGATTATTTATCAACTGAAAAAGTGAATGAACCAACAGAAGTAGTAATAAAAGGTGTTTTAAAGAAAGAGCAGATAGATATCTTACAAAAAAAAAATACCATAGGCAGTAGTATAGCCGTCAAATATCTATCTGAATCACAGGATCATCCAATGTTTTATGGAGTAGTAAAAGCGATTTTATTTAATGAACAAAATAATCAGATACAAATTATAGCGGCTGGTTTGGAGTGCTTAATAGATTTAACAAAAAGTTCCCAGTCATTTCAAAATACGGGATTAACATATGTAGATATCATTAAAAGAACTCTAAAGGAACAGGGAAGAGCTAGATACTGTGGGAATATTGATATTAGATTAAAAACACCAATTATTCGTTTCAAGGAAACTGACTGGGAGTTTATTAGAAGACTGGCAAGCTATATGGGAACAATCATATATCCTGTATCATCAGCACCTAATCTAATACTGGCGTTGGGAGCTCAAGAGCAAAAGTCTAAGAATCTGGATCAGGTTCTTAAAGAAACCTTGATATTAAATACAAAAAAATATTTGAAAAACAAAAAACAAATTAACCGAGAAATATATATTTCTCTGGAAATATTAACAAATCAATACTTTAACCTGGGGGATAAAGTACAATATCGGGATAAAACATGGTATGTAGTTAAAAAAGAAGTAAAGACGGTAAACTCTATTTTATTTTTTGAATATACTTTGGGATCAGTGATTGCATATAGCCTGAGTCGTTATGGAAACATACAGCTAAAAGGAGGTAGCTTAAGGGGAAAAATAAAAGAAGTTAAAAATGAAAAAATTAAATTGCAGCTGGATATTGATAATGGGCAGAGTAAAGAACATACATATTTTTATCCGTATAGGCCAGCAACAGGAAATATTATGTATTCAATGCCAGAAGTTGGAGAGTATGTAAGTTTGTATTTTCCCAATGAATATGAAGAAAACGGGTATGTTGTACATGGAATTAAAGAATTGGATCATCTTGACAAAAACAATAAGTTCCTAAAAACTACGAATGAAAAAAAATTGGCATTAACGCCTTCAGACATTGAATTAGTGGCCGGACAAAATAAAAAAGATGATGTATCAGCAATTAGCCTTATTGATAATTCAAAAATATCATTTGAAACGGTTCAAGATATAGAGATAAGGGCAGGAGGAAAAATTAAATTGGATGGTAAACAGTCCGGAATTTTAATGGCAAAAAACTTTATTTCTATAAAGCAAACTGACACACAAAATCAAATCAGAATTTCTGGAAATGAAATTGAAATGAAGGCCTCAAAATACCAGATGTTTCCAACAAAACCTCCTAAGAAATTTACTTTTCAGGGGACTCTGGAAAAGATTTCTTTTCAGGGAATGGATAATAATTTAAGTTTATTAGGGTCTTTTAGTCAAGGTAATATCAGTACATTACAACAATATGCCATAGCATCCATACCTGTATGTTCGTTTCCACAGAATCCGCAGATACAAAATGGTATTGGTGTACATGTAGGAAGGGTTTAAGATGGATTATTTTTGGATTAGACAAGATAAAAGATATCGGCAATTTCCTGAGATACAGGGCTTTTATACAACATTCATGCGCAAATATTTTGTAGAGGATAATGCAAGCAGGATTCCAGATAAAAACGTGGTTTATACGAATTCCGCTGTAGCATTAGATTATGTGGATATATTGGACAGCCAGATGTTTGCAGTTAGTCAGGCAGTACGGGATGTGTTTTGGATATATGAACATTCAATGGAATTTAAGCATTTTTGCTTTTTGAATAATGAATTAAATGTCTACAAGCGTTATTTTGTTCCTGTTCTTAAACTGGTTACCTGTTTTAAAAAATATAACAAAAATGTTCCTGTTCTTATAAAAGAAAAACTGGAAGACAACAGTATTTTCAGGGTTCAAAATGCGGATAAAGAAATGGTGATTATACGATTGGATGTAGCTGAAAGTCTTTTGCGACGTGGTATTAAGAATTTTGATTTATTAAAGACCGAGCTGGAAGAATAATCACTATTTAGATTGGAGGCAAAGGATTGATAGATAAAATCAGAGAAGATTTTCTTGACGATATATTAAAAACAGCAGAACAGATGCATCAGGAAAGTGTTAAAAAAATAGAAGAAGGCTTTTGCCAAGAGTTGCCTAATATTGCAGACACTCTTTTGACATCAATAATGTCCGGATTAGAACATTATCATAAGTTAGCGTTAGAAGGGCATGTAGGGACGCTGAACTATCTTTATTTTTCTTTCCTAAGAACAAGCATTGTTTTTGGAAATGCAAATTATCGCTTAGATTTTTATGATGACAGAAATAGGATTTCTTTAGTTGAATGCGCTGAAAAATGGAATTTTGATTATATTTTTCGTCATTTTAATAATATATATAATACTTTGAATGAAAAATTTGAGGAACAGACCAGAGTTCCAGGATACGAACTGGATTATATAATATATGATTTAGCGGAAACATATAAAAAAATTGCAGATAAAAAAATAGACCTTGTTTTACAGTATATTTTAGAACGAGATGGAAAATCGCTATTTGGTGATAAATACGTAAAATTCTATAAGGGGGACTTTTTAGATCAGGCTATTTCTATAGTTTAATTAGAGCATGGAAGTATAAGTAGAACGTAAATTTTTCGTCGACTATGGGAATTGAATTCTTCTGATAAGTAAGTACCTAAGTTTCACTAACAAATATCTATCAAATTCTGGTTCCATGGAGCCAGTAATTCCAATTGTTTGTAATAAAAAAGAAAAAAACAAATCCAATGATGGAGATGTTCTAAATATATATTAGTACTCACTGACTAAATCTCAGGCTATCATTTTATTTTTATAAGTCAATCCAGAAAGTAAATGAACATGCACATGCGGAATTAAGCGGCTGTATTCCGTTTGACAGGAAAGAAGATTACATGAAAGTAGGAAAGGCAGACATGGGGGCTGTATCCGCAGAGGATGAATCTATCCTGTTTTATGGGGGAATCGAACAGCTTAAACTGGAAATAAAAGATGGAACCTGTTTTGTGAGCTTAAGCCTGCGTTCCGGTACCCAGCTTCGATAATATATTATGAGGCTCAATTAAATTTGGTAATATGAATGGCGTTTTTATTAGAACGGAGAGATGAAAATTGTATATAAGTCATGGTAATAAAGAGTAATAAGATACTGGGAGGATTCAGACAGATGAATTTAGATTACTACAAAATTCTTGGAGTAAAAGAAGATGCGTCAGATGAAGAAATAAAAAAAGCATACCGAAAGCTGTCAAAGAAGTATCATCCGGATTCCAATCCGGATAATGAAGCAGCAAAAGAAAAATTTCATGAAATCACAATGGCTTATGACATACTGCACGATCCTGAAAAAAGAAAGCAGTATGATCTAAAGCAGAAACAGGAAACATCTTCTTTTAAAGAAGGCAGTAAAAAGAAAAAAAGAGAAGGAAGTTCCACTGATCAAAAGCAGGACTTTGATATGGGGAATTTATCTGAGAGCTTTGAAAAGTTCTTCGGATTTAATCCCAAAAACGGAGAAGTCAATGAAGATAAGATGAATCCAAATAATAAAACAAAGAAAAATCCAATCGATATGACAGATATGTTTGAACGATATATGGGAATAAAAAAATAATACAAGGGAGAATTTGATATGCAAAAACGTGTGGTTGACCTGATCATGGTCTGCATCTGTCTGGCCGTTATAGGTATTGCCTGGCTCTATCCCAATCAGGTGAGAGAGCAGTCGGCAGTAACGCTTTTGGCAGGAGCACTGGCTCTGCTGTTTCTTGTTCTGGCAGTTAAAGACCAGGAGGAGATGAAAAAATCCGTAGGAAGAACCAGAATGGGGCTTCCGTCAGACTCAGAACTTATTACGGAAATTGTCCTTTTAAGCGAGGAGGACACAGAACTGATGGCCTGGGACTTATATGGAAAAGTAGCTGCGGTTATAGGCAGGGAAGGAAAAGAAAACCAGGTAGATATTGATCTGGCAAAAAGCCATTATGCCAGCATGGTGGACCCGGAGCATGCAGTTATGAATTTTTCTTCGGGAAACTGGTATGTTGAGGATCTTGGAAGTTCTAATGGGATCAGTATAAAAAAATCGGAAGATGGAAAAGTATATAAACTTTCGTCCGATAATCCATGTAGGCTGGAACGAGGAGATTGCCTATACATAGGTTTAAACCGGCTTTTACTTCGTTAATGCAATAAAAAATACGAAAAACAGAAAAGGAGTTAAATAATATGAGCAATAATCTTATTCGATGCCAGAATGGGCATCTGTTTTCAAGCAGAAGATATGGAACGGTATGTCCATATTGCAACATTGAAACCGCTACAAAAGAAAAAAAGGAAACCTCAGGAAGCAGCGAGGAAGAACTGGAGGAGATGCTGTTTGCCCAGGAGATATCTCCTGTATGCGGCTGGATCGTATGTATTTCCGGTCCGAGGCAGGGAAAGGGGTATGAGATCAAATCCGGGAAGAACTTTGTTGGGCGTGCAGACGATATGGATATCCAGATACTTGGAGACAACAAGATATCCAGAAGGAATCATGGCGTGATCGTATTCGATCCAAAAAAGAAAGAGACCGTATTGCTTCCCGGAGACAGTAACGGGCTTGTATATCATAATGAAGCTGCAGTTTATACACCGACGGTATTAAATACATATGATGTAATTGAAATGGGAGAAAGCAAATTTGTATTCATACCATTCTGCGGTGAGAATTTTATGTGGGAAGATAAAGATACAAAGAGTAAAACGCCAGAGGAATAAAAGGAGGGGAACTATGAATATTCCCGAATACAGTATTATCATTCTCAGCACTTTAGGAGCCTTACTGATCTCAGCCAGGGTCCTTTTGGCGTTAACCAGGAAACAAAGGAACTATTGCGGTTGTGAGACAGGGACGTCTAAAACCATTGGAGACAGAGAGGTTCAGGAGGACGAATACGGAGTTACTGAATCAGAAGAAGGAACCATGGCGGTTCTGGCAGACGGGATGGGAAAGCATTTCGGAGGAAAAATTGCCGGTCGGATTGCCGTGCAGGTATTTCAGGACATGTTTGAGGACCGCAATGCATTTTATAATCCCCAGTATTATTTCAGAAAGGCTTTTCAGGGATCAAACCGGGAAATTTTAAAACAATTGGATGAGAATCAGGGCAGTGCATCAGTTGCAGCTGTCCTGATCAAAGACAGAAAGCTTTACTATGCCACAGTTGGGAATGTGAGAGTTGCGGTTTACCGGAATCAGGAACTGGTACCGGTTACTTCCGGCCATACCATCAATGTACTGGCCAGACAGAAATACACAGAAGGGAAGCTTACCAGGCAGGAGGCGGTTGCACTTTTGGAGCGTCATCGGCTGTATAATTATGTAGGGCAGGATGGATTCCGGAATGTGGAATTTTTTGATACACCAATAACTCTGTATGGAGGGGAGTATGTTGTCCTTATGAGTGACGGCTTATATGATACAGTCCGGTGGAAAGAAATAGAGGATTGTCTGGAAGATGGCGGGACTTGTCAGGAAAAAGCATATCGGATCATTGAACTGGTTAATCGGAGTGAGGAAGAGAATAAAGATAATGCTTCAGTTGTGGTGATTAAGGTCAGATGAAAGTTGAAGTAACTGTCTCGCATGAAAATATAACTATTAAAGTTAATGCAATAAAACGAAAAGGAAGGTAATAAAAACAATGAGTCAATATTTTCAAAATATGAATGAAACTTATATTAAAAAGCATTACCCAAATCACTCCGTATTTGAGGCTTTTGCAAAAACGACGAAAAAGGTAGGCATCGGAGTTTATATATTTTTTGGAATCATCCTCGCGGGCAGCCTTGCAGGGCTTGTATGGTCTGTTAACACAATGAATACATACAGACAAAGCGGTGATACCGATATGGCCGATGCAGGTATGATGATTTGTGCATTTTTTGCCGTATTTGCTCTTATCTCAGTGTTTGTCATCGCGTTAACGATCTGGCGGGGAAAAAGAGATTCCAAGGATTGGATTAAAAAAAGTATGAAAAAAAGTAAACTCAGTGAATCGGAAATTCGGGAATTTGAGCGGCAAGCCATGGCATCGGACAGCTATATCCTGAAATTTCTTGACGGTGTAACTGCGGCAATATCCGGCGGAAAAGATGGAATCCTAACAAGAGATTTTATATATCTGGCCGATATAAATTTAACAGTCATGCGCTGCAAAGACCTTATTAGTGCTTGTCTGATTGATAGTGTCATTTTTGTTCGAAACCGGCCGGTACATTATTTGGGTATTAAATTGCTTTCAAAAAATGGTGCTGAATCTTTTGCGGAAGTTTCACCAGAGGCTGGAAAGGCTCTTATTGAAGTGCTTTTACAGGAATATTCCACTATTGAAACCTGTGGTGGACGTGTTATGACGGAGAAAGAGTATGATAAGTACAAGAAAACTGAATTGTTAAAAAACTAAAAAGCACTTCCTGTTTCGTTCCTGTTTTTCGAAACATATGTCGAACAGGCTAGAGCGTTGTTTGACATTAGATCCATCAGCTGATTATGTAAGAAGTGATTACATAAAGCTTTAAGATAAATAGTTTTATAAGGAGGAATATGTACAAATGAGGAAACAAAACAGTACGTTTAAGACCGCCTTTATTTCGGAAGCCGGTTCCGAATTGGAGAATAATGATTATTTTGCCTTTGTGGAACTGGAAAAATATGCATGCTATGTCATTGCAGACGGTCTGAACGATCAGCAGGATCCTGAAAGTGCAAGGCTGGCAACCCAGTCTGTAATTCTGGCTTTCCAGGAAAGCCCTTCCATGAAAAAAGGAGCTGTTTCTTCTTATTTAAAGGCAGCCAATCAGGCCCTTGCTGAAGCTGACAGCCGAAAGCGGCTGAAAGCTTCCATTACTGTGATTGTGACTGATTATTCCAAGGCACGGTATGTATATGCAGGAAACACAAGGCTTCGTTTCTATAGAGATGGGGGTATGAAGGAGCAGACTGAAGACATGTCTCTGGGAAGAGACATGGGAAAGGAAAAAAAACTCCCCGAGGATGTACTTTCAAAGCATGAGGAACGGAACAATCTTTATTCCTATCTGGGACAGGGAAAGGGATTTAAGCCTTTTGTATCAAAGAAAATTAAATTGGAAAACGGGGATATTCTGGCTTTATACACCAGGGGTATTTGGGAGAATCTGGACACCGGAGAACTGGATGATGTGTTTTCTGAGGCCAAGGATGTGCCCCAGGAAAGCCTGGATAATGTTGAAGACCTGCTTCTTTCAAAACAGCCGGAGGATTTGGATAATTATACTTTTGCGGCTATATTCATTGAAAAAGTATTTTTGGATCCAAACCGGAAGCGCAGGATTAAAAAAATAGTCATCATCAGTGTGATAGCGGTTGTAATCATTGCAGTCATAATCATTGGACTTTTGATTCTGAAATGGTACAGGCAGAAAAAAATGGAAGAACTGAGCCGCAGATATACCAATACTATTGAATACATACAGGATAATAATTTTATCCGGGCAAAAGAGGAATGTGACGAAGCATTAAAAGCAGCAGAAAAACTGAGAGATAAAAAGAAGATTGTGGAAATATCAGATTATCAGAAGTTGATTGAGGCAGTGAATGCAGCAGATGATGCATACAGCGGAGAAAAATATGAAGATGCTCAGGGGGAATATGTTACGGCTAAAGAACGATCCCGTTATGCGGATCATGTGGCCGATGAGTACATAGATAAACAGTTACAAAACATTACGGACTATCTGTCGGTGTTTGACTATATTCAGTTAGGGGATACATTGGGTGCCCAGGGAGATTATGAGAGAGCCGAGGAAAAATATCTTCAGGCTAAGAGCTTAGCAACCCGGGCTTATTTTGAAGAAGGCCGCAAGGATGCCATGGATGCACTGGAATCCATGTACACAAGCAGGGATAAAGCCGAAGAAACCGATACGAAAGAAGCAAAGGCGAAGGCAGTCAATGAAACCGGAGCGGCTGGTCTGGTTTCTGAGGGAGATAAAGCATTTGCAGAAGGGGATTATGAAGGGGCCAATGTTTATTATGCCATGGCGCTGGAAAAGTATCAGGAACTGAATGATACGGTTCATGCGGAACTGATCCGGACTAAAATGGCATCAAGCGGTCAGAAAGCGGAAGAAAATGAGCAGAAGGAGCAGCAGGCAGAAGAATATCTGACAGCCGGGAAGGAACAGGAAGCAGCGGGAAATAATCTGGAAGCAAAGAAACAGTATCTGTTCGCAAAGAATATTTATAAACAGTTAAAGATGGATGATAAGGTAAATGAAATTGATGGACTGATAGAAATTCTTGAAACATCTCTTAGCCAGGACATGACCGGGGAGGAAACAGAGGAAGAAACCATACAGGAAAAAGTGGAATCTGCAGAATCTGCGGATGAAATTGGTCCAGGGATGAATATGGATCAGTAAAAAAATGTGAAAGATCCTTTTTAGGAGGTGCCGGGATGGGAGATTGGAATGAAAATAACTTATCTGAGATACTGGAATACCCCTTTGATTTTGAGCGGTATATCGAAGAGCGGTTAAGGGAAATAGACGATGTAGATGAAAGACGGTTTGCGAAAACCATACTGGTAGAGGGACTTGGAAAGGTCATTCGATGTACAGAACAGAAATACCGGGAACTGGAACGCAGGGTATATGAAGAAATTGAGATGGGGGATAACCAGTATGAAGCCGTTATGACAATTGTTAAAAGGGAACATTATGATCCTACAAACGGTACCCTGTATCCAGTTGTTGAAAAGGATTTAAATGAAGATGAATTGGCAGAAATGCTTTCCGCCGGGAATAAGATATACATCGGAACCATTTTTTTAAAGATGAATGAGGAGGGCGTAAGACGTTTTAAATGTATTGAAAAATTTTCAGGAACTTTTAAACGGGATGGAGAGGTGCAGGAAGCTGATTTCCTGGTGCAGCCTGCTGACAGATACCGGGATATGATGGAGAGCCTTTATCAGGTATTTCAGGATAATCATATCCCCTGGGAGACGATTAATACCGGATATCTGGACAAGTTTTACGATGTTTATGTTGAAGCAGCCGGGAGTATGACCTCTGGTGAAATAAAGATGGAGGATACGGCCATCCATTTTGAGCAATTTAAGGAATATATCATTTATGGAATGATTCCCCTATGGAATATGGAATGGATAAATTTTGACAGTGCCGATTTCATGGTACCCTGTATGAATGGTATATATTATGAGCATGAATTTTCTCTGGAGGATAAGGAGGAGAGGGACGGGTATCTGATTCAGACCAATGAAGATATCCTTGAGATACGTCAGGAAAGAGGGAAAATTGTTATCAAATCCCAGAAGGAGACCTTTGAGAAGTGGAAAGCTCTTCACATCATTCAGGGGAAAACAATTCGTTCTCTGGATTACGATGAGCCGATTCTTTCGAATCATAAAAAAGATACTTTTTTCCGGCGGTATTCAGAAAACAGCCATGTGCAGCTTATGACGAAGACGGATCTGTTCCGCCGGATCATGGAGCTGGATATTGGGGATTACATAGAAGTAGTGGATTACGAAATCTGTAATAACGGGAGGGCCTTTCCGGCCGTGGAAGGGATGAACTGGTTTGTGCGGGAGGATTTATTTCCTTTGGAAAGCCGAAAGGTTTTACTCTTGAAATTTGAAGAAAAGAATCCGGAGTTTTATTTGAATGACAGCATGGTGCGTTTCGCTGTCTCCCAGATACAAATGGAGATCAGTGAATACCGGTGTGTGGGAATTGTGGCTGGTACTAAAAAAGAAGCTGCTGTCTGACAGGAGGTGTAAAAATGCGGTATGAAGATGAAAGAATAGCTGCTTTAAGGATAAAGGAAAAAAAGAAACGTTATGATAATACTGAAAAAGGTATTTATATAGGAGATCAGCTTTATAAATTCAGTGAAACTTTATTATTTGAAGAAACATTACGCATTTTACTGCCGGATGGGTTTTCGAAGATGCCTGTTGAAAAAGTCAGAAGCAAATATCCGTCAGAATTCAGACCTCAAGTCATTATTAGTAACGAGTCCGGAACAGTAAACTTTACTTTCAGCAGATTTGAACAGTCCGCTTTATGGGAACAGCTGCCTGATATACTGGCAAATCTTCAGACCGCCATATTGAATTTAAATCCTTCAGTGCTGTTTTTCCATCAGACTCAGATGACAGTAAAGGAGAAATCTATTCCGTGGATGGACTTTAAGAGCTATGCGATGGATGGCGCTTTATATAACTATTTGTTTTTGTATTTATCAACTGAAAAACCTGTATTAGGAATGTTTAATTGTATTTTTCCTGAAATGGCTGGCTGGCAGTACATATTTACCAAATGCCTGGAAACTATTGAAGATGCAGCGGAATTGAATGAAAGGGGTTAAACTTATGAGAATCATAGGGATAAAAACAGAGCCGGTAAACTTTAAAACATTATTACAGTGTTCGGTAAATAAAATGTTGAATGAACATTTTACGGTTTCTATTACAGGTTATGTATCAGAGGACCAAGCAGAGAAGGCACTGAATAACGGACAATCGGAAAACGTATCTGTTTTTGCCGTCTTAGAAGATAATTCTGAGGTTCTCCTGTTTCAGGGAATCAAATCAGATGCTTCGATCCGGTATGAAGGAGATACAAGATTACTTACTGTCCATGCAGTATCGAATACAGTTCTTTTAGACAGCAGAACCTGGTTAAGAACATTTCAGGGAAGGAACCAGACATATCGGGATATTATAGATGAAATTCTTAAAAAAAGTGAGCATACGGGTATTATCTACACGGCAGGTAAAGAAGAAATGCCAGGACGAATAGTGGTACAGTATGAAGAAAGCGACTGGAATTTCTATAAAAGGCTTGCCAAAGAGATCGGAACTGTAATCGTGGCAGATTGTAATAATACATTTCCATGCTTTTATTTTGGTATGCCTGTAAGAAAGAAAATTAAGGATATTTCCTATTCAAGTATACAGGTACGGCAGGTTATGGATAAGGGCAGGGCAAAAGAAGAACGGGTACTGTTATCCAGAGAGTATCTGGAACTTTGTGATCTGGTTCATATTGGAGAACGGAACTGGCGTGTTTATGAAATGAATATGACTATGGATAAAGGAGAAGTCATATTTCAATATAGTCTTGAGCCGGAGACATATAAAAGAACATCATCCCAGCCTAATAACGATAATGTCAGGGGAGTCTCTATTTTTGGGAAAGTAAATGATGTAAAAGATGGGGTGGTAAGAGTCAGCCTTCAGTGTGATTTAGATCAGGATTTTGGGGAGGGATTCTGGTATGATTATGCAACTGTTTATTCAGCACCTGATGGGACCGGGTGGTATTGTATGCCTGAGCCGGGAGAGCAGATACGCCTTTATTTTCCAGATATAGTTGAAGCCCATGCCTATGTAATCAGCGGAGTTCATAGAGAAGAAGATATTTCCAGAGCAGATCCGGATAAGAAATCGTTTAAAACAAAGCATGGAAAGGAAATCCGTTTTGAGCCGGATGAAATTGTATTAACAAATAATGAAGGCTTGTCAATCCGCCTTAATGATCAAAAAGGAATCTTTATAAACAGTAACAGTGGGATAAGTATGCAATCCGATGCGTTTATTGATATCAGAAGCGGCAGCAAGGTCTCCATTCAGGCCAGGGAAGGGGTAAGCTTACAGCAGAATCGCAATATGCTGTTAGTAAAGAATGGAATACACGAAATGGGACGGAATGTAGAACATAGATAGGGAGGGAAAGACATGAAATGTTACGCTGGACATGAAATTGTGGAGGATGGGACGAAGGTTATCGTTGATGGAGCAAAGATTATGTGTTCTTATGCCCAGAACCCGGAGGTAAAAGATCCCTCCTTTGTATATCTGAGAATTCCATGCGGACATGGTTTTCTGGAAAATGGACATTTATGTGCCCATGATGAGAACTGTGTTCCGGTAGAGAATATTCCTCGTTTTAAGATGTGTTCTTCCCCTCATTATAAAGCAATGCTGGATTTTTTACAGGCTTGGAAATATGAGGGGACATTACTATATCAAGGCTATTTGGACTATAGTAAAGGAGTTCGTGAGGGACTTCCATGTCTTTTACCGCTTTTGGACAGATGGATGAATGCTAAGGATAAATCAGTGATAGAAAATTATATGGATGTGTCCTTGGGTATTGATTTTGATTCTATTGAGAAAAGTATTAAAACATTTAAAAAGCAGACAGAAAAGAAAGCAGATGAAATTTTCTTAAAAAAAACAATGGATATACCTGCATTTACTCAGGATGAAAAAATGCTCAAAAAAGATAGAGATGCGTTTAATGAGTGCATAGATGTTAAGGAACGTTTGAAAAAGATTATTAAAGTTAAAAACGTGTTACTTGAAGATTTACAGAACGATATGTTTTATGTTCAGAATATTAGTCTTCAGCATATTAGAAATCATGTATCAAAAATCTTGTCTGAACTCACCTCGTTAAAGGAAGACATTATTGCGGTACATAATAAAGCTCCTAACGATTACGGGCAATATTCTGGATTAAAGCATTCCTTAGAGGAAGCAATCGGTGAGGTAAGCAGTTTATATGAACGTGCATGCAGTTTCAAACTAGAAAAACACCAATTAATTACTATGGATTCCTATCTGGTGTGCAGAGGAGGCGGTATAATATCATTTCTGAGCAGCGGCCAGGAATTTTATGATTATTGCAGTGATTTAGTTACAAAAATCCGGAATTTAACAGGCTTATTCATAAATGACTGTGAAGACAGGCTTTTAAGGAAACGCAGAAAGTATATTGATTATCTTGGAATAGGGACAGATGAAGAAGGATATTCTTATAAAAAAGCAATCCGGGCATTAAATATTTATAGAAAAATGTTGGATGATGTAGAAGGGGTGAAGGAAATTAAAATGGAAGCACCTATTTATCTGGAACTGATCTCGCATGCTTATTTTGAAGAACAACGTAAAAAAATGATGTCATTAGTTACTATAGTTGTTACATGGTTGGGGACTCCCGAGATGACATTTTTTTGCGGTGCTTTTCAGGTTGGGCAGGCATTAGCCAATGGTGATCTGACATCTGGATTATCAGGAAGAATTAGTATGGATAGTGTATCAGATAAAGCAATAGAGAAAGTTTCTAAAAATGCCTATGCTTATAATAATTTGTTTTCAACTGCAACTGCTATGGTGGATTTTTTCGCTCAATCAGAGGAAACGTGGATTGAAGAGATAAAACTCAGTGTATTCTGTACAAATACCAGGGAATTGAGTGACTGGGCTCCGGAAGGTGAATGTGACTTTTTACATAAGGCATATTGTTTGTTAAATAAAGATGGAAGTATAAAAGAGGAAGGGATATGCGATGTTCAAGAGAGAAAGGAGTTTATGATTAATGGCGGGGTGTGGGATTATACGCCTGCATCTACTGTAATAACAAGGGAACATTTTGGAAAGGAAAACAAGAAGGGGTTGAAAGAGATCAACAGTATAGAGAGTGTCTTAGGGCCTGAAAATAATCAATAATAGGAGGCTTAATTGTTGAAAAAATTTAAAAAATATAGAGAGGTATAAGAAATGGATTTAAGAAAAATAATTATACTAATTTGTTTTTTTTGTATTATACTGTGTGGTTGTGAAAAAGATAAGATTATAATTAAGGTGCCTGCTGATAATTCGGTAGCAAATTCGTATATTGATTCTGCAGGAGAATCATTTGACCAAAAGGATTATAGTAGCGCTCTTAATGATTATTTAAAGGCAGAAAAGATTTACTTAAATATGAATCATACCAACACTATTGAAATAGCAGGGATATATAACATGATAGGAAGATGTTATATGCAGCTTAGGGAATACAATGAGGCGAAAGAATATTTCGAAAAATCTTTGCCAATAAGTGAAAGGCTATCGAATGAAAAATTGAATTTTGAAAATTATATAAACTTAATGGAAATAAGTTATTCTATGGGGAAAGAAAATCAAGAATCAGCTTTGGAATATGGTAGAAAGGCAGAAAAATCAGCTATTATTTTATATGGATCCCAATCTTCTGAATTGAGTGAGGTTTATAGCGATATAGGTAATGTTTATTGTGCCAACAAAGAATATGATAAAGCAGAAAAATATTTAAAAAAAGCATTAAAAATCGTAGTTGATTCATTTGGAGAAAATCATGAAAAAAGTGCAGTGATTTATAATGATATGGCTAATATGTATGAAAAACAGGAGCAATATGACAAAGCAGAAGAGTATTTAAAAAAAGCAGAAGAGATATTTAAAAATTACAATAATGAATATTGGTTAGCGGTTGTTTATGGAGATTTGGGAAATATATATTGCGATAAAGAGGAGTATGAAAATGCACTCGCATGTTTTAACAGATGCTTAGACATATACAAAAGTTTGGGGGATGTAGATTTTGATTTAGCCGAATATCAATATTATATGGCAGGGGCACATTTTGGTTTGAAAGACTATGAGAGCTGTAAACAAGATTTACTTTTAGCATACCAGATTTGTGAAAGCATTCCAGTAAAATCAGAACATACAGAGACATTAATAACAAAAATCAAGGAAAATTTAGAAATCTATTATGATAATTATTATGAAGGGGATAAATCAACTGGATTTGAGGCATGGTATGAGGAACTTATCTCAAGTCAGCCAGTACAATAAGGGAGTATGATGGAGAGGTAGATGGGATGGAAATAAGAAGAATTTAACAGGCTTATTTATAAATGATTGTGAAGACAGGCTTTTAAGGAAACGCAGAAAGTATATTGATTATCTTGGAATAGGGACAGATGAAGAAGGATATTCTTATAAAAAAGCAATCCGGGCATTAAATATTTATAGAAAAATGTTGGATGATGTAGAAGGGGTGAAGGAAATTAAAATGGAAGCACCTATTTATCTGGAACTGATCTCGCATGCTTATTTTGAAGAACAACGTAAAAAAATGATGTCATTAGTTACTATAGTTGTTACATGGTTGGGGACTCCCGAGATGACATTTTTTTGCGGTGCTTTTCAGGTTGGGCAGGCATTAGCCAATGGTGATCTGACATCTGGATTATCAGGAAGAATTAGTATGGATAGTGTATCAGATAAAGCAATAGAGAAAGTTTCTAAAAATGCCTATGCTTATAATAATTTGTTTTCAACTGCAACTGCTATGGTGGATTTTTTCGCTCAATCAGAGGAAACGTGGATTGAAGAGATAAAACTCAGTGTATTCTGTACAAATACCAGGGAATTGAGTGACTGGGCTCCGGAAGGTGAATGTGACTTTTTACATAAGGCATATTGTTTGTTAAATAAAGATGGAAGTATAAAAGAGGAAGGGATATGCGATGTTCAAGAGAGAAAGGAGTTTATGATTAATGGCGGGGTGTGGGATTATACGCCAGCGGCAAATCTTATAGTAGAAGAACATGATGGAAAGAAAAAAGTTACAAATATGGATAATGTTAATGATGTAAAAGGTGGTTTAAAACCTGAGCAAAATCAACGATAAGGGGTAAATGGGATGGATATAAGAAAAAGTAGTATATTGATATTATTACTATGTATTATGTTGTGCGGATGTGAGCAAAAAGAAAGAGGAAAGATTGTCATAGAAGTGCCGGCTGGCAATCAAGAAGCAAATTCGTATATGTATTCTGCTGGGAAAGCATATGATCAAAATGATTATGATAGTGCTCTTAATGGATATTTAAAGGCAGAAGAGATATATTCAAATTTGAATGATTCCAACGATAATGAATTGGCAGGGATATATAACATGATAGGAAGATGTTATATACAGCTTAGTGACTATCATAAAGCAGAAGATTATTTAAAAAAGTCAATGATAATTGGTGAAAAAGTATCAGATGAAATATTGAATTTTGATAATTATATTAATATGATGAAAATTAATTATTCAATTACAGATGCGAAAATGGAAACTGCATTGGATTATGGAAGAAAGGCAGAAAAGTTAGCTATTAAATTGTACGGGACTAAATCTAATGAATTAAGTGAAGTTTATAGTGATTTTGGTAATGTATATTGTGGTATGGGAGAATTTGACACAGCTGAAGAATATATACAAAAAGCATTAAAAATAACAAATGATTTATATGGTGAAGATAGTGAAGATAGTGCAGTGATTTATAAAGAATTGGCAGATATGTATGAAAAGCAGGAGCAATATGACAAAGCAGAAGATTATTTAAAAAAGGCAGCAGAGATTTTTAAAAATAAAAATAATGAGTATTGGTTAGCCTATGTTTATGGTGAATTAGGAAAGATATATAGCGATAAAGAGGAATATGAGAATGCACTTGATTATTATAATAAAAGTCTGGAAGTATATGATAGGTGGGGAAAAGTAGATTTTGATTTAGCAAAATACCACTATTAGAAAGCAGAGGCATTATATAATTCGAAGAGCTATGAGGCAGGTAAACAGGAAATGCTGTTAGCGCATCAAATTTGTGAAAGTATTCCTGTACAATCTGAGCTTTCCCAGGCATTAATTACATATATTAAAGAGGATTTAAAGATTTTTTATGACTATAATTATGAAGGAGATAAGTCTACTGGATTTGAAGCATGGTATGAGGAACTTATCTCAAGTCAACCAGAGCAGTAAGGAGGATTGTATATGGCACAGCAACAGATTGAGATTTCAGGGAGTCTGGAATTTGAATCAATTCTCAGTCTGGAGATTAAAATCCAGGTAAACGAGCATGGAAGGATGAAAGCAGGGGGAATCCTGACACAGGACGCTTTCGAACGCTGCCAGACCCATAATATGATAAGGAAAAACATAACGGTAAAAACCATCAGTGAAGAAGTGCTTTTCTACGGCGTGATTACAAGACTGGAGTTTGGGGCAGACAGACATTTGCGTTACATAGAAGTTGAAGGTAGGACGGAAAGTATTTTACTTGATTTAGAGCCTCGCACGAGGGCTTTTCAGGATATTCACATGACATATGGGCAGTTGTTTGATTGTCTGCCAGCAGATGGAAGAAGAGTACGGGCTGGAAGTTTCAAAACAACAAGTCTAAAGAATCCTCTCATTCAGTATGATGAAACGGATTGGGAATTAATAAAACGGATAGGGGGAAGGCTTCATGCGGTGGTATTGTCCGGATATACAGATTCTCAAGCTGCCGTATTTCTAGGAATACCAGGAGGAAATTCAGAGCGGAATCCTTTTATACTGGATTCTATACAGAATTTTAATAGAACAAAGTTATATATGCTTCAAGCAAAGGACAAGGGCTTCAAACAACCGGAATATGGTTTCTTTGAGCGGTGGAAATTCCACTACGATGAAAATCTGGAATTGGGCGACTGGGTAATATGGAAAGGATTGAGGGCACAGGTATTCCGAAAAGAATCCATTCTGGTAAATGGAGTTCTGGAAACGGAATATGAAGCTGGTCCGGCACCCTATTACAGTCCGGAAAATACAGGAAACAGCCGTCTGAAGGGAATGGTATTGGAAGGAATCGTACTCTCAACAGACAGGGAACTCATGAAGGTGCAGCTTGACATTGATGCAGTAAAAGATACTGGTGAGGCACAGGCATACCCGTTTCCGTATATGCCAGAGTCAGGAAATGTGTTTTATTCAATGCCTGAACCAGGTACGAGAGTATGTGTTTATTTTCCAGATGAATGTGAAGACCATGGCTGTGTAATCCATGGAAAAAGGGACTATTTAGAAGATTACCCGGATCGTGATGTAAAAGAGTTTCGAAGCTTTAAGGATAAGACACTGCGTATGGCGCCAGGAAGTTTAGAGCTTGACGGTCAGGGAAGCCATGGATCCAACAGGATATTTCTTAGTGGGCACAAAGGTGCGGGTATTCAGTCAAATAAGAAGATTCACATAAAAGCCAAAGGTGATATCAATATATATTCCGGAAGGTTCTGTACAGTCATATCGGAACATTCCCTGTTACTGAACCAGAGAGGAACAGAGAATTCTATAGAAATGAGTGGAAATGATATGGTTTTTTCAGCAGAACAATACATTTCTGCGTCTTGTGAACGTACCGGAAAGGCACCGGCTAAGGAAAAAGAAAAACATGAGATGGTTTCGTGCGAAGCCATGCTTGATTTTGCTGCCGGAGGTATTCCGTCGGGCGGACAAAATGAATATGAAAGGGCAGTTTTAGGCGGGCTTCCTACGACAGTTTCTATCTCTGGAAATAGAGATATCCAGTCAGTGTTGGGGAAAAGAATCAGAAGATAAAATATTTTTTAAAAGGAGACATCATATGAGTGATAATTGGCAAACGGATATTAATAGAATCGATGGTTTTTTAGAATCAGATATACGGATATGCCTTGAAAATAATGAGGATACCTATATAGAACGGTTCAGGAATCTGCCTGGCAGGAAGTTTAATTTTTGCGCTGCCATTTTCGGAAGCAGATGGTATGCATACCGCTTAATGTTAAAGGAAGGCTGGCTGTTTTGGATTATAGAGATGGGGGCATCTGCATTTATCAGTACCTTATTAACGGTTATGGGATTCAGAACAATGATGGATCCGGATAGTATAAGGACAATGATAATGGTTGGCGGAGCTCTGGTATTTCTGATCTTCTTTTTTATCCAGGGGTTCATAGCTGATCAAATATACTGGAAGAGGATGAGAAGGGAATTAGGAGCTATAGGGCGTCAAAATAGTAAAGAACCAGCAATGGAAGATGAAATAGAAAAAATGAAAGGGCAGTTGGGGGTCTCCATCAAGAGTGTAATTATTTGTTCCATACTGTGGGGAATAGGTAATCAATTGATTCTTAAATGTATCATATATCCAATCATTTATTGGGCTGTTGGTTTGTGATGAAAATAAATACAATTGGAGGAAAAGTATGGACTTCTTCAGGATAAGTCAGGATAAAAGATACTTACATACGCCCGTTATCACAAATCTGAGTGATATCATAATGAGACGAGCAGATACATCTATGGATAATGCCTCTAAAATCCCCAATATTAATGTGGGGTTTGCAAGGCCGGAAGATCGGATGGATTTGGCAGATGTATTGGATACACAGATGTATATGGTCTTAGACAGGGTCAAAGAAGTGTTCAATATGTATGAACCGGGAATGACATTTAAAGCTGTCTGTATTTTGAACAACAAAACCGGGGAGTATGGGAATTACCATATTCCTGTTTTACCGGAAATCGATTGTTTATCATCAGAAAGTGAAGTCAGCCCGGATAAAAACTATATAAAAAGATTGATTTTAAAACATGAAGTACTGGAGGATAGTGCAATATTTAAAGTGAGAGGATTATTAACTGATGTTGTGGTAATCCGTCTGGATGTGGCGGAGAGCCTCCTGCGGAGGAAGATTATGAGATACAATCTGGAGCGGATTACCTTTGCCGGAGAGAAATAAAATTTGAGTCATAAGTGAAGGGGGTGAATGAATGTTAATCGCAGAAGATAAAATGAGGGCTGAATTTCTCCTTAAAATACATAAAATGGCACAACAGCATTTCAAAGAAAGCGTTGATATATGGATGCCTCAACGGGATTTACTGGTATCAAGGGCACAGGTCTCCCTGGGGAAAAGCCTGGATTTACTGTGTGAAAAGTATAAGCTGCTGCAGGAGAAAGAGGAAACAGAAGAACTGCGCTATGTGTATTTGTCATTCCTGCGCACAAGCATATTATGTCATACACCGTGGTACAGGTTGGATGCTTATGATTCCAGGGATTGTATTTCTGATGTAGAATGCGGGGAAAGCTGGGACTTTTCTGAAGTATCAAGCCGTTTTTATTCAGGTATGGAAATACTTCAGGCAGAATTTGCTAAACAAAGCCGTGTAAAAGAGTATGAATTGGATGGGATTATATATCAATTGGCGGAGCAGTATCAACAAGAATATAAGGATATGTTTACTGAAATATTAGAACAGATTTTAAAAGAAAAGGAAAAAAAATTACTGGGTGAAAAACGAGTGGATTTTATGATGGGCGAACTTTTTGGCAGAACTGATTTCCTGCTTGGCTGGGACCAGGGAAAAATTATATCCGTTGAAGAATACAGACAGCAGGAAGAGGGCAGATGGGAAGAAGGAGAATCAAATGGCTGATAATCAATCAGATGTATTTGAGTACAAATTTGATTTTCAACGTTATATCGCTCAAAGAATTCAAGAGATTGAAGATTTAGAAGAACGTAAATTTGCTAAAAAATTATTGCTGGAAGGTTTTGCAAATGTAGTCAAATCATCTGAATATAAATATCATGAGCTGGAAAATTATATTTATAAGGAGTTGGAAATACCCGGTAACCTATATACTGTCTGTACTGCAGTAATGAAAAAGGAGCATTATACTCTGCCGAATGGTTCTCTGGTTCCCATCAATTCAGAGGATTTGAATAAAGATGTACTTAAGGATAAATTATCATCTTCAGGGCTGATATATTTGGAAACTATTTATCTTCAATTATCGAAAGAGGAGTGCCGGAAATTCGAAAAACAGAAACAGCGGATGGCCTGTATGTTGAATTTGGAATCCAGCCAGATGGTATATGTGTTAATCAGGCCTGCTAAAAGGTATACGGAAGCTGTAGAATGGCTTTTTCATTTATTTAAAGATAATCATATACCATGGGTAACTGTAAATACAGGCCATCTTGAAAAGTTCTATGACGTATTCTTATATAAATCAGAAAGTATACCTGATATTACTGACGAGGAGGTAGAAATAGATTGGGGAGAATATAAGGAAGCTGTCTGTCGTGGTCTGATGCCACTTTGGAATGTCCAACGTTTTTCCTTTAATAGTATTGATTTTAAGGCTCTGAGTATAGACGGGATTTATGAACATGTTTTTTTTATGGATGATAAAGAGAACAAAAATGGATATTTAATTGAAATGAATCAAGATATAATGGATATTCTTCGGGAAAAGGAGCAGTTAGTTCTAAAGTCTGTTCAAAAGACTTTTGAAAATTGGATCGCTGTCCGGATTATTCTAATTAGCCCGGATATTTTTCAACACGGTAGTTATCCGGTTCTTTCTAATTTCAGGAAAGATTCATTTTTACGAAGGCTGGCAAAGAAATCAAGAGCCAATCTCATGACAAGGTCAGATTTGTATCGTCGGATTATGGAACTGGACATCCGTGACTACATTGATTTTATTGGATATGAGATTCTTGATAATGGGAAAGAGTATTCGACTGCCACAGGAATGAACTGGTTTATACAGGATGAACTGTTTCCCATGGAGGACAGGAAGATTTTACTTTTCAGATTTGAAGAAAAACAACCAGGAAATTACTTGAATGATAGTATGATGCATTTTGCAATCTCACAATTACAGTTGGAAAACAATGAATATCGATGTGTGGGGGTGATGTTATGAATTACATATGGGAAGCGGCACTAGCCGCAGATGAAGCAGGTATGAACCGGGAAGAGATCCGATTTATACCTGTCAGGACAGGAAGCCCTTATATAGAGGTTGTCCAGGAAAATATCAACAACAGCGGACTGAAACGTCCGCAGGTGGAAGTTAACCCCCTTTACCGGTTTGCAAAAGAGTTTTCAGCAGTGTTTGACGTTAATGTAAAAGGTTATGAAAAAACCAGAGAATTGCTTTTTGATGCGGCCATGCACTATATGATACAAATCGATTTGAGGCAGGGACTTTCGAAACAGGAATACGCTCTTCGATTTCTGCTGAAGGACCTGATGGATGGAGTATGCGGAAGTCAGGCAGCACAGGTGATTGAACGGTTTGAAAAGGGGAAAACCCGTCGTCTCCTGCGGTTGATTTTAAAACTGTATCATTGCGGCAGTTCCATCTATCTGTTTAAAGAGGTCATGAGGTGTATGTATCCGGATTCTCTGGTATATGCCAGCAATGAGGCAGTGAGACAGGTTCTTGTTTATGTGGGCGTTAAAGAAACGGAAGAGGAGCGGGAGCGGCTGAATTTCCTGGAAGATATGTTTTTGCCGATCAACTATCAGGTGTTCCTGTTCTGGGAACACCATTTTGGAATTATTGATGTGGATGAGACTATGGAATTGGATGAGTTGGTTTTATTTTAACCAAAATGGATAGAAATAAAATCCTAAACAAAAGCTAAGGGACAGGTGGTATACCAATGGACAAATACGGATATGTACTGAAACAGAATAAAACAGAGGAAAAGAAGGAAAAACGATATTATAGGGCAGAGCTGGAGTTGATGACGACCTTTCAGCTCAGAGAAATCTGCCGTACGGAGAAAATACTCCAGGGGGTCATAAACCCTATGGATAAGGAAGAATTAATACGGGTAATTCTGCGGTTTCGGGGAGCAGATGAACATTTTCTGATTCAAAAAATAAATGAAAAGGGAAGAGAAGTGCTGGAACAGGTATTTCAGAAGGCAAAGATTCATGAAAAACAGGATATTCATCTGCAATGTAGTTCCAAGATTGTAGCATATGAAGGACTTGCCATCGGATTCTATGATGGACTGACAATTCCTTATGATAAGCGGCTGGAGGGGACGAACGCACTGGTCGTGGGCGGAGATATGAACTTATGTGCGATCCTGAACGTGGAGGTACGCGGTTCACGTACCGATTGCCTCTATCTGACGAAAGCGGCTGAACTTCCCTGTAAAGAATCCACCATAAAAAATTACAGCTTGTACTGTATGGGAAGGCGGGAATCGGAAATGCTGTATCAGATTTATAGTGGAAAATATGAATATCAGCCTGAACGTCTGGAGCTGTACCGGATACCGCTTCTTGATTTTACTGTAAAGCATCCGATCCCTCTTTCCATGCCTATGGCAATGGACTTTGGAACGAGCAATACGACAGCAGGTGTTTATTTAGATAATTTATATTTTGAGAAAGCCGGAATTCGCGATGGAGAACACGGTCTTATTGAGAATGGTATCAATCATGCTCTTTTTTATGATTCATCTGCAGATTGGGAAGAGACGACTTTATTTCCCAGTGTAGTGGGGGTATTGTCTGTAGATACAGAAAATACCGAATTTTTATTCGGGTATGATGCCGTCCGTCTGGCAGGTTCCAGCTATATTGATGAGGGCTTCTGTGTCTTTTATGATATCAAGCGGTGGATCGGAGATTATGAGAAACAGGAAGAGATTACAGACAGGCAGGGAAGAAGAGGATTTGTTCAAAGAAAAGAAATATTAAAGGCTTTTTTTGAACATGCGATAAAGGAAGTGAAAGACCAGTTTAAATGTGAAATTACTGGTGTACATATATCCTGTCCGGTAAAGCAGAAAAAACGGTTCCAGAAGCTGTTTGCAGAAATCCTTCCGGATTATGCCGTTGAAGAGCAGAACATGATTGATGAGGGGGTATCCGTACTTTATAATACCATTTCAGAGATGGTCCGGGAGGGAACCGTAGAGCAGGGGCAGAGATATAAAGCACTGATCATCGACTGCGGAGGAGGGACCACGGATCTTAGTTCCTGTCATTTTGAAGTATGGGATAAGCGGGTATCTTACCAGATAGAGATCGAAAGCTCATATGAAAATGGAAATACGGATTTTGGAGGGAACAATCTGACTTACCGGATTATGCAGATTATAAAGATCGCCATCGTAAACCGGCTGTATCCTGAAAAGCTTGTAGCCGAGAAAGCGATTCTGGCAGAATATGACATGGATGTGTTCCGGTATGTGGACCGGCATGGAACCGGGGAATTATACCAGAGACTGGAGAAAAATTACAGGGAAGCAGAAAATTATCTTCCTACCCGGTTTAAAGAATATGAAAACCGCAGCCGTTATGACTATTATAAGGTGAAAAATAATTTTTATTTCCTCTTTCAGATAGCGGAGGAGATAAAAAAGGAGTTTTATAACCATGTAGGAACACTGCGGATCAGCCTTTCATCAATGCCGGTACAGGAAAGCGTCACTACCTGGATTTCTGCTGATAAATGGAAGCTTTCCGTATATATCAGTGACAGGCTGGAAACCATCAAGGATTTCCCGACAGTAAGTTTCAGCATCTATGAGATGGAGCTGTTGTTAAAGGCAGATATCTATGGATTGCTCCATCAGTTCATGGAGCGTCTGTATGAGGAGGAGAGCCTGGAGGAGTATTCCATGATTAAGCTGACCGGACAATCCTGTAAGATCGATATCTTCCGGGATGCATTGAAGGAATTTGTTTCTGGAAAGACCATTCAGTTTAAGAAAAGAAGCGGGGATCTGTCAAAAGATTTTGAACTAAAAATGACCTGTGTGGACGGTGCATTGCTGTATTTGAAAGATAAAAAATACGGATTTGCGGATATTGCAATTCATGCCCAGGAACCGGCGCTGCCTTACCGGATAACCGGTTACACCCATAACGGAGAGGAAGTTGTGCTGATTCACAGCCTGAAGCGGGACAGCCGGAGCGGAATGATTTCCAGAAATATGGAGGACCTGACCCTGAAGCTGTATTTAAAAGACATGGAAGGAGAAGACCGGTATCAGTATACCTGCTATAGTTCCTTAAATGATTTTAAAAATGTGGAGTATGAAGACATACAGAGTAAATATGGGAATCATATCCTGCAGGAAGATACAGATGATATCGTGGAAAAAGAAGTCAAATTTTTCGTATGGTCGAAACCGGAGGACTGGGCATTTTCCGTTGTTCCGGTATATCGGAAGGACGATGGACTTTATTTAGGCAAGGAAGAAGAATATTACTTTGAAAATGACAGCTGGGTGCAGAATTTCTTTGATGGGCTGAAGTAATAGACAGAAAAGAATCATATAACATTTTACACAATTATAAAGAGGACGAAAAATGACAAGAGAATATGAAATATGGGATAATTGGGGTGCAGAGTTATTCGTAGGAAAAAATTATCATTATTATAAAAATCAATGGGATCAAAGATTGCCGGATCAGACATTCGTGAGCTGGAACTGGCCTGCTTTTTTTGTACCTATCTACTGGCTGGCATATAGAAGAATGTATTTTAAGCTTTTCTCTGTTTTATTGCATCCTTAGTTTTGACTTGTACGGTTGCTGGTATAATAGTACCTCATATTATCATGGGACTGTTAGGAAATTATATTTACTTAAGAAGAGGGCTGAGAGTCATCAGAAAGACCTTTTATATGACAGAATATGATGCAAAAATGTATATAATGAAACATGGTGGAGCAAGTGCTTCATCTGTGATTTTTCTTATATTGATGGTTCTTTTTTTGGGGTTTGTACGTTTTATAGGATTTTTAGGCAACTTAGAAAATCAGGGTGAAATACTCTTACAGGAAAAATGGTTGTTTTAGAAGAGGAAGATATATGAAAAAAAAGAGTATATTTAGTATCTTTATGATATTCCTGGCAGCAGCATCCACTTTTATAGGGTGTAGTGCAAATGGCTCATCAGGAAGTGTGGAAGCTTTAGGAATAGATAGAAAGAATTTAAATCTTATCACACCGGATAATACGATTGAACTATGTTTAGCTGCAATAAAAACAGGAGATAAAAAGGTTCTTAAAGAGATAGGCCTGACGCATTATGTGGAGACTCTTGGCGATCCAATAGAAAGCGAATCAGAGTCAACATTGAAAGCATATTATTCTGACCGTATAGCAAAAGAATTTCATTTTGCCCGGGAATTTGCCAGTTATGAGAATACCATCAAGGAACTTTCGGATATCTGCCAGGACTACATATTATCAGAACCGCAACGTATTGTGGGAGGCAGCGACGAAGAGGTGGACTACAAAATAGTGGCTGAAAGTAATGGACCACATTATGCAGATGAGTATTACCGGGATCTATGGATAAAGCTTAATAAGGCTAACAATGGTAATTGGTATGTAAGCAGGATCACAAAAAAAATTGAATGTGACTGGTTTGGTAATGAAAAGATAACTGAAAAATCAAAGGAAGATGCAGAGAAATATTTGAAGCAGATTGATGATGCCAGTTTGCTTAAATTGTTTGAAATGGCATCTGCGACACAGCTGAATCATAATAAAACGTGGCAGGGGGGATTTCAGGCTCCATCGCAGCTTTCGTGGCAGGATATTACTGATTTTTATATCCAGTCCTTATCAAAAGAGGAATTAGACCAGTGTTATGATGCCGGAAGCGGCCAGTATATGCTCCCGGTAATGGAAATGGGAGAAGTGGCAGCCCAATATTTAAGCCCGGACAGCCATAATTTAAATGAAACTTATTTTTTTCAAAATACATATAGGGGAGAAAGCGAATTCTTAAATCAGGTTACATCTTTGCAGAGTGGAGAAGCTGTGTTGGGAGTTACGAAGGATACGGCAGAGGAACTAAAATATTTTCCTGTTCAAAATATGGAGCTGACAGAGAAAAAGGTACTTCCGGAAGGCTGTATTTATTTAGAAGCTGTATGCTATAACGATGGGGAAGAAAAAGAAGTATTAAATCATCAGAAATTAATGCTTTGGATGTCGGATTATGGAATACGTTACCGTTCTTATGAGATAATACCACCCGAACGGGAGGAAAAAGGAAATCGCTTCTTCGGTCAGTTTGCGCTGATGCCATTAGAAAGTGTCCAGGTTTCTAGTAGTACTTTAGAAGAAAATAATTTTGGTTATTTATTTGAAGAGGCGGAGACACCAATATGCCAGATGATTCAAACCATCCACATTACAGGTGAGTATAAGGAAGGAGAAATATCAGAAGACATCCCATGGTCAGAAAGATTTCTAATTACCTATCCGCATCCGGATTCAATACAATTGTGTTTAGCAGTTGGAAATGATAATGGGAAGAAATTTTTGTTTGTCAGTGCATTTAGAGGCAGAACAGTGCCGGATGTAAGCGGGGATGCGGGTACACTTTCTACTGGAGGAGCTATTTCCCTGACGACGGAAATGGAAGGATTTGAAAGTCATTTCTATAAGTGTGATAATATTGATTTAATAAATGAAACTGCAATAAAGTTATTGGAACAGATGAAAGATGAAAAGTTACAGGAATAGCAGGAAATATGGGGGAAACAGGAGGGAAAACAAATGCAGAATTTATATCCGCTGTTTGAAAGAGACAGGATTTTAAAAAAGGAATTATTATGGTCATTAAGAGATTATTCTTTTGCACATATCCAATTGGAATATCAGGATCACAGCCCTGGTATTATCTGCGGATGCAGTGTCAGAGTGGAAGGAGATCAACTGGTAATCAGTCCTGGAATTGTAAAATACGGCAGCTTTATCTGTCTGATGACAGAAGAGGAAATGTTGGGATATGAGCCTGCCGGACAAATGGAAAGCCTTAAATTACGGATAACCATCGACCGCACTTCTCCTGATTACATTGCTTATCAGATAGTACCTGTTTTGGATAAAAACCTGAACAGGGAAGAAAACGAATTTGAGTTATGCCGTTTTAAGCTGCAGAAGGGAGCAGCTCTTAGAGAAAGCTATACCAGTTTAGAAGATATGATGACAGAATTTGATACGGTGAATCCGGTGTTTGCATCATGGAGTGGAATAGGAGGAGAAACCATTTCGCCAGTAGTGACCAAATATTTTGCAGAACAGGTGATTCGGTCAGACGGAGCTGATCCGGTTGATCTTGCCTTTGCCTGGACATGTCTTAATACTTATGGTGCAGTATCGAATGCTGTAATTAAGAGTTATTTACGGTCGAAAGGTACAGGCTTAGAGGAAACAAATTCAACTAACAGTCATATATTTATGGTTTTAGATAAAAATCTGAAATTAATACAGGGAAAGAATAATACGAAGTCGGCTGGAAGTGTGAAGAGACATAGAATTATTGTGGACTAATTATGGGAAAGGATGAAAGCGGTCGTTTCAAATGAAGTATTTTATATTAAGACCGGATGAGCATTTCCGGGAGGGGCCGGTTTTGGAAGGATGGAAAGAAAACTTTGGTCAAGGTGGGCTTTGTAAAGAGCAATTTTATAAGATTCCCAAAAGACAGATTGTTTCCATTACGACCACATGTGATACCGTATTTCCGGCATTTATTAAATCTCCTTATTTGCTTGTATCGGAAATGGTGATGTCTGTTATTCGAATGTATGGGGATATGACTTTGACAAAAGATATCGTATTCGTTGATTCTGATAAACAAGTGGTTAGACGATATTTTTTGACGCTCCTTAATGAGGTGGAAGGATATATTAATAATTTGGAAACTGTCTTCAAGACAGTAGTCCTTATACAAATTCCTCCGTTCCAACGCTCATTCCGCTTAACTTCCGCTCCGGAATTGTATAAGGTGAGTCTCAAATAGTAACAATAGTTGAGTTTCGCAATTACTTAAATAGTATGTAAGGTGAGAAGGAGAACAACATGAATGAATTAATAAATAATTACGCAAATAAAATTATTAAAAGACCAAATGATGAATACCCGGAATTTTTAGCAGCACTAAAAGAAAACTTTAATTCACTTACAAAAAAGGATAATGCTAAATTATTTACTACCGATGCCGGGGGTCTATATGATAAGTTTTTAAATAATCTGCCCCAAGAAGCAAGGCAGCACTACACATGCAAAGCTTGCAGGCATTTTGTAGAGCGTTTTGGCGGCTTAGTATTAATAAAAGAGAACGGAGATATTGAACCGGCTATTTGGGGTAAAGTTCCGCAATTTTTTACTCCTTCGGTAAATGCTATTGTGGAAGAAATCGTGCATTCAAGGGTTACAGGAGTATTTATTTCTAATAATGCAGTATTAGGGCCTCTATCGGCAGAAATATATATTTCAGAAGAAGACACCGATGATATAGAAAATTGCAGTTTGATTTTTCCGCAATAAAATCCAATTAGCCGGTAAAGTTGAAATCGTATCTATAAATGGAATAAACCCTGACGTTAGGCGGAATAAATTTGTAAGGATATTGATATTAGAGGATTAAAGGAGGACATCGCTGATGACATTTCATTATAATATTACTAAGGACGATTATTTTCATTATTGTATGTATTACTATGACCACAACGATATTGTAAAAAAACAGATTCTGCTGGTAAGACTTCTGTATGGCGGTATTATTCTGTTTGCATCTTTTGCCATTCTCATATTTTCATGGACAGATTATCCGCTGTTGTTTGCCGCCATCCTGTGGATTATGAGCGCCATTCTGATTGGAAATACAAAGCGCAGTATCCGCAAGACCAATGAAAAGCAGTACCGGAAGCAGATTTTATCGGGGCAGGGTGCCGAATTTATCGGCAGCTATACACTGGAACTGAATGATAATGGGATTGTTGTCTCACAGTCATCCAAAAAATCAGAAATCAGCTATGATGCTGTGAAAAGTATTGGACAGGATGAATACTGTATGTATGTGTACTGCGGCTCCTTATCTGCTATTATCATTCCGCTTAAAGCCTTTCAGAATGAAGGGCAAAAGGCGGCATTTTTTGAGTTTCTCCAAAGCAAATGCACTGCTTTGCTGATAAGCAGCGTAACAATCGGATGAGTTACTGTTTACAGCTAAATTCCGCGATGTCAAAATTGTATTTTAGTACAATTTTACGAGAGTTTCTTGTGTCAAAACGAGCCAATGTCAGCAAAGAATCCACTGGCATTGGCTTGTTTACTCCATCCAGGAATCCATGCCGGTACAAAAAAGCTTTTTCCAAAGCTAGCTGGGTTATGAAAGAGTCGATCCCCGATTACATCCCCAATGCCAAGAATCCGGCCTTGATAAAAAGGTTTTTTCAGACCGCATTGCGGACTGATGTAAGCGGAGCCGGGGAAGTTTTTAATCCCGGTTATTTAATCTGCATCATTTTGATTACCATGGTTCCGCCATTTTAGTGCAAGAATAAGCTAAGATTTTCCACTGCCGGATTACAAAAAATAGTTGCAAATGTGCGACATAAGACATATAAAAAACTGGCATAGCGATTTTTTTGAAAAAGCAACAAGAGGACGAACAGGTGGCATCAATCCAAACATTCATCCGGTAAAAAGGAAAAAACTATATTTTTCAAATTTGCCCACAAGGCGTTTTATTGCCTGATTGGCATACATGTTCCACCATTGGTTTTAAAGGTCACACAGGGGCTATATTTTGCGACACGGGAATTATATTATAACCTCACGAGCATAATTACAATATAATGATATGGGTTACCGGCAGGCAAATCAGATGGTCTACTATCACCTGGTTACAGTAATATGCCGACAGATTGAAAATAGGAGCATTCCTGTAATTCAGAAATAACGCCAATTGAATAAAAAGAAACCTCGAAGTAAGATTAAGGTATCATCTTGCCGGATTATGAATTTAACACAGAATGACAGATTAAATCAAGTAACTGCTGATACTTTAATTGTAGGCGTTGACATTGGCTCACAGACACACTTCGCCAGAGCATTTGACTGGAGAGGATTTGAGCATACAAAAAGAGCTTTTAAATTCAGTAATACAAGTGTTGGATTTCTTACATTTTTTCGTTGGCTTGATGAATTAATGAATAAGACCAAAATGAAGAAGATACTTGTAGGATGTGAACCTACAGGATGCTATTGGCTTACTTTTCAGAAGTTCTTAGAGGATCACTTGGAGGCATGCAGGTTAAGATTGCAGTCGCATGCAAAGCAATTCGAATATTCTACATCATCATGAAAACTGGCTGTGACTTTGAAGAAGAAAAATTCAGAAAAGACATCATAAGACCAGAAGCAGCATAAAGCAAAAGAAACAAAGCACGCTGTAACAGTGTACGTCGGCCAAGGTTCAATTGGTGCTGGATTACAGGAGTGCTCTCTAGCAATGACAAAGCAGAGCGAAGTCGCTATAGCATAAATAATAGGGCATGACCCTGGATAGGAGCAGGAGCGACACCCCACTATGGAAAGGCTGAACGAAGGAATTTAGGACTCTGAATCATGAATCAGATGATCCTGTTAGACATGAGAGGTTAGCAGCCATAGGGAAGAATGGGACACAATTCGCCTTCATAAAAAGGATGACGTTTTCTTTTGTGCATCCATCGACCTGGAAAACAGACACTTTGCAACAGAAAAGATGTGGTTTTCGCCCATAAATTAATGCAGTGTCATTATTACAACTTTTAATTCAATTTCACAAAGTGGCTAAAATAAAAGCTTTTTTGTGAAAAATATATAAGAAAGTATAGAGAGATGTATTAATGAGTCATATTATTTTTGGAGATTTTAATAAAGATTTAGTAAATCAACATATGAAAAATGAATTAAAATATGCTCTATTGTTAAACGGGATTTTGATATATTTGAATGAGGAAGTTAATTTTGATACTGATGTGGAAAGAATGTTGAAAGAAAATTCTATTAATTTAAACAAGGGGGTATTCTGTATAACATCTGCTGACCAAAAATATAATAGTGAAGATATGCTCTTTCCATATGATAATTATTCCGAAGATGAATTGTTTCCTAATGGAGAAGATAGAACGATGTTTGAAAAAATTTGTTTTGATAATTTACAAACTCTAAATAAAGGGATTATAAAATTAAGAGATATACTGCAACCGAAAAATCTTAGGATATTTGTTACTGTGGGGTATGACGACAATTTTAAAATTTTAAAATGTTCTCAGAATGCTATGATTGAGGATATTGGCAAACAAGTTATCACTTCATTCAATTTGGAATCTAAAATATATGAATTGTTTTAAAAAAATATAAAAGTTATATAAACCTCCAAACTGATATAAAATTAACTTTGATTCACTGGTTATGGTTTTAAAGGAGTCGTTCAAAATCCTATGACTTTTTTAGGATTGAGTAATGAAGTGCCAGGTACTAAACTATATAGAAGGCCTGATATAATGGGAGTTAAAAATATTAAGTGAGTTTCTGAAGGTGGCCTTGAATTTTCTACAATTGATGATTTTAAGAAAAGAACAAGAAAGAGAGGAAAAGAAATGTTTGATTTTATTATATGGATTGTAATGATTGTGATAGGAGCAAAGCTGCTGATAACACCAGCGGATCAATTAGCTCAGAAATTCCCCAAAATGCCATCGACAACTGCAGCAAAGATTGTTGGAGGAATCATTTTAGTAGTTGGCATAGGTATTTTAATAATTCAGATTCTTGCATGGATGGGGAAAATATAAGAGAAGCAATACATATGGTTAACAGAATCAAAATGGAGATAGCACAAAAGCCATCTCCGTTTTTAATGAGTATGGGTATGATTGGAATGGGAATAGGGCAGCAAAGTCAGGCGTAAGCGCAGGAAAAACAATAATCGGATACCGTTATGATAAGATAAACCGTCTGGGGGAAGAAACGGTAGTGTCAAAGAAACGAATGACGGAGAATCTATGAAGTATGTGTATGACCATGCCCCGTAAAAATGATGAGAATGATGCGTATTGTGTTGCAACAGTACTCATAAACCAGTTACATACTCTGCTTGAAAAGGCAAGAAGCAAAGCTCCAGACAAGGTAGCTGTCAGTTGCATGGATTGTTTTATTTCCTGGCAGTAACAAGGGTGTCCAAACCAAAGAACGGAACACCCAATCATACGGTATTTTATGACTATTACATGCGAGAAATCGGCGAAGGAAAGACAAAATCTCAGGTACTGTACTGGTCTGCATCATGCGCCGGTTGGTGAATATTGTGTACAGAATGACGAAAAATAGGACAGAATACCGGCAACCGATCCCAGAAAGCTGGCTGGATTTGCATTTGTTGTTTAAAAAAGAAAAAAGAACAATAGTGCATATTTATAATACAATTCCTGTTCTTAACTTATATAACCAATAAAACACTTCTGATTTTATTATAGAGGTGTTTTTTTATTGGCAGCTATAAAATAGTACGGAGAATAAAAATGCATGAAACAACTGATTGTACTGTTATATAACAAAATGATAAGAAATGTATTGGATTTATTCGGAAATAAGAAAAAATATTTAACTAAAACTTGACACTTTGTTACGGTATGGTATAATTTGGTACATAATCCAAATCAAAAACCCAAGAAAATGTTAATGGATTTTTAAGCTATTCATTCAGGTGAATTTTATGACATGTTTAAATCATTTAGAAAATTATTTCAATGTTTTAGATGAAACAGCAGTCTGTAATGTTGTGATACCAGGAACAGAGCAGCAGGTGATACGTTCACGAATCAATAACCGTGAATACAGGATATTTACTGCCGTACCGTTGGAAGAACCGCCGCCTTCCGGATTTCCGGTGATATACCTTTTGGATGCCAATGCCTTATTTGGAACTATGGTGGAAGCTGTACGGATACAATCAAAAAGGCCAGAAAAAACGGGTGTAATACCTGCAGTGATCATTGGAATCGGTTATTGTGGTGATGATATGTTTAATCCAGCAAGGCATTATGATTTTACGCTTCCGGCTCCGGAGCTGCCTGCAAATCCTACAGGCTGCCAATGGCCGGAACAAGGCGGAGCGGAGAAGTTCCTTGATTTTATCGAAGAGGAACTAAAACCTATAGTAGAAAAAAGGATTCGGATTGATTCAGGCAGGCAGACGATTTTGGGGCATTCACTGGGAGGATTATTTGTACTTCACACACTTTTTACAAGACCCGCTTCATTTAATACTTACATAGCAGGCAGCCCGTCAATCCATTGGAATAAAAGGATCATTGTAAAAGAAGAAAGAAATTTTATTCTGCTGTCTCAAAAGGAATGTTTTAATATCAATCTTATGTTAACAGCAGCTGAATTGGAGAAAAAACTTCCTTATTTTGTAAATGAAACTGTTAAAGAACTTTCCAACCGGTTATCTATTTAAAAAAATCGGGGACTGCAAGTGAAGTTTCTAGAATTTAAAGATGAAAATCATGTATCGTACTGCCTTTATTAATCAACCGGTCATTGCGCTTTGCTTTAGGTCCTTAAATATAAAAGGAAAAAACCTAATAAAATAAAGTTGTTCTTTCTATAACAAATCAGAAGGAGATGATAAGATGAGCTTTTATAAAATGGAAGGCAGGGTTGCACTTGTAACCGGAGGTGCACAAGGAATTGGTGAAGCTGTTGTAAGGGCCTTGACGGAATCCGGTGTGCATGTTGCTGTATTGGATAATAATCCGGTAACACTTAATCGTCTTGTAAATGAACTGAAATTAAATGGATACAAGGCAGAGGCATTTCCAGTGGATGTCAGTGACAGAAGGGCGGTTGCTCTGGCTGTGGAATGCATTGAGCACGACCTGGGTCCGATTGAGATTTTAGTCAATGTTGCCGGTGTACTGCGTACGGGCTGTATTGATTCGTTATCTGATCAGGATTGGGACAAGACTTTTGCAGTCAACGCAACAGGAGTTTTTAACGTATCCCGCTCTGTTAGTCAGTACATGATTCCACGAAACAAAGGTTCCATAGTGACGGTTGGGTCAAATGCAGCAAAGGTTCCGCGGATAGCAATGGCTGCTTATGCCTCTTCCAAGGCGGCTGCCGTAATGTTTACCAAATGTCTGGGACTGGAGCTTGCAAAGTATAACATCCGCTGTAATACGGTTTCTCCCGGTTCTACGGATACCGAAATGCAAAGATCCATGTGGAAAGGAGGAAATGGAGCGGTGGCTGTTATAGCAGGCATGCAGGAAACATTTAAAGTGGGTATTCCATTGAAAAAAATAGCAACACCTTCGAATATAGCAGATGCCGTTCTCTTTCTGGTTTCTGACCGGGCAAATCATATAACTATGGAAGACCTTTGTGTGGATGGCGGGGCTGCGTTAGGCGCATGAGGCAGTAATTTCTTTTGAACACAGATAGACAATTAGTGTTAGATAAGGAGGGAATGTATGAAGAATAAAAGTAATTCTATTTTGTTAGGAAAACAGCTTTTTGATGACTTTCAGGCCGGTGATTTTTTTCTGGCTACACCAGAACGTACACTATTGGGAAAGGGTTCGTTTTATAAAATTAATTGTAAAGATGAAAAAGAAAGCCGGTCAGAATCCCTTATGGAACATGTCAGAATTGCATTCAATCATGCAAAAAATCATGGATTCAGCAATCCCATTGTGGTAGGAGCGGTGCCTTTTGACTATAAAAATGAGGTACGGCTGATTGTACCGGATAAAATGAAAGTATCCCCTCCGCTTCAGTTTGATTCCGGCAGCCAGTTAAAAATACCTGGCACATCCGGTTATGAGATTAAATCCGTACCGGAGCCTTCCGAGTATATGGATGGAGTAGAAAAAGGACTTAAATATATAAAATCGGGCAATCTCAGCAAGATTGTATTGTCAAGAACTCTGCATCTTGCTTCAAAGAAATCGGTAGATATCTGTCAATTGCTTTATAATCTGGCACAGCATAATACTCATGGTTATACGTTTGCAGTTGATTTGTCGGAGAACGATTCAGATAACAAAACACTAATGGGAGCCAGCCCTGAACTGCTTATTTCGAAATCAGGGTCGCATGTGACGGCAAATCCCCTTGCTGGCTCAAGCCCCAGAAGCAAGGATCCTGTAAAGGATCGGCAATTTGCAGAGAAACTGCTTTCTTCTGCAAAGGATTTACATGAGCATGAGGTGGTTGTGCGTGCGGTTGCCGCTGCGTTAAAACCATTTTGCCGAACCTTGGAAGTTCCGGACAGGCCATCCTTGATAAGTACGGAAACCATATGGCATCTTTCTTCAAAAATTACGGGAGAGATTGCCGATCCTTCTGTTTCTTCTCTTAACCTGGCACTTGCACTTCATCCCACGCCTGCTGTCTGCGGAACACCGACGGAACTGGCACGGAAGGCAATTTATGAAATTGAACCCTTTGACCGTGAATTTTTTACGGGAGTGGTTGGCTGGTGCGATGCAAATGGTGACGGAGAATGGTGCGTTACGATACGTTGTGCGGAAATAGAGGAATGTTCCATGCGTTTATTTGCAGGAGCCGGAGTAGTACCGGGTTCAAAGCCGGAAGAGGAATTGAAGGAAACTGGGGTTAAATTTCGTACCATGCTTGCTGCTATGGGGCTTGAAGAGGAGGCGGCATATATATGATGACAAGCGAATGTCCATCCTGGCCGGAAGAATTTGCAGATCTTTATCGGCGTACCGGCTGCTGGCAGGGAGAAACATTTGGTGAAATGCTGCGCAGACGTGCAAAAAGCGAGGGAGAACGGATTGCTGTTACAAGTCAGAAAAGAAGTATCAGCTATGCCGAATTAGATGAGAATGCGGATCGTCTGGCTGCCGGATTTGACGCGCTGGGAATAAAAAAGGGGCATCATGTTGTAATTCAGCTTCCCAATATTACAGAATTTTTTGAGGTCTGTTTTGCCTTATTCCGGTTAGGGGCATTACCGGTCTTTGCTCTTCCCTCACACAGGAGCAGCGAGATAATATATTTTTCTGAATTCACCAAAGCAATCGCATATATCATCCCGGATACATATGCAGGATTTGACTATCGTGTGCTTGCAAGAAAGGTCAGGGATGCGGTTTCAACCTTACAACATGTGATTGTAGCAGGCAGCGAAGAGGAATTTCTGCCTTTGAAAGATATGTATGCGGCTCCTATTGAAATTAAGCAGGATATCAACTCCTGTGATGCTGCATTTCTTCAATTATCCGGCGGGAGCACAGGATTATCCAAGTTCATTCCACGAACCCATGATGATTACATATACAGCTTGAGGACCAGCAATGATGTCTGCCGGATGAATCGTGACAGTGTGTACCTGGCAGTCCTTCCTATTGCACACAACTATCCGCTCAGCTCGCCCGGTGTCCTTGGAACGCTGTACGCAGGGGGAAGAGTAGTACTTTCTCCCGGTCAAAGTCCGGATGAAGCGTTTCCGCTGATTGGGCGGGAACACGTTACAATCACTTCACTTGTACCTCCACTGGCTATGATATGGATGGAAGCTGTCTCATCCCGTAATTATGATTTATCAAGCCTTGAAGTATTACAGGTCGGAGGTGCAAAATTTTCCGAGGAAGCTGCCAGGAAGATAATGCCTGCTTTTGGCTGCACTTTGCAGCAGGTATTTGGAATGGCGGAAGGTCTGGTCAATTATACCGGGCTTAATGATTCTGAAGAAACCATTGTAAGTACCCAGGGAAGACCAATGTCACCGTATGATGAAATCCGTGTAGTGGATGAGGAAGACTGTGTCGTTAAGCCGGGTGAGACAGGGGAATTGTTAACAAGAGGGCCTTATACAATCCGAGGATATTACAAGGCAGAAGATTACAATGCCAAGGCGTTTACGGTGGATGGCTTTTATCGGACCGGTGATTTAGTAAGAGTAAGCGCTTCCGGTTATATCATTGTAGAAGGACGTGCCAAGGACCAGATCAACCGGGGCGGTGAAAAGATTGCAGCGGAAGAAGTTGAAAATCATCTGCTTGCGCATGATGCCGTATTTGATGCGGCAATCGTTTCCATGCCGGATAAATTTCTTGGTGAACGGTCATGTGCCTTTGTAATCCCTTATCACCGGACTCCTACTGCCGGTGAGTTGAAAAATTTTCTAAAGAAACGTGGAATCGCTGCTTATAAAATTCCTGACAGGATAGAGTTTGTAGATTCGTTTCCATTTACCCCTTTTGGAAAGGTCAGTAAGAAAATGCTTCGCCAGATAATTTCCGAAAAGCTTATATCCTCTGCTATATAGAGACATAAAAGGAAAGGAGTTGATCCTATGGCTATTCCTAATATCGAGCCATATTCTATGCCAGTACCGTCAGATTTTGCCCAAAACAGGGTATCCTGGAAAGCCGAATCGAAACGTTCGGTTCTTCTCATCCATGATATGCAGCAGTATTTTCTTAATGCATATGCTTCGGATCATTCACCTGTACCGGAACTTCTTGAGAATATCCGCATGCTAAAAAAAGAATGCAGGGAACTTGGGATACCAGTAGTCTATTCAATGCAGCCGGGTGGACAAAGTCCTGCTGACCGGGGGCTTCTCTGTGATCTTTGGGGACCGGGGCTGTCTGACACACCTGACAATACCAGAATTGCAGATAAGATTGCACCCAGTGAGAATGATACAGTATTTACCAAATGGCGGTACAGTGCGTTTAAAAGAACAGGTCTTAAGGAATTTTTACAAAGTCAGGAACGTGACCAGTTGATTATATGTGGTATTTATGCTCATATTGGATGTCTGATAACAGCATGTGATGCTTTTATGCAGGATATAGAAGTTTTTTTTGTGGGAGATGCGGTGGCAGACTTTTCTTCCAAGTATCATAAAATGGCGCTGAAATACATATCGGAGCGCTGTGGGGTAACCACTAAAACATCGCTTTTGCTTCATGAATTAAAAAGTCAGAATGCCAGCATTCAGGGATTGTCGTTAGAGCTTATGCGCAAACAGGTTTCCGAAATTCTCGGAGAACCGTTAACGGATATGGATGATAATGAAAATTTAATTGACAGAGGGCTTGATTCAATCCGAATGATGAACCTTGCAGAACAATGGCGCAGAATAAAAGCTGATATTACTTTCGTAAAGCTTGCTAAAAATCCCCAAATTTCTGCATGGTGGAAGTTATTGTCTTCTCCTGATTAAACGATTATTCTATCAATACAATTATGAAAGGGGGTATACAGAATGATGACTTACCAACGTATACGCCAGGCTTTGTCCGGAGCACAGGCCGGCATCTGGTTTTCCCAGCAGCTTGAGCCGGAGAATCCTATTTATAATGCCGGAGAATATATAGAAATTAATGGAACAATTAATGTGAATTATTTTAAATTGGCACTGGAGCAGGCTGTAAAGGAAGCAGAGGCCTTACATATCCAATTCGGTGTGGATGAAGATGAACCGTGGCAGATGCTTTGTCCCCCCTCTGAATTTTCGCTGCATTTTATTGATGTCAGTAACGAGGAAGATCCACGGCAGGCTGCAAAAAACTGGATGACAAAGGATATTATAAAACCGGTGAATCTGATATCCGGCCCGCTTTTTTGTCAGGCTTTATTTAAAATTGCATCGGATCGATATTACTGGTATCAAAGAATTCATCATATTGTTATGGACGGATTCGGTTTTTCACTGATTGCCCAGCGGGTTGCTCATATTTATACTGCGCTTATCAATAACCGAACCTATAAGGAAGACACTTTTGGATCATTAAGGCTGGTTCTGGAAGAAGATCTGCATTACCGAACCTCGGAGGAATTCGAAAGAGACCGCAGGTTTTGGCTGGAACGTTTTGCAGATCATCCGGAAGTGATCAGTCTTGCAAAGGCTGCTGCCGGGCTTCCTGATCATGTTCTGCGGAAGACTGCTCATTTATCACCGGATTTCGAATATTCATTAAAATTAAAAGCAGAAAAAATAAATGAAAGTCTGCCTGTCATGCTTATTGCGGCTGCGGCAGCATATGTACACCGCCTGACAGGTTCGGAAGATGTAATTCTTAGTTTACCAGTGATGGGACGGTTGGGATCTGCTTCGCTCAACGTTCCCGGCATGGTTATGAATTTACTGCCCCTGCGTTTGCCGGTACGGGATGAAATGAGTCTTACGGAACTGACAAAGCAGGTTTCTTTAGAACTACGCCTTATTAAGGAACATCAAAATTACCGTCATGAAGATTTACGGCGTGAACTCAAGCTGCTTGGAGGTAATAAGAGATTAGCCGGTTTACTGATCAATATCCTCCCTTTCGATTATGGTCTTGATTTTGCCGGAAGCAAAGGTATTACGCATAAGGTAGCAACAGGCCCTATTGAGGATTTATCAATCAGTATTTATAACAAATCGGATGGAAAAGGTTTATGTATTGATTTTGATGCCAATCCGGAAAATTACAGCTTACAGGAACTAACCACCCATCAAAAACGCTTTTTGCATATGCTTGAAGGGATAGCAGATCACACTGATGTAAATCAGATGGTTGGACGTATAGAAATCATTTTTCCGGAAGAACGGAAAAAGTTACTCATGGATTGGAATCCATGTTCCTTGGACATACCTTCAAATTGTTTGAATACTCTGTTTGAGGAACAGGCTGTCCGGACACCCCAAAATACAGCCGTAGTATTTAATGACACTGTATGGACCTATGAGGAACTGAACCTGCACGCCAATCAGCTTGCACATTTCCTGATTGGCAAAGGAGCCGGCCCGAAGAAGATCGTTGCATTAGCTTTGCCGCGTTCTCTGGAAATGATAGCTGCTTTGCTTGCTGTTGTCAAAACAGGTGCGTCCTACCTGCCGATCGATCCGGAATATCCCAGGGACAGGATTTCATTTATGTTAGAAGATGCGAATCCTGCCTGCATTCTTACAACGGTAAGCGCAGCCGCCGGATTGCCGGAAATGCATCATACGAAAAGAATAGTGCTTGATGAAAAGAACATACGGAATGAATTAAAACATGCTTCCGCTGATAATCCGGTTGACACAGACCGTACACAGATATTGTCGCCCTTCAGTCCTGCCTATATTATTTATACTTCAGGCTCTACAGGTGTGCCAAAAGGAGTTGTGATTCCTCATCAGAATGTTGTCAGACTTTTTGGAGCCACGGAGCATTGGTTTCATTTCAATGCTGACGATGTTTGGACAATGTTCCATTCCTATGCTTTTGACTTTTCGGTTTGGGAAATTTGGGGGCCGCTGCTTTATGGGGGCTGTATGGTGGTGGTTCCTTTTTCTGTCAGCCGGTCACCTTCCGAATTTCTTGAGCTGCTGGTAAAGGAAAAGGTAACTGTTCTCAATCAAACACCTTCTGCGTTTTATCAACTTATGCAGGCAGACCGGGAAAATACAGCCCTTGGTCAAAAGCTTTCCCTGCGTTTTGTCATATTTGGAGGAGAGGCACTTGAACTTGGCAGATTAGAAGACTGGTACAGCCGCCATCCGGAAAATGCCCCTGTACTTATCAATATGTATGGTATTACTGAAACGACCGTACATGTCAGTTACCTTAAACTTGATAGAAAGATTGCTGCCATGAAGGCAGGAAGTCTGATAGGACGGGGAATAGAAGATCTTAAGGTATATGTTCTTGATGCCTGTTTACAGCCTGTTCCGCCTGGAGTGACAGGAGAGCTTTATATTGCGGGTGCAGGTTTGGCACTTGGCTATTTAGGACGTCCGGACCTGACAGCAAGCCGTTTTGTTGCGGACCCGTTTGGCCCTCCGGGTACAAGGATGTACCGTACAGGCGACTTGGCACGCTGGAATGAGAGTGGTTCTTTAGATTATATAGGGCGTTCCGATTATCAGATAAAGATTCGCGGATTTCGTATTGAATTGGGAGAGATTACATCCGTTCTTATGAAGCATCCTGACATTGAACAGGCTGTTGCGGTTGTTCGTGAAGACCAACCGGGAGATAAGCGGCTGGCAGCATATGTCATACCTGCAGCAAACGCAAGTTTTACCCCGGCATGTTTACGCAATTATGCCGCAGATTTTCTTCCTGATTATATGGTTCCGTCTGCCTTTGTAAAAATTGATGCATTACCCCTGACATCCAACGGAAAGCTGGATTATAAAGCATTGCCAGAACCGGATTGGAATACCTCTGTCACAGGGCGGGGACCCAGAACGCCACAGGAAGAGATACTGCGGGACCTGTTTATGGAGATTCTTCAATTACCGCATGTTGGGATTGATGATAACTTTTTTGAACTGGGAGGACATTCTTTGCTGGCAGTTCAATTGATAAACAGAATCCGCAATTCTCTGGGATTTCAGCTAAATATAGGAAGTTTATTTGAAACTCCCACAGTAGCCGGTCTTGCCGAACAATTAAAAATAGGCAAGAGTAAAAGCGCATTTAATCAACTGCTGGTTCTTCGGACAAAAGGGAAGAAGCCTCCGCTGTTCTGTATACATCCGGCGGGTGGGCTTAGCTGGTGCTATGCAGGTTTAACAAAAGCTTTGGGAGCTGAGTATCCCATCTATGGAATACAGGCACGAGGCATTGCCGTACATGAAAATTTTCCTCAGACAATGGAAGATATGGCAGCCGATTATATCCGGTTAATGCGTTGTATTCAGCCGGAAGGTCCCTATCATTTGCTGGGCTGGTCTCTTGGGGGGAATATTGTACAGGCGATGGCAGTACAGTTACAAAATCAGGGACAGGAATTACATTTAACCGCCCTGCTGGATGCTTATCCGGGTTATTATCTGCCGATGGTCAAAGATGTACTGGGTGAAGAAGAAGCTCTGAACGCCCTGCTTGCTTTAGGACGGTGTAATATGGAAAGTTTAGAGGGGAAACCTAAAACTCTGGACAGTGTTATGAAAATATTTCAACAGAACGGCAGTGCTTTGGCAGACCTTACAATGGAAACCATTCAGAATATGAAAGCGGTTTATTTGAATTCCATCCATATTTTAAGCCAATATCATCCGAAACCATTTAATGGAAATATTTTATTTATCCGTTCGGTCCGGACGCCTGAGTGGATTGACTCCATTGGACCTGAAAAAGCATGGAGTCCTTATATTCAAGGAAAATTTGAGCGATACGACATTGATTGCACCCATATCGACATGTGCCAGCCGGAACCGCTTATAAAAATCGGACGAATACTTATGAAAAATTTTTAATTAAAAAAGCAGTTATAAGATATAACAGGAGGTAATCGTGCATGAACAATCCATTTGAAAACAAAAATGAAACGTACTTTGTATTGTCCAACGAGGAAAGCCAGTATTCTGTCTGGCCTTCCTTTCTGGAGGTACCTTCCGGATGGAAAATTATATATGGAGAAACAGGATATGCTCCATGTATGGAATACATTAACACACATTGGCTTGACATGTGGTAATGGCAGCGCATTTTGCAAAATTCTCAAATATGTATTTCGCAAATTCGTAGATTTCCCTGTAATGAGTCAGGCATTCCCTAGAGGTTTTTCATTCCTTTATCCAAATAATCTATGGCTTTTATGAATACCCTCGCTGTCCCCATGTGAATCTGGAGCTAATTGAAATCTCCGCAAAATCACATCTTTGCCTGCCTGCTCAGTTAGTATAAAAGAATCCTTCAAACATAAGAAATGATATGGCATATTTGAATCAGTAATGGTATAATAAAGAAAAAGCAAAGGATAAGGAGCAGAAATAAACGTTATATGGATAAATTTCAGGCATTAAAGCACTATTTCGGTTATGACAGTTTCCGTGAGGGCCAGGAACAATTAATCGACAGTATTCTGGAAGGAAGGGACGCTCTTGGAATCATGCCTACCGGATCAGGAAAATCCCTGTGTTTTCAAATTCCGGCCCTAATGATGGAAGGGATCACACTGGTTATATCCCCCTTGATTTCCCTGATGAAAGATCAGGTAACAACTCTCAATCAGGCAGGCATTCACGCCGCATATCTTAACAGTTCATTGACTGCTAGTCAGTATTATAAGGCCCTGGCCTATGCACGGGAAGGGCGATACCCCATTATTTATGTAGCACCGGAGCGTCTTGTAACAGAAGAATTTCTGAATTTTGCACTTCATACGAAGATTTCCATGGTAGCAGTAGATGAGGCACATTGTGTATCCCAGTGGGGACAGGATTTCAGGCCCAGTTATTTAAAAATTGTAGATTTTATAGAAAAACTTCCGGTACGTCCGGTCATCAGCGCATTTACCGCTACGGCCACAAAAGAAGTCCGTGACGATGTCATTGATATTCTTATGCTGCGGGAGCCTTCCGTTGTATCTACCGGATACGACAGGCCAAATCTCTATTTAGGCGTCCAGTCTCCGAAGGATAAGTATGCCACCTTGAAGAATTATGTGGAATGCCATCCCACCCAGTGCGGAATCATTTACTGTCTGACCAGAAAGCTGGTGGAAGAGGTCTGTGACCGATTACAAAAGGAGGGTTTTTCCGTAACCAGATATCATGCCGGATTAAGTGACGGGGAGCGCCGGAAGAATCAGGAGGATTTTATCTACGACAGAAGCCAGATCATGGTGGCGACCAATGCATTCGGAATGGGAATCGATAAATCCAATGTGAGATTTGTCATCCATTATAACATGCCGAAAAATCTGGAATCCTACTATCAGGAAGTGGGCAGGTGCTCCAGAGACGGGGAGCCGGGAGAATGCATCCTGCTTTACAGCGGACAGGATGTGGTGACCAATCAGATGTTCATTGATAACAATCAGGATAACCTGGAACTGGATTCGTTTACCCGCCGGATTGTAATGGAACGGGACCGGGAGCGGCTTAAGAAGATGACGTATTACTGTTTTACCAATGAATGCCTGCGGGATTATATTCTGCGGTATTTTGGAGAATATGGGGAGAATTATTGCGGGAACTGTTCCAACTGTCTGAGTCAGTTTGAGAACGTGGATGTGACCGGTATTGCGAAAGGGCTGATTGGATGCGTGGAGTCCTGCGGGCAGAGGTATGGAACTACGGTTATCATCGATACGGTTCATGGAGCCAATACGGTAAAGATCAGAAACTACCGGATGGATGGGAATCCCTATTACAGCGGACTGGCAAAGGTACCGGTCTATAAGCTGCGTCAGGTGATGAATCATCTATTGCTCAATGAATATCTGAACGTAACCAATGATGAATATTCCATTGTGAAGCTGACCGGAAAGTCAAAGACAGTTCTTAATGAGGAAGAAGCCATCATGATGAAGATGGCTAAGGAACAGGAACCTGCATTGAAAGAGAAGAACGAAAAGAAGACGAAGAAATCCAGGGCAGCTGTACTGGAGCTTACAAAAGAGGACGAGGTGCTGTTTGATAAACTGCGGACATTGCGGCTGGAGATTGCCAGGCAGGAGAAAGTACCGCCTTATATTGTATTTTCCGACAAGACACTTGCTCATATGTGTGTAGTAAGACCGAAGACCAGAGAAGAGATGCTGTCGGTATCCGGAGTGGGAGAGTTCAAGTTTGAAAAGTATGGTGAACGGTTTTTGGAAGATATAAAGCAGGAATCATAATCAAATATGATATAAATCAAAAGAATTATGCAGGAGGGGAAAAGAAAAAGATGGAACTTCAGATAACAACATTAATTGAAAATAATCCGGATGAGAAAGGAGAACTGCTGTATGAGCACGGCCTGTCACTTTACATAGAGATGGATGGAACGAAGATCTTATTTGATACCGGACAGAGCGGAAATTTTATGGAAAATGCCAGGTCACTGAATATAAATTTAAATAATTTAGACTATGTCATAATCAGCCATGGACATTATGACCACAGCGGCGGAGTGAAAAAGCTTGTGGGAAAAATTAAAAACCTGCCGCCTTTTGTTGTAGGAGAGGAATTTTTTAAACCAAAGTACAAAACAGTGGATGAGGCTAAGTTTCAATATATTGGTAATTCGTTTGATGAGAATTTTATTTTACAGAATCAGATACCTTTGAGAAAAATCAGGGAAAGCATGGTTTATCTGACGGAACATATCATAGTTTTTCATCATTTTACGAAGTATACGGACTATGAAAAGAAAAACAGCAGGTTTTATATAAAAGAGAATTCCGATTATAGATCAGATGATTTTGACGATGAAATTTCATTGGGGATTATCACAAAAAAAGGACTGGCTGTCATCGCCGGCTGTTCTCATGTTGGAATCATTAATATATTAAAAACTATTTCCGAAAGAACTAATATTCCTATCTATGCTGTAATTGGGGGGACCCATCTGATTGAAGCGGATAGAATCAGGATGTTTAAAACGATCGATGCATTGAAGGAGATGAATATACAATTGACAGCGGTTTCACATTGTACCGGTGAGGAGGGAATACGCCTTATTCGTCAGGAATTAAAAGAAAAATTTCTTTATAATAATACAGGAAACAGAATTGAAATTTAATATTGACATATGTCAGTAATTGCACTAAAATCTTTTTATAAGATTTAATTCATCTGTATGATTGAAAAATAATATAAAAAGGAGTCAGTAAAATGCAGAAAAAAGAAGCAGCTAAGAAAAGTGCGCTTCAGCCGGCGCCAAAGGTTCTGGTTTCATGCCGTGGGTTAGATGGGGAAGATAATGCCCTGGCTGTAGGCTATTGCGGGAATTGCAGCTATGCACCTCCCATGGTCATGGTTGGAATCGTACCTACAAGGTATTCCTATCACATGATAAAAGAATCCGGATGTTTCGTTGTAAATATAGCCGATTCATCCTATCAGGATATATTTGATTATCTGGGCAAGACTAGTAAGAGGGATTGTGATAAACTCAAAGAGAAGAATGTAAGACTGGAAGAAGGAAAAGTAGTGAATGCCCCTGTTTTGGCAGATTGTCCTGTCAATATTGAGTGCACGGTTGTGGATTCGATCATGACAGGTTCTCATGAGATGTTCATAGGTAAAGTCGAATACGTTCATGCAGATGAAAATCTGATGAAAGAAGACGGAAGCATTGACTTTTCTAAAATTAATTTTCTTTAATCTTATAAAAAAGTTCCCTGCTTCTAAAAACGGGGGTATGGACTTCCTTGTTTTTTGTAAAAGTCCAAGCTTCTGTGGAAATATACGAAGTGGTAATAAAGTTATACCCGATGGAGCGGGGTACGCTGTGAGCAAGCAGAGAAGAGGATTGCGAATATCTGCTTTAATTATTGTTTAATCACTGATAAAGGAGTTACAGATATGGCAGAAAGTGTAAAAGGGTGTTCGGACAGCAGTTGTACAAAAGACTCATGTGAGGGCTGCGAACACAGCAGCCAGAGCATGACGGAGAATTTAAACCAGTACAGTTCGGTTAAGCATGTAATCGGAGTTGTCAGCGGCAAGGGCGGCGTAGGAAAATCTTTTGTTACTGCTATGTTAGCCGTATTGCTCAATCGGAAAGGCTTTAAAACAGGTATCCTGGATGCGGATATTACAGGACCGTCCATACCTAAAATGTTTGGAATCAATACAAAAGCAAAAGTAAATTCCCTAGGCATTATTCCGGAAAGTACAGCGAATAATATCAAATTGATGTCTGTGAATCTGCTGCTGGAGCAGGAAGATTCTCCTGTTATGTGGAGAGGCCCCATATTGGCAGGAACCGTGAAACAGTTCTGGACGGATGTAGTCTGGGAGGATCTGGACTATTTACTCATTGACATGCCGCCTGGAACCGGTGATGTTCCCCTGACTGTATTCCAGTCAATTCCCTTAGATGGAATTGTGATCGTCACATCTCCCCAGGAGCTTGTTTCCATGATTGTCAAGAAAGCTTATCATATGGCTGAGAAAATGAATATTCCTGTTCTGGGAATGGTAGAGAATATGAGCTATGTGAAATGTCCTGACTGCGGAAAGGAAATTAATCTGTTCGGTGAGAGCAGATTAGAGGAAACATCGGAAAATACAGGTCTGCGTATCTTGGGAAGAATCCCGGTCGATTCCGCTATTGCCAGGTTGGTAGATGAAGGCAGATTTGAAAGATTTTCGTGTGATTATTTAGATGATGCTGCAGAAACGGTCATCAGCCTTTTAAAATAAATCCAAATAAATCATCATAAAAGCAAAGAAACTCCTGTTGAGTGAAAGGAATGAAATCTCAGCAGGAGTTTCTTTTGTGATTTGATAATTCAAAAAAGCAAAAAGCCAAGGTTAATATGAAAGGACTTGGATAGACTATATTCTATATTATATATATCAGGAGGAGCAATCATGAAAAAATCACTGGCTTTGTTGTTATTATTTATTTTGGCCGTGAATCTGTCAGGTTGTGGTTCCGGTTCTAATCCAGGCAATACGGCAACAAATACGGCAGTACCAGAAGAGACGAAGGAGGCTGCTGCTGCACAGGCAACCGCAGATGCTGCGAAAGCCAGTCCATCAGAACCGGAAGTGATTTTTAGATATAGTGAGGTAAACGGTCCTGATAATATTATGGCAAGAGTAGGGTACAAATTTGCGGAATATGTGGATGAATTGTCTGACGGACGCATAAAGATCGAAGTATTTCCCAATGCTGTCCTGGGCCCTGAAAAAGCATCTTTGAATACCCTCAAGGAGGGCGGCGGGGCTATTGACATGTATCGGGCAAATACCAATGCCTTAACCGGGTTTGGATTTAAAAAGCTTAACTTGTTTGGTCTTCCGTATATTTTTAAAAGCCGCGAGGGAATGTGGAAGGTGCTGGAAGATAAAGATCTTGGCCAGGCATTTTTGTCGGAAGGCACTGAGATAGGAGCAGGAATGCAGGGGCTGTTCTATACGGATGAGGGCAAGCGTAATCTGTTTTTCACCCAAAAAGTCAATGGATTAGAAGATATAAAAAATAAGAAGATCCGGGTTCCGGAATCGGTTCTCATGATGGATACCATATCTGCCCTGGGGGCAAGGCCTATCCCTATGCCTTACGAAGAGCTCTACAGGGCTTTGCAGAATGGTGTTGTAAATGGGGCGGAAAACCCTTTGACGGCATATTACACGAATAAATTTTATGAGGTTGCTCCTTATTACTTTCTAAGCGGAATTACCTACAGCCCCGGTATTGTTTTGATGGCTGAAGAAAAATGGAATGCCATAAGTGAAGAAGATAAAAAGATTCTGTTAACTGCCGGGCAGATGGCTTCTGAATGGAACAGAAAAGAGATTACAAAAGATGAGGAGGACCTACGTGAGAAGCTTAAAGAAGAAGGCGTTACTTTTATTGAGATGACTCCTGAAGAAAGGGCCACAGCAGAGAAAGAAGAAGAAATCGTACAGACCAGTTTCGCTACCGGGCTGCAGAATCTGTTAAATGAGATACTTGAAGTTCAAAAACAAGAATGATCTTTGGTTAAAGAAAGGTGCCGCAAGACTGTTTAGAATCAGCAGCCTTGCGGTACCCTATATTATCTTATTTTTTACATAACGGTAAATAATGGAGGGCCGCCCTCCGGTCGTATAGTCAATATCACTTACGATCTCTTTTTTATCTAAGAGGTAATTCATATACCTCCGGACCGTGACCCGGGAGAGATGGACCTCTTCTGCAACTTTCTCACTGGTCAGGGCCTCCATCTTATGCTGTTTCACGTAGTTTAAAATTGTTTCCAGTGTTTTTTCCTGCAGTCCTTTGCGGAGTACATCCGGATGGGAGGATAATGCAGCAGGAGATTCAAAAAGAAAATCCAGCTGCTGCTGGGAAAAGTTTTCCTGATTTAATAATTCCCTGTGTTCTATGAATCTTGCCAGCGCCTGGTTGAAACGGACGTATTCAAATGGCTTTACAAGATAATCAATGATCCCTAAAGACAGCAGATTTTTTACATGGGCGGCATCGTTGGCAGCCGTTACCATGATTACGTCAAGCTGCTTGTTAAGCTTCCGTATTTCCGTTAACAGCTCTAATCCATCCATAACCGGCATATAGACATCCAGTATGGCCAGGTCGGCAGAATGGGTCTGCAGATACAAAAGAGCCTCCTGACCGTTGGAAAAGAGTCCGGAAACTTTTAAATAATTATTCAGTTCAACATACTGCCTGCTGATGGATGCGACCATAGGGTCATCTTCAATGATGATTACCTGATACATGATGTTCCTCCTCTGCAAAAGTGATGATAAATGACGTACCGACGTTTTCTTCCGATTCCATTTCAATGAATCCATGGTACCGTTCAACCAGGCTTTTAATCAGGTACATGCCTGAACCACGGTCATTCCCTTTGGTAGAGAATCCTTTTTCAAATATCTTATTTTGAATATTCGGGGGAATCCCTCTTCCGGTATCATCTACGGACAGAATGCTGCCGGATTTCCAGATGTTGATTCCTGCTTTAATTTCTTTTACTGCAATGTTCTCATGGTTTAGTTCCTCGATGGAATTTTCAATCAGATTCCCCACAATTGTAATGTAGAGATCGGCCGGCAGGTTCAGCTGATCTTCCCGGCAGGAGCTGTCCGGCTTTAACGTCAGGCTGATTCCCAATTCATTGGCCCGGATAATCTTGCCTATGATCAGCGCAGCAATGCTTGGTACCTGGATGTTTTTCGCCACCTCACTGACAGCCTGGGCAGAAACCATGCTGGTGTTGAGAATGTAATCGGTTACTTTCTGGGTTTCCCCCATTTCAATAAATCCCAGTATGACATGCAGTTTATTTTTAAATTCATGGTTGAATGCCCGGAGCGTTTCTACCATATATCTGGCACCTGTAAGTTCTTCCGCCATTTTTATCACTTCTGTCTTGTTGCGGAAAATGGAAACGGCACCTATGGTATTGCCCTGTTCAATGATCGGTATGCGGTTGGACATAATGTGTTTGCCGCAGATCATAAGGTTTAAATTGTATTCCGGCACAGAAGAACGAAGAATCTCCGGCAATCTGGTCTCCGGATAGATGTCCGAGAGCTTTGTGCCGTATTCCGGCATTTCTTTTAAATCCAGAATTTTTTTTGCAGATTCATTGATAAGAATCAGCTCCCCTTCGGTGTTGATTGCAAAAAGACCTTCTTCCAGGGCATCGAGAACTTCTTTCCCTTCAATATGAATCTTCCGGATTTCTTCGGGCCGGTAACCAAACAGAATTTTCTTAAGCCGTTTATAAAGCATATTTGAAGTCAGGATACCGATGAAAATCAATGTAATGGCAAGAATCAGGAAAACGCTTAAGATATTGCGGGTCAGCTGCATAATGCTGGTGGTCAGCACAGCTACCATGACAAACCCAATGATCTGTCCATTCTCATCCTTTACCGGAAAAAAAGCACGCCGCTGCCTGCCTAAAGTGCCTTTCCCATTGGTGATATAAGGCTCGGCGCCACTTAGGATATCTTTTTCGTCGCCTCCCACAAAAGTCTTTCCGATTAAAGCCTTGTTATTATGATAAAACCGTATGCTTCTGGTATCGCAGATGGTGATCACATCGATATAGGAAAGCTTCCTGATCAAGTCGTCCAGATACAGGTTGAACTGTGCAGAGGGAGCACCATTTTCTAAGATATCCACTACTTCTTTGGATTCTGAGAGAAAGATCCCTGTATTGCGGATGTTCATGTCCAGGGAATTTTTTTTTGTAACAAGATTGTAATGCAGGGATACGCCCAGTGACAACAGGATCGCCAGCGTAATTCCGAATATCTGGGACAGATATATTTGGTGTTCCAATGGCTTTTCTTTCATACAGATCCCCCTTTAGAAATCATTGTAGTTGAAGTGTGCCGGAAAATCAACGGGGAACCGTATTTTTGACCGGGTATATTTTTTTTACTTACATAAGTTTTTTTAAAAATACACAAGATTTTCATTCAGCCTGTCTCGTGTTACCATTCGTTTATCAGAAAATTATTAACGAAAGGGAAAGGTGAGAAGGTATGGATTATAACAAACTGGCGCTGGAAATGCATGAACAGCATAAGGGGAAAATTGAAGTGATTTCTAAGGTGGCTGTAAAAACAAGAGAGGATTTAAGCACAGCCTATACGCCGGGAGTTGCAGAGCCCTGCAGGAAGATCAGGGATGAAAAGTCGGAGGTATACCGTTATACCTCCAAGGGAAATCTGGTGGCCGTGGTTTCCGATGGTACTGCTGTACTGGGATTAGGGGATATCGGACCCGAAGCGGCCATGCCTGTTATGGAAGGAAAAGCCATTCTTTTTAAAGAATTCGGAGGAGTAGACGCATTTCCAATCTGCCTGGACACAAAAGATACGGAAGAGATCATTAAGACCGTCCGTTATCTGGCTCCCACGTTCGGCGGAATCAATCTGGAAGATATTTCAGCTCCAAGATGCTTTGAGATCGAGCGCCGCTTAAAAGAGGAACTGGATATTCCGGTATTCCATGATGACCAGCACGGCACAGCCATTGTAGTATCTGCCGGGATCATCAATGCTTTAAAGCTGGTTGGCAAAAAGATGGAAGAGGCTAAGTTCGTGATCAATGGGGCAGGCTCTGCCGGGATCTCGATCTGTAAGCTTCTCCTGTCCTTAGGTGTCCGGGATGTGATCCTGGTTGATTTAAAAGGAGCCTTAGCCCAGGGAGAGGACTGGATGAACGAAGCCCAGGCGAAAATGGCTGAAGTTACCAATCCGGAAAAGAAACGCGGGGATTTAAAAAAGATCATGAAGGGACGAGATGTCTTTATAGGCGTATCCGCTCCGGGTATCGTTACATCTGAAATGGTTGCGTCTATGGCCCCGGATGCCATTGTCTTTGCCATGGCAAATCCAACACCGGAGATCATGCCGGAGGAAGCAAAGAAAGGCGGAGCCAGGATCATAGCCACCGGGCGTTCCGATTTCCCCAATCAGATCAACAATGTTCTTGTATTTCCGGGGATTTTCCGTGGGGCACTGGATGCGAAAGCCAGCGATATTACAGAAGAAATGAAAATTGCTGCAGCACATGCCATTGCCGGAATCATAAAAGAGGAAGAACTGACAGAGGAGTATATTATCCCTGGGGCATTTGACCAACGTGTGGCAAGAGCAGTAGCAGAGGCGGTGAAGAAAAAGGCAGTGGAACAGGGGATCGTGAAATAAGCCGATAGAGCGGGAGGATTACAAATGGAAGAGACAAAAGCAACCTTGATGACAAAGGTAAACAACATTATGATCGCTGGGATACCACTGCCCATTTATCTTTTGCTTACAGCAGTGACAGTGGCTGCCATGGTCTTTAAATGGCTTCCTTCCGGGATGCTGGGAGCGCTGTTAATCATGATGGTATTTGGGGGGCTGTTCAATGTGATAGGCAATAACCTTCCCATTGTGAAGACGTTTCTGGGAGGCGGAGCCATTGTCTGTATATTTGCATCGGCTGCATTGGTGTATACCAATGGGATTCCAGAGTATGTTGTGGAAAATGTATCTCAGTTCATGAATAAGACAGGTTTTCTCAATTTTTATATCGCTGCATTGATAACAGGAAGCATCCTTGGTATGGACCGTTCTCTTTTACTGAAAGCTGCGGTCCGCTTCCTTCCGGTGGCGCTGTGTGCCATGACATTGGCCATACTGTGTGTGGGCGTGGCAGGAAGTCTGGTTGGATACGGGTTCGTAGATGCAGTCATGTATGTGGCCATACCCATGATGGGAGGGGGAATGGGAGCCGGAGTCGTGCCCTTATCCGGTATGTATGCAGAGGCACTAAACGTAGATTCTGCTTCTGTTATCTCAAGAATGATACCTGCCTCAACCCTGGGTAATGTTATGGCTATTGTAGGAGCCGGACTTTTAGCAAAATTAGGGGAGATAAAGCCGCAGTTAACTGGAAACGGCCGCCTGATGAGGAATCATAATTCCGATATGAATGAGAAAAAGAGTACTTCCATCAGCCTGGAAGAGTTGGGGATCGGACTCATTACATCCATGTTCTTCTTTCTTCTGGGAGTCATCGTCAACAAATTTGTAACGTCGGTCCACGCCTATGCATGGATGATCATCTTAGTTGCTTTAAGCAAAGCCTGCGGGTTCATTCCACGGAAATTTGAAGATTCCGCACGCCAATGGTCCCAGTTTGTGATGAAGAACTGGACAAGTGCATTGTTAGTTGGGATCGGGATTTCCATGATTGATTTAGGAGCAGTGGTACAGGCTGTCACACCCATGTATTTATTACTGGTATTCATCGTAGTTGGAAGCGTATCACTGGGAGCCGGAATCGGCGGGTATTTCGTGGGATTCTATCCAATTGAGTCCTCCATTACAGCCGGATTATGTACGACCAATATGGGCGGTACGGGAGACATTGCGGTATTGTCCGCAGCAAAGAGAATGGAATTGCTGCCCTTTTCCCAGATTGCCACCCGGATCTGCGGCGCTCTTATATTAATTGTAGCAAGTTTACTGACACAGATTTTATTCTGATTCATTAATATACGGCCCCCATATAGGACATTGATATATAACATTTCCTATATGGGGGTAAAGTACGTTTATTTCATGAACAGAACTCAGTTCCGGCTAAATTTCTGCGAAAATACTACGAATTGATCGTTAGCAGTGGAAATCAAAAGCCAGTCACCATCAGAATTTTCAAATTCAAACATGAAATTGATACCATATGCATCCTGTTTGAATATATATGACTTTGATTCGTTTTCGCTTAAATATGTGATTGGTACAGTGTCATCTGGTTGAACATTTGACTGCCTTCTCGCCTGCAACAGATTCTTATTAAAATATTCTTCATCCGGAGGATTCAATATTCTGTAACCAGTTAAATCAATATCAAAACTGCTGGCAATTGTTTTATCCCTATACTAAATCAATTTCTTATTGTCTTTAACACCAGTATTCCCGTCAGCCATATTCTTTACACCCCAGGGTCTTACTGTTGGGGTGCAATAATCTCGGCGCCAAGTGATTTTAACCTCTCAAATTCAACATCAGCATCATCAACTGTAAAGGCAAGACAAATGTTGTGCGGGTTGGTTTTTCGCTCAATCCCGTCATTGTAAACAGTCAATGTTGTTTCTTCCGATATAATAAACTGATGAATATTATCATGACTGTCATTTTCAATGTTAAACAATATCTTATAAAAATTTGACAATCGAATAACATAACTTGTCAATAAGCATATTTTTCCTGCTTTCATTTAAGTCTCCCATATAATAGAGAGTACCACCAATTTTACTAATTAATAATATTAATTTATCCATGTGCACTGCTTCGCTATTACTAATGGCTTTATTTCTGTTTTTGTTCTATAATTTGTATTATAAAATAAAGAGGTTTTATGAAAACATTTGAAATAAGGCAGAGTGCCGGAGGAGTATCTATGAGGATTTTTCATCTGTCCGATTTACACATTGGAAAACAGTTAAACGGCTACAGCTTAAAAGAGAATCAGGAAGCGGTTTTAAACCAGATCGTGAATTATGCGGCTGTTTATCATCCGGCGGCTGTTCTGATCTGCGGCGACATTTATGATAAAACGGCGCCGTCGGGGGAGGCCTATACCATGTTCGGCAGCTTCCTTAAAGCCCTGTCTGAGATAAGGCCGGTGATAACGGTTCTGATCATTGCGGGAAACCACGATTCACCGGAAAGACTATCTTATGCCGGCTCTTTTTTGGAGAAACACCACATACATCTTTCCGTGTTTCCGCCCAGGAAGCCGGATGAGTACTTGAAAAAGGTGGTGCTGGAGGATGAATATGGACCGGTGAATTTCTACCTTCTGCCGTTTCTGAAACCAGGATATGTAAGAACCCTGTTTGAGGCTGACCAGCCGGAAGACTATGAAAGTGCCGTAAGGGCTGTACTGAAACGGGAGGGCATCAATGCAAGGGAACGGAATGTTCTTTTGTCACATCAGTTTTATACCGCAGGCAGAAATGATCCGGAAACCTGTGAGTCGGAGCAGGCGGTGATCATGGCCGGAGGTCTGGACCGGGTGGACGCATCGGTTCTTTCCGGGTTTGAGTATGCTGCACTGGGACATCTGCACGGTTCACAAAAGGTGGGAAGAGAGTCTGTCCGGTACAGCGGGACTCCTTATAAGTATTCCGTCAGTGAGGAATTCCACAAAAAGTCCGTTACCATGGCAGAACTGGGCCGTAAAGGGGAGAAACCGGAAATCCGTTTTCTGCCTTTGAAGGGAATTCAGGATGTCAGAAGAGAAAGGGGAAGCTTAAGGGATATTCTTTTAAGAGGAACCGGGGATAACCGCAATGATTTTATAAGTGTTACCCTGACTGATGAGGAGGAACCTTACCGGGTAAGAGAGCGTCTTAATGAGGTCTACGACCATTTGCTGGAGCTTCGGGTTGATAATGAGCGGACCAGGCAAAAGCTTATGGAGACTGGAGAAGCTGTTCCGGTACTGAAGCCTCTGGAGGCATTTCGGCAGTTTTTTCAGGCAGTAAGAGGCGAGCCCATGACGGAAAAGGCGGAAAAAGCCATGGAACTGATCGTACAGGAAGCAAAGGAGGAAGAGGGAACATGAAACCATTGCAGTTAACCATGTCTGCCTTTGGTTCCTATGGCGGTACGGAAACGGTGGATTTTGAGAAAGCCGGTCATGGGATTTTCCTTATTACCGGAGATACGGGAGCAGGAAAAACCACCATATTCGATGCCGTAGCATTTGCGCTGTTCGGGGAAACCAGCGGACAGAAGCGGGAGCCTGCCATGATGCGCAGCCATTATGCAGCAGAAGATGAAGAAACTTCTGTCTCTTTAAGATTTACTGAGCGGGGAGAACCATATGAGATAACCAGAAGCCCGGCTTATACCCGGATCAGTAAAAGAAAGAACCGAAGCGGAGAGTATTCTGCCGTTCAGGTACCGGCAAAAGCAAGACTTCTGATGCCGGACCAGTCGGAATACCCTGGAAGCCTCCGGGAGATCAACCAGAAAATCCAGGAGATTGTAGGCGTGGACCAGAATCAGTTTTCCCAGATCGCCATGATTGCACAGGGGGACTACTTAAAGCTCCTTCATGCATCGTCCAGAGAGCGGAAGGAGATCTTTTCCAGGATTTTCAACACCGGTATATACAGCCGTATTCAGATGAAATTAAAAGAGCAAAACAATCTGTTTTACGGAAGGCTGGAGGATAACCGGAAGCTGTGCGTTCATGAACTTCAGAACATGGAGCTTTTGGAGGAAAGCCCCTTTAGAGATGCATGGCGGGAGCTTTTGGAATTTAAGGAATCAAAGACAGAGGAAATTATGGGCCTTCTTCATTCAGTCCTTGAGGAAATAAGGGAAAAGGAACAAAAGCTTCGCAAGGAGCGGGAGAAGAAAGGACAGCTTCTGTCACAAGTAGAAGGCCATATAAGCAGAGCGGAAGAGATCAACCGGCTTTTTGACGGCCTGGAACAGGCGGCTGCCAATCGAAAAGCTCTTGAAGACCAGAAGGAAGTATGGAAGCAGAAGATGGCACAATTAAAATCGGCCAGACAGGCGGAGAAGGCATATGTTCCGGAAATGCAGTTCCTGGATAAAAAGAGGGAATATGAGTCTTCAGCCAGGAGGATCAAAGAGTTGGAAAGTGAACTGGAGCTTTTAAACCGTACACTTGCAGAGGCAGAGAAGGCGGCGGAAGACAGCAGGGCTGCTTCGTCAAGAGAGGTTCCAAAGCTTGTGTCTTCCATAGCCAGGCTTCAGGAGGTTATGCCTGTTTATGCCCGGTACAGGGAAAAGGAAAAAACATACCAAGGGAAGAGACAGAAAGAAGAGGAAGCAGAAATACATGTTAAGAAGATAGAATCCGGACTGGCCGTTTTAAAAGAACGTTTATCAGCAAATGAAGCAAAACAGGAATATCTGGAAGGGCTGGTAAAACATCTGCCTGAAATAAGTATGAAGAAAAAGGTCCTGGCAGAGAAGCAGCAGGCACTTAAAAACCTTGAGGAAGCAATAGGAACTCTAAGGGCCGGTTTAAAGGAAAGAGAGGAGTGCCAGGCAGCACTTGTCAGCGCTCAGCAGGATTATGAGCAGGCAGAACATACATACAATGAAATGTACAGGGAGTTTCTTGCCCTTCAGGCCGGTATTATGGCAGAGAAGCTGACAGAAGGGAAACCCTGCCCGGTCTGCGGCTCTGCCCACCATCCCAGGAAAGCGGCATTGACAGAAGGTGCTGTGACCCAGAACGAGGTGGAGAAGGCCAGAAAGCTGAGGAATCAGGCAGAAGAAAAACGTGCTGCCGCTGTATCAATTCATATCAGGATTTTAGAAAGCTGTCGCTATCAGGAAGAGCAGATTAAACAGGAATTCCGGAAATGGCTTGTAGATCCGTTCCCTCCGGCTCAGGTTACGGACAGGCTGTCACAGGAATTGAAACAGTGCAGGGATCTGTTTGATGAAGCAGAGAAGGAAGAGGGGGAAGCTAAAAAAGCAGACCGGCAGCTAAGAGAATTACTGGAGGCCAGGAAACAGGACAGAAGAAAACAGGAGGAACTGGAACCTGCAAGGGAAGAGGCTGTAAAGAACTGGCAAGAAAAGAAACTGGTTACTGCAGCATTAACAGCAGAATTGGATCAATTAAGAGTGCGTCTTCCCAAATCCGATGAAGAGGAAGCAGTAAACGAACTAAAAGCTTACGGGAAGAAAAAGGAAGATCTCTTAAAAGCAGAGGCAGAGGCGGAAAATCATATCAGGCGTGTTTCAGAAACGGAAAAGGAGACAAGAGGCCGTCTTGCTTCAGTAAGGGAGAATGGGGAAATTCAAAGGATTTCCGTGGAACATGCCGGAAAAGCTTATGAAACGGCTTTAAAAGAACTGGGCTTTCCGTCTGAAGAAGATTACCGCAGAGCAAGGAAAGAACCGGAAACCGTGGCACAATGGGAAGAAGAAATCCTGGATTATGAAAGAGCGCTATTAAAGGCCCGGACGATTTACAGCCAATACAAAGAGCAGACAGCAGGACGTGAGAGAATCGAAACAGGACAATGGAAGAATCAGGCTGCGGTGCTTACAGAGGAACAGAAACAGGTTCAGGATGAGGAAGGAAAGCTGACCGGTATCCGAAGCCGGGACGAACAGGCAGGGGAAAATTTAAGACGGCTTTGGAAGGAACGGGATCAGCTGGAGGAAGAGTACCAGCTGTATCATACCCTGTTCCAGACTGCCAATGGGAAGATGGCAGGTTCCGTCAGTCTGGATTTTCAAACCTATGTCCAGCGCCAGTATTTTAATCAGATGATTCAGTCGGCCAACCAGAGGCTTAAGATAATGACCGACGGACAGTTCCTGCTTCAGTGCAGAGATCTTCAGGCCCTGGGGAAGCAGGGAGAAGTAGGGCTGGATTTAGATGTATACAGTATGGTAACGGATAAGGTCCGGGATGTGAGGACCCTTTCAGGCGGAGAATCCTTTATGGCCGCTCTGGCCATGGCACTTGGCATGGCTGATATCATTCAGCGCACGGCAGGAAATGTCTGTATGGATGCCATGTTTATTGACGAGGGCTTTGGCTCTTTGGATGAAGAGTCCAGGCTTAAGGCTGTCCGTATTTTAAATGAACTGGCAGGCGGACGCAGGCTGATCGGAATCATCTCCCATGTGACGGAATTGAAAGAACAGATTGGAAAAAAGCTGCTGGTTATAAAAACAGAAAAAGGCAGCAGGATAATGTGGGATATGGATGTATGGAATGAAGGCGGCTGAAAGGAAAACAGAGATACGCCCAGGGGACTTTACTTTCCCTGGGCGTATCTTATTAAAAAAGAACGGTTAACGGTTATTCGGTTCAGATGTCCAGCCTTTTATCAGGGACTTTTCACCAAACACTTTGCTTTCGCCGTTTGATTTATGCAGATAGACACCGTCCTCCGGATAATAGCAGGTATCCTCTTTTTCTATGGTTCCCGCATCCAGAATGACCAGAGTATCATGACCGGAGTTGTAAAAATGGTGGGCTATATTTTGTCCGCCGGGCTTTGCAATAAAATCGCCTTTTTTCACTTCGTATTCTCTGCCGTTTAATTTTAGAGTTCCACAGCCTTCTAATATAAGGAAAAATTCTTCCTGCTGGGAATGGCTGTGGTATTTTGTACTGTAAGCATGGGGCGGTACCTGATCGATGTTGACATACAGCTTCCGGCTTCCGGCTGCCTGTCCCAGAAACTGAGTGATAAGGCCGGCTTCATCATTCCAGATAAATTGCCTGTCTAACTGTTTCGTATTTTGTATTTTCATAATAATCTCTCTTTCTAATAAATGGATGTTTTATCAGCTGAACCTTATTAAGCAGTGATGCGGATTGCAAATATCCGCTTTGACTGCAATCGCTATATTTTCTAAACATAAGAACCATCTCCTTTTACAGCATGATATCTATTTAAACACAAGATAACTTGTGGAAACCCCTGCATATTGATTTTAAGCCATAATAGAGGACCGGTCAATCAGAAGACACAGTAAAATAATAAAGTTTTCACAAATCGGACACATAATCCTCTTATAATGCGTTTATCTATCAAATTTGAAAGAATTAAGGAGGTATCCGGTTATGCCCAAAATAGTAAGCGAGCAGGAGGAAACCAATAAAGGAAGTGGAAAAGTGCTTGTATTTCTGTTGATTTCTGCTGTATTTATAATGGCAGAGATTGGCATTATGGATGTAAGCATGATGAAAGCACCTGTTATCATACAGGCAGTTTATGACAAAGTAACTCTTCCGTCACCGCTTCTTTTTATCACTCATTTGAAAGGCCTCTTTGCACTTTTCATGTATCTGCTCAGCTGTGTTCCGGCATTGCTGTTAATGGGGGGAACAGGACTGGTGATGACAAAGGCAGCAGAAAAAAAGTAAAGTTCTTCCCAGACTTAACATGGTGAAACAGAGAGCAGGATCAATTCCATAGCGGATGGCCTGCTCTCGTTCAGTATAACGGGCAAATAAAATTTTATTTAGATATAGACAGGAGAAGTTTTTTATGTTACGATGTGAATGAATTAAAAAAAATTCATTCAGGAGGTTCGCATGGTAGATAACACAAAAGTTAAAATACTGAATTGCGGAAATGAATTGTTCAGCACCAAGGGCTATAAAGATACCAATATTTCCGATATTACAAAAGCAGTTGGAATAGGGACTGGAACATTTTATAATTACTATGCTTCAAAAGACGAGCTTTTTCTGGAACTTTTTTTTCAGGAAAACAAAAAGCTGAAGATGAGCATTATGGAATTTGTTGAACCGGACGAAGAGCCAATGAAAATAGTTAAGGAGATGATTGCAAAGAATCTTGAGGGTATGAAATCCAATCCAATTCTTAAGGAATGGTTTAACAAGGATTTATTCAGTAAACTGGAAAAGGAATTTTATAAATCAGGGGGGATAAAAAGCATTAATGAATTGATGAACGGCAGTATGTTGGAGCTGATAAAATTATGGAAGTCTCAGGGCAGGATAAGAGATGATATAGAAGATGATATGATACTCGCCATATTCAATTCCATCCCTTACATTGATATTCATAAGGAAGAGCTGGGAGTTCAATATTTTCCGTATATGTTAGAATACTTAGAAGAATTTATTATGAAAGGTTTGACAGATTGCCAATAAGATAAATACCCTGTTAGCCAGACCATGCCGATTTAGCTGAAATAAAAGGAGGCTGTGTACTGCAGGAAATTTAGATATGGAGATGGAAGATTTATTGGAAAGTAAAAAAAAATTTAAGATAACAATTACTTTTGGAATAATTTTGATTGGAGTGACAGTAATTTTGGGTAACTTTGTATTTAAGGTATTTGCTTCGTATAAAGAAGTAAATCAAGAGAAAAAGTTTTCGTCTGAAGAAATCAATGAAATACAGGTAAATATGACAAGAGAGCATATTTCCCTGATACAGGAGGATACAGATGGTGAGTTAAGGTTCCGGCTTCATGGTAAATCAAAGCAGGATATAAAACTTACATCAGAGTTGAATAATAAGGTAGTTGTAATTAGAGCTGATTGCGAGGATAATCCCATGCCGCGAAATCTTGACCCAACGCCGGAAGACCTGTATCTGGATATCTATATCCCTGAAAAATACGAAAAAAGTATCTCAATCAGCGTAACTTCCGGGACATTTGAAGCCAAGAAACTGAATGCCAAGGATATTAATATAAATACTTCCTCAGGTAATATTGGAATTGAGAAATTAAATGCAGAAAAATTAAAAATCACAGGAAAATCATCAGCAATTAAAATGAATGAATGTATTGCTGATGAAGCCAGTGCAGAGACTTCTTCAGGCAACATTGACCTGAAAAAAAGCAAGGGAAACTTAAATTTAAAATCAAGTTCAGGAAACATTCACGTATCCTGCAAAGAGTTCGGTAATCAGGACATAACCATAGTTACATCATCAGGGGCTATAGCATTACAGCTTCCCGGTTCAGCAGAATTTATGCTTGAAGCTTCATCATCAACAGGAAAACTCAAATCGGATTTTACCGTAAACACGATCGAGAATAAAAAAATGGCAGGACAAATAGGGACAAAAAACAATAAAGTGCTGCTTAGAAGCTCTTCAGGAAGTGTAAGTTTATTAAGCAGTAATTAAAACACAATTGCATATTTCCAAAATGGCAGCTGCCGGAAAATGGTCATATCCCTCCAGACTTACGGGTTTGGAGGGAATTTGCGTTAATTTCCGGATCGCCTGAACTTCTTCTTTGCCATTCCCTGAAACGCAATGGAAGTTTATAAAGGAATGGACGAAACAAATGTTTTGTTTTATAATAAAAAAAGTCACGAAACAAGGAATCAGACCTCAGAAAGGAAGATAACATGTTAAAATGCGAAAGAACCAGTGTTATGAACATAGAAAATGCTATCCGAGGCGCCAGAAATCCCATGAACAGCTGGGACCGTATTGACAGCACTTATAATGAAGAAGGAGAATACATCCTTGGCCCTAATGATTTAAGCCTGGCTAAACGGTTAAGAAAAGCAGGAAGCGACCATCGCAAATACATCCGGCAGATTTTTGTATCAGTGGATATCACGGCTCCTATTTACTGGTGGAAGGAATATGATACCTATAAAGTGGCTACGGTAGCCAATTCCACCAGCACCATGCACAAAATCCACAGCAAGCCCTTTGAACTTCATGATTTCAGCCATGACCATATGACAGACCAGACTCTGGCATTTATGGAGACCGTGGTTGCTGAACTGGAAAAAATCCGTCTCCGCTACATGGAGACAAAGAATAAAGAGGACTGGTACGATTTGATCCAGCTTCTCCCTTCCGGCTACAATCAGATGAGGACATGTACCCTGAATTATGAAACCCTGATCAATATCTATTTTGCAAGGCGGCACCACAAGCTTTTAGAATGGCATACCTTCTGCCGGTGGATTGAGAGTCTTCCTTATGCAAAAGAGCTGATCATAGCAGAAAATGAGTAGACAGGAAGGAGGAGTTGACCTGTGAATATCATTGTTGCAGTGGATAAGAACTGGTCCATCGGCAGTCAGGGCCAGCTGCTCGTTTCCATTCCCGAAGATAAAAAAATGTTTCGGGAGGAGACTTTAGGAAAAGTAATCGTCATGGGGAGAAAGACCCTGGAAAGTCTTCCGGGTAAGCGGCCGTTATATGGAAGAACCAACATTGTATTGACAAAGAACCCGGATTATCAAGTAAAGGGAGCAATCGTCTGCCACAGTCTTTCAGAAGCCCGGAAGGAACTTTTAAGATTCCCGGATGAGGATTGTTTCATAATAGGGGGCCAGAGCATTTATGAACAGTTCCTTCCCTATTGTGATACAGCTCATGTTACCTATATTGACTATTCGTACAATGCCGACGTTCATTTTCCGGATCTGGACCGGCTTCCGGACTGGGAAATGTTACTGGAAAGTGATGAACAGACTTATTTTGATTTGTGCTATACTTTTCGTTTATATCATCGGAAAAAGCCTTCCAGATAATGGAAATAAAAGATTGAAATCGATAAAAATTTAATGATATTTCACAATAAATATTGTCAGTGCCGTTTAAAAATGTTAAGATGGTACAAGTACCGTTTCACCTGATTGTTGGGGAAGGCTATCAGGAAAGGTATACAGGTATTCACGAAGACATTAGGAGGATGAAGATGTTTAAGATTTTAAAAGCACAGATGTTAGCTGACAAGATCTATCTGATGGATGTGGAAGCACCTCGGATTGCCAAAGCCTGCCAGCCCGGAGAATTTGTTATTGTCAAGATGGATGACAGAGGAGAGAGAATTCCTCTTACAATCTGCGATTATGACCGCAAGAAGGGGACCATTACCATTGTATTTCAGACTGTTGGAGCCAGTACGGAGAAGATGGCAGTGCTGAAAGCGGGAGACAGCTTTGAGGATGTGGCCGGCCCGTTAGGCAATGCGTCTGAATTTGTACACGACGACTTAAAAGAAGTAAAGAATAGAAAGTACTTATTTGTGGCCGGAGGTGTGGGTACAGCACCGGTTTATCCGCAGGTTAAATGGCTGAGAGAACACGGCATCGAAGCAGATGTCATCATGGGTGCCAAAACAAAAGATCTGTTAATTCTGGAAGATGCCATGAGGGAACAGGCAGGAAATTTATATGTAACCACGGATGACGGCTCTTATGAAAGAAAGGGCATGGTGACCGAGGTAATCAAAGACCTGGTTGAAAATCAGGGAAAAAAGTACGATGTGTGCGTAGCCATCGGCCCGATGATTATGATGAAGTTCACCTGCCTTATGACCAAAGAATTAGGTATTCCGACCATTGTCAGTCTGAATCCGGTCATGGTAGACGGCACCGGCATGTGCGGAGCCTGCCGGGTAACGGTTGGCAAAGAAGTAAAATTTGCCTGCGTGGATGGACCTGAATTTGACGGACATCTCGTAAACTTTGACGAAGCTATGAAGCGGCAGACGATGTATAAGACAGAAGAGGGAAGAGCACTATTAAGAATTCGTGAAGGTGCGACCCATCATGGCGGATGCGGACATTGTGGAGGTGACGAGTAATGGATGTTTTAAAAAAAGTACCGGTAAGAGAACAGGAACCAAAGGTCAGAGCAGCAAACTTCGAAGAAGTCTGCCTTGGATATAATGAGGAAGAAGCAAAGGAAGAGGCCAGCCGCTGCTTAAAATGTAAGAATCCAAAATGCGTAGCCGGTTGTCCGGTATCCATCAATATTCCCGGATTTATCAAGGAAGTAGAGGAAGGCAATTACGAGGAGGCTGCTAAGGTCATTGCGAAATCATCAGCACTTCCGGCTGTCTGCGGCCGTGTATGTCCTCAGGAAAGCCAGTGTGAAGGCCAGTGTATCCGCGGAATCAAAGGGGAACCGGTATCCATCGGAAAGCTGGAGCGTTTCGTGGCAGACTGGTCCAGAGAGCACGGATTCGTACCGGCGGCACCGGAGAAGACCAATGGAAAAAAGGTGGCTGTCATCGGTTCCGGTCCATCCGGACTGACCTGTGCCGGCGATCTGGCAAAAATGGGTTATGAGGTTACCATATTTGAAGCACTTCATGAACCGGGCGGAGTATTGACCTACGGAATTCCGGAATTTCGTCTTCCGAAAGAAGCCGTGGTTCAGCCTGAGATCGATAACGTAAGAAAACTGGGCGTTAAGATTGAGACAAATGTAATAATTGGAAAATCCGTGACCATTGATGAACTGTTTGATGAAGAAGGCTTTCAGGCCGTTTTCATTGGTTCCGGAGCAGGTCTTCCGATGTTTATGGGAATTCCGGGAGAGAACGCAAACGGTGTTTTCTCTGCCAACGAATATTTGACCAGAAGCAACTTAATGAAGGCATTCCGTGAAGATTATGACACCCCTATCGTTGCAGGAAAGAAGGTTGCAGTCGTAGGCGGCGGAAACGTAGCCATGGATGCTGCCAGAACAGCGCTTCGTCTGGGAGCAGAAGTGCATATTGTATACAGAAGAAGTGAGGCAGAGCTTCCTGCAAGAGCAGAAGAAGTTCACCATGCCAAAGAAGAAGGAATTATTTTTGACCTTTTAACGAATCCGGTTGAGATCCTCACTGATGAAAAAGGCTGGGTAAATGGCATGAAATGTATCAGAATGGAACTTGGCGAGGCGGATGCTTCCGGCAGAAGAAGGCCGGTAGAAATTAAGGGGTCGGAATTTGTTATTGATGTAGACACGGTTATTATGTCTCTCGGTACTTCTCCGAATCCATTGATCTCTAATACCACCAAAGGACTGGAAATCAATAAGCGCAGATGTATCATTGCTGAGGAATCTACCGGAAAAACCAGTAAAGAAGGCGTTTATGCCGGAGGCGATGCGGTGACAGGAGCTGCTACCGTTATCCTGGCTATGGAAGCCGGGCGGGCCGGAGCAAGAGGAATACATGAATATCTTTCCGCAAAGGAATAATCCAGATAGTAAAGGGCTGCCGATTTACTGGCAGCCCTTTTGAAACGGAGCTGCATTGACATATGGTCAAAAAAGTAGATTTATTAAAAGGGCATATTTTTACATCGCTGACCGGTCTGGCACTTCCGATTATGGCTACGGCTCTGGTTCAGATGGCCTATAGTCTGACGGATATGGCGTGGATCGGCATGGTTGGTTCACCGGCTGTGGCAGCGGTCGGTACTGCAGGAATGTATGTCTGGCTGTCCCAGGGAGTTATCACTCTTGCAAAAATGGGAGGCCAGGTGAAGATTGCCCATGCCCTGGGCAGCGGCATGTCTGAGGAAGCGGCAAAATACGCTTCCGGTTCTCTTCAATTGGGAATTCTGTTTGCATTCCTGTGTGGAGGGGCAGCGATCACAGGGGCAAAGCTTTTGATCGGATTTTTCGGACTCAGCAATGCTTCCATCATTTACCATGCCCGGATTTACTTAAAGATTACATGCGGTCTGATCGTATTTTCTTTTTTTAATACGGTAATAACCGGGATCCTGACGGCCATGGGGGATAGCAGAACGCCCTTTTTTGCCAATGCTGCAGGGCTGGTTTTGAATATGGGACTGGATCCGCTGCTGATTTTTGGCTTTGGCCCTATAAAGGGGATGGGAGTATTGGGAGCGGCCTGGGCAACCGTCATGGCGCAGGCTGTTGTTTCCGTGATATTTTTTATGGCGATACGAAAGGACCGGCTGCTGTTTGATAAGGTAAGGATATTTCATAAGGTACCCTGGGAACATATGAAAGCCATAGTCCGGATCGGATTTCCTGCATCCGTACAGAATCTTATGTATACCAGCATTTCCATGGTACTGACACGTTTTGTAGCCGGATTCGGAGATACTGCCGTTGCAGTTTTACGTTTGGGAGGCCAGATCGAATCTATTTCATGGATGACATCAGACGGCTTTGCGGCCGCTATCAATTCGTTTATCGGTCAGAATTATGGTGCCGGACAATTTCACAGGGTAAAGAAAGGCTATTTTACGGCTGCCGGAGTCATGTTTGCCTGGGGAATGTTCTGCTCGGCCCTTCTTATAGGAATTCCTGAGCATATTTTCGGATTGTTTATTCATGAGCCGGACGTGATTTCCATGGGAGTCCGCTATCTGGTTATTCTGGGTTTTTCCCAGATGTTCATGTGCATAGAATTAACAACTGTGGGAGCACTTTCAGGTCTGGGAAAGACACTGCTTTGCTCAGTCATCAGCATTACATTTACTACAGCCAGGATTCCTTTTGCCATGGTTTTAGGCAGTTCGGTGCTTGGCCTTGACGGAATCTGGTGGGCTTTTACCATCTCAAGTATCATTAAGGGAATTCTGTTCTTTTTCTGTTTTATGAAAATAGTTGAAAAACTGCCTGAGGATGAAACTCTGGTATGGCAGAAAGCTGGTTTGGAATAACAGGTAGAAAGGAAAGGGATTATACAGATGAAAAAACCATTGACCCAGGAGGAGCGGTATGCTCAAATGATTCAGACACCGGTGTCAATACTGATTCCGAAACTGGCAGTGCCTACAATTATCAGCATGCTGGTAACAGCAATTTATAGTATGGCGGATACTTTTTTTGTAAGTCAGATCGGTACAAGCGCCTCAGCAGCTGTAGGCATTATGTTTTCCGCTATGGCTATGATTCAGGCGATCGGCTTTACATTAGGGATGGGGAGCGGCAACTATATATCCCGTTCCCTGGGAAACCGGGATGGAAGCCGGGCAGATCAGGCGGCAGCCACGGCGTTTTTTACTTCCATGCTGATCGGGCTGTTTATTATGGTATTCGGCCTGGCGTTTCTGAATCCTCTTGTTTATATCCTGGGGGCGACGAAAACCATAGCGCCTTATGCCGTGGATTACGCCAGATATATATTGCTGGCCGCTCCTTTTATGATGTCTTCTTTTGTAATGAACAATATCTTAAGGTCCCAGGGGAATGCCTTTTACTCCATGGCAGGAATAACCATCGGCGGCATCCTTAATATGATACTGGATCCTCTTCTTATTTTTGGATTAGGACTTGGGATTTCCGGCGCATCCATAGCAACCATGATCAGTCAGATCATAAGCTTTACGATTCTGTTTTATCAGTGTAATTTCCGGGAAGGCTGCATTAGGCTCCTGATTAAAAATTTTACTCCCACAATGAGTATGTATGGGGAAATCCTTCACGCAGGCCTTCCCTCCTTCTGCCGTCAGGGCCTGGCAAGTATAGCCATGGTGACACTGAATTTCGCAGCTGGCCCATTTGGTGATTCGGCGATTGCCGCAATGTCTATCGTGACCCGGTTTATGATGTTCATTAACTCTGCTTTGATCGGTTTCGGACAGGGCTTCCAGCCAGTATGCGGCTTTAACTTTGGTGCAAAGCGGTATGACCGGGTTTTGGAAGCTTACTGGTTCTGTGTAAAGGTGGCGGTAGTCATGCTGACCGTCTTTGGATTGACGGCTTTGGCTTTCAGCCGTCCCATCATCACAGCCTTCCGGCGGGAGGATCTACAAGTTATTGAAATCGGGACCCTGGCTTTGCGGCTCAATCTTCTGACCCTGCCGATCCAGGCCTGGGTGATTATGGTGAACATGCTTACCCAGTCAATTGGATATGGTTTCCGGGCGTCTCTAGTGGCTATGGGCAGACAGGGTTTATTTCTGATCCCGGCTCTTTTGGTGCTTCCAGGGTTCTGGGGAATATTCGGCGTTCAGATCGCGCAGCCGGCATCAGACGTATTTACCTTTCTCCTTGCCACAGTCATAGTAATTAAAGTTTTAGAGGAATTAAAGATAATGAGGGCTGAAGCGGAGAAATAAAAATTTCTGAAATAGGACTTGAATCTACCCAATTTTTACGTTAACATAGTAAATAGAAAATATTTTAAAAGGAACAGACGATGAGACGTAAAATACAAAATATATATAGAAAAAATTCCGGTGTATTCCGAAGGTTACTCTGCGGCCTGCTGGCAGGTGCAATGATCTGCTGCCAGTCCGTCCCGGCCTGGGCTACGTCAAAGGCGGAAAAAGAGAAACAGGAAGCCCAGAAAAAACTGGAAGAGGCGAACCAGAAGGCAAAAGAGGCCGAAAGCAATAAGAGCGCTGCCCAGAACCAGGTTTCCAAGCTGTCTTCGGATCTGACTGCCCTTTTATCAGATATCAAGATTCTGGAAACTGATATGGCCAATAAGGAAGCAGAGATCAAGCAGGCAGAAGCAGATTATGAGAAGGCTAAGAAAGAGGAAGACAAGCAGTATGCTGCCATGAAAAAGAGAATCCAGTATATGTATGAAAAGGGAGATACGGAATATTTAGATATTTTCCTTCAGGTTAAGAGCATGGCGGATCTTCTTAATAAGGCAGAGTATGTGGAAGGTATTTATACATATGACCGGAAGATGTTAGTAACCTTCCAGGAGACAAAGCAAAAGGTAGCTGATTATAAATCAGATCTGGAAGAGGACAAGGCTGAGATGGAAGGCATGGAGCTGGAATATAAAGATCAGCAGACCCAGCTGGAGAATCTGATTGCGACCAAGAAAAAGGAAGTCAGCAATTTTGACAGCCAGCTTGCCAAGGCCAAGGAGGATGCGGCTGCTTACGCCCAGACGGTAGCGAAAAAGAATGAGGAGATCCGCAAGGCGAAGGAAGAGGAAGCCAGAAAGAAGGCTGCCGAAGAAGCCCGGAAAAAGGCGGAGGAAGAGGCAAAAAAGAAGGCGGTCAGCAAAAAAACTCCGGCTTCAAATACGAATAACAAGTTTACCGGTCCGTCCGCATCCAAGAGCAGCGGCGGTACGGCACAAGGCCGTGAGATAGCTGATTATGGCTTACAGTTTGTGGGAAATCCCTATGTGTTTGGAGGAACCAGTTTAACGAATGGGACGGATTGTTCCGGATTTGTTCAGTCTATCTACAGGCATTTTGGTTATTCTCTTCCAAGAAGTTCCTCGGAGCAGCGTTCAGCAGGCCGTGAGGTATCTTATTCCGAGGCTCAGCCGGGAGACATTATCTGTTATGCCGGTCATGTGGGAATTTATATCGGTAATGGCCAGATTGTCCATGCAAGCTCCCCCACAACTGGAATCAAGACCGGAACTGCAACCTACAGGACCATTCTTTCAGTCAGAAGAATCATATAGTGTATTTGGAAGCCATGGGACGGAGGGCTGGATAAGAATTCAGCTTTCCACTTCATGGCTTTCCTGTTTCATTTCCCGGATGCGCAAGGAGATGTAAGATGGGAAAAGCGGCTGTTTTGCTGCTTTCTGTTTTCCTGTTCTGGGAAAAAAACACTTGCGGAATTCGACATAATGTGAGAAAATATAGCCAAGTATGATGTGATATATTTAACAAAGTACTTTTATGATGATTACTTATTTGAAAGGAGTTTTAACATGATTTATTCACAGGAAGTAGAAGAGATGTGCACAGTAGCACAGGGCGTTCATCACGGCGCTGCTCCAATCCCAGAAGAAGCAAAATGGGTAAAATCTAAAGAAGTTAAAGATATCTCCGGTTTGACACATGGCGTTGGCTGGTGTGCTCCGCAGCAGGGTGCATGCAAGCTGACTCTTAATGTAAAAGAGGGAATTATTCAGGAAGCATTAGTAGAGACAATCGGCTGCTCCGGTATGACTCACTCAGCTGCTATGGCAGCAGAGATTCTGCCGGGCCTGACCGTTTTAGAAGCATTAAATACAGACCTTGTTTGCGACGCTATTAATACTGCAATGAGAGAATTGTTCTTACAGATTGCATACGGCAGAACCCAGAGTGCATTCTCTGAAGACGGACTTCCGGTAGGTGCGGGACTGGAAGACCTTGGAAAGGGTCTCCGTTCTCAGGTAGGTACGATGTATGGTACATTAAAGAAAGGTCCTCGTTATCTGGAGATGGCTGAAGGCTACGTAACCGGTATTGCTCTGGATGCGGAAGATCAGATCATTGGCTATCAGTTTGTAAGCCTTGGAAAGATGACTGATTTCATCAAAAAAGGTGACGATCCGAATACTGCTTGGGAAAAGGCAAAAGGACAGTATGGCCGTGTTGCGGATGCTGTTAAGATCATTGACCCAAGACATGAATAGGCGGATAGGCAGAAGCCTGTTGGTATCCGGTTATCAAAGTGAAGATATTTGGCCAATAATAAGGAGGACAAGATAATGGCATTATTTGAATCATATGAGAGAAGAATTGACAAAATCAATTCTGTATTAAACGGCTATGGTATTGCTTCTATTGAAGAAGCTGAAAAGATTACAAAAGATGCAGGTCTGGATGTAAATGAGCAGGTTAAGAAGATTCAGCCTATCTGCTTTGAAAATGCGTGCTGGGCTTATACGGTAGGTGCAGCTATTGCAATCAAGAAGGGCTGCAGAAGAGCCGCTGAAGCAGCAGCAGCTATCGGTGAGGGCCTTCAGGCATTCTGTATTCCCGGCTCCGTTGCAGACCAGCGTAAGGTAGGTCTGGGACATGGTAATCTGGGAAAGATGCTTTTGGAAGAAGAAACTGATTGTTTCTGCTTTCTGGCAGGCCATGAGTCCTTTGCAGCAGCAGAGGGTGCCATTGGTATCGCAGAGAAAGCAAACAAGGTTCGCCAGAAACCATTAAGAGTCATTTTAAACGGTTTGGGAAAGGATGCAGCTCAGGTTATTTCCAGAATCAATGGTTTTACATATGTTGAGACAGAGATGGATTACTACACAGGCGAAGTAAAAGAAACCTTCAGAAAATCCTACTCAGAAGGTTTAAGAGCAAAGGTTAACTGCTACGGTGCAAACGACGTAACAGAAGGCGTTGCTATCATGTGGAAGGAAGGCGTTGACGTATCCATCACTGGCAACTCAACCAACCCGACCAGATTCCAGCATCCGGTTGCAGGAACCTATAAGAAGGAATGTACCGAAAAGGGCAAGAAATACTTTTCCGTAGCTTCCGGCGGCGGTACAGGCCGTACCCTTCATCCGGATAACATGGCAGCAGGTCCGGCATCTTATGGTATGACAGATACGATGGGACGTATGCACTCTGATGCACAGTTCGCAGGTTCCTCATCCGTTCCGGCTCATGTTGAGATGATGGGTCTGATCGGTATGGGCAACAACCCAATGGTCGGCGCTACCGTTGCTGTGGCTGTCAGCATTGAGGAAAGTGCTAAAGAAGGTAAATTCTAAGGAAAAACCTTGATTTTACAAGGAAAAGTACTGTTTGATAAAGGAAAGAGGGGGCGCTTTGGGCGGCTCCTCTTTTTATGTGACGGGGTTAAAAAATGGGGTTCTGTCTACCATTTGCCTGTCAAATTTTTAGACGGTAGGCAGTCTGCTGTATTTTTTCAAGTATATCCACGGTTTGATCCTGCATTTTAGAAGTCACATGAGTATAGATCTGTAATATCTCTTCAATGTTCTTATGACCAAGTCTTGCCTGAAAATCTTTTGGATTGGCTCCATTTTCTAACAGCATTGTAGCATGAGTATGACGCAGGGAGTGGCAGGGATAATTTGACAGCAACGGTTAATTTATTAAATAGCAATTTAAAGGACCCAGTTGAAGTAAAAAACCTATAAAAAGACCGGCAAGATCGTAGAAACCTTCCGGCTGAATGAAATGTTTTTTTAAAATAACTGTTTTCTAAATACGCCGTTCAAGTGGACGTTGATACTTCATTTTGTTAGGTAGCTAGCTTTGCTTTTCCCCTAAGGAGTACTTTTTCTGCTATATTTTTTTTGTATCGATTTCATTGGCTATTGTCCATGTCCCACCATGTAAAAGAACTTCCCTTTTTCCATATTTGTCTGGATTGTTCCAGGACATAAATGCCCAAACGGTGCCATCCACTATATTAATATTATGTGAAACAGAAACACCTGTACTTTCAATCCAATTTACGGTATAGAGATTTTCTCCGAGTTTATGGACATAAATCGGTTCTGTCTCAGATTGCCCCTTATTCTCCCCACTTAATGATGTCCAAGTCATCTTGTTATCCTCTGTGTACGATAGCTTGAAATGAAATCCTGTTTCAAATTGGACTTCTGCTATCTTCCCTGCAAAAGGATTGGTTTCTGTAGCTAGCGTTAAGACTTCATCTGAACTTACCGATACTTCATCCCATGCCTGTTCTCCTTTAACCACTTTAGCGCTTAATTCTAGGTTTCCAGGCTCCAAATCAGGATAAGCTTTTTTCATAGCTTCCATAAGCTCTTGACTATCCTTCGTTTTCTTTTCTGCTTGAATAAATGTTTCTATATACTTTTTTGTAAAGGCCATACTTTCTGGCGATAGCTTGGCTTTTCCCACAAAATGTCCTGGAATTACAGTTTTTGAGTTTAGCGTTTCCAGATATGTTAAGTCATCAACCCATTGTTGCTGTTCTTTCTCTTTCGGTGTATCCGCTAGGAATAAGTGTTGCCCTGTGGATATAAGAATACCACCAAGTAATAATTGATCTTTTTCATTATATAGTGTTGTTTTTAAAGGTTCATTACCTACAATACGAAATTCAAGTCCTCTAAATAAAAGTTTCCCATAAATAATCTTAGGTATCACAACCGATTTAGGCGCTTCTTCTTGCAAAATTGGTATCCAGTATGCCAACTTACTTTTATAACCTTTCTTAATCCGAGCTACAGTATAGCGAGTAGCAAAAACAGGAACATATGGATAGAACTTTTTAATAAAGATTGTACCAAAATAATAATCTGGGTCACTGTGGGAAATATAGATTTTTTCAGGAGTTAATTGTTTCTCTCTTAATACTCTGACGATGTTTAGAGCATTGGTTTTAGTAAACTGTGTGTCCACCACCAATGCTTTTCTCTCTTTTTCAATAATAACAGCTACTGCTCCCATCATTTGATCGGGTCGGATAATGTGATACTTATGATCCCCTTTAACGATAGTTTTGTAAATAATGTCATTCACCATTGTTTCTCCTTTCACTTGATTGATTTATAGTTGATTGGGTTTTATCGACTCTTGTATTTATAATCTCAATCCTGCCTTTTTATAAATCGCTACCGTTGCTATAGACGTTAATGATTATAGGCGGAGTGCTCATTCATACTTTCTATCATTACTATGCATTTTATTAATATAAAATGCAATCTTCGATAATTTATCCGAATTGGACTCGCCATAAGGAACTAACTGGGTTAATAGCAATTTAATCAATAATAAATGTAATAGACGGGGAAAATGATAACCAGGTCAATACAGCAAAAATTTTTCTAATAGATACAGAAGAAGAGCAGGAGGACTATTGGCAGTGTGCAAAGGTAGGAAAAAATCTGCCTCCGCCCCTGAGGCTGCCGGATGTTTGGCGGCCGATTGATTCCCGATTTTCTCTTTATTGTAAAATATTTGTAAAATATTACCAATGTATTGATTTTAAATTTGGTGTATTATAAAAAACAAAAAGGGGGAAAGTGGATGGATGATTATAACTTAAAAAGAATCGCAGATGCCGTGGAGGAAATTGCACGAGAATTAAAATTCAGAAGAGAATTACAGTATCAGGATACTAATAAGTTAAATTTAAGGGTTGAAGGAATTGAAAAGGATTTTAGCCTTATAAAACAATATATAAAAAACTTAAAATAGGAGACACCCCAGTGATATGATCCATCCAAAGTAGATTTGGTTTTTTACCATTTCTACATTAGAGGGATCATATCACAGCGGTGTCTCTTTTCTTTTGGTGATAAATGTTGTTATAAGACCAGCGTTCCCAAGATCTTATTAAAGGTATCACGCTGGCCAGGGTGATCTTCAACGAAGCAGCCCTTATGCCGGAATCCTTTATCAATCAGGCAACTGGGAGCTGTCGTTGCCGGAAGTAAGTACTGGTGCAGCTGCAGCCCAGACGGACTGTATCACTGGATCAAAAAAACTGAATTGATAAGGCAGCCGGATTCTTGGAAAAGCAAAATACAGAGAAAATGTGAAAGAAATTAATTATACATCAGAAGTTATTTCATGAACAGTAAAATTAAGATTAATGAAGTATAATTTGAAAACTTAATATTGATAGTTAGTAAGTCTGGTGGTACTCTATTGATGAAGATCATATATATTTTATGGAGGCCAATGGTATGGATTTTAGAAAAACATTTGATACAATTCCGGAGAAGTTCGATAAATGGAGACCTCGCTATTGTGATGAACTTTTTGCTGATATAATTGATTATGCAAAAATTGATGCAAGTAAATCAGTACTTGAAATTGGCCCTGGAACAGGGCAGGCTACCGAGCCTTTTTTAAAAACCAGCTGCAATTATTTAGCAATCGAACTCGGTGAACATTTTGTGGAGTTTACAAAGAAAAAATACGGTTCTTATAATAATTTCAATATAGTAAACGACGATTTTGAAATCCATGACTTTGACAATCAAAAATTCGACTTGGTTTTTTCAGCGGCAACGATACAGTGGATACCGGAAAAAATCTGTTTTCCGAAGGTGTATAATCTTCTAAAAAGCGGCGGATCATTAGCGATGTTTATGACTTATACAGATGAAAAAACATCGAACGGAGCATTGTATGACGCAATACAAAAAGTATATGATGAACACTTCCATGTTGAAACAAAATATACATGCAGTCTGAACTATGATAATGTTGTCAATTACGGTTTTGTTGATTATAATTACCGAGATTGGAAAAGAACAAGAGTGTATACCGCCGAGGAGTATATTGAATACTTAGCCGGCACGCAGGTAGAGCATATCACATTACAAGAGCCATATAAATCAAACTTTTTTAACGGAGTTCGTGAAGCTATTATGAATGCGGGAAATAAGATAATACTTAACGATACCATTGCTTTGTATTTAGCAAAAAAGCCTTGATTGTACAAATGAGCGATTTGACCAATGAAGAGCTTACTGTACATTTGGAAAGGCATTTGACAGATGTACATCCTTTCAGGATAGAATTAGAGGGCTTCAGTAAACAACAAAATAAACATGGGAACTTTTTATTTTTAAATATTGTACAAGGTATTGAAGAAATTAAAAATATTCAAGAAGTATTATATAAAAATAAGCTTGGGCATTTTGATTCCGGGCAGAATTATATACCACATATGACCGTTGGAAAATTGCCTTCCATCGAATTGCTTGATAAAGCATTGCTTGATGTCAGTAAATATCATGCTAAATTCAACACTGTCATTAAGAAAATATCAATTGAGATGATTGGTAAAAATGAGGAATCAATCATTGTGAAAGAGCACGAACTGAATTGCGAATATCCGTTTTGACTATTGCTAGTTGGTAAAAAGTGGAGTATTCTATTAGACTGCAGAATGTATTTAAAAAGGAGAATCATTAGGAAATTATGGAGACATTTATGGAAAGCAATATACAGGTTATTGAATATGATATTAATAGTGAAGCTGCGAATTTGTTATTATCAGAATTGTCTGATAAGCTAAATATTATTACAGGAAATAGCGGTGAAGCAAGCTTTAATAAAAATGATGTATTAGATGAAAGATCTGTATTTGTAATTGCAGAAGCAGACGATAAGCCTGTTGGTTGCGGTGCAATCAGAAAAATAGATAATTACACTGCGGAAGTAAAGAGAATGTGTGCAAGGAAGAGTGGATCTGGAACAGGCACCTGTATTTTGAATTTCTTAGAAAAAAAGGCTAAAGAATTTGGATATTCGACACTTATTTGTGAAACAAGAAAAATCAATACAGATGCTGTCGGGTTTTACATAAAAAATGGCTATCATGTTATTGAAAATTATGGTAAATACGTTGGGCGTGATGAAGCAATCTGCTTTGAGAAACAAATAAACGTATAAGTTTCAAATATCCAAAGAAATTCTTTATATTAACCTATAATAGTTCCGAGTTGATGAATCAATTCTTTATCAGGAATTAAACAGCCGTGTCTACCTATTTTTACAGAGGGTTTTGTTTTTCCGTGAAAATCACTGCCGCAGGTAGTAAACAACCGGTATCGTTTTACGTCATTGTAATAATTAGATGCCTGGGCGGGTGAGTGATAACTGCTAAATGCCTCAATTCCATCAATTCCAAGATTCACAATTCCATCAAGAAGATTTTGTTTTCCTTTTAAATTTACACCCGGATGTGCTAATACTGCAAGGCCATGATTCTGGTGAATGGTATCCACTATATTATCCATTTGCGGATAATGAATTTCTGCATAGCATGGTTTTCCCTGTGAGTAAAAATCCCAATAAAAATTCACATAAGGATTATCACCTCTTAAACCTCCTGTCCGATATGGCTTTAACAATGGGTGATTTCTATACTCTTGTTTTGACAACAATACCTCAGCAAACATTTCTCCAGTCCACGTATCAGACCAGTAATTGTCTTTTGATACATTCCACATATCACGTTCGGTTACGCGAAACCCTAATTCTTGTGTTTTTTCAAGCATTTGAAGGGACGCTTCAAAACCCTGGGATCTGACATGGTTTTCAATATCCTTAAAATCTGCACTTTGATAATCAATTCCATATCCCAGCATATGAAAGCTGCTATCTTGATAAATGCAGTCAATTTCAATCCCAGGAATATATATAATATCCTTTGTACCAGCAGCAATTTTGGCTTCTTCGTTTGCCTGCACACAGTTATGATCTGTAATTGACATAATCTTAATTTGCTGCTTTACACATTTTTCTACTAATTCTAAAGGAGCAAATTCCCCATCATTACTATATGAACTATGCATATGTAAGTCAATCATAAACAGCCTCCTATCACCATATTCAAAAGATTAAACAGTTTCCTGAATCGTTACGTTGCAGCGCTTTATTAAACATATATAAAGATTTCTCTTTCTAACATTTTTTCAGCAGTATTTCATGCATGGTAATCATAAGAATTAATGTTGCCAATAAATAAAATGGAAATAAAGTAATACTGACATAATTCGCAATTAAGCCGAATAATGGAGGCATTAAACAGGTTCCAATATATGCGGAGGCCATTTGAACACCGATGATGGCCTGCGACTTATCAGCGCCAAAATGTGCTGGCGTGGAATGGATGATGCAGGGATAAATCGGAGCACACCCCAGACCAATTAAAATCAAGCCTAAAAGAGAGGTTAATTCTCCAAAAGGCATTAGTAATGATAGGATACCGGCAAATAGGATTCTCTGCCCTAAATGAATCATCTGCATATCATTGAATTTTATAGTTAAGAAGCCGCTTAACGCCCGGCCAATTGTGATTCCAATAAAGAATAGACTGGCAAAACCAGCCGCTGTTTCACTGGACAGTCCTCTATACAGTACTAAATAGCTGCTTGCCCACAGACCAGTTGTCTGCTCCAGGGCACAATAGCAAAAGAAAGTCAGCATTACCTCTTTTGCACCCGGAATTTTAACAATCTGTCTCAAAGAAAGTGGTTCATTCTGTAAACCGGCAGTGCTGGTTATGGAATTACTGACCGTATGTTTTTTCCAGAGAGGTAAACTTAACAGTAAAATAGCAGTCAGAATTATTTGAAGAACAGCAATATAGCGATATCCCATATTCCAGCTTTGTCCGCCAGTCAAAACAATTCCCATAATATACGGCCCAAGGGAAGCGCCAATGCCCCACATACAATGAAGCCAGCTCATATGACGGCTTTCATAGTGTAACGCTACATAATTGTTCAGTGAAGCATCAACGCTGCCGGCACCAAGCCCATATGGAATTGCCCACAAACATAACATCACAAAAGAATGGCTGATTGAAAAACCGAAAAGTGCAGCAGCGGTCATTAACACACTGATTGCAGTGACCTTTCCTGTTCCGAGTTTTCTTGTAAGACGATCACTTTGCAGACTGGATATGATTGTTCCGACAGCGATAATCATGGAAATTACGCCCGCATACGAAACGGGAACACCAAATCCTTTGTACATAGCCGGCCAGGCCGCTCCGAGAAGTGAGTCCGGTAAGCCCAGACTGATAAATGCTAAATAAATAATTGCCAATAATAATTGTATCATTTTTATCTCCTATGTTTATTTTATTTCTTTATCATAAGAATACCGTCATATACAACTTGATACAATTTGATTATGGACGTATAATATAACAAAAGCGACCAACATGAGGCAGGAGGCAGAGAGATGGGATTGCAAAAATGCGGATTGAATCTGAATCGCGCCGGGAAAGAACTTCAACCCCATGGAACTTATGAATTTCCCTGCGCTGGATATTCTGCACAAATAACGGCTGTACCAAAGGATAATATTCCATGGCACTGGCATGAAGAAATAGAAATTGCATATGTGAAAAAGGGCTCATTAAGGTTACAGATCCCATCAAAATCATATTATCTGAAAAAGGGTAATTGCATTATTATAAATTCTAATATTCCCCATTATGCAGCAGCAGACCCCTGGTGTGAATTACATTCATTAGTTTTTAGTCCAAAGCTCATTATAGGAAATAGTGATTCTGTATTTGCCAAGAAATACATGCTGCCACTTATATCCTGTCCTTCTTTTGGGGAATATTTATTAAAAGAAAAGAGTGATCAAGAAATCATTCATAATTTTATCAGTGCCTTTGAGGCACTGGCATATGATATACCTGGCTTTGAATTTATTGTTAGAAATAAGTTATCAAATATGTGTTTTTACTTATACCGGCAGTTTGAACACGAAATTGTTACTGGGGATAAGGCATTTAATCAAGACAATGTTCGTATCTGCAAAATGCTTGATTTTATTCACAATAACTTTCCAAATGATTTAACTTTAACAGAAATTGCCAGGGTGGCTGATGTTGGAGAAAGAGAATGCCTTCGTTGTTTTCAAAGGACTATTCAGCTGTCTCCAATACAATACTTATTAAAATATAGAATCATGCAGGCAGCAGCGTTGCTTTTAAATAATCCAGCGGGCAGTATTTCGGAAATCTCAATTGTATGTGGCTTTGACAGCCCAAGCAATTTTTCAAAAATGTTCAGACGCTTTTATAATTGTACGCCAAGAGAATATAGGTATCGGCAGAAAAATAATTATTAATTTATTATGGGATATTATGAGGCCGTTTTTCTTATTACCGCAATAAAAAAATTTTATATCATAAGACTACTGACAAAGATAAAGTCAGTGGTCTTTTTTTGAGCTGTGGAGAAATGCTGGCGGAGGTATATGAAAAATTGAATGCTGTTTTAAAGACCCGTATATTAGAAGTGTTATACATAATTCTATTATATAATTTAGAAATATTATCATATATTTCAGCATATAATATATTGAAATTTTTTTTAATGTGAGACAAGCTCCGCCGAATATTGCAATACCTCAGTGCGGCACCTGGACAGGCTGTCGATTGCCTGCACTGGAATATCTGAAAACGAGTAAAGGCAGTCATGAAGCTTTGGAAACAGTATAATGAAAAAAATAAATGCAGGTGATATCATGGACCCGGATAAAAGAAGAGTATTAGATGCTGTAATCACTAAGGATTTTTTAGCAAAAAATCAGTTGATTGTACGGATGATAGTAAATGAGTTTGCCGTACAAATGAACGCTGCAGGGCTCACAGGCCCTGGGTACAGATTTTATTTAAAGGGAGGGAATGCGTTATCTATTCTTTCCGGCAGGCCTATTGACGGAGATTATGATTTCCAGCTTATGCCCTCTGACGCAGCATATGCAGATTGGGGCAATAGCTTTCCAATGCTTGATACGGCAATTATGAATGTGCTGACGGGAACGATCATAAATGTTGCTGATCAAATTGCAGGCATGCCGGCTCCGCAGCCTGGTTTTAATGTCAGTTCTTTCACTGCGGCGGCACTCCGGGGCTGGGCAGGAACTGCAGGCAATCCAATCAATAAAGCAGGTATAGATTTAAGTAACTTAGTGCAGGGAGACAGACAGAATAATATCCGGCGGATCGGAATAAATTACCGCATGCATACATTTCACCAAATCGTCACAGATCCCAACTTTGTCCAGAACCGTATAGAGGGGGATGTCCAAATTGATATTCAGAACTTTAATAATCCCCGGGCCCGGAACCTCGGGCCTATGATTTATGTAAATTATACGATTCCGGGATTTATACTTTATCGTGTTGTATATAGTTATATATATAATATCGGCGGGGATACGTTTAATCTGAAATCGGAAATTATTGATGTTTCCGTACCGCGGCCCGGCAGTGCAGAGCGGCATATGTCTCAGGAGGGCGTGGTAACCCATTTCCGCCCGGCTGTAGTATATCCTTTTGATATTCCAGGGTGGGGATACCACTTTTATGAGAACATAAACCTGCTGCAGGAGATTGAACTGGGAATAAGCGGCAGCCCACAAAAAGGGGATAAGCGGATCAGCCGGCTCGGTGATTCTATGAGGGCACTGATAACCGCAAATGATCCGAACCGGCAAAGGCTGAGCAGTATTCTCAAAATGACAATGAATGAGCCTGGAAATAACGGGACCGTTACTTCCATTCGCGGTTATTTTGGTGCATTGGCTTATAATATTAACGACTATAATGCTTATAATCAAGACGCAATCGTATATTTGCAGAATAAAATAATGGATAAAATAAGCAGTCATTATAAAATTTCAGAAAGTTTGTGGGGGCAATCAAAATTCACTGACTGTCAAAAACTTGTTTATTACAAACTCAGCAGCAAGTTTGACAAGGCGGTAAATACAATTTCAGCAGCAATAGATTTAATAAATATATTTTTACAGCCATATCAAAATCAATGCGAAAAGCGTCTTCGTATGACTGCCGGTGAGACATTTCAGTATATATCACCGTTGACGGAACTGTTAACAGATGGTTTATTACCCTGCGACTATATAGTGGCAGAAGTGAAGACTGTTGTTTTTAATAAACTTAAAGGTTTCTGTTCCAATCGCGCTGGAGAAGTAAGGTATAATGGTTTTGGCACACCGGTAGCTGCATTCTCATGTGTATTGAACAGTCCGGCCAATAAACCGAGAATGTTTAAGGGCACGCTGTTTGTTATTTTTCAGGATTGCGGAAATCGATTATCTCAGCCCTGTAATACACATATTACTGAGATTTTACAGCGGAGCATCCTGGAATCACAGCGTTATTCGCTGACAAAATCACTTGAACAACATTAAAGGGAAGCAGGTTGTTAATATGAAAATGGTTTTACTTTCACCCGCAGTCAAAAGAATATATGACTTTTTAGAGGCCAATACGGCGGAGTGCAGTTTGAATGATGTATTTCCTGAGTTACCGGTTTATTATGAGGAGCAGGATTTATGTGATGACAGCTCTGATAAAGAACCTGCAGCGCACAATTTCCTGTCAGATCTGATTTTAACGAATCTGAAGCTTCCTGAAGCACCTGATGAAGACAATATTGCATTTACGGCGGAACTGAATACAGCTCCCGGATTTCTAAGCGGGTCTCTTTGTTATGAAGCCATAAAAGATATCAGGACAATACAATGCAGCATGACCGAAAATGATATCGGCGAAATTGTGTTTGCGGGCACTTATCTGGAAGTGGCCGGCGAAACTGCGTTTTCCAATCTGCATCTTTCTGTCAGCGGGTTTGTATTTTCAAGCGGTACTACGGCAGAAACGGTCTTTGCTCCAAAGTTTTCATATAATTGCAGACTGGGACAGGCGGATAACGGCCTGCCGTTTGCTGTCGGACAGCCTGCAGGAAGTAAGCAAATTGTTTTAAGGGGTGATTCTGACACTTCAGGCGAGAGGTCGATCAAAGATATTCTGCAGATGTTCTGCCTTGGTGATATTCCGTTTGCCGATTGCCTGCCGGCAGAAATCAATACAGGAATATTTGATCATTTAATGCTGCAGAATGTCTTATTTGAAGCAGCCGGGAATCAGATCCATTCTTTTTCATTTGGAGTCACGGCAAATACTCCTTTGGATTTACTGGACGGAAAGATTTCCTTTACACCGGGCTTCCAGATCAGCATTGATTATTTTGATGAAGCGTACTCTGTCAATTTCTATGCATACGGGCAGATAAAGATTGGCGGTACCTCATATTCCATCTATATGAATCCTGGTTTGAACGAGATATCATTTGCAATGAATGAGGGAGATATCCTTGATCTGGCGGCTGTTTCCAAATCGTTCTTTGATATCGAGTTTCCAATGCTTCAGTTCGATAAACTGTCTGCGTCACTTAATTACCGGAACAACACGTATATGTTTGGATTGCAGACTGCCGAATTACTTACATTTTCCGCGGCTTCCAAAGAAATTTCTATTGAACATGTCATGCTGCAGGTCTGGTATGCTTCCTCTCAATTCGCTGTATCGTTAAAAGGAAATTTTAATATATGCGGTTTTTCTTTTGAACTGGCCGGTTCTTACACTAGCGGAGGCAATTACAGCTTATCCGCCTGTATCACGGATGATATCCACATAAAAGTAACTGACCTGCTGGTGGATTTTTTCGGCAGCAGCTGTCTTATGGGTGACTCCTTTAACTTCGATATCTCACAGTTGATTTTCCGCTGCAGCATGGGACAGGCCTCATCCTTTGCCTTTGATATCCGTGGGTGCTTTTGCGGAAATGATGATACTCTTAAAAAGCTGTTTGCCGTTACAACGGATATCCATGTAACCGCAAACAAAAAAGAAGGCAAATGGTATTATGGGTTTGATATTTCATGTATGGCTGAGATCGGTGGGGATCAGACGCTGTCATGCAGATATGTGTATGATAACTCTGCTGAGAATAAAAATGTCATTACTGTAGCTTATAGCCCCAAGACCTCTGAAGGAACGGTGACCCTGGCAGATATATTGGACGCAGCCGGATTTTCCGATATCGACAGCAGCTGGAGCTTTATTACACAGACCGGCATTTCCAAAGCAGAATTAAAATACGATTTTCAGAACAAGATACTCTCTGGAGAGATTACCATAAGCAGCGGCGGTACATTTCAAATATCGGTTACCTTCGGGGTAAAAACGGATTACCGTATTGTAATGTCCTCAACAACAGTCATTTCACTGACAGATATCCCCATAGCGGGAGGACTGGTAAACCATTTTTTGTTTTCAAAAGATGCTTTTTCAGTGAAAAACATAACCGTCTATGCGCTTTCCGCACCGGATCAGGCAGTAGCTGTTCCTGCGGGCGTGAGACTTGACTTCACGGTATTCGGCGAAAAACAGCAATGGCAGATTTATGAAATCAAACCGGCTGTGAGGAGACTGGGGGCAGATAAGAATTCTCCACCCAAAGTATTTTGGGTAAAGCTTGAGAAGACCATTAAGATCTTTACCCTGCACCGCATAGGTCTGGGGCTTGACGGTTCTTATCTGATGCTGGCCCTGGACGCATCGTTAAATGTCTCGCCGCTTACATTCCGATTGCTTGGTGCAGGCATTGGCGTTAACCTGTCGGATTTTGATCTGAAATACTATATTTCCGGATTCGGTGTTTCGTTTAAAAATGAGGCACTGGAAATCAGCGGTGAGTTCAATAAAAACGGAATTAAATACGCCGGCATGCTGCTGATCCAGATAAAACAGATATCTGTATTTGCAATTGCTGAATATTCAGAAGACGGCTGTTTATTTGCCTATGCGGTAGTATCCGCAAGAATCGGCGGGCCGCCGGCCTTTTTCATAATGGGGCTGGCATTGGGATTCGGATATAATAAACGGATTGCAATGCCTGCCATTGATAAGGTTGCGGATTATCCTCTGGTCAAAGGAGCAATGGGAAAAATCGGACCGGAAGGCATGCTTGCCGATCTGGACAATTACATTACAGATGAAAGCGGGCAGAAATTTATAACTGCCGGCATTCGGTTCAATACGTTTGAAATTGCGGAAAGCTTTGTGTTGATGACGGTCAGCTTCGGAAACAATTTTGAAATCGACCTGCTTGGTATATCGGATATGACAATGCCGCCCCATTGTCCTGAAAGCGTTGCTCCCATCGCCCACGCACAGCTTGCCTTAAAGGCTTCTTTCAAACCATCGGAAGGGTTTGTGGGAATTGAAGCGAGGCTGACATCAGAATCATATATTCTTTCAAAAGACTGTCATTTAACAGGCGGATTTGCCTTTTATATGTGGTTTGCCAAAGAGCACAGCGGTGATTTTGTCATAACACTGGGCGGTTACCACCCTAAATATGCCGTAAAGAAACCGGCCCATTATCCGGATGTTCCCCGCGTAGGCTTTACCTGGAATATCAAGGACTATATAAATATCTGCGGAGAGATGTATTTTGCATTGACGCCCAGTACGCTGATGGCAGGCGGGAGACTCAGTGTGACATATGCTCTGGGCAGTTTGAAAGCCTATTTTATTGCCAGGGCGGATTTTCTGATTGACTGGAAACCCTTCCATTATGATATCGTGGCAGGGATAACGGTCGGAGCGTCCTATCGTGTGAAAACCTGGTTTGTTTCCTTTACGCTCTCAGTAGAATTAGGTACGGACCTGCATATATGGGGACCTGATTTTACAGGTACAGCCCATTTAAGCTTCTGGATCATTTCATTCGATGTGGCATTCGGAGCCGATGCTCCGCAGAAGGCTGAGGATCTGGAATGGGCGGATTTCTGCAGGTCATTTCTGCCAAAGGCGGACGCATCTGAAGATAGCAGCCTTCGCTCTGTTAATGTAAAAGATGATCCGGTTCCGCTGACGATATCCTTTAACGAGGGATTAAACGGTCAGGTGACCATTGTCGGAAAAGCAATAAAATCCGTCCGGCCAGGTGGTATTACTCTGACTGCGGATTCTGTTATTCCGGTAAAAACAGTAAATGTAAATAACCGTGATGTTGCGGTTACGCCTGTAAACACCCGCGTAAAGCCAATGGGTAAGAAGGGTAGCTGCTTAAGCTCCGGGCTGACTGTTACCGTTACGGATGAAAGTGGCGGTCTTTCCGGCTTTAGCGGGACTGTCATAACAAAAAGCATGCCTGCGGCGCTGTGGGGCGGTGAAGGTGAGTTATTAGAAAACGTGCCCTGCGGAGTACTTCTAAATGCATGCGGGCAGCACAAGAATGAACAAATATTCCCGGAAAAACAATTTATTTCTCTTGATGATTTATACAGCAAGGGTGCAACCGTTATTGCAAACGCTTTTGTCTATATGAATCCAACGGATTTACCCTCTTATACGGACAACGGTTCGATCGTTGTTTTCAGTTCTACAGTGAACTCAGAAACCGTCTCTTCGGTCCGCGAGAGCTTTTTAAATTCCCTTGGGGTAACCTTAAGCGGTAAGATCACACTTGAAAAATATGCCGCACAGGCGGATAGTTATCTTAATGAGGAGGTATTAATACCAGTCAAATGAACAGATCAGATGAAAAAATGAGATTCATTAATTTCATAAAACCGGACTTAACGGAGGGAATGTATACTGTTACGGTCACTCAAAGTGTAACAGAGCCTCAAGCCCAGAATTTCTCAAAATCGGAAGACTTTTATGTTTCAGGCAAAGCCTATACGCTGGATATTAACCATGTATTTAACGTATCACCGTCAGAAAATGAATGCGGTGATTTTTCCGGGCTTCTGCCGTTTATTACGCTTGATAATAAAACATTTCCATGGGAGAGGAAAATAACAGACGATATAGGCACCACGCCCGTTCCGTGGGTGGCGCTGATTGTAATTTCCTCAGGAGAAAAAACGGAAGAGAAGAATATTCCAATATCAGAGCTGTTAAATCAAACACCTCAGGGTATATTTTTTCCGGATAAATCAAAGCTTCCTCCGATTACTACAGAAAAAGACAGCGATTTATGCCATATCATTGATATACCAAAAGAGTTATACCAGTCGATCATGCCGGATTATGAGGACATGTCATATCTGACACACGTACGCCGGGTAAATCTGGCTGATACGGAAGATGATATTGCGGCAAAGGATGGTGATTTCTCAGTTGTCATGGCAAACCGCTTTATTCCGACAGGCGAAGATGAACGGCTGAAAAGTACGGTGCATCTCGTATCCATGCTTGGAATACCGGCGGAAATCCCCGGCGGTTACGACTGTGTCCGGCTGGTATCACTTTACCGCTGGGATGTATATTCGGTTAAGGATCATTCAGAAACATTTCATCAGCTCATAGACGACCTTGGCAGAAACACGGGGATCATCGGGTACGACAAAAGCAATGAGGTCTTAAAAAGATGCTATGTTCCGAAAAAGCATATGACCAGGTCCGGGGAGACAACCTATTCCCTGTACCGGCCGCCGTTTATTCCTTATGCCGACAAAGAAACAGATTGTTCCTCAAAGTATACTGCGGATGGACACCTGATCTATGATCCGCAAAACGGTGTTTTTGATGTGTCTTATGCGGCTGCGTTCCAGTTAGGGCGGTTGATTTCTTTAAACCGGAGAACCGACAGCAGATCCATAGCTGCCTGGAGGAAAAGTCAGAAGACGAGATCCCATAAAATGCTGCTGCAGGCGAATATCAGGTTCATGGATGTTGGTGAACTCTGTAAAAAAATAATGAAGGAAATGGTTTGACATGAAAAGAATCTTATTAAAACAACCGGTCAGAGGTTTAAATGCAGGAATGGCCTCTATCGATGATGATGACGCTCTTCAGAAAATCAGTGATTATGTCTCTGAGTTAAGACTGCTTAAGGACGTGCCCTTTTCATATCTTATTCCGGACGAGACATTGCTTCCGCGGGAAAGCATACGCTTTTTCTATCTTAACGAAAACTGGCTGAATGCGCTTACAGACGGGGCGCTGTCAATCGGGCGGGTGGCTAAGCTGGATGCCGAAACAGATGACCGGTACTTAGGAGTTATATCCCGGACGGCAACCAGGCAGCTGGCCAAACCCCGTTTTGAAAAAATGCATGAAAATCACCGCAGGTACAATAGCCCCGCCCCTGTTACCTCAAAGGCAAGAACGGGTCTTATATTACGTTCTGAGCTGGTAAATAAATGGAAAGGCCTGGAAGCATTTGGATACTGCGAAGATAAACAGCTCGACATATTGCGTATGGAGACACTTTCAAGTGAAATCCTGCTTTGTATCTTTGACGGTGAGCTGACTGAATTTGTCATATCGGAACCAAAGACCGCACTGCGGTTCGGAGCACCGGACAATACCAGAATCATTACCTTAAGAGATGTCAGCGATACCGAAGATTTTGGTAAACCATTAGAAGGCGTAACGTTGGATTTAAATGATTTTACGGAACAGAACGGCAGATTAAGGGTAACGGATCTGGCAAAAGCGGTTCAGGGAAAAATAAGCAGCCCGGTATCATCCCCGCAGCATGCGTTTGAATTGATAGCCGTTGCAAAAAGAGCGGAGTTTGCGAAAGGTGGCGTATAATGTGAGCAGTTTAATAATCCCAATGCTTGTGGAAGCTTATGCAACAGGATGTACGAATACAACACAAAAAGACGTACCATTGATGGCGCCGGATTATAAAACGGCTTTGTTTAACTCAGTTTTAGGAAGCAGAAATACTCCTGGTATCTCCGAAAAAACCAAACCCCTTGAGGCAGGAGTTCATCTGCATTTCATTCTGCCGGATGCATTTACTCATTCTTTAGACGGCCAGGATTATCCGGCGGTTCCCAACCGGTATGTTGTAACTAGGATCTGGCGGGATACCGCTTCGGATAAGCTGTTATCCAGATGTTTTGCAGTTGAAAGTGACTTTATCTCAACAGAGAAAAAATACAATAACAGCATAACCATACCAATGTTCACGGATCCGGATGAAAGAAAAAGATGGCGTTATCTCGGCAGGTGCTATGATGCAGACAATAAGCCTGCCGATACCGTTTCAAATAAATATCTGGATAAACTGACGGCTTTGGGTGCAGGCGATCCGCTTTTTGCGGCCTATTACCCCAACTGTAAGAGTGTCTTTGGCTTTTATGATGATTTGAAGGACTTACCGGCTGTTCCCTCCGTAAAGATTACTTATTTTGTCATGGGTTATTTTTCGGACACTGTAAACGATCCCTTTAAAAAGGTGAAGACCGCCGGTGATTTTAAAGATGTGCTTAGTACGCTGAATCTTTCAGTCGGGACTGATAATGAAATCTGTGACAATTGTGTTCTGTATGGGGCAATCGATGCCCTTTTGTGGAAGGGGTTTGAGGCGGATTACTGTCCTTCGCCCCAGGGCAAAGTGAACGTAGTCGTCGGGAACACATCGGCCGAGGCTCTGTCCTTTGCAATCAGGAACTGTCTGGAGGAAGAAACAGGATTTACTGAGAGATTGCTGACGGCACTGCAGTATGAGCTGTACGATGAAAAAGAGAAATATGACGGCAATTTTAAGATAGATGACGAAATACACCTTCGCTCTTTTAAAAGACTTGACGGATATGATGAAAGCTTTCATCTGTCGGTTGATAAAAATACCTCTTTGAACTCTGATATAAAAATTGGGAATGACTACTCAGATATAAAGAAGAGCGGCAGCGGACTGGGAGCGTTAAAACGCAGGCTCGTTTATGAGCAAAAAAAGTTATATAGCGTCTGGGAACAATATATACTGCTTTATGAAGAGGATACAAAAATTCCAGCCGGTTATCCATCAAAAGAAAGCCTGCTTGATGAGATTCAGGCCGTCTTAAGCAGGATCAGGCATATTTCAGATGATATTCTGGATAAAAGCAGTGCATTCAAAGAACAGACAAACAGCTATTCCAACAGGCTGCCTGACGGTGTTACCTGCGAAAAAAGCGGCAACGAAGCATTTTATACGGGGAAGGACCCGGTTGTTATGTTAAGCGGACCAGGCATCAACCGGACCTATGCGTTCGGTGAAGACGGACGTTTTACCAATAACGGCACCTTGATGTGTCAGACGGCGGCAGTGGCTTCCAATATTGGGAAAGATGAAATTTTGAAGCAATGCTTTTCGGGTTTGATCCGGTCTGATAACCTGCCGGTGATGTATTGGGATCTGCTGCTTCAGACTGCCCTGGTCTGCCAGGAGACGTTACTTGCCTTAAAAACCATCTTGGGCCAGATTGAGGTAACGGGTGAAATGCCCAGTGAGATTGCAGTAAATCGTGATCCGTTCAACTGGACCACGTTATATATGATCTGGGAAGCAGATTACAGCCCGACGAATACAGTACCGGATCCGGATAATACACTTGCGGACTGGGATATGGAATACGGTGAGACGAACCTGGTTTACAAGGGGGGATTAAAGCCCGAACAGTTAAAAAAATACAGTATTTCCGGAAAAAACGTGCTCACGCCCCATGCGGTTAAAACGTTGAGCAGTGTGGTTAACCGCTATGTGGACATTTATGAAGAAGAAAAGGATTTAAAAGAGCTTGCCGCTAAACTGAAGGATCTATCCATTATCTCGCAGAATTTAAGTGGATTTTCAGATTATTTTTCTGGATTCTGGCATGCTTTGCAGTTCCCGGTTTTCGGTATCGGGGAAGGTGATAAAATAACACAGATGGTTGCAGATAATATTGGAGATGAGCGGCAGTCAATATTACCAGACAGCAGGCTGATGCCCATGCGCGGCGGATATATTAAGATCACCGGACTTACGCTTGTAAGCTCATTCGGACAGACACAGCCCTTAATTCAATCCTCATATTATAACAGCTGTGAAGTGGATTTTTCCGAAGCCGTAAACTGCGGTATAAAAGATTATGGACTGCTGCCTCCGTCATTTACAGTGCCAACAAGGCTTCATGCAGATTTTGTCAGTGCAGGAAACAATGATGTCTATACATCGGCAGCTCCTGAAACATCACCTGTGTGCGGAATCCTGATACCTGAAATGCTTAACCGGAGGCTGCTTGCCTATACGGCGGATGGGAACTACCTGGGGATGGTTAAGACGGTGTACCGGGATGGAAGACCGGCGGCACGCTGGCTGTCCGCTCCGAATCTAAGCGTTGATTTTGATAAATTGGAAATCCCGGATGACCGGTTTAAGAGCTTTCTTAAAACACTGATAAACGCCGGTCATGCTTTCTATGAATTTAATGGATTACTGGACAAATATCTTGATGCCAAACAGAATTTTGGATCCCTTATCTGGGGAAGGCCGCTGGTGCTGGCAAGATTAAAAATGTATTTTGAATTTTTCGGTTATCCTCAATTTTCAAAAAGATTTGAAGATTTTAAAAAGTATAATACCTATAGAGCAGAAAACATACGTTTTCAGCTGGAATTCGGTGATATGGAACGGGTTACGGACGGTTTGCTTGGCTGCTTTAAGGATGATGGTTTTACAAAGATGTTTTCACCGTTCGGAGCAGAAAATCCATATTCGACGGAATACTACGTTCAGTATTCCGGGAAGCCTGATATTTCAAACGCAGACGGCGACAGATTTTTTACATTGCTGTTAGAACCTGATTCTCCTGTAAATATTCAGACAGGGATACTTCCGGTAAAAACCATCCACTTTGAACCGAGTCATGCCAGGACGGCGGAAAATCTGGCTCTATCCACAGAGATATCACCTATATTGGCCACAATGGGACAGGTAGGCCTGCCGCCTCTTCCGCAGACAGAGGAAAATCATTCCTATAAATGGTATGTCCTTGACAATGAAGAATATGAAGAAAGCAAACTGATTCCGCCTATGGTTACGTATGATGAAACCATACTCATGGACGGACTGATCATAAAAGAAAGGAGCTAAATGGAACCCTGTATCGTTGTAAAAATTCCGGAAAAGTGTTATATTTCGCCCGACCCGAAAAGGACATTCCCGTTCCCGTTTTCGTTTGTGGTAACTTATGGCTATATTCCCTCAAGAGACTTCATAAGGCCCGGTCCATTGAATGATAATGAGGCCGAAGCCATAAAATCACCCCAGATTACAATCAGCGGGTTTGAGAAGCTGCTGTCAGCAGATCGTATTGATGACTTTGTCGATAATTTAAAGAAAACCGGATCCGATGACTGGACGATCAAAAAATCTGCTTCCAGTGATATTGTCATGAAATTTACCGGTGATGACCTGGATCCTGATTTCTATTTTTGTGCATCGACGGAAAAATTTATTTCTGATACTAAAAAAAATGATATTGCCACACTGAAGATTGCTGTCAGCCAGTTTTCAGGTATAGAAGATCAGGCTTATACCATCAGCACAAAGGCAGACTATACCCCCTGGGCAAAATCCCTGACCTTTGCAGCTTCTCCGGTTCCTCTTGGCTCCAGGGTCGATGTCTTTTATGAATGCGAGGGCGACGCCATTGATAAAAGGCTGTCCCAGGATGGTGTAATTGCAGATACTGCACGTTCACCGTATACGGCAGAGATTGACAGGCCTTCGTTATTTACGCTTGAGGTATTTAACCAAAGCGGGATGAATGACCGGATTCAGGCATTGATAGATGTTGAACCGCCGCAGATTATTTCGTTTGCTGCAGACAGATATTATTTTGCACAGGGCGAAGCAGTAAATCTTAAATGGACATTACGGTCTGTTTCCAGTTTCCAGATAGATAATCTTAACAAAGACAAAGATGTAGTTTCCGGCAGCAGCGCAGTGGTGTATCCACAGACAGATCCGGGTGAGAAAGCGGCAGTCTATACGATGCGAGCCAATGGTTTTATAGACAAAAAGCCAAATTCAACTACGGAAAAAGTAGTGCTTACTCAGACGTACTGGAAAAAAAACGGAGAGGTAAACGGGTATTTTGCAGGTGATGTGTATGGAAATACCAGCTATAACAGTCCCATCTTTGTATACAAAGAGATCTATTACTGTTATGTACACCCTGTTCTTTACAAGAGCACGGATGGCGTTAGCTGGAGGCAGCATTCACAAAACATTGAAGCCAGAGATTCGTTTATTTGTTTCGCAGCAGCCCAGGATCATGATACCCTTTATGCCATGGGCAAAGAAGGAACGGGCGGAAAGAGACTGTATATCACCAAATATGATTTTACCGGATCAATGTGGACATATGCCCCGGCATACCAGTCATGTAATTCCGATATCGGCAGCTTTGCCTTTTCTGAAAACAGCAGAGTATATGCCCAAACGATTCCCAATGGAATGTCTCTGGCCAGCTGCGGCGAGGATGGCAAATGGAATGTCAAAACGTCTGTCATATTTGCTTATGGAGGCAGAAAAGTAATAAGCGGGGATTACTGCTTTTTTAAGGACAGGCACTATGCCGTTATGCTCTGTGAAGACAATTGCATATATGTTTATGACTGCTCGGAATCCATGCAGGATGTGCTGTTCAAGAAAGAGGCCGGCGAAAACAGCCGGTACGTAAGCTTTATAAAGACCGTCAATAAGCTTTACATCATGACGGGCTGCACGCTTACAGATGTAAAGACCCAGGAATCAGCAGATGATTTTTGTCCGCCGATGATCAAAAGCGGAAACCGTTCGTGGCTTGGGGTAAATAATGACGGAAAGCTGTTCGGGATATTTCCTGATAAAAATTTATGGATATTTGATGTATAGAAAGGCGGTATATTATGGAAAAAGACAAAATGACGGAAGTTGTGGATTTTAATGTTTCCAATGAAGTAAAGTTTAAACCCGGAGGGAAAAAGCACTATAGAAAAGTCAGGATGTCAGCAGATGCATATTTTCTGTTTACAGGCGATTTTGAGCTTGAGATAGAAGAACTGGAGAATACGAAAAAAGAGTTTTCTGAAAAAAAATATGAATTCCTGATTCAGACACCGGATGGAGATAACGGTGATTCTGGGAAATGCGGCAAAGACGCATCTGCAGATGCTGCAGATGTCAGAATTATTATCCACAAGTTGTTAAATGATGTGCATATCAAGAGTCTCGGCGGGAATGGGGGAAACGGAGGGGACGGCATAGACGGCGGAGACGGCGGAAGCGGGGGCGATGCAGCTGTCTCTGATACAGGCCGGGGAACAGGTGGAAACGGCGGAAACGGCGGAGATGGGGGGAACGGCGGAGATGGCGGAAATGGTACGCCTGCGCCTGTGGTTGAGGTGACCTATACACAGGATGATAATCATGCTAAGGTCATCGTACTGTCAATGGATGATACGCCTTGCGATGATAATATTTCCTATGGAGGAAAAGGAGGCAAAGGCGGAAACGGAGGAAAAGCAGGCAAGGGAGGAATGGGCGGTAAGAATGGAGATGGCCAGAACTGGGCTAAAGACGGTTCCGACGGAAAAAGTGGGAGCGGGGGAAATGACGGAGAAGGCGGAAGTAACGGAGAAATCACGATTAATATAAATAATGAAATTAATTCTTGAAAGGTGGCGTAAATATGTCTTTACAATTATTTAAAGAAAAATTGGAGGAATATAAAGGTGAGTATACCTTTAATTTTGCAAAGGATGATGACTGTGCATATCTATTTGAGGAATACGGCGGAGAAGAAAATATGAAAACCAGGTTTCCTGCGTTGTATCAAAGCTATTTGAATGCAAGGGAAGCTTCACTGGAACATTTGGATGATCCGAATGAAACCTTTACCGGAGGTGTTGGAAAAATCAGGGTAAATTATCTATCACAGGAAGAGAATAACGAGGACTCTGTAGTACAATTGGAGGCGCCTGTCAGCTGTGTATTCACAGATGCCACAACGAAAGTGGAATGTGAAGAACCAGCCGCTGAATGGCTCGGTGTGACGGTATTGACAAAGATTAAAGATATTTACTCTCCCCGGTATCTGATTAGAATCAGTAAGGTGATAGAAGCAACAAACAAGTTTGAGGGCAAGGTGCATAGCAATCCGGAAAAATTATCTGATATCAATAATAAAAGTTATTGCGTAAGCGTTGAACTTACCGGAGTAGATCCTGAAAATAAGTTATGTAAAAAAATAGTTAAAAATCAAGTAGATCTGGGTAATGTGGAATATCCTGCAATAGCTGATATAAAAATAGATGACCCTGCACCTAAAAATGATAAGCACAAAATATCAAATGAAATCATGATGCTATATGGCAGGTTGAGTGAGCAGCCCATATATAAAGATGCCGATTATAAAGGAGATGATTTTTTAAACAATACGTTTTCAAACGGTAAGGTTCATTTACTTATGCCTATAAGCGGTAAGATCATATATGATTATAATGTTGAGCCATTAGAGCTCCTTGCACCGACGGAGGATGAAGCTTTGTCCCGTTCGCAGGCAACTTATGAATATAAACAGCAGGTATTTACCTACCGAAGTGATATAACAGATGATAAAGTTTTATATGATAAGCTGAAGGGGTGTTTCCAAAACGGTAAATATGTAAAAAGTCTTCAGACACCGGTAACCTTTGATATTAAAATTCCGGATGGCGGCCGGAGTGTTTATGATTGGCATACCGATGTAGAAGGTATACAAAACGGAGATCCAAAAACTGTTTATCTTGTGGGGGTCTTCACATATTGTTGTATAGATCAGCTGGGGTTTAAGACTGAAGATCAAATTACTATTAAAAGTCTTTCGAAAGAGGATTTGGCTAAATATGGAGCTGATTATTATAAATATGAGAAAGGGACAAATGTTATTTATATTCCGCCGATAACAATCTATTGGGGATGCTTTGGGAAAGATGTCAGGATAATGCTTGCAGACAAATCGGAAAAATATGCCGGCAATATAAAAATCGGTGATCAGCTGCTTGGTTTTGACGGCCAGGTGTTAACAGTGGATAATGTGCTTACCGGATTTGATACAGAAATTTATCTGATAAAGACCCAGAATGGCGGTGAGATAAAGGTATCGGGCGGGCACCCGATGATGTGTGAGGGAAAATGCATAAGGGCAAGCCGGATTAAAGCAGGCGATCAGTTAAATCTTGCTGACGGAAGCCTTTCCGAAGTTGTGAGCGTTGAAATGATAGAATATAACGATATGGTTTATAATTTCACATTTGAGGGTGTGGAAAACGGAGTTTATATAATAGCAAACGGATTTTATACCGGCGATTTAAGAATGCAGAATACAAAAACAGAAAGAACCGAGAGGGTATTTACCGAAGAAGAAAAAGCACTGATAGCTGAGATGATGCAGCACAATCAGGAGCTCATGCTGTCTTTAGAAGAAAAATAAAGTATGTAAATAAACCTTCAAACAATTGATTGCAGCAGTTTGAAGGTTTATTTTAATTAAATGTTTGATTATGATTGAGCATGGAGGCATTTCCTGTAAAGTTCGTCTGCTATTTCCCAGCTTATAACATGGAACCAGTCCTCAATGTATGCTGAGCGGTCATTATAATTTTTTAAATAATAGGCATGTTCCCATACGTCAATGACAGCGATGGGACAAAGATTCTGTAAAAGAGGAGTATCCTGATTGGGGGCTGTTATGATTATAAGCCTGCCATCCGGATCAGTGACCAGCCATGCATTCCCGGAACCAAATACCGACAATGCCGCAATTTTAAATTCACTGAATAGATTTTCAACATTGCCGAAGTCACGTAATATTGCAGGGTACAGCGTATCCGCCTGGAAACGTGTCATGGAATTTGTCATGCCGTTAAAATATAATAGATGGCTGTAAGCACCACCGCCGTAATCGATAATGGATTGCCGGATTTCTTCCGGCAGGCTGCCAGGATCAGAGAGCAGTTCTTCCAGTGACAGGTTTTGCAGTTCGGGATAATCTTTCAGAATTTCATTGAGCATCTGCACATCCTTCTGCTGAATTCTGTCATGATGCAGATACAGGGTCTGCGTAGTGATATAAGGCTCCAGTGCGTCATATTTATATGGAAGAGGTGCATTCACAAATGGAAAATGTTCATTCATAGGCAGTTTTCCCATTCACATTCTTTACTTATATATATATTCGGCAGCAGAAGAGATATGATGGATATGGCTGGATTCAAAATATTCGTGAAATCCGCCGTACCGTGGTGTATAATGGAAATCAGAAAATAAACAATAAGGAGAAACTATGTGTGGAGTATGTGACAGGATAAAAATCACGAAGGAAGGAAAAAATCCTTTTTTCGTAAAAGAACTGGAAACCGGTTATGTGGTACTTGGAGATTATCAGCGGTTTAAGGGCTATACACTCTTTTTATGCAAAGAACATGCAGCAGAGCTGCATTTTTTAGAAAAGGATTTCAGGAATAAATTTCTTCAGGAAATGTCATTGGCAGCGGAGGCCGTATATCATGCATTTAAGCCGGATAAACTGAACTATGAGCTGTTAGGCGTCGGAGATTTTTTACATATGCACTGGCACTTTTTTCCAAGGAAGGAAGGAGATACGCCAACGCCCGGACCGGTTTGGAAGCTGCCTAAGGAAGAACTGTACAATGAGATATACCGTCCTGATAAGCAGGAACTGGAACGCATGAAAGAGCTGTTAAAGGATGAACTGGAAAAGCTTCTTGCCTGAATGGAGATTTCTATTGACTTCGCCTTCTCCTGATTTGTTATAAATTTTGTCTATAACCAGATAGTACTTATAAATATTAACACTTAATTTTAAAACCAGATATAATACGAATTAAGCAGAAATGAAACAATAATGAGTACAAAACCAGGAGGAGATCATTATGGTTAAGAAGACAAGAGCAGAAAGAAATTTAAAATTTGAAACATTACAATTGCATGTGGGACAGGAACAGGCAGATTCCGTTACCGATGCGAGAGCGGTTCCTATTTATCAGACTTCATCCTATGTGTTTCATAACAGCGATCATGCTGCTGCCAGATTTGACCTGACAGACGCAGGTAATATTTATGGAAGGCTGACGAATCCTACGCAGGATGTTTTTGAACAGAGGATTGCAGCTTTAGAAGGCGGAGCCGCAGCCCTGGCCGTGGCTTCAGGAGCAGCCGCAGTTGCTTATTCCATAGAAAATATAGCCAAAATGGGCGACCATGTAGTGGCTGCCCAAAATATCTATGGCGGAACCTATAACTTATTGGAGCATACACTGTCTGAGTATGGCATTCAAACAACTTTTACAGATCCTTTTGACTATGACGGGATCAATCATGCCATTCAGGATAATACGAAGCTTATATTTATCGAGACACTGGGGAATCCCAATTCCGATGTGGTAGATATTGAAAAGATTGCAGGCATTGCCCATGCTCATAAAATACCGCTGATAGTTGATAATACGTTTGCAACCCCTTATTTAGTAAGACCAATCGAATGGGGTGCTGATATTGTTGTCCATTCCGCAACAAAATTTATCGGCGGCCATGGGACAGCCATCGGAGGCGTGATCATAGACAGCGGTAAGTTTGACTGGGAGGCTTCCGGTAAGTTCCCATCCCTTACAGAGCCCAATCCAAGCTACCATGGAATCAGTTTTACCAAGGCAGCAAAAACTGCGGCTTATGTAACCAGGATCCGGGCCATCTTACTTCGTGATACTGGAGCGGTCTTATCCCCATTCCATGCGTTCTTTTTCTTACAGGGACTGGAAACCTTATCTCTTCGCGTAGAACGTCACGTAGAGAATGCATTGAAGGTCGTTGACTTTTTAAAGAATCATCCCCAGGTAGAAAGAGTTCATCATCCATCTGTTTCAGATGACCCGGAACAGAAGGCATTGTACAGAAGGTATTTCCCCAATGGCGGAGGTTCCATTTTTACCTTTGAGATCAAGGGAGATGCCCGGAAGGCAAAAGACTTTATTGACCAGCTGGAGCTGTTTTCCCTGCTAGCTAATGTAGCAGACGTAAAATCCCTGGTAATCCATCCGGCGTCTACCACCCATTCACAGATGACGGAAGAAGAATTATCAGCCTCCGGAATCTACCCCAATACCATCCGGTTATCCATTGGTACTGAGCATTCAGCTGATATCATAGAGGATCTGGAGGAAGCATTTAAGTCGGTACAGTAAACTTATGAATAACAGGAAACGGGCTGCCATAATTCAATGGCAGCTATTCGCTGTCATAGCTGAATAAAATGAAGTCAGGAGGAAATCATGACATTACAGCAGCTACGCTATGCTATATGTATTGCAAATCAGAAATCCATGAACAAGGCAGCTTCTGAACTGTTTATTACGCAGCCGAGCTTATCCAGTACCATTCGTGATCTGGAAGAGGAAATCGGTTTAAAATTATTTATCCGTACCAACCGGGGAATCCGGATTACTCCGGAAGGGGAAGAATTCCTGGGATATGCAAGGCAGATGCTGGAGCAGTACCGGCTTATGGAAGAACGGTTTGTAAAAAGAGAGAGATTTAAGAAAAAATTCAGTGTATCCATGCAGCACTATACGTTTGCTGTTCAGGCTTTTATTGAATTGGCAAAAGAATTCGGGATGGATGATTATGAATTTGCAGTCCATGAAACAAAAACCTTTGAAGTGATTGAAAATGTGAAAAACCAGAAAAGTGAACTGGGAATCCTGTATATAAATGATTTTAACCAGAATGCGATTAGAAAAATTTTAAATGACAATGAACTGGAATTTGTGGAATTATTCCGGTGCGGTATCTTTGTATATCTGTGGAAGGACAATCCTCTGGCGGAAAAAAAGCTGATTGAATTTGAAGATCTGAAAAACTATCCCTGCCTGTCGTTTGAACAGGGAGAAAACAATTCTTTCTATCTGGCAGAGGAAGTATTCAGTACCTTTGAGTATAAGCAGATCATAAAGGCAGATGACAGGGCTACCCTTTTGAATCTCATGGTGGGATTGAATGGGTATACCCTGTGCTCCGGAATTATATGCGAGGATCTGAATGGAGAAGAATACAGGGCAATTCCTCTTAATACCAGCGGCAAGATGAGAATCGGTTATATAAAAAAGGAGAGGATGCCCTTAAGTATTCTTGGTGGGAAGTATATAGCTGAATTGAAAAAATACGAGGAAAGAGTACTCTGACCGGAAAATGGTTTCTAATGGGGAAGTAACAGGATAATTTGATAAAATATAGTGAAAAAGCATTGACATATTGGTTGAAAGGTATTAATATAAGTATAACATATAAACATATTGAGTTAATGGGGAAGTATATTGGAGGTAATAAATATGAGAACAATCAAGGAAAGTGCCGCAGAGCTTATCGGCAATACACCAATGCTCAGGTTAAACCGTTACAGTGCGAAAGAAGGAATTACAGGTGTTACACTTCTGGCTAAACTGGAGTACTTAAATCCGGCCGGATCCGTAAAGGACAGAATTGCACTGGCGATGATTGAAGATGCAGAAGAAAAAGGTATTTTAAAACCTGGAGCAACGATCATAGAACCAACATCGGGTAATACGGGAATCGGTCTGGCAGCAGTGGCGGCAGCGAAAGGATACAAAACCATTCTGACCCTGCCTGATACCATGAGTGTTGAAAGAAGAACCCTTTTAAAAGCCTATGGTGCCAAACTGGTGCTGACCGAGGGATCAAAAGGTATGAAAGGTGCCATTGAAAAGTCAGAAGAGCTGAAGGCCGGCATACCTGGTTCTGTTATATTAGGGCAGTTTGTAAACCCTGCGAATCCGAAAGTGCACAAAGAGACTACCGGTCCGGAGATATGGGAACAGACCGGCGGGAGAGTGGATATTTTTGTTGCAGGTATAGGGACAGGAGGAACCATTACAGGCGTCGGAGAGTTTTTAAAGGAAAAGAAACAAGATATCTGGATTGCAGCGGTAGAGCCTGCAGGCAGCCCGGTACTGTCCGGAGGCAGACCCGGACCTCATAAAATTCAGGGGATTGGTGCCGGTTTTGTCCCTGATGTGCTGGATACTGCGGTTTATGATGAGGTAATCACCATTGAGAATGAAGAGGCATTTAAAGAGGGCAAAACGTTTGCAGTTACAGAAGGGATTTTAGTCGGAATATCTTCCGGTGCGGCTTTAAGAGCTGCCAGAACACTGGCGGAAAGACCGGAAAACAAGGGGAAAACCATTGTGGTGCTGTTACCGGATTCCGGTGACCGTTATTTATCGACCCCGATGTTTCATTAAATATTGTCACTAATCATTTATGCGAAAACGGAATGTAAAGTTAATGTCTGGACAGATATTGACTTTACATTCCGTTTTTATTATGAAAATCTTAATACATTTCCCATACATTTCCACTAGTAAGTTATAAGCAGGAGTGGTATTATATGGTTGTAACACAATTGTAACATTACTGTAACATTTCAAAAGGAGAAAAAGAATGAAGAGAATAGCAGCAATTGGAATAACAGCACTTACCATAGCAGTAAATATGGTGCCATTAACTGCAAATGCAGCAGTGACAAGATCCTATAACCAATGTTATGGAAGATCAAATGTTGTAACAGTTTACGGAAACTGTAATTTTAATGATTTAAAGTCAAGATTACAGCAATGTGGTATTAATGAAAGTTGTTTAGACTGGATAAAGAATCTTCCCGGTCAAAGTTGTTCCGCAGCATTAAATAATGCAACTAAGAATACTAACTGTAATACGAAAACTAACTGTAAACCGAATACTAACTGTAATACGAATACCAACTGTAATACAAATACCAACACCAATACAGATACCAACACAAACACAGATACCAACACAAACACAGATACCAACACAAACACAGATACTAACACAAGCACAGATACCAATACAAATACTAACACCAATACTAATACAAATACTAACACAAACACAAATACCAACTCAAGCACAAATAATGATAAATCCTCTTTCGCACAGCAGGTGGTAGATCTTGTGAATGCAGAAAGGGCAAAGCAAGGCCTTGCACCTTTGACGGTTGATACAGTAGTAGAAAAAGCAGCAATGGTAAGAGCTAATGAAATACAGTCAAATTTCGACCATACACGTCCTAATGGCAGCGCATTCTATACTGCATTAACCGAACAGGGTGTGAACTATCGCGGTGCAGGCGAAAATATTGCATGGGGACAGAGAACTCCGGAAGAAGTAATGAATGCATGGATGAACAGCCCCGGACACAGAGCTAATATTTTAAATAAGAATTATACACATATCGGCGTGGGCAATCTGCAGAATAGTTCCGGAACACAATACTGGGTACAGTTATTTACATATTAATTTAACCTTATCAAGGAAGTGGTAATAAGGTTATGCCGATGGAGCGGGGCACGCTGTGAGCAAGTAGCGAAGCGGATTGCGAATATCCGTTTTGACTGCTTTGTAAATCAAGGCAAATAGGGATTTGTAAGAACATAATTAACAAAAAAGGTGAGTGGCGGTAACCATTTGACAACTATTTTCAGAATGTTGTCAAATGGTTGCCGCCTTTTTAAATATATCCACACTTTTAGAAGACAGGGCATCAGTGGCGTGAGTATATATTTGGAGAGCCTATCATGAAGGGTATGTGAAAATACATTGTCTTCCGGGAAACAGAGTTTTCACGGACGCAGGCAAGTGGTTCGATCATGGGTATATGTCATTCATTTAACGTACAGACAATCCCATTATCTTTATCATAAATTATAGCTTTTCCATTATCTTCCATAATAAGTCTGCACTCACCTTTTTTAGACGTCTTATTCGTACTCTTAATTTCGTTGTAATTGGTATCATATGCTAAAAAATTACCGTCATCTTTTAATAAACACAAATATGGAGATTCACATCTCGTATTCCAATTCCACTTTTTTTCTCCTGTTTTTAAGTGATAAATCACCAGATCACCATCAAATTGATATCGCAGTTCAAATTTTTTATTAGTTGATTTAATTGAACAGCCCGTCAATAAAAATCCCCCGCTTTTTACCATATTTATTTTACTATCATATTGATAGCTATCAAACCAAGCTATAGAATTCAACAAATATGGGATAAAGCCATTGACATGTTCACACTTCGAAAAAGGCATTGAACATCCCTCTATGACAGCAACATTGCTTCCTTCTCCCTGGAATGCTTTAGCTGCTATTTCTGCATTTGAATACGGAACTCTGTCATCTCTTAAATTATGGTATAATCTCATTGGCATTTCCGGCTTCCAACTGATAAGATCATTATCGTTCAGATACTCACATACTTTACTGTTCGTATTCGAAAGTTCTTTTATCAACTCTTGTGACATTACATTTTTGGGTATTAATATACCTTCGTTATTTTTCATTGCCTCATTAACTTCTTCCGGGGAATGAGTACCATCTACAAGTTCATACAGCCGTTGATACTCTTCATTAAGCACTTTTTCTTTCGAGAATATATCACCATATACCTGATTATATGCACGCAGTATCATGGGCAAATAGTAACCATCTTCATATAATTCGTCCCTTAGCATAAGAAGTCTCATGCTATCAGAAAGACTGTATGGTCCCGCTGCAGGTGCAGATGCAGTCACCTTAAATTGGGAATAATTCTGTTGCAGTTCTTTTGAAACAGCCATAGCAGCATAACCGCCTTCGGAATAACCTGTTACAAAAAGTTGTCCATTCCATTTTTCTTTAAAATATTTAATAGAAATAAGATGTGCTATGGCATCAGCACCACATCGTCCAAGGCATTTTGAAACTATATATGGTTGAACCAAGCTCTCATCTGAATTCATCCCTTGGTAATCCGGCATTACTACTATATATCCTTTAAGTCCGGCAATGAAGGCAAAAATAATTTGATCCAAAATACCAATCGAGACACTTATATCTTTAAATAAAATATTATCTTTAAAATTTGAAGGTGCATATTTTCTCATAAGCTGAGTACCATGATGGTAAGCTAAAATAGGATATTTTTGATTTTTAATTATGGAAGACTTAAAAATGCTGGGATGAAGTACCAAGGCATTTGTCTTATAACCAGAAGCACCTTTCGGATCTATTGTCTCATATTCTATTGTTCTAATAGTAAAAATATAAATCGCTCCATAGAACATCAAAAGACTTATCAGGGTATCTATAAAATATATTAACCAATTACATTCAACTTTACAGCCAAGAAAATAAATATCATTATTTGGGTTATCTCTTAGTTGATTTTGAAATTCATGTAAATCCTCTGCGCTTATTGATACCTGAAATTCATTCTCACTTATTTGCTTTAATTCCATAAAGCAGCCTCCTTTAACTTATTTTGTCATAGTATACGTATAAATGTAACTACTATTCTTCACCTAACTAATCTTTCTAAATTTCTGGTTTTTGATAAATAATGCCATCAAGCAATAATAACACTGCTATTCTAAACTGAGAGTCATCGTCGATATCGATCGATTCTGATACATTCATAAAATACGGGTATGTTCTGTCATTATAAAAATTTCTGTATTCTAGAAAACAATTAGTTGAAACCAGATAGACCGCACCGTTTATAATTCAGGGGCTGATCCTGTACAAGGCGTTTCCGCTTAGATTTAATAATAGATATAAATAAAATCCATATTATCATCCCAGTATTTTTATGCTATACTGTACCATAGCATAAAATGCCGAATCCAAAAGCAGACTGAGGAACAGGAGGGGAACGCATGACGATTTATGATATTGCCAAAGAAGCCGGAGTAGCGGCGAGTACCGTATCCAGAGTGATTAACAACAAACCAGGAATTAAAGAGGAGACCCGCACCCGGATAAAAGAACTTCTGGAAAAATATAACTACTCACCCAATGAAGCAGCCAGAGGACTGGTGAAGCAGGCATCCAGGATCATTGGAATCCTGATGGTGGATATCCGTGTAAGCCATCATATAGACAGTGCATATATTGTAGAACAGGAGATGACGAAACAGGGATACTGCTGTATTACCATGAGTACGGGTTCCGGGGATGAAAAACAGGCGGAGTATATAAAAATCCTGGAACAGAGAAGAGTAGAGGGAGTTGTTCTCATGGGGTCCGTATTTGGAACCGAAAAGGTGAAGCAGAGCATAATGGAACACCTGTCCAATGTTCCGGTCGTGATTGCCAACGGTTTTCTGGACCTGCCGAATGTATATGGAATCCTGGTAGACGAGCAGGGAGGTGTGGAACAGTGCGTGGATCTTCTTGCAGGAAAGGGTAGAAAAAAACTGGCTTTTGTACTGGATTCCCATACTCCGTCCAACCATAATAAGCAGCAGGGATTTGCTGATGGTATGAGAAAAAACGGCTACGGCGGTGAGCTCTGGCTATACGAATCAGAGGGCAGGGGTCTATCCGGCGGAAGGGAAGCAACTTACAGGATCTTAAAGGAACATCCGGGTGTAGAAGGGATTATTTATTCCGTAGATATGGCTGCAGTGGGCGGGATTCAGGCTCTCTATGACTGCGGGATCAAGATTCCGGATCAGGTGGCGGTCATTGGCATCAATAATGAAGTATTTGGAGAGATATCCAGGCCCACGCTTACCTCTCTGGATAACCAGCTGAAAGAATTAAGCGTTACGGTAGCCAGAACGCTGATGGATGCATTGGCTGGCAGGTCTGTATCCCATAAGTCTATGCTGTTTACCGAAATTGTTGAGCGTAAAAGTACCTGATATTTTTTGACTATTTTTAGCAATCGATTGCAAAATAAGACAAAAAGCGGATGCATTTTATGGTGAAAAAAGATGTATTTACCCCTTTCTTGTAAAGGAAATTAGGATATATAACTAAAAAAATCAATGTTTTACTTGCGTTTATTGAACTGATGTGATAATATTCATATAACAATCGATTGCAAATAATCAGAGAGGAGCGACCATGAAACGAATCAAATATGAGGATATGGTAAGCGAGTTCAAACGTGTACTTGTAAAAAGAGGATTTGAAGAGAAGAATGCCTTGGATGCAGCCACGGTTTTTGCTCAGAACAGTTTGGACGGAGTCTATTCACATGGTATCAACCGTTTCGAACGCGTGATTGAATATCTGGATAAAAAAGAGATTGATCCACGGGTTCAGGCGACCTGTGAACTGTCCTTTAAAGCATTTGAACGCTGGGATGGCCACAGAGGTTTCGGTCCTTTAAATGCGAGAAACGCCATGGATCGGGCATGTGAGCTTGCAAAGGAATTCGGAATAGGTATTGTGGCTCTTGGAAACAATAACCATTGGATGCGGGGGGGCAGCTATGGCTTTCAGGCGGCTGAAAACGGCTGCATCGGCATCTGCTGGTCCAATACCATGCCGAATATGCCTGCCTGGGGCGGAAAAGACAGGAAAATCGGGAATAATCCAATCATACTGGCAGTGCCAAAGAGCAATGGGGAGCATGTGATCGTTGACTGTGCGGTTTCCCAGTTCTCTTATGGAAAGATCGAGGAATGCCGTTTAAAGGGAATTCAGCTCCCTGTTTACGGAGGCTATGACGGGGAAGGAAACTTAACCACGGATCCGGCTGCCATTGAAAAGACCTGGAGGGTCCTTCCTATGGGCTATTGGAAAGGAAGCGGAATTTCCATTCTTCTGGACTTGATATCAACCGTGTTGACCAATGCAAATTCTGTGGCGGAAATAGGAACTTTCGGGGATGAGGTCGGCCTTTCCCAAATCATGATAGCCATTGACCCTGCAAAGGGAAATGAGACTCAGGTGACAGACCGGATCGTAAATGAATTGATAGCGGATATTAAGTCCTCCGACCCTATAACGGAAGGCGGGAAAGTGTATTATCCCGGTGAAATAGAACTGAATACCAGGAAGGAGAACAAAAAAGATGGAATTCCGGTCCTGGATGAAAAATGGGAGGCCATTTTAAAGATGTAGGAGGACATAAAATGATATCTTCATCAATTTATAAAGAACTGGATTATTTCCGGTATCCGGAGGCGATCCAGACAGCTGTTAATTATTTAAAACAGAATGATTTTATAAAAATGGAACCAGGGGTTTATGAAATTCAGGGAAAAGATATTTACGCACAGGTATTTGATGAGGTCACGGAGCCTGCGGATAAAAAACGTCCAGAGGTTCATGAAAAATTTGCGGATGTCCAGTTCCTGGCTTCCGGAAAGGAAAAACTGGGGTTTACTACAGATACAGGTATTTATAAAGCGGCTGAAAGAATCGATGAACGGGATCTGATTTTCTATGAAAATGTAGAGAACGAAAGTTTTATAAACGCTGTGCCGGGCTGCTACAATATTTTTTTTCCAGGTGATATTCACCGTCCGGGGGTTGAATGGGATGGATCAAAGACTATAAGAAAAGTAGTGGTTAAAGTAAAAATGGATCTGTTAAAATAATGAAATTTGCAGTCAAGACTGTAAAAATAAAATTGAGAAGGGATAAAAAGGTATGAAAAAAACAATGGCAAGTATTTTGGCAGGAGCAATGATCGTTGGATCTTTAGCCGGCTGTTCCCAAGGCGCGAAACAGGCGCCGGGAACCACTGCAGCACCGGAAACAAAAGCTGAGTCGACAGCACAGCCGGCGGGAGGGACAACGGATGTAAAACCAGAGCTGGAACTGATCGTAGCCCACAACCAGACCTCACTGGAAAATCCGTATGCTTACGGTATCATTAAATTTAAAGAAGTGGTAGAGGAGAAATCCGGGGGCAAGATCCATGTGACCCTGCATCATGGTACTCTGGGAGAAAATGAATCCGAGCTTATTGAAAAACTTCAGATGGGCGCTGCCAACATGGTGGTCGCTTCTCCCGGTTTTATGACTTCCATCGGTGTTCCGGAAGTGGACATGTTTTCCCTGCTGTATCTGTTTAACAGCTTTGACCATTGGGAAAAATCTCTGGACGGCGAATTTGGAACGGCCATGAAGGAAGTGGTGAAGGAAAAGACCGGAAACAATTTCCGCATTATGTCCTATTGGACTTCTTCGGTACGTGATGTATATGCCAATAAGCCGGTAAAGTCACCACAGGATTTAAAAGGTCTGAAGATCCGTACCCAGTCTTCCCAGGTCCAGCAGGAGCTTTTTAAGGCCTGCGGTGCAATTCCCACCTCTGTTGCATGGGGAGAGTTATATCAGGCTCTGCAGCAGGGAGTTGTAGACGGAGCTGAGAATGATTATACGAATTTAATGCTGAAAGAACATCACAAAACAGATAATGGCAAGTATATCAGCGAGACTCATCACGATTATACGACCCGTCTGCTTCTGATGAACGGCAGCTTCTATGATTCCCTGACCGATGAACAGAAAGGGTGGATCGATGAGGCAGTCGAAGCAGCAACAGCAGAAGAACGGGCGGTTACGTATAAGATGTTTGAGGAATCCAAGAAAAAAGTAATTGCTGACGGAGCAATTGTTACAGAAAATAAGGATATTGATATTCAGGCATTTAAGGACCTGGCAATCCCGATTCAGGATAAATTTGCGGCAGACAACAACATGCAGCAATACCTGGATATGATCCGGGCCGCGGCTGAATAAGAATATGTACGGAGGCCGTCCAGCCGGCGGCCTCCGGTTTTTAAAGGAGAATGGAATGAAAAAGTTGGTTGGAGCAATGTACAGGACCCAGATTGCGGCCGGAGGATTCTTTTTAATGATATTCCTTCTGACAGTGGCATATCAGATGTTATCCCGCTATGCAGGAATCGCAGCAACCTGGACAGAGGATGTCTCCATGTATTCCTTTATATGGGCGGTATTCATGGGTGCGGGAGCCATGGTTTATGAAAAAAGGCATTTTGCATTTACATCCCTTGCTGATATGATGAAAAACGTCAGGCGGAAAACATTTTTGTCCATAATTATTTCTATTATAATGCTGATTTTCTCTATCCTTATGGTTTATTACGGATGGAAGGTCACAAAACAGTTCTGGAATTATACATGGGTAAATTTACCAAAATTCAAGAGAGGGCCTACCTGGTTATGCCTGCCCATTTGCGGGGCGACCTCAGCCGTGTATCTTGTGACACAGATTGCTGCGGATATAAAAATACTGGTGAAAGGGGAAATGCAGTAATGGGAATTTTGCTGGTCGCAATGTTTATCATATTCGTTGCCATCGGCGTACCGATTTCGTTTGCGCTGGGTATTGTATCATTTACCGGAATCCTGTCTATGGAAACGATTCCGAATACAGTGGTTTTTTCCAAGATGTTTAACGGTCTTAACAGTTTTACACTTTTAGCGGTACCTCTGTTCATTCTGGCAGCAAACCTTATGAATGAGGGAGCTATTACAGAAAAGCTGATCAAATGCTGTACAGCAGGTGTGGGACATCTCCGGGGGGGACTTGCCTATGCCAATGTTCTGGTATCCATGATCTTTGCCGGAATATCCGGTTCTTCTCAGGCGGATACGGCCGGTGTAGGTAAGATATTCATTCCTTCCATGGAATCGGAAGGATATGACAAGGGAACGTCCGTAGGAGTTACGGCTGCCTCTTCAACACTGGGTTCCATCATTCCTCCCAGTATTACCATGGTGGTATACGCAGGGATTGCCAATGTAGGAACAGGGGCATTGTTCATGACAGGGATCGTTCCGGGAATCCTGTTAGGTTTTGCCATGATGGGCGTTGTGAAATTTTATTCTAAGAAAAAGAATTTCCCAAAAGGAGAAAAGGTTCCGGTAAAGGAAGTGGTGCGTCTGACTCTGGTATCACTGCCTGCGCTGTTTACTCCTGTTATCTTGATCGGAGGCATCGTAACCGGTCTGTTTACTCCCACCGAGTCAGCAGCCTTTGCATGCATGTATGCGCTGGTGGTAGGAATCTTTTTCTACAGGACCATTAAAATCAAAAACCTTCCCAGGATTCTGATCGAGACAATGAAACTTTCCTCCCTGTCCCTTTTTGCGCTGGCTACAGCCAATGCGTTAGGTGAATTGCTGAGTTATTACCAGTTAAATGTGATGGTACAGCAGTTCTTTGTCTCCATGCCGGGCGGAAGACTTGTATTTCTGCTTGTAGTGGTTGGGTTTTTCATGTTTGTAGGTACCTTCATGGATGCGGTACCTGCCATGATTCTGTTTGTACCGATTATCCTTCCTTCCGCCATGACGTTAGGAATCAGCCCGATTATTCTGGGTTTGATTGTGGTTGTAACACTGGCTCTGGGACTGGTGACCCCTCCGTATGGTCTATGCCTTTTGATTGCTTCTTCCATCAGCGGCATTACCATAGAGGATGCCTTTAAGGGAGCGCTTCCGTACTTCCTTTCTTCCCTGACAGTGCTGGCATTGCTGATCTTATTCCCGGATATGTGGCTTGCGGTTCCGATGACATTATTTCCGGGATTGTTTTGATTTTTCAAAAATCAGATTATGATTCAAAACAGGAGGTTATTATGAGTGTATTTAAAATGGGAGAATTACGGGTGATCGATCTGACAAAGGTCCTGGATCCGAAAACAGAAACCAGAAGATGCGGGCTGACCCGGTTTAATACCGGCGGTCCCATTCCGGATTACCATACCATTATGGATCTGACCAGCCATCTTGGAACCCATGTAGAGTGCCCGTATCATCACAATGACGACTGGGCTGATGTAGCATCTCTTCCGATTACAGCCTTTATGGGGAGGGGGCTTTATGTAAATATTACGCACATGCAGCCTAATGAAAAAATAAAAGGAGCAGATTTGGAGAAGGCTTGCAAAGACAGGATTAAAGAAGGGGATATCGTAATTCTGGATTCCGGATTTAAACTTCCGCCTTTTACTGAAAAAAGCAACACGGCGGAAGATAAGAGACTCTTCATCTGCCGGGAAACGGCACAATGGCTTAAGGAAAAGAAGGTAAAATGCGTTGGTTTCGGAGATGGCGTATCCATTGAAAGCAATAATGAAGACGTCAGTGCATTCCATGATGTCCTGATGGAAGGAAATGTAGTATTTCTGGAGGTCTTAAAGAATCTGGAAGAATTATCACAGGCTGTATTCTTTATGTCCTATGCAGCTCTTCCTATTAAAGGACTGGATTCCTGTCCTATCCGTGCTTATGCCATTGAGGGCCTTAAGGAATTTTCCAGTTAGGAGGGAAAGAATGAAGATAGCAGTAATCGGCGCTGGAGCTATGGGCTCCATATACGGCGGGCATTTGTCTCAAAAACATGAGGTGTATCTGGTAGATTCCAATGAGGACGTGGTGGAAGTCATTCATGAAAACGGTCTGGAGATTGAAGAAAACGGGATGGTAAACAGATATTTTCCCCAGGCGGTCTGTGATACCTCCGCTTTGGGACATATGGATCTGGTCATCCTGTTTGTAAAAGCCCTGTATTCCAGAAATGCTTTAAGCGGAAATGCCTGCCTGATTGGGGAGGATACTTATATTATGACGCTGCAGAATGGCTCAGGTCATGAAGAAATCTTATCGGAATTTGTTCCGAAAGAGCATATAATCATTGGTACAACAGAAGACAATGGGGCAGTCCTTGGAATCGGAAAGATACGCCGCGGCGGGGTGGGGCGGACCAATATCGGCATGCTGGTAAAAAGAGAGAACCAGATGGCAAATCAGGTAAAGGAAGCGCTGGATGAGTGCGGATTCGATACCAGGATTCACGATAATATCCAGCAGCTGATCTGGGAAAAGCTGCTTACGAATGTATCACTCAGTGCGGTTACGGGCATCCTGCAGTGTACAATGGGGTATGTATCGTCAAGCGCCCATGCCTTTCGTTTGGCAGAGCAGCTTATAGGGGAAGCTGTGGAAGTAGCCAGGGCACTGGGACTGTCATTTGATGAAAAAGAAATACTTAAAAAGGTGAAAGAAACTTCTGAAAATTCTCCGGATGGGATCACATCCATCTGCGCAGATTTAAAAGCTGGAAGAAAGACCGAAGTCGATACGATCAGCGGCTCTGTGTTAAGAGCTGCGGCCAGGTGCGGCATTACAGCACCGGCCCATGCCTTTGTGGTGGAGATGATTCATGCCATGGAGGAATATCATTAAAGAAGAGGCAGCCGCATCAGGAATATGAATGCGGCTGCCTCTTCTTTATGCTGTTTCCATAACATTCCATAGGAATGCCGGTTTCTGATATTAGGTTGAGCCGGCAAAGAAGCCATTCAGGGCAACTCCGCCGACTTAGTAAAAACATATGTATGCAAGCGCTCTGACCGCTTTTTTATTTTTCTATGTTTATGATACAATTATACTGGAAAAATGTGAAGAAATTTTGACCAGGTTCTAAAGAATATATAAAATGAATGAAGTAATTATGACAAGAATTGGAAAAGTAACCATGCCATTGCTGCAGATACTATCATAAAGAAGAAAATTTCCCATTAAGCAAAAGCAGTATTGATTTATAAAGTGAACTATGATATTTATATAGTAGTTAGACAAAACTAACCAATAGCCATACCAGGAATGCGGCAGCTGTTTTGAAGGAACAATGGGAAGGAAATGAAGACTGAGGAGGTATGGATATGTCACTTGAAAGGTACCTGATTATATATTGTTCCCCAACTTTGGCATCAATAAAAACAGCCAGTCTGTTCAATTATTCCTACACATCGGATGAAGAACTGGAAAAACAGCTGGCGGACTTAAACAGCCAGCTGGGTGAGAAAGGAATTTCTTTGCTGGCGTTGTGCCGGCGCAGGAATAAGGCGCTCATTTATGTTTACAGAAAAACCCATCTGCAGGCCGACTTAAACCAGCCGGGTGTAAGCAGATTCCTTAATAACTATGGCTATGAGCAAATGGAAACCGGTCATGTACTTGACAGGCTGAAAGAGCGGCTGTGCCAGGAAAGGACCTTTCCTCATGAAATCGGAATATTCCTGGGCTATCCCCTGGGGGATGTGACCGGTTTCATAGAAAATGCAGGAAAGAACTGCAAATGCCTGGGCTGCTGGAAGGTGTACTGCAACGAATGTGAGGCAGTCAGGGTATTTGCCAGATACCAGAAATGCAGAGCAGTGTATGCCCGCCTTTGGGAAAATGGCAGAACTGTCTGGCAGCTTACCGTAGCTGCCTGAACAAATAAAAGAAAAGAAAGAGGATGGATAAGATGAGTAAGGTAGCGGTTGTTTATTGGAGTGGTACAGGAAATACAGAGGCCATGGCTAATAAGGTCCTGGAAGGTGCGAAAGCAGCCGGGGCGGAAGCTTTTTTGTTCACAGCGGCAGAATTTAACGCAGATCAGCTTAATGATTATGATGGAGTGGCATTCGGCTGTCCGTCAATGGGCTGCGAGGAACTGGAAGACAGCGAATTCGAACCCATGTTTCAAAGCTGTGAATCCGGGCTTGGCGGAAAAAAGGTTGCCCTGTTTGGTTCCTATGGCTGGGGTGACGGAGAATGGATGCGGAATTGGGAGAAAGTCTGCAAAGGAGATGGAGCAGCATTGGTTCATGACAGTGTCATATGCAGCAATGCGCCGGATGCAAACGCAGAGGCGGATTGCGTGGAGCTGGGAAAGGCATTGTCTTAAAACTTAATAAGGAAGAACTTCTGAAAAAATATTTTCAGGAGTTCTTTTTTTGTATGGGACAGAATGTAAAAATCCGGACAAAATGTAAAAGAATTCTATTTTTTACTGGTAAGAATAAAGAAAGTTTATTATTCTTATAGTAAACGATAGGAGATGATGGATTGGAAAAGAACATGAACAAGCTGATCAAAGAACTTAAGGACCCGCCTAAGGAATTTACACCGGTTCCGTTCTGGTTTTTTAATGATAAGCCGGACAGGGAGACCATTAAAAAACAGCTTGAAGATTTTGTAAGCAAAGGCGTCCATGGCTTTGTGCTCCATCCAAGAATTGGCCTTCCAAAGGAACTTCATTATTTAGGAGAGGAGTATTTTTCCTTTATAAGATATATTACAGAGACTGCGGCAGAACTGGAAATGAGTGTGGTGCTTTATGACGAAGGAATGTATCCGTCTGGTTCTGCCCATGGAGAAGTAGTAAAGGAAAATCCTGCCTTTGCATCCAGGGGGATCACCCTTACCCACAGCCCCGGCGGCCGTAAGCTTGTAGCCTGCCTGCCGCAGGGCCGGTATTTAATTGAGGATTTCACCAAAGGAACCATCAGGGGGATTCATTATGGGGAGGATGACAAAGAAGAGGACGCCCCGCTTTCTGCTGATATCCTGAATCCTCAGGCCGTGGAGGCATTTATCCGGCTGACTCATGAACGTTATTATGAGAAGCTGGGAGAATATTTTGGGAGTACTATCATTGGTTTCTTTACAGATGAGCCATGTATTATGGGACGCAATGTAAACGGCTTTTTTGCCTGGACAGAGGGGCTTGCAGAGGAGATTACGGCCAGAGGCGGAACGTTACAGGATCTTGCTGCCTTGTTTGATAATAAGGAAAATAATACGACTGAATTATATAAGCGGCTGGTGAAGGAACGGCTGAACCAGGTCTTTTATAAAAGGATTTCAGAATGGTGTACGGCCCATCGCATCAGCCTTATGGGACATCCGGCCCGGAGTGATGATATAGAAGAAGAGATGTATTTTCATATTCCGGGACAAGATTTAATCATGAGGCGGGTGGCTCCGGAAACAGGAGGGGTGCTGGAGCCAGACTCCGTCCAGGCAAAATGCAGCGCGGATATGGCGTGCCATCTGGGGAGAAGGCGGAATTCCAATGAATGCTTTGGGGTTTGCTGCCGGGACAAAATCCCATGGTATTTTACGGCTGCGGATATGAAATGGTACATTGACTGGCTGGGGGTACGAGGGGTTAATCTTTATATACCTCATGCTTTTTATTACAGCATTGCCGGGAAGCGGAAGGAGGAAAGACCGCCGGATGTAGGACCAAATAACATCTGGTGGGACCATTATAAACTTTTTTCCGATTATATGAAAAGGATATCCTGTCTGATGACAGATTCCGGAAATTGTGCCAGAGTGGCGGTTCTGTGTGAGAGCGGCCATATGCCTTATAAGGAAACAGCCTGTCTCTATGAAAAACAGATCGAATTTCATTATCTGCCTGTTTCTCTGCTGGAGCGGTGTACTGTGACGGATGGCAGGCTTCAATTGAATGGCTGGGAATACAGCTCAGTACTTGAGGTTACAGGCAGGGATTATGGAAAGGTTCTTAAAAGTGTTCCTGTTATAACGGACTGTACAGATTTAAAGCCTCATGATTTTGTGACAGATATTCCCTGTCCGGGCCTGCGGGTTAAACATCTGATCAAAGATGGTATTTCTCTGTATTTCATATTTAATGAAGGGAGGGAAGAAATACATACAGCCGTGACTGTCCAGGAAAGAGGGGTGCCTGTTATCCTGAATTTATGGAATTTTTCACTGGATCAGGCGGAATCCTGGGAAGAAAAGAGGGGAACACGGTTTTTTGTTCATTTAAACAGGGGGGAAACGCGGCTGATTCTGTTTGATGGGGAAGGGGAATATAAGGCTTCAAAAAGGACTCCGGCCTTCCTGGGAAATTTCTCCGGCCGGTTCCAGCTTGTATCTTGTGAACCAAACCGGAAGACCTATGAAATGATCTATGAAGCTGACTATGTAGAAGGTGATGAGATTTTTGAAGTATCAGGAGAAGAGATGGCAGAATGTTACTGCAACGGACAGTTTGCCGGAGTGGGCTTCTTTCACAGGCATCGTTTTTCTGTGGGAGGTCTCTTAAAAAAAGGAAAAAATGAATTGAGACTTATTTTTACCGGTAATGCCGCTAATCTGTATGCCGGAGGCCGGATTCCCTATGGCATTGAAAGATAAGAAAAGAAGGGGTGCAGGAATTTGCAATGGGGGTTCATGATTGAAGGTAAAGCATTTTTATAAGAATTGGAGATGCAGTGCACTTTCCCAGTGGATTATTTCGGGCTGCATTGTTCTGATGATTCCGATTTTATGTGCGGTTATTAATTTTTTTATAAATAAGAACCTGATAGAACGAAAAATTAATCAGGTAAACGATTTTATGCTTAAAAATATACAATATAATATTGATTTCAAGCTGAATGGTCTGCAGGAGATATCACGGTATATCCAGCTTGATGAGCGGTTTAACAGTTATGCCCTGAACCGGGGCGGTGAAAAGGAATTTCTCACTCAGGTGCAGAAATGTTATTCTGTCTTGAAGACATTTGTGGCAGCTAATCCGGACATAGACATTATGCTCTTTATACCCGGCAAGGAATATGCCCTGACCTCATCGACAGCCAACCGCATGGAGTTTATTTACAATACTTTGTACAGCCAGAAAAAAACAACCCTTTCCTATGAAGAGTGGCGTGCCATAGGAACAGCAGGATACCAGAATGAGTTCCTCATATCAGATGAACTGAGCTATGAGAACTGCGGAAGAGAAAACCTTGTCTATGCGTCGAAAAGTTTCTATACCAGTGATTCAGATCCGTGTACTATTTTTGTATCCATACCCACATCCTTTATCGAATCGCTTTTCAATAATGACAATATAGAAAATACCATTCTTATATTGGACCGGGATAACCGGATACTCGGAAGCTATGGAAAGCCGGTAAACTTAAGGACCCTTGACGAAAAATGGAACGAAACGGAAAAAAACTTTACTCTGGATATAGGCGGGCAGGATTATGTGGGAGCATTTACATCTTCCCGGATTTCAAAATGGAACTATGTCATCTTAACCCCCAAGGCAGTTTATATGCATGATGTGATCAGAAACAGAAATTTAAATCTGCTTATCGTAATGGCAGGGCTGTTTATGGGCATCGCTTCAGTGATTCTTCTGCAGCGGCGGAATTACCGTCCGGTAAAAAAGATGATGGAAGCCCTTACCATAAAAGACCGGACTGCCAGGGTAAATGAATTTGCACTAGTGGAAAATAACCTGTTAAGGCTCTATCGTGAAAACAAATCCATGAAGGATTCCATAAAGGACCGGAAGGAATACGACAGGGAGATGTTTCTGCTTTCCGGCATCAAAGGACGAAAAAGCTTTTTTAAGGATACGGAAATAGGGGATATTCTGGGCCGTGATTTAAAGGATCGGCAGTTTGCCCTGGTTACCATGAATTTAGATACAGAAGATGAGAAGTCCGCAAGTGCGGCTGCTGATGATTTCGAACTTCTGGCTTTTTCCATTAATAATGTCATTGATGAACTTTTTGGTGACACATATCTATACCTGAAGACGATAGATGACATGTTTATTGTTTACTTATTTGTACTGGAAAAGGAAAGCGGGACTGCGCAGTGGCAGGAAATATTCCGAAACCGGTTTAACTGGATCTGTGATTTCTTTCCGAAGTATTTTAAAATGGAGCTGGCAGTCACGATGGGCAGTCCATTTGAACCCTTTTCATACATTGATGAAGAATATGATAAGATACAGGTAGCCAACGAATACCGTTATTTCGTGGAACCTTATGGAGTCATTGCGGTGGAATCCCTGCAGGAAATGGATTTTACATCAGCGGAACGCTTAAAATATTATAACAGACGTTTTGAAGAAGTATTGGCAGAGACGGATTTTGAGCGGGGAATGAGGCTGACAGAGGAATTGTTCGGGGAGCTTTTACAGACGGTAAAGACTTTCCAGCTTATCCATTACTACATACTGTCCGTGGTCAATGATCTGCTTCTGGCTTTGCAGAGCATGATGCCGGATGAAGAGATTCCGGAGGAATCTCTTAAGCAGATTCTTCAGGATCTGCGTACCGAATACTCCTTAAATGGCTTACAAGCCCGGTTTATCTGCTTCCTTAAGCAGATCTGCCGGGGGGTGGATTCGGACGGCAGAAATTCCTGTAAAATGGCGGAAATCATTAAGAATTATGTTCAGGAGAATTATAAGGACTGCAATATGAATATTACTGCCATTGCACAGGGCATGGGAATCACGCCAAGATATCTGTCCAGGATATTCCGGGATCAGACCGGAGTCGGGCTGTTGAATTTCATCAATCATGTACGAATTGAACAGGCAACGGTTCTTTTGAAAAACTCAGCCATGACCGTGGATGAGATAGCAGAGAAAACCGGCTTTACAAATACCAGGACTTTTCGTCGGAATTTTCTGAAAATTACGGGAAAAAATGCCGTAAGTTACAAACGGCGGTAGGGATATAAACGGACAATAATGTAAAAAGAACAAGCAGTTAAAGGACAAAATGTATAAAATCCTGGGTTTTATTCATTTTGTCCTTTGTTTAATCATTTTGACAGTTTGAAAAGTCCTGCTGTTAGTCTATCATGTTGGTTGTAACGATTGGTAAGAGGAGGAATTTCTGATGAAAAAGAAAACATGGTTAAAGAAAGGGGCTGCCTTGCTGACGGCAGGCGTCTTAGCTGCTGGTTTGGTAAGCGGCTGTGCAGGAAGCAGACAGGCGGACAGCGGCGGGGAAAAAAAGGCAGCGTCCGGGGAAACGTCGGCAGCCGGGGGGACCTTTACCTATGGAATGACGCTGGCATCCGCATGGAGCGACCGGTATGATTCCTTTGCAAAGCTGCCTTTGGGACAGCAGCTTCAGAAGGATACGGGATATAAGCTTGATATGGTACACGTAGAAAACAGTCAGGCCATGAATCTGCTCATTGCTTCCGGAGATCTGCCGGATATCCTGGGATTTAATTTCCAGAAGAATTATACAGGCGGTGAGGAAAAAGCCATTTCAGACGGTATTATTTATCCTATGTCAGAGGAGTTTGTAAAAAAGAATGCCCCGGATTACTGGAATGCCATCAGCGCAGATCCGGAAATTTTGAAACAGGTTAAAACACCGGAGGGAGAAATCTATGGATTTGCCTTCATTCTTGGAGATGAATTGTTAAAGACGGGGTATGGGCTGATTATCCGGGATGACTGGTGTGAAGAACTGGGACTTAAAAAGCCGCAGACTGCAGACCAATACTATGAAATGTTAAAAGCCTTTAAGGAAAAGAAGGGTGTGGAAATTCCGCTGTGTATCAATACGGATTTTCTGGGGTCTATACTGGACTGCGGCTTAATTACATCTCCCTTTGGCCTTGTAACCCGTGATATCTATCTGGATCATGGCACGGTAAGAATCGGATATGCCCAGACAGAATATAAGGCGGTACTGGAATGGCTTCATAAGCTGTATGCGGAGGGACTGCTGGACCAGAATTTTTCAACCGTTGACAATGAAACCATTACGGCAAATATGCTGACCGGAAAGGCAGGGGCATCGTCAGGTGCCTGCGGAAGTATACTGGGAACATGGCTGGCAGCTAATAAAGATAAGGCCGGTTATTCCCTGGCAGGAATCAGGAATCTGGTGGCAGAAGAGGGAGACAGGGCTATGTATGGTCATTATAATTCAGATGTTGTGGGAGGCACCACAGTAATTACCACCTCCTGCAAGGATAAGGAGACGGCTGCAAGGTTCTTGAATTATGGTTATACGCAAGCAGGCCATATGTTATATAACTTTGGAATTGAAGGAAAGAGTTATGAGATGAAAGACGGAAAACCGATCTTTACCGATCTTGTTCTGCATAATCCTGATGGATTGTCTCCCCAGCAGGCGCTTTCTGAATATGAGCTGGCATACGGCAACGGGCCTTTTGTTCAGGATAAGGACTATCTGCTGCAGTATTATTCAGAGGATGCACAAAAGGAAGCTTTAAAAAACTGGTCAGATAATGATGCAAAGGAATATAAACTTCCAAGAATTACCATAAGTGCGGAAAAGGTCGGAGAATATACCAGTCTTGTCAGTGAATTAAAGACATACCGCGATGAAATGACCATTAAGTTTATTCGTGGTGAAGAGCCGCTTGACAATTATGACCAGTATCTTAAGACCTTAGGCTCCATGGGAATTGACCGGGTTAAAGAAATTACTCAGGAAGCAGTAGACGAATATCATGCAAGATAAGGAATGGAGGATTCTATGTCGGTGGGAAAAAAAGTTATGAAAACGACTGCAGTACGGTCTGCCATGCAGCTTTCCTTCCGGAAACGGTTAAAAAGGGATCTGGTAAAGAACCGGGCTGCTTACCTGTTATTTCTGCCGGTACTGCTGTACTATCTGGTCTTTTGCTATAAACCAATGTATGGACTTATCATTGCGTTTAAGGATTTTACTCCGGCCAGGGGAGTGACCGGCAGTCCCTGGGCAAGAAATTTCGGATTATATCATTTTGTCCAGTTCTTTCATTCTGTCTATTTCGGCAGACTGATCAAGAACACTCTGACTATCAGCATTGTCAGCATCCTTGTGACATTTCCGGCTCCCATTATCCTTGCACTTCTGTTAAATGAAGTAAAGTGCAGAACATACAAGGGAGTTATCCAGACTCTCTCTTATCTGCCCCACTTCATTTCCATGGTAGTCATTTGCAGTATGGTACGGCTGTTTGTTGATCAGAATGGTTTTATTACCCAGATACTTTCCAGGCTGGGCCTGACCGGCACAAATGTATCCCTGTTGTCTGACAAGAATTATTTTGTTCCCATCTATGTGCTTTCCGGCCTGTGGCAGACCATTGGCTGGAGTGCCATCATCTATATTTCCGCACTTTCCGGTGTGGACCAGGAGCTATATGATGCTGCAAGGATCGATGGGGCCAACCGGTGGAAGCAGACTCTGCATGTCACCATTCCGGCTATTATGATGACCATTGTCATGCTGTTTATTTTAAAAATCGGTACGGTCATGAGCGTGGGATATGAAAAGATCATATTGCTGTATAATCCGGGAATCTATGAAACGGCTGACGTGATTTCTTCCTATGTATACCGGAAAGGTCTCCTGGAATCCAACTGGAGTTTTTCGGCTGCGGTAGGAATGTTTAATTCTGTTATTAACCTGTTTCTTGTTCTGGCGGCAAACAGGATAACCAGAAAAGTGACAGACATGGGACTTTGGTAACAGGGGGATTTATGAGAGAAAAAAGCAGCGGATACAGGATTTTTACAGTTTTTAATTATATTTTTTTAACATTGCTGGCAGCGGCATGTCTCTATCCGTTCTACTATGTGGTAATGGCATCTGTCAGCAATCCGGACCAGCTGATCAGGCATCAGGGAATGCTTCTTGTTCCATTAAAGGAGATAACTCTCAAAGGCTACTGGATTGTATTTTCTAATAAGCTGGTGCTTTCCGGTTATGCCAATACCTTGTTCATTCTGTTTGCAGGACTTATTATAAACCTGACCCTGACAACGATTGGAGCTTACGTTCTTTCTCTGAAGGAACTGATGCTCAGAAAGCCGCTTACCATTCTGATAATTATTACCATGTATTTTTCCGGCGGTCTGGTACCTGTTTATTTAAACGTCAGAGATCTGGGATTGATAGACAATATCTGGTCCCTGATTCTTCCGGGGGCCATTTCCACCTCTAATCTGATAATTATGAGAAGCGCTTTTCTTTCCGTTCCGGATTCCCTTTCTGAAGCGGCAAAGATTGATGGAGCCGGTCATTTACAGATACTGTTCCATATCATGCTGCCGCTTGTGAAAGCCACTCTGGCAGTTATGGTTCTATATTACGGAGTATCCCATTGGAATGCATGGTTTAATGCATCCATTTATTTAAGGACTCCCTCCAAATATCCCCTGCAGCTTGTTCTGCGCAATATTCTGGTAGAGAGCCAGACCAATGAGATGATGCAGGATATAGGAGCGGCTCAATCTCCCCAGGTTCTGCAGCTGATCAAATATGCGCTGATTGTAGTAAGCAGCGTCCCCATTATTATAATTTATCCCTTTTTGCAGAAATTTTTCCAAAAAGGTGTTATGCTTGGGGCTGTAAAGGGATGAGGGAAAGAGACAGGAGATCTTATGAAGATTGACAGAACGGAACTGATTGGATTACATAATCCGGTTCTTACCGGGATTAAGACGGATTCGCCTCTGACTGTTGGTAACGGCGAACTGGCATTTACGGCCGATATAACCGGGATGCAGACTTTATATGAGGAATACAGGACCGTGCCTTTGTGCACCATGTCCCAATGGGGCTGGCATACGGAGCCGGTAAGTGAGAGAACATACGCATATACGCTTAATGACCTGGTCATGACAGAATACGACTGCTGCGGCAGGAGGGTAAAATATCCTCAAAAAAAACAGCCGGGAAATGAAGCGGTCTATGACTGGCTGCGTAAGAATCCCCACAGGCTGAATCTGGCCAGAATCGGCTTTTTTAGTACAGAAAAGGTAATAAGCGCACCCATGATATCTCAGGTATGCCAGGAGCTTGATCTGTATGAAGGAATCCTTGACAGCCGCTTTTCTCTGGAAGGAGTTCCCTGTCATGTGATCACGGCCTGTGACCATGCAGGCAATGACGTGCTGGCATTCCGGATAACTGGTAAGGCTTTAAAGGAAAAGAAGCTGGGGGTCCGGATGGATTTTCCCTATGGATCACCAGGAATCACCGGATCTGACTGGAGCCATCCCAAAAGACACCATACCCAGTGTGTCACAAGGGAAGATGGGAGCCTTTTGCTGACAAGAATCCTTGACAGAGACCGTTATGAGATTCTGATTAAGACCACCGGAAAGGTTGAGATGGATTTACCGGTTCATTGTCTGCGGATTTTGGCAGAAGGCAATGAATTAGAAATGACGGTTTCCTTTGGCATTACACAGGAAGGACCCGGATTTACGGTAATGGAGGTACTGGAGCACAGCCGACAGGTCTTTCAAAAATTCTGGGAAGAGGGCGGAATCATACGGTTAAACAGAAGCCCGGCTGAGGAAGCTTTTGAACTGGAACGCAGAATTATATTATCCCAATATCTTATGGCGGTCAACTCAGGCGGTTCTGCTCCGCCCCAGGAGACCGGCTTAACCTGTAACAGCTGGTACGGTAAAATGCACTTAGAAATGTATTTGTGGCACTGTGCCTGGCTGCCGCTCTGGCATCATACGGATATTATGGAGCGGAGTCTGGCCTGGTATAAAGATCATTTGCTTAAGGCCAGGGAAAATGCTTCCCGCAATGGCTATAAGGGAGCCAGATGGCCGAAAATGACCGCCCTTCATGGCGTGGATTCTCCATCTCCGGTAGCTCCTCTCCTTGTCTGGCAGCAGCCCCACATCATTTATATGCTGGAAATGGCATATCAACAGAATCACTCCATGGAATTTTTAAAGAGATATTGGATTCTGGTAAAGGAAACAGCGGAATTTATGGCTGATTTCGTGGTGCTGAATCCGGAAACAGGCTGCTATGATATCTGTGCTCCGGTTATTCCTGTACAGGAATGCCACAAGGAGACAGAGACTAAAAATCCGGCCTTTGAACTGGAATACTGGTATGTTACCCTGAAGATCGCAGCAGAATGGGCCAGACGCTTAAAGAAAGAACCGGACGAAAAATGGGAGGAGATTTCCAGTCATATGGCGCGCCTGACTATTAAGAATGGATTGTATATGGCTCACGAAAACTGCCCGGAAACCTTTATAAGGTTTCACAAAGACCACCCGTCCATGATCGGTGCCTTTGGGCTGATTGATGGAGGCAGGACAGAGCCTGAGGTCATGAAAAGAACCTTGGAAAAGATTCTTGAATGCTGGGATTATCCTACTTTGTGGGGCTGGGATTTTGCTATGATGGCCATGACAGCAGTGCGCTTAAATGAACCGGAGCTTGCTGTTAAGATTCTTTTAATGGATACGCCTAAAAACCACTACCTTCCAAACGGCCACAATATGCAGTTAACCAGAAACGACTTGCCCTTATACCTTCCCGGAAATGGTTCCCTGCTTCTGGCAGCCGCCATTATGACGGCCGGGTATCCGGGCTGTATAAGAAAAACGCCTGGCTTTCCGGAAGATGGAAACTGGGTGGTGGAATATGAGGATATTGAGCCATTTTTATAATGGACAGGAAAGGAAGAAAAAAATGAAACAGTATATTTATAAAGGACGGACTCCCATTCAGTACGCTCAGGCGGCCTGTGATACCTTAATGAGAAAATATGAACCGGAGGAACTGCCGCCAAAAGGGCATTTTCATTATCATCAGGGAGTGTTCCTGTCAGGGATGGAACAGGCTTATGGGATTTGCAATAAAAAAGAATACAGGGATTATATAAAGGCATGGGTTGACAGCCTTATAAGCCCGGAAGGAAGGATCCGGTCATATGATCCGGGAGAACTGGATGATATCCAGCCAGGTATCCTGCTTTACAGGCTTTACGAAGAAACCCACGGGGAACGTTATGAAAAAGCACTCCATACTTTGATGGATATTCTGCGGAAGTTTCCGAAAAACAAAGAGGGCGGATACTGGCATAAAGAAAAAAGCCGGGAGCAGATGTGGCTGGACGGATTGTATATGGCTGGTCCCTTCAGCGCACTTTATGGAAAGACCTTTCAATGTCCGGATTGCTTTGACATCTGTACGTTTCAGGCCCTTCTGATGGAGAAAAAGACAAAGGATGAAAACACCGGCCTTTTTTATCATGCCTGGGACAGCAGGAAGGAAAGGCCATGGGCCGACCCTCAGACCGGCCGGTCACCGGAATTCTGGGGCCGGTCCATAGGCTGGGTGCCGGTGGCTGTTTTAGATGAACTGGATTGTATGCCAAAGGATTATGAAGGCCGCAAAGAACTGGTCCGGCTGGTGACAGAGCTTTTAAAAGCAGTAGAAAAGTATCAGGATGATTCCGGGCTGTGGTACCAGGTTGTAGACAAAGGCGGTCAGGCTGGAAACTGGCTGGAAACTTCCTGTACCTGCCTCTTTGCAGCTGCGCTTTTAAAGGCAGTCCGTTCAGGGTTTTTGGAAAAAGAGTATTTACGGCCAGCCCAAAAAGCTTATACGGGCATTATAGACCGCCTTGGCTGGCAGGGGGAGGATATTATCATCGGCAATATCTGCGTTGGCACCGGGGTAGGAGATTATGAGCATTACTGTAAACGGCCTGTCAGTGTAAATGATCTGCATGGCACCGGAGCGTTTCTTTTGATGTGTACCCAGATGCAGCTTGCTGCGGACCATTTTGCATTTACGTGAGCAACGAGCCAAATACAAGCCAGCTTGAATTTGGCGACTGCCGCGATAACTTGAGAAACTCGCAAAGCGTATTTCTCATAATTGGTATAGCCGGAAAAAAGGGGAGTTTTAAAATGGAATATCATGATTCTAAAATTACCAACTGCAAAATTGCCTATATCGGAGGCGGTTCCAGAGGCTGGGCTTTAAGGCTTATGGCTGATCTGGCAATGGAACCAGACTTATCGGGTTCCATTGCGCTTTATGATATTGATTTTCAGGCAGCCAGACAGAACGAAATAATAGGAAACAGACTTTCCGGGAGAGAGGATACCAGAGGAAAGTGGTCCTATAAGGCAGTTTGGGAGCTTAAGGAGGCGTTAACAGGAGCCGACTTTGTTATTCTGTCCATTCTGCCCGGAACCTTTGATGAGATGGAATCGGATGTACATGCCCCGGAAGCCTTTCATATCTGGCAGTCGGTAGGAGACACGACAGGTCCGGGAGGGATTGTCCGTGCACTTCGGACCATCCCCATGTATGTGGAGATTGCCGAAGCTGTTAAGAACTATTCACCAGGTGCGTGGGTCATAAATTATACCAATCCCATGAGCCTCTGCGTGAAGACTCTGTATCACGTATTTCCTCAAATTAAGGCCTTTGGCTGCTGCCATGAGGTATTTGGAACCCAGAAAATACTTCGGAATATTCTGGAGGATACCACAGGTCTTTCTGGGATCGACAGAAGTGAGATTTTGGTGAATGTAGTGGGGATCAATCATTTTACCTGGTTTACAGAAGCGTCCTATAAAGGGATTGATTTATTCCCTGTATACAGGAACTATATTGACTCCCATTATGAAACAGGATATTTAAAAGGTGATAACAGCTGGCTCAATAAATCCTTTTCAAACGGCCAGCGGGTCAAATTTGACTTGTTCAGAAATTATGGATACATAGCGGCAGCCGGGGACCGGCATCTGGCGGAATTTATGCCCGGAGATATGTACTTAAAGGATCCGGAAACAGTAAAAAAATGGATGTTCAGGCTGACAGCCGTGGCAGAAAGAAAGGAAGATTTAAAAAGACGTCTGTTAAGGAGCGAGCGTCTGGCAAAAGGCGAAGAGCAGATAGAGCTTAAGCCGTCCGGGGAAGAAGGCATACTTATTATAAAATCCCTTTGCGGACTGTTAAGAAGCATAAGCAACGTAAATATTCCCAATGCCATGGGACAGATTCCCAATCTTCCCAAAAACGCTGTGGTAGAGACAAATGCTTTATTTTCAAGAGACAGCATAAAACCCATAGCGGCTGGAACTATACCGGAAACCATTCTTCCCCTTATAAAGCCGCACATTGAAAATCATGAATATACGCTGCGGGCTGCCCTTGCGTGTGACTTTGAATCTGCCCTTCGGGCATTTATGAATGACCCGAATACAAAAGCAAAAATTAAGGAAGTAAAGGCCAGAGAGCTTTTGGCTGGCATGATTCGAAATACCAGGACTTTTCTGCCAAAAGGCTGGAATTAGAATGCAAAAAAAGGTTCCCGGAGAATTTACGGGAACCTTTGGCAGTAGATACTATATGACCTATCCGGGAATCGAACCCGGGTTTCCGCCGTGAGAGGGCGGCGTCTTGACCGCTTGACCAATAGGCCTTTTTTCTGCTTCATTTCTGACAGCTCAATTATAATACCACAGGAAAAATTATTTGTCTACACTTTTTTTAGAATATAAAAAATTCCTAAATTGAAAAAGTAAATTCCACTCTCTTAATCCATACTGGAATTTAGTCTT
>CAYOCB010000010.1:0-174088 GCA_964402355.1 uncultured Lacrimispora sp.
GTAGAGCAAACGGCTGTTAACCGTTGGGTCGTAGGTTCAAGTCCTACTCGGGGAGCTTTGGCCCCATGGTCAAGCGGTTAAGACATCGCCCTTTCACGGCGGTAACACGAGTTCGAATCTCGTTGGGGTCATTAAGTGCCGATGTGGCTCAATTGGCAGAGCAGCTGATTTGTAATCAGCAGGTTATCGGTTCGAGTCCGATCATCGGCTTTGATACAATTTAATATGTTTTCAGATTAAAAATGTTTAGGACCTTTAGCTCAGTTGGTTAGAGCAACCGGCTCATAACCGGTCGGTCCTGGGTTCGAGTCCCCGAAGGTCCACTAACACTGAACTAAATATTTGATGATCTGGCCTGGTGGCTCAGCTGGTTAGAGCGCCGCCCTGTCACGGCGGAGGTCGTGGGTTCGAATCCCATCCGGGTCGTTCTGTATTAACAAATACAGGCTTTACAAACCAGCATATTAGTTGTATAATCTTTATTACATTGTGTATGGGATCTTAGCTCAGCTGGGAGAGCATCTGCCTTACAAGCAGAGGGTCATAGGTTCGAGCCCTATAGGTCCCATTTCCATGAGCAATCATGAGAATGCCGGCGTGGCGGAACTGGCAGACGCACAGGACTTAAAATCCTGCGGGACTTACCTCCCGTACCGGTTCGATTCCGGTCGCCGGCATTTGCCGAATCAGGCAATTAACTGAATATGTGTGTGTAGCTCAGCTGGATAGAGCACTTGGCTACGGACCAAGGTGTCGGGAGTTCGAATCTTCTCACGCACGTAACGGACACACCCTTTGGGAAAACTCCAGAGGGTGTGTTTTTTGTGTGCCAGGCATGGCGCTAATCTAGCTAGTGAAAGTCTAGCCACGGGTATTTACCGCCAAGTGTAGGCTGGTACAAAAGATGTAGTATGGATGTAGTGAATTACATTTTAAATCCTACACTGCTTGAAACAAAAATAAAGAACGGAGCTGGTTTGCTCAATCCTTTAAATTATTATCTAAGAAAAGTTGAAATATAAATTGTAGAGCCGTATACGAGACACGTACGTATGGGTCAATGAGAGGAAAATAATTCTTAGCAATATATTTCACACTCCATTTACATTTTTTATTGAGTAGTATATAGAGCTTTAAGATACGCCTAATACGTATCTTAAATCAAAGCCTGATTCCAGGCTGCAGTATAGTAAAATTTTAGCTCAATCAGAAATATGCAGCAGATGAATAACAACAGCTGCTATTTGTCATGCGTAAAAAAGAAAAGGCTGCAGTAGAAGCAGTTTAAAAGTCCCTGCTGCGCCCTTTCTTCAATGAATTATTTGATAAACGTAAAACATTGACTTGACAGTGAGCGGTTCAATTGATAGTTAGTTTTTATTTTAAATTTATTTTAATTTATATTTTTCAAACGCTTTTTCAGTATCCATATGGACATCTTTTATAAAAACTAGAATCCACAATAACAATGCTGCAATCGCCATGTATTCTGACGACAAATACGAAAGCAATGCTCCCATTATCATGATTATTGTCCATAAAAGCAATGAATACATTTGATCCTTGCTCATTTGTTTTGTGTCATACATTTCTCGATCGGTCTTTGGAAGAGAATTAAAGCCACCGATTAAGATAGCCGCTTTTTTACCTAACATAGCAAATACCAATGTCATTATACCAAATATAGCCCCTAATACTAGGCATATATAAAAGCCTATATCCATACTTGATCACCCTTCATAGCCAATTTATATTTAAATGATACATCATAAGTCATTAACTATCAATATTAAATTTTCAATGGACTGTAATACGTCAAATACTAATATTATGAATTAGCTTTGATTTTGTGCCTTTTTCTTAAATATTAGGCTATTTCTATTTGTTCTAAAAAAATCCTATCCGTCTGCGCTGCTTGCCTAGGTACATGATTAAGTGCGATCCACCACTTTACAAATAATAAAAACAGGTGTATATTAACACATGTAAAGTACAATGCGTCGGTAGCTCAGCTGGATAGAGCGTCTGGCTACGGACCAGAAGGCCGCGAGTTCGAATCTTGTCCGACGCATAGAAAGAACAGTTTTATGGATTTTATGAAAACTGTTCTTTTTTTGTCTGTTTATTTATTCAGAATTTAGAAAATTATGTAGAATGGCCTTTCTTTCTTATGATATTTTAGAGTATCAATGCTATATTAATCGAAATCCGTTTTTTTTTTGCTGGATGGCTGAAATATTTTAATTATCACTTGATTTTTTTAGAAATTTTATTATACTTATACATAGGACTTTTTGGGAAATTTTGGATCAGGTGCAACGAGGTAACTGTAGACAATAGGAGCAGTACCTCTTTTTTTATATCAGATAGTTAAATCTGGACGGCTGGGAGTTTCATGTATATTTATGAGAGATGAGATGATAAGGAAGTTACAAAAGCTTCCGGGAAAAATCAGTTTTTTTTATGAGAATTTAGAGACTGGGGAAATGTTTGCTTATCATGAAAATGAACCGGTGAAGGCGGCCAGCATTATCAAGCTGTTTATCATGACAGCGGTGTTTCAAAGCTTTGAAGAGGGAGTTCTCTGCCCGGATAAACTTTTTTCCATAAAGAGGGAGGATTGTGTTCCGTCCTGCGGTGCGCTTACTTATCTTCATGACGGAATTCTGGTAACAGTGCTGGATCTTGTTACATTAATGATTATTTTCAGTGATAATACGGCGGCCAATGTTCTGATCAATTATCTGGGCATGGAACGGATCAATGAAATAATCCATGCTCTTGGCTTTAAAAAGACTCTTCTTCAGAGAAAGATGTATGATACGGAAAAATCCAGTAGGGGAATTCAGAACTACATAACAGCGGCTGAAACCGGCCGGCTCTTAAAGATGATGTATGAAGGAAAGCTTATAAACAGAAATGCCAGTGAAACCATGATTTCCATTTTGAAGAATCAGCAGCTTTGCAGTAAGATTCCATTTTATCTTCAGGCCCTTCCGGAAGAACCGGTGATTGCCCATAAGACCGGGGAGGATACCGGAATAACCCATGATGTGGGGATCATTTATGGAAAAGAGCCGTTTTTAGTCTGCTTCTGCGGAAATGAGACGGATACTCCGGCATTTGAGCGGGCCATGGCGGAGATTTCTCTGGAATTATACTTAAGAGTTCATGAAACATCTCAGGTAAAAGAGAGGGCGGGAGAATGAAAATTGTAAAAATAGAGACAACGGAAGTCTGCATTCCGTTAGTAACGCCGTTTAAGACAGCATTAAGAACCGTAGAAAGCGTGAATGACATTGTGGTCCGTGTCACAGCAGATGATGGACAGACCGGATTTGGTGAGGCACCGCCTACCGCAGTGATTACGGGAGATACCAAGGGATCCATACGCTGCGCCATTGAGGAGTTTATCGCCCCAGGCTTAATCGGGATGGAGGTTGAGAATCTGGATGGCATTATGAATAAGCTTCATCAGAGCATGGTAAAGAATATGTCAGCAAAGGCGGCTGTGGATATGGCCGTTTACGATCTTTTTGCAAAATCATGCAGGAAACCGCTTTATAAGGTGCTTGGCGGCAGACGGCCGGAGGTTGAGACAGATCTGACTATCAGCGTCAACAGCATTCAGGAGATGATTGATGACAGCTTGAAGGCTTTGGATCAGGGCTTTCGTATCCTGAAGATCAAAGTCGGAAAAGAGGGCGGCAGGGATATGGAACGTATCAGGGCTATCCGCCAGGCGGTGGGGCCGGATATCAGGCTGCGAATTGATGCCAATCAGGGATGGACTGCCAAGGAGGCGGTCCGGATCATACGGTCCCTGGAAGATATGGGGATAGAGATGGATCTGGTGGAACAGCCGGTGAATGCCCATGACTTTGAGGGCATGAAATTTGTAACAAGTCAGGTACATACGCCTATATTAGCGGACGAGAGCGTGTTTTCCCCGGAGGACGCCATACGCATTATAAGAGAGCGTGCAGCGGATCTTATTAATATAAAACTTATGAAGACCGGAGGCATTTACGAAGCCTTAAAAATCTGTGCCATTGCGGAAAGCTTTGGGGTGGAGTGCATGATCGGATGTATGCTGGAGAGTAAGATTGCTGTCAGTGCAGCGGCCCATTTGGCGGCTGGAAAGGGAATCATCACCCGGGCGGATTTAGATGGTCCCTCCCTATGCCTGGAGGACCCTTATATCGGCGGTCCAGTTTTTGACGGTCCCAGGATTCTCATGAACGATGATTATGGGATCGGTATTACTGATTTAAAAACTAATCCCGAATGGGTTAGAAATAATAGGAAAATGGAGGAAAATTTATGAAAAAAAGAAGATTAACAGCTGTATTGCTGTGTGCTGCCCTTGCCATTTCCACGGCATTAAGCGGCTGCGGTGCAAAAAAGACAGCAGAAGGGGGATCCCAGGCGGCTGGAAATGAAACCGCAGCAGCACAGAGCGGAGATCCGGTGGTATATACCAGGCTGTATGGTCAGGAGGCTACGACTTTGAATTATCTTACTTCATCATCGTATAATGATCATATTCCGGCGGCTAACTGCATTGATACTCTGATCGAGTATGACAATAAGGGGCAGATCAAGCCAGGACTTGCTACGGAGTGGAGCTATGATGATGCAACCCTGACCTGGACATTAAAGTTAAGAGATGCTAAATGGGTTGATAATACGGGTGCTGAAGTGGCGGATGTGACAGCCCAGGATTTTGTCGATGCCATGAAATACGAACTGACCCCTGAGTATGAAAGTGCCAATGTACAGAATCTGTTTGGAGTCATTGCCAATGCGGAAAGCTATTATAACGGATTGGTGTATAACGGCGGAGCTGATGAAGACGGCAAGGTATGGGAGCCTGTTGACTTTTCAGAGGTTGGCGTGAAGGCTGTTGATGATCATACCCTTACCTATACATTGGAAAAAGAGGTTCCGTATTTCCTTTCTTCTCTGGCTTATGTGGTATATATGCCTGCCTACGGACCGCAGCTTGAGGAACTGGGCAAGGATTTTGGAACCGGTACGGATAAGATGTATTACAACGGAGCTTTTTACATGGAAGAATTCTCTCCACAGGAAAAGCAGGTTTTTAAGAAGAATACCTTAAATTATGATGCGGATATGGTTTACCTTGATGAAATGCAGTGGATTTACAATGCAGAGTACCTTACCATCGGGCCTGAGATGGTAAAGCGCGGGGAAGTGGACTTTGCAGAAATTTCCGCTGACATTCTGGATGACTGGCTGAACAGTGAGGATACCAGGAACTTAATCAGCCGGGAGAGGCCGAGAACCAGCTATTCCTATTTCTACTGCTTTAATTTTAACCCCCAGTTCGATGCACAGTATGAGCCGGAAAACTGGAAAAAGGCTGTGAACAATGAGAATTTCCGCAAGGCATTATTCGCAGGCTTAAATAAGACCAAGGAAGTGGCTGTACTGGAGTCAGAAACTCCTGATGAGTTTGTTATTAACTCCATTACACCTGCAAACTTCACATTCAATGCAGATGGTGCTGATTTTACCACAGTAGGTGATATGGCATCTTTGAGCCAGACTTTTGATGAGACAAAGGCAAAAGAATACCGTGACAAGGCAAAGGAAGAACTGACTGCAGAGGGCGTTACCTTCCCGGTTAAGGTTCTGATGCCGTATAATCCTGCCGAGGTAAACTGGGATAAGGAATGCCAGGTTGTAGAGCAGCAGATGGAGAGCCTGCTTGGAACGGATTTTATTGATATCATGGCAGAGGCCGGTCCGGCTGACGGTTTCTTAACCGAAGTTCGCCGCAGCGGTAAGTTTGCTTTAATGAAATGCAACTGGGGTGCTGACTATGCTGATCCGGAAACCTGGACCGATCCATTCTATCAGTCTAAGGGTGAGGAAGGCTACAGCCTTGGTTACAAGTACGGAAATATCGCAAAAGCCATTGAAGAGGGAACCCCTTCCGCAGATGCCGCATTGGAGTACTTTACACTGGTGGAGGAAGCTAAGGACATCAAGGTTGATATCAATGCCCGTTATGAGGCATTTGCAAAAGCGGAGGCATACCTCATCGACAATGCCTTTGTTCTGCCTTTCAGTATCTCCGTAAGCAAATACGTTGCCAATAAACAGGATGTATTTGAAGGACAATATGCACCGTTCGGCGTGTCAAATCTTCGTTACAAGGGACAGCCTCTGCTGGATCACTATGTATCCATGGAAGAGTTTGATGCCAACAAGGAGGCGAATGCTAAATAAACGGTAGTAAAACGCCGGGCCATCAGGTTGTACGGATGACCCGGCGGAAAAATGCCGTCGAAAACGGATGTGCAGAGGGATACGTCTTTTTCCGAGAGTATTTTTTAAAAGAAAACATAAAGGAGTCATGAAACTGATGATAAAGTATTTAGGTAAAAGAATTGGACGGTCATTTCTTACGCTGATCATTATTCTGACTGTGGTATTTTGTCTTCTTCGGCTTATGCCTATAGAAGGCTATTTCCAGAATTTTGATAAAATGACACCTCAGCAGATACAGGTAGGTTTAAAAGAGATGGGGCTGTCTGATCCCCTTCCGGTTCAGGTCCTTCATTTTTTCAGGGATCTTTTTCACGGGGATTTAGGCGTGTCCAGAATCTACCGTTCCAATGTGCCTGTTTCCGATATTTTAAAGGACAAGGTTCCTGTTTCTATCAAACTGGGTATCTGGTCCATGATCGTGTCGCTGCTTATCGGACTTCCGTTGGGGGCTTTTATGGCGCGTTATAAAAACAGATGGCTGGACAAAGCGGGAACTTTATTTATTGTCTGTATTCAGGCAGTGCCTGCTGCTGTTTATTTTCTGTATATCCAGCTTTATGGGACCCAGCTTCTTGATGTGGGACTGCTGTTTCAGATTGACGATTCCAAATACTGGATTCTGCCGGTCATTTCCATGTCTCTTGGAAATATTGCTTTTTATGGGATGTGGCTCAGACGTTATATGGTGGATGAAAGCAATAAGGATTATGTGAAGTTAGCAAAGGCAAAGGGAATGAGCGAGGGCAGTGTAATGTTCAAGCACATTTTCCGCAATGCCTTTGTGCCTTTGGCCCAGTACATACCGACTGCATTTTTAAATACAGTGATCGGATCGATTTATATTGAGTCCTTATACAGCATCCCAGGCATGGGGGGCCTGCTGGTTACCGTCATTAAGAAACACGATAATGCAATGGTCCAGGGAATCGTTCTTCTCTATGCCTGTGTAGGCGTTATGGGCCTTCTTTTAGGGGATATCATGATGGTTCTTTTAGATCCCAGGATCAGTCTGGGCAAAAAAGGAGGTGACAGATGATGAAGCAGTTTTCTTACCGCCATACCAAGGAAGCAGAGCTTATGGAAAATATGGAGGAAGCGGAGCTGTTTTCCTTTGCAGATTTTGATGAATCGGAAGTGGAGAAAACGGGATACAGCAATTATTCCTACTGGAGCAGCACCATTCAGGCATTTGTAAAGAACAGGGGAGCGTTTATTCTGCTGCTGCTTTTGCTGCTTCTTCTGGCATTTATATTTATCCAGCCTTATCTTCCGGGACAGGCTGATCCCAATAGGATTATCAACGATGCAAGCGGAATGCAGTTTCGTAATATTCCTCCGGGAAAGGAATTTATTCTGGGTACCAATTCCATTGGACAGGATTTGTGGGCAAGAATCTGGTCCGGTACCAGAACCTCTCTTCTGATCGGACTTTCGGTTGCCCTTGCGGAAGCTGTCATCGGAATTACCATAGGTGTTATCTGGGGGTATGTAAAAAAGGCAGATTTTATACTGACGGAAGTTTATAATATAATTGATAATATCCCGAATACCATAATCCTTATTTTGATTTCCTATATTTTAAAACCGGGTGTAAAGACTCTGGTTTTTGCCATGTGCTTAACCGGTTGGATTCAGATGGCGAGATTTATCAGGAATCAGATTCTGATTATCAGGGACCGGGATTATAATGTTGCCAGCCGCTGTCTGGGGACGCCAACCAGCCGGATTATTATGAAGAACCTGCTTCCCTATCTGGTATCTGTAATTATGCTCCGTATGGCTCTTACCATTCCTGCTGCCATAGGCAATGAGGTGTTCATTACCTATATCGGCCTGGGGCTTCCGGTGAATATCCCAAGTCTGGGCAACTTAATTGATGAGGGACGTGTTCTGATTACCAGTCCGGCTTTGCGGTATCAGTTGGTTTACCCCACCATTATTCTTTCTTTTGTCACCATATCGTTTTACATCATCGGCAACGCTTTTTCCGATGCCGCTGATCCGAAGAACCACGTTTAAGGAGGACCGGCATGAATCAAGAGAAGATTTTAACTGTCAGGGATTTGGACATTAAATTTGCGTTGAGGGGAAAGTCCCTTCATGCTATCCGCGGCATATCCCTGGATTTATATAAAGGGGAAATACTGGCGATTGTTGGTGAATCCGGAAGCGGAAAGTCTGTTTTCACCAAATCCTTTATGGGACTTTTGGAGAAAAATGCATGCATAGCAGGAGGAAGTGCTGTTTACTCCGGATCCAATGACGGAAGGGAAATTGATTTGACAACTGTGAAACGGGAAAAGGACTGGCTGAAGATCCGGGGGCATGAGATTGCCATGATCATGCAGGACCCTATGACCAGCTTAAGCCCTTTAAAGACCATTGGTGTACAGATCATGGAAGCTGTGCTGCTTCACCAGAAGGTGGGCCGGGCAGAGGCCAAGAAGCGTACGATCAGATATCTTTCGGATGTAGGAATACAGGAGCCGGAGAAGCGGTTCAATCAGTATCCCCACGAATTTTCCGGCGGTATGCGCCAGCGTGTGGTGATCGCCATTGCCATAGCCTGCAATCCCCGTATCCTTATCTGTGATGAGCCTACTACAGCTCTTGATGTGACCATACAGGCACAGATTCTGGATCTGATTAAGGAACTTCAGCATAAATACAGACTTTCGGTCATTCTGATCACTCATGACCTGGGGGTTGTAGCCAATATTGCGGACCGGGTAGCGGTGATGTATGCTGGAGATATTATTGAGATTGGGACCTGTGAGGAAATATTCTATGATCCAAAGCACCCCTATACCTGGGCGCTGCTTTCATCCCTGCCTCAGGTTGGCGTGAAGGGGACGGACCTGTTTTCCATACCGGGCACACCGCCGAATCTTTATACAGAAGTAAAGGGAGATGCATTTGCACCCCGTAATCCTCAGGCTCTTAAGATTGATTTCGTAAAAAAACCTCCTTATTTTGAGGTGTCGCCGACCCACAAGGCAAAGACCTGGCTGTTAGATTCCAGAGCGCCCAAGGTATCGCCGCCTCCTGTGGTTGAAAAAATCAGAAATGGAGGTCTGTTCTGATGGAACGTGAAGTATTATTGGATGTAAAGGATCTTTCTGTGACCTTTGGAGAACACAGAAAGAAGTATGAGGCAGTAAAAAAAGTAAACTTTAAAATATACAAAGGAGAGACCTTTGGGCTGGTAGGAGAATCCGGATCGGGAAAAACCACCATTGGCCGGGCAATTATGAGAATTGTTCCAAGTTCAGGCGGGAACATTTTATATAAGGGCGAAAAGATCAACGGAAAAATCCCGGCAGAACTGGACCGGAAGGTGATCAAGGAAATACAGATGATCTTTCAGGATCCCCAGGCTTCCTTAAATGAAAGGGCCAAGGTGGATTATATCATCAGTGAAGGGCTTAAGAACATCGAAAAGGGCTTAAGTGAAGGGGAACGGAAGAAACGGGTGGAACAGGCCCTTTTGGATGTTGGTCTTCTCCCGGAATTTGCAAGCCGCTTTCCCCATGAGTTTTCCGGGGGGCAGAGACAGAGGATCGGAATCGCCAGGTCGCTGATCATGAACCCGGATTTCATTATTGCGGATGAGCCTATTTCTGCCTTGGATGTATCTGTACGGGCCCAGGTCCTTAATCTGCTTTCGGATATGCAGAAAAAACGGCAGATTACCTATCTGTTTATTGCCCATGACCTTTCAGTGATGCGGTTCATTACGGACCGGATTGCCGTAATCCGCAAGGGAGAGATTGTGGAAATGGCGGAAACAGAAGAACTGATCACCCATGCCATTCATCCGTATACCAGGGCTTTGCTGTCTGCCATTCCCATGCCTGATCCCAGGTATGAGAAGGAGAAAAAGCTTTTGGTTTATGATCCGTCGGTTCATGATTATTCGACTGATAATCCTTCCTGGCAGGAGATAAGACCAGAGCATTTTGTTCTGGCGAACCAGAAGGAAGCAGCGGAATATAGAAAATTATATAAAGATTAAGTGGTATTAGCGAAAAAGGCAGCGGTTTTAAACGCTGCCTTTGATATGCAGAGAAACGGGAAATGTTATCCGGCAGGTAAAAACGCCGCAGATTTCAGGAGGTAGAAATGAAACAATATGGAATAATAAAGGAACCGGTAGCCACGATATGGGAAGAACCTGCCGAAATTAGAATAAATAAATCTGGTATAGTGGTATCGGATATTGCAGATGAAGGTTTATATGGAATGGGGCTTGCTATTACGGGGGAACCGGTTGATGGCTTTTATCCTGTACGGACATTTTATAATTATCCGGGCTATGTCAGGGAAGAGGAGATTCTGATGGCAGATCTGGATGGACTGAAGAACTGGGAGGAAGGCGGACTCATGGTCACGAATGGGGACTATGTGGATATCCTTTCGGTTCCTGCGGTCCAGGGGATACGTCTTTTAAGTCTGTTTAAAGGCTCCCTGGTGAAGGTGCTGGCCTTTAATTCGGAACAGGAAGGCTGGGCTGAGGTAGAGCTTCTTGACGGCCGTACCGGCTATATGAGGAATCAGTTTTTAAGGGAAAAGGAGTTTTCACAGTCCGGGTTGTGGACGGGAGAGCTTCCCCAGAGGAAAATTGTGGATGAGCAGGCGTTCCGGAAAGCGGTGGTGGAGACGGCAAAGCAGTACTTAGGGACTCAGTACCGCTGGGGGGGAAGATCCACTGCCGGTATCGACTGTTCCGGATTAACGTCTGAAAGCTATCTTTTAAACGGCATCCTGATATACCGGGATGCGAAGATCGAACCGGGATTTCCGGTACACGAAATTCCAAAGGATGAGATGCTGCCGGGAGATCTCATGTACTTTCCGGGGCACATTGCCATGTACATGGGGAATGGCAGGTACATCCATTCTACGGGTAAAACCGGCAGCGGCGGTGTGGTAATAAACAGTTTAAATCCTGGGGCAGAGGATTACCGGACGGACCTTGTGGAAAGCTGGTATGCAGCAGGGAGTATATTTTAACAGATCATATAAAATGGAGGATAGAATGGATTCCAGGTTAACTTTAGAAAAAAGAATGGAAGCGGAGATCATGAGTTATGACGGAAAAATGGGAATCTATCTGGATGATTTCCATGGAAACGTAATTGCTGTTCATTCGGATGAGACGTTTGAGACCGCCAGTACCATAAAGACTTATATTCTGGCATGTCTGTTTGATGAGGTGGAAAAGGGGAATAAAAGCCTTGAAGATATGGTAGAGTACAAAAAAGAGCATGAGGTAGATGGAAGCGGTGTGCTGGCCGCACTTAAGCCAGGGGCAATGCTGCGTGTAAAAGATGCAGCCACCTTTATGATTATCGTCAGTGATAATATTGCTACAAATATGATGATTGATTATCTGGGACTGGATACCATCAACCGGTGTATCAAAAGACTTGGCTGCATGGATACCGTGCTTCATAATCCCATACATTTTGAGCAGTATGACAAACTGGGAACCAGCACGCCCAGGGATTATGCCAGCATTTTTACCCGTCTTGTTAAGGGAAAGCTTATCAGCCCTGAAGCGGACAGACAGATGCTGGAGATTTTTAAGAAACAGCATTATAACAGCATGATAATAAAAGATTTCCCGCCATTTTTCATGGACAGCGATAATACGGATGATATCCTGATTTCAGTTGCCTCCAAGAGCGGAAGCATGAATGCATGCAGAAATGACGGGGGAATCGTATTTACCCCTTATGGGCCTTATGTGATCGTCATGTTCCATAAGGAGTTTTCGGATTCATTGTATTATCCGGCCCATCCGGCCACGGTGTTCGGGGCCAGGGTCAGCCGGATGATTCTGGATCAGTTCCTGGCACTGGAGGGGAGATTTCTGCTATAGGTTTTATAATTGTTAAAAAGGTGTTTTCTTATGATAAGAGCTGTTTTCCCTTAAATATTTGCGATATTTCTGCGGTGTTTCCCTGTAAACTGCTTTAAAGCAGCTGGTAAACGCACGGCTGTCGGAAAAGCCACTGTCCAGGGCAATCTGCGTAATGGAATAATCACTTTCAATCAGTGCCTGATAGGCATGGTGCATACGGATACTTGATATGTATTTTTTAAAAGTGGTTCCCATACATTGCCGGAATGTTCTGGAAAAGTGTTCTTTGGATATTCCATAATAGCTGGATACGGATTCCAGTGTGATATTTTCATTATAATTCGTTTCTATATAATTAATGATATCGGAACAACGATTATAATATTTTTGTGTTTTTATAGAAGAAGCCACCATTTTTGAAGTCTGAAATTCAGTAAGTAAAATATACAGCATTTCATATACTCCACTATTAATTCTGAGTTGGTAATATGGGTCGGAACTTCGGCTTAAATATACTTTGTAAAGTTGATTAAACAAGTCTGTCAATTGTCTGAAACCGGAATTCACAGGATTCAAATGAAAGGTGATGTCTTCAATCGTACTGCAGGACTGTTTTAATAATTCATAAGGGAAAATGATTGATATGGCATCACCTGGATTTGATTCATCAATAAAACAGCTATGTATATCACCGCTGTTCACTAATACTAAATCACCAGCATTTGCAATCAAATAATGACCATTAATCTCATAATATATTTTTTGGGAGAGAATCATAGTAATTTCCAGGCTTCGGTGCCAATGTTTTTCCACTTTGACAATATCATTTTCTGAGTGGAGATATATCCAGGCCAGGAATTTGTCCGGTATTTTTATTGTTTCATGTATGAAGTCCAACGGTATTCTCCTCCTCATATAAAAATATCAATTTTTTGCAGTTATATTGCTAATAAATGAAATGCTTGATATAAAAAAATGAGTATAATAAGAATTAAGCAAAGAGGCAGACAGCATAAGATAGGTCTGCCTCTTTTTTTAAAAGTTGAGATAATATAAATTTTATAAGAATAATACTACATGGAAGTGGCTGTGTAAAGAGGAGGAAGTTATGAAAAAAAAGGAAAGGATCTTATTATGGAAACATATGGTATTTTTAGGACCGGGAAGTATTGTATTTTTTATTGCAGTTGTAGCCCCTTTTATCATTAGTGTTATCTATTCATTCACATCATGGAATGGCGTAGCGAACGATATAAAATTTATAGGATTAAAGAACTTTAAAGCAATTTTGAATGGAAAATCAGATTTTTTAGAATCAGCTTTTTTTACATTAAAAGTGGCGGTAATTTCTGTTATTTTAACAAATATTATTGGAACATTAATTGCGGCAGCATTAACTTCTGCAATTAAATTTAAAAATACCTTACGTGTAGCATTTTACCTGCCCAACACAATAGGAGGGCTGATTCTTGGATTTGTGTGGCAGTTTATATTCGTTAACGGATTTCCCGCAATAGGGGAAAAACTTCATCTGGCTGTTTTACAGCAGCAATGGCTGGGAACGGAAATTACTGCATTTATAGCAATCATTATAGTAAGCATCTGGCAGAATGTGGGTTATGTAATGGTTATTATGACCGCAGCATTATCAGGAGTACCTTATGAACTGGTTGAAGCGGCTCATATGGATGGAGCGGGAGCTTTAAAAACATTTTTTAAAGTTCGTCTGCCTTTGTGTATGCCATATATTACAGTCTGCTTATTCTGGACAATAGCCAATGCGTTAAAAATGTTTGAGTTAAACTATTCTTTGACAAAAGGAGGGCCATACGGTTCCACAAATTCCATGGGACTCACTATATATAATGATGCTTTCTCAAATAATAAATACGGTCTGGCAACCGCAGAGTCACTTGTCTTTTTTTTGATGGTATTAGCAGTTACGAGCGTGCAGATGTTTCTGACACGCAGAAAGGAGAATGACTTATTATGAAAAAAAGACAGTATCACATGATTTTATTTTTAATCATGTTCTGTATGGGGCTTTTATTTTTATATCCCCTGGCTATCGTATTTATAAATTCATTCAAATCATTAGGAAATATCATAGCATCCCCGCTAAGTTTACCAGAAACCATTCATTTTGAGAATTATAAAAATGCATGGAACATTGTAGAAATTCCAAAAGTTATGGTCAATTCTACATTCATTACGTTGATATCTGATACGGGAATTGTCATGATATCGGCAATGACCGCATACTGGATTGAAAGACATCCAACGATTTATGCGAAAACTTTTAGCAGGCTCTTAATTGTATCCATGCTGATTCCATTTGCTTCACTTATGATACCTTTGGTTCAGGTAATAAAATTTTTGGGAATGAACAATACATTACAGGGGGCGATTGTTACCTATTTTGGAATTGGACTGCCCTTTGCATATTTTATGATGAGAGGAGCTGTCCTGTCCCTGCCTTATGAACTTGAAGAAGCGGCGTTGATTGATGGATGCGGTCAGATAAAAATATTTTGGAATATTGTACTGCCTGTTCTGCAGCCAGCCATGGTAAGTGTTTTTGTAATGGATATGTTTTGGATCTGGAATGATTTTATGGTTCCTCTTATCTTGCTGGACAGCGGGGAGTTAAGTACCATTCAGCTGGCAATTAAAAAATTATTCAGTATGTATGCAAGTAAATGGGATATTGCCTTATCAGCTCTTGTCATGACGATTACTCCGATTGTTATCGTATTTGTACTATTGCAGAAAAAAATAATCAGCGGAATTTTATCAGGTGCTGTAAAAGGATAAAAACCATATAGCACCTGAAAAAATATAAAAAAGGAGATTATAATTATGAAAAAAATGAAACGATCATTAACACTGTTATTGGCTGGAAGCATGTGTTTCAGCCTGTCAGCCTGTAAAAGCAGCAGTCCTCAGCCAGGTTCCTCAAATCAGGAGCAGGGAAAGCAGACAGAAGCTTCCTCAGATACAGAGGGGACAAAAACCATTTATATGTATCAGTCAAAGATCGAGATTGATGATGCTCTGAAAAAGGTGGCAGAGGCATACAAAGAAAGCCATCCGGGAATTGATATCGTGATTGAATCAGCCAGTGATAATTATTCTACTTCATTAAAAACAAAATTTATGGGTGGAGAAGCGCCTGATATCTTTACGATAGTTGGTTATGAGGATGCGAAAATGTGGTCTTCCCACCTGGAGGATTTAAGTGATCAGCCCTGGGCAGGTAATATGATAGATTTGGCAAAAGAAGGTATTACGATTGATCAGGCAGTATATGGTATGCCCGTATCCGTTGAAGGATTTGGTTATATGTATAATAAAAATTTGTTTGAAAAAGCCGGAATCACAGAACTTCCCAAAACGGTGTCCTCGTTTAAGCAGACAGTTGAAAAGCTTGAAGCGGCAGGCATTCAGCCAATCACTGAACCCTATATGGATTGGTATCAGGCGGGGAATTTCATGGTCAATGTGGGAATTGCCAGGCAGGATGATCCAATGGAATTTATCAAAGGATTAAATGATGGAACACAAAGCTTTGCAGGTAATAAAGTATTTGAAGAATTAGGAAATTTTCTGCTTTATGACGTATCAAAATGTGCAAGCCCGTTCAATACAGATTTCAATACACAGATGTCAACTTTTTCTAACCAGGAAGTTGCCATTACACTGGGCGGCAACTGGAACCAGCCAACTCTTAATGCGGCAGAAAATGATATTCGTGCCGGATTAATGGCATTTCCTATTAATGATGATGAAAAGGCAAATGACAAACTGTATGCAGGTGTAACCGGATATTGGGCAGTTAATAAGGATTCAGATGTAAAAGATGAAGCAAAAGAATTCTTAACATGGTTATGTACGACACCGGAAGGACAAACATATATGACTAAGGATTTACAGCTCATTCCTGCATTTACTGATTTTAAAGCTGATCCGGAAGCAATCGGAGAGTTAGGAGAAGATCTGTCAGATTATATTCAGGCAGGAAACGTTTATGGAATGTATAATGCCTATTATCCGGATGGCTGTGCCCAGAAGTTTGGCGAAGCGGTACAAAAATTGGCTGCGGGAAAAACGAATGTAGAGGAGTTCACCCAGGAACTTCAGGACAGCTGGGATAATTTAAAGAGTGAGTAAAGGAATATATATGGAAAAAACAATAGATGAGATCATAGCAAACATGACATTGCATGAAAAAGTCATGTTTTGCATGGGCAAAAATTTTTGGAAGACAAAGGATTATAAACATCTTGGAATCCCTTCTATTGTTATGAGTGATGGAACCAGCGGAGTTCGTTTTCAAAAAGGTTCCGATACAGCAGAGGTGGAAAAAATCAGCTTTTATGAATCATTAAGCAGCAAATTTGATGATGAAGAGGCAATTAACAATACCCATGAGGCGACTTGTTTTCCTTCGGGATCTTCGATTGCCTGTTCCTGGAATAAGGATCTGGTTCATCAGATGGGAACGGCAATTGCTCATGAATGTCAGAAACTTGGCATTAATCTTTTGCTGGGACCTGGAATGAATATCCGAAGGCATCCGCTGACGGCCAGGAATTTTGAATATTACTCGGAAGATCCCTGTTTGACAGCGGAAATGGCATCAGCACTTGTTGAGGCAGTTCAGAGTCAGGGGGTGGGCACTTGTATCAAGCATTTTGCCTGTCATAATTCAGATTCCAGGCGGACCAGAGTCAATGCCATTGTAAATGAGCGGGCTTTGCATGAAATCTACCTGTCTGCATACGAAAAAGTGATAAAGAAAGCAAAACCGACTTGTATCATGACTTCCTATAATCAGATTAATGGCATTGAAGTCAGCGGGAATACTCCATTGATCAATGATTTGTTAAGAGCTTTATGGGGCTTTGATGGGGTAACAATATGTGACTGGGGAGCTGTAAAGGATGTAGTAGAAGCAACAAAAGGCGGAGTCGATTTGCAGATGCCTTACAGCCTGAGTTCTGCGAAACGCCTTGAAGAGGCGGTATTAAACGGAGAACTAAAAGAGGAGCTGGTGGACAGACGTGTTAAAAATTTACTTCAGCTGGTCTTTCAGTTAAAAGAGAAGGAGGTGAAAAGAGAGTCTGTTGATTATGTGAAACACCATGAAATTGCAAGAATGGCAGCCGAGGAGTCTATAACCCTTTTGAAAAATCAGGATAATATATTGCCGATCAAGGATACGGGAGTTAAAAAACTTGCAGTGATCGGCCGGTTAGCAAAAATTCCATTATATCAGGGAACCGGCTGTGCCATCGTTCACTCAAAAAAAGTGGATATACCTCTTGAATATATGGAGGATTACTGTAAAAATAAAATACAGCTGAGCTACGCAGAGGGATATCTTGCGGACGGAAGTGTCACGGAAAGCAGTCTTAAAGAAGCCTTGAGTAAAGCAAAAGATGCAGATGCCGTGGTTATTTTTGCAGGAGCAAAACTTCCGGAAGAGAGTGATGATTATAACAGGAAAAATATGAACATTGAAGAGGGACATGAATCATTAATCCATCAAATAGAAAAAATAAATAAAAATATAATTGTTGTTTTAGCAAATGGAGATTCTGTACTGATGCCATGGGTTCATAAAGCAAAGGCAATTTTGGATGTCTGGTATAGTGGTGAAGGAATGGGAAAGGCTTTGGCTGATATATTGTTCGGAAGCGTTAATCCTTCCGGAAAGCTGGCGGCTACCATACCGGAAAAACTGTCTGATACCCCATCCTATTTGGGATTTCCCGGAGATTCCTACCATTTAGAGTATAATGAGGGCATTTATGCAGGGTACCGATATTATGATAAGAAGGAAATCAGGCCATTGTTTGAATTTGGATATGGATTGTCCTATACCAGCTTTGAATACAGCAGGATAGAAGTCTCTGAAGACTGCATTGTGTTTCCGGGAAATGTAAAGGTCTGTGTGGAAATCAGGAATACCGGAGATTTTTTTGGAAAAGAGATTGTCCAGCTATATGTGTCAGAAGCTGAACCCAAGATGCCGAGAGCAAAGAGAGATTTAAAAGCATTTGAAAAAATTGCTTTACTTCCGGGTGAGACAAAACAGGTAGAATTTGTGTTAGAAGAGCGTGATTTTTGCCATTATGACGACGTATTAAGCGAGTGGCTGACGGACTCCGGCATGTTTATAATTGAAGTGGGTGCCTCAAGCCGGGATATCAGGCTTTCTTCGCCAGTCATGATAAAAGACAAGATAAAACGGTATCCTGTTCTTAAAAAGGATTGCGGGTTTTATGAAATGTTTGCAAGTCAGGCAGGAATTGATATTTTTTTGAATTTTCTGGTTGAACATAACATTGTTACAAGGGAACAGGCAAATGATGAATTGGTCAGAAAACTGAAAGGAACTTTTTGGCCGGTAAGAGTCTTTATGGACATGAATTCCCAAGGTACGGTTACATATGAAACCGTAGACCGGGTAATTGATGAAATTAACAGGAAACTCTGTCAATCATAAAATCAGGGTTGAAATCCGGTTCTGTGGATTTCAACCCTGATTTTAGTCCTTCGGGAAAGCTCTGTTATAACAGATTCATTAATTCCGTAAGATTATGAATGGTGTAAGTTGCATCGGAGGGAACCGGATTTTCAGAACGGTGAAAAAGACAGGAGTCTATTCCGGCGTTATATGCCCCCCGGATATCGGCGGTTATGCTGTCCCCAACCATAATTGCCCTGTTTTTTTCAAAGTCAGGGATGTTATGAAAGCAATAATCAAAAAAGTGAATGGAAGGTTTTTCATATCCTGCCTGTTCTGATATGAATATTCCGTCAAACAGGTGATGGATCCCGGCTTTTTTCAGCCTTGATATCTGTGTGGAATAAACACCGTTGGAGGCGGTATACAGCTTTTTTCCTGTTTTTTTTAACTGTAAGAGGGTTTCCTTTGCATGGGGAATCAAATCCGCACTTTCTCCCAGATACCGTCGGTAACGCTGTTCTGCCTCCACTCCATCTCCATCAATATGATAAAGGCGGAAGAATTCGCCAAAACGTATATTCAATACCATATCTCTGGTCATTTCCCCCTGTTCTATCAGGTTCCAGAAATTCCGGTTTATTTTTTTATAACCGTTCAGCATTTCATGGTCATATTCAACTCCATAGGAGGCCATAACCTTTTGAAAACTCCGGTCCTCGGCTGCATCAAAGTCCAATAGTGTGTTGTCGATATCTAATAGATAAATCTGGTACATGTTTTTATCCTCCAATTATTAATATATCTTGAAATAATCGTAGCTCAACCCTCAATTATAAAGAACAGGACCTGTTTCTGGTTATAGATAATTTAGAGCAATCATAATTCCGCCGGTTTCTGAATGGAATTCTATATAAGGAAAAAATAAAAATGCAACAATATACGAAAATTGTTACATTTTATATTTTATTATAAGTGAATGTCCTCTCTATGTCAATGTTTGATATCCGGCCAGGTTTGGACCGGGGCGGCAAATGCAATACAGAACTTTATGCATCCTTTGGCTCCTTGAGTATGTGGGTTTTTGGATATGTATTGTTTCTTTTGCATTTTTTCGCTATAATTGATGATACAGGTTTCTTAAGGAAAAGGATAGGAATGGAATAATGAAAGCAGATTATAATGAATATAGAAAGGATACCGGCTTGATTTCCTTTGATGACGGAAGTACCTGCCCTTACCGGATTATTCAGTCAGACAGGCGCACGATGGCCCTGCAGGTTACGAAAAACGGTGAAGTAATCGTGAGAATGCCCGGATGGCAGCCTTTGAAGGACGGACATGAACTAATTCAAAAAAACCGGAGATGGGTTTATGCCCATGTGGCAAAAGTCCGGAAAATCTCAGAAGAGAAGGAACCGTTTCACTGGTCAGAGGGGGCTTTGGTCCTTCTTTTTGGTAAGCACCGGACTCTCCGCCTGGAACCTGATTTCACAAAAAAAGGATTTATGGTACAGGATACGGAAGAGGAACTGGTAATCAAAGGTCCGTTTGACAAATGCGGCAGACTAAAGAAAGAGGTTGTCATCAAAGAAGTCATGAAAGGCTGGTACCGGCAGGCGGCAGGAACATATCTGGAAGAGAAAGCTGCCCGGTGGGCGGTACAGATGAATGTGGATTATGGCCGCATAACGATAAGGGACCAGGCAACCAGATGGGGAAGCTGCAGTATGAAGGGAAATCTGAATTTCAACTGGAGGCTGGTGCTTCTGCCGGATGAGCTGGCCGATTATGTGGTGGTGCATGAACTGGCACACCGTATTCAGATGAACCATTCCATTGCATTTTGGAAAATTGTGGAAAATGAAATTCCGGATTACCGGTTAAGAAGGAGAAAATTAAAAAGCTATGAAGATGAAGTCTATCAGAAATATTAAGATAAAGACAAAACTTCTGCTGTTAGGGGGAATCAGCCTCCTGGGCATGATTTTTATCGGAGCGGAATCAATAATAACAGCCAGACAGATCAATGAAGCAAGCACGGTCATTTCCCAGTCCTGGGAACCGGCCATGATCATTGCGGAAGAACTGAATACGAAGACATCGGATTACAGGATACGGGAATATAATCATGTTATCACAAAGGATGAAAAGGACATGGACCGTCTGGAAGGAGAAATGGCTCAGATCAGAGGAGATATCGATGCAGCATTTCAGGAATATGAGCTTTATACCGCAGACGAGTCTGACCGGAAACTGATGGTGGAGGCAAAAGGGGACTGGAACAAATATTTACTATGCAGTGACCGCCTTCTTACGGTCAGCCGTGATAACCACAAACAGGAAGCTTTTGCTATCATCATGGGGGAATCCCATCAATTGTTCCGGGATGCCAGCAATGGTTTTTTAAAAGTCGCTGATTATAACCGGCAGGGTTCAGAAGCAGCCAGTTTGCGCGGAGATGAACTGTATGCCAGAATGATCCGGATAAAGATCGTTACAATCAGCCTGGCAGGAGCAGTCATTTTCCTTCTTGTCCTGTATATTATCATAGCCATTGATAAGCCGGTAAAGGCAATTGTGGAGGGGACCAGAAGAGTTTCAAATGGAGATTTAAATGTATACCTTTCCTATTACTCAGAGGATGAGATAGGAATTCTGACTGATTCCGTGAACCAGCTTATCGACCGCCTTAAAAATATTATAGATGATGAAAAATACCTGCTGCGGGAAATAGGAAGTGAGAATTTTGAAGTAAGGTCTACGTGTGAACAGGCATACCGGGGTGATTTTGCATCAATTCTGTATTCCATAACAAGTCTTATGAGCCGTCTTGATGCCGCAAAGAAGAAAAAGATAAACAGGGCGGAAGAAGAAAAAGTACTGTCCTTAAGTAAACCAGCAGAGGAAAAAAAGGAAGAACCGGCTGTGAAAGCCGCTTGTAAGGAGATTGAGGAACATGACAGCAGAGATATGGATGCTTCAGACAAAAAAAGCTGATTTTAAAGAAATGTCGAGAAGTCACCGGATATCGCCGGTGACTGCGAGGATCATCCGGAACCGGGATATCATTGGCCGGGAATCGGTGGAAAAATATCTTCGGGGAGGATTGAAAGATTTATACAGTCCTCATCTGATGAAAGACATGGACAGAACTGTGGAAATCCTTATGAAAAAGACAGTACAGTCCAAACCCATTCGGATCGTAGGAGATTATGACATTGACGGTGTCTGTTCCACCTATCTTTTGTACCAGGCCCTGTCAGAAGTGGGGGCCGTGGTGGATTATGAGATTCCGGACCGAATAAAAGACGGTTATGGCATCAATGAATCCATTATCCGGGCAGCGGCAGAGGAGGGGATCGATACCATTCTTACCTGTGACAACGGAATCTCAGCCATTGAACAGATCAAATTGGCAAAGGATCTGGGGCTTACGGTTCTGGTTACGGACCATCATGACATCATGAAAGAGGATGGAGAAGAGGTCCTTCCTCCGGCAGATGCAGTGGTGAATCCGAAGCAGAAGGAATGCGGGTATCCTTTCCCGGAAATCTGCGGAGGTATGGTAGCCTATAAGCTGGTCCAGGCTCTTTATGAAGCCTTTCATATACCTTTGGAGAAATGGCTGGATATGCTGGAATTCGCAGCCATTGCAACAGTGGGAGATGTGATGAAGCTGCAGGATGAGAACCGGATTATTGTGAAAGAGGGACTAAAACGGATCGGACAGACTAAAAGCCTGGGTCTTTTAAAGCTGATTGAAAAGAATGATCTTAATAAGGACCAGATAACTGCGTATCAGATCGGATTTGTAATCGGTCCCTGTTTAAATGCCGGCGGCCGCCTCCAGACCGCAAAGCTGGCTTTGTCCCTGCTTCTGTGTCAGGATGAAGACGAAGCGGACCGGATGGCTCTGGATTTAAAGGAGCTTAATGACCAGCGCAAGGATTTGACAAAGCAGGGGACAAAAGAAGCAGTGGAACAGGTGGAGGAGTTTTACATAAATGATAAAGTATTGGTAGTGTACCTGCCTGAGTGCCATGAATCTTTGGCAGGAATCATTGCCGGAAGGCTTAGGGAACGATTCCAGAAGCCTGCATTCGTCCTGACGGATGGGGAGGAATGTGTCAAAGGCTCTGGCCGTTCCATTGAAACATATCATATGTTTGACGCACTGGTCAGGGTAAAAGACCTGCTGCTGAAGTTTGGCGGTCATCCCATGGCTGCCGGATTATCCCTTCATAAAGACAGGGTGGATGAATTCCGCCTCCGTCTTAATGAACAGGCAAAACTGACCGAAGAGGACTTCATACGAAAGATCTGGATTGACGTACCGATGCCGCTGGAATACATAAGTGAGCCGCTGATAGAAGAGCTGGATCTTTTAGAGCCTTTTGGACAGGGAAATGAAAAGCCGCTGTTTGCCCAAAAAGGACTTCATATCCGAAGTGTCCGGGTACTGGGGAAAAAAAGAAACGCCGTAAAATTTTCTCTGGCTGCGGATCAGGGGACGCCGATGGATGCTCTGCTGTTTACTGACGGGGATTCCTTTCTGGCGGAACTGGGGGATTACCGGATTTTAGATATTATCTATTATCCGGCAGTTAATGAATATAATGGAAACAAATCACTGCAGATCGTAATTAAGAATTATAAAATACCTGGATTGTAATAAGAGGAGACTGAAAGAAATGGATGTAGTTAAAACCGTTATTATTGGTTATGGAGGAATGGGACGCAAATATGTGGAAATGCTTCATAAGGGAGAAGCAGAGGGCATGAGCCTTTGGGGAGTGTGCTGCCGGAATGCCCCAGGTCAGGCGGAGATTAAGGAAAAGTATCCGCAGGCTGCCATCTATTCCAGTGTGGAAGAGGTTTTTGCCCACAAGGATGAATTCGATGCAGCGGTGATCGTAACTCCCCATGGGACTCATGTGGAGATCGCAATGATGGCGGCCCGGGCGGGAAAGCATATTCTGATGGATAAACCGGCAGGAGTATCCACAGAAGAAGTACAAAGTCTCCTTAAGACAGTAAGCGATTCCGGAGTCAGCTTCGGGATGATCTTCAATACCCGTATGAATGGCGCTTATGAAGGAGCAAAGACGCTTTTGGCCGGACAGAAGCTGGGGAAGGTTACCAGAGCCGTCTGGATATGCAACACCTGGTACCGGTCTCCTGCCTACCACAGATCCGCACCATGGAGAAGCACCTGGAGCGGAGAACATGGAGGCCTTCTGATCAATCAGTGCCAGCACTATCTGGATATCTGGCAATGGCTGCTTGGGATGCCGGATGAGGTTTATGCTTCCATCGATTATGGGAAATACAATGACATACCTGTAGATGACAGCTTTGATCTGCAGTTCTTCTACAAAAACGGCCTTCGGGGTACCATGATAAGCTCTACCGGAGAACACCCGGGGACCAACCGGCTGGAAATATGGGGAACCAGAGGGAAACTTACCGTTGAGGATGAGGAACGTCTGCTGTTTGATGAGAATACGGTCTCTGTGGATGCGTTTGCCAGAGTAAATACGCAGGTTTATGGAAAACCGGAACACCACCTTAAAAAACTGCCCATAGAAGATCACCGTGGAATGGAATACCGGCTGGTTTTTGAGAAATTTGCCGGACATTTAATAAATGGAAGCGAAATGTCTGCTGACGGAGAAGACGGACTGCGTACTCTGATGCTGGCTAACGGGTCTTATCTTTCATCCTGGCTTGATAAAAAAATTTCAATTCCTATTGACGGCCAGCTGTATATGAAAATGCTGAAAGAAAAAGCAGAAAAAGAGAAAACCTTGACATTCTGAGGAAGAATGATTTATAATCTACCACAATGGAAATGTAATTATTCAAAAGGAAAAGTGAGGGAATGGACATGGTCAATGAAGTAATGAAGTTTATCACCGGCTTTGACAGGGAAGTTGGAGAGGCCGTTGAGAAAGAGTGCGCACGCCAGAGAAGAAACCTGGAACTGATCGCATCGGAAAACATTGTATCCGAACCGGTCATGATGGCAATGGGAACCGTGCTCACCAATAAGTATGCGGAAGGCTATCCGGGAAAACGCTATTATGGCGGCTGTGAAGAAGTGGATGTTGTGGAGACGATCGCCATAGAACGTGCGAAAAAGTTATTTGGCTGTGATTATGCCAATGTTCAGCCGCATTCCGGAGCTCAGGCCAATATGGCAGTTTTTCTTGCTATGCTTGAGCCTGGAGATACGGTCATGGGTATGAACTTAAATCATGGCGGTCATCTGACTCATGGAAGTCCTGTAAACTTTTCCGGTATGTATTTTAATATTGTTCCTTATGGCGTTAATGATGAAGGATTTCTTGATTATGATGAAATGGAGAGGCTTGCGCAGGAGCATAAGCCCAAGCTGATCGTTGCCGGAGCAAGCGCATATGGAAGAGTTATTGATTTTAAAAGATTTCGTGAGGCAGCGGATAAGGCCGGGGCTTATCTTATGGTGGATATGGCACACATTGCCGGCCTGGTAGCGGCAGGTCTTCATCCCAGTCCAATCCCTTATGCGGATGTAGTGACCACCACCACTCATAAGACTCTGCGCGGTCCAAGAGGCGGAATGATCCTGGCTAATCAGGAAGCGGCAGATAAATTCAATTTCAACAAGGCTATATTCCCAGGGATCCAGGGAGGCCCTCTGGAGCATGTGATCGCAGGGAAGGCAGTCTGCTTTGGAGAAGCATTGAAGCCTGAGTTTAAGACTTACCAGGAACAGGTGGTGAAGAATGCGAAAGCTCTTGCGGATTCTCTTGTGAAACAGGGCTTTCATATCCTGACAGGCGGTACGGACAACCATTTGATGTTAATTGACTTAAGAGGCATGGAAGTAACCGGCAAGGAACTTCAGAACCGCTGTGATGAGGTTTATCTCACCTTAAATAAGAATGCGGTTCCCAATGATCCCAGAAGCCCGTTCGTAACCTCTGGTGTACGTGTGGGAACTCCGGCTGTTACTTCAAGAGGCTTAAAGGAAGAGGACATGGAAAAGATTGCGGAGTGCATCTGGCTTGCGGCCACGGATTTTGAGAATAAGGCTGATTATATCAGAAGTGAAGTGACAAAGATCTGTGAAAAATATCCGCTTTATAAATAAAAGTATATAAGAAAAACGCTGTATGGATAGTTCCGGCAGCGTTTTTCTTATATAAAAATACTGTGCGGCAATGTACCGCGCAGTATTCAGGAGGAAATTACATTTTGGCTATTATGCCTGATTCTTAAAGGATTCACAATCAGTGCATTCTTTTTTTGTAGGGTTAGTCTCATGAGTTCCTACCTTAATTCGCTCAAGTGTGCAGTAATCTTCGCTTTTGGCATGATAAGCGCAGTTATCAATGGAACATTGAATACATTCATTTTTTCCGTTTACTAACATAGATATAACCCTCCTATATTGATAGTTACATTTATTATTGTAGACGGAATCTGTTGAATTATAATGCCAATTTTTTCTTATAAATACCCGTTTTTTAATTGTTCATATTCATTCGGGTCAAGTGTAAGTACGGTTCCGTGTTTAAATCCGTAAGGAAATGAAAAGGATTCGTCGGAACGGATAAATCGTCCAGAGGAAAGATCATCGGAGATAAAAGGAACATATCCCTGCTTTTCCTTTACGGTTCCATAAAAATCCAAAAAGAGGCACCAGGGGCCGTCTTCTGTACAAAAAGCGGTAGGGGCTTCGTAATTGCCCTGTCCCAGCTTTGCCATCTCTTTATCGAATTCGGGAATCCGATTAAAGGGACCGGTTATATGGTCTGACTCCAGTAAGAGGATGGAGGAAGGATCGGATTCACATTTCACGAATAGATAATAGCGTCCATCCTGACGGTACATAGCAGAGTCGATCACATTACTCCCGTCTTTTCCATAGAGGACTGAAGGTCTGGTAAATTGCTGGAAATCCCTGGTCCTTGAATAGTATATTTTTTTAGGACCGTAGTTGTTGGAACTGTGGGAGGAAGACCAGTGAATGAGATAATCGCCGGATTCTTCATCAAATATGATGTCCGGAGCCCATACGCAGCCAAAAGGCTCATCATCGAACTGTATCAAACGGGGTTCTGACCAGTTGATTAAATCCCCGGATTCCCAAAGAACCAGATTCCTGCTGCCGTTACGGCTGACTTCATTCCAGCTTTCTTTATATTTTGTCTTAAAATTTCTGGCCAGACATAAATCTGTGGCCAGAATATAATATCTGCCCTCTTTGGTGCGGCAGATGGTAAAATCACGGACTCCCTGTTCTCCAACCGTGCTGGTAAGCACCGGATTTCCGTCGTTGACCTGTTCCCAATGGAATCCATCCCGGCTTAAGGCAAAGTAGACCTGTTCTCCGTCGGGGGTCGTCTTCTCTTTAAAATGGACAAATAAATAGGCCTGTTTCATGGTATCATTTCCTTCTGTTTTTCTTTTTATCATAACACTTGTAGGAAAGTGGTGCAAGTTGTTGGAATCCGGAGAGCTGTATGCTATACTTGCTATACTGTAGAAATGAGGAGGCGGGCAAAATGAAGCAGAGAATGATGATTACCGGGGCTGATGGATTCCTGGGAGCAAGAATTGCTGCATGTTATGAAAAGAAATATGACATAATCCGGGCCGGACACGGCAGTCTGGATATAACGGAAAAGAAGGCATCGGCCAGATTCATAAAGGATCGGAACCCTCATGTAGTGATCCATTGTGCGGCTATATCCAATACCCGTATATGCGGGAAAGCCCCGGACCTTTCTATGGCCGTGAATGTCAGGGGAACTATTAATCTGGCAGAAGCGTGCAGAGAAAACGGCAGCAGGTTCCTATTCATGAGTTCGGACCAGATTTATGCAGGCAGTATTCTAAAGAGGCCCAATCAGGAAATGGATGAAGCCCCGGCTGCCAATGTTTACGGAGACCACAAAAAGCAGGCAGAGGATGGGGTCTTACAGATTTTACCGGATGGGGTCTGTCTGCGGCTGCCCTGGATGTATGATTTTCCGGTAAGGGGTCTGAAAAGCAACAGCAATCTACTGGGTAACCTGCTGAAGGCCATGATTCATAACTGCCCCATAACACTTCCGGTTTTCGATTACCGGGGCATCACCTGGGTGCAGGAGGTGGTAAGAAATATGGAGCCAGCCCTGGAACTGCCAGGAGGTATCTATAATTTCGGCAGCGAAAGCTCTTTATCCTCTTATGAGATCGGAAGGCAGGTTCTTAAGATGCTTGATAAATATGGGAACCGGAAAGATATTGTAGTTCCGGATGAAACCAGGTTTGCAGGCAATCCAAGAAACCTGACCATGGACATCGGAAAGCTTAAGAAAATGGGAATTGAGTTTCCGGAAACCGTATCCGGATTTGAAAAATGCTTTAAAGAAAATCCGGAGTATGTTGATGCCCTGATATTGTAACAATTTGCTGAAATTTGTCGAATTTGAGAAAAAAAACATAGAATCATTGTCAAGACCGGCAGGAGTATGATATACTCTTTCCGGTTTTTAATTTATAAGGCCTTATTTATAAGACATACTAATTAATAAAAATGGATTTTACTAATAGATACGGCCCGGAACCGTTAGCAGTCAATGAGGGAAAGCCCGGAAATCAGGAGGAGGATTCGTGGTTAAATTTAAAAATTATGTAAAAGCAGAAAGCCTTGAGGAAGCCTTTTTACTAAATCAGAAAAAAAGCAGCATCGTAGGCGGTGGAATGATGTGGCTGAAGGTACAAAACAGGGTGAAGATGACCTGTGTGGATTTATCCGGGCTGGGTCTTGATGGAATTGAGGAAACGGAAGGGGAATTTTCCATAGGTGCCATGTGTACCCTGCGCCAGTTGGAAAATCATGAAGGACTGAACGGATATTTTAACGGTATTTTTAAAGAATGCACCCGTTCCATTGTGGGGGTACAGTTCCGCAACGGAGCCACGGTGGGAGGAAGTGTGTTCGGCCGGTTTGGATTTTCCGATATCATCACCTGTCTGCTGGCACTTGACACCTATGTGGAGCTGTACCGGAAAGGTCTGGTTTCCCTGGAGGAATTCTGTAAGATGAAGGCTGACCGGGATATTCTTGTACGGATTCTGATTAAGAAGGATGGAAGAAAAGCAGTTTATGCATCCCAGCGGATATCGAAGACCGATTTTCCCATCATTGCCTGCTGTGCGGCCAGAAAAGAGGGAAAGCTTTATGTTTCGGTGGGCGCCAGACCTGCCAGGGCAGAACTTGCTGTATTAGAGGAAACAGAGAATTACGTCAGAGAGGAACTTGCCAGAAGGGCTTCAGTGAGCTTCCGTTACGGAACCAATATGCGGGGAAGCGCAGATTACCGGAAGCATCTGGCTGAAATCTATATAAGAAGGCTCATGGAAGCGCTGGATAGGGAGGAACGGTAAATGGAAATCGAATTCACACTGAACGGAAGAATTACTTATGCACAAATCGCAGATGATACCACCTTATTCAAACTTCTTCGAAAGAAGGGCTGCTACAGTGTAAAATGCGGCTGTGAAACGGAAAACTGCGGACTCTGTACGGTTTTAGTCAATGGAAAAGCAAGGCTTTCCTGCTCGCTGCTTGCAGCCAGGGTCAATGACTGCGAGGTGGTGACTCTGGAAGGTGCAGAAAAGGAAGCAGAGGAGTTTGGAATGTATCTGGCAGCAGAGGGGGCGGAGCAGTGCGGATTCTGCAGTCCGGGGCTGATCATGAATGTGCTGGCCATGGAAAAGGAAGAAAAATCTCTGAATGAAGAGGAGATAAAGGAGTATCTGGCCGGAAACCTATGCCGGTGCAGCGGCTATATGGGCCAGCTGCGGGCAGTGAAGAAGTACTTAAGCAGAGGAGGAGATAAGGGATGAATTATACCATGCGTACCGTCAATACTCCTGTGATGAAAAAGGATGCCATGGCTCTGGTAACCGGAAAACCGGTGTATACCGATGATCTGGCTCCTTTGGACTGCCTGATCGTTAAAGTACTCCGAAGTCCTCATGCCCACGCTCTGATTAAGGAGATACATACCGAAAAAGCAGAAAAGGCAGATGGAATTGCCTGTGTCCTTACCTATAAAGACGTACCGCAGAAGCGTTTTACTATGGCAGGACAGACCTATCCGGAGCCCAGTCCCTATGACAGGCTTATCCTGGATAAGAGAATGCGTTACATGGGAGATGCGGCAGCAATCGTAGCCGGGGAGTCAGAAGAGGCGGTAGACCATGCCATGGGTCTGATCCGGGTGGAATATGAGGTCCTTGAACCGGTACTGGATTTTCGTCAGGCCAAGGATCATCCGGTGCTGATCCATCCGGAAGATGACTGGGAGAGCCTTTGTCCGGTGGGAGCGGACAATAAGCGGAATTTGTGTGCTGCCGGAGGGGAAGAACAGGGAGATGTAGACGAAATCTTAAAGCAGTGTGATTATGTTGTGGAAGAAGTCTACCATACTAAGGCCAACCAGCAGGCCATGATGGAGACATTCCGGGCCTATTCTTATCTGGATACCTATGGGCGTCTGAATATGGTAGCCTCTACCCAGGTAACCTTTCATGTAAGGAGAATCCTGGCACATGCCCTGGATATCCCCAAATCCAGGATTCGTGTCATCAAACCCCGGATCGGCGGCGGCTTTGGGGCTAAGCAGACGGTGGTGGCTGAGGTATATCCCGCCATTGTCACAATGAAAACCGGAAGGCCGGCGAAGATCCTATACAGCCGCTGCGAGTCCCAGATTGCTTCTTCTCCCCGTCATGAGATGGAAGTCCGCGTACGGGTCGGAGCAAACAGGGAAGGGGTCCTTCAGGCCATTGATGTGTACACTCTTTCGAATACAGGTGCTTACGGTGAGCACGGTCCTACAACAGTGGGCTTATCCGGGCACAAATCCATACCACTTTACCGGACGCCCAGGGCCTTCCGGTTTACTTACGATGTGGTTTATACCAACTGTATGTCCGCCGGTGCTTACCGCGGATACGGCGCTACCCAGGGAATCTTTGCTGTGGAGTCTGCGGTAAATGAACTGGCTGGAAAAATGGGGATGGACCCTGTGAAATTAAGGGAACTTAACATGGTAAAAGAAGGGGATGTCATGCCGGCTTATTATGGAGAAACCTTAAGAAGCTGTACTCTGGACCGGTGCATGGCCCGTGCCAAAGAAATGATCGGCTGGGATGCGAAGTATCCTCGGGTGGATATGGGAAATGGAAAGGTCCGGGGCGTAGGGGCCGCCATGGCCATGCAGGGATCGGCCATCTCCGGTGTGGATGTGGCATCTGTGGAACTGCGGCTTAACGATGACGGTTTCTATACCCTTCTGATCGGCGCCTCCGATATGGGAACGGGCTGCGATACCACACTGGCACAGGTTGCGGCGGACTGCCTGGAATGTGATCTGGACCGGATTGTGGTCCATGGCACGGACACAGACGTATCCCCTTATGATTCCGGCTCCTATGCTTCCAGTACCATGTATCTGACCGGTATGGCTGTTGTGAAGGCCTGCGGCAGTATGCGGGAAAAAATCCTGGAAAAAGGCGCAGAGTATCTGTCATGTGAGAAGTCTGATCTGGAATTTGACGGAAAGAGGGTATATAAACCTCAGGAAGAACTGGAAATATCTTTAAAGGATATCGGAAATAAGGCTATGTGCTGTAATGAAGAAATGCTGTCTGCAGGCGCTTCCCATACTTCTCCGGTGTCGCCGCCTCCGTTTATGGTGGGAATGGCTGAGGTCGAGGTCGATAAGGAAACCGGTGCGGCAGAGCTTTTGGATTATGTTGCGGTTGTGGACTGCGGAACCACCATCAATCCCAATCTGGCCAGGATACAGACAGAAGGCGGCCTTGCCCAGGGAATCGGAATGGCGCTGTATGAGGACGTTACCTATTCCCCAAAAGGACAGATGCTGCAGAACTCATTTATGCAGTATAAACTGCCTACCAGGCTGGATGTGGGGAATATCCGGGTGGAATTTGAGAGCAGCTATGAGCCTACCGGGCCTTTCGGAGCAAAATCCATTGGGGAAATTGTTATCAATACTCCGTCTCCGGCTATTGCGGAAGCGATAGCCAATGCGGTGGGAGTCAGGGTGCGGGAACTGCCTATTACGGCGGAGAAGGTGTTTCAGGGGATGAAAATGGAGTAAGTTACGTGGACTTTTTTGTTCGTTTTGAGGGAAAAGAGACAGAGGGGGAGTGACGGACTTTTCGGTTTCGGCTGGAGAGGTTCTAAGGCTGGAAGGCTGCAAAAAACACGGGATCGGAAAACTTCACGAGAATTTCTGAAAGAAATTCTCGCTCCGGGTTTCCTCGAAAATTGGCTTTGATGCCAATTTTCGCCCATGCTTTTTGCAGCCTTCCGGCCTAAGAACCTCTAACCAGCCTGCAAATGAAAATCCGTCACTCCCCCTCTGTCTCTTTTCCCGGCTGAGTTTATGAGAAAGTCCACTGGTTACTGACTTGGTTAGTATAAAATAAAATTACTATTTGACAGGAAAATGGCGGCTGCACGGGTAACCAGTGCTGCCGCCATTTTTATATGGGAAAAATTGTGGTGTAATTGTGTTTATGGTTTTATTTGATTCTTTCGTAACTGGATTCTTTTATGGTTCCATCACTGTTCGTAATGTAGTATTTATCATCTCCATCCTTTATGTTGGTTTTGTTCTTGGCCAGCTTACCGGAGGAGCTGATCAGGTATTCTTTGCCGTTGTATTCTACGGCCTCATATCTGGCATCTCTGTCGGCTTTCAGCATTCTGCCCTGGATATAGATACAGTTATCATAGATGGTGTTGTATCCGGCTCCCTTGCTGCTGCCGGACTTGCGGAAATTATAGGTGTATTTTTCTCCGTCAATATCAATGGTTGTTTTTCCGGTAGCCATAACGCCTTCTTTGGGAGAGTTGCCGAAATAGTATACGTCACAGGCTTCGCTGGCATCCGGGAAGTCACTCTCGGTTTCGATTTCATCGTAGGATAACAGATTCTTATCGTCATCAAAGGTCAGTTTATAAAGTCCGTGAAGCATTTCGCCCATTTCGTTGAACCCATAACGGTGACCGTTAATGGACTTGATCTGGCTGGTAACCAGTTTTCCGCTTCCGGTGGCGTAGAACCAGTATTCTTCGTCTTCCTCGTAGGCATCCTGGTCGATATCCTCACCTGGAACGGTTTTAAACCAGCCTTTCGCCAGCCAGCACTGGGTCGGAAGATTGTAGTATTTCGTCTGGCTTGCTGATGAAGCCGAGGAAGTAGTATCCGATTCGTACCAGTCGTATTCAGCTGCACCGTATTCATTGAAGTGGTACTTTAACCCGTTGATGGTCTTATTGGTATCCATGATTTTCTTGCCGTTGGAGCCGAAGTAAAACCAATAGGTCCCGTCAAAGTTGTACTCATCATTTTCGTCATCCTCTGCATCGATCCGGCGCCATTCGGTATTCGCTCTGGTACCGTCAGAGGAATCCCCGCAGTAATAGATGCCATCTTTCCATGCTTCCTCGCCGGTCACACGTTCTGATTCATCATTGACCCAGCCAAACAGCATCCTTCCTTCAGAATCAAAGGCATAGTTGTGATAGTCACCAGTGGATATCCGGATGGACTTAAAGGAAGTACGGCCGGAAGATGGAGCTTTGTACGCTTTGCCGTTGCTTCCAAAGTAGTACCAGTAAGTGTCCGGTGAATCTTCATCTTCATAATCAGAAGGGAGTTCTCTCCATTCGTTGGTTACCATGGATCCAACAGAATTAACATAATAATAATTGCCGTCCGATTCGATTAAGCTGCTGGTTTCCATATGCCCGCTGGAATCAAGGTAAAACCAGCTGTCGCCGGATTTACGCCAGGCATCTGTCGTGAAATAGCCGTCGTTATCATAGTAAACCCAGGTGTTATTTTCCTGAGTCCAGCCGTGTGCCGCAAATGATGTCATGGAAGCACCTATTGTAAAAATTGCAGCAGCACAGGGAATCAGCCATTTCTTTTTCCGTAGTCTCATATTCGCTCTCCTTTCAAATGAAACGCTTTTCCTTGTTGCTTTGTCAGCTTCCTACTGACGTCACGATTTTAAACCATGGCCAAGGCCGGGGTCAAGGAAAGTTAAAAAGGCGTAAGAAAGCGTAAGAAATTAAAGGAAGATTAAGTAAATTGTAAGAAAAACAGCGGGCAGCTATGAAACCTCTGATTGTTCAGCGGCTCTTAGTTGCCTGCTATTTTTGGGTTTTAACATTTATGTACTCCAAGATTTATCACAACCTTACCATTACCGTTGCAATAAACGGTGCCGCAAGGCAGTTTCCCGGCAGGCGCTTATGAAGCCACTCACGATTAAACCGTTGGGTTTCCAACATGGTTTTTGGATCACAGTTAAGGGGGTAAGCAGACATATAAATTAACATGCAGCCAATCCGGAACGCAGGATTTATAGCATGTCCGAACGGAACAGCTTTTGCGCTGGCCACCAGCATATTATGCAGGGCCGTAAAGCGGACCTGCGGCGTATGCGGTCATATAGATAAGTATCATCAAAAAAGAAGCTGTGCACTAATTACTTAGTGCGACAGCCTCTTTTCTGTAAGACTCGTTTTATTTTATTTTTTCATAGCCGGAAGCTTCTACGGTTCCGTCGCTGTTGGTGACGTAGTATTTATCATCTCCGTCTTTAATGTTGGTCTTGTTTTTAGCCAGCTTACCTGAGGTGCTGATCAGATATTCCTTGCCATTGTATTCAACGACTTCATATTTTGCATCGCTGTCAGCCTTTAACATTCTGCCCTGGATGTAGATGCAGTCATCGTAAATGGTGTTGTAACCAGCTCCCTTGCTGCTGCCGGATTTGCGGAAGTTGTAGGTGTAGTCTTCTCCATCAATTTCAATGGTTGTCTTACCGGTAGCCATGACACCTTCTTTTGGTGAATCTCCGAAGTAGTATACATCACAGGCTTCATCAACGGCCGGGAAATCGCTTTCGCTTTCGATTTTATCGTAAGATTCCAGCTTTCTGTCTGAGTCAAAGGTCAGTTTATAGAGTCCATGAAGCATTTCACCGTTTTCGTTGAATCCATAGCGGTAGCTGTCAATGGTCTTGATCTCGTTGGTTGCCAGTTCGCCGCTTCCGGTAGCGTAGAACCAGTATTCTGTACCGTCATCATAAGCATTCTGATCGATATCCTCACTTGGAACGGTTTTGAACCAGCCTTTTGCCAGCCAGCACTGGGTTGGAAGATTGTAGTATAAACTACCCTGGCTTGCCGTTGAGGCAGTGCCTAATTCATACCATTCAGACTCAGCGGCGCCGTATTCATCGAAACGGTATTTTTTGCCGTTGATGGTCTTTGTGGTATCCGCCATCTTCTTGCCGTTGGAGCCGAAGAAGAACCAGTAGGTTCCATCAAAGTTGTCTTTATCATTTTGATCATCCTCTACTGCGATGCGCTGCCAGTCGTTGTTTATTCTGGCACCGTCAGAGGCTCCGCCGCAGTAGTAGGTGCCATCTCTCCATGCGTCATCGCCTGTTACCCGTTCTGATGCGTCATTTACCCAGCCGAACAGCATACGTCCTTCTGAGTCGAAGGCATAATTGTGGGATTCTCCATTGGATATCCCTATGGACTTAAAGGAAGTCTTGCCGGAGGTAGGAGCTGTGTAGGCTTTTCCGTTGCTGCCAAGGTAATACCAGTAAGTATCCGGTTCATCTTCTTCCTCCTGAGAGGAGGTAATCTCACGCCATTCGTCAGTCACCATGGCGCCGACAGAATTTACATAATAATAATCACCGTCTGATTCAATTATACTGCTGGTTGCCAGATCTCCGTCATAATCAAGGTAAAACCAGTCATTTCCGGATTTCTTCCAGGATTCGGTCAGACGATCGCCGTCAGAATCATAATAAACCCAGGTACCATCTTCCTGAGCCCAGCCCTGTGCTGCAAATGATGTCATTGAAGCACCTATGGTAAAAAGAGCAGCGGCGCAGGGAATCAGCCATTTCTTTTTCTGTAGTTTCATGTTCGTTCTCCTTTCAAATGAAACGATTTTCCTTTTTGTTTTACCAGCTTCCTAATGCTGATGTCATGACTTTAAACCATGGAGTTAGTCCAGGGTCAAGGGAAGTTAGGAAGGCGTAAGAATGCGTAAGAAATGTAATAGAATTTAACAAAATTGTAATATTTCCTTATTCTGGGAAATGAGAGATAATACGGTTTTCAACCATGGATATAATAAAAAAAAGAGACAGGAATTCCTATCTCTTATGCATCTATCATACCACAAAATCAACTTTTTTTCAAGTCTTGTAATTCTTTATTTAAAGGCGTAGACTTGTTAATTACCAAATGAAGGGAGTGTTATTATGGAAGAAAGGAACTGGCTTGAAATAGCAGATGACAGCCGGCAGCTTGCAGTTGTTAAGGCGGCCAATGACTATACGAAGAGATTTGGACTGGTATTAACCGACGAGGATGCAGCACTTCTGTTAAAGGAAAGAAAGGAAGTTTTAAAAAACCAGCAGCGGGTAGAGTTCGGAGAAGGGATTCTTTCGAAACTCATATTTGCGTTCTGCGATTCTCCGTTTATTTACCAGGATAATTATACAGATATGTTAGGAAGGCTTCAGGATATTTTTTATTATTATAAAAATGAAACTCTTGATGAAATTCCGGATGATGAACTCATTGCGTTTATGAAAGATGAGTTTGACGGACCCTGCCAGGGTTCTCTTGATTATCTGGAAGAAACCGTTTTAGACAAGCTTGCCAGACGTGCGCGCTCCGGACTTGGACTGTATGAAGAGGATGAAGATGAACTATAGTACGGATGAACTGCTTTTGGTGGTTGCAGAACTGGCGGATAAATATACAGGAAAAGAAAGTACTTCCATAACCTATGAAAAAGCAAGACAGCTGATGGAGGCTGTATTATACTGTATTCATGAGTATGAAGCGTATCCGGACGGCAGACAGATTCTGCCTGCGGACAGATGGCCGGAGGCAAAAACAGCCTATGGGCTGGGGTATGATCTGGTTCTGAAGAAAGTGAAAGAAACGCAGATGCGGTATAACAAAATGATGAAGGATTTTAATTCTTATAAAAACAGGTGCTGTTATGATACGTTCGTAAAGGGGATACCGGCTTTTTTTCAATATTATGATCCCCGCTTTAAACCTCAGGATCATCTCCTTACCCTGGATTATCCGGTCCTGGCTTCCATGAGTTCACTGTGCGGAGCGGATGCAATAGACCGGTATGTAATGTGTGCAGTCCTGGAACAGGATTTCTTAGGGAAATTACCGGAGGTATATATTTTTCATGTACTCGAAGCCTATGATCCGGAATATGAGGAACTGTTTATCAACCTTGCAGGTATTGTACTTAGGAATATTCTGGGCTGCCGGATCGCAGGAAAAGCGGTTCATACGAAGAGTTATACCAAAACAGAACTGAAACGTCTGAAGGAATTTGTTAACAGGAATACAGAAGGTACGCTGGAACAGGCCATGAATGGACTGATTGATGAGCTGATCCTTTTTGGGTATGACGGAAATGAGAAATTAGGGGATTATTTAAAGGCTGATATGCATAATTTCAGTTTTGAAATAAAAAATGCAGTTAAAAACCAGTGTCTGGAAACAGTTCTGGCTGTATGAGATGAAATATGGAAATAAAAAAGATACCGGATAAAACAACGTCAAATTGTTTTCCAGTATCTTTTTAATTAACAGCACCGTCTAATGGATCGATTCCGCCATGTTTTCATCTTTAAGCAGGTTTTTCTGGGCGGTTGACAGCATCAGTTTGATACGATTTAACTGATTTACTTCACTTGCACCGGGATCATAGTCCACAGCAATGATATTGGAGTCAGGGTAAGCCTTGCGCAGCTCCTTTATAACACCTTTTCCGACGATGTGGTTCGGAAGGCAGCCAAAGGGCTGGGTGCAGACGATATTATTGGTGCCGCTGTGAATGAGTTCCAGCATCTCGCCGGTTAAGAACCAGCCTTCTCCGGTCTGGTTTCCGATGGATACAAATTCCTTTGCCATCTCTGCCAGGTTTCCGATGTGGGCAGGGGCTGTGAAGTTCCTGCTCTTTAAAAGTTCCCGTTTTGCTGTCCTGCGGAAGTATTCTAACAGTGAGATTCCCATATTGGAGAGCGCAGCGGTTGTCTTCTTACCGCCCAGTTTCTTTGCTTTGAAATTATTGTTGTAGAAGCAGTAAAGCAGGAAATCCATTAAGTCCGGCATGACGGCCTGTGCACCTTCTGCTTCCAGAAGTTCGACAATATGGTTGTTGGCAAGGGGAGAAAATTTAACAAGGATCTCTCCTACGATGCCTACCTTTGGTTTTCTGCCGGGATTCCTTGGCAGGTTATCAAAATCTTTGATGATTCCTTTTAAATTACGTGAAAAGGCAATCATGTCCGGCGATTTTTTGGACAGAGACTCAATACAGCGTTTTTTCCATTTTTCATGGAGAGAGTTGGCAGAACCCGGTATCTTTTCATAGGGGCGTGCCGCATATAAGACTCTCATGAAAACATCACCGTATACAACTGCCTGCATCGCCTTGGTCAGCAGAGGCAGGGTGATGGCAAAGCCCGGGTTAGTCTCCATATTGTTGGCATTGACCGAGATCACCGGAATCTGTCCCATACCGGCCCGTTCTAAAGCCCGTCTTATAAAACCGATGTAGTTGGAAGCACGGCAGCCTCCTCCTGTCTGGCTCATAAAAACAGCGGTCCGGTCTAAATTATATCTTCCGGATAACAGGGCCTCCATGACCTGGCCTACCACGATGAGGGACGGGTAACAGGCATCGTTATTCACGTATTTCAGTCCAATATCAATAGCTGAACGGTTGTCGTTCTGAAGTACCTCTATATGATAGCCGAAGGAACGGATAGCCGGTTCAATTAAATCAAAATGGATGGGCGACATCTGAGGGCAGAGGATGGTGTAATCCTTTTTCATTTCTCTGGTAAACAGGATCCTGTGGTAAGCACTGGATACCACCTTCTGCTCATAATGGCGTCTGTCACGGACCCGGAGTGCCGCAATCAGGGAACGGACCCGGATTCTGGCTGCCCCCAGGTTATTGACCTCATCGATCTTTAAAACCGTATAGATTTTGCCGGAACCGGTTAAGATGTCATTAACCTGGTCCGTAGTAACCGCATCGAGACCGCAGCCAAAGGAATTGAGCTGGATCAGATCCAGGTTATGTTCCTTTTTTACGAAGCTGGCAGCCCGGTAGAGCCTGGTATGGTACATCCATTGATCCGTAACCACCAGCGGACGTTCAATTTCCGCCAGATGGGAGATGGAATCCTCGGTAAGTACTGCAAAACCGTAGGAAGTGATCAGCTCCGGGATTCCGTGATTGATTTCCGGGTCCACATGATACGGGCGCCCTGCCAGCACGATGCCGTGGCGGTTGTTGTCCTTAAGCCACTGCAAAGTTTCCCCGCCCTTTTTCTCCATATCTCTGCGGGAGGCCATAAGCTCTTCCCAGGCTTTATGGGCAGCGCCAGTTACTTCTGAAGCCGGAATATGGAATTCCCTGGTAAAAACCTCAGTTAACCGTCTGGTCAGGATTTCTTCATTGGTAAATGCCATAAACGGATTTAAGAACCGTATATTTTCTGTCTTAAGTCCTTCCACGTTATTTTTGATATTTTCTGCATAGGAGGTGACAATGGGGCAGTTAAAATGGTTGCCTGCTTCCGGTGTCTCATTCCGTTCAAAGGGAATACAGGGATAAAAAATTGTCTTTATTCCCTGCTTGATCAGCCATTCAATATGGCCGTGAGCGATTTTTGCCGGATAGCATTCCGATTCACTGGGAATGGATTCAATACCCAGCTCATAAATCTGTCTGTTAGACTGGGGGGACAGGACCGTGCGGAATTTTAACTCCTTAAAGAAAACTGCCCAGAAGGGAAAGTTTTCATACATGTTTAAAACCCGCGGGATTCCAATGGTTCCCCGTTCCGCAATATCAGGGCTTAGGGGTTCGTAATCGAACATCCGGTGATATTTATAATCAAAGAGGTTTGGTACCTCACGCTTTGCTTTTTCCTTTCCAAGACCACGTTCGCAGCGGTTTCCTGTTATAAACTGACGGCCTCCGTCAAATCGGTTGACGGTCAGCACACAGTTGTTGGTACAGCCCCTGCACCGGGTCATGGAGGTTTCGTAATGAAGGTTTAAAATCTTAGGAAGGCTCAGCATGGTTGTCTTTCTGGATTCCTCATAGCGTTCCCTTGCGATCAGGGCGGCGCCGAAGGCTCCCATAATACCAGCGATATCCGGACGGACAGCTTCACAGCCTGCAATTTTTTCAAAACTTCGAAGGACGGCGTTGTTGTAGAAGGTACCGCCCTGGACCACTACATGCCGGCCTAAGTCGGAAGCATTTGTAATCTTAATAACCTTGAACAGAGCATTTTTAATAACGGAGTAGGCAAGTCCGGCGGAAATGTCGGAAACCTCTGCGCCTTCCTTCTGTGCCTGCTTTACATTGGAATTCATGAATACGGTACACCGGGTGCCCAGGTCTGTGGGATTCTTTGCAAAAAGGGCTTCTTCAGCGAAATCTTCCACCTTGTAGTTTAAGGAATTGGCAAAGGTTTCAATGAAAGATCCGCATCCGGATGAACAGGCCTCATTTAACTGGACGCTGTCCACGGTCCCGTTTTTGATACGGATGCATTTCATGTCCTGACCGCCGATGTCCAGAATACAGTCCACGTCCGGTTCGAAAAAAGCGGCAGCGTAGTAGTGGGAAATGGTTTCCACTTCGCCTTCGTCTAAAAGAAACGCTGCTTTTAACAGGGCCTCCCCGTATCCGGTGGAACAGGACCAGACGATCTGGCTGTCCGCAGGCATCTGGTCGTGGATCTCGCCCATGGCGCGGATCGCCGTTGCCAGAGGGCTTCCGTTATTATTGCTGTAAAATTTATATAACAGGGTACCGTCTTCACCTACAAGGGCTGCCTTGGTGGTAGTGGAGCCGGCATCGATCCCTAAAAAGCACTTTCCATGATAAGCTGATAAGTCGCCTTTTTTTACGCAGTGGCTGCTATGGCGGTTAAGAAAGGCATCATAATCTGCCTGGCCGGTGAACAGCGGCTCCATACGTTTTACTTCAAATTCCATCTGTATGCCGCTTATGAGGCGGTTTATCATATTTTCTAAAGAGATTTCTCCCTCCTTCGTCTCATCTGCATTCATGGCTGCACCGATGGCAGCGAACAGGTGGGAATGTTCTGGTGCGATGATCTCATCACCGGATAAATGCAGGGTGCGGATAAAGGCACTGCGAAGCTCCGGAAGGAAATGAAGGGGACCTCCTAAGAACGCCACATGTCCCCTGATGGGTTTTCCGCATGCCAGGCCGCTGATGGTCTGGTTTACCACAGCCTGGAAAATAGAAGCCGCAAGATCCTCTCTTGTTGCGCCTTCGTTGATCAGTGGCTGGATATCTGTTTTGGCGAAAACTCCGCAGCGGGCGGCGATGGGATATATGGCCCTGTAATTGGCGGCATATTCATTTAAACCAGAAGCATCGGTCTGTAAGAGCGCTGCCATCTGATCAATGAACGAGCCGGTTCCGCCGGCGCAGATGCCGTTCATCCGCTGGTCGATGCCGCCGGTGAAATAAATAATTTTTGCATCTTCTCCGCCAAGCTCGATTGCCACGTCGGTATGCGGGGCATAATCCTTAAGAGAGGCAGCAACGGCTACTACCTCCTGAACAAAGGGAACCTTTAAATGTTTAGACAGGGTTAACCCGCCGGAGCCTGTGATAGCAGGGCGCAGATCCATAGGGCCCAGCTTATCATAGGCCTTTTTTAAAAGACTTGCCAGTGTTTCCTGTATGTTTGCAAAATGCCGTTCATAGTCTGCAAACAAGATTTCATGATTCCCGTTTAAAATTGCAATTTTAACGGTAGTCGATCCGATATCGATTCCTAATGAATTATATGTACTCATATGTGACGGGGTTTTCCCCTGCCTCCTTTAGTATAAAAGTAAGTAGTGAACTCACCGGACATCAGTTTAACATAAAATAAGAAATAATACAATTATATTAATATGCTAAAATACTGTTAAAACTTGTAAAATTTGTGTAAGTTCACGAAAAGCGGCCCCTTTTTGTTTGACAAAAAGGATTCAGGATTCTATAATGTATAAGTCAAAGTCTGCCAAAGTATGCATAATAATTTTTACAGCGGAAGGGGGAAAAGCTATGATTCAGATTTATAAAACGGAAGACGGCCTGATCCATCAAAAGGATGAGCTTTCACCAGGCTCCTGGATAGCACTTACAAACCCCACTGCCACGGAGATTCTGGAGATTGCCAATACCTACGGAATCGATCCGGATGATCTAAGAGCGCCCCTTGATGAGGAAGAGCGTTCCCGTATCCAGACAGAGGATCATTATACGCTGATCCTGGTTGATGTTCCTACTATTGAGGAGCGTAGTGATAAAGACTGGTATGTGACCATACCCATGGGTATCATTACCACGGCCGAGGCCATCATTACCGTATGTCTGGAAGACACCATTGTTTTAAATGCTTTTATGGATGGCAGGGTCCGGGATTTCCATACTTATATGAAGACCCGTTTTATCCTGCAGATCCTGTATAAGAATGCATCACTTTATCTTCAATATTTAAGAGTAATTGATAAAAAGAGCGGTGTGATTGAAGAGAAGCTTCACAAGTCCACCAAGAACCGGGAGCTTATTGAGCTGCTGGAACTGGAAAAGAGTCTTGTATACTTTACCACCTCCCTGCGTTCCAATGAGGTGGTGCTTGAGAAACTCATGCGGAATGAAAAAATCAAGAAGTATCCGGAGGATACGGAGCTGCTGGAAGATGTCATTATTGAGAACAAGCAGGCCATTGAGATGGCCAATATCTACAGCGGCATTTTAAGTGGAACCATGGATGCGTTTGCCTCTGTTATTTCCAACAACTTAAATATTGTTATGAAGTTTCTGGCAACTATTACGATTGTCATGTCTATACCCACCATGGTGGCGAGCTTTTATGGAATGAATGTAAATTCCAGGGGAATGCCCTTTGCAGACAGTCCTTTTGGGTTTCCCATTGTATTGGGACTGACGCTGATCATGACACTGACCGTGGCATGGATTTTTTCCAAAAAGGATTTCTTCTAAATTAGTTCAGAAAAGGATGGAAACATGAAATTTTTTTACAATCTGGAACGCAAATACAGAAAATTTGCGATTCCGAACCTGATGTATTACATCATTGGTATGTACGGTGTGGGCCTGTTCATGGAGCTGTTCGCACAGGATTTTTACTGGAAGTACCTGGCTCTTGACGCCGGAAAGATTCTCGGCGGACAGGTCTGGAGGATTGTCACTTTTATGATTTATCCGCCGGGCGGCGGTATTTTCTTAAGTCTGATCAGTATGTATTTATACTATATGCTGGGGATAAACCTAGAGCGGATATGGGGCGCTTTCCGGTTCAATGTATACTTCTTCATGGGAGTCATCGGACATGTGGCGGCTGCGCTGATCGTCTATCTATTTATGGGCAGGACTGTTTACTTAACAACGGAATTTCTTAACTATTCCCTGTTTTTTGCCTTTGCGGCAACCTTTCCGGATCTGGAATTCCTTTTGTTTTTCGTGATTCCCATAAAGGCCAAATGGCTGGCGGTCTTTAACGGGATTTACTTCCTGTATCAATTTATCGCCGGAAACATGGCCACCAGAGTTACTATATTTATGTCGTTGCTTAACTTCATTTTCTTTTTCCTTCTGACCAGGAATTTAAGCCGGTTCAATCCAAAGGAGATCAGGAGAAAACAGAATTTTCATAAGCAGAAGAAGATCAAACCCCAGGGCGGAACCCATCACCGGTGTGCCGTATGCGGAAGGACCGAGGTCGATTCCCCAAACCTGGAATTCCGTTATTGCTCAAAATGCGAAGGCAGCTATGAATACTGTTCGGAGCATTTGTATACACATAAACACGTTACCAGGGCTGACTCAACGACCGGTAATACGACAAATTAGCTACGGAGGATAATATGAAACGAACTAAGATTATTTGCACCATGGGACCGAATACAAATGACCGCGAACTGATGAAGGCCCTTGCTGAAAATGGTATGGATGTGGCCAGATTCAACTTCTCACATGGTGATTATGAAGAGCAGAAAATGCGTCTTGATTTATTAAAAAGTATTCGTGAGGAGTTAAAACTTCCCATTGCTGCGCTTTTGGATACAAAAGGACCGGAGATCCGTACCGGCGTTTTAAAGGATGGAAAAAAGGTAACTCTTAAGGAAGGAAATACCTACATCCTGACTACTGAAGATATCATCGGAGATGAAACACGGGGCCATATTACTTATGAGGGCCTGGCTCAGGATGTAACAGGCGGCAACCGGATTCTCATTGATGACGGCCTGATTGAGATGGAGGTCCTTGAGGTTAAGAACAATGAGATCCTGTGCAGAATCATAAACGGCGGGGAACTGGGAGAGAGAAAGGGCGTGAATGTGCCCAATGTCAAGGTGAAGCTTCCGGCTCTTACCGAGAAGGATAAAATGGACATTCAGTTCGGCATTGAACAGGGCTTTGATTTCATTGCGGCATCCTTTGTCCGTACAGCCTCAGCCATTAATGAAATTAAAGATATTTTAGCTGAAAATGGCTCTAATATAAGCGTGATCGCAAAGATTGAAAATGCGGAAGGTATTGAAAACCTGGATGATATTATTGAAGCCAGCGACGGCATCATGGTTGCCCGGGGGGATATGGGAGTTGAGATCCCGGCACAGGAAGTTCCGTATATCCAGAAGCGGATCATTGAAAAATGCAATGAGGCCTGCAAGCCTGTTATCACGGCAACCCAGATGCTGGATTCCATGATCCGCAATCCCCGTCCCACCAGAGCCGAAGTTACCGACGTTGCAAATGCTGTTTATGACGGCACCGATGCGGTAATGCTTTCCGGCGAAACGGCAATGGGCAAGTATCCGGTAGAGGCTCTTTCCATGATGGCGTCCATCGTTGAGGAGACAGAAAGGCATCTGGATTACAGCGCTTACCGGGAACGCAAGGTTTCCGCTGTTAATACGCACAATGTATCCAATGCAGTATGCTATTCCTCTGTTGCCACTGCCCATGACCTGGGAGCAAAGGTTATTGTGGCACCCAGCATTACCGGATTTACAGCAAGGCTGTTATCCAAATGGAGGCCGGAGAGCCTGATCATCGGCTTATCTCCAAGTGGCTCGGCGCTGCGTCAGATGCAGTTATACTGGGGCGTACAGCCCCTTCATGCGAAGCGTGCGGAATCTACGGATGTTCTGATCGACTCTTCTGTTGAACTGTTAAAGTCGAAAGGAATCGTAATGGAAAATGAAATGGTAGTGGTAACAGCAGGAGTGGTAAGCCCATTAAAAAAACATGAACCGGCAGCCCATACCAATATCATGCGCGTGGTTACCGTGGAATAGAAGTTTCTGGTTATTTTGAATATTTATGCAAAAGGTATAGACAAAGGAGTCTTTCCCCGGTACAATGAAGCTTACAGCAGGCGTACCGGAGACAGGCTTTTTCTGCATATTGTAGTGTTACTGTAGTGTTACGAGAGGAGAGGAAGGCTTTGGAGAAGAGACCATTTGTTACAAAAGAACAATTAGACAATATAGTGAAAGAATATCCGACACCCTTTCACCTATATGATGAAAAGGGGATCAGGGAAAATGCCAGGAGGCTTAAAGAGGCATTTTCCTGGAATAAAGGATACCGGGAGTATTTTGCAGTAAAAGCCACTCCCAATCCATTTATCCTGAATATCTTAAAAGACTATGGCTGCGGAACGGACTGCTCATCCATGACAGAGCTTATGATGTCCGATGCCATTGGCTTTTCCGGTTCCGATATTATGTTTTCCTCCAATGATACACCTGCAGAGGAATTCCGGTATGCGGACAAAATCGGTGGAATCATCAATCTGGATGACATTACCCACATTGATTTTCTGGAGCAGGCTGTGGGACATATTCCGGAGACCATCAGCTGCCGGTATAATCCGGGCGGTGTATTTAAGATCAGCAATGATATCATGGATAACCCAGGGGATTCCAAATATGGTATGACCACGGAACAGATCTTTGAGGCTTTTAGGATCTTAAAGAGCAAAGGGGCCAGAAAATTTGGAATTCATGCATTTTTAGCCAGCAACACGGTCACCAACGAGTATTATCCTCTCCTGGCTAAGATACTTTTTGAACTGGCAGTGAAGCTTCACAAGGAGACAGGAGCCGACATAGCATTTATCAACCTGTCCGGCGGAATCGGCATTCCTTACCGTCCGGACCAGGAACCGAATGATATTAAGGCCATTGGAGAAGGCGTCAGAGCGGCTTACGAGGAAGTCCTGATACCTGCAGGGCTGGGAGATGTTGCAATCTATACGGAATTGGGACGTTTTATGCTGGCTCCTTACGGTGCTCTGGTGACAAAGGCGATCCATGAGAAGCATACCCATAAGGAATACATTGGCGTGGACGCCTGTGCGGTGAATCTGATGCGTCCGGCTATGTATGGGGCCTACCATCATATTACTGTTATGGGGAAAGAGAATGAGGCCTGCGGGCATAAATATGATGTTGTCGGTTCCCTCTGCGAGAATAACGACAAATTTGCGATCGACCGCATGCTTCCTGAAATTGAAGCCGGGGACCTGCTCTTTATTCACGATACGGGTGCTCACGGTTTTGCCATGGGATATAATTATAATGGCAAATTAAAATCTGCGGAACTGCTCTTAAAAGAAGATGGGGCGGTACAGATGATCCGCAGGGCCGAGACTCCGAAGGATTATTTTGCCACATTTGACTTCTGTGATATTCTGAAAAATGTTAAATATTAATTTTTTCATAAGATAAATTAAAAATACGGCTGAGCCGCTTTCTGATTCACGGAAGGCGGCTCTCTTATGTCTTTATAAGAAAAATCCCTGTGCCACATGACACAGGGGAGATTTCTTAGGATTTTCGGATTTCAAAAAGGGTGAAAGGATAATTGTTACATTGTGCATTTCTTATGACTTTAGTATAACACAACGCCTGCGTAAAAGTTTGTATATTATTTGAATAGATTATGAAGATTTTCTTAATATCATATCCGGACATGGGAACTTAATACAGAAAGGACCGTGCCAGTCTGGTAAGAACTTCTTCACATCTTAAGATATCTTCGCAGGGGACGGACTCCTCCGGTTTATGGGCCAGTTCCAGGTCACCGGGGCCGTAAGACATGCAGTTGTGATTGTGAAGTTTTCCGGCGATAACCGCGGTATCGGTATAGCCAGGGAAAAAGGTAACGGATACCGGTTCTCCTGTAGCTTCTTCTGCAGCCGTTTTTAATGCCATTAAAAGGAGGGAGTTTTCATCTTTTTCAATAGGGGGACGGTCTCCTGTGATCTGGCAGGAAGCGGTTATTCCAGGAATGGCGGCACCTGCTTTTTGGATGGCATCGTCAACGATCCGGACAGCGGCCGCCGTGTCCATGGGTGGAACCAGGCGCATGTCGATCCAGACCCTGCAGCTGTCAGGAACCACATAGGGACGGTATCCGCCTTCTATCTGCCCAAAGGTGACGGAGGATGTGCCTAAATCCGGATGGATGGGGCATTCCCCGATCCTGAGCCGTATGAAGGAAATGATCTCAGCCATGGCAGCGATGGCATCGGCTCCCTTCCAGGGTGTGCTGGCATGGGCTGTTATTCCTGTCACGGTGAGTTTAAACCAGGTACGCCCTTTGTGAGCGGCCTGGATATGCCCGTTGGTGGGTTCCGTATCCAGAATGAAGCTTTTTTCCGTTACCCAGCCTTCTTCTATCACATCTTCCACTCCACGCATGAGATCTTCCTCATCAACGGTTCCGATGAAAACAAAGGAATGCTTCGGCCTTCGGCCGGCGGCTTCTTTGGCCATGGCAGCAAATGCTGAGAGGGCACAGGCCAGTCCTGATTTCATGTCACAGGCACCCCGGCCGTAAATGCGCCCCTTTTTTACTTCTGCTCCAAACGGGTCCGATATCCAGCCGTCTCCGGTGGTGACCGTATCCATGTGACAGATATAGACAAGGGCCGGATCATCGATATCCCCTTCTATCTTAGCCATGATATTACAACGGCCCGGAAGGACTTCTTTTTTGATCACTGAAACAGGAAGGCCTGAGAGCCAGTCAAAGATATAGTCCCCGATTTCTTTTTCATAGGCGCCGGGATCCGTACTGTCAATACGAATCAGGGTCTGTGTTAATAATATGGCATCCGATTGATGGCTGTCCATGACAAATCTCCTTTCTTTTTTCATTCTATAATAAACTGGTCCAAAAATCCACTTTTATATTTTCCATCCAGGGAAAAGAAACCTTGAGGGCCAAACCGGAATATCCTAATAAAAAAGGAATCAGGTAATGGAATGTGAATCATGTAAGAGAGGAAATACACTGTGATGCAGCCTATGAGATGGGCCTTACGGGGCGCGGAGTCGGTGTTGCAGTGCTTGATACGGGAATTTATCTTCATGAGGATTTTGAACATAGAGTAGCGGCTTTCATTGATATTGTACACCGGAGACGGGAGCCTTATGACGACAACAGTCATGGAACCCATATTTCAGGAATCATAGGCGGAAGCGGCCTTGCTTCCGGCGGAAAATATCAGGGCATAGCGCCTGAATGCCATATTATCATGCTGAAGGTCCTGGATAAAAAAGGAAACGGCTATGCATCGGATGTGCTGGCCGGGCTGAAATGGATCCGTGACAACAGAGAGCGGTATGGAATAAGGATCGTGAACATTTCCGTAGGTTCCTTTTCCAGAAAAGGGATGACAGAAAATTCCGTTCTGGTACGGGGAGTAAATGCTGCCTGGGACGACGGACTGGTGGTCTGTGTGGCGGCAGGCAACATGGGGCCGGGGATGAATACCATCACGACTCCGGGAATCAGCAGGAAAGTGATTACGGTCGGATGTTCTGATGATTATAAGGAAGTCAATGTTATGGGAAGCCGGATGATTGATTACTCAGGCAGGGGACCTACGGGAGCCTGTATCTGCAAGCCTGAGATCGTTGCTCCGGGAGCCGGGATCATGAGCTGTTCCAACGAAGCAGGAAAATATCTTACCAAAAGCGGTACTTCCATGTCAACCCCCCTTGTTTCCGGGGCAATTGCACTTCTGCTGCAAAAATATCCCTATATGAGCAACCGGGATGTGAAGCTTATGCTCAGGGAACGTGCCGTGGACATGGAACTTCCCATCAATCAGCAGGGCTGGGGAAAGCTTGATGTAGAGAAGCTTTTGATGTAATCAGATTCATGAAATAAGACAGGAGGCTGTTTTTGATTCAGAAAGGCAGCTTCTTGTCCTGATCAGATAAAATACAGTGGAAGTGCTTGCGTCGTCATACCGCTTATGATATAGTATTTTTAAAGTCAGAAAGCATTCGGCTTTCTTTCTGTTTCTTTTCAGGCATTTCGCCGGAATATCCATAAAAATACAGGGAAAATCTGATCAGGCAGGAGCGTGATGCGTATTGAGCTCAGAAGAATAAAATTCTGGTTGACATTTGCAGCGAAGTATACTATCATTATAGATAGAAAAAGAACATTTGTTCGTATTGGAGGATAAGATGAATAAAGATGATAAACTGAAGGCGTTGGATGCCGCCCTGACCCAGATAGAAAAAGCTTATGGAAAAGGCTCAGTCATGAAATTAGGTGACAACGGAGTGAACATGAATGTAGAGACCGTTCCTACGGGAGCCTTAAGTCTGGATATTGCTCTCGGACTGGGAGGAATTCCAAAGGGAAGAGTAGTGGAGATTTACGGACCTGAATCCAGTGGTAAGACCACGGTTGCACTGCATATGATCGCAGAGGTCCAGAAGAGAGGCGGTATCGCAGGATTTATTGATGCGGAGCATGCCCTGGATCCTGTATATGCCAGGAGTATCGGGGTGGATATCGATAACCTGTACATATCCCAGCCGGATAACGGAGAGCAGGCACTTGAGATCACCGAGACAATGGTTCGTTCCGGAGCTGTGGATATCGTAATTGTGGACTCAGTCGCCGCCCTGGTTCCAAAGGCCGAGATCGAGGGAGATATGGGGGATTCCCATGTGGGCCTTCAGGCGCGTCTTATGTCCCAGGCTTTAAGAAAGCTGACGGCCGTTATCAGTAAGTCCAACTGTATTGTTCTTTTTATTAACCAGCTTCGCGAGAAGGTGGGAGTCATGTTCGGAAGTCCGGAGACTACCACTGGCGGACGTGCTCTGAAGTTTTATGCCTCTGTCCGCATGGATATCCGTAAGATCGAAACTCTGAAGCAGGGCGGGGATATGGTTGGAAACCGGGTACGCGTAAAGGTAGTGAAGAACAAGATCGCTCCTCCCTTTAAAGAAGCGGAATTCGATATCATGTTCGGAAAGGGAATATCCAGCGAAGGAGATATCCTGGATCTGGCTGTTAAAGAGAACATTGTAGAGAAAAGCGGGGCGTGGTTCGCATACAATAATGCCAAGATCGGACAGGGCCGTGAGAATGCCAAGACTTACCTTCAGGACAATCCGGCTGTATGTATGGAAATTGAGAACAAGGTCCGCACAAAGTATGGGCTGCATGGAGAAGGCAGCACGGCGCCTGATGGAGCTGGTGCTTCCGGTACAAAGGAAAGTAAGAGAATTAAGACAGAAGAAAATAAGGACGGAACCGCGAAAGCATAATTCCTGTGTTCAGCAGGCCGCAGATCGGTGAATTGGAATGATAGGCAGAAAAAGGGGGATATATGACAGTAATGGAGATTGTCCCCCTCGATAAGCGCAGGAGTAGAGTCTTTTTGGAAGAGGGCTTTGCTCTTGTCCTTTATAGAGGGGAGATCAGAAGATTTGGGATAGAGGAAGGAAAGCCGCTTACCGAGGATACTTATCAGGAGATCCTTACCGGGGTACTTTATAAGAGGGCCAGGGAGAGGGTACTCTTTCTTTTGAAATCTTCTGACAAGACAGAACAGGAACTGCGTCACAAGTTAAAGGATGGAGGGTATCCCCAGGAGGCCATAGATTACGCCATCGGTTTTTTAAAGGAACACCGGTATATTGATGATCTGGATTACGGGTGCAGGTATGTGGAATTCCATTCGGATAGAAAAAGCGAACGACAGATTCGGTATGAGCTGCAGAAAAAGGGACTGGACAAAGAGATGATCAGGGAGATACTTAAGGAACAGCCGGTGGATGAGGAAACACAAATCCGGGCCTATATAAGAAAAAGATGTCTGGACCCGGAAGCAATGGATGCAAAAGAGCTTAGTAAAACCATGGCTGCACTGGGGAGAAAAGGTTTTTCTTACGATGCGGTCAGACGCATTATAGGTAGTATTTATGATGATGACTGACAATAAGGAAAATGTGTATAAGTATATTGGAAACAGAGGTTAAATACTTGACATAATGTATAAAACAGTTTAAAATTGTAGTGTTGTATTGTTGTACAATGAAAATTAAATAAGGAGGTGCTCCTGTGTCAGTATCATTATTCATGGCTGCATTGATTGCAATAGTCGCATCAGTTGTAGTAGCTCTTATAGCCTGGTCTGCTGCGATTGCTTACCGTAAAAATACTTACGAAAGCAAAATTGGATCAGCAGAAGAAAAATCCCGGGAAATAATAGATGAAGCATTAAAGACCGCTGAGACAAAGAAGCGTGAAGCTCTCCTTGAGGCAAAAGAAGAGTCTTTAAAGACCAAGAATGAACTGGAGAAGGAAACCAGGGAAAGAAGAGCTGAGCTTCAACGTTATGAAAGACGAGTACTAAGCAAGGAAGAAAACTTGGACAAGAAGTCTGAGGCTATGGAAAAACGAGAAGCAGGTCTGGCTGCTCGAGAGGACGCCCTGAATAAGAGAAATGCCGAAGTGGAATCTCTCTATCAAAAAGGCATACAGGAACTGGAAAAAATTTCCGGACTTACCTCCGAACAGGCAAAAGAATATCTTTTAAAATCTGTTGAAGAAGATGTAAAACATGACACTGCGAAATTAATTAAGGAACTTGATAACAAAGCAAAAGAAGAAGCTGATAAAAGGGCTAAGGAATATGTGGTAACAGCCATTCAGAGATGTGCTGCGGATCATGTAGCAGAAACTACGGTTTCTGTCGTACAGCTTCCAAATGATGAGATGAAAGGAAGAATCATTGGAAGAGAAGGACGTAATATCCGTACCTTAGAGACCCTTACGGGCGTGGAACTCATTATTGATGATACCCCGGAAGCGGTAGTATTATCCGGATTTGATCCGGTTCGTAGAGAAGTAGCCAGAATTGCGTTGGAACGTCTGATTGTGGACGGACGCATTCATCCGGCCAGGATTGAGGAAATGGTGGAAAAGGCGCAGAAGGAAGTAGAAACCAATATGCGTGAAGAAGGAGAAGCCGCTGCTCTCGAAGTGGGCATTCACGGGCTTCATCCAGAACTTATCAGACTGCTTGGCAAGTTGAGATACAGAACAAGCTACGGACAGAATGCCTTAAAGCATTCAATCGAGGTAGCTCAATTATCCGGTCTGTTAGCCGGAGAGATAGGCCTTGATATCCGTATGGCCAAACGTGCCGGTCTGTTACATGACATTGGGAAAGCCGTTGACCATGAGATGGAGGGTTCTCATATTCAGCTTGGTGTGGAACTGTGCAGAAAGTATAAGGAATCCGCAATCGTACTGAACACCGTGGAATCCCATCATGGAGACGTTGAACCTCAGAGTCTTATTGCCTGCGTCGTCCAGGCAGCGGATACAATTTCTGCGGCAAGACCTGGCGCCAGAAGGGAGACTCTGGAGACATATACAAACAGATTAAAACAGTTAGAAGATATTACAAACTCCTTTAAGGGAGTGGACAAGTCCTTTGCCATTCAGGCAGGACGCGAAGTTCGGATTATGGTAGTTCCGGAACAGATTAACGATGATGATATGGTACTTCTGGCTCGTGATATTTCTAAGAGAATTGAAGAGTCCTTAGAGTATCCGGGACAGATTAAAGTCAACGTGATTCGGGAGTCCAGAGTTACAGATTACGCGAAGTAAAATAGTGCCCTAAAACCGTATAATTATTCTGATGCGGCTTTAGGGCATGTTTCATGTCGGGAGGATTGATAAGTGAAAAAGAGGATAAAAGTACTGCTGTGCTGCCTATTGATCAGCCAGCTATTTCTTATGACCGTATATGCAAAGCCGGACTGGCCTTCTGATACCGGTATCCAGGCAGAAGCCGGAATTGTAATAGATGCGGATACCGGGACAGTCTTATTCGGACAGAACATACATGCCGCTTATCCGCCAGCCAGCATAACGAAGATTTTAACCGCTCTTATAGTTCTGGAGAACAGCAGCCTTGATGATACGGTGACGTTTTCCAGGAATTCTGTTTACGATGTGGAGGCGGGCAGCGGTAATAAGCTCAATGTAACGGATGGAGATAAGCTTTCTGTGGAGGACTGTCTCTATTCCCTTATCCTCCATTCATGCAATCAGGCAGCCAATGCTCTTGCAGAGCATGTGGCTGGAAGCAGAGAAGAATTTGTCCGTATGATGAATGAGAAACTGGCAGTCCTTGGTTGTACGGAAAGCCATTTTGATAACCCGTCAGGACTGAACGGAGACACCCAGTATGTAACTGCCTTCGACATGGCATTGATAGCCAGGGCTGCTTACAGTAATAAGAAGCTGGTAGAGATCAGTTCTGCAATCAGCCATGACATTCCTCCGACCATCAATAATCCGGATGGGCTGACCATTTACAATGAGCACAGACTGGTAAAGACCACGGACCCGAAGAGTAAATTTTATTATCCTCCGGCGGTGGCAGGTAAGACCGGATATCTCATAAAATCAGGAAATACAGTTGTAACCTATGCAGAGCAGGATGGCCGAAGGCTGATTTCTGTTATTTTAAAGGGGAGCCCGGAGCAATACTTTATAGACGGGAAAACACTTTTGGAGTTTGGTTTCAGCCGTTTTGCCAATTTTCCTATTACCGGAAATGAAACCAGCTATATAGACGGGGAAAGTCCTGTAGAAATCGGCGGTACCAGTTATCAGCCTTCGGAACTTTTACTGGAGCCGGATTGTAATATAACTCTTCCGAAGGAAGCGGAGTTTGCACAGGCAGATAAATCCCTGGTTACAGAGCTTCCGGCAGGCAGTCCGGAGGGGGCGGCAGCACTGATCCAGTATACTTATAATGACAGAAAAGTTGGCCAGGCCTATCTGATAGCAAAGAAGGACATAAATCAGACGGGCCAGGAGTCAGAAGAAGAGAACACACCGGCAGAGACCGCCGGATCAAAACCGGAATCAGATAACAATAAGACACAATCTGCAGGAAAAAAGGGCAGACCCGGAGCTTTTGCACTAGCGGGAATCGTCTTCGTCTGTCTGTCAGGTATGGGAGCAGGCTCCTTTGTATATTTGAAAAAGAAGGAATCCAGAGAAATCGAACTCCGCAGGGAGGAAAGAAGACGGCGTCTTAAAGCGGAAGGTGACGAAGAGGCTTTTGAACGGATTTTAAAGGAGCGTAAAAATAAAAAGAAAAAAATAAAAAAATAAAGAAAGAAATGAAAAAGACCAGCTGGGGTAGCTGGTCTTTTTTCGGAGAAGGTATTTCGTTTCTTATGGGGTGTAGCAAAAACTATATAATGTATTGGGGGGGGGTTACATGTAATAATATACTCTATTTTGTTAAAAAAGTGTCAACAAACATTCCTGAATTTCAAAATGAAATTTGTGCATTATCTCTTTTAAAATAAACAAGATTGTTGAAAAAATATAGAAATGCAGTGAAAATACGGCAGTTCCTTGTTATTAATCCCTCCGGTCACTTTGTGTGATATTATGAAAAAATAAATAAAAACAACTTGTGCAAAGGTGCGTACAAGTTATAAATTGATAAGTAGAGGATAACTGGATCACTCTTATGGATAAACAGGAGGTAGAAGTATATGAGGTTTTTTGTAGACACAGCAAACATTGAAGAAATCAGAAAAGCAAATGACATGGGGATTATCTGCGGCGTTACCACCAACCCATCTCTGATTGCAAAGGAAGGCAGGGACTTTAAGCAGGTAATTGAGGAGATCACATCCATCGTGGATGGGCCGGTCAGCGGTGAAGTGAAGGCTTCCACAGCAGATGCGGAAGGAATGATCGGAGAAGGGCGCCAGATCGCAGCCATCCACCCCAATATGGTGGTAAAGATCCCCATGACTGCAGAAGGATTAAAGGCGGTAAAGGTTTTGTCTGAGGAAGGTATCAAGACCAACGTGACTTTGGTATTTTCTTCGGCCCAGGCCCTTTTGGCAGCCAGGGCAGGTGCATCCTATGTATCCCCGTTCTTAGGAAGGCTTGATGATATATCAATGCCCGGAATCGACTTAATAAAGGATATTACAGAGATATTTTCCATTCATGATATTGAAACGGAGATTATCGCTGCCAGCATCCGCAATCCCATCCATGTCATCGACTGTGCAAAGGCAGGGGCCGACATTGCGACGGTTCCCTATCAGGTATTGGTACAGATGACAAAGCATCCGCTGACGGATCAGGGAATCGCGAAATTTAAAGAAGATTACCGTAAGGTATTTGGAGAATAATACAATCTGAATCATGACAGAAAGGCAGGAAAAGTAAATGGCATTTAACAAAGTTAAGATGGTAATTGATAAGGAATACCGCATTGCAGAAATCGATAAGAGAATCTATGGCTCTTTTATTGAGCATCTGGGCCGGGCCGTATACGACGGCATTTACTGCCCGGAACATTCCACAGCCGATGAAAACGGCTTCCGCAGTGATGTAAAGGAACTGATCCGGGATCTGAACGTTCCCATTATCCGGTATCCGGGCGGAAACTTTGTATCCAACTTCAACTGGGAAGACAGCGTAGGGCCGGTAAATGAGCGTCCCAGACGCCTGGAGCTGGCGTGGCGCAGCCTGGAAGAGAACAAGGTAGGACTGAATGAATTCACCACATGGGCCAGGAGCGCAGGTTCCGAAGTGTTGATGGCGGTAAACTTAGGAACGAGAGGAATCACAGATGCCTGCAATCTGCTGGAATACTGCAATCATCCCGGCAATACGAAATACAGTGATTTAAGGATCAGCCATGGGTATAAGGAACCCCATAACATTAAAACATGGTGTCTGGGGAATGAGATGGATGGCCCATGGCAGATCGGTCATAAGACCATGGAAGAGTACGGACGCCTGGCAGAAGAGACTGCAAGGGCCATGAAGCTCATCGATCCGACCATTGAACTGGTTTCCTGCGGAAGCTCATCCCTGACAATGCCGACCTTCCCGGATTGGGAAGCAGTAACCCTTCAGCATACATATGATTATGTAAATTACGTTTCCATGCACCAGTACTATGGAAATCAAAAGGAGGACAGCCAGGATTTCCTTGCCTGCTCAGACGATATGGATCAGTTTATCCGTACAGTCATAGCTACCTGCGATTATGTGAAAGCGAAAAAACGTGGAAAAAAGGATATTAATATCAGCTTTGACGAGTGGAATGTATGGTATCATTCTAATGCAGCAGATGATGATATCACGGAAAATCATCCATGGCAGGTTGCGCCTCCCATGTTAGAGGATATTTACAATTTTGAGGACGCTCTTTTAGTGGGTCTGATGCTAATTACCCTGATGAAGCATGCCGACCGGGTAAAGATGGCTTGTCTGGCTCAGCTGGTTAACGTAATAGCCCCCATTATGACAGAAGCAGGCGGCGGCGCTGCATGGAAGCAGACTATATTCTATCCGTTTATGCATGCCTCCAGATATGGACGGGGAACCGCCCTTCTTCCGGTAATCAGCACGCCCAGGTTCGATACGGCCACCCATGAAGGCGTGACAGCAGTAGAAGCTGTTTCCGTATACAATGAAGCACAGGATGAGGTGACCATCTTTGCAGTCAACAGAAGCCTTAAGGATGATACTGAAATGACAGTGGATGTCAGAAGCTTTGAGGGCTATCGGGTCCTGGAACACATTGTGCTGGAATGTGATGACTTAAAAGCAGAAAACGGACCTTTCCGTGAAACAGTAGCCCCGAAGCAGACCAGCCAGTCTGTATTAGACGGCGGTGTCATGACAAGTACTCTGCACAAAGCATCATGGAATGTGATCCGTCTTGGAAAATAAATTAAAAGGGGGAAATAGAAATGGTAAATAAAGCGTATCAATTCTGGTTTGCAACTGGTTCTCAGGACCTTTACGGTGAGGAATGCTTAAGAAATGTGGCAGAGCATTCCAGAATCATCACGGAACGTCTTAATACATGCGGGATACTTCCTTACGAGGTGGTTTTAAAACCGGTACTGATTGATAATACTTCCATACGTACTTTGTTTAACGAGGCTAATGCCGATGACAATTGTGCAGGAGTGATCACATGGATGCATACATTCTCTCCTGCCAAATCCTGGATTCTGGGGCTGCAGGAATACAGAAAACCATTACTCCATTTACATACACAGTTTAACAGGGAGATTCCCTATGAAACCATAGACATGGATTTCATGAATGAGAACCAGTCCGCCCACGGCGACCGGGAATTCGGCCATATGGTCACAAGAATGGGAATGGAGAGAAAGGTCATTGCAGGCTTTTGGGATGACGAGAAGGTTAAACACCGGATCGGTTCCTGGATGCAGACCGCTGTCGGAATTATGGAAAGCAGCCATATCCGCGTAGTCCGGGTTGCCGATAATATGAGAAACGTGGCAGTTACAGAAGGAGATAAGGTAGAGGCCCAGATGAAATTCGGCTGGGAGATTGACGCTTATCCGGTCAATGAAATCGCTGATTATGTAAAGGATGTGGCAGCAGGAGATGTTTCTGCCTTGGTGGAAGAATACTACAGTAAGTATGACATTCTTCTGGAAGGAAGGGATCCTCAGGAATTTAAGGAGCATGTGGCCGTACAGGCACAGATAGAATTGGGCTTTGAACGGTTCTTAAAGGATAAGGATTACCAGGCTGTCGTAACACATTTCGGAGATCTTGGTTCTTTAAAACAGCTTCCCGGTCTTGCCATCCAGCGTCTGATGGAAAAAGGCTATGGCTTTGGCGGCGAGGGGGACTGGAAGACGGCTGCCATGGTACGCCTGATGAAGATCATGACCGGTGGTGCAAAGGATGCTAAGGGCACCTCCTTTATGGAGGATTATACCTACAATCTGGTTCCAGGAAAAGAAGGGATTCTGCAGGCACATATGCTAGAGGTATGTCCAACCATTGCGGCTGGTAAAATCGGTATCAAGGTGAACCCGCTGTCCATGGGAGAACGGGAGGACCCGGCCCGTCTTGTATTTACGGCAAAGGAAGGAAAAGGGATTGCCACCTCTCTGATCGATCTGGGCAGCCGGTTCCGCCTGATCATCAATACCGTAAATTGTAAAAAAACGGAAAAATCCATGCCGAAGCTTCCGGTAGCTAACGCATTCTGGACACCGGAACCAGACCTTACCACCGGAGCAGAATGCTGGATTCTGGCCGGAGGCGCCCATCATACGGCATTTACCTATGATCTGACCGCAGAGCAGATGGGGGACTGGGCAGAAGCGATGGGTATTGAAGCTGTTTATATTGATGAAAAGACGAACATCAGGGATTTCAAGAATGAGTTGAAGTGGAATTCCATGGTATACCGTTAATGCATAACGGGGTTCGCCCCTTTCTGAAAAGGGGCGGGCCTGTTTTTTAAAGGAGGGGTTTTACTATGATGGAAAATACGATCAAAACGGCAATCCGGGAAGGGAGAACCGCGTTAGGCATCGAGCTTGGCTCGACCAGAATCAAAGCAGTGCTGGTGGATGAAAACCATAACCCCATCGCTACCGGCAGCCATGACTGGGAAAACCGGTATGTGGATGGCATCTGGACCTATTCCATTCCGGATATCTGGGAAGGGGTACAGGACAGCTACCGGAACATGGCAGAGAATGTGAAGGAACAGTACGGCGAGACGCTGACGACCATCGGTGCCATCGGTTTTTCCGCCATGATGCATGGGTATATGGCATTTGACAAGAAAGGAAACCTCCTGGTTCCCTTCCGTACCTGGAGGAATACCATGACAGAAGAGGCATCGGAAAAGCTGACCGGGCTGTTTTCCTTTCAGATTCCCCAGAGATGGAGCATTGCCCATTTATACCAGGCAATACTGAATGAGGAAGACCATGTGCCGGAGATTGATTACCTGATCACCCTGGAAGGCTATGTTCACTGGAAGCTGACCGGTAAACGGGTGTTAGGCATCGGGGACTGTGCGGGAATGTTTCCGGTAGACAGCATTAAAAAGGACTTTGATGAGAGGATGATCACACAGTTTGATGAGCTGACCGCCTCCAGGAATTTTCCCTGGAAGCTGCGGGATATCCTTCCAAAGGTGCTGACCGCTGGAGAGGCAGCAGGCTGCCTGAGTGAGGAAGGGGCAAAACTTCTTGATGAAAGCGGAAATCTGAAACCTGGTATCCCTCTGTGTCCGCCGGAAGGAGATGCAGGAACTGGAATGACAGCAACCAACAGTGTGGCTAAGAGAACCGGCAACGTATCAGCCGGAACCAGTGTATTTGCCATGGTGGTGCTGGATGGCGGACTTTCCAGAGTATATCCCGAAATAGATATGGTCACTACTCCGGCCGGAGACCCGGTAGCCATGGTTCACTGCAATAACTGTACCTCGGATTTAAATGCCTGGGTTTCCCTGTTTGAAGAATTTGCAGAGACTATGGGACTTAAAACCGACAGAAATGAACTGTTTACCTGCCTTTACCAGAAGGCTCTGGAGGGAGACCGGGACGGAGGAGGTCTGCTTTCTTACGGATATCTTTCAGGAGAGCATATTACCCATTTTGAAGAGGGAAGACCTTTGTTCGTCCGCACACCGGAGAGCCGTTTTAACCTGGCCAACTTTATGAGGGTCCATATTTATACGGCCCTTGGAGCTTTAAAGCTGGGAATGGACATTCTCTTTGAGGAAGGTGTGAAGCTGAATGTGCTTCTGGGCCACGGAGGGCTCTTTAAGACGAAAGGGGTGGGACAGCGGATCATGGCAGCGGCCATGGGAGTACCCGTTTCCGTCATGGAGACGGCAGGAGAAGGAGGAGCCTGGGGAGCTGCACTTCTGGCTTCCTATTTAATCAGGAAAGATGAAGGAGAACCCCTGGATCATTATCTTGCTTATAAAGTATTTAACGGAGAGACAGGAATGAAGATGGAACCGGATCCGGAAGATCAAGCGGGCTTTGCAGCCTTTATGGACCGGTACAGAAACGGTCTTTCCATTGAGCGTGCTGCAGTAGACAGCCTGAAATAATTCTGGAAGCGGAAAGGGAGTAATGGATATGCTGGAAGAACTGAAAAGAGTTGTATATGAGGCAAATATGGAGCTGCCAAAGAGAGGGCTTATCACATATACCTGGGGAAATGTAAGCGGCATAGACCGGGAAAAGGGGCTTTTTGTAATCAAGCCAAGCGGAGTGGATTATGAAATGCTGAAGCCTGACCATATGGTAGTCATGGATCTTGACGGAAACAAGGTGGAAGGGGAGTTAAACCCTTCCTCCGACACGGCCACCCATCTGGAGCTTTATAAAGCATTTGGGGACATCGGCGGAATCGTCCATACTCATTCTCCCATGGCTACGTCCTGGGCGCAGGCTGGCAGGGCGCTGCCCTGCTATGGGACCACCCATGCGGATTATTTTTATGGAGAGATTCCCTGTGCCAGAAATCTCACAGAAGAAGAGATTGAGGACGGATATGAGAAGAACACTGGAATTGTAATCATAGAAACCTTTAAAGGGCAAAACCCCATGCACGTTCCGGCAGTATTGTGTAAGAACCATGGACCTTTTACCTGGGGAACCGATGCAGCCAATGCGGTTCACAATGCGGTTGTGCTGGAAGAAATCGCAAAAATGAATCTGATGACCGAACTATTAAATCCATCAGTAATACCGGCGCCTCAGTGTATGCAGGATAAACATTTTATGCGTAAGCATGGGCCAAATGCATATTACGGCCAGAAATCATGAGGATGGCCATATGGCAGAAGACAGCGGTAAAACAAAGTATTATGTTTTGATGGAAGAACTGAAAAAGGATATAATCTCAGGCAAACGCAAACCCGGAGAACGGCTGCCCTCGGAAAATGAACTGTCGGCCGCCTGCCATGTAAGCCGCCATACGGTCCGAAAGGCACTTTCCATATTGGAACAGGAGGGGTTTATTGAGGCGGAGCATGGACGGGGAACCTTTGTTTCCAGAAAAGCAGTAGGGAAAAAGGGGTCAGGCAATATTGCTGTGATCACTACGTATCTGTCCGATTATATATTCCCAAGGCTGATCCAGGGGATTGACAGCGTACTGACAGCAGGAGGGTACAGTATCATACTGAAGAATACAGGGAACAGCCGTCTGAAGGAAAGCAGGTGCCTGGAAGAGATCCTGAAAAAGGATATTGACGGACTCATCATTGAGCCAAGCAAAAGCGAGATCATGTGCGGTCATAAAGGATTATATGACAAGCTGGACTTTTACCGGATTCCCTATGTGTTCATTCAGGGATATTACGCCCAGATGAAAAATAAGCCCTATATTCGGATGGATGACTGCATGGGCGGATATCTGGTAACAAAACATCTGACCGATTTGGGCCATAAGCATATTCTGGGAATATTCAAAGCCGATGACAGCCAGGGAAAGGACCGTCATAAAGGGTATGTAAAGGCCCTTCAGGAGGCTGGATTTTCTTACGATCCGGATATGGTGGTCTGGTTTCATACCGAGGACCGGGCAGTGAAGCCGCCCGGTGCGCTGACACTCATGCTTTCCGAGGGAAATCCCATAGACGGAATCGTCTGTTACAATGACCAGATAGCCTTCGAGGTGATTAAGGCAATTGAAGTAAATGGGCTGTCGGTACCGGAGGATATCTCTGTTACCGGGTATGACAATTCTTTTATGGCGGAAAACGGAATGGTCAAGCTGACCACCATAGCCCACCCCCAGGAGCGGCTGGGAGCTATGGCAGCAGAGCTTCTGCTGGAAAAGATAAATGGGATTTCCGATGAAGAGAGCAGGGTGGAACGGATATTAAAACCGGAGCTGGTCATCCGGGAGTCCTGTAAGGACAGGAGAAATACCGGCAGACCTAACGTTTGGTAGATAATAAGAAAGCAGCAGGGTGAGTGAAATCACCTTGCCGCTTTCCGGTATCCGGCAGGAGAAAGGCCGGTCAGTTTTTTAAATATCCTGCTGAAATAAAGCGGATTGTCATAACCGACGATGTTTCCAATCTCCCCAACGCCATAGTCCGTATTTTCCAGAAGTTCGCTGGCTTTCTTTATCCTTATGGAGGTAAGATACTTTCTGGGAGGCATGCCGGCATACTGCTTAAAGCTTCGGATGAACCAGCAGGTACTCATATGAAGCTCTTTGGCATACTGTTCGATTTCAACATCCTTTGAAAAATTTTCATTAAAAAAATGAACAGCCTTCTCCATTTCTTTCTGCAGGTCAGTTTTTTGAAAGCCGCCTTCCTCTTTTAAACGCTTAAGAATCAGGAAAAGCTGATTTAAAAACAGGGAAGACAGTTCTACTGAGCAGGGACGTGGAAGTTGCAGTTCCCGGATAATGGAGAGGAACAGCTCCTGATAGCGGGAAGAGACTCCGGTATATAGGAAGGGATTATCCCCAAAGCCGGCCTGATTTAAAAGACAGGAGGCCTTTTCTCCAGTAAAATGAACCCAGAACACTTCCGGCTTATCTTTCAGATAATAAGCGTACTGCTGGTGTTTATGAGGTTCATAGAGTATCATGTTCCCGGCAGGAACCTCTGTAGGGATTCCCTGGAAGGAAAACCAGGCCTTTCCGGCGGCAATGTATAAAAGCTGGTAATCAGGGCGCCCCTTTGGCCGCAGGGTAGACATGACAGGACGGGAAAGCAGACGGTATACACCGCAGCAGTTGGTTCTTAAGGGAACGCTGCAGTCTTCCAGTTGCTCATCGGTCAGATTCAGATATCCCGTATTGGTATACATATCCGGCAGTTCCTTTCGTATTTTCTAAATTTCTCTAATTGTATCATTTTGTGCGTGTTTTGTCTATTTGGTTCACCAAATGATGAAGGAGTGTGAGAGAAATGCCAGCAGTACCTTTTATGAATGCAGCACAGACAGGTCTGCATTGTGGAGTATTTGATAGATTTTCAGAAAAAGAAATAATCTCCCCAGAAAAGGGAGGTTGCCGGCAAGATTGTGGGAATCCTGCCGGCTATGTATGAAAAAAGTTTTAAATAAAAGGTTGTCTGACCTCTTTACAGTTATCAATATACCAGGGAATTGTGACGGAAATTTGATGGATCTGTGAAGAGTTTGTGAAAGAAAAGGTATATTGAAAATTTTGAAAATCATCATTCATTTTTTTATATGCCAAAACATAATTTTCGAAAGTCTTTTGATCCTTTTTATCAGGTTCAACTAAATATAAATATTCCATAAATTATCTTCCATTTTTAATAAATAAATTCTTGGAATCTCTAAGTTCCGTGCTGCATTTTATATTGTACAGTTACAATGATAATAATGGTTCTACTTTAAGGATTAATAGACTTCTTAAGATTATAAACTTTTTACTGTAAATTTTTTACAAATAATTTACTAATCTTTACGAATACATAAACTTCGTTGACTTGAAACTGCTCCAGATTATATACTTAAGATAAATTTAAAATAGCTAAAGCTATTATAAGGAGGTTAAGATCTATGAAAAAAAAGTATTTAGCAGTTACAGCATTATCTATGGTTTTAGCCATAGGAAGTGCTATGTCTTCATTTGCTGAAGGATTTGTGAGCACTTCGCAAGGGAAAAAGTACCAGTGGGGATCTGGCGATTACTGTACGAACAACTGGGTCAACTACAGAAGTCATTGGTTCTTCTTTGGCAATGACCAACTTATGCGTACCGGGTGGATTCAAAGGGATAATACCTGGTATTACACAGCTGACACCGGTGAGCTTCAGGGAGGAATTATGAAAATCAATGGCAATATCTACTACTTTGACACCAATACCCTGAAAATGCGAACCGGTCCCTACACCTATAATGGTGTTACATATAACTTTACGGAAAATGGAACTACTGACGGTGGCCCATATGTCTACACTGAATGGAACAGTGACGGCACCATCAGGCGGGGCAAAAAATTTGGAATCCGTTAAATCTGAATATTTTGGAAAGGTATAATTCTGATCGTTCCCTACAGGCCTTATAGCAGAAGGTTCTGCAGGGATTTTTATATGTTCCCCTTACTGCTCCTGGATACTGCAGTAATTCTGTCATACATCAGTTTGGAGTTTAACACAATCTTCATTGGCTGCAGTCAAAGGCCAGGTTCCCATGGATCCGGGTAATATATGAAAAAAGGAGCAGGTATAATATCATTTTGTGCATATATTGTCTAATCAGGGATATGGATTTTCTGCTTTACCATTTTATAATAAGGGTAGTATAAAAAGGAGGAAGCAATCCATGATCGTACCAAGACATTATGAAAATCTTCATCTGCTTCATGAAAATACCATGCCGGACAGAGCTTATTATATTCCTGCCTCAAAGGCCTGCTTTGACCTTGTAGAGCACAGAGAGAATTCCGACCGGTTCCAGCTCCTGAACGGAAACTGGAAATTCCGTTATTTTGACAGCATCTATGATGTGAAAGAGGAGTTCTACCGGGAAGGTTATGATACCGGTAATTTTAATGAGATACCAGTACCGGGCTGTTTTCAGAATTACGGCTTTGATAAGCACCAGTATACCAATACCCGTTACCCGTTCCCAATGGACCCGCCATATGTTCCGCCAGAAAATCCATGCGGGGCCTATGTCCATCAATTTATCTATGAGAGGGACGAGAGTGCACCCAGGGCTTATTTGAACTTTGAAGGCGTGGATTCCTGTTTTTATGTATGGCTCAACGGATGCTATGCGGGATACAGCCAGGTGTCTCATTCCACCAGTGAGTTTGATGTGACAGGGTTGATCCGGGAGGGAGGGAATACCCTGGCTGTCCTTGTCCTGAAATGGTGTGACGGCAGTTATTTGGAGGATCAGGACAAATTCCGAATGACTGGTATCTTCCGTGATGTGTATGTTTTAAAAAGGCCGGAGGAGGGCGTCTTTGATTATTTCCTTACAGCCGGTACAGAGGGGAATCAGGCTCATATTCAGGCAGATGTAACCTTCTTTGGAAAAGAAGTTCCGTTAAAGGTACTGGTTTATGACACAGATGGGGAACTGGCCGCCGGCTGGGAAGGAAATGTGCAGGACGGAAGGTTTTTCCTTACCATAAAGAATCCGGTGCTCTGGAACGCTGAACAGCCTTATCTTTATACCGTTGTTCTGGAATGCGGGAATGAGGTGATCGTTGACCGCCTTGGAATCCGGGAAATCTGCGTCCGGGATGGCGTGGTCTATTTCAATGGGGAAAAGATCAAATTCCATGGTGTAAACCGTCATGACAGTGATCCGGTGACAGGTTTTGTCATCAGCCCGGAACAGATGAAAAAAGATCTTAGGCTAATGAAGGAACATAATGTCAATGCCATCCGCACCAGCCATTATCCAAACGCACCCCAGTTTTACCAGCTATGCGATGAGTATGGTTTCTATGTCATTGATGAGGCGGACAACGAGAGCCATGGAACCGGTTATATCTATATGGAAAACCGTACTGCGGAAATCTGGCGGGACCGCTGGAACCGGGCCATTGCGGACAATCCGGAATTCACCGAGGCAACCGTTGACCGGGCGAAACGGCTGGTGGAACGGGATAAGAACCGGTCCTCCGTTGTGATCTGGTCCATGGGCAATGAGTGTGCCTATGGCTGTACCTTTGAAGCGGCTCTGGCCTGGACCAAAGCGTTTGATCCCACCAGGCTTACCCATTACGAGGGAGCCAGGTACCGGGCTGCCGAAAAGACCTATGATTTTTCCAAGCTGGATTTATACAGCCGCATGTATCCCAGCCTGGAAGAAATTCATGAATATGTGGAAAGAAACAGCGGCAAGCCCTTTATCCTGTGTGAATACAGCCATGCCATGGGAAATGGTCCGGGAGATCTGGAAGACTATTTCAAAGTATTTGAACAGTATGATACAGTCTGCGGTGGTTTTGTATGGGAATGGTGTGATCATGCCATTTACCAGGGAAGAAATTCGGATGGAAAGCCCATGTACCTCTATGGCGGCGACCATGGAGAGTATCCCCATGACGGTAATTTCTGTATGGATGGACTGGTTTATCCTGACCGGAGGCCTCATACCGGGCTTATGGAATATAAAAATGTCTGCCGTCCGGTGAGGGTGGTATCCTTTGACCAGATAAAGAAAGAAATGGTGCTTCGCAATTATATGGATTTTATGAAGCTGAAGGACTATGGGGTAATCGCTTATGAAGTGACCTGCGACGGTGAGACTGTTAAAAAAGGAATACTTGATGAAGCGTCCCTGCCGGATATGAAGCCTCATGGTGAGGGAAGGGCAGTTCTGGATTTGAAGGTTCCGGCAGCAGGAAAATGTTATTTGAAGGTGAGCTGTTTATTAAAGAAGGATTCATCTCTTTTAAAGGCCGGAAGCCTTCTGGGCTATGATGAGATCCCTCTGGTAAATGAAGATATGAGAAATCAGACTGCTGCATTCATTCTTAAAGCACGGGAAAATGGACAGGGCGCAGACACTTCCTTTGAGATCCATGAGGATGACCGTTTCCTTTTCATAAGAAGGGAAAATTTTGCTTATACCTACAACAAACTGACCGGATGTTTTAAGGATATGTCCTTTCAGAACAGCACCATACTTGAGCGGCCAATGGAATATAACATCTGGAGGGCACCTGCGGATAATGACAGTAGAATAAAGCAAAGCTGGTTATCGGCTCATTACGACAGGGCATTTTCCAGAGCCTATGAAACCTCCTGTGAGAGAAAGGAAGGCAAGGTGGAAATAGAGACTGTACTGTCGGTTACTGCAGTTGTGATTCAGAGAATCTTAAACATCAGGGTTTTGTGGACCATCTGGCCGGATGGAACCGTTGATGGGAAGCTGGACGTGAAAAAAGATAAGGAATTTCCAGAGCTTCCCCGGTTTGGACTCCGTCTTTTTCTTCCGAAGGAAATGGATGAAGTTACCTATTATGGTCTGGGGCCGGTGGAAAATTATATAGATAAACACAGGGCAAGCTATCATGGATTGTTCTTTGCGAGTGTGAAGGAAATGCACGAGGACTATTTGAAACCCCAGGAGAACGGAAGCCGGAGCGATTGTGATTTTGTAACTGTAAAGGGGAAAGGCACGTCTTTCACTGCGGCAGCAGAAAGAACGTTCTCATTTAATGCCTCTGTCTATACACAGGAGGAACTGACTGAAAAGGCACATAATTATGAACTGGTGTCATCCGGGTGTACAGTCCTCTGCCTGGATTACCGTCAGAACGGGATTGGTTCGGAAAGCTGCGGACCGGATCTACGGAAGGAGTATATATTCGATGAAGAGGAGTTTACCTTTGCATTGAGGCTGGTTCCTGGGAAAAGCTAAAAACAGCGATTGGCCGGAACAGCAGTGTCTGACTCTGGATTAGAAGCCATGTATGGAGAATTATAATTTAAAATATATATTTTGAAGTTAGGAAATGAAAAGAAGGGCTGTCGCACTATGTGATATGCTCCCTTCCAGGTAGATAAGTAAAATAATAAAAACTTGTTGCTTAGGAGGGAGCATATTTTTTCTGTTGGATATTTAACTGTTTTAATTCATCTCCGCAATCCACATGGAATATCCGAATATCGCAAAGATCTTTTTGTCTTCAAAAGTACAATTCGTCATCCTATCTTACTTGTCCAGCACTTATTTTTCTTGAAATAACCTTTGTTTTATCTATTTCTCCAGTATCTTTGATGATATGTAATTGCTGATTTTTTAATGGCGTTAATTTTTTAAACAGCTCCATCTTGTCTGGGGTTGATGACTGAATTATCCTTTTATTATTTTCAAGAACAGGCTTTAACTTTTCAAAGTTTGCTTTTTCCGAATGATATTGCTGCCAGTTGGTTATCCCTGAGGATTTTAAATCAACCAGTGCTCTATCGTATAAGCTTTTCTCATATTCATGTTTCTTTTGATAGGATTTCTTCAATATTCTTTTATTCTCATATTTATTTGCTATATCTTTATATTGGTCTGCTTTAGACAAATTTTCTTTGGCTTTGGTAAGTACTTTTTCCCTTTTTTGCAACTCATCATCAATATATTTTATCTTTTTTACATTATTATCTATAACTGCTGATATCTTTTCAAACTTTTCTATCTCTTGGCTTAAATCATAAAATTTCCCTATATCATTAATTTTTTGCATATCAGCATATTTATCTATAGGGTCAGTCAATCCAGACTCAAACTTTTTCATGCTATCCTTGTACATTTCTTCTATATTGCTTTCTGCTTCAGTGTTTACAGTAATGCCTCGGAATTTTTCCCCGCTTTCTATTGTTGTCAACTGTGTTTTATTCAAAAGGTACTCTATCTTATGATCATACAGTGTTGATTCCAGCTCACCAATAAGTTCTGCAGATGCATTTACAGCATCCTGATACTTATTAATTTGTTTATCTATCTGATTAATCTGTTGACTACAATACCTCCTTACTTTTTCATCTTTCGTCTTGGAACTCAAAGTTATCAAATCATCTTTGCTTTTCAAGCAATAGAACAGTTTCTCTTTTAACAATAGTTGTTCCTGTGCTAAGTGCTTGGGTGCAAAAATCAATTTTCTGTTAACAATACCATGTGGGTCTACAGCAGAATAATTTTCGTACATTTTATTAAGACTTTTTTCTACCTTTGAATTTTCGTCATGATCTATGGCTTTATTTTCGCTGGAAATACCTAACTGCTGTTTTTCTGATGCTTCCAATTTCCCTTCCCAATAGGCTGTCTTCTTCTCTAAATAATTTTTAAACTCATAAGTCTTTTGGGAACAGCAAGTATCCACATTTAAAAGATGCTCTTGTTGCTCCTTGGTAAATTCCTTCAGCAGTTCAGGATTTTTTTGAAATTCATTACACTTTTGTGTAAATTTAAATTTTAAATAATCTAAATCATTATAAACTTCATCAACATCCCTTTTTAAAACTTTCATGTTCTCTAAATTCCAGTCATTCTTCTGCAATTCATCCGTATATTCTTTCATCAAACAATTATATTTTGCCGTCATTATATGTATTGAGGTTCTGGTTTTGATTAAATCATAAGCTTCTCTAGATATTTCTTTATTTTTTAATTCAATACTTCCATCTTTAGGGGATATATTACCCGTCACTGATGCTTTGATCTGTTGAAGTTCTTTTTTTATTTCCTCAGAAAGTCTTGGATCAGTCTGAAAGGTATTAAAGTCTATAGGTATAATGCTGTGTTTTGGATTATATAGTTCCTTATCCTCATTTGCAGCATTAATCATTTCCCTTCCATTTGGGATAGCATATTGCTGCAATCCGCCTGGACCAAAATGAGAGTTTTCAGTAGTGTCTCCAACTGCAGCATTAATATCTTCATTCAGCACATAAAGACGAGCATTGGTCTTATACTGCGGTAAAAGCATAACATTTTTATCGAAAAATGGAACTACTTGTACCCCTTGGCACAGCTTTACTGAGTCTAAATCATTTTTTAGTAATTCTTCATAGTCAGTATAATAACTTCCAATCATCCATTTTTCCGGCCCCGATAAAGCCACAATGATTTTCCCCTTAGCTAAAGTTGGTGAATCCAAAGAATCAACACCAACATAAATCAGCTGTGCTTGATTTAGATTGTTAAATTTTATAGGATCATACGTATAAGCATTATTAGTCAACATAATTCTGTAAACACTCCTAGCCTATAATAAATTCCTATTTCAAGTAGTGCTGTATCTCTATAATCAGCAAGCATTTCAATCCTGCCCCATTTATACCTGCTTTCATTTGGTACAACATATTCTTGAAGTACCTTCTTTAAAAAATCTCTTTGAATTTTTTCTACTTTTTTGTATTCTTCTAAATTATAAGCATGTTTACTATAAAAATCATAGTAATCTCCTAGTGTAATTGAAATATCCGCAATTCTATCATCATACATACTGACATCCATATATAACGTATGTCCGTGTACATCGGGAACTTTTAAGGAGGTATAGGATTTTCCTTCTTCAAGCCATTTCTTACCTTTCTCTGTAACTAATTCCATAACGCTTGACGCCTTTAATTCCTCTACAGACATTCCTGCCTTTATTACCTGTCCTCCCGAAAATATAATGTCACCGGTTTCTTTATCAATAATCATATAATTCATTCTCCTTTATAGATGATAAGTCTATTTTCGAAGTACTCACTGCTAAGCAGATTAAAGAACTTCAAAAACGCAACGATCAACTCTTACTTGTCCAGCACTTATTTTTCTTGTAATAGCCTTTGATTTATTTATTTCTCCAGTATCTTTCATGATATGTAATTGCTGATTTTTTAATGGCGTTAATTTTTTAAACAGCTCCATCTTGTCTGGGGTTGATGACTGAATTATCCTTTTATTATTTTCAAGAACAGACTTTAACTTTTCAAAGTTTGCTTTTTCCGAATGATATTGTTGCCAGTTGGTTATCCCTGAGGATTTTAAATCAACCAGTGCTCTATCGTATAATTTTTTTGAAATTCATTACTCATTAGTAAAAAATTCAATTTTAAATGATTTAAATTATTATAGACTTTATAAGCAGCCCTTTTTAAAGATTTCATGCTCTCTAAATTTCTGTCATTCTTCTGCAATTCATCCGTATATTCTTTCATCAAACAATTATATATTTCCTTATCCTCATTTGCAGCATTAATCATTTCCCTTCCATTTGGGATAGCATATTGCTGCAATCCGCCTGGACCAAAATGAGAGTTTTCAGTAGTGTCTCCAACTGCAGCATTAATATCTTCATTCAGCACATAAAGACGAGCATTGGTCTTATACTGCGGTAAAAGCATAACATTTTTATCGAAAAATGGAACTACTTGTACCCCTTGGCACAGCTTTACTGAGTCTAAATCATTTTTTAGTAATTCTTCATAGTCAGTATAATAACTTCCAATCATCCATTTTTCCGGCCCCGATAAAGCCACAATGATTTTCCCCTTAGCTAAAGTTGGTGAATCCAAAGAATCAACACCAACATAAATCAGCTGTGCTTGATTTAGATTGTTAAATTTTATAGGATCATACGTGTAAGCATTTTTAGTTAGCATTATTCTGCTCCCCTAGGTTATAATATATCAGTATTTCAAGGTTCTCTGTGGTTCTATAATCAGCAAGCATTTCAATCCCGCCCCAACTATACCAGCTTTCATTAGGTACCTCGTCTTCCTTAAGAACCTCCTCTAAAAAATCACTTTGAATTTTCTCTACTTTTTTGTATTCTTCTAAATTATAAGAATGTTTACTATAAAAATCATAGTAATCTCCTAGTGTAATTGAAATATCAGCAATTCTATCATCATACATACTGACATGCATATATAACGTATGTCCGTGTGCATTGGGAACTTTTAAGGAGGTATAGGATTTTCCTTCTTCAAGCCACTTCTTACCTTTCTCTGTAACTAATTCCATAACGCTTGATGCCTTTAATTCCTCTACAGACATTCTTGCCTTTATTACCTGTCCCCCCGAAAATATAATGTCACCGGTTTCTTTATCAATAATCATATAATTCATTCTCCTTTATAGATGATAAGTTTCTCCAAGGCATTAGTTATCTGAAATTTCAAAACAAACACCCTTATCCGACTCTTGAACTTTTTTCATTCCCTTATAATTTTTCAAAATTCTAATGCTATTTTATAACATCGTCTGGCTTTGTAATTAGTATCCATTTTAGCTTTACCCACGCTCTTAATGAAGATATCTATTCGTTAAAATATTTCCAATTATATTATATCAAAATCCTTTTATAAAACAAGCAAATCTTTCCACAGTCCTAGTTCTTCCATCAGGTTCACTTCTGCTAAATAGTATCTACTTCCGACAATTTTTGGGGGAGAAAGGGTGGGTGGCCGGGGTGGGTGGGAAGCTAATAGAACAAGAATAATACTTATAAATTAGCCATAATGGTATTGACCTATCGACAAAATAATGGTAATATATGGTACGAAAAAGGGTGAACGAAAAGGAAAGGGGGAATAAAATTGGGTGCTGAATTAGGTGAACAGGCCATTCAAGTAGAATGGAAAGCGGCCCAAATTACCGCAAAAGCCCTGAAAGAGCTGATAGAACAGCTGCTTGCAAACCGAAACAAGTTCATACATGGAGAGCAAAAATTGTCCAAGTTAAACCTACAAGGGAAAAAACTTGAAAGTGTGGAGATTACCGGGGAAGATATAAAAGCGTTCCGGAGAGAGTTATATAAATACTCGGTCGATTTTAGCATAAAAAAAGATCGAGAACTAGGAAATTACACCGTCTTTTTTAAAGGGCAAGATGTTGACCGTGTTTATACCGGTTTAAAAAAATGTGTCCAGGATTTTGATAAGGGACAAAAGAAACCAATTAAAGAGGTCATGCAGGAAGCAAGGCAAAGGGCAGAAAAGCGTAACGCTGAAAGAAAATCCCCTGAACATGAATACAGGGCCGACAGGGGGAAAGATGAACGATGAAAAAAAGCACAAAACCAGTTTTTATTTTTACAACAATTGCTTCATTGATTGTCTTTTACCTATCTAATCGCACGGCCTTGATTTTTGAGGGAATGACCGGAAACATAGTAGAAAATATAAATGCGGCAACAGACGCAATTTTCCCGTCCATTCAAGCAGAACCGTTTATGGTTGGAATGAGTAAAACTTCCTTGCTGGCCGGGGGAATCGGAGCGTTAGCTGTCTGGCTGATCTACCTTTACAATGTGTTTGGCTCAAAAAACTTTATGCGTGGAGAGGAACACGGCTCTGCCCGGTGGGGAACAGCAAAAGACATAAAGCCTTTGACCGATCCTGAACCAGATATGAATATTCCTCTTTCAGCAACGGAGAAAATAAGTGTCCGCAAAGTAAAAGACTTTGAAGCAGACCGAAATAAGAATATTGTCGTGGTTGGTGGCTCAGGGTCAGGTAAAACTTTTTCTGAAATAAAGCCGTCCCTTATGCAGCTGCATAGCAGCTATGTAATAACCGATCCGAAAGGAACAATTCTCCCGGAAACAGGCTTTTTGTTTACAAAAAACGGTTACGAGGTCAGAGCATTTAACACGATAGATTTTTCAAAGAGCTTGCATTATAACCCCCTGGCTTATATCCATAAGGAAAAAGATATTCTGAAAGTTGTCAATGTTCTTATGGAAAACACCAACGGAGAGGGTGCCCAATCGGGTGAAAAGTTCTGGAAAGACTGTGAAAAGCTGCTTTATACGGCTTTTATAGCGTATTTGTGGTATGAAGCACCACCAGAGGATCAGAACATTCCGACAATGATTGAAATGTTGGAAATGTGCAAGGTCAAAGAGGACGATGAAGATTACCAGAGCCCGATCGACATTATGTTTGAGGATTTGGAAGCCGAAAAGCCGAATTGCCTTGCAGTAAAGCAGTACAAGAAATTCAAACAGGCGGCTGGAAAAACCCTGAAATCTATTCTTATTTCCTGCGCGGCCCGACTTGCTCCCTTTGACATAGACGAGCTGCGGGAAATTGTGATGTATGACGAATTGCAGCTTGACGAGCTGGGGGATCGTAAGACCGCCTTTTTCGTAATTATGAGCGACACGGATAGCACCTATTCTTTCTTAATCGCAATGATTATGTATCAAATGTTTAATTTGCTATGCGAAAAGGCAGATAACGAATATGGCGGCAAGCTGCCTTTTCAAGTAAGATGTTTATTTGATGAATTTGCCAACATTGGCAAAGTTCCCGATTTCCAGCGTTTGATCTCCACGATCCGCAGCCGTAATATTTCTTGCATGATAATTTTGCAGAGCTTAACGCAAATATCGTCTATTTACAAAGACGATGCAGAAACAATTATTGACTGCTGCGATACCTTTGTTTTTTTGGGTGGCAAGTCCACTAAAACAACAAAGCAAATTTCCGAAATGATCGGAAAAACCACGATTGACACGCAGAATGTCAATGAAAGTAGAGGACAGACCGGAGGTTATAGCTTGAATAATGGTATTTTAGGGCGTAATCTGATAGACGCTGCCGAAATAAGCCGTCTGAAAAGAACACAATGCCTGGTGCTGATTACCGGTTTACCGCCGTTCAAATCAAACAAATATCCAACGGCGAAGCACAAGCGTTTCAAGCAAATCAATGACGGCGGCGCACCAATCTTTGATATTCGCAATTCCCAGCAGCAAGCAGATGAACACTTCCTTGATAATGTAAAGGTGGTTCAGGAAGTCAACCTTTCATAGTTGAACGCACTCACATAAAAAGCGTTTTTCTTATAAGAAAATTACACATAAAAGAAAGCAGAGGTAAAGAAATGGATTTACTTAATCAGGTTTTGGAACTCGTTACTAAGTTTGCAATCATTGGTGGCGGCTTGTGGCTCATATGGGGTGTTATTGTATTAGCTGGCGGTTTGAAAGATAAAAACGGACCGGCTTTGCAGTCTGGTATTTGGCAGATTGTTGGCGGTGGTTTGATTATCGCAGCAGCTGCATTGTTCAAGTCTGTAGCGGCTTAATCATTAAATTTGCTGCATAAAGCCGCAGCAAATAGCCTTAAAAAGGGCGGCTGCAAATAGTAGCAGCCGCCCTTTTTGTACACTTATACAAGAAAGGAGTGTGAAAAACAGCGTGTTTAAGGACTTGCTAATAAAGTGGGTAACAGAGCTATCCGACAAATTTATTGCCGTAGGTCAAAATGAATATCTTGCAAGAGGGATTGAAGCTTTTAATTTCACTATGTATAACCATGTCAAAACAATAATGACAAGCGTTGCAATGCCAGTTGCCTATGTGATCCTCGCATTGTTTTTCGTTTTGGAGCTTTACAAAGCAAGTATCAAGGTGGAGGGAGCGGGAGGCGGTACTTCCTTTGGGGCAGAAATTGTCTTTAGGGTAATGTTTCGCATGGTGCTTTGTAAAGTGGCCGTGGATAGCTCATTGCTTTTTATGGAGGCCATTTATAGCGTAGGGCAAACGCTTGTAACCGGTATAGCCGGGGTGGTTTCTAACGGCTCAATCACTGGTGGTATGGATATAGCTGCTATTACTGCAGAAATAAATACAATGGATCTAGGAGCTCAGATTGGTATGTTTATTGAATTGGTTATCGTAAAATTTGGTGTATGGGTAATCCTTGGTTTAGTTCAGATCATTTGTATTGCCCGCTTTATTGAAATTTATGTTTATGTGGCAATTTCTCCTATTCCTATTGCTACTTTTCCTTCGGACGATCTGAACCAGATAGCCAAAAACTTTCTTAAAAGTTTTGCAGCCGTATGTTTGCAAGGGGCATTTATATACTTGATTCTATCGTTTTTCCCGCTCTTGGTTAATGATAATATCCTTAGAGATACCAGCGCATTTGGATTGCTTTTATATTCCCTCATTCTGGCTATTGGTGTTTTCAGTTCTGGGCGCTGGGCCAAAAGTATCTGTAACGCCATGTAAAAGAAAGGAGTTGAAAAAGTATGGCAATTAGCGTTCCTATTCCAAAGGAAATTACTGAATACGAAGAAAAAATCATGTTCGGAATGTCACTTCGAAAATTGGTTTGTTTTGCTTCGGCTGTTGTCCTTAGCGTAGTTACTTACTTCTTATGTACAAAGTTACTCGGCCTGACAATGGACACAGCCAGCTATATTATCATTATCGAAGCCATGCCACTTATGGCACTTGGCTTTATTAAAAAGGACGGTATGACTTTTGAAAAGTACTTTGCCCTTATCCTCCGACACAAAACAGGGATAAATAAGCTCCCATACGGTACAGAGCTTGTAATTGACACAATTCCCGATTCCATCGATGAAACCATAGAAAGGAAATCGAAATATGCTTGGATTTTTGAAAAAGACAATGCCGCAGCCGCAGGAAAGCAGCTCACTCGCAAAAAGCGAAAAGCAGCAATCCGTTGCAGAGAAGCGCAAGTCTTTACGGTTACAAAAAAAAGCCGCAAAAGAAAGCGCAAGGAAGCACGCAGAGAAATTAAGGCAGCTCGACAAGAGTACAGAGCAGTTAAACGCAGAGCGGAAAAAGCAGCTGAAGAAAGCAGCCGCACCCAAAACAACCACTCAGCAGATTAAATATGAAAGAATGTTTGAGGACGGCATTTGTGAGGTCGAACCTGGCCTTTTCAGCCGTACTTTCAAATTCAGCGATATTAACTACCAGACCGCCCGCCGTGATGAACAAGTGGACTTGTTCACCCGATATTGTGAGGTCCTGAATTACTGCGATCCGACAATGCACTTGCAGATAAACATTATCAATCGCAGGATCGACAAGGACGCTTTCAAGGAAGATATGTTTTCCCCTATGGTAGAGGGGCAAGATAAGCTAAACCATTACCGCAAAGAAACGAACGGTATGCTGGCACAGAAAGCACTTGAGGGTCAGAACAGTATTTTAAGAGAGAAGTATATTACTTTTTCCACCGCTTCAACTTCGTATGAAACGGCCATTCCCGGCCTTGCCCGTCTGGAAACTGATCTTATGGGTCATTTTAAGGCACTCGGCTGTGAAGTGCAGCCGCAGACCGGACTTCAACGCTTGGAGCTGATCCATGGCCTTTTCCGGCCAGAAGAAAGGTTTTCTTTTGAATACGATCAGCTTTTGGAAAGCAGCCTGACAACAAAGGCCTGCATTGCCCCGAACAGTTTTGACTTCACTTCAAAAGATACCTTTATCTTTGGTTCACATTTCGGTCAGGTGCTTTTCCTGCGTGAGTTGCCATCAGAGCTTTCTGATAAGATTATTTCGGAGCTTTCCGATCTGCCTATTGATATGAACATTGTCCTGCATATTACCAATGTAGACCAGGGCAAGGCTTTGGAGCTTGTGCGCCGTCAAATTGCATTCATGGAAATGGAAGCTACTGGAAAACAAGATCAGGCGGTTCAGAAAGGTCGTAACGTTGAAATTGCAATTCCTATGGAAACCCGCCGCAGCTATGAGGAAGCAACAAAGCTCCTCGATCTGCTGGAAAATAAAAACCAACGTATGTTTAAGCTCACAATGCTTGTTTATACCTATGCGGATGATCTGGACACCTTGCAGGATAGCGCATTTCAGATTATGGCTACCGCTCGAAAGAACAATGTTAAAATTGATCGTCTTGATCTCCGGCAGCGTGAGGGGATCAATAGTATTATGCCGGCAGGAAAAAATCATGTGAATATGGAACGGACGCTTACCACAGCTTCCACAGCTATTTTCGTGCCGTTCACGACTATGGAGCTTTACCAGAAAGGTGGTATGTATTACGGCCTGAACGCACTTTCCCACAACTTAATTTTCTTCAACAGGTATACCTTAAAAGCCCCTAACGGCCTGATACTCGGTACTCCCGGATCGGGAAAATCTTTTGCCGCAAAGCGTGAAATGATAAATGTTCTGCTGAACGATCCAAATGCCGAAGTACTTATCATTGACCCGGAACGAGAATATACACCATTGGCACAGGGCTTTGACGGTGAGGTTGTTCATATTTCAGCGGGCAGTAAAAGCTATATCAATCCTCTGGATTGCAGCATGGACTATGCTGATGATGAAGAACCTTTGCAGCTCAAAGCAGAATTTATCCTCACGATTTGTGAGCTGCTTGTAGGAGGCAGACTGGGTTTGACTGCCGGGCAGCGGTCTATTGTAAGCCGTGCTTGTAAAATCTGCTACAATCCATATTTCGCAAACCCTAAAAAGCACCCTGTTCCTACACTGCGGGACTTCTACGAAGTTATCAAACAGCAGCCAGAGCCGGAAGCTCAAAGCCTTGCACTTGACCTGGAGCTTTATATTGAGGGCACACTTTCTGTCTTTGCAAACCACACCAATGTTGACACGCAAAAACGCCTTGTGGTGTTTGATGTGCGTGATCTCGGAAAGCAGCTCCGTACTTTTGGTATGATCGTTGTGCTGGATCAGATTTGGAACAGGATCACACAAAACCGTGCGATCGGTAAGCGTACTTGGATTTACATTGATGAAATTCAGCTCCTTTTCTCCAATGAATATAGCGCGAACTATTTCTTTGAGCTTTGGTCGAGAAGCCGAAAGTGGGGTGCAGTACCAACTGGTATTACACAGAACGTTGAAACGCTTCTGCTTTCTGATCTTGCCCGCCGTATGCTCTCAAATAGCGATTTTATTATGATGTTAAATCAGGCCACAAGTGACCGAATGGAGTTGGCCGGTTTGCTAAATATTAGCAATAAGCAGCTTTCCTTTGTGACCAACAGTGAACCAGGCCACGGCCTGTTATTTGCCGGCAAAACGATTGTACCGTTTATTGACAGCTTTCCACAGGACACCGATCTTTACCGAATGATGACAACAAAGATCGAAGAAGTATCTGATGTAAAAAGGGAAGATACCACAAACCAGCCTGCCGCAGCAGAAAAAAAAGAAGCTGTGACGGTCAGCTAATGCAGGGGGCGGCTTATGAGCAGCACTGATAAAGGCAGAAGATACCTCTCTCCTGAAGATCGGGAAAATACGGTTTTTTCTACCAATACTGAAAAAAGCCATTCATACCGTGAATCCGTCCATGATGATCCTGACACTTCAATAAAGCATGATGTGATAAGGCGGCAAGGCTATTCAGAAATGCCGCAGAGCAGCCATCGACAACCTGTCTATCATCAGGAAGGTTTTGACGGCGATATTGACCTTGATCGGGAAAAAAAGCCTGAACAGCTTGGCTTTCGGGAATATAAATACGGCTCAAATGCGGAACGAAATAGTCATGTAAATGATGTTGAACGGCCAATAGGCCAGCCTAAAACCAAATATGGAACAGTAGAGAGAGAAACCGGTGATACACAATTTGTCGGTGGAGCTGCCGGGGTTGCTGCTGTTGCTGGAACATCCGGGGTATTCAAAACTGGTGATAGGGGTGTTTTTGCTTCCTCGGTCAATCGTTCAGTAGGGGACAGCTTAAAGGACGGCTTGAAAGCGTCCGAAGCTGCCGCTTTTGCAGATAAGATTTGGGGAAAAGAAAGCACCGGCGAGAAAAAGGGCATTTTTCGAACCGCTGCCGGAATTGCTGGTAGTGAAATAGAAGCGGTAATAGGGAGAGGCGGCAGTTCAGGGGAAATTGATGATAGAGCAAAGGGGCAAGCACAAAAATACGGTTATAAAGCTGGAAAGTTTGCTTTGCTTGGCGGTGCTGCCGTTAGTCGTGGAGCATTCCGCATATCCAGGTATGGTAAAAAACTTTCAAATGATGTTGCTGCCGGTGTGCTTACCGGCAGCGAAGCGAAGAAGCTCCTGACAGGACACTTGACAGGCAGTTTAACAGGCTCCGGTTCAGCTCTGGCCGGGATCATTAAAGACGAAACAGGCCATGTAATAGAGGACTTTCACGGTTCTGATGATCTTGGTATGCAAGCAATCACAAAGCCAAAAGATATTATTGTTGGAACAAAGCGGACTTTGCGTATGGCTAAAGCTGCCGGCCAGACGGTAAAAAAGGGATTTAAGACAACAAAAACCGTTGTGAAAAAGGTGCAGCAAGGTGGCAAGGCTGTATTTGCAGCCGGAAAAAAACTCTTGGCAAATCCCTTGGTGTTAAAGGGTATTGGCATTGTAGTTCTGGCAGTGTTAGTTGTGGCAGTTATTATTTCCGTTATTTCCAGTGTTACGAGTATATTTCCAGTTTTCTCACTTAAAAGTGAAGATTACGAACTCTCTCAAACTTACCTTCATGTGACAGAGCTTGACGCACGAATGGAAGATGATATTATCAACGAAGATACCCGGCTTCACATTCCCGCCATTGATGAATACCACTATTTTGTGAATGGGGTGGAAGTTTCAAAGGATCAGATAGAAGTTTGTACAAATGCTGACCTGCTACTTACCTATCTGGATAGTAAATACGAAGATTACAGTTTTGACGGCTTTATTGCCGGTCTTGTTAAGGAAATCCATGAACAGCTTTATCAAGTTGAGAAAACACGCTGGACGGAAGAAGTAGAGCATGAAAGCACTTCTACCGATCCAGCGACAGGCGAAACCACAACGGACTCATCGACGGAATATATTTATCATATGGATATTTCCTTTACTACCCAATCTTGGGAAAATTATTATGAAACAAATAAAGATACATTATTAACAAAGGATCAGCAAGAACAGTATAGCACTTTAAGAGAAGTCGGCGTTTATTCTTTCCGCCAAGAACTTAAAAGCCCCTTTGCAGGTTTGGACTGGCAAACGAATATTTCTTCTCGTTGGGGATGGCGCATAAACCCTGCTAGTGGAGAATTAAAACAGCATTTAGGGCTTGATATTGTAATGGCAGAAGGAACACCCATAAATGCTTGCAATAACGGTACGATTGAAATAGGGCACGATGCTGACGGATGGGGAAATTATGTAAAAGTAGTAATGAAAAATGGGGATTACACCTTATATGGACACATGAGCAGCGTTGCAGTTTCTTCTGGCCAACAAGTAAAAGCTGGTGACGTCATAGGTTGTGTTGGTTCTACCGGTGCAAGTACTGGAAATCATTTACACCTTGAATATTATAAAAAAGGCAAAAATCTAAATCCACTTATTTTTCTTGGAGTAACAGCTTCAACAGGAGCAGCATTAAGTGATGGCAGTTTTTCGGCATTGTTAATGGAAGCAGAAAAGTATATTGGTTATCCTTATGTTTGGGGTGGTTCAAACCCTAGCACTTCTTTTGATTGTTCAGGTTATATTTGCTGGATATTTACTCAATCCGGAACTTATAATTTACCTCGAACGACAGCACAAGGAATTTATAATCAATGCGTGCCCATAAGTGAGAGTGAAGCACAACCAGGAGATTTGATATTTTTTACAGGTACATACAATAGCCCATCACCAGTTTCCCATATCGGGTTATATGTAGGTAATGGCCGAATGATCCATTGTGGAAATCCGATAGGATACGCTTCAATAAATACAAGCTATTGGAGAAGCCACTTTTATGGATTTGGCAGATTAAGATAAAAGGAGAAATTTTTATGGCTACTTGAAGAAAGGCAGCTTTCCTATGAACAGGCAAAGGATATTCTCGATAAAGTGAATTCTGTATCAAACAGGCCAGTGTAAGGAGAATGTACTAAGAAAATTAACTAAATGAACTGATAAGAGAGGTAGAACTTATGTCAAAAAAAGCAAAACTCGGTATTGCGATTACCGCAGCAGTCCTATTCAGCATTGCGCTGATCTTCTTTATTGTAAATAAGCCCAGCAGTACTGACAGCAATTCCATTGTTGGCACTTGGTATAGTGATAAGCCCGACAGTGTAACATTCTCAAAAGACGGAACATATAGCTTTGCTGCTTGGAATGGTGGAAATCCCTGGCTTACCTTTGGCGGCACCTATACCGAAAATGGGGATAGTGTAATCCTGCAAAGTACGCTGGATGGAACAACCGTCCTGACAATCAGCAAGGCCGGGGATGGCAGTATGATCCTTTCCGGTAAATATACTTACTACAAGACAGAGGATGCTGCAAAAGCGGCTATTGCTGCCGCAGAAGATAAGGCGGCTGAGGACGCTGCAAACATTATTTCAGACACAGTTGATAATCTATTAGGAGAATGGACCAGCCGTGATGGTACCACTTTATTAACTTTTGATGAAAGTGAAATAACTATTGATTTTGAGGGAAATGAAGCCGTTCCGGCAGATATTATAAAATATACTTATGAAGTATTAAATGATAAACAAATGAAAATCACAGGAGAATACTACAGCGGAACATATAACTATCGTATTTATGAGGAAAATGGAACATGGTACTTAAATTCGCCAGTAAATGACTATGCTTCGACTTATACAAAGGGTTCTCTATCCGATAAAGAAAGAGAGGAACGTTATAATAAAGTTTATGGAACTCCACGAAAAAATGTAGGTTCTAATGATACTGCAACCGCTGCAGAAATTATTGGTGATCATAAACAGGTAATAAATTCCGAGAAAAACCCGGATAAAAGCGAGTACACTGCAGAGCTTTCTTCCTATGTCAATGAAATGCTGCTTGGTACCTGGAAAGGCACTTTTGATGAATGGCCGTCCGCAGATAGCACCTATTGGAGTTACACCTTTTCCGGGGACGGAAAATATACCTTTACAGACGGCAGCAAAGAAGAAACCGGCACATATACCGTTACCAGCGATCCGAATAACAATTATTATCACTCTGCTATGACTTTGACCAATGAAGGCGGCACAAGAACGGTACAGTTTTACTTTACAACCACGGATCCAGTGAAGATGATTACAGATGATCAGACCGATCCGACTTTCCTTAAATCTTAAGTATGAAAAACAAAAGGAATATCCCGTTTTTCGAGCTTTGATTTTCGGACAGGAAAACGTACTTAATTGTTGGGCTATTTCCCGATTTTTGAAGGGGGTAAAAATAGTCCGGTAAACGATCGTTTTTTGTATACCATAGTAAAATATTTCCAGCTCATAAATTTGCTCTTTTCGTTGCTTCTGGCAAAAACTATGGTTATACTTATTTTAAGTACATTTTTACATAGTGAAAGGAGCAGAAGATGTGAAATTTGGTTATGCAAGAGTAAGCACCGATAAGCAAGTGACCGATAGACAACTGGACGCACTTAGAGCTTATGGTGTAGATGAAATATTTGAAGAAAAAGTATCAGGGACAAAAAAAAGCCTTCCGCAGCTTAATACGCTGCTGAACAAATTAAGAACTGGTGATACTCTTATAGTCTATGAGTTAAAAAGGCTTGGCCGAAATACAAAACAGCTTTTAGCTTTGGCTGAAGATTTTCAAGCAAACGGTATTGAGTTTGTGAGCCTGACTGAACAGATAGATACTACAACTCCTATGGGGCGTTTTGTTTTTACGACTTGGTGTGAACTGGCACAGCTTGACCGTGACATTATTTCTGAAAACACGAAATCCGGCCTTGCTGCTGCAAAGGCACGAGGTAGAGTTGGCGGCAGAAAACCACATGATAAAAAGAAAGTTGAAACGGCATTAAAAATGTACTTTTCAAATGAGTTTTCCATAAAAGATATTACCGCAGCAACAGGCATATCAAAACAATCTTTGTACGATTATGTTCGGAAATCTAAACGAGAAAGGAATGTGGATCATGGGAAAGAATGACGATAAGCTGAAAGAGCTTTTGGAGCGTGTAAATCAAGGAACAAAGGAAGTCTTTGAAAGTGACCGCTATCGTAATTACCTTGCCACAATGTCTAAATTCCACTTTTACAGTTTCCGAAACAGCCTTTTAATCCATATGCAAAAGCCGGAAGCAAGCTATGTGGCCGGATATGCTGCATGGCAGAAAAAATTCAATCGGCAAGTGCAACGAGGGGAAAATGGTATTCAAATTGTCGGCTACGCACCGGGAAAAGTTAATGCAGAGCAAGAAAAAAAAGACAACTCCGGTAAACCGATCTTAGGAGCTGACGGCCAGCCGATGAAAGAAACCGTCACCCGGCAGATACCTTCCTATACTCCCGTTTCCGTTTACGATGTATCTCAAACAGAAGGTGGACCATTACCTCAGCTTATAAATGAGCTTAACGAAAGTGCTGAAGCTTATCAAAACCTTATGCAAGCAATCCGGGAAGTATCGCCTTTCCAGATCTCTATTGAAGATATAAAAGGAGCTGCAAAGGGATTTTGTGATCCTATGGCGCAAAAAATTGTAATCCAGCTGGGAATGAGTGAAGCCCAAAGCGTAAAAACGGCCATTCATGAAGTCACCCATGCCGATTTATACGCCCCGGAAGTGAACCTTTCCTTGAATAATCGTACTGATCGACGCACAAGGGAAGTCGAAGCTGAAAGCACCGCTTTTGTGGTATGCAGCCATTACGGAATAGATACTTCCGATTATACCTTTCCATATCTAGCTTCATGGAGCAGCACAAAAGAGTTAAAGGAGCTGCAAAACAGTCTTGATACTATTCAAAAGCAAGCTGGTGAGCTTATTGATAAAATAGATACCCGGTTTGTAGATCTGCAAAAGAACAAAGAAAAAGAATTTTTTCCAGAGATTACCCCGGATCAGTATGCAGACACTGAATCAGTTGCTCCGGCTGGCCGTACATTTACTCTTTATCAGCTTAAACATAATAACCTTACACACGACTTGAAATTTGAGGGATTAGACTATATTAAGCAACACAACAATGGTCTTGTTCCTACTTTGAATATGTATAATCAAGTCTATGCCGGGACACTTCCAGAGGGCAAAGGCTTGGACGATATTTTTACAGAGTTTAATATAAACCACCCAGCAGATTTTACCGGTCATAGCCTTTCGGTTTCTGATCTCATAGTAATTGAATATCAAGGCTCTTTAACGGTAAACTGTGTTAATCGGTTTGGCTTTGAAAATGTTCCGGAGCTGGCCGCAGAGATCAAAGCGCAACGAGAACAACAGCAGCCGGAAAAATGTAACAATCAGGATCAAGAAGCCGGGTATGTTACCGGCACAGCCGTAGAAGAAGCCCGCCGATCGGCCGAAACGCTGGATAGCGTGAAGTTTGACGGTGATATTGACCTTGATCGGGAAAAAACCAGAAAACAGCTTGGCTTTCGGAATAAGGAGGAACCGCAGCCCACCGCAGAGCACCCCAAAAATCGTATGAGCATGAAAGATCGTTTTGCCGCAGCGCAGGCCGAAGCAGACCGGCGCAACAGCCCCCACGCCGCAGAGCAACCGCAGCATGGACGTGATAATGAAAGGGGGAATTTGTAATGTTCACCGTAGAAGAATTAAGCCTTATCAAAATATATTCAGGTTTTAGGCAGGATCGCGACAGTGTTATTTCGGCTTTGAATGATAGCTTGCCTTTGATAGAAGAAGAAGAAATAAAAGAAGCGGTTAAAACCACAATTCGCAAAGCCAATGCTATGACAACAGAAGCCTTTGCTGCCCTCGATTTAACAGATACCTTTGAAACATCAGGACTTTAATACCATAGTACTAAAAATATAAATATATCTTGACATATTTCGCCCCGGTGCGTATAATAATAGTACAAAGTAGAAATACTAAAAAAGCGGTGTACCCTACCATGAGTGGGAGCTAAAAAAGCGGTGTACCCTACCATGAGTGGGAGCTAAAAAAGCGGTGTACCCTACCATGAGTGGGAGCTAAAAAAGCAAGGGGTTGAGCTTCATAAAGCTTAACCCCTTTTTTTAGGAGAATTGAACTATGAGCTTTTCTTTTTATCGAGTGAATGCTGACTATTGCGACTTTTTAAGAAAAAACGATCCTTGTGTCCCATACACAATGGATAGCAAGTCAATACGCCCTTTTGTAGGTATTGTTTTTTCTGTAAATGGATATAATTATTATTCCCCCCTTACTTCTCCAAAGCCAAAACACACTCGCATGAAAAATCAAGTGGACTTTTTTAAAATCAATGGCGGCGTATGGGGAGCAATAAATTTTAATAATATGATTCCAGTACATAGTGACAGCTTACAAAAAGTTGATATGCAAATACTCCCAACAGACACAAAAGCGGATATAGACTACAAAAACCTTTTGACAAATCAGCTTTCTTGGTGTAACGCTAATAAAGTTGTTTTACTCTCACAGGCCGAAAAGCTGTATAATATTATTATACAGGGCAAAGGCCGGGCTGAATTGGTTAGCCGGTGCTGTAACTTTCCAGTAGATGAAGCACAGTACAAGATTTATTGCGAAGCTCATAACCTTAACATAGATATGCAAAAAAAGAACGAACTAACCCCGGCGCAAACTAGCACCCCAGCCAGAACCTTAATGAAAAATCGGTTTACAGCAGCGCAGGCCGAAGCAGACCGGCGCAACAGCCCCCACGCCGCAGAGCAACCGCAGCATGGACGTGATAATGAAAGGGGGAATTTGTAATGTTCACCGTAGAAGAATTAAGCCTTATCAAAATATATTCAGGTTTTAGGCAGGATCGCGACAGTGTTATTTCGGCTTTGAATGATAGCTTGCCTTTGATAGAAGAAGAAGAAATAAAAGAAGCGGTTAAAACCACAATTCGCAAAGCCAATGCTATGACAACAGAAGCCTTTGCTGCCCTCGATTTAACAGATACCTTTGAAACATCAGGACTTTAATACCATAGTACTAAAAATATAAATATATCTTGACATATTTCGCCCCGGTGCGTATAATAATAGTGGGTAGAAATACCCATCACAGAAAATATTGTTCGCCCACCGCTGGCGGCTTACAAATGATCGGCTCGACAAATATTGACCGCCCACCGTTGGCGGCGTTACAAATGATCGGCTCGAAAATAGTAATGTAGCCCTATCGAAAGATAGGGCTACATTCATAATTAGGTGGTAAATTATGAATTATCAAGAGGGATATGTTTATCATATCAATGATGAATACTTTGCAAAAGTTCAAGATGGAAAACTCATGCAGAATAAAGAAAACGGTACATATCGCCCTACGTTTCTTTGTTTAGAAGATCGTAAAAACGCTGGGCTTTTGTGGGTAGTTCCTATGAGTACAAGAGTTGAAAAATATCAGGCTATCCATGATAAACAACAAGCCAGATATGGAAAATGCCTTACTATCGTACTGGGAGAATTTGATGGTAGGTCGGCTGCTTTTCTTCTTCAAAATATGTTTCCCATTACAGAAAAATACTTAAACCATATTCATACAAGAAACGGAAATCCTGTGCCGGTAAAATATTCTATTTCACAAGAAGTGCGATCCAATATACAACAGCTTCGGCAACTTATTTATAGAGGTAAAAACGTAGTTTTTCCCGATATAAAACGGTTAGAAAAACTAATGTTATCAGAGCTGCAAGCAGAAAAGAAAACTGAATTAACAGAAAAGCACCCTACACCGGAGCAATCCGCAAGACTTTCAATGAAAGATCGGTTTACAGCAGCACAGGCCGAAGCCGGTTGGCGCAACAGCACACACGCCGCAGAGCAGCGGCAGCATTCCCCGGATAAATCAAAACCAGAACACTAACAGAATTTGCCATATTGCAGCAGCAAGCAGAACAGGCTTATATAGATAAGATCTGATTTGACGATCTGCTCGCCGCAGCCACCAAAAACGCATAAAAAAGGCGGCCTTATAACCGCCTTTTACTCATCCTGTTCATCAATAAACTGTAATATATCCTCTACCCGGCATTTAAGAATTTTGCAAAGATCATCTATTGTCACGGTGGATAGAGGTTCATTTTTTATCATTCGATATAATGTACCATTACTGATATTGTGTTAGTGAACCAACGCATAGCCGGTTGCATTTTTTCTTTTTAGCGTTTTCCAAAATGGATCATAGCTTATCACTTCATTCATCACCACCCCACAATAAAATTATAGGTTGTGGCTTATATATTGAATGCCGCTTATTTATTAGCCTTATTTCATATTATATTGCACAGACTTTATGCCTACTGGCAACACTGGTCGTTTTCTCTTTGAGCTTGTTTGGGATTCTCATAATGGGTATCCTGAACAAGCTCTTTTTGCATTCATAAAATCTACTGGAGCCCAAGGTATTTCTCACTGTGTTCTCCCCTTTGGTTAGTTATATCAGCTCTCCAGCCATGCCATAAAGGACCGTTTCCTTTTCCTAAATTAAGCCCTGCACTTAACGCTCCAGTCAGATATTCCTTGGCTGTTGCTATACTCATCTTGAGAGTCATTCCTTTTGCCAGCCCGCAGGCAATGGCAGAGGAGAGGGTGCATCCGGTTCCGTGGGTGTTGGGATTGCTTAAGCGGGTACCTGGAAACCAGGTATTGGAACCATTGTGGCTTAATACATCATCAGCACCTTCGGCCCGATGTCCGCCTTTTAGAAGAACAGAGGTATGAAATTTTTGGGAGAGCTGGAATGCGGCTTCTTCCATGTCTTCTGCAGTGTGGATTTCTTCTTTTTTTGTGGATAAAAGTACTTCTGCTTCCGGAATGTTGGGGGTAATCAGGAAGGATATGGGGAATAGCTTGTCCGTAAGGGAATGTACGGCGTTTTCATCCAGAAGTCTCCGCCCGCTGGTAGATATCATGACCGGGTCCGTAACCACAGGTACTTTTGGATAGTTTAACAGCTTTTTTGCGATGATTTCTATGGCGGAAGAGGTTCCCACCATACCTATTTTCACAGATTGGGGCGGGATATCAGATAATACGGCATCTAGCTGGGCTTTTAGCATATTCCGGCTGACAGCTTCCGTTAAATAGACTCCTGTAGTATTCTGGGCAGTGAGAGCCGTAATAACGCTGGAACCATAAAGACCAAAAGCGGCAATGGTTTTTAGATCTGCCTGAATTCCGGCCCCTCCGCTGGAATCAGAACCTGCAATGGTTAAGACCGAAGGGAGAAAAAGACTCACGGTGCCACCACCTTCTTAAGCTGCTCCTTCAGGCTGCGGACAGCCTTTGGGATATCTGTTTGACCGAATATGCCGGAGACCACTGCAGCTCCGGCGATACCTGTTCCCCTAAGGGAAGAGACATTTTCGCAGGTGATGCCTCCGATAGCGGTTACCGGAATGGGAACAGAGCGGCAGATATCCGACAGTTGTTCAAAAGATATGGAGATGGCGTCTTTCTTCGTCTGGCTTGGAAAGACTGCACCGGATCCAAGGTAGTCGGCCCCGTCTTCCCAGGCTCTTTTTGCCTGGTCCGTGGTTTTTGCTGTAACCCCCAGAATCAGGTCCGGTCCGATGCGGCGGCGGACCAGGGCAGGAGATAGGTCATTCTGGCCTACGTGTACCCCGTCAGCGCCGCATTGCAGGGCGATGTCCACATCATCATTGATGATAAGGGGAATATGGTAACGGCTGGTCAGTTCCCGTACCATAAGAGCCTCTTTTAAAAAGGCTTCCTTGTCCAGATGTTTTTCCCGCAGCTGTAAGAGGGTGACTCCGGAGGAGAGAGCTTCTTCAATTTGCTGGAGCAAGGTCTTTTTGCCTGTAAATGCCCGGTCTGTTACCCCATAGAGCAAAAATGCATTTTTATGTAATTTCAATTTTTACGCCTCCTTTTAAAAACGATTCTTCTGACAGGCTGATTTCATCGAGAAAGCAGCAGCGGAAGGTGCCTGTTCCCCAATGGTTCTCGTTTACTTTTTTGGCTGCTCTCTCCCCGCAGAGGCCGGCAGCGGCTGTGGCAAGGGCAGCTGCTTCCAACAAGACATGTCGGGGAGCGATGGAACCGGCATTACCGGCTGCAGCGGCTGTGTAGGCGGCGATGATGCCGTCTAACATACAGCCGCTTCCTGTAATACGGGACATCAGGGGACAGCCGTTTCTGATCAGCCAGGTATCTTTCCAGGTAGAAACGATATCTGTGGTTCCGGTCATGACCACTACCGAACCGGTCATGGCACTTAAGGCTCTGGCAGTCTCCATAAGAGGTGTCAGGGTTTCTTCGGTAATCTCATCGCAAAAGGCTGCATCCACACCTCTGGCTGTATGGGAAGCTTCCTGATTCTGCTGGGTTAAAGCATTTAACAGAAATTTTAATTCCGATGCGTTTCCGCGGATTACTGTTATGTTAATTTCTTTTAAAACAGAAAGTATCATTTGAATCCGCAGACAGGAGGAGCCGGCGCCTACCGGATCAAAAATTACCGGAAGGTTTAAGCGGTTGGCTTCCCTTCCTGCCCGAAGCATGGCTTCTTTCGTATATTCCTTCGGAGTTCCCAGGTTCAAAACAAGGCAGTTTGACAAGGCAGTTATTTCCGCTGCCTCCTCCGGATGGTCGGCCATGATGGGAGATGCGCCGCATGCCAGGATCACATTAGCTACATCACCTGCGGTCACATAATTGGTGATGCAGTGAATAAGCGGTTTCTTTTTCCTGACCAGTCCGGCCAGGGAGTAGTTGATTTCCTGATTCATAACCGCTTCCCCCTTATTCATTGATGAGCCGGATTAAGTAAGAAAACAGGCCGGAACGGCGAAAGATTTCCACCAGAAAGGCTGCCAGAATGGTACCGGAGACAGTGCTCATGAGAAATGGAACCACAAAGAAAAAGACAGCTACTTCTTTTCCCATGAGCAGGACAGCCACCGGATAGCAGAGGGTTCCGCCGATCAGTCCCGTGCCGGTAATTTCTCCCAGATAGGCCAGAAAGAATCTGCCGGTCCGTTTAAAAAGATAAGCGCCAAGGAAAGCTCCCACCATGCTGCCCGGGAAGGCCAACAGGCTTCCTGTTCCCAGCAGGTTCCGGATCAGAGAGGTACAAAAGGCAATGGAAACACCGTAAACAGGTCCTAAAAATATACCGGCCAGAATGTTGACCAAATGCTGTATGGGAAAGCATTTGGAAGCACCGACTGGGATGAAAAAACCGGAAAGCGCCACGGTCAGGGCTGCCAGCATACCGCTGATTACCAGTTTTTTTATGTGCAGCTTTGAAGATGTTTCAGCAGTTTTGTGTGCCGTTGGTTGTATTTGTTTATTCATGATCATTACTCCTGTTCTTATTCATCAAAAATAGAGACAATTTCCCCATCCAGAATCCGGTTCATATTTTTTACGGCACAGAAATTTCCGCACATGGAGCAGGTATCCTCCTTTTCTGGTTTTGACATGGCACGGTAACGTCTGGCTTTTTCCGGGTCAATGGAGAGAGAGAACATGGTTTCCCAGTCCAGCCGTTTTCTGGCATCACTCATTTTGCGGTCCCAATCCTCAGCGCCTTTTATGCCTTTGGCAATATCAGCCGCATGGGCGGCGATGCGGGCGGAGATGATGCCTTCCTTCACATCATTGGCATCCGGCAGTTTTAAATGCTCCGCCGGGGTGACATAACACAGGAAAGAAGCTCCTGCGGCAGCAGCGATTGCTCCGCCGATGGCAGAAGTAATGTGGTCATATCCGGGGGCAATATCCGTGACGATGGGTCCTAAGACATAGAAGGGCGCCCCTTTGCAGATAGTCTGCTGGATCTTCATGTTAGCGGCTATCTGATCCAATGGCATATGTCCGGGACCTTCGATGATGACCTGGACATTCTTTTCCCAGGCCCGGCGGGTCAGTTCCCCGAGAGTCACCAGTTCTTCGATCTGGGAAATGTCCGAAGCATCTTCGATACAGCCGGGGCGGCAGGCGTCTCCAAGGCTTAAGGTCACGTCGTATTCCTGGCAGATTGAAAGGATACGGTCATAATGCTCATAGAATGGATTCTCCTCTCCGGTCATTTCCATCCAGGCAAAGATGATGGAACCGCCTCTGGAAACGATGTTGGTCAAACGTTTAGCCTCTTTAAATCTATGGGCGGTCTGCTTATTGATCCCTACGTGGATGGTCATGAAATCCACACCATCCTTTGCATGCATTTCCACAATCCGGATCCATTCTTCCGAAGTGATTTCCTTAAGGGGCTTGTGGTAATAAACAACAGCATCGTAGATGGGAACCGTGCCGATGATGGCCGGGCATTCGTTTGTCAGCTTTCTCCGGAATTTTCCCGTATCTCCAAAGGAGCTTAAATCCATGATGGACTCTGCGCCCATGGAAACTGCATCATTAACTTTCTGAAGCTCCATATTCAGATCGTTTAAGTCTCTTGAGGTTCCGAGATTGACATTAATCTTGGTCTTTAACATGGAGCCGATTCCGTTTGGTTCCAGACAGGTATGAAGTTTGTTTGCGGGAATGGCTATTTTTCCCTCTGCTGTCAGTTCACGGATCTTTTCCGGATCCCAATGTTCTTTTTTTGCTGCTGCTTTCATTTCTTTTGTCAGAATGCCTTTCCTTGCGGCATCCATCTGTGTAGTGTAATTCATGTGTTATCCTCCTTTGATCGGACAGAGGGACCTGCGAGCGCTTAAAATGAAAAAGAGCCCATACCAACAGGTATAGGCTCGGATAGATAATTCTGTCTCGTATGAATCCCTACGTTGGCATTACCCAAATCAGGTTATAAAGGTCGAAGTTTGATTACTTCCTCTCAGCCCGCTTACGAGCTCCCTCTTGTGGTCATAAGTGTAGCACCCGGTCAGATGCTTGTCAAGGAAAATTTCCAGATTAGCCGGTAATTGAAGCTTTCATTTCCCTTACGTAGTCGCAGACAGGACCCACACAATCCTTTCCGTATCTGGCTGCTATTTTTACGATTGCGCTTCCCACGATGACGCCGTCGGCAGCATGGCTCATCTGTTTTGCCTGTTCAGGAGTGGATATGCCAAAGCCAATGGCACAGGGAATATCCTTAACCTCTTTGACAAGAGATACCATTTCTCCAATGTCCGTGGTGATTTCCTTTCGGACTCCGGTTACGCCCATGGAAGACACGCAGTAGACAAAGCCTTCTGCTTCTGCGGCAATGGTGTGAATGCGCTCCCTGGAGGTAGGTGCAATGAGGGAAATCAAGTCAATGTTAAATTCCCGGCACAGCGGCAGCAGTTCGTTTTTTTCCTCAAAGGGCATATCCGGCACGATGATGGCATCTATGCCGCAGCCGGAAGCATTCTCAATGAACCGTCTGCTTCCGTATACGAAAATGGGATTGATATAAGTCATAAAGGCCAGGGGGACGTCGGTTTCTTTCCGTATCCGTTTTACGGATTCAAATATCTTATCGGTTGTGGTGCCGGCTGAAAGGGCACGCATATCGGCTTCCTGAATAACGCTTCCTTCCGCTACCGGATCGGAAAATGGAATTCCAAGCTCGATTAAGTCCGCACCGGCTTTTGCCATGGCAGGAACTAACTGTTCCGTAACCGTAAGGTCCGGGTCGCCGGCAGTGATAAATGGGATAAACGCTTTTCCCTTAGAAAATACTTCTTTGATTCTACTCATAAATTTCAACCCCCTTATAGCGGGCAATGGCTGCCACATCCTTGTCGCCCCGCCCGGATAAATTGATGACGATAATCTGGTCCTTATTCATGGAAGGTGCTGTCTTTCTGGCATAAGCCACTGCATGGGCGCTTTCAATGGCCGGAATGATTCCTTCCAAACGGGATAAATATTCAAATGCATCGACTGCTTCCTTATCTGTTACAGGAACGTAAGTTGCCCTTCCTGAGTCGAAAAGGGCTGAGTGCTCCGGTCCGATGCCCGGGTAGTCAAGGCCAGCGGATATGGAATAGACCGGTGCGATCTGGCCATATTCATCCTGACAGAAATAGGATTTCATGCCATGGAAGATTCCGGGAGTTCCTGTGGAAATGGTAGCCGCATTTTTATCCGTATCGATGCCGTGTCCGGCTGCTTCACATCCAATAAGCCTGACGGAAGGTTCCTTAATAAAGTCGTAAAACAGGCCCATGGCATTGCTGCCGCCGCCTACGCAGGCCATCACCAAATCAGGTAATTTTCCTTCTGCTTCCATAAGCTGAGAACGGACCTCCCTGCCGATGATGCTCTGGAAGTCCCGGACAATGGTAGGAAATGGATGAGGCCCCATGGTAGAGCCTATAACATAGTGGGTGTCCGCCACCCGGTTGGTCCACTCACGAAGTGTTTCATTGACAGCGTCCTTTAAAGTCTGGGTTCCGCTGGTTACGGAATGAACTTTTGCTCCTAAAAGCTCCATGCGGAACACATTTAAGGCCTGCCGGTCCGTATCTTCTTTCCCCATAAAGATCTCGCATTCCATTCCCATAAGGGCAGCAGCAGTGGCTGTTGCGACTCCGTGCTGTCCGGCACCTGTCTCGGCAATGACCCGGGTCTTGCCCATTTTTTTTGCCAGAAGAACCTGCCCCAGTGCGTTGTTGATTTTATGGGAACCGGTGTGGTTTAAATCTTCACGTTTCAGATAGATTTTCGCTCCGCCCAGGTCTTTGGTCATCTGCGCTGCATAGTAAAGCAGGGAGGGTCTTCCGGTGTAATTCCGGTTTAATTCATCAAGTTCTTTAACAAATGCTTCATCATGACTGTATTTTTCATAAGCTGCTTCCAGTTCATTCACTGCGTTCATCAGCGTTTCCGGGATAAATTGTCCCCCGTGCTGTCCGAATCTTCCTTTTGACATTGATTTCCACTCCTTACGATTTGTATGATTTGTTTTATTTTTTCAGGGTCTTTCCTGCCGTCTGTTTCAACAGCACTGCTCAGATCCAGGCAAAAGGCTTCTGTTTTCATTGCTTTTAAAAGATTGGAGGCATTCAGGCCTCCGGCCAGAAACCAGGGCTTTTTTACGGCTGGAATCATGGACCAGTCAAAGGTCATTCCGCTTCCCCCGTAAAGTCCTTTGGTATACGTATCAAAAAGCAGGTAGTCGGCGGAAAGGTTTTGAGCCTTAAGCATATCGGCCGCCGTCCTGACCCGTACGGCCTTAATAATGGGCAAAGGCTTGTTCATACGGTCTTTTAGCGTCAGGATGTATTCCTGGTCTTCATCTCCATGAAGCTGGATGAGATCAATGGTTCTGCTGTCTGCCAGAGACAGGATATCCTCCATGGGGCTGTTTACAAAGACTCCTGCAGCCGGGATCTCCGGCAGCAGAATCTCTTTTAAACTTTGGGCTTTCACCGGGGTAAGCTGGCGTTTGCCGGGGGCAAATACCAATCCCACATAATCCGGCTTCCATTCATTAACAGCCAGAATATCCTCTCTGCGGGTCAGTCCGCAGATTTTGATCCGCTTTTCCAGGCGGCTCATAGTGATGCTCCTTTTAACTCGTTTAATATTTTCTTCTTATCCGGGGACCGCATGAGGCTTTCTCCTATGAGAACCGCATTGACACCTGCCTCTGCAAGATGCCGGATATCCGTTTCTGTCTTTATGCCGCTTTCCGCAACAAAGAGTATGTCAGATGGAACCTTACCCCTTAATCGGATGGAATTGTTAAAATCCACTTCAAAGGTTTTCAAATTCCGGTTGTTTACACCGATGATCCTGGCTCCGGCCAAAAGGGCAGACTTTATTTCCTCCTCATCATGGGCTTCCACCAAAGCACTGAGGCCAAGGCTTTCACAGAGCCTGATTCCCTCCTTTAAGGTATTGGTATCCAGAATGGCGCAGATTAAAAGAACTGCCGAGGCGCCTATAACCTTTGCCTCATAAATCTGGTAGGGGTCCACCGTAAAATCCTTTCTGAGAAGGGGGACATTTACCGCCCGGCTGATTTCGGTTAAGTATTCATTGCTGCCTAAGAAATATTCCGGTTCCGTGAGAACGGATATGGCGTCTGCTCCTGCTGCCTGGTAGTCCTCAGCGATTTCCACATAGGGGAAATCAGTGGAGATGAGCCCTTTGGATGGAGAGGCCCGCTTGACTTCGCAGATAAAGGAAATGCCGGGAGAGGAGAGGGCTTTTTGAAAGGAAAACTCCCCTTCTTTTTGATTTCTGCCCTCCGTCATGGAATATGCCAGCTCCTTTATTTTTTCCATGGAAATATTATTTTTTGCCGCTTCGACCCGTTTTCTGGAGGCAGCAGCCAGGGTATCAAGTATCATACAGACACCTCATTGGTAGCCTTTACAAACTCCTCCAGTTTGGCAGCGGCTTTTCCTGAGTCGATTAAGCCGGATGCTGTTTTGATGCATTCAGAAATGCTGCAGTCATCAACTCCAAGATACAGACTTAACGCGGAGTTTAAAATGACGATGTCCCGCTTGGGTCCGGTGAGCTTTCCGTTTAAGATATCCTTTGCAATCTGTGCATTTTCCGAAGGGGTGCCGCCCACTAATTCCGGCAGGGTGCACCGGTTTAAGCCGAACTGCTCCGGTGTGATATCATAATGTGTCATCTCTCCGAACCGGATTTCACATACATGGGTGGGGCCGGTAACGGTCGCTTCGTCCAGTCCGTCATCCCCGAAGACCACCAGTCCCCGTTTCACACCAAGATTGCTTAATACCTGGGCAAGGGGTTCCACCAGTTTTCTGTCATACACGCCTAAAAGCTGCATGGTGGCTCCAGCAGGATTGGAGAGAGGCCCCAGTATATTAAAGATGGTCCGTACGCCAAGCTCCTTCCGGACCGGTGCGGCGTATTTCATGGAAGAATGATAGGTTTGGGCGAAGAGGAAGCACATACCGGTGTCCTCTAAAATTTTTTCTGACTGATCTGCTGTAAGATTTAAATTTACTCCAAGGTGTTCCAGAACGTCAGCCGCTCCGCTTTTGCTGGACACGCTGCGGTTTCCATGCTTAGCCACAGGGATGCCGCCTGCGGCCACCACGAATGCGCTGGTGGTGGAGATGTTAAAGGTTCCTGCCTCATCGCCTCCGGTTCCTACTATATCGATGACTGGAAAATCCGGCTTCAGTTTCAGAGCCTTTTCCCGCATAACTGAGGCACAGGCGGTTATTTCGTCTATGGTTTCCCCCTTCATACGCAGTCCGGTTAAAAATGCAGCCATCTGAGCCGGTGTGGTTTCGCCGCTCATGATCTCATTCATGACTTCTTTTGCTGCCTCAAAACATAAATCCTTTCCTTCGATTACTTCGTGAATTGCCTGTTTGATCATGTTCTTTCACCTTGTAGGCTGTATTGAAAAGCCAATACATATACCTTTCCTTTCTTTTTATTTAGATTTTAAGCATTCATTTCCTTCTTTTTTATAGAAAGCATTTGATTTCCGCCCTTTTGAAATTCATAGGATGTGGAAATAATCTTTACATGACAGCTTTTATTAAAATGTTCTATTACGTTATTGGTTAACTCAGTTTTTTTTCCATCTAAATCCACCATAGGAAATATACGCACCTCTTTACAAATACGCAGCATTTCATTGATTGATCCAATATGAAAATCATAACCTAATGCAGGATATAATAACAAAAAGTGAGAACTTAATCCGATATCAAATGCGTTGTCATGAAATGCAGTTCTGTCTGGTAATTCGTGACAGATGTACCGTTTTTCAGTTTTACCTCTCTCATAGTCAGCCAGAAAGGCTTTCATAGCCGTCAGCCGTATGCGTTCCAGTTCAGAAGGATCCTTTATTTGGGTCCACACAAAATTATTAATATTATTTTTTGTCTGTTCCATAACAATGCTTTTTGTTTCATCAATTCTTTTTTCGATCTCAGCCCTTGTATACTGATAAATCGGGTCAATGGAAGTGATATGGCAGCCCAGTCCTGCTGCCTCAGAATTAAAACTTGCCGGACCATCTCCAAAACTGATGATTTTCCTTGAAAAATCCTCTTCCGACAATTGGAACATTTTTCTGTATTCATTTAAATTCCTGCCCCAGGGTACAACATTCTTGAGAAAAAATGCCATGTCAGCTCCTTTATATGGTTAAGAAATTTTTAAGGATTGTCATGCCGTCTGGTGTCAGTATGGATTCCGGGTGGAACTGGAGGCCGTAAATGGGAAATTCCTTATGCTTTACTGCCATAATTTCCCCCATGTCATCCTCACCGATGATGGTAAGGCAGTCCGGGAGGGTATCCCGGCTGGCGATGAGAGAGTGGTATCTGGCTGCCGGGATCTGTGCCGGAAGTTCTTTAAAAACAGGATCGGAATTGTCGATGGTGATCAGGCTCTGTTTTCCATGCATCAGCTTCTTTGCATGGGTGATCCGGGCTCCGAATACCTCGCAGATTCCCTGATGTCCCAGGCACACGCCCAGAATGGGAACCATCCCCCCAAGCTTTTTTACCACTTCCTCGCATACACCGGCGTCTTTTGGATAACCGGGACCGGGCGAGAGGATGATGTGGCTGGGGGAGAGATCCTTTATCTCTTCCACAGACATTTCATCATTCCGAATGACCCGGATATCCGGATTTAAGCTTCCGAACAGCTGTACCAGATTGTAGGAAAAGCTGTCATAATTATCGATTAACAGTATCATCAGTCATTCACCTCCCCGGCCGTTTCAATGGCATGGATCACGGCCTTTGCCTTGTTTGCCGATTCTTCGTATTCCAGTTCGGGAACGCTGTCTGCCACGATGCCGCCTCCGGCCTGGACATAGACCCTGCCCTGGTTTTTAACTGCCATACGTATGGCAATGCAGGTATCCATGTTTCCGGCAAAATCAATGTATCCAAGTGCCCCTCCGTAGATGCCTCTGGGTTCTGATTCCAGTTCCTCGATGATCTCGCAGGCCCGGATCTTGGGAGCTCCGGAAAGGGTGCCTGCCGGCAGGACTGCTTCAATGGCAGAGCATGCATCGCAGTCAGATTTAATGTCCGCTTCCACCTGCGAGCAGATGTGCATAATACGGGAATAGCGGTGGATCATTTTGTATCCCGTTACCTCCACTGTGGAAAACTTTGCGATTTTTCCCAGATCATTTCTTCCCAGGTCTACCAGCATATTGTGCTCTGCCAGTTCTTTTTCATCTGCCAGAAGTTCTTCCTCCAGTTTTCTGTCTTCCTCATCACTGCTTCCCCGTGGCCTGGAACCTGCCACCGGGAAAGTGGTCAGCCGCCCGTTCTTCAACCGGACCAGGGTCTCCGGCGAAGTGCTCATGATTTCCATGTCACCCATGTGGAGATAGACCATATAAGGGGAAGGATTGGTGGTCCTTAACACCCGGTAGGCGTTTAACAGGCTGCCGTTGTATTCACTGGTAAACTGTCTGGAGAGGACTGCCTGGAATATGTCCCCGTCCACGATATACTCCTTTGCCCGCTCTACCATACGGCAGAATTCTTCTTTTGTCACATTGCAGTGAAAATCGGGCTGGTCTGTTACCGTGGATTTTTTTAATGGGGTGTTTTCGCCTATCATCCGGGCAATGCTTTCCAGTTTTGTGCAGGCCTTACCGTAATTTTCCATGACCCGGTCTGTTTTCATATTCACCACGATATCAATTTTCTGTTTTAAGTGATCATAGGCAATGACCGTATCAAAAAGCATCAGGTCAAAATCATTGCAGTTTCCTTTTTTGATGGATAAAACCGGTTCTGCATAGCCGATCATACTGTAGGCAAAATACCCTACAAATCCACCTGTGAAAGGAGGAAGACCGGGAAGTTTGGGGGACCGGTAATCCTTTAAAATATCTCTGACCACGTCGTAAGGTTTATTTGTCCGGATCACCTGGTCCGCCTGGGAATAAGCCTGTTTGTCATAATGATGTACGGTAACGGTCTGATCTTTACAGGTAACCTGCATTACCGGATCAAAACCCAGAAAGGAGTAGCGGCCCCAGTTCTCGCCTCCCTCAATGCTTTCCAACAGATAGTAGTGGGTTGATAAGGCTGCAATCCTGCGAAGCAGGGTAATGGGTGTAACAATGTCTGCAATGATTTCTCTGCAGACCGGGATGATGGGATAGGAAGCGGCAAGTGCTTCAATCTCCCTGCAGTCTGGCGTAATACTCATGATTAATAACTCTCCTTTCCTGGTTTTGATAAATCATTGTCTGTATAAATATAAAAAGCCCCCGTCCCTCCTCCATATTACTATGGATAAGAGGGACGGAAGCTATGTATACATTTCCGCGGTACCACCCTGATTGGAGAAGATAGACTTCTCCCGCTTTACAACACACCAACATGTGTCTCCCTTTGATAACGGATAGGAAACCCGTCAGCATCTACTTCCGGAGTATACCGGTTTCAAGCCGCCCTCGCAGGTCCATTCAGATCAGACATCAACGCTTCCTCGCACCGGCCGGAAGCTCTCTGTGCATGATGAAGAGATCTTACTTACTCCTGCTCAACAGTTTATCACTTTGTTTTGCTACAGTATATGAGATGCCAGAGGAAATGTCAATAGGAAATTTAATTTTCGGTTAAAATAATTTGTAGGATTCAACGTTTGCTATAAAGAACATAAATAAACATTATATGTGTTAATATGATAAAATATATAGCAAAAATAAAAATATATTGACAAAATAAAACAATAGATGTAAGATTAATAACATAAATAAACAAATTATATAACACTAACGAACATGCTTCTTCCGGCGGGAATCCATTTTCCTGCCGGTTAAGATATAAGAAGGGAGTGGGAATATGCCTCAATGTATTGTGGTGGCAGATGATCTTACCGGAGCAAATGCAACAGGAGTTCTGCTTAAGAAAATGAATTACCAGACCTATACGGTGATGAATTCTGAACGGCTGAATCTTTCTCTGTTTGATCAGTGTGACTGTATCATGTATCCTACGGACAGCAGAGGAGTAAACAGTACAATTGCTTATAACCGGGTGTTTAATGTGACCAGCCTGCTGAAGAATGAAGAGGTTAAGGTGTATGCAAAACGCATTGACAGTACTCTGCGGGGAAATGCAGGCAGCGAGACAGATGCCCTTCTGGATGCCCTTGGCCCGGATTATACGGCAGTCTGCGCCCCTTGTTTCCCTGCTTCAGGAAGAATCGTAATCGGTGGTTATATGCTGGTTAATGGCCTTCCGCTTCATAAGACAGAAGCAGCTCTGGACCCCAAAACTCCGGTCACCACATCGGATGTAAAGGAGATTTTTGAAAAACAAAGCAAATACAAGGTAGGCAGCATCCAGATGAATGGTATGATGGAAGGAAAACATCGTCTGGCGGAGCGGATCAAGGAGCTTGTTTCGGAGGGATGCAGGATAATCATAACAGACTGTGTGACGCAGGAGGACCTGGATTTAATAGCGGACGCTGTCATTACAAGCGGGATTAAATTCGCAGCAGTTGACCCCGGAGCTTTTACTGCCACCATTGCCAGAAAGCTTATTATACCGGCTGGTAAAGACAGGAAGAACAAAATACTGGCTGTAGTGGGAAGTGTCAACCCTGTGACGAAAATGCAGATGGAAGAGCTGTGGCTGACCCAGCGGACAGCCTATAATATATTTGCTGTGACAGCCCGGTTTTTAGAAAGTGATAAGAGCCGGAATGAGGAAATAAACAGGGTGGTTAATGAGGTTCTTAAAGCTGGCAGATCCTATGAAATCCTGACTGTGACAGGAGATGGAATCTATCCGGAGAAACGAATTGATTTTAAGAAGTACGAAGACCGTTTTACAGGCGGAGTCAATGAAATGACCGGGATGATCTGTGATTGCTTTGCTGAAATAGCCCACAGGGTGTTTACGGGCAGTCCCAGCTTCAAAGGCATTTACAGCAGCGGCGGAGACATTACGGCAGCTGTATGCCGGAAGTTTCATACTGCCGGCCTGTGTCTTCTTGACGAGGTTATTCCCCTCGCTGCATATGGAACATTTTTAAAGGGGGATTTCGAAGGCACATCCATCATAACAAAAGGCGGGATGGCCGGTGATGCAGATGCAGCCAATCGGTGCATCGCATATTTAAAAGAAAAGCTGTTTATGTAAAACAGGATTGGAGGAAAGAAACATGAACAAACCATTAATCGTAATACCAATCGGTGATCCGGCAGGAATCGGGCCGGAAATTACAGCAAAAGCGCTGGCAGACCATAAGGTTTTTCAGGCAGCCAGGTGTATCGCTGTGGGTGATAAGAAAATCATGGAACAGGCCATTCGGATAACCGGAGTGGATTTAAGGATTGAAGCGGTCAGGGAACCGGAGGATGGAAACTTTGAATATGGAATATTGAATCTTATAGACTTAAACAACATCGATATGGAACAGTTTGCGTTCGGTAAAGTAAGCGGAATGTGCGGCAGGGCAGCCTATGATTATATTGCAGAGAGTATCAGACTGACAAACGAAGGCAGGGCGGATGCAGTAGCCACTACGCCCATTAATAAAGAGGCCTTAAAAGCAGGGAGCATTCCGTTCATCGGCCATACGGAGATTTTCAGTGCGCTGACTGAAACAGATGACCCGTTAACTATGTTTGAAACCAATGGACTGCGTGTCTTTTTCCTTACAAGGCATGTCTCTTTAAGAAAGATGCTGGACATGATTACCAAAGAACGGATTAAGGATTATGTGAAACGCTGTCTGGAAGCTTTAAAGCGGCTGGGTGTAGAGGACGGCACTATGGCGGTTGCGGGGCTGAACCCCCATTGCGGCGAGCACGGTCTGTTTGGAGAGGAAGAAGTGGAAGTAATTATTCCGGCCATATTAGAATTACAGGCAGAAGGTTACCCGGTAACAGGTCCCATCGGGGCGGATTCGGTGTTCCATCAGGCGGCACAGGGAAGGTTTAACAGTGTTCTGTCCCTGTACCATGACCAGGGGCATATTGCAACAAAGACCCTGGATTTCGACCGGACCATTTCCATTACCAACGGAATGCCCATACTTCGGACCTCTGTGGATCATGGAACGGCCTTTGATATTGCAGGAACCGGGAAGGCAGGCGCAGTCAGCATGGTTGAAGCCATTTTACTGGCAGCTAACTATTCACCCTGCTTCAAAAAATAGGGCAGGAGTAATAAAAAAGAGGAGGATTTCTTATGGTAGGAGGACTTAGCGGTGAAAGAATGATGATTGCACTGGGGATCGGCATCGTGATTCTGGTATTTCTGGTACTGAAAACGAAGATACATGCATTTCTTGCCCTGATTCTGTCTGCTGTCATTATCGGTGTTGTGGGAGGTATGCCGCTTGTAAATGTAACACTGGAAAGCGGTAAAAAATTTGGGATTGTAAACTCCATAACCACTGGATTTGGGGGGACGCTGGGGAGCATCGGAATCATCATTGGTTTTGGGGTAATGATGGGGCAGATCTTTGAACGGACAGGGGCGGCAAAGAGAATGGCCCAGACTTTTTTAAAACTTTTTGGGAAGAAGAGGGAAGAGGAGGCTCTGGCGCTAACCGGTTTTCTGGTATCCATTCCCATATTCTGTGATTCCGGATTTGTAATTCTTGCTCCTATTGCAAAAGCTATTTCAAAAGTCACTAAAAAATCAGTTATTTCCCTTGGAGTGGCGCTGGCAGCAGGCCTTGTAATCACTCACACCCTTGTACCTCCAACACCAGGTCCATTGGGCGTATGCGGAATTTTTGGAGTGGATGTGGGTAAGTTTATTCTTTACGGCATTGTCATTGCCATACCTATGGCGGCTGCCTGCACCTTTTATGCAAGGTGGGTCGGCAAAAGACTTTATCAGATTCCGGATGACAGCGAAGGCTTCAAACGCCTGGCATACCAGGAACCAGACTATTCCCAGGATTATTCCATGGGCTTTGATAACCTGCCGTCTGTTTTTGAATCCTTTGCACCGCTTGTGCTTCCGATTATCCTAATTTTAATCAGTACAGTATCCGGTGCCATGGGAAAAACGTCGGGTTTTATGGAAGTATTCCAGTTTCTGGGGACACCTATTATCGCCGTCGGCCTTGGGCTTGTGACTGCAATTTTTACACTGGGAAGAAAATTAACCAGGGAAGAGGCAATTAAGGAAATGGAAAAGGGTATGGCATCTGCCGGAATTATCATGCTGGTAACCGGAGGAGGCGGGGCTTTGGGACAGATCATTAAGGACAGCGGCCTTGGAACCTATATGGCAGAAGGTCTTGCCGGTACTGCGGTACCCATTGTGGTTCTTCCATTCATCATTTCCACAGCCATGCGTTTTATTCAGGGCTCAGGAACAGTTGCCATGACAACGGCTGCAAGCATTTCCGCACCTATTATTCTGGCTGCAGGAGTGAATCCCCTTTTGGGCGCATTGGCATGCTGCGTAGGTTCCCTGTTCTTCAGCTATTTTAATGACAGTTATTTCTGGGTTGTGAACCGGACACTGGGGGTAGGAGAAGTAAAAGACCAGATCATGACATATTCGATTACTTCCACCATTGCGTGGGCGGTAGGATTTGCTGAAGTTTTGATATTGAGTATTTTCCTGTAATCATTTATGATATAGATGAGGGATTTTGTGTATCAGGCAGATACCCTGCCGCCGGAAGGAAACCGGCGGCGGGGATTTTGACGTTCAGCAAGACATATGAAATCCGTGACAGGAGGAACAGGCCCATGATGATGGCGGAAAGACAGATTAAAATTCTGAATATGATACAGGAGGGCGGAAGCGTTCAGGTAGAAGAGCTTGCTGTAAAATTAGATGTAAGCCCAATGACCATACGAAGGGATCTGGAAAAGCTTCAGAATGAAGGGCTGATTGAACGCTGTCATGGCGGAGCGGTCAGCAAAACCGAAGTTGCATATGCAGATAAAAGCGTAAAGAATCATAGACAAAAAGAGTGGATTGCAAAGAAGTGCGCAGAGTTTATACGGGAGGGGACCACGGTATACTTAGATGCGGGAACTACTACCTTTGAGATAGCCAGACACATGATGGATCTGGAAAATATGACGGTTGTCACCAATGATCTGGAAATTGCCCTTCTCATGAAGAACAGCAGAGCGGAACTGATCTTATGCGGCGGTTATGTTCAGAAATCAACAGGAAGTACCTTTGGCTATTATGCCACACAGATGATGGAGGACTTCCGGTTCGATACAGGCTTTTTTGGAGCTGCGGCCATTAATGAAGAATTCCAAGTGCTGACTCCCACCATTGATAAGGCATTTTTAAAACGCCAGCTTGTGAGACGGTGCCAGCAGTCATTTCTTTCAGTGGATGATTCAAAATTCAACCGTCAGGGTATGAACCGTATTAACTGCCTGGCGGATTATACAGGGGTCATAACTGACCATGAGTTCAAGGAACAGGATAAAACTGCCTTAAAAAAACAGGGGGTGCGGATTATTTCCGTATCACATGGAGATTTTCTTGATGTCGATAACTTTTGAAAATGTTACATTTATATTTTAAAGATTATTTTTTGTAAATGCCACTTTTGTAAAAGGGCTGATCCCCTTTTACGAAAGTGGCATTAATTATGGGCTTTAGTCTGTTGAGTATGAGTGAGTTTCTCTTTAGGAGAGATGAACCCATGCGAAATAAAAAGAAGATTCCAGACAATTCGGTTAATTTGTTGACTTTTGAAAAAATGGTGCTAGAATGATTCTAAAAATGACTGATTACCAAATGAAAGCAGGAGGACCGGCAAATGGCGAAAATAGGAATCATCGGAATCGGAAACATGGGCTATGCAATTTTGAAAGGTTTGCTGAATGTCTATGAAAAAGAAGACATTATATTTACCGATGTCAATAAAGAGCGGTGCGCTCAGGTGACAGAGGAACTGGGTGTGTCCCATACAGACGGTAATACCGAATGTGCAGGCTGTGCAAAATATATCATTCTGGCTGTGAAACCACAGTATTTTAATCCTGTATTGCTGGATATCCGGAAAACGGTGACGGAAAAGAATATCATTATATCCATAGCACCAGGGATCACCACCACACAGTTAAAGGAAAAGCTGGGGGATGAAAAGCGTGTGGTCCGTGCCATGCCCAATACGCCGGCTCTGCTGGGTGAGGGAATGACAGGTGTCTGCTATGAGGAAAGTGCCTTTACGCAGGAAGAAAAAGACGCCGTTGCAGACATCTTCTGTTCCTTTGGCAGAATGCGGATCGTAGAAGAAAGGCTTATGAACGCAGTGGTCTGTGTCAGCGGAAGTTCTCCGGCATATGTCTATATGTTCATTGAGGCTCTGGCTGACAGTGCGGTAAAATATGGCCTTCCAAGAGATGCTGCCTATGAGATGGCTGCGCAGGCAGTCCTTGGAAGTGCGAAGATGGTGCTGGAGACCGGAGAGCATCCGGGTGCACTGAAGGACAAGGTGTGCTCCCCCGGAGGAACCACCATAGCAGCAGTCGCAGCCCTGGAGGAGTCCGGTTTCCGGAATGCTGTTATAAAGGCCGGGGATGCCTGTTTTTCAAAATGTGAAAAAATATAAGATTTATGGAGGAAAGAACATGGTGAAACTGCCGGTAAAACGTCTGAACAGAGAACTAAAATACCAGGGAAATATATTAAAGATCTATGAGGATACGGTGGATGCCAATGGCCATATGGCACATTGGGACTTCATCCATCATAACGGGGCTGCGGCAGTGGTTCCGGTGACTAAGGAAGGAAAGCTTCTTATGGTGCGCCAGTACCGCAATGCCCTGGACCGGTACACCTTAGAGATCCCGGCCGGGGCACTGGACTATCCGGAGGAGCCAAAGCTTTCCTGCGCCCACAGGGAGCTGGAAGAAGAGACCGGCTATAAGACAGACCGGGAAAAGATGGAATATCTGATCAGCGTCAATACCACTGTGGCATTCTGTGATGAGGCCATTGATATATTCGTCGCTAAGGAACTGGAGCCTTCCGTCCAGAATCTTGATGAGGATGAATACATAGAGGTGGAGGAATGGCTGGTAAGCGATCTGGAACAGATGATATATAAGGGTGAGATCACCGATGGAAAGACCATTGCGGCAATCCTGGCGTATGCCCGGAAATACGGTGTAAAGTGAGAAAAAACCAGTTTTTTGTATAAGCAGAATAAAAATCTCCTGGCAGGCATAAATTATGGCAAGATCTGTAAGGGGATTTTTTTATGACCGGTTTTCCTGGTGCAATTAAATTTTGGTTAAAAAGAAGAGGAGGAAGGTATTTATTTGTTACCGGAGGAATTCGGCCGGCAGACCGTTATCTCCTGTGTTTTTTTGCGGGTCTTATAGCGGGGACATTCATGGCAAACTTCTGGTATCCGTCTCTGAGAGAAGAAGCAGGTTACTACTTAAGCCTTCTGGTTACAAATGTGAATCTGGATAAAGGGGAGCGTGTACAGCTGTTTGGACAGGTTTTTAAGCAGAGGATTGTAGAAGTGTGGATAGCATGGCTGGTCGGCATGACAGCTTATGCGGTTCCGCTGTTCTGTCTTTTTACAGCAGGAATCGGATTTTCCATGGGAGCGGTTCTTTCCGTCATAACCGTTCAGAAGGGCCTCATGGGACTGCCGGTTTTTCTTTTGACGGTCATGCCTCAGGCGCTTTGCTACATACCCCTTTGGAGCATCCTTCTCCTGTGGGTAATGCAAAAAGGAAGACGGTTCCGGATTCCGGCTTTTCTTCTGCTCCTTTTCCTTTCAGCAGCCGGAAGTGCCTGCGAAGCATGGGTTAATCCGATTTTTCTGAAACTTCTATATAACTGAAAAATCCTGTTGTTAAAAATGATCGTAATGCTCCTGCTGATTATGATTGCATATAAAGTCCGGCTGAGATAAAATATAAGCAGAAGATACATTAGAAACCATACAGATGTATTGACAATTCAAAAAAGGTATATGAAAAGGAGTATTTATGAACGAATTCAGTAACAAAAGAGCAATCAGCAATATTCTGGTCGCTGTTATCCTGGTGATAGGAGCAATCGCATCCTCTGTTATTTTGATAAACGGTGTGGTAAGAGTTAAATCAACTGCAACGAACATAACGGTAACAGGCTCGGCAAAACAGCAGATCACCTCAGATCTGATTGTATGGTCAGGCAATTACAGCGTCCAGTCTCCGGATATCCAGGATGCATATTCGAAACTTGAAGTCAGCAGGAATAAAGTATCAGACTATCTTGTAAATCAGGGGATTAAAGAAGATGATTTTGTATTTTCTTCTATCGATACGATGACGAATTACGTTATGAATGAGTATGGCAATTACACAAATCAAATAGATGACTATGTACTGAGCCAGACGGTTACCATAAGCTCTGGTGAGATTGACAAGATCACAGAGATTTCCAGAAATGCCACGGAACTGCTCAATGAAGATGTAGCGTTTCAGTCTGATCCGCCGCAATATTTCTATACCAAACTTGCCGATATGAAAGTCACCATGCTTGCAGAAGCCACAAAGGATGCTAAAAAACGTGCGGAGATGATAGCGGAAAATGCCGGTAATAAGCTTGGCGATTTAAAATATGCTGACATGGGTGTCATGCAGATCACACCGCTTTATTCAAATGAAATTGACGATTATGGTATCAATGATACATCTTCTCTGGAAAAAGAGATCACGGCTGTTGTTCACTGTCGGTTTGAAATCAAAAAATAAGCTGCCGGAATACATAATATTGCAGGAACGTAATGATAAGTTGGGGAAGACAATCGGTCTTTCCCGGCTTTTTCGCTTATCAGGCAGGGAAAAAACGAAATAAAGCAAAAAAATAATTGATAAATAATTTTTTGTATTTAACAATATCTTGAGAGGAAATTCCAGGAGTTACCAATATCTAGTACTCATTATGTAAATTAACCATTATTGGCCTGTAAAGTGGGAAAAATGTGTTTGATTTTATCGAAATAAGTCTATATAATGGTAGCAGAAGCCTTATTTTAGGGCATTTTTTGAAACCGGAAGGTTAGGGGATATGGAAATGGTAGCAGAGATTAATCAGTTTATAATTTATTTGAGAGAAATTAAAAAAACTTCAAAAAATACGGAGGTTTCCTACCAGAGAGATTTGATGCAGCTGGCTTCTTTTTTAGGGAAGCAGGGAATTACGGATGTGGACAAGGTTACAAAGACCAGCCTTAATTCGTATATTCTATATCTGGAAAAGGAGGGCAGGGCTACCACTACCATTTCACGCTGCTTGGCTTCCATGAAGGCATTTTTTCATTATGAATGCAGGGAAGGGAAAATCAAAAAGGACCCGGCAGAACTTTTGAAGGCACCGAAAGTGGAGAAAAAGGCTCCTACGATTCTGACCGTGGAAGAAGTGAACTGTCTGTTGAGCCAGCCGGACGGAGAAACACCGAAGGAGCTTCGGGACAGGGCTATGCTGGAGCTTCTCTATGCTACCGGCATTCGTGTGTCTGAGCTGATCCATTTAAAAAAGACCGATATCAACCTGACTGTTGGCTATCTTACCTGCCGGGATGAGCATAAGGAACGGATGATTCCGTTCGGGAAGGTGGCCAAGCTGGCTCTTTCGGCTTATATGGAACGGGGGAGGGCATATATGCTGCGGGATCAGGGATCAGAGTGGCTTTTTACCAATTGCAACGGAAAGCCTATGAGCAGGCAGGGGTTTTGGAAGATCATTAAATTTTACGGAGATAAAGCCGGGATCAAGGCAGATATTACCCCCCATACCCTCCGCCATTCCTTCGCAGCCCATCTGCTCCGCAATGGGGCGGATATCCATGCGGTACAAGCCATGCTTGGCCATTCGGATATGGCTACCACACAGATGTATGTGAATTACACCAAGGGAGAATCCGTACGCCGTGCCTATACAGGGGCGCATCCAAGAGGCTGACGGTTCTTTCCGGGATTTATTTATGCCTTCCGGTATATACCTCCGGAAGGCACTTTTATTTTATGGTAAATTGCGCTTTCTGAGACTAATTACTTAACAGTCTCCGATGGAAAAGAAAACAAGGTTCATATAATCTGTTTTTTCTGGAATATCCAGCTGAAGGCGGCTGGTGCCGCCGCCTGTCTGATGCACCCGCTGAAATTCTTCCTGAGCAAAGCTGTTTCGTTTGATATCAGTAAATTTTCCGTCGGAAGAGTGAAGCGGAATTTATCCAGTTCCGTAAAAGATGCAATATAGGGAAAATCCGGGTCGAAATCCGGAAGCAGCTCTTCTTTGGTTCCATTTTTATAATTGACACTTTGGATGGTTTTCATCGGTACGCCTCCTTGAAAATCTGCCTCTATTATAGTTCTGAATGCACTGCTTCACAAGTACAATTATGTTGTGAAACAATAATTGCCTGCATGATATCTTTGAGTTATAATAGATAAGGCGGTAATTAGAGGCTGTTTATGAAAATTGAGAATAAGAGGTGCAGAACATGAAAAAATTAGAAGATTATGTGACCAGCATTCCTGACTTTCCGGAGACGGGAATCATCTTCCGGGATGTGACCACCATCCTGCAAGATCCGGACGGGCTTGCGCTGGCGGTGGATGGTGTGCGCCGGTTATTAAAGGATGCGGACTATGATGCGGTAATAGGACCGGAGTCAAGAGGGTTCATCTTTGGAGTTCCGGTGGCCTATGCGGAACATAAGGCCTTTATTCCTGTGAGGAAAAAAGGAAAGCTTCCGAGAGAGGTCCTGTCTGCCGATTACGTGCTGGAATATGGTACGGCCACCATTGAAATGCACAAGGATTCCATTAAGCCCGGACAAAAGGTAGTCATCATTGATGACCTCATCGCTACAGGCGGTACCATTGAAGCAATCATCAAGCTGGTGGAAGAGCTGGGCGGCGAAGTGGTGAAAATCTGTTTTATCATGGAGCTGGCAGGATTAAAAGGCAGGGAAAAACTTGCGGGATATGATGTGGAAGCTTTGATTACCTATGAAGGAAAGTAAGAACAAATGAATTATAATAGTCTGATTAACCTCCAGGGGATGCTCTTTCTCCTGGTGGGGGCGGGCATTGTCTTAAGGAAGCAGGGAATTTTGCCGGAAGGAGCAAAGGGCGTTCTTACGGATCTTGTCATTTACCTGATACTTCCGTGCAATATTATCAGTTCGTTTCTGATAGAATTCAATATGGATATCCTGAAGGGATTTGCCATTATCCTTACTATTGCAACACTGATTCAGATGGGCTGCCTGGTTTTTGCCAGGGTTTTCTACAGCAGGGAACCTGAACGCCGTAAAAAGGTTCTTCAATACGGCACGGTCTGTTCCAATGCGGGATTTATGGGAAATCCCATTGCGGAAGGGGTTTACGGAGCGGAGGGACTGATGTATGCCTCCATTTTTCTTGTACCCCAGAGAATCGTAATGTGGTCCGCAGGGATTTCCTATTTTACGGAAAGCCCGGACCGGAAAACCGTAGTAAAAAAGGTTATGACTCATCCCTGTATCGTGGCGGTCTATATCGGCATATTTCTGATGATCACCCAGCTTTCCATGCCGGTATTTCTGGAGAATACCATCCGCAATATCGGAAGCTGTACCACCACCGTGTCCATGGTGCTCATCGGTACGATTTTAGCAGAAGTGAAACCAGGAAGCATTCTGGACAGGAGCATTTTAAAATATACCTTTATCCGCCTGCTTCTGATCCCCTTTCTGGTTTATGTATGCTGCAGGCTGTTCCATGTAACTTCGCTGCTCTCCGGTGTTTCTGTTCTGCTGACCGGGATGCCGGCCGGAAGTACCACGGCCATACTGGCGGCAAAATATGACGGCGATTACATATTTGCCACCAAATGCGTGGTGGTGACCACCCTCCTGTCTCTGGTGACAATTCCGGTTTGGTGCATGGTTCTATAAAAAAAGCAGGCGGTCATTCCCCGCCTGTTATCTCTCATAACAATCAATAAGTATAATCTTCAACTTCCACCTTGTCCACTTCCTGAAATGGTGCCAGTGTGGATACCATTATTACCCTGGACTCATAAGGATTCAAGCAGTAATGAACTTCTGATGGTTCTATATGGATAAAATCCCCCTGCTTTAAGTGGTGGACCACTCCGTCTACAACAATGTTGATTTCTCCTTCCATAATATAAAAGTTTTCTTCCATCACATTGTGGTAATGGGCAGTAAAATCCTGGCCTGGCTGGAACTGCACCACTGCAAAATTCATGCGGGGGCCTTTCATTAAGTATTTTGGGCCGCTGTCTCCAAAACGGTATTCTTTTTCTGATTCATTGATAATAAACATATTTTTTCTCCTTTTCCCCATTTTTCTTCTGATCAAAGACCGGGGGCTATCCACATGTTCCGTGTAATCTTCCGGTCACAAAGTTCTAATTGTGCATGGTAAAACTCACGCCATTCCTGAAAGATTTCATTATAAATCCTGTGATTCCCCATGTCTGGCATAAACAGGCGTTCTATGGAAACCAGTTCTTTCGCTGTTTCTGATATATCCTGGTACATACCAATGCCATAACCGGCTAAAATAGCGGCGCCCAGTGCGGTAGCTTCTTTTACTTTCGGAACTTTTACAGGAAGCCCTGTCACATCGGACAGAATCTGAGCCCAAAGGGGGCTGTTGGCAGCGCCTCCTGCGAAAATCAGCTCCTTTGGAAGATTGCCGGTAGCCTCTTTAACCAGTTCTAAATGCCCCCTGGTAATAAGAGCCGTGTTTTCTAAAATGGCCCGGTAGAAGGTATAATGATTATACTTTTGAGGATCCAGACCAAAATTGGAAAAGGTAGGTGCGGCATGCTTCCAGTTCATAAAGTTCATGATGTCAGAGAAGGAGCACATCATGCCGTAACAGCCGGCCGGGATTTTTTCTGCTTCTTCATTCATCAGATCATATGTGCTTCTCCCTGTTTCTGATGCCAGCCTTTTTTCGGCCAGACAGAAGCTGTCGCGATACCAGCGCATTACCAGACCAGGCTGAAAGGCCAGGGCTTCATACTGCCATATACCCGGTATGGCATGGCAGTTTACACGGATACGGCAGCCTGGATCGGTATCCGGCTTATCAGTATTAAATTCGTACTGCCAGAAGCTTCCCCCGAAAACGGCAGCTTCCCCTGCATCGACCACGCCGACACCGATACAGCCTAACTGGGCATCTCCTCCGCCTGTTACGACCGGAATCCCGTTCGGAAGGCCGGTGGCCTCTTTGCAATCAGCAGATGTTTTTCCCATCACGGTACCGCATTCTTTGACCAGGGGAAAGATATCTGTTCTGAGACCGCACTGTCTGGCAATGTCCGGCTCCCAGCTGCGGGTCTGTAAATCAAACAGGCCTGTGGTCGAACCGTTGCTTGGTTCTACAGCCAGAAGTCCGGTCAGCTTATAGCACAGCCAGTCATTGAACATTCCTATAGTTGCCATGTGTTCATAAATATCCGGCCTCTTATTCTTAACCCAGAGAAGTCTTGGGAGGGCATCCAGGGCATAGGACTGCCCGGATTTCTGATAGAGGATGCGCTCCAGTTCCGGGTCTTTCCGGATGAGCTGTTCTACTTCATCATTGCTTCGGGCATCAACGTTGGCACAGGCCCAGATCTCTTTGCCTTCTTTGTCATAAAGAACGATTCCTTCCCTCATGCAGGTAGTGGAAACCGCTGCTATCTCATGGGGGTCCACAGCGCTTTCTTTTAAAGCCCTTCGGATGCAGGAAGAGGCAAGTTCCCAGTTGTGTATCCAGTCGAAATCCATACTTCCCGGATACCGGGGGTCTTCCCTGTGTTCCCATTCCTCCTGAATACAGGAGATCTGACTGCCCTTCCGGTCAAACAGTACTGCACGAATGCTTCCTGTGCCTGCGTCAATGGCTAAGAGATAATTTGATGACATGTAGATTCCTCCATTCTATTATTTTTCTCAACCGGGATCTTCTCCGATCAGGTTCCGTGCGGTCTGTTCATCTGTGATCAGAGTATTTAAATATCCTCCTTTTAAAGATGCCCGGATAGCCTTCAGTTTGCTGCTTCCTGCCGCTACCCCGATGACATTGGGCAGGGTACGGAGAGTAGACAGAGATGTGCTTAACAGCCGGTCTTCAATATCGGTTTGTATGGGATTCCCATCCTTGTCGATAAAATGACTCAGGATGTCGCCTACGGCTCCCTGCATGGACAGATAGAGAAAGTCGTTCTTGTTGAAGATTCCGTTCTTTATGATGGTTGCATCTTCGTTGATGCCTCCGACGCTGATGACAGTCATGGAAGCCAGGTTCACCATGCGGGAGATTTCCTGAATGGATGGCTCCTTCTGCATGGCGCTGCAGAGCTCTTTGGTTGAGACGATTAAAGGGGCGGGATACAGAAACAGCTTTGCGTTAAATACGCTGGAAAATGTATTCGGCAGATAATAACTGACACCTCCGGTCAGAGATACTGCAGAAAGGGGAGCTTCGGTCACCGTAGCCAGATGGTTCAGGACCCGGCTTAAGGTGTCCCCGTATCCGATGTTGATATATGTATTTTCCGTGAGCCTGTCATTGATATACATAGCGGCCGCCTTGGCAACGGTATCATTGAGACAGGATTCGTCAGGAGCAGCCGGTACTACAAATGCGTCTTTTAACTGCCACCTGCGGATCAGCTCCTGCTCTACCTGAAGATGATGGCTCCGTTCCTGGGATATTTGAAATTGGATCACGCCGTTCTGCCTGGCTTTTTCAAGCAGTTTAATAACCTTCATCCGGGATATTCCCAGCTTTTCGGATATTTTTTGCTGAGTCATGTTTTCTATATAATAGTACCAGGCCGTTTTAACAATAAGGGAATCTTCATAATTCATTTTTCTCATCTCCTGTTTTTGATTATGCCTAACAAATGTTGCAGACACAATAAAATGTTTGAATTTAAGTTTAGTATAACAAGTTGAACCTCATCTGTCAATAGTGCCAAATAAAAAATGAAAAAATAGACATAACTTAGAACAAATAAAGGAAAATATCTAGAAAATACCATATAATAATCGTTTGATTATGCAAAACAACCAGATGCATCCAGGGATTACAAGAAAGCTATTGACAACATGTATAGAATCATGTATCATGTGGATATAAACAAAAGTAACGATGCCGAACAAATATATCAAAATGATGGGTGGGAGGAATTATGAAACAATCAGAAGCAGTTCTTTCTGAAAAAGTACTATTTTCTGTCAGCGGTATTTATAAAACGTTTGGCTTTAACGCTGTTCTCAAAGGGATTGATTTAAGCGTGGGAGAAGGTGAGGTGCTGGCGCTGATCGGCGGGAATGGGGCAGGCAAAAGCACCTTGATGAAGATCATTATGGGGATATACCAGCCTGATGAAGGAAGCGTTTCAATTGCAGGGGAAAAGCTTTCTATATTTAAACCCTCTGTATCTCTTGCAAAAGGGATTTATATGGTTCCCCAGGAACCGATGCTGTTTCCGAATATGTCCGTAGAGGAAAATATCCTGATTGGTTTTCGTGAAAATACAGGAATTCTTCGGAAACGGATGCTGGAGATCATGGATGAGATCGGCTGGCATCTGGATCTTAGCAGGAAGGCCATGAGCTTATCCATAGCAGAACAGCAGCTGGTAGAACTCCTCCGGGGATTGTTAAGACAGGCAAAGATCCTGATTTTAGATGAACCGACCAGCGCCCTGACCTTTGATGAAGTGGAAAGCCTCTTTAAGATCGTTGAGGATCTTAAAAAGAAGGGAATCGGAATCATTTACATAACCCACCGGCTGGCAGAGGTATTCCAGATCGCTACACATGTTGCTATTATGAGAGATGGTGTGATTACCCTGAAAGGAAAGATTACTGAATTTACCCGTGATATGCTGGTTAAGGGGCTTCTTCCTCCGAATATGGATGAGCTGCAGGAAGCGGAGAAGAAAACCGCCTCTGAAATGGATTATTCCAGACTGAAACCGGTATTTGAGCTAAATGGCTATTCGGGCTATGGATTCAGGGATATCAGCCTCCGGATATATCCGGGAGAGATCCTTGGGGTGGCCGGAGTCGTGGGAGCCGGAAGGACGGAGCTGGCGGTAACGATTTTCGGGAAGGATAAGGTCCTGGGCGGAACCGCTGTTTTAGAAGGAAAAGATGTAACAGGACTGTCTACCAGGGAAGTTTTGAAAGCGGGCATTAATTATGTACCGGAGGACCGGCGCATGAACGGTCTTTTTGGGATCAGCGATGTGGCGGCGAATACCACTTCCGCCCTGATTCCCGGCAAATCCCTTGGGAAGTTATTTTTAAATAAGAAGTCAGAGCATGAGATAACACAGAAATATGTGGATGATTTCCGCATTAAGGTAACGGGGCAGGATCAGCTGGCAGGAAGCCTTTCCGGAGGAAACCAGCAAAAGATCGTAATCGGACGTTCCCTGGCAACAAAACCCAAACTGGTTATTCTGGATGAACCTACCCGGGGAATAGATGCAGCTGCCAGGGGAGATGTATATGCGATCATCCAGGAATTGAAAAGGCAGGGGGTTGCAGTCATGCTGATTTCTTCAGATATGGAGGAGATCGTGGAGCTTTCGGACAGGGCGGTCATCGTATTTCGGGGCCGCATAAAGGGAGAGCTTGGCAGGAATGAAATCAGCCAGGCAAGTCTGATGGCAGCCTCCTTTGGCGTAACAGAAGGAAAGCAGGTGAACGCATGAAAAAGATTTTAAAGACCAGGGAGATGAACAGTTTTTTATTCCTGGCAGCACTGATCTTTCTGGTTGGTCTGGTCAATCGAAGCTTCTGGCAGCCATCAACGATCGTCAATTGTTTTAACGACAGTATCGTATTTACCCTTCTTGCAGTGGGAAGCGGCTTTGTGATCCTGACAGGAGAGATCGATGTTTCCGTCGGCTCGGTACTGGGGTTATCGGCGGCTGTGGGAGCAACTCTTTTAAGAGACGGTTCGGGTGTAATAACTGCCGCCCTGGCAGCTGTTTTTGCAGGGGCGCTGATCGGTTGGATCAATGGGATCGGGGTGGCGGTGCTTAACATTCCTTCCCTGATCTTTACACTGGGCGCCAATGGCGTGGTACGCGGGCTGATTTATGTTTACACGAAGGGAGCCTGGGTGGAGAATCTTCCGGCAGGCTTTACCAAGATGTCAAACAGGCCGCTGGCAGGAAATCTGACCATTTTTTACACGGTGACAGTGGCAGTGGTGATCGTCGGGCACCTGATTCTGACACGGACCAAAAAGGGCAGATATTTTATTGCGGTCGGAGATAATGCAGCCGGTGCCACACTGGTTGGCATACCGGCCAATAAGACAAAGATAGCGGCATATATCCTGAGCGGAGTATTTGCTTCTGCGGCTGGTATGATCTATGCTTCCCGTATCGGTTTTATCACGCCTACGGCAGGAAGCGGATATGAGATGAAGGCAATTGCGGCATGTGTATTGGGAGGTCTCAGCCTGACCGGCGGAATTGGAAGCATTGCAGGCGCTTCCATCGGAGCGGTCATCATGTCCTCCATCAGCAGGATTCTTGTATTCCTTGGATTTTCATCGGATTATGACAATACCATCACAGGGATCATGCTGCTGACCATTGTAGTAATCAGTACGGCAGCGCAGAACCGGGCGGTCGTGAAAAACCGTCATGAGATCCTGTCGGCCAGAACAGCGGAGAAAGGAGGGGATAAGGTATGAGGAAGGGGCTTAAAAGCTGGGAGTTTATTCTCTTTTTAATTATCATTCTGGAATTTACCGTCTTTACTTCAAAAAACAGCAAGTTCCTTATGCCCAGAGTGTTGTTTGGCAGTATGAATGACATTATCTCCATCTGCATTATCTCTCTGTTTGTTACATTCGTTATGATTACGGGGGGAATTGATATTCAGGCAGGTTCCATCGTAGGGCTGTCCTCCATTGTCCTGGGAGTTGCATGGCAGGATGGGGGAGTAAACATATGGGCGGCTTCCCTGCTTGCTATGGTCATTGCCGGTCTCTGCGGCGCTCTTTCCGGTTTCTTTGTGGCATACTGCGGTGTGCAGCCCATGGTGGTTACTTTGGGAGGCAGCTTTCTATATACAGGGATAGCGCTGCTTGTGTCGAATCTTTCGGCAACAGAGAGCTATAAGGGAATCTGCGGCTTTCCGGACAGTTTTCTGAAACTCTCAAAATTTAAACTGTTCGGGTTCATTCCAAGCCAGGTCATTATTTTTCTGATTCTGGCGGTGATTGCCTATTTCCTGTTACATAGGACAAGATATGGCCGTCAGGTATTTCTGGTAGGAGTAAACAGGAATGCAGCAGAGTATTCCGGTATCCATGCAAGGCTTATTATCATGAGTACCTATATCCTTTCAGGAGTCAGTGCATCGGTAGCCGGGATTGTCTTAACTTCTTATCTGGGAACTGCGAAAAGCGATATCGGAATGACACTGACACTTCCGATTATTACGGCAGTGGTACTGGGCGGTACCTTAAGCACAGGGGGGAAGGGAAGTGTTCTGGGAACCGCTCTGGCGGCGGTCGCTATCGGTACCTTACGGTTCGGACTTCCGCTCTGCTTTAAGGTGAGCCAGCAGTATCTGGATATTCCGGTGGGGCTGCTCTTGCTGGTGGTTGTAATCGGTCGTGCTTTATTTGACAGCCCGAAATTAAAAGCCTGCCTTTAAAAAAAAGAGCAGGGATAATTGGTAGAACGAGGGAAAACCTCATAATACAGATTTCATATAAAAGGAGGATTTTTTATGAGAAAGGTAATGGCACTTGTATTGACGGGAATGATGGCAGTATCTGCACTGGCAGGATGCGGCAGTTCTTCAGGAACCACGAAGGCAGAAACGACAGCCGCAGCAGAAACAAAAGCGGAGTCGTCTGCCGGGGACACAAAGGCAGAAGAGAGCAAGACGGAAGCAAAGGCCTCCGATATCAGCGGTAAAACAGTGGCATTTATTCCAAAGCTGACAGGCAATGCCTTCTTCGAATCGGCTAACGCAGGAGCCCAGAAATACGGCAAAACCTGGGGGATCACCGTAGATTATCAGGGAAGCCCCAATGCAGCGGTGGCGGATCAGGTCCAGGTAATCAACAATGCAGTGGCAAGCGGCGTGGATGCGGTCTGCGTTTCTTCCGTAGATGCAACCGGGCTTGACTCGGCTCTCACAGATGCAGCGGCTGCAGGGGTAACGGTGGTTACATGGGATTCTGATGTTTCTAATACCGCCCGTACACTTATGGTTTCCCAGGGAACACCGGAGATCCTGGGCAAGATGCTGGCAGACATGGGAGCTGATTCCTTAACAAAGCGGGGAAAAGATGTGAAAGCAGATCCCATCAAATATTGCTGGCACTATTCCCAGGCAACCGTAGCTGACCAGAACTCCTGGCAGGTTGCAGGAGAAGCCTATATCAAGGAGAACTTTCCGAATTGGGAAAATGTGGCTCCGGACAATTACTATTCCGAACAGGATGCAGAAAAAGCGGTTTCCATCGGGGCCTCTATTCTGGAAGCGCATCCGGATGTTGATTTGATCATCTGCAATGATTCCACAGCTCTTCCGGGACAGTGCAAGGCAGCCCAGAACAAGGGGCTTACCAAAGGCGATGTGACCATTACCGGATTTGCTTCCCCCATGTCCATTAAGGATTACTGCGAAGCAGGCGTAATCGAACAGTGGGGGCTTTGGGACTGTCAGGTGCAGGGTGCCATCGGATGCTATCTGGCCGCATACTTATCTGCCGGAAACCAGGTTAAGGTAGGTGATAAGATCGATATCCCGGAAATCGGCACCGTTGAGGTAATGCCCAATGACTGCCTTGTGGAAGGCGAGGCTACCGGTGATGTGAACAGCGGAGTTGTTCTTCTGCCGGAACGTACCATATTCAACAAGGACAACATGAACAATTATGACTTCTGATAAAATCCGCCTGAAAGGGCGGACCGGATAAAAAAATAGGAGAGAAGAAACATGGCAGACCTGGAAGGCGTAAAAGTTGCGCATAATTATTATATGGATATACCTTTTGCAAATCATGAACCATTTTATGTAAAAGGAGCGAATAATCTGGATTGGGGGATGAAGAAGCATTTAGCGAATATTTTTGATAAGACCAGTGGGAATACGGTTATGTTCGCATTTGACCACGGATATTTCATGGGCGCTGCGGCAGGCCTGGAACGGCTGGATCTGGTGGTGCCGAAGCTTCTTCCCAATATCGATGTCCTGATGGGAACGAGAGGAGCCATCAGAAGCTGTGTACCGGCTGCAGGAGGAAAGGGAATCGCACTGCGGACCACATCCGGATCCTCCATGCTGGACGAGGACCTGTCCCATGAGGTCCTGGCTGTTGACATAGAAGATGTGATCCGTATGAATGCAGACTGCATGGCGGTTCAGACATTTATCGGAGCAGACGGCCAGCTGTCAAGCCTTGACAATCTTTCAAAGGCCGTGAATCTGGGAATGCGTTACAGCATTCCCACCATGGGAGTGGTAGCGGTTGGAAAGCAGATGGAACGCACTGACCGGTTTTTCAAACTTGCTACCCGCATCGTTGCAGAACTGGGCGCAAACATTATCAAAACCTACCTTTGTGAAAATTTCGAAGAGGTCGTATCGGCCTGTCCGGTTCCGATTGTGGTAGCGGGCGGAAAGAAGCTTCCTGAAAGGGAGGCCCTGGAGCTTGCTTATCAGTCCATCAGTCAGGGAGCAAGAGGTGTGGATATGGGAAGGAATATTTTCCAGAGTGAGCATCCGGTGGAGATGAGCGCGGCTGTCCGCAGGATCGTACATGAAGGCTTTACCGATCAGGAAGCATATGAATTCTATCAGGATATGATCCACGAATAAGAACTGTAAGAAGGCTGTCCGGAGTTTCCGGGCAGCCTTTTTTAAAGAAATAATTGTTGCTTTTCTTATAATATGATAGAATGTTTCCATTGAAAGAAGGAGGGAATTGTTATGAAACGACTGGAAACAGACCTCCATCTGCATTTGGACGGCTCCTTATCCCCTGAAGTGGTAAGGCTGCTTGCAGCGCAGATCGGATATGATTTTAAAGGGCAGGATGTAAAGAAAATCGTCTCAGCAGGAGATCATTGTGAAAATCTGGCCGATTACTTAAAATGCTTTGATCTCCCTGGCCAGCTGCTCCAGACAAAAGAGGCGCTGGAACTGGCTGCCTCGGACTTAACAGAGCGGCTTGTCTTACAGGGACTTATCTATGCAGAGATCCGATTTGCACCTCAGCTTCACATGAGAAAGGGGCTGACCAAGGAAAAGGCAGTGGAAGCGGTTTTAAGGGGAGTCAAAAAGGGGCTGGCTAACTCGGATATGAAAGCAGGAGTCCTGCTTTGCGCCATGGTGAACGGTTCGGATAAGGAAAATGAGGAAACCTTTGAGTTAGCCAGGTCTTACATGGACAAAGGCGTAGTCGGCGTGGACATAGCCGGACCGGAGGGGCTTATCCCCATGGCTCATTTCGAGCCTCTGTTTAAAGAAGCATACAGAAAAGGCATTCCCTTTACCATACATGCAGGTGAATGCGGAGATTGTGAAAATATTATAAAAGCTGTTTCCTATGGAGCGAAACGGATCGGACACGGCTGCGCTGCAATCAAATCAGAGCCGTGTATGGACCTTTTAAAAAAGGAAAAGATAACATTAGAGATGTGCGTGATCAGCAATGTTCAGACCAAGGCGGTTCCTTCTATTAAAGAACATCCGTTAAAGGCATTTTATGACAGGGGAATCCGGGTAACCTACAACACAGATAATATGACCGTTTCGGACACCACTCTGAAAAAGGAAGCAGAGCTTATCAAAGAATATATGGGCTTTACAGAAGCGGATTTTACGCAGATGAACCGGTATGCCCTGGAAGCAGCTTTCATTAAAGAGGCAGAGAAAGAAAAAATAATTGCATTTTTCGACAAAAAAAATTATAATGGATATTAACTATGTTTAAAGATCGTGTAATACGAAGAATGTTACAAAAAAGGTGACGGCATATGGCAGATAATCCAATGGTGGAAAAAAATAATAAAGCAGCGTTCGGGAAAGAGAATCAGGAGAGACAGAAGGTGGATATAGATCTGGAGGCTCCGGCAGATTTTACCAGCCCTCAGGTGCTTTATAAAGAACTGGTCGACAGCATAAGAAGATATCACCCTTCCGATGATATTACCATGATCGATAAGGCGTATCATATTGCGGATGAGGCACATAAGGACCAGAAGCGCAAATCAGGTGAACCCTATATTATTCACCCGCTTTGTGTTGCCATTATTCTGGCTGACTTGGAAATGGATAAAGAGACCATTGCCGCCGGAATCCTCCATGATGTGGTAGAGGATACCGTTATGTCCTTGGAGGAACTGAAGACGGAATTCGGAGAAGAGGTAGCCCTTTTAGTGGATGGTGTCACCAAACTGACCCAGATATCCTGGTCCATGGATAAGATGGAGATCCAGGCTGAGAATCTGAGGAAGATGTTCTTAGCCATGGCAAAGGATATCCGCGTCATCATCATCAAGCTGGCGGACCGTCTTCACAACATGCGTACCCTTCAATACATGAAGTCGGAAAAACAGAAGGAAAAGGCAAAGGAGACCATGGAAATCTATGCTCCCATAGCCCACCGTCTCGGTATTAGTAAAATCAAGATCGAGCTGGACGATCTGTCCTTAAAATACTTACAGCCGGATGTTTACTATGAATTGGCAGAAAAGATTTCCTTAAAAAAAGATGCAAGGGAATTCTTTGTAAAGAGTATTGTGGATGAGGTACAGGACCATTTGAAGACAGCCGGGATCGAAGCTAAGGTGGATGGCCGTGTTAAGCATTTCTTCAGTATTTATAAGAAGATGGTAAACCAGAACAAGACTCTGGACCAGATTTATGATCTGTTTGCGGTAAGGATCATTGTGGACAATGTAAAGGACTGCTATGCCGCCCTGGGCGTGATCCACGAGTTGTATAAGCCCATTCCCGGCCGTTTCAAGGATTATATCGCCATGCCCAAGCCAAACATGTACCAGTCCCTTCATACTACCCTGATCGGTAATAACGGTCAGCCGTTTGAAATCCAGATCCGTACTTATGAGATGCACCGTACAGCGGAATACGGAATCGCAGCCCACTGGAAATACAAGGAAAGCGGAAGCGGACAGGTGGCGGCAGGCAAGGAAGAAGAAAAGTTAAGCTGGCTGCGTCAGATCCTGGAATGGCAGAAGGATATGTCCGATAATAAAGAATTCTTAAACATGGTCAAGGGTGATCTGGACCTGTTCTCTGACAGTGTTTATTGTTTTACTCCGTCAGGCGATGTGAAAAACCTTCCAAGCGGTTCCACGCCCATTGACTTTGCATACTCTATTCATAGTGCGGTGGGCAACAAGATGGTGGGGGCCAGAGTCAACGGAAAACTGGTAAACATTGAATATGTAATCGAAAACGGCGACCAGGTGGAGGTCATTACTTCTCAGAACAGCAAGGGGCCCAGCCGTGACTGGCTGAATATGGTTAAGAGCACCCAGGCCAAGAATAAGATCAACCAGTGGTTCAAGACGGAGTTAAAAGAGGATAACATCCTCCGCGGCAAGGATATGGTAGACCGGTACTGCAAGGCCAAGGGAATCAATTATTCCGAGATCAATAAGCCGGAATACCAGGAAAAGGTCATGAAACGCTATGCATTCCGTGACTGGGAATCGGTTCTTGCATCCATCGGGCACGGCGGCTTAAAAGAGGGCCAGGTCATCAACAAGATGGTGGATGAACGGAATAAGAAACTGAAGAAAGAAGTAAACGACACCTCCATTTTGAATGATATTGAGGATATGAGCAATAAACTGCCTGTGAAAAAGCGTTTAGGCAGCGGGATCGTGGTAAAAGGGATTCATGATCTTGCAGTACGCTTTTCCAAATGCTGCAGTCCGGTTCCGGGAGATGAGATCGTGGGATTTGTTACCCGGGGGCGTGGGATTTCCATTCACCGGACGGATTGTGTCAATATCTTAAACCTGCCGGAGGAAGAACGGAGCCGTATGATCGATGCAGAATGGCAGGAACCGGAGGGAGACGACACAAAGGAGAGGTATTCCACAGAGATCAAAATATTTGCCAATAACCGGATCGGCATGTTTGTTGATATTTCCAAGGTGTTTACAGAGAGGCAGATCGATATCACATCCATGAATTCCCGAACCAATAAGCAGGGAAAAGCTACCATTACCATGACCTTTGATATCCACGGCGTGGAAGAGCTGGGCAAGCTGATCGACAAGCTGAGACAGATCGAAGGGGTTATAGACATTGAGAGGACTGCGGGATAACGCAGTTTTCTTCTTTTCATCCAATCAATCATTAAAAAGGAGGAGATTATGAACAATTTCAGAATAAAGACTTTCCCGGCAGGACAGATGGGAACCAACTGCTATATCCTATACCGGGAAGATCAGAAAAAAGCGGTGATCGTGGATCCGGGAGCAGACGGATCCAATATCCTGAATAGGTGCAGGGAGCTTTCTGTGACGGCAGAGGCTATCCTTCTGACCCATGGCCATTTTGACCATATTATGGCGGTAAATGACATAACCGGAGAATTTCCAGGGGCAAAGATCTATGCAGGCGAGGTGGAAAAAGAGATGCTGTTCAACCCGGCTGTCAATTTATCCTCCAGCTTTGGCGGGGACTATTCGGTACATGCCGATGAACTGGTAAAAGACGGAGATATCCTCCGGCTGGCAGGAATTTCTTTCCAGGTGCTGTCTACTCCTGGCCATACATCCGGTTCGGTCTGCTATCTGGTTTTGGAAGAGGGCGTTTTACTCAGCGGAGATACTCTGTTTAAAGAATCTCTGGGCAGGACGGATTTGCCCACGGGAAACCAGTCCCAGATTATAAAATCCATAACAGAGCGGCTTTTTACCCTGCCTGAGGATACCCTTGTCTATCCAGGACACGGGGACCCTACCACCATTGGATATGAAAAAACAAACAATCCGGTGGCATTTTACAGAGGATAGGAAAGAGAATATGATTGGAATAATATTAGAGGATCTGTCCTTTGAACAGGATATCAGAGAACTTTTGATGGCGTTTTATCCTGGAGAAAGTTTTGTCCATGAGGAACAGCCGGAGGAGACCTGCCGGCTGCTGGTGCGGGGCAGAGCCGGTAACGCCTCCTTTGAACTGACGGTTCAGGATTTTGAGAAAGGTCTTATGAAGTCTTCTGTGATCCAGGCGGATTTTTCCAACCGGTTTGAAACCAAGAACCGGATCAAACGCACGCTTTACGGAATTTTAAAAGAATTTACCGGGACAGAACTTCCATGGGGAACACTGACCGGTATACGCCCCACCAAAATAGCCATGACAAAGCTTTTTGAAGGATATGCGGATGAGGAAATCCGCAGATACATGAAGGAAACTTATCTGGCCGGCGACAGTAAGATTGATTTGAGCCTGGAAATTGCCAGACGGGAGCGGGATCTGCTGGCTGCCACCAGCTATGAACATGGCTACAGCCTGTATGTGGGGATTCCCTTTTGTCCTACTACCTGTCTGTACTGCTCCTTTCCTTCTTTCCCTATCGGGCAGTGGGAGAATCGCATGGACCAGTACCTGGAGGCTCTGTATAAGGAAATGGCTTATGTTGCAAAGAAAATGGCCGGAAGAACCCTGGATACTGTCTACATCGGCGGCGGTACCCCTACCTCCCTTTCTGCCCGGTATTTGGATCAGCTGCTTGGCAGACTGAAGCAGACCTGTGATTTTGCATCCGTAAAGGAGTTTACCGTGGAAGCCGGACGTCCGGACAGCATAACGGAGGAAAAGCTTCTGGTCTTAAGAAAGTACGGAGTGACCCGTATTTCCATAAATCCCCAGACCATGAAGCAGGAGACTCTGGATCTGATCGGGCGCCGCCACACGGTAGACATGGTGAAGGACCGGTTTTCCATGGCCAGAACCCTGGGCTTTGATAACATCAACATGGATCTGATCATCGGCCTGCCGGAAGAGGATATGGAAGATGTGACACGAACCATGGAGGAAATACAGGCCCTTGGTCCCGATGGAATTACGGTACATTCCCTTGCTATTAAGAGAGCCGCACGTCTTAACATATTTAAGGAAAGATACGGAGACTTAAAGATCACCAGCACCCAGGAAATGATCGATCTGACAGCGTCTTATGCCCGAAATATGGGCCTGGAACCATACTACCTTTACCGTCAGAAGAACATGGCGGGGAATTTCGAGAATGTAGGATATTCCCTTCCCGGCAAAGCCTGCATCTATAATATCTTAATTATGGAAGAAAAGCAGACCATTGCGGCCTGCGGGGCAGGAACCACCACTAAGGTGGTATTTCCGTCAGAAAACCGTCTGGAACGGGTGGAGAATGTCAAAGATGTGGAGCAATACATCACAAGAATCGACGAAATGCTGGAAAGAAAAGAAAAAATGCTTGCAAAATTAGAATAGTAATTTACAATAGAAGCATGATTTTATTAAGGAAGGCAAACAAAAACGCCCCCTGAATTCAGTAAATCAGCTGTTCGATGAGCCGAAGGCGAATCGAACTTCCTCATAAAATAAGATGATAACGGAGTGAAAAATATGGCATTAAAAAAGAAACCGGTAACCGGTATGAAGGATATTCTTCCCGCTGAAATGCAGGTACGGGAATATGTAATGAATCAGATCCGCGAAACATACGGAAGGTTCGGCTTTCATTCCATTGAGACACCCTGCGTGGAACACATTGAGAATCTGACAAGCAAGCAGGGCGGTGACAATGAAAAGCTGATCTTCAAGATCATGAAGCGGGGAGAAAAGCTTGATCTGGATGCGGCAAAAGAGGAAAACGATCTGGTTGACAGCGGACTGCGGTATGACCTGACCGTTCCCTTATCCAGATACTATTCCAATAACGCAGCCAGTCTCCCTGCGCCGTTCAAGTCTCTTCAGATGGGAAGCGTATGGAGAGCTGACCGCCCCCAGAAGGGCCGTTTCAGGCAGTTCGTCCAGTGCGACATTGATATTTTGGGAGATTCTTCCAGGCTTGCGGAGATTGAACTGATCTTAGCGACCACTACACTCCTTGGAAAAATCGGTTTTAAAGGGTATACGGTAAGAATCAATGACCGGAATATCTTAAAAGGAATGGCTGCATACTGCGGGTTTCCGGAAGATTCCTATGAACAGGTATTCATTATACTGGATAAGATGGATAAGATCGGCATGGATGGCGTTAAAAAGGAACTGGAAGAAGCCGGATATGACCAGGATAAAATCAGTAAATATTTAAACCTGTTTGAAACCGTAACTCCGGATGCCAAAGGAGTACGGGACCTTAGAGATACCTTAAAGGAAGCCATGGACCCTGAACAGGCGGAAAATCTGGCGGCAGTCATTGACAGTGTCAATGAGATTTCCACCAGCCAGTTTCATATTGTATTTGATCCGACTCTGGTCCGGGGAATGTCCTATTATACGGGAACTATTTTTGAGATTCAGGTTGACGGTTTCCCGGGTTCCGTTGGAGGCGGCGGCCGTTACGACAAGATGATCGGCAAATTTACCGGCATGGATACTCCTGCCTGCGGTTTCTCCATTGGTTTTGAGCGCATTATTACCATACTGATGGATGAAGGATTCACGGTTCCGGGAAATGATCAGAAGGTGGCATTTCTGCTTGAAAAGGGCGTAAGCGGTGCTGTCATGAACCAGGCCATAAAGGAAGCTATGGAAGAACGGACAAAGGGTATTACGGTGCTGATTTCTCAGATGAACAAGAATAAAAAGTTCCAGAAAGAGAATCTTTCTAAAGAAGGTTATACCCAGTTTAAGGAATTTTATAAAGAAGCGTTAAAGTAAGGATATGAGGAGGAACGCCCAAGGGCATACCTGTATGCAAAAAACATGGGCGGGAAAGAGGAAATTATGGCAGAGTCAATGCTGGGATTAAAAAGATCCCATAGATGTACAGAAATTACCACAGAGAATGCAGGCAGTGAAGTGACTGTAATGGGCTGGGTTCAGAAGAGCAGGAACAAGGGAGGGATCATCTTTGCTGATTTAAGAGACCGTTCCGGAATCCTTCAGATCATATTTGAGGAAAACGACTGCGGTGCAGAAAATTTTGCAAAGGCAGAAAAGCTGAGAAGTGAGTTTGTTATCGCTGTGACCGGTGTGGTGGAATTAAGAGCCGGCGGTGTCAATGAGAACCTGGCTACCGGAGCCATTGAAGTACGGGCTAAGAGCCTGCGGATACTTTCCGAATCCGAGACTCCGCCGTTCCCGATTGAAGAAAACAGCAAGACAAAGGAAGAGCTGAGATTAAAATACCGCTACCTGGATCTTAGAAGACCGGATATCCAGAAGAACATCAGGATAAGAAGCCAGGTTGCAACACTGACCAGAGCATTTCTGGCAGAAGAAGGATTTTTAGAGATTGAAACCCCTACTCTCATTAAGAGTACACCGGAAGGCGCCAGGGACTATCTGGTACCCAGCCGGGTCCACCCGGGTTCCTTCTACGCTTTGCCCCAGTCCCCCCAGCTTTATAAACAGCTTCTCATGTGTTCCGGTTATGACCGGTATTTCCAGCTTGCCAGATGCTACCGGGACGAGGATCTGCGGGCCGACAGGCAGCCGGAATTCACCCAGATCGACATGGAGCTGTCCTTTGTGGATGTAGAGGATGTGCTGGAGGTCAATGAAAGACTGTTAAGGAAATTATTTAAGGAAATCTGCGATTTTGATATTCAGCTTCCGATTCAGCGGATGACCTGGAGAGAAGCCATGGACCGTTTCGGTTCCGATAAGCCGGATATGAGGTTTGGCATGGAACTGAAAAATGTCTCTGATGTGGTTAACAATACGGAATTTGCGGTATTTAAAAACGCTTTGGAGAACGGCGGCTCTGTCCGGGGGATCAATGCTGAGGGACAGGGTGCCATGCCCCGTAAGAAAATCGACGCCCTTGTTGAATATGCAAAGGGCTTCGGCGCAAAGGGACTGGCTTATCTTGCCATCAATGAAGACGGAACGTATAAATGCTCCTTTGCCAAATTCATGACCGAAGAGGAGCTTCACAGCCTGGCAGAGGCCATGGGAGGAAAGCCGGGAGACCTGCTCCTGTTTGCAGCAGATAAGGACAAGGTGGTATTTGACGTATTAGGTAATTTGCGGCTGGAACTGGCTAGACAGCTTGATCTTCTGAAAAAGGATGACTTTAAGTTCTTGTGGGTAACCGAGTTCCCATTACTGGAATATTCGGAAGAACAGGGCCGCTATATGGCTATGCACCATCCATTTACCATGCCCATGGAAGAAGACTGGCATCTGATTGACAGTGATCCGGGAGCCGTACGGGCCAAGGCATACGATATCGTGCTTAACGGTACCGAGCTTGGCGGCGGTTCAGTCCGTATCCACCAGAATCATATCCAGACGAAGATGTTTGAATGTCTGGGATTTACAAAGGAACAGGCAGAGGAGCAGTTTGGCTACCTGTTAAGTGCCTTTAAGTATGGCGTACCTCCTCATGCAGGACTGGCTTACGGTCTGGACCGTGTGGTCATGCTGATGGTAGGTGCGGACAGCATCCGCGATGTCATCGCGTTCCCAAAGGTCAAGGATGCCTCCTGTCTCATGACAGAAGCTCCGGCACCAGTGGATTTAAAACAGCTTGAGGAACTGGGTATTGAAATCAGTGAAGAAAAATAGATGTTTGTAAAAGAAGGGTATCCCTCTGCCGGGATTAGGCTTGCGGCAGAAGGATACCCTTCATGGGATTAATGAAGATACTTATGACAGCGGCAGAGCATATTTTTATATAAACGGTCTTGATGAAGACAATACGAAGCTTGGCAATAGTGTAGATTATCTTGCTTCCGGATATGCAGTCAGTAAAAAGCATATTGAAGATTACTTTTCCGGTGAGGAAAAAACAAAACTTCTAGGTGATTTGGAAACAAAGTTTAACGCTGCAGTTGAGCAGGCCGCAGCTAAATCAGCAGAACAGGTCGGTGGATTTTTTGAAGAGAACGGTGTCAGCGGAGAGACACAGAAAATACACGACAGCATTGTAAAAGCCTATCAGAATTCTGTTGATCAGTATTCCAGTTATATAAAAGACAATAAAAATTACGCCAATCTCGACAAAATAGAAAACGAGTGGTTAAAAAAAGACGATTCCTATATGGCCTGTCAGCTGAGAAAGGCTGTGAAGTCTGATAAAACCGCAGCAATAAAAGCTGGAGAAACAGAATATTATTCTATGGAAGAAATTGATAAAACAAAAGAAATGATATCTGAAATCAAATCCTATGAACCCGGCAGTAATGCAGACAGCTTGATAGGTGTAAACTGCAGTGAAGAGGAAATCGGGTTCAAGCTTGCTGAGCTTGGATTAAAGGGGGAAATTTTTAATAAATTCAGCGGTGTTTCCAGTTCTCTTAAAAATGCAATAAGCAAATCCATAAAGAGGTTTACCGATATGCTGGCTGATAAATTAAATAAAGAATTAAATAAGGAGAGGAAAGCTGTAGCCGAACCCGGACGGCTGGAAGATTTCGATCAAAAGAAAATATTTGCTGTTTACAATCATATAATGAATACCTAAAAAAATACCGGAGATATGATAAAAGCATTAAAAGAAGGAGCCGAATATGGCAAAACCCAGCATATGAAGAATGCACAAAAATCGTCTTACCTTTGGCGTTATGGGGAGAGCAGTTCCAGATTCTGGAATAACTTTTTTCAAAATACTTTAAAATTTAAAAGCACCAGCTACACAGTTATGTCCAGGGATAATGGCTGCTACATTGATAAGGAATCAGGAGCCGAATCACTGACTAAAAACTGGAACAGTTTTGTTTCCAAATGGACGAATGACAATAGGGTAAAGTTAAATGCAGGCTTTTTCTTGGCATATGCGTAAATAATCAAAAATAGAGCATGATAATAACACAGGATCAGATAATACCAAAAATTGGAAAATATTATATTTTATTTTTACATCTATCTGCTATAATAGAGAAAAATGCATTGTGCAAAAGGAGGATTTAAGCGATGAAAGGAAGCAAGAAAAGAAGGTTTCTGTCCCTGTGGCTGACCCTGCTCATGGTCCTTTCCCTGATGACAGGTATGTCCTTTGCCTCTCTGGCGGCGGATCAGGATATTGTGGTACTCTATACCAACGATGTCCATTGTGGTATTGACGATAATATCGGATATGCAGGACTCGCACTCTTTAAAAAAGAGATGCAGGCCCAGACCCCTTATGTGACACTGGTTGACGCAGGGGATGCTATTCAGGGCGCGCCGATCGGTACTCTTTCAGACGGCGGATATCTGATCGACATTATGAATCAGGCAGGTTATGATTTTGCGGTTCCGGGCAACCATGAGTATGATTACGGAATGCCCCGTTTTCTGGAGCTTGCAGGAAAGTTAAGCTGCGGCTACTATTCCAGCAATTTTATGGATCTTCGGACAGGTTCTACGGTATTAGCCCCGTACAAGATGTTTACATACGGTGCAACCAGGATTGTATTCGTAGGTGCGACCACACCGGAAAGCTTTACCAAATCCACACCGGCATATTTCCAGGACGGAAACGGGAACTACATTTACGGCTTCTGTGAAGATGAAAACGGGCAGAAGCTCTATACCCAGATCCAGGCGGCAGTAAACAGTGCCAGAGCAGAAGGCGCTGATTACGTTGTCTTAGTCGGCCACTTAGGTGAGAACGGGACAACAGAACAGTGGACATCGGATAATGTAATTAAGAATACGACCGGCATTGATGCGTGCATTGACGGCCATTCCCATGAAGCGTATGGCAAATATTTGAAGAATAAGGATGGCAAGGATGTACTTCTTACCCAGACCGGCACAAAGTTAAAAAATATCGGCAAGCTGACCATCCACACCGATGGAACCATTACCAATGAACTGGTTTCACAGGTTCCGGCCGGCACCGGCACCGGTGCATATTCGGTAAAGGCAGGAGATTCGTTAAACAGAATTGCAAAAAGAGAATTAGGCTCTTATGACCACTGGAGAGAAATCTATGATGCAAACAGGAACAAGATCAAAGATCCCAATGTCCTGGCTATAGGAATCCAGCTTGTGATTCCGGGCAAGAGTGCGGTCACGGAAGACGGGAAAGCAATTGACTATGACACAGACAAGTTCATAAAGAATATAAAGGCTCAGTATAATGAGACATTAAAGACGGTAATCGGACATACAGATGTGGGATTGACTGTGAAAGATCCGGCAACCGGCGAACGTGCAGTAAGAAGTGCAGAAACCAATCTGGGTGATTTATGTGCGGACGCATACCGCTATGTGCTTGGGGCAGACATGGGCCTTTCCAATGGCGGCGGCGTCAGAGCCGATATAAGCGCAGGCAGCATTACTTACAAGGATACCCTTACCGTATTCCCGTTCGGCAACATGGGCTGCGTGGTAGAAGCTACCGGCCAGCAGATTAAGGATGCCCTGGAAATGGCTTCCAGGAACTGCCCGAAAGAGAACGGCGGATTCCTTCAGGTATCTGGACTGACCTATACCATCAACACTTCCACTGCTTCCAGCGTACAGGTAGATGAAAAGGGCAATTTTGTAAAGGTATCCGGTGCATACCGTGTATCCGATATCATGGCAGGCGGTGAACCTCTTGATGTTACAAAGACATATACCGTTGCTTCCCATAACTACATGCTGAAATCCGGCGGTGACGGTATGACCATGTTCAAGGGATGCAAGGTAATCCGTGATGATGTCATGACCGATGTGGACCTGCTTTCTGCTTATATCCGTACCAATCTGGGCGGCAATGTAGATACTGACTATGCAAATCCTTCAGGCCAGGGCAGAATTACCGTTAAATAAAGATATATAATATAAAAAACAGCCTGTCCCGGATATATGCGGGGCAGGTTCTTTTTTGGAGAAGAGAACAGGAGACTGTATGCTGTTAAAAGATCCGCAGACCCGTTTTGAAGAAATTTACCGGATATATAAGGAAGCATTTCCGCCTGTTGAACGCCGTACCAGAGACGGTCAGAGAAGAGTTTTTGAAAATTCCCGCTATGGAGTCCGAATTATTGAAGAAATGGGGAAGATCATGGCTTTCCTTGGATTCTGGGAGCTGCCGGGCTGCATATTTTTAGAGCATCTTGCAACTGCAGAGCAGTGCAGGGGAAAAGGATATGGAAAACAACTGGTAACGGAGACCGTAAAGAACACGAAAAAACTGGTATTTCTTGAAATAGAACCCGTAACAGAGAAGAATCCCATGACCGGACGCAGAGCAGGATTTTACAAAAGACTTGGATTTTATATAAACTCTTTTTATTATGAACAGATGCCTTTAAAACCTTTTGACAGTCCCATACCGCTTTGGGTCATGAGCTATGGGAAAACAATGACAGAAAATGAATTCAAACCTTATAAAAAAGAAATCTATGAAATTGTATACGGAATACACTCAGTCAGACAATAAAAGAAGGATTGCCTGCTTCATCTGCCGTTTTAAAACATCATAGTCCAGGCTGTTATGAGGAAATGCGGATTTTTCCCGGCTGAGAGCGTCAACCAAAATACTGGCGGAATAGACTTTTTCATGCAGGTTTCCGGATGAAACACCAAATTGACGAAGGATTTCCACGATTTTTAAAATATATACCTGTTCAGAATCACAAAAATGCTGATTAATGCTTTCATCTTCAATCATCATCATTCTTAACTGCATCAGGGCATGATGGGATGAGGCGTACAGCTCCACATAGATGGAAATCCATTGTTCAACAAAAACAGAAAGGCGAAAAGGAAGGGCGGTATCCTTCAGCCTTTTAAACAAAAGGCTGGAAAGGGAATCCAGATACTGTTCAAATACTGCTGTATAAATATCCCGTTTATCCTTAAAGTAACTATATACTGCCCCGGTCGATACTTGAGCCCGCTTTGCGATTTCTATGGTATTCGTCTTATGATAACCATTTTCACAAAAAAGATCAAATCCGGCTTTCAAAATGGCTTCTTTTTTTTCGATGGACCGTTTTTGTATTGGTTTTCGTACTTCCTTCATGGATCATACCTCTTTTTTTCTCATTATACAGTTCATTTTTCTGGTGGTCAATAAAAATGTGAAGTTTTATTCGCATTAGGTTGACCTTTCCGTTTCATCGTGCTACGATGAAAATATGAAGCATTATTCACATTTAAAATGGAGGAAATGAAATGGATTTTTTTGAATTGGCAAAAATGCGCTGTACCACCCGTGGATTTACACAAGAAACCTTGAAAGATAAGGAGCTGGAGCGGATCTTATCGGTTGGCCGGGTTGCGCCCACTGCCTGCAACCGGCAGCCTCAGCGGATTCTGGTTGTCAGAGATCCGGAAAACATATCAAAGGTTCAAAAGGCATATAATACCTTTGGATCAACATGCGTACTCATTGTCTGCCGTGATACGAGAGATTCGCTGGTCCGTCCCTTTGACCGGAAATGTTCCGGTGATCTGGATATTGGTATTGTCTGTGACCATATGATGCTGGCAGCAAGGGAGCTGAACATCGGAAGTGTCATGGTAGGATTATTCGATCCGGGAATTATCAGGACAGAGTTTCATATACCGGAATACATAGAACCTGTTGCCCTTCTGCTCTTAGGCTGTCCGGATGGAGGTTTTTTAAGTCCAATGCGTCATAGCAGCGAAAGAAAACCACTTTCCGATACGGTTCTGTATGAGAATTACCTGTAATCCATTCCGGCGGCCCAGCCTGTTCTTCACGGGACAAGGGTTACGTGCATATATTGAATCAGCAGTATAAAATGGGGTGAAAGCATTGAATCAATATAAAATCTGTGTTTATGCAATCTGCAAAAATGAAGAACAGTTTGTGGACCGCTGGATGGATGCGGTGTCCGAAGCGGATGCGGTTATTGTAACAGATACTGGTTCGACCGATCATACGGTAGAAAAGCTTCGGAAAAGGGGAGCTGTTGTCTTTGAAGAGACCATATCCCCATGGCGGTTTGATACGGCCCGCAATGTGGCATTGGACCATGTCCCGGAAGATGCGGATATCTGCGTTTCCAATGATCTGGACGAGGTTTTTGAACCAGGATGGCGCGAGAAGCTGGAGAAGGCCTGGAGGCCGGAGCACACCCGTGCACGCTATTTATTTACCTTTACCTGTAATCCCGACGGTACGCCGAATAAACAGTATCCTATGGAAAAGATACACAAAAGGCACGGTTACCGCTGGGGACATCCGGTCCATGAGATTCTGGAATACAGCGGTACAGGCGGAGAAAAGATCATATGGATCAATGGCCTGGTGCTCAACCATTATCCGGATACGACAAAGCCCAGGAGCCAGTATCTTCCTCTTCTGGAATTGTCTGTAAAGGAAAATCCATTAGATGACCGGACCATGTTCTGGCTCGGAAGAGAGTATGTATATCATGGAAAGCTGGATCAGGCAATCAGTACGCTGAAAAAGCATCTGACCCTTCCTTTAGCGGTATGGAATGAAGAGCGCAGCGCATCCATGCGTTTTATCGCACGCTGCTATGAGGAAAAAGGTGACATGAAAGAAGCAAAGGCATGGCTGTTCCGGGCCCTTGCGGAATGCCAGAATGTCCGGGAACCGTATCTTGCTTTGGCGAAAATAGGGTACCTGGAGAAAAACTGGCCCCTGACTTACGTAATGGCAGAGAAAGGGCTTACGATCACAGAAAGCACCGGAAGCTATCTTGTTGAGCCGGAAAGCTGGGGATATTCCCTGTATGATTACGGTGCCATAAGCGCCTATCGCATGGGTATGTATGAGAAATCAAAAGAATATGGAGAGAAGGCCTGCAGTCTGGCGCCTGAGAATGAAAGACTTAAAAATAATCTGAAGCTGATTGAGGTTAAGATAAACAGTCTGGCGAAAGCGGAGGTGACCTCATGAGTCAATTAAAAGTCTGTGTATATGCCATCTGCAAGAATGAAGTTCAGTTTGCAGAAAAGTGGATGGACTCCATGAAGGAGGCCGATCAGATCGTGGTCACAGATACGGGGTCCGGGGATGGTACGGTTGAAAAACTGAAAGAGCTTGGTGCCGTTGTATATGTTGAGGAAGTGAAGCCCTGGAGGTTCGATGTGGCCCGGAACATTTCCCTTGATCATGTTCCGGAGGATGCGGACATTTGCGTATGCACCGATCTGGATGAATTATTTGTACCGGGCTGGAGGGACCGGCTGGAGGAAGCCTGGCTCAGCCATAAGCCCAAATCCAGCGGGCCTGCTGCAAAGACCGGCAGATACCTTTATAACTGGAGCCTGAAAGCAGACGGGACTCCGGACGTCCAATTCTATTATTTCAAGGTACATGACCGGCATGGTTTCCGCTGGAAATGCCCTATTCATGAGTATGTCCAATATGTGGGAAAATTACCGCTCGAAACCATATATATCGATGGAATGGTGCTCAATCATTACCCAGACCCATCCAAATCCCGGGGTTCCTATCTGCCCCTTCTGGAACTTGCGGTTGAAGAAGCACCTGAGGATGACCGGATGCGGTATTATCTGGGAAGAGAATATATGTATAAAAGCCAGTGGCAGAAATGCATTGATACGCTGAATGTGTACCTGGCATTGCCTGCTGCCCGCTGGAATGATGAACGCTGTGGGGCTATGCGCTGGATTGCAAGATCCTGTTACAGAATGGGCCGTCTGGAAGAAGCCAGAGGCTGGTATTACAAAGCAATTGCGGAAGTGCCGGATACACGGGATCCATACGTGGAATTTTCCAAAATGTGCTATGAGTTAAAAGACTGGTCAATGACCTATTTTCTGACAGCAGAAGCTTTGAAAATTAAGGAGAAGTCCAGGACATTTGTCAATATGGGGTATTCCTGGGACTATACCCCGGATGATCTCTGCGCCATAGCTGCTTACCGGCTGGGGCTGTTTGATGAATCCCTGGAGCATGCGAAAAAAGCTCTCAGCTATGCTCCCGACAATACAAGATTAATAAATAATCTGAATATTATAAAAGGTGTAATAAAACGGAAAGCATGATCATAACATTCCGGGGCTATGGTGAAGGATAAAGGATGTAGGACCTGTGCCACAGCTTCGGAATGATGCCTGAGCATGTATTCTTTTTACCAATATATACAAGAAGATGTTGAATTAAAAACTGCCTTGTGATACGATTGGAGTGGTCAGTTATTTCTAAATCAAATAAGGAGGTTTTTATAAATGGATATCCGCTATTCAGCAAATCAGAAAGATTTTAAGCGTTACACAACAGAAGAAACCAGAAGAGAATTTTTAATTGAAAACTTATACGCTGCCAATGAAGTAGTTGCTGTTTACTCCCATGTAGACCGTATGGTCACCCTGGGCTGCATGCCGACGACAGAGACTGTTTCCATTGACAAGGGAATTGATATTTGGAAAAATTTTGGGACAGGTTATTTCCTTGAGAGACGTGAGATCGGCATCTTCAACATCGGAGGCGCAGGTAAGATCACAGCCGACGGAGAGGAATTCAAGATGGGATATAAGGACTGCTTATACATAACCAAAGGAACAAAGGAAGTTACTTTCCAAAGCGAGGATGAAGCTAATCCGGCAAAGTTCTACATGGTGAGCGCACCTGCCCATAAAGCATGCAAGACAACCTTCATTCCGATTGAAAAGGCAGCCAAGAAGCCATTGGGTGCCATGGAGACCTCCAATAAACGGGTAATCAACCAGTTTATCCATCCGGATGTACTGGAGACCTGCCAGTTATCCATGGGTCTGACTGTTCTGGATCCGGGCAGCGTATGGAACACCATGCCGGCTCATACACATGAGAGACGTATGGAGGTTTACATGTATTTCGAGATTCCGAAGAACAATGTGGTATTCCATATGATGGGCGAAGGCAATGAGACCAGACATATCGTTATGCAGAACGAGCAGGCGGTCATCAGCCCATCCTGGAGCATCCATTCCGGCGCAGGTACCAGCAACTATACCTTTATCTGGGCAATGGGCGGGGAAAATCAGGCATTCGATGATATGGATACCATTTCTACAACCGTATTAAGATAGTTTTTGAATAAAGAAGCAGATGCTTTCCCTGGAAGGCATCTGTTTTTTATGTTACGGATATTGGACAGGAGGATTGTTGTTAAAACAAGAATTTGTGTCTGCGAGGATATCCGAATATTGGTTACCGGCCTGGGGAATAATCCAATGAATAAAGTATCATAAACTGTAACTGCCATTTCTTTTTGAATTGTGTGAAATCTCTGTGAAAATGTAGAAATTCCCTTTGCAATTTGTTACAATATGAGTCAGAAATACATCGTTATAAATCTGATTTCAGGAGGTTACAATGGAACAGTTAAAAATATTAGTTGTGGATGATGAAGCCAGAATGAGAAAGCTGGTAAAGGATTTTTTTAGTGTAAAGGGGTATTCAGTCATAGAAGCTTCCAATGGAGAAGAAGCAGTCGATGTCTTTTTTGAACAGAAAGATATTGCACTGATCATTCTGGATGTAATGATGCCTAAAATGGATGGCTGGGAGACTTTAAGGACGATCCGCCAGTATTCCCAGGTTCCCATTATTATGCTGACGGCAAGAGGGGAAGAGCGTGACGAACTTCAGGGATTTGACCTGGGAGTGGATGAATACATTTCCAAGCCGTTCAGTCCCAAAATCCTGGTGGCCCGTGTGGAGGCCATATTAAGGCGAAGCAATGCTGTTACCGCAGACACAGTGGAAATCGGAGGAATCTGCATTGATAAGGCAGCCCATCAGGTCACCATTGACGGAAAGAACATTGATTTGAGTTACAAGGAGTTTGAACTTCTGGCTTATTTCCTTGAAAACCAGGGAATTGCCCTGTCACGAGAGAAAATTCTCAATAATGTGTGGAATTACGATTATTTCGGTGATGCCCGCACCATTGACACCCATGTGAAGAAACTTCGGAGCAAAATGGGGAGCAAAGGAGATTACATTAAGACCATCTGGGGAATGGGATATAAATTTGAGGTGAGTGAATGAAACGTTCCATCAAGGTACGTATTGCCATGATATTTATGGGGCTTATGGCCACGGTCCTTTTGTCTACCTGGTGCGTAAACAACTGGTTTCTGGAGGGCTTTTATACCAGAGACAAGGTACGGATCCTGGAAAGTGCGTATACAGAGATCGACAAGGTAGTTGCGCAGGCCGATGACAGTGGAAAGAGCATCATCAATTATTATCAGGATACTTATGACCCGGACTTTAAAAATGAAGGCCCTGTCCAGAAAATGTTCCGGGTCATGGGGGAAAAATACAATATAATGATGGTGCTGATTGACAGTTCTACGGATGAGGCGCTCATGTCAACCAACGGGGACCGGCAGTTTTTAAAAAACAGGGTGAATGATTATATTTTTGGAAAGGATATGCCTGAGGCAAGTATTCTGAAAAAATATGATAATTATATTATTCAGAAAACTTACGACAATCGCTCCGATTCTTATTATCTGGAAAGCTGGGGGTATTTTTCTGACAATAAGACCATCTTTCTGATTTCCATACCCCTTGCCAGTATAAGGGAAAGCGTGGATCTGTCCAACCGTTTCCTGTCGTATGTGGGTGCGGCGGCCCTGATTGTGGGAAGCCTGTTTATTTATCTGACTACGAAAAGGATTACCTCTCCCATTCTTCAGCTTGCCAATCTGTCGGAAAAGATGTCGGACCTGGACTTTGATGCCAAATATACGGGAAGGGCAGCCGATGAGATCGGAGTTCTGGGAAACAGCATGAACAAGCTGTCCGATACCCTTAAGGATACCATCGGCCAGCTTAAGACGGCCAATATGGAATTGCAGAAGGACATTGAGGAAAAGGTCAAGATCGACGAGATGCGGAAGGATTTTATTGCGAATGTGTCCCATGAATTAAAGACTCCCATTGCCCTGATCCAGGGATATGCGGAAGGGCTGACGGAAGGAATGGCCGAGGAGCCCGAAAGCCGGGATTATTACTGTGAGGTCATTATGGATGAGGCAGGTAAAATGAATAAGATGGTTCGCCAGCTGCTGGCCCTTACCGCCCTTGAATTCGGCAATGACGCCCCTCAGATGGAACGGTTTGATATAACGGAACTGATCCGCGGCGTCATAAATTCCGCCGGAATTCTGATCCAGCAGAAGGATGCAGAGGTGAAGCTTACGGACTGCGGCCCGGTCTATGTACTTGCCGATGAATTTAAAATAGAGGAAGTCATTACGAACTACTTAAATAATGCCCTGAATCACTTAAATGGGGAAAGGAAGATCGTTATTACCGCAGAAGAGAATGGGGAGGAAGCCCTTGTTACGGTGTTTAACACCGGCCATAATATCCCGGAAGAGGATCTGCCTAAGTTGTGGACGAAGTTCTTCAAGGTGGATAAGGCGCATACCAGGGAATACGGGGGAAGCGGCATTGGCCTTTCCATTGTAAAGGCGGTCATGGATTCCCATCATAAGGAATGCGGCGTCCGCAATGTAAAGGGCGGGGTGGAATTCTGGTTTACGCTGGATTGTTATAAAGAAGTTTGAGTTTCTGTTATATAGCAGGCTGGATTGGCCGATATAGTAAGTAGTAATTGATATAGAGATGAATAAGAAATTACCATATGGAGAATTTTAGTAAAGGAGAATACGGAGATGGATATTGCGGCAATGAGCATGGGTTTGAGTTCTGTCAGACTGCAGCAGAGCGTGGGTGTCAGTGTGGCTAAGAAAGCCATGGATGCACAGGAAGTGGAGGCAGCCGGTTTGATGAAGATGATGGATGCGGCAGCGCCGGGGCAGGTGCCTTCGGATGGGGTTGGGCAGGTTGTGGATGCAAGAGCGTAGGAATCAGATAAAAATTGATATTGAATCGGTTATATAAAATTAATATAAATCTCCTCGCAGTGAACAATGAAAAGCGTTGATGTTTACTGCGGGGAGTTTTTTTGCAATATGGTGTTATCTACAATAAAAATGCAGTAGTAATCGTTATAGACTACTCCATTGAAATTGCTGCCATTATAAATTCTAATTATTTTTGAACTTAGACTGTAGAAATGTAAATATCCTGGGATTTATGATTATTATGGATATATACTACCAATAAATGGAAAAATAGAGTTGATTTGAGTGCTCAAAAATGATAATATGTAAAAGTATTCTAAATGAAAAGTGGATAAATAGAAATTGTAAGAATACGATAATCGATTATAATTAATTTACAAAAGGAAAAGTAAACTAATAATGAGTTTGCCTTATAAGCTATTAAACGTTTAGTATTTAATGGCTTTCCTTTCTGTTCTTTCATTTTGAGATTAGAATTTAAACTTTAATGAAAAATTACATAAGATAAAATTCGGAGGTAGATTACATGAAGAAAAAATCATTGCTTAAAATAGTAACTTTTATTTATTTGTTGGTCAGTATATTTTATTTTAGCCAGATTTCTAGTTTTGCTGATGAATTAAAACCTATACATGAGTATAAATTTGATGGTGAAAGTAATACCACTGTTATTGATTCAGGAAGCAAAAAAATAGACGGTTTATCTTCAGGCACAAACCATGAAACTTTTTTCACTGGTTGTAATGGAACGGGGAAAACAAGATATTTTAATGGAACTGATGATTATTTATATTTCCAAAACTATTATATCCATACAGGAAAAAAATCAATTAGATTTAAAGTGAAAAAAGACGCATCCACTGTATCCAATAAATTAGAAACAATCTTGACTTCGACTGGTAATGATATAAACTGCGGATATTATATTGGAATTGGTTCAGAAATGATAAACAATAGAGGGGCCGGTTATCCCACTTTATCATCAAAAACGGGTACTCTTTATATTGCGTCAATTACTTCTGATCAAAAACTGAATTTTGAAATTCAAACCCCTGAAAGTGTATGCGATGGACAGTGGCATGATATTTTATTTACCTGGGATGGTACGACAAATGCTGATTCTGTCAAGCTGTACTTAGACAATATATCAACACCAGTTGCACAGGCAACAGCTGCATCTGAAAACGATAGAAGCGGGTGCCCTGTTTACATCGGAAAGTTTAATGCTAGTTTTACCCAAGCTATGATTAACGTTGTAGATGGTCTTACTCATAGTGAAAGACTTATGTATAATGGTTATTTAGACGATGTACAAATTTTTGATTCAGTAATAACGCCAGATTCATCAAATCCTGATACTTCATCAAACTTGAAGGCCGTTGGCGGAGATTCCAAAGTAGACTTAACCTGGAACGCAGTAACTGATGCCACAAGCTATATCATTAAACGCTCCATAATCGCAGGTGGTCCATATACAACAATAGCCTCCGGTGTAACGGGTACAACCTACACGGATATGGACGTTACTAACGGAACTACATACTACTACGTTGTAACCGCAATCGTTAATGGCAGTGAGGGCTGGAACTCCAATGAAGCCTCGGCAACACCGACAGCTTCAGCTGATCCAAATCAGCCAACTGGCAGCAAGGCACTTCTTGTGATTACAATGGTAACCGGCGAGCGGAAGGAATATGAAATGGCTATGGAAAAAATCAATGACTTCATTGTATGGTATAACGGCAAAGCAGCATCAAACCCGACCTATGTGATTGAAAAGGATTACAACAAAGCTTCGTTTACAAGCCGAAAAGATTACATTGCCTTCGATCAGATTTCTAACTTTGAAGTAATGGAATATAACAACAATTAACCTGAAAAATGGGAGCACTGTTTTCACATTAAATTAAGTAGATACATATAGAATCCTATTTACTTACCGGTAAGTTTATGCTGCGAAAAGATGAGGTATTTTTTATTTGCAGATATGTATTAACTCAAACCGGCTGTATCATTTAAATATAATAATATAAAATAAAAAAAATATTTTAAAGGACTTATTTTTTTGTATCACCGATACGATATAGTTAATGAGAGGAAGATACAAAATATACGGCTGCTAATAGATGTGTATATACATTTTATCTGCACATTAGTACAACTGATTTTGTACGCTTCTTATAGACACAAGTGTCAGATATTTGGAGTCATTCATGCGGCTGGTACCCCGCAAAGACTTCGGCAAGGCGATTTTCTAATTTCCTATTATTAATTTAGGAAACACATCATTCAGGGAAAAGGATTTCCCTGCAATATCTTCAAGGAGGAAACACATATGAGAATTCAACACAACATCGCTGCTTTAAACTCTTACAGACAGTTAGGAAACAACAATAATACTGTAGCTAAAAACCTGGAAAAGTTATCTTCCGGTTACCGGATCAACCGTGCAGGTGATGACGCTGCAGGTCTGGCTATTTCAGAAAAAATGAGAGCTCAGATTACAGGTCTTGATACAGCTTCCAAGAATGCGAACGATGGTATTTCTTTAGTACAGTCTGCTGAAGGTGCATTAACAGAAGTTCACTCCATGTTAAACCGTATGACAGAGTTGGCTGACCAGTCCGCTAACGGAACCTATCAGGATGCAGTTGACCGTGAGAATCTGCAGAAGGAAGTTACTTCTTTAAAAAGTGAAATTGACCGTATTTCTGAAGGAACAAACTTTAATGGAATCAATTTGTTAGATGGTTCTTTGGCTGGTAATGGAACTTCTGCAGATGGCCTGATTGGAGGGACGATTGGTACCTTCAGACCGGCTGCCGCTACAAGTTTAGGTACGGATGCCAGCGGTGCAGGTGCAATTGATTTTACAGCCTCAGATACCTTTGTGATTGACGGCACTGAGGTTAAGGTTGACTGGTCTTCTCTTAGTACAGATGAACAGGCTACTCTTACCAAGGACTGGACCACAAATGCCAGTGCGACTGTTTCCAAAGATGCTGCTACTGTTATGCAGGATGCAATTAATTCCGCAATTGATAAGGTAAATCAGGAAGCAGGAACTTCTGTTAGCCATATTACAGTAGCTGCTAATGGTACGACAGGTTTTAAAATTACTAGTGGTCTGGAGGATAGCGGTGCTTCCAGCATCGGTATTAAAGGTCTACCAACAACTGATACATCTGTAGCTGGTATGGTATTGGGATATGCAGATGGCGCTAGTGCTACGGATGTTACGACATTAGCTACTGCAACCCCTCAGCTTACTATTAATCCTACTAACGCAAACGGTAAATTTGACATTACTATTGATGGCGAAGCAGTTGAAGTTGATTTAACTACTTTATTAGGAACAGATACAGGTGCTCAGGTTGCTACTAAATTAACAACTGCGATTGATACTGCTTTGGGCAACTATGATCTTGCAAAGGGCAATACTGGAGATGACGTTGTTCAGGGTAAAATTTCGGTAAGCTTCAACAATAGTGGACAGTTAGAAATTACAAATACTTCTGGCCATAAAGTTGGATTTGAAGACAAGGATGGCGGTGACTATGCCAAGACTCTTGGTATTTCAGCTGAAGGTAAATCAGTTGCCGGCGGCGGACTTTCACTTCAGATTGGTGATACTGCTGATTCTTTCAATAAGATTTCGGTTTCTGTTGGCAACATGAGTGCTAATTCACTTGGTATCGGTAGCATTGATATCAGTACCCAGCAGGGTGCAGCTAATGCTATTGATAAAATTAAGACCGCTATCAACACAGTTTCATCAACACGTGGTGACTTAGGTGCTGTTCAGAACCGTCTGGAGCATACAATTAATAACCTTGGTGTAACAAAAGAAAACATGACAGCTGCTGAAAGCCGTATTCGTGATGTAGATATGGCTTCTGAGATGATGAACTATACCAAGAACAATATTCTTGTACAGGCTTCTCAGGCTATGCTTGCTCAGGCAAACCAGATTCCTCAGGGCGTTCTTCAGTTATTACAGTAATTAATGTTTTGGCTCTCCGCATTATGTGGAGAGCCTTTTTATTGTTTAAACAATAAATAAAAACTTCGGCTATGCGTAAGCGGTAGTCATGCATACTTTGGAAAATAGATACCGCCATTTCTGGCGGTGTATATTTTTTTTTTTTCGGCATTCATCGAGCTGGTCCTATGTCTAGATTTAGTACAAGTTAAAATGAGAAAGTATCCTCATTTTAACCTACTAGCTGGAAGCTAATGAGAAAGATGAAGAAGCTGTCTTGAATATTTATCATAAAGCAAAGGAACAAGGCTGTATTTCTCCTGATGCAGAATATTGGGTTGGGCGATGGAAGTTTAAAAAAGAGAAGATAGAACAGGGAATTGCCTATTTTGAATTGGCTTTAAAAGCTTTAGACCAATACAATACTTTTGGTTATATAATACAGTAAAAAAAATTATGGTGGTTTAAAATGCATTTTTTAGAGCAATGTCAAGCCAATAAAATGCATTTAAATATATTCACTGAAGAAGGTTTTAATCAAAAACTTATTAAGCAATCGCCCTGATAAATCGGCAGCATGATGGAAAAAAGCATAGCAAAAAAAGGACAAGCGATGTTCAAATTTTCTTAGGGTATCGTAGGTTACTCTCATATATTTTTTCGTTTTTGCTGTTCCGGCAGCGTTTCATAAATCACCTCCACAAATACATATGGATAGCTTTCTCCGTTTAAGGAACAGTTTCTTCAGGATTTCGATATGTTCATAGAATCATGTTCACATGTCACTGTACATATCGTAGTCTTAGCCAAATTAACGTTACTCCATCTCTCTCCTTGATAACAGGAATTAAACCATAGGAATTCATGTACATAAACTCCGTAGGTGTACCCCTCCCTAATAGCTAAAGAACGTCTTCTTCCCCCCCAATGATTTGTATTTCCTACACTTTATTATTGTATATGCTTTTTTTCTTGTTAAATAAATGTAGATCAATAATTTAGTATGGTAAAAATTTTTAAATCTGGTTTAGAATGTAATTATATGCCTTAAGTCTAGATGAAAAATAAAATCAATTTATTATATTCGATGTGACATTTTACTGTTCTTGGGAGTATTACTAGTGAAGGAGGTAAATAGAATGAAAACTGAGATATATTTCAACCAAAATGATATTCGAAATGCAATCAGCACCTATGGGGATACAATTTACAAAATTGCTTTCTCTTATTGTAAAAGTCATGCTGATGCAGAAGATATTTATCAGGATGTCTTTACTAAATACTTTCAATATACAGAAATGTTTGAAAGTAATACGCACGAAAAAGCTTGGTTAATACGCGTAACGATAAATTATTCAAAAAACTTTTTACGGTCGAGTTGGCATAAACGAATTATTCTACTAAAAGATTATCAGGAAGAAACATTATTTATGGAAGATAGTAATGATTTGTTGGATGCCGTGTTGAGACTTCCAGTAAAATACCGTGAGGTGATTCACCTCTATTATTATGAAGGTTATTCAACTAAGGAAATTGCATCAATTTTGACTCGAAAAGAAACTACTATTCGTACGCAGCTTCAGCGAGGGAGAGATATTTTAAAAATAAAGCTTAAGGAGGATTTAATTTATGAATAATCATGATTATAAGGAAGCACTGAAAGACATTAAACCTTCTAAAGAATTAAATGACAGGATTGTTAATCAGATATTGAATAATAAATCAGATAACAGAGGAATTCATCATGAACGATATAAAATCCGTCTTGTTGCAATTTGTATAATTCTTTTATCAATATCAAGCATTAGTGTGGCGGCATCTGCATGGAACCTTGCCGATGTTTTTAAGGGATATTTTAAAGAAATTATATCAAGTACAAAGAATTATAATCAGGATGGAATAAATAATATTTCTAGTAATGGAAATACAGACACTTCAAATACAAGACCAATTGCAAATAATTCAACTTTTCTAAATACTGCTGGTGCAGTTATTGAATCATCTGATACAGAAGCTGGTCTTAAGTTAACTGCAAGAGGTATTGTAGGTGATGACCGGGCACTGTATGTGGCTATTGATGTGGAGAACGTAAATGGACAACCATTTACAGAGGAACAAGAAAATAATCTTAATACAATTCATTTTCAGAAAGTAAAGTTACAAATAGATAATGATGTATTAGGTCAATACAGCAGCTGCACAAGAATTGATAACGGTAAAGAAAAGGGAAAAGCAACATTTTTAATTCATGACATTATTAACAATAATAATATTGAGGATATTAGTGGACATCAATTAACGATTACCTTAATTAATTTCCTTCACGCAACAAATGATTTGGAAGATATTAGAATGAACGGCAATCTTTATGACATCTATACTAAATTCAATAAGCCGGCTGATAATGACTACCAATTTTATAGTATCAGAAGTGACAGCAATCATACGGCTGAAGAAAACAAAATTCTTGAGGAGTATAATTTGGAGAGAAGAAGTGGGAATTTAACAGGAGATGAATTCCTTAAGCGTAGAGAAGAATTGATTCAAGCCGGATTATTAGAACCGTTATATATTTTACCTGAGACATCTACAAAAGTTAGTTTTTGTACAAAATATCCCAAGCTGGAAATCACAAATATGGGTATAAAGGATAATATATTTACATTTAACATGAATGTGAATGATGAACTGGACTACCAATACTTAAATACAAAGCATTTAACGCTGGTAAACCGTAAAACAGGGGCTTGTATTAGAACTATCATGGATATTGACAGATGGGGAGGTGACAAAAATGGAAAATTACTATCTGCACATTTTGTTGTTTTCCATGCAATAACATCAGCAGAACAGCTTAAGGATTATTACCTGGCTATAGGTGGATATGGAACCGAAGAAATCTTAAATAAAGGTGAATGGAAACTAAGTTTTAGCATAAGTTATAAAGATACAACCATAAGTTATAATGCAGATAAAAAGGCTGCAATTTCTGGCTTTACAGGTACAATAAAAACCATTGACATATCTCCCATATCCATGAAAATCAGTTATCATATGGATAAACCTATGAACACTGAAAATAGAGCTCTTTTTGAAGATGATTGGTTGAAAAATGAGAGCGATATGTGTTTGATAATGAAAGATGGTACCAAAATAAGTTCTGTGTATGGTGTTGAGAATATACAAAATGACATATGCACGTTTAATGCTATGTTTCCTTATGTGATTGATTTAGCACAGTTGAATAAAATCGTTATTGGTGAAACCGAGATATTGATAAATTAATTTTTCAATTGCCATGAAAAGCTACCTTATAATGAATTCAAGTGAAAAATATACCATTTAAGATAGTGGAATTAAAAATACGAAAGCCCATGCTGCTCATGGGGCTTTCGTATTTTTTTGATGTGCAGATAATACAAAAGCGTCGCAACCCCCTTGGAGAGAGCGGGAAAGTTACCAGGTACTATCCCAAAGTTTTGCTTGACAACCTCAAAAACGGATTTATAATACAAGCATGGGCAAGAACCATAGAAAAATGGCCTTGCCCATAAGTAACTATTAAAATTTTATATCAGTTTTTTGCGTTTACACGGTCTTTGAAACGGTCTCTTTTTTGTGTTTACACGGAATTTGAAACAGCCTCGCCTCATTGCCAAAACATTTTTAAAACTACTTGTGAGAACATTTACGTTCACTCCACTATTCTCCAATATAATTATTCCGTTTCATTTGAAATTACCGCCTTTATTCGCCTTACTCCTGCTGAAGAAGCTTCTTCCTTAACAATTTTGAAAGTACCTAACTCTCCTGTATTTCCCGCATGTGGTCCGCCACAGATTTCGTTTGAGTAACCCGGTATGGAATAAACCTTTACTTTCTCTTCATATTTGCTCGTAAACACACCAATCGCACCTGACTGATAAGCTTCTTCAACAGCCATTTCCTTCATAGAAACTTCTATCTTTTTCTCAATTGCTTCATTGACAATTCTTGAAATCTCAGCAAGTTCCTCCGTTGTCACTTTTCTGTTAAACGAAAAATCAAACCGAAGTCTTTCCGGTGTTATATTACTTCCGCGCTGATATACCTCATCCCCCAGGACTTTACGCAATGCACCGTTCAATAGATGTGTAGCTGTATGAAGTCTGGCTGTTTGTATACTATTATCAGTTAATCCGCCTTTGAATTTCTCACAAGCTCCTTTCCTTGATTTGATCTGATGCTCAATATATTTATTTTGGAATGCCTCCATATCAACATAATAACCTTTTTCCTGTGCCAATTCACAAGTAAATTCAACCGGAAAACCATATGTGTCATATAATTTGAAAGCTGACTCTCCATCCAAAATACCATTTACTCCAACATTTTTAAGATACTTCTCTGCCTTTCTTAATCCAGCATCGAATGTTTTTGTAAACAATTCATACTCTTTTTGTAGTTGTTTAACGATAAACTCTTCATTTTCACCCAGCTCTGAATAAATATCTTTATATTGATTTATTATCACTCCCGCCAGATCACATAGAAAGTTATGATTAACTCCTGATTTCTTAAATAACCTTATCATTCTACGTATCAAACGTCTTAAAATGTAGCCCTGCTCCGTATTTGAGGGGCTGATTCTTTTGGAATCGCCTAAAATAAAACTTGCAGCTCTGGTATGTTCGCAGATGATTCGTTTATCCCTTGCGGGCATTTTCACATTTAATCCGCTTAAGATATCATTAAGACGAGTCATTACAGGAATAAATAATTCTGTATCATAAACATTGGTTTTTCCATTAAATATTGTTAAAACACGCTCAAGTCCCATTCCTGTATCCACATTTTTCTGCTTAAGATCTTTAAAGCTTCCATCTGCTTCTTTATTAAACTGCATAAATACATTGTTCCATATCTCAACATATTTTCCGCATTTACAGGAGGGTCCGCAATCGGTACTGCACTTTGGCTTTCCCAAATCATAAAATATTTCCGTATCCGGGCCGCATGGTCCTGTCTGCCCGGCAGGCCCCCACCAATTATCTTCTATACCATAACAAAATATTTGTTTCTCCTTTAATCCCTTTTTCTTCCAAATGATTTCGGATTCGGTATCCCGTGATACTGTCGAATCACCTTCAAAGACTGTCACAGCAAGTCGTTCAACGGGTATGTTCAAAACATTTGTCAAGAAATCAAAGCTCATCGATATGGCTTCTTCCTTGAAATAATCTCCTAAAGACCAATTCCCCATCATTTCAAAAAATGTTAAATGAGTATCATCACCTACTTCATCAATATCACCTGTTCTTATGCATTTTTGAATATCTGTAAGGCGTCTTCCCTGTGGATGACTCTCTCCCAATAAATACGGTACCAGCGGATGCATCCCTGCCGTAGTAAATAAAACTGTTGGATCATTTTCTGGCAAAAGTGAAGCAGATGCGATTTCTTTGTGCCCCCTCTCTACAAAAAAATTCACATACATTCTTCTTAACTCATTTGCTGTCATTATTATTTCTCCTTTCCGTTTATTTACCCAAAACAAAAAGCCCTAAGCTGACTAATTGTCAACTTAGGGCGAACTGTCATGTCCGTGTTACCACCTAATTTCAGATTTCTCTGCTCTCAATCAATACGGGATATTTCCGATATTGTTTCCTGAATAACGGTGGAACTCCGTTGAAGCCTACTAAGATTATTCTGTTCGGTTCACAGCTCCGAGACTGCTTCAATATTAGATCAATGAAGATTCACACCAACCATCTTCTCTCTGCGAAATCCCTAATACTTACTATTCCTCATCAAAGCCTTTTCGTTTTAAGTTAGATGTATGGTATCATACTTACACTATAATGTCAATTTAAAAATAACTAAAATTTGTAGGATTACAATACACGTGTTACAAACTGAATAAATAAAAAGTACGAGAAGAGTGCCTTTTGTGTTATAGTTAAGTCACCACAACCAAAATCCCGGCTTATATCGATTGCTTAAAAAGCAGAGGATTATGGCGGTCAGTTTATCTGCTGCCCGGAGTGAAAGTATTGTTGTAAACTGGCATGAGAAAGCTTATACTATGACTATAACGATGTTATAATTTATGGTATATATAAATATTGGAGAAGCTACAGTATCAGGACACTTCCGCCGTTTATTAAGTATAATGCAAAAAGGATCATTGTAAACATTTTTACGGAACAGCTGGAGAGATATATAATGAAACAAGATCAGACTGAATATGCAGCCGAAAAGGATCTGCTTACATGAAATCAGGTTAGAAGAAATCATTTTTTATGGCTGAAAAGAGTGTACTAGTCATTCCTGACAAAAAGCGCTGGTTTCCGAAATATCACAGTGCAGAAAACCTGATTTATTAAAATTATTTCATGAAAAATTCAGTCAAAGTTATAGAAAACCTTAACAGGAAAATATTATATTAAATAAAATACAAATAATTAATGGAGGCAGAAAAATGACGCAGGAAAATTTGAATCAATTATTATCTGAATTGTCTCTGGATGAAAAGATCAATCAGATGACACAGATCATAGGCCAGATCTATGAGGATGGTGCGGTTGCTACCGGACCTGCAAGCCAATATGGAATGAATGAAAAGAATATTACGATGGCCGGTTCGATCCTTGGCAGCCTGGGTGCTGAAAAGCTGAAAAAGATCCAGGACGATTATATGGAAAAACACCCGCATCATATACCAATGATATTCATGGCGGATATCATCAATGGTTATAAAACCATTTTTCCGATACCGCTGGCCCAGGGCTGTACGTTTAATCCGGATTTAGTAAAGAATGGAGCATCTGCAGCCGCAAAAGAATCAGCAGCTGCAGGACTTCATGTTACTTTTTCTCCCATGGTGGATCTGGTCAGAGATGCAAGGTGGGGGAGAGTGATGGAATCCACCGGCGAAGATACCTATTTGAATTCCTGTCTTGCTAAGGCCATGGTAGAGGGGTATCAGGGGAATAATGTAAAAGAAAAAGGAAAAATAGCTGCATGTGTAAAGCATTTTGCCGGTTATGGCGCCCCGACCGCAGGACGTGATTATAACAATGTGGAATTGTCGGAAAGAACGTTCAGAGAAGATTATCTGCCTGCATACAAAGCTGCAATTGATGCAGGCAGTGAATTGGTGATGACATCATTTAATACCATAAATCGAATTCCATCCACTGGAAATAAAGAATTGATGAGAGATATTCTCCGTAAGGAGATGGGGTTTACAGGAGTACTGATTTCCGATTGGGGAGCCATTCAGGAACTAATCAGCCATGGTGCTGCCGAGGATCATAAAGAGGCAGCCAGACTTTCCATTGAGGCAGGAGTCGATATGGATATGATGTCAATGATATACTGTAACAGGCTGAAGGATTTATTGGAGGAAGGGAACATTACAGAGCAGATGATCGATGAATGTGTAATGCGTATCCTGCAGTTAAAGAATAAGCTGGGCCTTTTTGAGAATCCTTATAAGGATGCCGATACAGAAGATGAAAAGCGGTTGATCTTATGTGAAGAACACCGTAATTTATCCAGAAAGATGGCAGCAGAGTCCTTTGTATTATTAAAAAACGAAGATAATATTCTTCCTTTGCCGTCTGAGGGAAAAAAGATAGCTTTTATCGGACCCTATGCAGATTGTAAGAGAATTCATGGGTGCTGGTCCATATTCGGCAGTCAGGAGGATTCGGTTTCTATCAGAGAGGCAGTGGAAAAAAGCGGATATTTAAACAGCTTCCTGTTTGAAAAAGGATGTGACATATTGGGACCCGGGACAGAAGTGCCTGAATTTGGTGAAGGATTTGCGAAGAGCAGCTTGTCAGAAGAGGAAAGGCAGGAATTATTAAAGAATGCAGCAGAAGCAGCCAAAGTATCAGATACAGTGGTTTTGGCTATCGGAGAGCATCCAAGCCAGTCCGGTGAGGCTGCAAGCAGAGCCGATATTACAGTAGCAAAAAATCAGATAGAGTTATTAAAAGAAATTAATAAAATAAATAAGAATATAATCATTGTACTATTTAACGGAAGACCGTTGGATATCAGAGAACTGTGCCAGCATTCAAAAGCCGTTTTAGATGTATGGATGCCGGGATCAGAAGGCGGCAATGCAATTGCTGATGTTCTCTTTGGTAAAAGGAATCCTTCCGGAAAACTGGCGATGTCATTTCCGTACAGTGTAGGACAGGTACCTGTATTTTATAATGAGTTTGCTACCGGACGGAGCTATGAAGATGGAGACAGAACTCGTTTTCTCTCCAGATACCTGGATATCCCTAATAAACCGTTATTTCCTTTTGGATTTGGTCTTTCATACACAAAATTCGAGTATTCAAAGATTGTATTAGATAAAAATACAATGTCTGAAGATCAGATAATCCATGCGGTTACAGAGATCAAAAATGCAGGCCGGTACAGGGGTGAGGAAGTTGTTCAGCTTTATATCCAGGATGTAAAGGGAAATGTGGTAAGACCTGTTCGGGAATTAAAAGGTTTCCAGAAGATTTCCCTGCAGCCAGGAGAAAGTAAGAAAATTATCTTTAATATCAATAAAGATATGCTGAAATTCTATCAACAGGATATGGAATACGATGTGGAGCCAGGCTTATTCCGCATATATATGGGTGGAGACAGCACAACAAAGAATGCAGCAGAATTTCATTACGTATAATGAAGTTACTTACAATCCCATATAATCCCAAAATTATTTTAGAGAATCCCCTTTTAACAATACACAGACAAAAAGTTTGGAATTCTGAAATATCCTGCAGATCATAGACCTTGTTACAATAAAAAATACATAACGATGTAAAATCCAAAAACTACCAATGATATTATTGTTACCAAGTTATCACTAAACTTCTGGTTGACACGGTGCTTGTTACGTATTACAATGTAACATAACGAGGTGAGAGTATATGTCAATTGTTTACCAAAGGGATAAACGTTCTGGAATTACTTATGCTTATTATTCCAAAGCATGGTGGGATAAAGAAAAAAAGCAGTCACGTTCCAAACGTACGCTGATCGGCCGGTTGGATGAAGAAACAGGTGAAATCGTTCCCACTGATGGCCGGTGCAGGAAAAGACAAAAGCCAGATGCAGATACAGATTCAGATGGGGATTCTAATACGAAACCGGAGGCTGTTCCATTTGTTATAACAGCTCACAGCTATTATGGAGCAACCTATCTTCTGGATGCCATCGGAGAGAAGCTTGGCATCACACATGATTTAAAAAGCTGTTTTCCTGATATATGGGATCAGATACTTTCCATTGTATATTATCTTATCATGGAAGAACATAATTCTCTTAACCGTTTTGAAAAGTGGGGGAGGATTCATAAACATCCTTATGGCAAAGATATATCCTTACAGAACATCAATGAACTTTTTGCGTCCATAACCATTGAAGGCAGAACGGATTTCTTCCGTCTTCAGAGAGAACGCCGTGTCGAGAAGGAATACTGGGCTTACGATATGACCATTCTTTCCAGCTATTCAGAAGCCATGGAACAGTCACGGTTCGGTAAGAATACGGAACCAATTAAGCTTCCGCAGTTAAACTTTGCCCTGGCATTCGGTGAGAAATCGGGACTGCCTTTTTACTATCACAGGCTTTCCGGAAATCTTCATGATGTGAAAGCGGTAAAAAGTCTGCTTACTGATTTGGCTGTATCTGGAGATTCCGGAATAAATCTGATTATGGACTGCGGTCTTAATAATGAAGCAATTATTAATATTCTGTATAAAGAACATCTTAAATTCCTTATTGCAGCCGGACCTACCCATTCCTATATTAAGATGGAACTGGAAAAAATTTATGATAAGATTCGTATATTTACCAATTATAATGCAGACCTTCGTGTATATGCATATACGGTTGCAGCTGAATGGAATGAGGCTCCGGATAATAAAGACGATCCTGCTGAAGTAAAGCGCATTTATATTCATTTGTATTACAGCATCGAACAGGAAGCTGAGGATGAGAAAAATCTCAGGGCATATTTAGCAGCAGTCCAGGAGGGATTAGCATCCGGTGACCTGGAAGATATACATGAAAAACAATATAGAAAATACTTCAATACCAAAGAAACTCCAAAGCGGGGGATTCAATTTTATCAAAAAGAAGAAGCTGTAAAAAGAGCACGTCGTTATTGCGGATATTTTGCACTTATTACCAATGAAAATATGGATGCCATATCAGCTCTTAAGCTTTATCGTAATAAGGAAATAGCTGAAAAGGCATACGTCAATCTGAAGGATCGCCTGAACATACGACGGATGAGGGGGGCTTCCGAACAAAACCTTGAAGGCAAACTTTTTATTCAGTTTATTGCTCTCATATATCTGACCTATATCAGTAAGCAGATGCAGGGACAGGAAATTTATAAAGATTTTACCATACAGCAGGCATTGGATAAACTGGATGTGATTGAGTGTTTTGAATATCCCGGACATGAGCTGCGTGTTGGAGAAATTCTTGAAAAACAGAAGGAGCTTTATAGGATACTTGGAGTAGATCCTCCAGTTTCGTTATGAGACAACGGGATTCTAAGAAGAATGACAGAAGCATTCCTGATAATATACCGGTAACAGGACCGTATATTATCAGGAATTTTCTTTTTTGAAATATTCTGATCGTTTACTCACCAGCCCTCTGAAAGAGTATTTGTCTTTTCTCAATTTTCTTTACAATCTACCTTCTCTGACTGTATAATAATCTTATGGAAAAAGACACCAATCGACATAAAACCCTTATATTTTTCCTAAAAAGTTTCGATATTAATAAGGTATTGGTAATAAATGGAAGCAATGTAACCAAAATATTACTGAAATCTAACTGAAAAAATAGAAAGAAAACTGTAAACCAGGAGGATACAAATGGACCGGGTGTATCAGAAAGCGGTAGTGGAAGCCACAGAGAAGGAACTGGCTTCAATACGGATTGAAGAGGAAAGTAATGACAAATCCGTTGGGACTCCATTTGATGAAGTACCTGCCAGACAAGCGGGGAATATCATTCTGGAATATGAGATCAGGGAAGATGTGCTTTACCGTTATTATCGCATGAGGCAGCCGGATGGAAGAAACTATAAAAAACTGGGAATCCGTGAATTTCGGAAATCCTGCAAAGGGCTTCTTTTTTTCCATCCGGAGGATTGGGATACATTTGAAGAAAATTTCTGCGAGGGCGGCTGTATTCCTGTAGATGTAAGAATCCGGGAAGGATGGGGACAGGAATACAGCTGGTATCATGCTGATTTTAAATCCTTTTGTACTGGTAAGGAATTAGAAAAGGTAAGATGCTTTCTGGAAAATATCAATAAGCGGATGACGTTCAGGGACGAAAAAGAAGAGAAATTGATTGAAGAACTTGGCAAAGACGTAGTGAACCGCCGTTTTGAAACAATAAATCTGATCGATGTGGAGACAGAAAGCTGCCGGTCCTTTCGAATCAGTAAAGAGAAATGGTGCGAAGTTCCCGGAAAAGAAAATTGTTTTTGGATGAAAAAGGAGCTTCTTGAGCTGCTGAATACCGAACACCTGGTAAAATGGTATATAAAGATAGGTGACGAAGATTCCTGCCGTTTAAAACGGATAGAATACAGCTATTTTCGGGATGACAGAAAACAGATTCTTGAAGTTGTTTCTGATGCGGAGGAAGAAAAACTCTCCCAGGATCATCTGAAGTGTATTATTCAGGAAAAAGAAAAGGAAGATATAGTCAGGAAAGCATTAATGAGAAGTATCAGCCGGGAAATACAGAACTCGATGTGTGTCATCATTAACACAAGCGCTATGCTGTTAGCCGGAGAGATATCAGGTGAGACAGCCGAAAAACTGAAGACGATCCGTAATATCAGCATCAGTTTAAAACAGATTGTTGGTGATGTCCTGGATTTTACTGATATAACTTCAAAAGGATTCCATATTGATCCTTCGGATTACCGCATGTCCTTTCTTCTCCTGGATGTGTTTAATTTTATAAAAGTCCAGTTAAAGAACCGTGATGTCAGATTCTTTTTGGACCTTGAAGCTTCGGTGCCGGAATATCTGTATGGTGATGATACAAGAATATCACAGATTCTGCTGAACATCTTAGGCAATGCTGTTGAATTTACTTCAAACGGCTTCATTGCCTTAAAAGTAGGGGGGCATATACAGGAAGAAGATCAGTACTGCCTGGAGTTTTCCGTTAAGGATACGGGAATCGGTATGAAGGATGAGAAGGCCGCAGCATTTATGAAGGCTTCCAATGGGCTGGACCCGGAGGACTGTATGGGCAGGGCTCAGGGATTGGGGATTCCGATCAGCAGGAGTCTGGCAAGGCTTATGGGAGGAGACATTGCCATTGAAAGTGAGTGCGGAAAAGGCAGTGTTTTTCATATTACGCTGCTGCAGAGTATGAAAGATAAAGTGCCGGTTATGCAGACGGTAAAAAAACAGGTGAATGTCCTTCTTCTGGAACAGGAAGCCATGATTCAAAAACATATTGTATGGCTGCTTGAGCAGATGAAGGTAGGTTATGTGGTATTTAAGGATATGAAAGAAGCCGGGAATGCAGAAGGCTGTACCCATGTATTGTTAAGAAGCCAAAGCCTGCTGGCAGACAGGAAGGAGCTGGAAGCACGTTTTGGGAGGGAGCATATCATACTTCTGACGGAGCAGGATGAGCTTAAGGATATAACCCTGTTAAGGTACCGGCAGATTCCGCTTCCTCTTTTATGCCTTCATTTACCAAAGATATTAAACAGCTATGATAATAATAAAAAGTTTCTGCCACGCACCCGTACCCTGAATTGTAAGTACCCATTACAAACAGGCAGCATACTGCTGGTAGACGACAGTCCTGTTAATCTGGAAATGACCCGTTCCGTATTGGAAGCATATCTTTTGAGCGTTGATATGGCTGACAGCGGAGAAAAAGCACTGGAACTGATACAGAAGAACGATTACGACCTGGTGTTCATGGATCAGGTTATGCCGGGGATGAATGGATCAGAGACTCTATCCTGCATCAGGAAATTAGGCGGTAAATATAAGAACATACCAATCATTGCTTTTACATCAGCCGTTAATATTGGAATCCGGGAAGAAATGCTTCACGCAGGATTTCAGGATTATCTGGTAAAGCCTTTGGAGGTCATGGAAGTAAACCGGATTCTGGATACATATATCCATTCAAAAAATAGAAATGAGAAAATAACAGAAGAGAAAATCATGGAGCTTGACTATCCCAGTCTGGTTTTAATGGGAAAGCTGAGATCTGCATGCCGCACTATGGAATATGACTGTGCGGAGGAGATTGTCCGGGAGATGCTGCGCTATACTTATCCGCAGGAAATAACGGAACATTTAAATGCCATGCTGGAAAGCTGCGAGGAGTTTGCATATGATGAGTTCGACAAGATGGCAGATGTATTGCTGATGGTTATTGAAACAGACTGGGGGGAGAGGCTTGTATAAGATATTGGCAATTGATGACAGCTCTTTTAATTTAAGAGTGATAAAAGGAATGCTCTCCGATTCTTATGAGGTGTTTGCTGCCGTTTCCGGTGAGATTGCATTCCGGTATCTGAAACAGAAGAAACCGGATCTGATATTGCTTGATATTGCAATGCCGGGAATGGATGGCTGGGAAATTATGAGGCGGCTCAAAGCAAATGCGGATTACTCCGACATCACGGTCATCTTCCTTACTGCCCAAAGCGACAAGGTTACGGAGGCAGAATGCTTAAAGCTGGGAGCCTATGATTTTATTGCAAAACCAGTCGTAAGAGAAGTGCTTTTAAGCCGTATCGGGAGAGCGCTGGAAGTGGAAGGCTACAGCAAAGGCCTGCAGAAAAAACTGGAAGAGAAGACAAAGGAACTGGAAGCAGCATCGCTGGCATCGGTCAACGCCATGGCAGCCCTGATTGATGCCAGAGATACTTATACCAAAGGCCATTCTGAAAGGGTTGCGGCTTATTCTGTGAAAATAGCGGAGAATATGGGCTGGAGCCCGGAAGATACCAGAAGCCTGTATGAGATAGCACTGCTTCATGATGTGGGGAAAGTGGGTGTTCCGGATCAGATCCTTTTAAAACCCACGGTTCTTACGGATGATGAGATGTCTGTGATGAAAAACCACACCATTATCGGCGCCAGCATTCTGAAGGATATTACAACGGTCAAAGACCTGGAGCTGGGGGCCAGATACCACCACGAGCGATACGACGGCAAGGGATATCCGGAAGGCTTAAGGGGGGCAGATATTCCTATACTGGCCAGGATTATCTGTGTGGCGGATTCCTTTGACGCCATGAGCAGCAACCGCTGCTACCGTACCAGGCTCAGCAAAGATATGATTCGTAAAGAATTATTAAGGGGAAGCGGTAAACAGTTTGATCCGGAGGTGGTTTTTGCATTTCTTAAATCCTGGGATGAATTATTTTCTTCAGGAGAGGCAGATTGATGGATGGGATGGCAATTATTTACTGAATTGAAGGATGAAATTCAGGTAAACCATATGCTGGATGGAGACCAGATTCCAGATGGTTCCAGATAACTCCAAATTGATACCTTGTACCATAGAAGATTCTTGACATTATTTGCAATAAAATGTAAAATAAAGTAAGAAAAATTACAAAAATATTAATTTTTTGGAAAAGGCTGTCGAAATTTAACTAAGATTGATTTAATTTGCAGCGAAAATACGTTTCACAGGCGTATTGCCGAGGAAATGAAAGTGAGGAACAGTTCCATGAATACTATTTTTGGAAATAATATTGCCATGGCAGAGAAATCTCTGGATTATCTGTGGACAAAGCAGAAAGTGACGATGAATAACATCGCAAACGATGATACTCCAGGGTATAAAGCCCAGTATGTTACTTTTGAAGATGAGTTCCGCAGGCGTTTGACGGCAGTAAGGAATGGCACTTCCAGGGATGTAAGCAATATGATCAGAGGCTCCAGATATTCGATCCGCAATACGTTAGATGAATCGGCCAGAATGGATGGGAATAACGTGAATACAGATGTGGAAAGCGTGGAACTGGCAAGGACGACACTCCAGTACCAGTATGAACTGAATGCTTTAAACAGCGAGATCAGCAGGCTGCGTACAGTAATTAAAGGCTAAAACAGGAGGTACATAAGATGGAACAGATGTTTATAACACCGATCAGTCCCATGAATTCCATAGCGGATATAGGAAGTGAGAAGAAAATTACAACCGGACTGTCCGGAAGCTCAGCGTTTCAGGATATTTTTAAAGAAGCCATTCAGAACGTAAAGAGTACAGATGCAGACCTGGCGACACAGGAATATCTGCTGTCTACAGGACAGATCGATGATGCACATACGGTACCGGCGGCGGCAGCGAAAGCCCAGTTATCGGCAGAGCTTCTGACAGCCCTTCGGAATAAGGCGCTGGAAGCTTACAATGAGATAATAAGAATTAATATTTAAGACAGATAACGGGGCGGACAGACGCGATGGAAAAAATTAAGGAATTATTAGGTAAACTGAATGGTAGAACTAAAAAGATAATAATTGCCGGCGTTACAGGCGTTGCTGTGGTGGCAGGCGCAGTAATTATATCGCTGTCAATGAGGCAGAAGCCATACGAGGTTATGTTTACCGGCGTTGGCAGTGAAGAAGCAAAACAGATTATTGGGAAATTACAGGAAGACGGGATTGATTATGAGTACCAGGATGGAGATATTCTGGTACCCACATCCCAGATGGATACTACAAAAGCCAAGCTGGTTTCAGAAGGGTATCCCAAAAGCGGTTTTACATACGATGTATTCAAAAATAATGTGAACCTTATGACTACGGATTCTGACCGGCAGACCTTTAAGCTTTATGATCTGGAAACGAGAATTGGGTCTACTATTCAGATTTTCGAAGGAGTTCAGGAAGCTTATGTTACAATAGCCCTGGGAGAAACTTCCAAATATGCGCTGTCCGATGACGGAAAGCAGGAAGCGAGTGCCCAGGCTGTTGTCGTTATGAAGGATGGGGGGTCCCCTACCGAAGAACAGGCCAAATCCATTCAGCTTCTTATTTCAAGAAGTATACCGGGGATGGTCATTGATAATGTATCCGTATTTGATGGAAACGGGCGGGAGGTCTCGACCAGCTCCGGCGATGAAGATATCAACACCGGAAAGGCAGGAGAAGAGATTTCTAAGGTCATTGAAGATCAGATATCTGCCAAAGTCATGAATGTTCTGGGGCCTTTATATGGAAACGGTAATGTACGCGTTTCTGTTAAGGGCACGGTCAATATGGAAAAGCTGATCCGGGAAAGTATTGTTTATAATACCCCGGAGAAGATTGATGAACAGGATAAAACCGGACTTACTTCTGAAGAATCCATTTCACGGGAGTATTCCGGAGACGGTGCGACTGCTTCGGGAGTTGCAGGATCAGAGGCCAATTCGGATATTCCCCAATATAATGCTGCGGGGACAGGTACGGACAGCGCATATGGTTCCAGCAGCTTAAACAGAAAGTATCTGCTTAACCAGATCAAGGAACAGGGACAGGTAAATCCCGGAAGTCTGGAAAATCTTACGGTATCCGTGGTGGTAAACGGAACCGGCTTCGGAAGCCTTACGGTAGATGATATCCGGGATCTTGCCGGGAATGCGGCCGGAATCGCAAAGGCGGACCGGGCGGAAAAGATAACGGTTGTTGCGGCACCGTTCTATACCATTGATGTTCCGAAGCAGCCGGATACTCCTGTGGAGACCGGAGCCAACGGCATTCTGATCAATCAGTGGATTCTGATTGCGGCGCTGGCTGGAGTACTGCTTCTTCTGTTAATCGTTATCCTTGCTGTAAGACATAGAAGAAAGAAGAGAGCTCTTATGGCGGATGGGGAGGACAGCCAGGAGGATGTTCCGATTCTTCCGGAAAATCTGGAGAATGAGGATGAAGCACCGGAGATTCTGTCTCCTGAGGAGGACAGAGTTGCAGAGCTGCGTAATAGTGTACGGGAATTCGCAGAACAGAATCCTGAGATATCAGCCCAGTTGCTGAAAACATGGTTGAATGGAGGCAGCAATAATGACGACTAATCTAACGCCCGAGCAAAAAGCGGCTACAGTTATTGTTTCACTCGGTGTGGATAAAGCTTCCAAGATATACAAGTACCTGAGTGAGGAGGACATTGAAAAATTAACCGTCGAGGTGGCAAAGCTGGGGCATGTGGAATCCGACATGACGGAAGCTGTCTTAGATGAGTTCTATAAGACCTGTCTGACCCAGAAGGTGGTTACGGATGGCGGACTGGAATATGCCAGAACTGTTCTGGAAAAGGCATTTGGTGAGAGCACTGCCAACAGTCTGCTGCAGAAAGTGACCCAGTCCTTAAAATCCAGGTCCTTCGGCTTTATCCGAAAGAGCGATTCCAAGAATCTGTTCTCAGTCCTGCAGCATGAGAGAGCCCAGACCATTGCTCTGGTTCTTTCCTATACGAATGAGGAGATGACTGCTCAGCTCATTGCAGAACTGTCACCTGAAAAACGGCTTCAGGTAGTGGAAGCCATTGCCAGAATGGAAAGTGCTTCGCCGGAAGCCATTAAGATCGTGGAAAATGAGATCAAGAAGAAATTCTCAGGAATCCTTACGACCGACTACACCACAGTGGGCGGTATCGATTACATAGCAAATGTTATGAACCATATGGACCGCGGAAACGAAAAGCTTATCTTCGACGAACTGGGAAGAAAGGATGCAGAACTGGCAGATACCATCCGCAAGAAGATGTTTGTATTCGAAGATATTATTACCATGGACGACCGTTCGATCCAGCGTTTTATCCGCGAGTGCGATATGAAGGATATGGTTTATGCGCTTAAGAATGCGAATAAACAGATTACCGATGTTATTTTTGCCAATATGTCAACCCGTATGAAGGAGAGCATCCAGTCCGATATGGAAGTTACGGTTAATGTCCGCTTAAGGGATGTGGAAGAGGCTCAGCAGAGAATTGTCGGTATTATCAGACGTCTGGAGGAAGAAGGCGAGCTGATCATCAGCAAGGGCGGAAAGGATGATATCATTGTCTAATATTATTAAGGGCGGACAACGCGGGGACCGTGTTCTGGATTATGGATATACCAGGACATTTGAAGATATCATAACAAAAGAAGACCAGAATGAAGAACCGAAAAGTCAGGTTCTTACAGAAGCAGATGACTTATATCTGAAGGCTGCCGGCACTTACGAGGAGGCTTTGAAAAAGGCTCAGGAAATTACAGACCAGGCCGTTGAAGAAGCCGAAAAAATCCGTGTCCGGGCCAGGGAAGAAGGCCATAAGGAAGGATACGATGCCGGATTAAAGGAAGGTTACCAGAAAGCCTATGAGGATCATATGGCAGAACTGAATCTTCGGCTGGAAGAATTTCAGGCGGATATAAAAACCACCATTGAGGCAGTAACAATCGGGAAAGATAAGATTCTGGAAAAATATATAGATGATTTAAAGAAAATTACCCTGACAATAGCAGAAAAAGTGATTCAGACCAGTCTAAAGTCAAGCGGAGAGATTATCAAGCGTATGATTGTTACCGCTGCAGGGAAGTTAAAGAAGACCCAGTGGGTAAAAATCTATGTAACACAGAAAGATGCCGGAATGATGATACAGGGAGACGTTGGACTGCTGAATGAATTATCCCACATATCCGGAAATATCAAGATTATTGCCATGGATCATGCGGAAGACGGTACCTGTATCATCGAGCTGCCGGAAGAGATCATTGATGTCAGCGTCAATACCCAGCTGGAGAATATTAAGGGAATACTCAATAACGCAAGACTGTAGCAGGAGGAGCCCCATGTTTAAAGAATTATCGGATCTCATTATGAAAACAGAGACGATCGACCATATCGGAAAGATAGAAAATATTGTGGGGATGTCCATGGAAGCATCAGGCGGCAAGGCAAGCATTGGAGATATTGCTTATATTTATAATGAAGACAGGCAGGAGCAGATCCCGGTAGAAGTGGTTGGCTTTAAGGATGATAAGATCCAGCTTATGGCCTATGAGAATATGAACGGTATTTCTGCGGGAAGCTTTGTCAGGAATACGAAGCGGCGTTTAAAGATTCCGGTGGGTGAGTTTTTAAGAGGCCGGATCATTGATGCCAAGGGAGAACCCATGGATGGCTTAGGGCCCTTTGAATCCCCTCGTTTTTATTATGTGGAAAACTCTTATATAAATCCCATGACCCGTCCCCCCATAACGGACAAGCTGGAATTTGGCATCAAGGCCATCGACGGTATGAATACCATCGGAAAAGGCCAGCGTATCGGAATATTCGCCGGCAGCGGTGTTGGAAAAAGCACCCTGCTGGGCATGATTGCCAGAAACGTCAAGGCAGACATCAATGTGGTTGCCCTGGTGGGAGAGCGTGGACGTGAGGTAAGGGAATTCATAGAAAAGGATCTGGGTCCGGAAGGTATGAAACGTTCCGTACTGGTGGTGGCGACTTCTGATCAGCCGGCCATGCTTCGCATGAAGTGCCCTCTGGTAGCAACTACCATAGCTGAATACTTTAAGAATCAGGGCAAGGATGTGCTGTTGATGATGGATTCCCTGACCCGGTTTGCCATGGCACAGCGGGAGATCGGACTGGCAATCGGAGAACCCCCGGTGGCAAGAGGCTATACTCCATCCATTTATGCGGAGTTTCCAAAGCTTCTGGAGCGAAGCGGTAATTTTGGGGAAGGTTCCATTACCGGGATCTATACGGTTCTGGTAGAAGGAGATGATACCAATGAACCGATTGCCGATACCGTAAGAGGTATTGTGGATGGCCATATAGTTTTGAGCAGAAAGCTGGCCAACGCCAACCATTTCCCTGCAATCGATGTAAGCGCCAGTATCTCCCGACTGATGAATAACATTGTATCGGAGGAACATCTTAAGATGGCTTCCCGGATCAGAGATATCCTGAGTCTTTACGAAAAAAATGAAGACCTGATATCCATTGGTGCATATAAGAGCGGCACCAATCCCAAGCTGGATGTGGCTATAGCGAAGATCGATAAGATCAATCAGTTCCTGTGTCAGGGAATTTCAGAAAATGACAGCTATGAAGAGACTCTTCAGAAGATGAAAGCAATTTTAGCGTAAGATTGAGAAAGAAGGCTGAAGATGAAGAAATTTAATTTTCCTCTTGATACCGTTTTGAATTACAAGGATCAGGCTTTGGACAATCTGAAAAGCGAGCATGCCCAGATAATAGCGCAGGTAACGCAGCAGGAAAAGAATATCGACATTTTGACGGAACAAAGGAGAGCAGCCTGCGTTCGGTTTCAGGAAGATACCTTAAATGGCATTCCCATTAATGTAATGCGGGAGTACGAATGTTATATCACCTATATGCAGCAGAGGATCCTTGCTGAGCAGGGAATTCTTAAGAAGCTTAAGAAAAAAGAAGAAAAGAAACGCACTGAGGTGGTAGAAGCCAGAAAAGAAAAGGTTTCTATAGAAAAATTGAAAGAAAAAAAACTGGTGCAGTATAACAAAGATATGATGCACAGTGAGGAACTGTTCATCGAGGAATTTGTTTCCAATACGATGTCGGTTCATGGCAGCAGGTAATCCTGTCAGGGGAAACTCTGACAGCTACCATAAAAATCAAATGCCGCAAGGCACGAAAGAAAGGAGGGAAGACGATGACAGAGGTAAAAAACAGCAGTCTGGATTTACTGAGCAGGCAGATGTCTGGCAGCATCAGAAAGGAAGAAAGAGATGTTGAAGGGCCTTCGGGTTTTAAGACTATGTTAAAGAGTAAGAATCAGAAGAAAGACAGCGGTAAGTCAGAAACAGCGGAGTCCGGGGACAAGAAAGACACAGAGACATCTGATGCAGCAGCGTCAGCAGTGGCTGCGGGAATGCTGGAAGCACAAAAGCCGGCTGATAATTCTAAAATGACTGGTCAGGAGTTAATACGGAGTATGCTGTCTGATGACACTAAAACAGGTGGAATTCAGGCAGTGGCATCGGGGGATGGTGAGAAAGCTCAGAAAATAGATCCTTTCCAGTCAATGAATCAGATCCGCCTGCAGAAATTAACCGGGAACGCCGAAGGAATGAAACAGTCCGAGTCAGGCAGAACAGCAGTTTTGCCAGATGGCCGGGAAGAAATACCGGATGCCGGTCTGATGGATAAACTGGTTATGCCAGTAAAGGGAAACCAGAAGGAAGCTCAAGGCAAAGGTATTTTAACTCAGGATAAGACAGCAGGGCCTGTCACTGACTTGGAAAATGAAAAAAATATACTTGCGGAACAGCTTCTTAGAAAAGCATCAGCAAAAGCTTTGAACCAGACAGAGGAAGAGCAGGTTATTCCAGGCGGAAAGACAGAGGAAAAGCAGGCACCTGTAAAAGAAGAGAAGAAGCCGGAGAATTCCATGGAAATTTTTCAGGAAAAATCCCATGAACCGAATCAGGCGCTGCATATTCAGACGAATCAGGATGACATTTCCTATACAACGGTGAATGCTGAGAACCTTAAAGATCTGGAAGCAAAACTTTCAGAGCAGATTTTAAACCACATTCATGCAGGGAAAAGGGACCTGGAAGTGCAGCTGGAACCTCATAACCTGGGAAAGATCCAGATTAAGGTTTCCTACGAAGATAACCAGGTCAGTGTATCTGTGCTGTGTACGGAGAGCAAGACCTTAAAACTGTTATCCCAGTCAGCTGGAGATCTGGGAACGATTCTGGAAAATAATCTGGAACGGCCCATTCACATTATTGTGGACAAGCATGAATCAGATTATCTGAATAATCAGCAGGATCAGGGAGGCAGACAGGAACAGCGCGGGCAGAATCAGGAAAACCGGCAGGAAGAAAACCGGGAAGATTTTATCCAGAAGCTGAGACTCGGAATTTTTGAGACTGACAGTTCAGATGACATTTATACAAATTACAGATAAGGAGATAGAAATGTCAAACGTAAGTTCAACGAACAATTACAGTGCCCTTATAGACTCTATAGCAAAAAGTTCGCCAAAAACGTCCACAGACAGTTCGTCTAAAACCAGTAGCAATGAGCTGACAACAGACGGATTTTTCAAGCTTATTGCCGCACAGCTTCAAAACCAGGATATGTCAAATCCTATGGACAATTCGGAGATGATGACTCAGATGACTCAGATTGCCATGATGCAGGCAATGAGTAACTTCTCCACGGCCATGGATAATTTCTCCCAGATCAACACCATTAATTATAGTACTTCCATGATGGGAAAAGATGTATTGCTTGCAGTTAGAGAGAATAATGGCGATATAAAGAAGATAACCGGAACAGTAACCAGAGTGGATATATTCAGCGGCGTTCCTACTCTTTATATTGGCGACGATGCAGAAAAAGGTTATTCCATTGCCAATATCATGTCTGTTTATGAAGAAGGGCATACACCACCGGATGATCTTGGGGAAGAAAAGGATGACAGTACCAAGACAGATGGAACCACTAAGACAGACGGAACTACTAAGACAGACGGAACCACTAAGACAGACGGTACTACCAATACAGACGGCAGTACAAGTACCAGTGATGGGGATTCAGGTGATAAATAATGTTAGGGAAAGTAAACCAGTTTGAAGACGTCAGGCAGTTAAAGCTGCGGAGTGCGGCAGCAATTTCAGAATGCGGCAGCAGCTTCAGTGATGTACTTCATAGCAAGATCGGGGATAAGGAAGGACTTCAATTTTCCCGGCATGCGGCTGAACGGGTGAATGAACGTGGAATTGAAATGTCGGATTCGTTTTTAAAAGATTTACAGTCCGCTGTGGAAAAGGCACGCTCAAAGGGGGCAAAGGACGTGGTTATTATCAGTGATAAAGGGGCGTTTATTGTAAATGTTCCTAATAATACTGTTGTAACGACCATATCCGGTAATGAAATGAAGGAGAATATATTTACAAATATCGACAGTGCCGTTTTATTATAGCCGGACCATTTATGGAAGCTATTCCTGTATGTCCGATTGGCAGCAGGAGAACGGCAGACACAGAATGAAAGGAAAACATTAATATGGTTAAATCAATGTTTGCGGCTGTGGCAGGACTTAGAGCACATCAGTCAAAAATGGATGTTATCGGTAACAACATAGCTAACGTTAACACATGGGGATACAAAGCGGGCAGCATGTCTTTTAAGGATACCATGTATCAGACCACTGCTTCAGGTTCCGGAGGAAGCACAGAAAATGGAAGTTACGGTGGAACGAACGCAAGCCAGGTGGGCTACGGCGTAACAACAGGTTCAATTAGTTACGATTTTTCTACAGGAGGTATGTCCCCTTCTGCCAATGGACTGGATTGTATGATTGATGGTACTGGCTTTTTCATTGTGGGTCCTATGGTCAATGGTGGTAATGTTCCTTTGGATACAGAAAACGCAATAAAAAACAGTGGATTATTTCTTTCCAGAGTAGGTAAGTTTGAGGTGGACAATAATGGTTATCTGGTTGATGATTCAGGAAATTATGTATATGGATTCAAAAATATTGGAGAATTGACAAGTACTGATAGTTTTAATACCTCTGCTTTACAGCCTCTTAAGATTCCAACTACATCGGATATGTCAAGTGTAAAAAATAAAAAAGCTTCTGATGCTGTTGCGGCTGCACAAACTGCTTATAATGATGCAATAGCAGCTAAGAATACTGCCGATTCGGCAATGGCAACAGCCCAGCAGAACTACATACAGACTAAAACTGATTATGATTCATCAATGACAGCTTATAATGTTACAAATTTAAAGACAGCTGCTGATACAGCAGCGGCTTTATTAGATGCAGCTTATACAAAGTGGAATACATGTGCACCTGCAGATGAGTTAACATTGCGGCAGGACTATTATACAAAATTATTAGATTATAATGATAAGGACTTTCAGTACATTATGGCTAAAGCAAATATTTGTGCACCAGCCGCATTAGCTACTGCCACAGCTGCTACCCCGAATCCAGGCCAGATCTGGTCTGATTATCAAACCGCATTTGAAAATTATTGGGGTACAAGTATTACTCCCGTAGATCCTCTTCCTGTTCCTGGAAGTGCACAGGATACAAACTTGACTAATACCGGGAAAGCCCTGCTAGAGCTTGAAAATGCTTTGTCCAAGACGGAGATACCTTCGAAACAGGATACACTTGATTCTGCGAAGCTGTCTGTTGACAAAGCAAGTAAAGTAGCAACGGATGCTGATAAAGATGCGACCGAAAAAATGAATGTGCTGGAGGAAGCTAAAAAATCCGCTTCTGTGATAGCCTCGGACAATACATCTTCGGATGAGTTGGAAAAGTTAAATAACTATAAAATTCTGAAGGATGGTACTATAGTTGGAACAGCTTCTGACGATACTACAATAGTATTGGGTAAGATAGCACTGGCAGGTGTACAGAATACCGGTGGTCTTGAAAAGGATTCAGGCTACTATTATTCTATCGGTGCGAATGCCGGTAATGTCAGCGCTTATGAGGGAGGCAGTACGGTAGGAAAAATTCTTGGTAACTATTTAGAGATGGCAAAGGTGGATCTGGCCACGGAAATGACGGACATGATCACCACCCAGAGAGGTTTCCAGGCGAACTCCAAGATTATTACGGTAACGGATACCATGCTGGAAGAACTGGTTAACATGAAGCGGTAACATGCTTTTAATATGATCCGGGGAGGCCATATCCGCCTCTCCGGGCTTAAGGAGTGAAAAGAATATGATTCGTCTGACCAGGCTGAATGATGAAGAATTTGTTATTAACTGCAGACAGATTGAACGGGTTGAATCCATACCGGAATCAAATGTAATACTTATCAGCGGAAAGCATTATGTCGTAAAGGAAAGTGTAGACGAAATCATAAACAGAGTGATTGAGTATAACGCCCGAATATACGCATTCGCACAGAAAATGAAGGATTAATACAGGCATTGCCTGGACTGGGAGGTTATTCATGGACATAACATTGATCTTAGGCTGGATACTTGGAATTGCTCTGATTATAAATGGAATTGGAACAAAAAACATCAGTAATTTCTTTGATGTACCAAGTATTATCATCGTTGTGGGGGGTACTGTTGCAGCTTTGATTGCCAGCTTCCCGTTTAAAGTGCTGGCTCAGGTTCCAAAGCATATCGGAATTATGTTAAGCCCGAAGAAATACAATGCGGAGAAAGTGATTGACACGCTGGTTGATATGGCTAAGACAGCCAGAAAAAAGGGACTTCTGGTACTGGAAGAACAGGCCAACGGCGTGAAAGATCCTTTTTTAAAGCAGAGTATTATGCTCATCGTAGATGCAATGGATGCGGAAAAAATCAGAGAGATGCTGGAAAGCGAAGTAGCAGCCATGTCTGAACGTCATGACCAGGATGTCAGCTTATACGAGAAGGGAAGTGCATTGGGGCCTGCATTTGGTATGATCGGTACTTTGGTGGGACTGATTAACATGCTGAAGAATATGAACATGGAGGGCGGCGGAGCAAGCAGCATTGGAAACGATATGTCAACAGCTTTGGTTACCACATTCTATGGTACCATATTAGCGAACCTGATTTTTGCACCGATGGCGAAAAAGCTCCGTATCCGTAATGACGAGGAGTTATTGTATAAGCAGATTATTATAGAAGGCGTGCTGTCGATACAGGCAGGTGACAATCCCAAATATCTGGAGGAAAAGCTTTTGTCTTATCTGTCTCAGAAACAGCAGAATAAAATTACAAAGAAGAAATCCACCTCAGGAGAACGCGGCGATGCTTCTGCGTAATAGGTTTAACAATGAAGACGGGCGGTCATTAATAACAGGAAAATGGGTGGCTATATGAAAAAGAGGAATAAAAAGCCGGAAGAACTTGGAAGCTGGATGGATACATATGGAGACATGGTTACGCTGTTGCTGTGCTTTTTTGTCCTTCTGTATTCTATCTCCACAATTGACCAGAATAAATGGAAGATAATAGTAGAAAGCTTTAACCCCAGTTCAATACAGGGGCCGGAGCAGATCGTACTGGATGCAAATGCAAAACAGGATGGAGAACTTTCAGGAAACCCTCCTGCAGCCAGTTCTGACAGTACGGATTTTGATGAACTGTATCTGATGTTAAAAAAGATCGTTGAAGATCGAAATATGCAGGATACAGTAGAAATAACACGAGGTGATGGCTTCACATTTATATCGTTTCGTGATAAAGTGTTTTTTGATGGTGACAGTTCTGTTCTATTGCAGGAAGGGAAAGATGTTCTTAATGAATTTGCCGCTGCCATGTCACAGGCAGATAACTCCATAAAGGAAGTACAGGTACTGGGACACACTTCCCAGGGAGACCCGGGAAGGCCCAACAATATCCGCAATGACAGAATGCTGTCTGCGCAGCGTTCTGCAGAAGTAATTATTTACCTTCAAAGTCAAAATGCCGTTTCACCAGAGAAATTGGTAGGTATGAGCTTTGGCCAGTTTCGTCCGATTGCGCCGTTTGACACGGAAGAAGGACGGGCCAAAAACCGTCGTGTGGAAATCCTGATAACCAAGAGCGATACGGTAGAGAAGTCTCTGGAAGAATATTACAATCAGGTATATCATAACTATCAGGAAGATACGACAATTCAATAAAAAACGGGAGTGAAACAGATGGCTGAAGTATTATCCCAAAGTCAAATTGATGCGTTGCTCAATTCCCTGCAGGGAGCGGATGAGCCTATCGATGAGATTGAAAAAAAGGAAAATGAAACAAAATACAGAAAGTATGATTTTTACAGTCCAAAGAAGTTTACAAAAGATAAACTTAAAATTTTAAAAAGTATATTTGATAATTATTCCAGGATTGCAGGCTCCCAGATCAACAGTTTGTTTCGGACATCCAGTGAACTGTCAGTCGTTACGGTAGAAGAGCAGAGATATTATGAATTCGGAAATGCATTAAGCGATAATGATGTGCTCACGATCGTGAATGTAACACTGCCGGATAATTCCAAGAATCCTCCGTTAATGATCAATACCAGTATGTCGCTGATGCTAAGTCTCATAGACCGCATGCTTGGAGGGGTGGGAGATGATACAAGCGTTGATGCATCTTATACTTATACGGAAATTGAGATGGCATTGTATCGGAGAGTCATTCAGTATATTATCGGGGCTTTAAAGGATTCGTGGTCCAGTTATATAAATCTGAATTTTGAACTGTCCAGGCTGGAAGAAAATCCAAGCATGTTTCAGGAAATCGGTGTGGATGAAACCATCGTGATCGTTGTGATTGATGTGGATATGAAGGAATGTTCAGGAAGACTCAATGTTTGTATTCCCGGAAATTTACTCATGAACATATTCGACATCATGGACAAGCGGAAACACAGTGCTATGGGAGACGAAGCCAACAGCCAGGATAATAAGCTGGAGATCATGAACAGCATCAAGACTTCCGACCTTCTGTTACAGGCACAGGTAGGGGAGGCAGTGATTACGCTTGATGATGTATACAATCTTCATATTGGGGATGTCATCAATCTGGGTTCTCCAAAGGATTCCAATGTACAGCTGTATGTGGAAAGCCAGCCATGGTTTAAAGGCCAGTTAGGTGTACATAAACGGAATGTTGCGGTTCAGATCGAGGATCTGGTTGAAAAAGGAAATTACCAGGCCAGTGAAAACTGAGTCAGGGATTATATAAAGAATTAAGGATAATAAAAGGAGATGTAAAAATGGCAAAAATATTATTAGTAGATGATGCAGCTTTTATGAGAATGATGATTAAAGATACCCTGACTAAGAACGGGTATAACGACTTGTATGAAGCATCTGACGGAGCCCAGGCAGTACAGATGTTTTCGGAAATCAATCCTGATCTTGTGATCATGGATATAACCATGCCCAATATGGATGGACTGGAGGCATTAAAAGCCATTAAAGCAAAAGCACCGAATGCAGCGGTCGTAATGTGTTCTGCAATGGGACAGGAAAGCATGGTAATTGAAGCAATCAAGTCCGGTGCAAAGGACTTCATCGTAAAACCGTTCAAACCGGATAGAATTCTTAAGACAGTTACGGGGATCATCGGTTAAACCTGTCATTTTAGGAGGGTATATATGTCATTTTTGAGTTCTATGAATATTAGTGCGTCAGCAATGACTGCACAGCGTCTTCGGCTGGATATTGCTTCAGAAAACATTGCCAATATCGATACAACAAGAACGGAAGCCGGCGGCCCATATCAGAGAAAGATGGTAGTTCTTGAAGCCCAGAACGAGAATAATTTCCGGAAAATATTGATAAAGACAGCCGGTATAAGCAGACAGAAGAATACAGGAGGTGTCCGGGTTGCTGAGATAGTGGCAGATACCAGTCCCTTTAAGTTCGTTTATAATCCGGAGCATCCGGATGCAGATGAGAACGGCTATGTACAGATGCCGAACGTGGATCTGATCAAGGAAACGGTAGACAGCATGTCTGCAACCAGGTCCTATGAAGCCAATATAACAGCATTTAATGCTATCAAGACAATGGCCTCCAAGGCATTGGAAATCGGGAAATAAGGCATATTATGGCATAGAGGGCTAAATGAGTATAAAGGGAGAAAAGTTGTATGGATTCGAAGAATTTTAGCGCATTTGAGATTGATGCCATAGGTGAAATACTAAATATAAGCCTGGGTGCCTCGGCCACTGCAGTATCTACCATGCTCAATGCCAGAGTTGATATTACCACGCCAGTGGTCAGGGTATTGTCGAAGGAAGAATTTGAGATTTCAAATCTGGAACCGGCAGTAGGGGTGGAGATTACTTATATTGCAGGACTTAGCGGAAGCAATATCATGCTCTTAAAGAGGCATGATGTAAAAGTGATCGTAGATATGCTGATGGGAATGGAGACTCCGGAAGAAGAGTTTGAATTAAATGAACTGAACATCAGTGCGATCTGTGAGGTCATGAATCAGATGATGGGTGCGTCTGCGACAGCACTTTCTGAGTTTTTAAGTAAGACCGTTAACATTTCAACACCTAATTCTTTTGAGATCGATGATGTTAATGATTTCAAAGAAAAATATTATTGCAATGGTGATCCGATGGTGGTAGTCGGATTTACGTTAAAGATCGCAGATCAGCTGGAAAGTGAATTTATTAATGTGATGCCTCCAAGTCTTGCAAAGGAGCTGGTTGGCGGATTCTTCCCTCAGGAAGACCAGGAGCCGGAACCTGCAGCGGCCCCGGTACAGGCGAACGAACCGGAGCCTGCATCAGTTCCGGTACAGGCGAACGAACCGGAACCTGCATCAGAACCATCCATGTCAGGCGGAGGCATGCTGTCACAGGAAGAGATAGAAAAGCTTTTGGCAGGCAGTGCAGAACCGGAACCAATACTGGAACCAGAGCCTGTGCATGCCGGATCAGGCGGAGGTTTGTTATCTCAGGAAGAAATCGAAAAACTTCTGGCAGATAGTACATCTGCGGAATCGCCGGAACCGGAGCAGCCGGCATTTACAGAACCGATAACAGGAGGTCAGATGTCTGATAAAGATCGTATGGCAATGCAACAGATGATGAATCAGATGCAGCAGCAGCAGATGATGATGAACCAGATGCAGCAGCTGATCGTGCAGCTGCAGAATGGACAGCAGAGTTCCCCAAAGAAGGCCCAGGAGCCGAAGACGATAAACGTCAAGCCGATTCCTCATAATAATCTGCAAGAGGGAGAGACAACCTATGAGGAACAGGAAGAAAACCGGGAATTAATTATGGGTGTACCACTGGAGGTATCTGTGGAAATCGGCAGAACCAGAAAGCTGGTAAAAGAAATTCTTGAATTCACCAAGGGATCCCTTGTTATCCTGGATAAGCTGGCAGGAGAACAGGTCGATCTATATGTAAACGGCCGGTGTATCGCCAAAGGCGATGTTGTTGTAGTTGATGACAATTTTGGTATCCGTATTACAGAGATTATCAAAAAGAGTTTCGAATAGAGAGGAAGTGGCTGTATTTGAACAGTGTGATTAGTCTGGTATCGGTTCTGTTTCTTACCGTTCTGATTCTTTACTTGAGCTATATTTTTACAAAGAGTCTTGGGAAGGGTATCGGGAGGAAGCGGGGGGGGGGGCGCGGTTTGCGGATGGTGGCCGGGGTGCGG
>CAYOCB010000011.1:0-169887 GCA_964402355.1 uncultured Lacrimispora sp.
AAAAGGAAAGAACGGATGATAGATATATACAATGTGTGGTTTTGAGGGTATGTGCAAAATCTCATAAAGATTTGGCCTGGTGGCTCAGCTGGTTAGAGCGCCGCCCTGTCACGGCGGAGGTCGTGGGTTCGAATCCCATCCGGGTCGTTTTAAAACTGAATTTTGTTTATGGGATCTTAGCTCAGCTGGGAGAGCATCTGCCTTACAAGCAGAGGGTCATAGGTTCGAGCCCTATAGGTCCCATTCGGTATGCAAAGCAACAAACGAGAGAAGATTTGTGCCGATGTGGCTCAATTGGCAGAGCAGCTGATTTGTAATCAGCAGGTTATCGGTTCGAGTCCGATCATCGGCTTGCATCATTAATAAAAATATGGATGGGTTCCCGAGTGGCCAAAGGGGGCAGACTGTAAATCTGTTGCGACACGCTTCGATGGTTCGAATCCATCTCCATCCATTCAGTGATAAAATTTACAATCACTGCATATAATATAATTGAATAACGCGGGGTGGAGCAGTCTGGAAGCTCGTCGGGCTCATAACCCGAAGGTCGCAGGTTCAAATCCTGCCCCCGCAATTTTTTTGAGTAATTTTATGAGTAATGTACTTGTAAGTACGTGAGCCCAGATAGCTCAGTTGGTAGAGCAGAGGACTGAAAATCCTCGTGTCGCTGGTTCGATTCCGGCTTTGGGCATATGGGATACTAGCTCAGGTGGTAGAGCACTTGACTTTTAATCAAGTTGTCCGGGGTTCGAATCCCCGGTGTCTCAGGACAAGCCTTGAAACAGTGATGTTTCAGGGCTTTTTAGTTTACTAAAGTTTTGATGAGACAGTATTATTCATCGAATTCTACTATGACGTAATAACCCCGTTCATTGTGCTTTATTTCCTTTACAATACCATGATCGGATTTGATACGGTCCCGGCCCATGTAACAACCGGACATAGCTACGGCAGGATCGATAATATAACTGTAGCTGCTGGTTCCTTCCCGTTCTATGATCTGAACTTCATCTCCGGCCTTTACCAGACCAGGGCGTTCCATTTTAAACTCTATTAATCTCATATTATCACTCCTTTATGATATCCAAAATGTATTATAGCGCTGTTAGAAAAAATTGTAAAGAAGAGATAAGGATGTTATACTTAAATACGAATTTGTAATACTGCAGAAGATCAATGGTCTGAATCAGTGGTTCGTACATAAGAAAGGAGGTTTATACAATGAATGAAACCCCCAATTTAATGAAGAGATTGATTGAATATGGAAAATCGGACTTTTATCCATTTCATATGCCAGGTCATAAGAGACAGTGTAGAGAAATATTTGCTCTGAATTTTCCAAATCCTTTTTTTATTGATATTACAGAGATCGATGGTTTTGATAATCTGCACCATCCGGAAGGAATTTTAAAGGAATCCATGGAGTGGGCTTCAAAGATTTATGGTAGCGATAAAACTTATTATCTGGTGAATGGAAGCAGCTGCGGAATTCTCAGTGCCATAAGCGGAACCGTTTCAAACGGCGGAACCATTCTTATGAGCAGGAATTGTCATAAATCAGCATATCATGGAGTTTTCCTCAATCAGTTAAAGGCGGAATATATTTATCCACAATTGATACCGGAATTTGGTATGCAGGGTGGATTATTACCAGGAAATATAGAAGAAATGTTGATGAATCACCCGGAGATTCAGGCTGTGCTTGTGGTATCTCCAACTTATGACGGAGTAGTATCGGATATTCAAGCTATTTCCAGAATAGTGCACCGGTTTCAATTGCCTCTGATTGTGGATGAAGCTCATGGAGCTCATTTTTCTTATGGGAATAAAAGAGATTTTCCGGTTTCAGCATTGGAGCTTGGGGCGGATGTGGTGATTCAGAGTCTTCATAAAACGCTTCCATCCTTCACTCAGACAGCTCTTATGCACATCAGAGAAGGATATGTGGACCTGGATCGGATTGACCGCTATGTGCATATGTATCAGACCAGCAGTCCATCTTACGTAATGATGGCAGGAATTGAAAACTGTATCCGTTATATGTCTGGAGAGGGGAGTGTTCAGATGGATCAGTTTTCTAAAAGGCTTAAGGGGGTACGAAAAAGGCTGTCCGGAATGAAACGGCTTCGGCTTTTTTCAGAACAGGTAAAAGGAAGTTATGGTGTCTATGATGTGGATACCTCCAAAATAATCATTTCTGCAAAAGGTACAGGAATATCAGGAACCTGGCTTGATGACCGGTTAAGAAAAGAATTTCACCTGGAGATGGAGATGTGCGGTCCGGATTATGTAACTGCCATAACCACCCTGGCAGATACCGGGGCGGGGTTTGAACGGCTCTGCACTGCACTGCTTGAAATTGATTCTGAACTTGATAATGAACTTGAAAAGAGTGAAAGTCCTGAATGCAGAGACAGCTCATTTCCAGTCAGGGTGGGAAAGCCGGAAAGTTTGATGACCATTGCTCAGGCCATGGATGCGCCTGTATATAAAGTCTCTATTTCCAATGGCGAGGGGAAAGTATCTGCGGAATTTATTTACTTATATCCTCCCGGAATACCAATTGTAGCACCGGGAGAGGTTTTGAACCGGGATATAATAGATTTAATTATAAAATACAGGGAACTGGGACTTCCGGTACAGGGAATGAAGGATGAAAATGGGGGAATGATCAATGTTGTCAGTGATGGCTATTGAAAAACAGAATGAAAAACGGGAGTAGATAAAATGGGTAAGATATTTTATGTGATGGGAAAGAGTGCCTCTGGAAAGGATACGATTTATAAAAAACTACTGGAAAGACATCCTCAGTTAAAAAAAGTTATTTTATATACGACCAGACCTATTCGGGCCGGGGAAAAAGAAGGAGTGGAATATTACTTTACCTCCAGGGAAAAGCTGGAAGAATTCCGCAAGGAGCATAAGCTGATCGAAGAACGGACATATCAGACCATTTACGGGCCATGGAGCTATTTTACAGTGGATGACGGGCAGATCGATTTGGCAGGAGAGAATGGTTATCTGATGATTGGAACCCTGGAATCCTATGAAAAAACCAGGGCATATTTTGGAGAGGACAGGCTGTTTCCTGTTTACATTGAGGTAGATGATGGAGAACGGCTTATAAGGGCTGTTGAGAGAGAGAGAAACCAGAAGATTCCCGGATATAAGGAACTTTGCAGAAGGTTTCTGGCAGATGAGGAGGATTTTAAAGAAGAAAACTTAAAAAGATGCGGAATTGGAAAACGTTTTAATAATCACAATCTGGAAAATTGCCTGGAAGAAATCTCAAAGGCAGTGGGAAAGAACACAGAATGTAGTTGAAAATAAGCATGAAGGGTACCAATGGATACTGGTAATCCTTCATGCTTATTTTATAAAAAATATAAGGAAAATTTTTATTTAGCTGCAAGCCTTTTGGCTTTTGCTTCCATACGTGATCTTGTTACATCAATAAATACGGCAGCTATAATTACAAGACCGATTACAATATATTGAACGGAGCTTGATGTATTCAAAAGTGTTAAACCATTCCGGATGGTGGAGATCATCAGGGCGCCGATCAGGGTTCCCCAGATGGTTCCTTTTCCTCCCATGAAGGAGGCACCGCCGATGATACATGCAGCAATTGCATCTGTATCATATGGAGAGATTGCTGCGGATGGATTGGCAACAGCTGAGCGTCCTACGATCACGAGACCAGCTATGGCACACATAAACCCGGACAGGCTGTAAACAAAGATCAATACATTATCAGAATTGATTCCTGAAAGACGGGCGGCTTCCGGGTTGCCTCCAACACAATATACCATTCTTCCCAGTGCGGTTTTGTTTAAAAAGAAATGAAAAACAATGTAAATAAGGATAAGTATGATAAAGCAAAGAGGAATGCCAGAAAATCCTCCGGATACTTTAAATAAATTACTGGAACCTAAAAATGTAACGGCGGCCGGGAAGTCTGAAATGGTTTTTGTTGCAACAACCAGAAGTGCCATGCCGCAAAGTACGTTTTTCATACCCAGAGTAGATACGAATGGATGGGGCAGATGCATTTTCGTTAACAGGATACCGTTTAAGAATCCAACAAAAACACCGGTGGCAATACATACCAGTATTAATATCAATGGATTTGTTACACCTAAGTAGGTCTTTAACATACCCATCATACAGGCACATAGAATTGCATTCGCACCAACCGATAAATCAATGCCTGCTGTAATCAGAACGACCAGCATGGCTGCAGATATCAGACCATTAACAGCTGTCTGCCTTAAAATATTCATCATATTATTAAGCGTCATAAATTTATCTGATGCCACTGATAAAATAATGAATAAAAGTATCAAGGCCAGTAAAGGCGCTACCTTTCCAATTACATCTTTTAATTTTTTTGTGTTCATTAAATTTCGCCTCCCCAAGCAGCTTTCATGATTTTTTCCTGATTTAAATCATCTGTTTTTTTAGAAATTTCTCCCATGATCTTCCCTTCTCTCATGACGATGACTCTGTCACTCATACCAATTATTTCCGGTAACTCGGAAGAAATCATGATAACGCATTTTCCAGCGCTGACCAGACGGTTCATGACATTGTAAACTTCCACCTTAGCACCGACATCAATGCCTCTTGTAGGTTCGTCAAATATATAGATGTCTGCATTTGTATTAATCCATTTTCCAATGACAACCTTTTGCTGATTGCCGCCAGACAACAGTCCCACCACCTCATTGGAAGTCGGGGTTTTAATTTTTAAGTCATTAATATTTTCCTCTGCCATCTGATCGATCTGTTTCTCATTAAAGAAAAGGCCTTTCGTACAGTTTTTCATATTACTGAGCATCAGGTTCGTGCGGACAGATTGTGAAAGAACAAGTCCCTGTCCTTTCCGGTCTTCAGTTAAAAAAGCGATTCCGTGACGGATTGCATCTTTTGGTGATTTTATGTTTACTTTATTTCCGTTTACATATATATCACCGCTGTCATGGGGATCAGCACCAAATAGGGCTCGGAAGGTCTCTGTTCTGCCAGCGCCTACTAAACCGGCAAATCCAAGAATTTCTCCATGGTATGCATTAAAATTTATGTCCTTTAAAACACCTGCGGAATTCAGATGTTCCACCCGGAGAGCTTCCGTACCGGGTTCTATTTCAATTTTTGGAAACTGATTCTCTAATGTCCTGCCAACCATTGCGGCTATTAAAGAATCATTATCCAGTTCAGTAGTATTCTTTGTTAGTATATGTTCTCCATCTCTCATAACCGTAACCCGGTCGCATAATTCAAACAGTTCCTCCAGCTTGTGGGAGACAAACAGGATCGCAATACCCTTATCTTTTAACGAACGGACCGTTTTCATTAACTGTTCTACTTCTTTTTCACCCAGGCTGGATGTGGGTTCATCCATGATAATAAGTTTTGCGTCGATCAGGACAGCTTTTGCAATTTCAACCATTTGCAGGATTCCCATTCCATAATTACCGCATTCTTTTTTTACATCGATATCCTGTCCCAGAGACAGCATAACTTCATGTGCAATTTCATGCATTTTAGGATAATCTAAAAAGGGGCTTCCATTCTTTTTCAGGGCCTTATTAATGAAAATGTTATCTGTAACGGAAAGGAGCTTTACAATATTCAATTCCTGATATACGCAGGCAATTCCCGCAGCAGTAGCTTCATTTGGATTCTTAAAAGATACCTTATTTCCGTCAATGTAAATGGAACCTTCTTCTGGGATGTTTACACCGGTCAGTGTTTTGATCAAAGTTGATTTTCCGGCACCGTTTTCGCCGATCAGGCCATGGATTTCTCCAGGCCTGATCTGCAAAGACATGTTACGCAGTGCGACAACTCCAGGGAAGCGTTTCGTTACATTTTTAAGTTCAATTAAATATTTACTCATAATGCCGCCAAACCTTTCCTATAACAGTCAAATGAAATTATTGCAGGTAACCTTTCAGTGTTACCATATAATCTTCTGCATTTTCAGAGGATACAACTTCACATCCGGTATCTACGAATTCCTCAACAGCCTGTCCCTTTACAGCCTTTACAGCTGTTTCAACGGCCTGATAGCCCATGGAGAAGGCAGCCTGTGCACAGGTAGCAGTTACTGTACCGTCAATAACGTTTTGAACACCGCTCTGGCAGCCGTCAAAACCGACGATGATGACATTATCCAGTCCGCTCTGTTTGCAGGCATTGGCTGCACCGGCAGCAGTATCATCGTTGTGGCATAAAACGATCTGGATGTCTCCGCCCTGGGCAGTGATCATGTTTTCCATAACATTGGCTGCCGTATCAGGATTGGACTGTGCATACTGTACAGACACAACATCGATCCCGTTTTCTTCCATAGCTTTTGTGTATCCTGCCTGACGGGCATCACTGGTGGCATTTCCTTCTACACCGCCGATGATTACAGCTTTTGCACCTTTTCCGGCTTTTTGGGCAGCAAATACACCGCCCTGATAAGCTGCGTTATCATTACCGGTTCCTACAAAGGATACTTTTCCGGGAATTTCAGCATCAGTATCAACGGTTACAACAGGTATCGTTACATCACCGATCACGCTTGCTACTGATTCAGATTGCAATGGAGAAATGACAAAGGCATCGACTCCGCCGGAAAGCATTGTTTCAATCATATTGTTCTGTTCATCATAGGATGTTTCAGAAGCCGGTCCCTGTAATTCAACATTAACTCCCAGATCTGAAGATGCCGCTTTTACACCGGCTGCAACATATCCCCAATATTCACTGGAAAGTGTTTTTAAAATTACACCGACCGTGATGTCTTCTCCGGTTTTTTCCGTGGCAGCAGGTGCTTCGGAAGAAGCTTTTTCCGTGGCAGCAGGTGCTTCAGAAGCCTTTTCCGTGGTAGTGGGTGCTTGTTTTTGTCCACAGCCTGCTAACGATACCATCATTGCAGAAACTAACAGCATGGATAAAAGTTTTCTTTTTTTCATTTTAAATCTCCCTTCTTACTGTCTATCCTTTTGATAGAATGATTAATGAATGCTATGTATTGTTATTTTAACAGTAAACAAGGGGGGTAACAATGGTATATTTTGTGCTAAATGGGGGTATATTTTTCGATTTTAATAAAAATATTGATAAAAGAGCCTTATAAAAATATATTTAAAGGCTCTTTTATGGTGAAAGTTCACAAAAATATTACGACCGTATTTAATCTCTAATCCATTGTAATGTTTCCATGATGGAACTTGATATTCTTTCCTTCCATCGTGTAAGCTTCTGCAATCTGGTTCGTTATGACCATGACCGCAATGCCGGACTTCAGTACTTCTTTCAGCAGATGAATGGTAATCTGACGCATCTGAAAATCGACGGAAGAAAAAGGTTTTATGCAGACAAGGACCTGAGGACGGACAAAGATCCAGCGGTAATATAGAAGCTTTAATTTACATCCGCCGCTTGCAGTGCAGACTTTTTCAGACAATTCTTCTTCACTGAATATGCCTTCCAGCAGATGACGTATCATTTTCTTATATTTCTTCTTTGCAAAAACGCCTTGTTTTTTCAGTTGAAGCATAAGAAGCAGGTTATCTAAGATAGTCATATCCGTAAACAGCATCTCTTCCAGGGGTCTTGCCTCGATAAAAGCGATTCCGTCCCGGATGGACTGATGAACAGAACGGAATGAGTAATCGCTGCCATTTAATAAAATCCTGCCGGATTCAAATCCGCATTCACCCTGCAGGATCGGAAGGATATTTCTGCATTCGGTAGAATCAAGATCCAGGATATTTAACACTTCTCCTGCATTCAGGGTCATATTTAAGACAGGCAGGCCAGGTAATTTCACATTTTTAAATTCCAGAACAGTTTTTTTATCAATTTCTTTTTCAGACAAAACAGGTTTATTTAAGGTATTTTTTTTCGTCTTTTCAAACAATTCCATATAGGTCTGGGATTTGAAAAAGTTTTCACGGTTCATATGGCCGATGGTTCTGCCTTTTTTGATAATGGTTATATCATCTGCATATTCATACAATTTAGTCGAACTGTTTACTACATAGATAAAAGTCATTCCCAGCTTTTTTAATTTATCCACAAGGCTGAAAAAATTTTTAAGCTGTTTTTCCGTCATAATGATTTCGATATCCGTAATGATGGCTAAATGATAGCCTGAAATGTATGCACGCAATAATTCTACCTGCTTTTTTTGACCGATATCCAGCATGTGGGCCTTTTCCAACAGGGGAATGTCAATTCCTAACTCCTTCAAACGTTCCGATGCATCTGTACAAAGCGGTTTTACCCGTTCCCACCATTGTACTCTGCCGTTTGCTACAAAAATATTTTCTGCCACACTTAATTCGGCAAAGGTACCCTTATTGCGCCCGATAAATGCAATCTGTTTCTGAATCTGTTCCTGCATTTTTAATGAAACTATTTTTTTTCCTTCAAAATAGGTCCAGCCATAGCTTGGTTTTAAATTACCATACAAAAGCCGCAGGAAATAATCTTTTTCAATGATATTGTTAACGATGACACAGCAGATCTGGCCTTCAAATGCGCGAAAGAAAAGGCCGTTTAAATAGGTTTGGTTATCCTGGGAACAATGTATGTTTTCATAACGGAGCACTTCTTTTTTCATCATTCAATCCCTTCTGTCTGTTCAAACATATACGGCAGTGTCAGGCAGACTTCGGTCCCGATCCCTGGTGTGCTGAAGATATGGACTCCATATTCATCACCCATAAGCAGGCGTATTCTGGAATTTACGTTAATGAGAGCGATTCCTCCTTTTCCTCCTTCATTGGCAGAGCTTTCCCCGGAATCCATCCGGGCCAGTTTTTCATTCAGCCGTCCCAGTTTTGCCTCTTCAATACCAATACCGTCATCAATGACGGAAATATACAGGACATGTTCACTGTGCTCTATGTCGATCATTACGGTTCCGCCTTCAACCTTAGGCTCTAATCCGTGCTTGATTGCATTTTCCACAATTGGCTGCAGGGTAAGCTTTGGGATAGGGGTTTTGAGAATGTCTTCGTCAGCAGACGGTAATTTGACCTTCCATTCCAGTTTATCGTCAAAACGGTATTTCTGAATCATAAAATAATTTTCTACATTTGCCAGTTCTTCCTGCAGGGTGCCCAGATTCTCCATTTTAGATGTGGTGTAGCGGAAGAATACGGCTAGAGCTTCTGTTATTTTTCCGATTTCAGGAACTCCGGCAATAATCGCATCAGAACGGATGGATTCCAGCACATTATAGAGAAAATGCGGATTGATCTGGTTCTGCAGGGCAAGATATCTAGCCTGCTGTTTTGCATTTTCGATAATTTTATCCTTGTCCAGTATGGTGTGAATCTTTGAAAGCAGGGCATCCGTATCCGGTGAGAATCCTTCCAGGCTTTTAAAGATTTCTGTAAAGATCATTCCTTCATTAAAGAGTTCTATTTTTATGCGGATTGTCTGCAGGGGTTCTATAATCTGGATCTTGCCAAAAATCAGCAGCAGGAGAAGGCCTAAAAGCATCCCCCACACCGCACATGCATACGGAACTGTTTTTGCAAAGTCCGGTTTTAATAAAAGAATAAAGAGAAGAATAACCGAGAGTCCTGTCCAGAACAGCAAAAATCCTGTCCAGATCAGAATCCGTTTTTTCAGCCAATGTCTTTTCAAAGGATTTCCTCCTTGATTTATCGTTCCAGAAACATTTTGCGGTATTCATTCGGTGAGATTCCCAATGTTTTCTTAAACTGCTTTGTAAAAAACTTGATATCGTTGTATCCGACCATTTCTGCGATTTCGCTGATGCTGCGTTCTTTCTCCACCAGAAGCTTTTTGGCAGTCTCGATCCTTACCATCTGGATATATTCCGTTAATGTTTTTCCGGTTTCTTTTTTAAACAGGGATGAGAAATAGGCATAACTGAAGCCCACCGTTCTGGCAAGCTCCTCCAACTTGATATTGATGCCTTTGTTTTCTTCAATATACTGTTTTGCATAGGCGATCGGTTTGATTTCCTTATTTTTTAAGTTATCCATGACTTCCTGCAGAGCTTCAGAGACAACCTTTTCTAACAGTTCAAAAGCCTGGTCAATGGAAATGCAATGTTCATACATATCGGAAAAGCAGGCAATTTTTCCATTTCCATTAAAGGAGGGGTCTAACTGCATGAACCAGTCCATATAATAATGGGCCAGATTTAGCAGCACCATTTTGATATCTAGTCCTGAGAGATCTTTTGTTCTTTGTATCCTGCGTCCCGCTTCGATTAAACAGGCTTTTATGTCGTCGGATTCAAAAACTTCAGGCCTGGAATCTAAAAGCTGTTTCAGATCCTGGTTCAGGGAATGCAGTTTATCCGGATTCATGACAGGGGGTTTTGATTCTTCAATTACAGGATTCCCTGTGAGCATCCGGTTGTACATGGAAATCCTGCAGCTTTGAATATGAAGGACCAGTTCTTTTGCAGTTTCTGCCGGTTCACTGATTATGACTGTAAAATAAATCTTTGGAAACAGATCCTGAAGCCCTAATACCCGGTCTCTTACATGGTTAGCTGCCTTTAACAGCTCTTCCCGTTCCAGTTGTTCCTGAAAGAGCAATAAAAATATACCTTCATCGGCTGCTTCTATGATCAATTCTTTGCAAACCGGGGAAAATTCAACCTGAAGAATTTCACTGGTCTTATCAATAAGGAGCTGGTAGCACTCTTTTGTAAATTTCCTGAACTCAATATCCGGTTTTACTATAAGACATCTTCCGGTGCTGTCAATGACTTCTGTGGAATTGATCTTCTGGACTTCTCTTAAAACGTTTTCCGGTTTTTCTTCCGGTTTCTGATCCAGAACGATTTTTAAGAACGCTCTTTTAAACTCATCGGAATAGCTTCGTATTTTCTCCTGCATGTGTATTTGGGCGGCCTGGCTGCTTATTTGTTCGTTTGTCTCTTTTACCAGTTTCTTTAATGTACGGGTTAAGTCCTCCTGATTGATGGGTTTGAGAAGATAATCCCGTACCCCGTACCGTATGCCCTGCTGTGCGTACTGGAAGTCCTTATATCCGCTGATAATAATACATTTAAGAGAATCATTCTGTTTTTTCGCCTCTTCAATTAATTTCAGTCCGTCCATTCCCGGCATTCTGATATCTGTCAGCAGAATATCAGGTTTCTTTTCCTGAATCAGCTGAAGTGCGGAAATGCCATCATAAGCAACGCCCAGAAGCTTTAAACCAATCCCATCCCAATCAATTAAATATTCGATCAGCTTACATATCTTTTTTTCATCATCTGCGATTACGATTCCTAATATTTAAATCATCCCCTATTTGTAATATTTATAAACAAGTCATACCTTCTCTTTTCAGTATACTTTACTGAAACTATAATCTCAACTTAAAAAAAATTATGTGTGCAAAAATTTTATAATATGTAGCAAAAAGAAAGTGATATTGATACATGGGAGGGTAATTATCTTGCCATTATTGGGAATAATTGGTATGTTATTAAGAAACGCCCTTGTTTTATTTATATAATTTCTACAAAAAGCGTTTTTACTCATGATAAGTAAAATAGCAGTAGAAAGTAAAAAAACGAAACGGATTTTTTCTAAATCATTGCCTGTAATGAGCAGAGATTTTGGCATAAAGCATTTGCCATTACTTCTTTCTTGTGGTGATAAAAGTTCTATGTTATAATTACTTTAATTCGTTTTCCTGTTGGAACTGTTTGGGAAGCCGGATTGGACAACAGCGGTTGGGAGGTGTCTCTATGCCAGGGTTTCAGGATATCATCGGCCATGAACGAATAAAAGAACATTTTAAGAAGGCCATTGAGTCAAATCATGTCTCCCATGCGTATATTCTCACTGGTGAGGCCGGGATGGGGCGTAAATCACTGGCTAATGCATTTGCTATGACACTTCTCTGTGAAAAGGGACTGAGCGAGCCTTGTATGAAGTGCCATGCCTGTAAGCAGGTGATGAGTGGGAACCATCCGGATCTGGTTTATGTGACGCATGAAAAACCCGGAAGCATTGGTGTTGACGATGTCAGGAAACAGATCCAGGATACTATTATGATACGCCCATATAGCAGTTATTATAAGGTCTATATTGTGGATGAAGCGGAAAAAATGACGGTCCAGGCCCAGAATGCGATCTTAAAGACCATTGAAGAACCGCCATCCTATGCCGTTATCATGCTTCTCACCACTAATCAGGAGGTATTTCTGCCAACCATTTTATCAAGATGTATTCAGATCAAGCTGAAACCTCTGAATGATTCAGTAGTAAGATCTTACCTGACGGGGTCTCTGGGCATTGGTGAGAATAAGGCAGATATCTATGCAGCTTTTGCCAGAGGAAATTTAGGAAGGGCTATTTACCTGGCTTCTTCTGAGGATTTTCAACAGATGTATACGGAGCTGCTTCATATGCTGAAACATTTAAAGGATATGGATATTATAGAATTGCTTTTTTACATTAAAAAGATGAAAGATGAGAACCTGGATATCTTTGAATGCCTTGATTTTATGCAGGTCTGGTACCGGGATATCTTAATGTATAAGGTAACGCAGGATATCAATCTTCTGGTTTTCAGGGAAGAATATAATACAATAAAGGTAATGAGCGCTGCCAGCGCTTATGATGGCATTGAGAGAATCTTACAGGCCATTGACAAAGCCAGGATCCGTCTGGAGGCCAATGTCAATATGGAACTGGCTGTGGAGCTCATGCTGCTTGTTATGAAGGAGAATTGATGAATGATAAATGTAATTGGAGTAAGATTTCGTAACGCAGGGAAGATCTATTATTTTGATCCGATGAATCTGGAAGTCCGCACAGGGGATCATGTTATTGTGGAGACTGCAAGGGGAATCGAATATGGTTACGTAGTACTGGGAAGCCGGGAAGTGGAAGATGATAAGGTGGTTCAGCCCTTAAAGCCGGTCATCCGCATGGCAACCAATGCGGACGATGAAGTGGAAAAAAGAAATCATGAGAAAGAAAAGGATGCTTTTAAGATCTGCAAGGAAAAGATTCAAAAGCATGGTCTTCAGATGAAGCTCATTGATGCAGAATATACGTTTGATAATAATAAAGTACTGTTTTATTTTACTGCAGATGGAAGAATCGATTTCAGAGAGCTGGTAAAGGATCTGGCATCTGTTTTTAAGACCAGGATCGAACTTCGTCAGGTGGGAGTCAGGGATGAGACCAAAATTGTGGGAGGAGTCGGCATCTGCGGCAGAACCCTGTGCTGTCATTCCTATCTTTCGGAATTCATACCGGTGTCCATAAAGATGGCAAAGGAACAGAATCTGTCCTTAAATCCTACCAAGATATCCGGAGTCTGCGGGAGGCTTATGTGCTGCCTTAAAAATGAAGAGGAGACCTATGAAGAGCTTAACAGCAAGCTTCCCAATGTAGGGGATTACGTAACGACCGATGAGGGATTAAAAGGAGAGGTACACTCGGTCAGTGTCTTAAGGCAGCTGGTAAAGGTGGTTGTTTCCATAAAGGATGAAAAGGAAATCCGGGAATACAAAGTGGAACAGCTTAAATTCAAGCCAAGGCGCCGGCGGGACAAGAATCAGGTGACGGATGCAGAATTAAAGGCTTTGGAAGACCTGGAGAAAAAAGAGGGAAAGTCCAAGTTAGATGACAATTGATTTAAAGGAAAATGAACGTATTGATGATCTGCAGAGAAACGGATATAGGATAATTCAGAACAGCAGCGGTTTCTGTTTTGGTATGGATGCAGTCCTCCTTTCCGGATTTGCTTCGGTGAAAGCTGGGGAGATGGCAGTGGATCTGGGAACAGGCACGGGAATCATCCCAATCCTTTTAGAGGCCAGATATCAGGGAATTCATTATACCGGACTGGAGATACAGGAAGAAATGGCGGAAATGGCCAGGCGGAGCGTGGCCTTAAACCATCTGGAAGATAAAATTAACATAGTTACAGGAGATATAAAGGAAGCCAGCTGTTTATTTGGCGCAGCTTCCTTTGACGTAGTAACATCCAATCCCCCGTATATGAATGATGCGCATGGCCTTAAGAATCCGGATATGCCGAAGGCCATTGCCCGTCATGAGGTGTTATGCACCCTTGATGATGTGACAAGGGAGGCAGCAAGACTTTTGCGGCCAGGCGGACGGTTTTACATGGTCCACCGGCCTCACCGGCTGATTGAGATTATTTCGGCTTTAAAGAATTACCGCCTGGAGCCTAAGCGGATGAAGATGGTCCATCCGTTTGTGGAGAAGGAAGCCAACATGGTTCTGATTGAAGCGGTGCGGGGAGGAAAATCTATGATCAAGGTAGAGGCCCCGGTCATTGTTTATAAAGAACCAGGTGTTTATACGGATGAGATATATACCATTTATGGTTATTAAGCAGCAGCCAGGAGTAAGAACAGTGGAAGAGAATAAGGGAAAATTATATTTATGTGCGACACCCATAGGGAATCTTGACGATATTACCCTGAGGGTATTGAATACCTTAAAAGAAGCGGATCTGATCGCGGCAGAGGATACCCGCCACAGCATCAAGCTTCTGAATCATTTTAATATTAAAACGCCTATGACCAGCTACCATGAGTTCAATAAGGTGGAGAAAGCCCGTTATCTGGTGGAACAGATGAAGGAGGGCGTTACCGTAGCGCTCATTACAGATGCGGGAACTCCCGGCATTTCTGATCCGGGTGAGGAGCTGGTGCGCCAGTGCTATGAGGCAGGAATCGAACTTACCTCTCTTCCGGGTCCGGCGGCCTGCATAACAGCTCTGACTCTTTCAGGTCTTGCCACACGTCGTTTTTGTTTTGAGGCATTTCTGCCGGCTGATAAAAAGGAGAAACTGTGGATTCTGGAGGAGCTTAAGGACGAAACCAGAACCATAGTCATTTATGAAGCACCTCACCGGCTGGTAAAGACTCTGGCGGCGCTTTACGGTGCACTGGGGAATAGGAGAATCACCATATGCAGGGAGCTTACAAAGAAGTTTGAGACTGCGTTTAGGACTACCTTTGAGGAAGCATTGAAAGCTTATGAAGAGGAAGAACCCAGGGGAGAGTGTGTCATTGTCATAGAGGGAAAGACTATACAGGAGAAAAAAGAAGAAAAATCCATGGCTTCCCGGGAGATGTCCATAGAAGAACATATGGAACTTTATGAAGGCCGGGGAATGGACCGGAAAGAAGCCATGCGCCTGGTGGCAAAAGACAGAGGAATCAGCAAAAGAGAGGTGTATCAATATCTGATTAAAAGAGAATTATAAAAATTTCTCTTGACAAGTGACGTTTCTTTTTATAAAATTATTTTGAAATTCAAAATATTTGATTGATAAAATAATCCAACGCAGCATGCGGATTGACGGTTCCGGAGAATAACCCGGTCGGTGATGGCATGAATGGGGGAAATAATATGACTACAAAAATTATTGGAACAGGTTCTGCTGTTCCGGACCAGGTGGTGACAAACGACGATCTGGCAAAGATTGTGGATACTAGTGATGAATGGATACGGACCAGGACAGGAATCAGGGAGAGACGGATTGCATTGGAGCAGTCCGGAACCACTTGTCTGGCATCAGAGGCTGCCAGACAAGCCCTTAAGAATGCCGGTGTGGCACCGGAAGAGCTGGAGATCATTATTCTGGCAACATCTTCTGCGGACTGCTGTTTACCAAGCGGTGCCTGCGAGGTACAGGCGGCAATCGGAGCGTTTCATGCTGTGGCTTTTGATATCAGCGCAGCCTGCTCAGGATTTGTCTTTGCCCTTAATACGGTCCACAGCTTTTTTCAGGCAGGGATTTATAAGACAGGGCTGATTATCGGTGCGGATACATTAAGCAAGCTTATCGACTGGAATGACAGAAGCACCTGTGTCCTGTTCGGTGACGGAGCAGGAGCTGCTGTTGTCCGGGCGGATGAGAGCGGAAGTCTTTACATGACAATGGGTTCGGATGGCAGCAGGGGAAGCGCTCTGGAATGCGGAGGGCGGACCACAGGCAACTTCCTGACAGGGAAGAAGCCGGAGCTTGGATATATGACCATGGATGGCCAGGAAGTTTTTAAATTCGCTGTCAAAAGTGTACCGGATGCCATTAAGAAGGTGCTTTCAGACAGCGGCACCGATATTAATGAAATTAAATACTTCATCCTGCATCAGGCAAATTACCGGATTTTTGAATCCATCGCAAAGAGGCTTAAGTTACCCATGGAGAAATTTCCAGTTAATCTGGACCGGTATGGAAACACATCAGGAGCGACGATACCGCTTCTTCTTGATGAGATGAACCGGGAAGGAAAATTACAGCGGGGAGATAAGCTGATACTTGCCGGCTTTGGCGCAGGGCTGACCTGGGGAGCCACTCTTTTGGAGTGGTAATTATTCTGACTAATACTTTGGAAATCAAAGTAATAGCATAAAATATAAATCATGGATAGAGGAGATTGAATTATGTTAGAGAAAATGAAGGAAATCATAGCAGAACAGTTAAATGTAGAGGCAGATACCATTACGGCCGGGTCTTCATTTAAAGAGGATTTAGGTGCAGATTCCCTGGATTTATTTGAGCTGGTTATGGCTCTTGAGGATGAGTATTCTGTAGAGATCCCATCGGAAGACCTGGAGAAGCTTACTACGGTTTCTCAGGTTATGGACTATTTAAAAGCAAAGGGCGTGGAAGCGTAATGAAAACAAGAATTACGAAACTTTTGGGAGTGGAATATCCCATTATCCAAGGCGGTATGGCCTGGGTGGCAGAGCATCACCTGGCTGCCGCTGTATCAGAAGCAGGAGGCCTGGGACTGATTGGAGGGGCAAACGCCCCTGGTGAGATAGTCCGTGCGGAAATCCGCAAGGCAAAGGAGCTGACCAGTAAACCTATTGGTGTCAATGTCATGCTGTTAAGCCCTCATGCAGAGGATGTGGCAAAGGTTATTGTGGAGGAAGGCATCAAGGTAGTGACTACCGGAGCCGGAAATCCGGAAAAGTATATGGAGATGTGGAAGGCAGCCGGTATCAAAGTGATTCCTGTGGTAGCTTCTGTAGCTTTGGCTAAGAGAATGGAGCGTTACGGTGCGGATGCGGTGGTAGCGGAAGGCAGTGAGTCAGGCGGACATATTGGGGAACAGACGACCATGACTCTGGTACCTCAGGTGGTGGATGCAGTCTCTATTCCCGTAATCGCTGCAGGAGGTATTGCAGATGGAAGAGGAGTTGCTGCGGCTTTTATGCTGGGTGCCGAAGCAGTTCAGATTGGAACCAGATTTGTAGTTTCAAAGGAAGCCATTGTTCATGAAAATTATAAACAGAGGATTATCAAGGCAAAGGATATTGATTCTGCAGTTACCGGACGTTCTCATGGTCATCCGGTAAGGTGTTTAAGAAACCAGATGACAAGAGAGTATGCCAAACTGGAACAGGAAGGCAAGTCTTTTGAAGAATTGGAATATCTGACTCTGGGACAATTAAGAAAGGCAGTCCAGGAGGGGGATATTACAAACGGTACGGTTATGGCCGGCCAGATAGCAGGAATGATCAGCAAAGAGCAGACCTGCAAAGAAATGATTAATGAGATGATGGAACAGGCAGAGAAGCTGCTTGGCCGATAAAGAGGAGTTTAGATTATGAGCAGGATCGCATTTATTTTCCCAGGTCAGGGCGCGCAGTACTGTGGGATGGGCCAGGATTTTTATGAGCAGACAAAGATTGGAAAAGAAATATACCATATGGCTTCCGGGCTCCTGGATTTTTCCATGCCGCAATTATGTTTTAATAAGAATGACCGGCTTGATGTTACGGAATATACACAGGCAGCAATGGTTACGACCAGCATCGCCATGATGCGGGTACTGGAAGCTGAAAAAGGTATCAGACCAGATGTGGCTGCCGGTTTAAGCCTGGGAGAATATTGTGCGCTTGCCGCTGCCGGTGTGATGAGTGATGCGGATGCTATTGGGACAGTAAGGCAGAGAGGTATTCTCATGCAGGAGGCTGTTCCCGCAGGAATCGGAGCCATGGCAGCAATTCTAGCATTGGATGCTTCAAAGATCGAAGAAGTACTGAGCGGTATGGAAGGAGTCCAGATCGCCAATTATAACTGTCCGGGGCAGGTCGTTATATCAGGAAAAAAAGAGGTTGTGGAAGAGGCCAATGAAAAGCTTTTGGCAGCAGGAGCAAAACGTGCCCTGATGTTAAATGTCAGCGGCCCGTTCCATTCTGCCATGCTTGCCGGTGCAGGCGAAAAGCTGGGGGAGGTATTAAAGGGAGTAAAGATCAATAAACCCAGGATCCCCTATGTGGCTAATGTAACCGCACAGTATGTGACGGATAAAGAAATGGTAAAGCCTCTGCTTATCAGACAGGTATCTTCCTCCGTACGCTGGCAGCAAAGTATGGAAACCATGTTAAAGGATGGAGTGGATACCTTTATTGAAATCGGACCGGGCAAGACCCTGTCTGGATTTATGAAAAAGATTACCAGAGATGTAAAAGTCTTTAATATAGAAAAACTGGAAGATATGGAAAAACTATCAGATATATAATAATGGAGGAAACCAGAATGTTAGATGGAAAGGTAGCAGTCGTGACCGGAGCCGGCAGGGGGATCGGGCGGGCAATCGCCGTAAAACTGGCAGGGCAGGGTGCAACAGTGATCGTGAATTATAATGGTTCTGAATCAAAGGCCCTGGAAGTCGTTAAGGAAATTGAAGAAAAAGGCGGTAAGGCGGAAGCCGTTCAGTGCAATGTATCGGATTATGAGAATGCGGGTGCCTTTTTAGATGGTATCATCAAAAAACACGGGAAACTGGATATTCTGGTTAATAATGCCGGAATCACAAGGGATAACCTGCTTATGAAGATGTCAGAGGAAGATTTTGATGCAGTGATCAATATTAACTTAAAAGGAGTATTTAACTGCATGAAGCATGTATCCCGACAGATGATCAGGCAGAAAAGCGGAAGAATCATAAATATTTCGTCAGTATCCGGTGTGTTAGGCAATGCAGGCCAGGCTAATTACTGCGCAGCCAAGGCGGGCGTAATCGGAATCACCAAATCATTTGCCAGAGAGACAGCAAACAGAGGAATTACGGTGAATGCAGTAGCACCGGGATTTATAATGACAGATATGACGAATGCGCTGTCTGATTCCGTAAAGGAGTTCTCTTTGGAACAGATCCCCATGAAACGTTTTGGAACAACAGAAGATGTTGCTGATGCGGTAGCCTTTCTGGCATCAGAAGGAGCCGGATACATTACTGGTCAGGTGATCAGCGTGGATGGCGGCATGGCTATATAAGGAGAGATGGTATGAAGAGAAGAGTCGTAGTAACCGGCATGGGGGCCATTACCCCCATAGGAAATGACGTGGATAGCTTCTGGAATGGTTTAAAGGAAAAAAGAATAGGGATAGGACCCATCACCCAGTTTGATACAACGGATTATAAGGTAAAGCTGGCGGCAGAGGTAACGGATTTTGATCCTAAGGATTATATGGATGTAAAGGCTGCCAAGCGTATGGAACGTTTTGCTCAGTTTGCGGTGGCAGCGACCAGGGAAGCATTAGAGATGTCAGGGATTGATATGGAAAAAGAGGATCCTTACCGCGTGGGCGTAAGCGTGGGTTCCGGTATCGGAAGCCTGCAGGCACTTGAGCGGGAGTACAAAAAACTGTTGGAAAGAGGCCCTGGAAGAGTAAATCCACTGCTGGTTCCCTTGATGATATCCAATATGGCAGCCGGAAATGTGGGGATTCAGTTTGGATTAAAAGGAAAATGCATCAATGTGGTGACAGCCTGTGCCACAGGAACCCATTCCATTGGGGAAGCGTTCCGCTCCATCCAGTACGGAGAAGCTGACGTGATGGCGGCAGGAGGTGCAGAAGCCAGTATTTCGCCTATCGGCGTAGCCGGATTTACGGCTCTTACTGCATTGACCACGTCACAGGACCCCAGCCGTGCTTCCATCCCATTTGATAAAGACAGAAGCGGCTTTGTTATGGGAGAAGGTGCCGGTGTGGTAATCCTTGAAGAACTGGAGCATGCACGTTCCAGAAATGCGGTCATCTATGGAGAGGTTGTGGGTTATGGGGCTACCTGTGACGCATACCACATTACCTCTCCGGCTGAGGATGGAAGCGGTGCGGCAAGGGCTATGACAGAGGCCATTAAGGATGCCGGAATTACTCCGGAACAGGTGGATTACATCAATGCTCATGGAACCAGTACCCACCACAATGATCTGTTTGAGACGATGGCAATTAATACGGCTTTTGGGAACCATGCGAAGGAGGTCAAGGTTAATTCCACAAAGTCCATGGTCGGCCATCTGTTAGGTGCGGCAGGCGGTGTGGAGTTCATTACCTGCATAAAATCCATTCAGGATGGATTTATTCATGCCACTGCAGGACTTGAAGAAGAAGGAGAAGGGTGCGATTTAAATTACACCAAGGGTGAGGGCATATCCTGTAACGTAAGCTATGCCATTAGTAATTCACTGGGCTTCGGTGGACACAATGCCAGTATTCTTGTGAAAAAATTTGAAAAGTAGGAGGCAGTCTATGGAAATTAATGATATTCTCAAGCTGATGCAGGCTGTTGCGGAAAATGACCTGACCAGCTTAAAACTTGAAGAGGGAGACATAAAGCTTTCAATAAAGAAGGAAAAAGAGATCATAACAGTATCTGGGAATTCAATGCCGGCAGATATGGCAGCAGGCGTTTTTGCACAGCCGAAACTCCAGGCAATCCCTTCTTCTGACGAAACTGCAGAAGCGGCACCGGTGGAAGGAATCTGTTCTGAGAAGATTGTATCCTCGCCTCTTGTCGGGACCTTTTATAATGCGGCTTCTCCTGACGGAGCACCATTTGTTAATATAGGGGACACGGTTAAGAAAGGCCAGACTCTGGGAATCATCGAGGCAATGAAGCTGATGAATGAAATCGAATCTGAATATGATGGCGTGATTGAAGCCGTTCTGGTAGGCAATGAAGACGTAGTGGAATACGGTCAGCCTCTGTTCCGTATCCGTTAAATTGCTGCGAAATCTATGAGAGGCCCAGAGGCAGGGCCTCTCTTTTCAAACATAAGGAGAGATTATCATGTTAAATATTAAGGAAATTCAGGAAATTATTCCTCACAGGCATCCATTTTTACTGGTAGACTGCATCGAGGAGTTCGAACCAGGTATCAGGGCGGTTGGTTATAAATGTGTTACTTATGATGAATCCTTCTTTCGGGGGCATTTTCCCCAGGAACCCGTAATGCCGGGCGTCCTGATTTTAGAAGCACTGGCCCAGGTTGGTGCAGTGGCGATTCTGAGTCTGGAAGAATATAAGGGAAAAGTTGCTTATTTCGGGAGTATCGATAAGGCTAAATTCAAACACAAGGTTATTCCGGGAGAGAGGATCAGGCTGGAATGTGAGATTATTAAACGCAAAGGCCCGGTAGGCGTGGGAAAAGCAGTTGCAACTGTAGATGGAAAACTTGCTGCCAGTGCAGTATTGACATTTATGATTGGTTAGGTGGATGTCTATGTTTGATAAGATTTTAATTGCCAACCGCGGTGAGATTGCGGTTCGTATAATAAGAGCGTGCAGGGAAATGGGTATTAAAACGGTTGCTGTTTATTCGGAAGCTGACCGGGATTGCCTTCATACGATGTTAGCGGATGAGGCCATCTGTATCGGACCGGCTCCTTCTACACAGAGCTATTTGAATATGGAGCGAATCCTTACGGCTACCGTGGCCATGAAGGCAGATGCCATCCATCCTGGCTTTGGTTTCCTCTCGGAAAACACCAGGTTCGCAGAGCTTTGCGAAAGATGCAACATCGTCTTCATAGGGCCTTCCGCAGACATTATAGGGAAGATGGGCAATAAATCAGAGGCCAGAAAGACCATGATGGAAGCAGGTGTTCCTGTGGTTCCAGGCGGAAAAGAAGCGGTCCATGATGTAAAAGAAGCAAAGGCCATGGCGGAAAAGATCGGTTATCCTGTTATGATAAAGGCTTCCTCCGGCGGAGGCGGAAAGGGCATGAGAATATCCAGAAGCTCAGAGGATTTCGAAGCCAATTTTAACAATGCCCAGATGGAGTCTGTGAAGGGATTCTCGGACGATACCATGTATATCGAGAAATACATTGAAAAACCAAGGCATATTGAGTTCCAGATCATGGCAGACCAGTTTGGAAATGTAGTGCATCTGGGAGAGCGGGATTGTTCCATTCAGAGACGCCACCAGAAGGTGCTGGAAGAATCCCCGTCAGCAGCCATTTCCGAAGAGCTGAGGAGCCGGATGGGAGAGGTTGCTGTCCGTGCAGCCAAAGCTGTGGGCTATGAGAATGCGGGAACTATTGAATTCCTTCTGGATAGCCATAAGAATTTTTATTTTATGGAAATGAATACTCGCATCCAGGTGGAACATCCGGTGACGGAGATGGTATCAGGAATGGACTTGATTAAGGAACAGATCCGTGTTGCGGCCGGTGAACCATTAAGTGTGAAACAGGAAGATATCTGTATTACGGGTCATGCCATTGAATGCAGGATCAATGCGGAAAATCCCGCCAAAAACTTTATGCCCTGTCCGGGACTTATAAAAAATGTCCATGTCCCCGGAGGGAACGGAGTCCGCATTGACACACACATTTACAACGAATATAAGGTTCCGGCCAATTATGATTCCATGTTAATGAAGCTGATCGTCCATGGTAAGGACCGGAAGGAAGCTATTTCCAAGATGAGAAGTGCTCTTGGGGAGCTGATCATTGAAGGAATTGAAACAAATGTGGATTTCCAGTTTGATATCCTGAGTCATGAGGCTTACCAAGATGGAGATGTGGATACGGATTTTATCCCGAAATATTTTCCGGACTATGTCCGGTAAGCAGGTAAAGGAGTGTATCTTATGTTAAAAAGCATGTTTAAGAAAACCTATACACTGATAGACAGCAAATACAAAACTCCAGATAAAGCAGAAGAACCAAACATACCGGCAGGACTTTGGAAAAAGTGCAACAAATGCGCCCAGCCTATTTATGCAGAGGATGTGAGGAACAATTATTATATCTGCCCCAAATGCAAGGGATATTTCCGAGTCCATGCCTACCGGAGGATTGTGCTTACTGTCGATGAAGGAACCTTTGAAGAGTGGGATAAGGAGATGGAATTTACCAATCCTCTGGATTTTCCGGGCTATGAAAAAAAGGTTGCAGCAATCAGGGAAAAGACAGGGCTTAACGAAGCTATTGTAACAGGAAAATGTGAGATCAGCGGTCAGAAGGCTGTAATCGGGGTCTGCGATGCCCGCTTCATCATGAGCAGCATGGGACATGTGGTGGGAGAAAAAATCGCAAGGGCCGTAGAGCGGGCTACAGAAGAAAAGCTTCCGGTTGTCCTGTTTGTCTGTTCCGGGGGAGCCCGGATGCAGGAGGGAATGGTATCTCTAATGCAGATGGCTAAGACTTCGGCAGCTTTAAAATGCCATCATGCGGCCGGTCAGCTCTATATCAGTGTTTTAACTGATCCTACCAGCGGAGGGGTGACAGCCAGCTTTGCAATGCTTGGTGACATTATTTTGGCGGAACCGGGAGCATTTGTAGGCTTTGCAGGTCCCCGTGTCATTGAACAGACCATTGGGCAAAAGCTGCCCGAAGGATTCCAGAGGGCGGAATTTTTACTTGAACATGGCTTTATTGACAAAATTGTTCCCAGAGAAGAAATGAAGGAAACGCTTTCCTCCATTTTAAGGCTTCACAATCCACAAAGCAGGCTGGAATTTTCTGTGGATAATCTGGAGAAAACAGAACCGAATGGTGGAAAACAGAGATGGTTCCACTTAAAAAAGAATAAAAGGAGCGCCTGGGATACAGTACTGCTGTCCAGAAGTGCGGGCCGGCCGGTAGCATCTGATTATATTCATGCTATTTTTGATGATTTTATGGAATTTTCCGGAGACCGCTATTTTAAAGATGACGGTGCGATTGTAGGCGGAATTGCATCCTATCATGGAATGCCTGTAACTGTTATCGGGCAGGAAAAAGGGAAGAATACCAAGGATAACATCAAACGGAACTTTGGGATGCCGTCACCCGAAGGCTATAGGAAGGCCCTGCGTCTGATGAAGCAGGCGGAAATCTTTGGCCGTCCTGTGATCTGCTTTGTGGATACACCGGGTGCATTTTGCGGCCTGGAGGCAGAGGAGAGGGGCCAGGGAGAGGCCATAGCCAGAAATCTATTTGAAATGTCAGATCTAACCATACCGGTCCTTTCCATTGTGATCGGGGAGGGAGGAAGCGGCGGTGCCCTTGCAATGGCAGTTGGAAATGAAGTCTGGATGATGGAAAACGCCATCTATTCCATCCTTTCTCCGGAAGGCTTTGCCTCGATTCTTTATAAGGACAGCAAGAAGGCAAATGATGCAGCCCGGGTCATGAAGATTACGGCAAAGGACTTGATGGACTTGGGTATCATAGAGAGGATTATTTCAGAAGAAGAACCGGCCTGTGCAGAAAATCTTTCTGCTATAGCGGATGAAATGGACCGGGCCATGGCAGAATTCTTTTCCTCTTATCTGACCATGACAAAGGATGAACTAGTAAATCAAAGATATAAAAGATTTAGGAGAATGTAATGGGCACATTAAAACCATTGGTAATAGGAGACCTGGTTGCAAAAAATCCGGTGATTCAGGGTGGTATGGGGGTTGGAATCAGCCTATCTTCTCTGGCCGGAGCTGCAGCAAAGGCTGGGGGGATCGGTATCATTTCCACAGCCCAGATCGGTTTCCGGGAACTGGATTTTGTAAAAAATCCCTTGGAAGCAAATTTACGGGCTATTGGCCAGGAAATGAAAAAGGCCAGGGAAATCGCACCGGAAGGCATTATTGGCTTTAACATCATGGTAGCGACAAAAAATTATGCCAGTTATGTGAAAAAAGCTGTAAAAGCCGGAGCAGATTTGATCATTTCCGGAGCAGGACTGCCGGTAAGCCTGCCGGAGTATGTAACAGAGGCGGCAGAAGAGGCTGGAATAATTCTGAAAACCAAGATTGCACCTATCGTTTCTACGGTAAAATCTGCCATGGTTATCTGCAAGTTGTGGGACCGGAAATACCACCGGGTACCGGATCTGGTAGTGATCGAAGGACCGTTGGCAGGCGGACACCTGGGATTTTCCAGGGAGCATCTTGAAGAACTGGGGGTTGATACAGAGGATGTGGATCAGACCTATAAACAGGCAGAATATGATGAAGAGATAAGAGGAATTCTACGTATTGTAAAGGAATATGGTGATAAATACAATAAGGTGATTCCGGTAGTAACCGCAGGCGGTATTTACACCCATGAGGATGTGCTTCATCAGCTTTCACTGGGAGCTGACGGCGTACAGGTGGCCACCCGTTTTGTGACCACAGTGGAATGTGATGCTCCGGAAGAATTCAAGCAGGCGTATATCCATGCAAAGAAAGAGGATGTGGTGATTACCAAAAGTCCGGTTGGAATGCCGGGCAGAGCAATCATGAATCCGTTTTTAAAGGAAGTCGGCAAGACTCCGTTTAGACTGGAACACTGTTATCAGTGCCTGGAAAAATGCGATAAGACTACCATTCCATACTGCATTACGAAGGCTTTGGTTAATTCCGCAGAAGGACGGACCGACGAAGGCCTGGTGTTCTGCGGAAGCAATGCTTACCGGGCAGAGCGGATAGAAACAGTAGAAGAGGTTATGAAGGATCTGGTTGGTTAGAACGGACTGATGAAAAGGGTATCCCACATCTGCGGGTAGAAACTTGCAATGTGGGATATTTGTGTTTAAGTATGCTGCTTTGGCAGTTGTTCATATGGATCAAAATCAACTTTACTTATGACATGTTCCAGAGCACATGCCTGAAGGGCAGCAGATTCTTCATCTAAGCCAAGATCAAGGAAGAACTTTTTCATTCTTTCATATTTGTTAAAGATTTTTCCTGCTGTTTCATTTCCTTTTTCAGACAAATGTACTTTATGATTATCATCTCTGTACAGGAAGCCTTTTGCTTCCAAATCACAAACAGCATGACAGGTACTCGCTTTTGTTACCTTCAGCTCGTCTGCGATATCAGTTATTCTTGTACCTTTTCTGCCAAGAGACAGCTTATAGATAATTTTTAAGTAATGCTCTCTTGATACGCTAAGCTGTTCGGACACCGGTACATTCCTCCTTTCGTTTTTGATAGACAGAATTCCAAAATAATGATGAAACCCAAAATCCCAGGAAGGTTATGATGGATGAGGCACAATCTGTCAAGTTATTAAGGCTGTCGGCAACGATTTAAAAACTGTTGCTCAAGAGTCCCGCACTTAACTTTCCGGTAAACAGCATTTTCATTGTACTTAATCATCATCATCATCTTCGCCGCCAGACATGGGGAAATTTTCTTTCCACCAACTGCGGCGGTTAAATGAGTCAGAAAAATTTCTGTTTCTGCGAAAGTCAGATCTGTTTGGACCAGGGCCATTATGGCCATGGAAAAAGTGTCCATGCATATGCCCCATAAATTCTGAGGATTCCTCAAGCAGCTTTTCAAGGTATTCGATGATCCGGCCAAGATAATCAAATAGCAAATCTTTTTCTTCTTCGTTCAGACAGCCGAAGATGTCTTCCATTTCTTCCTGTTCCGTGTCAATATTATTTGCAGCTTCTGTGCCTTTTGGGGTAAGCCTGATATTCATGATCCGCCGGTCGTCCATTGAGGGAGTCCGGAGAATAAATCCGTTGCGTTCCAGTTTATTTAATAATTCTCCTAACGATTGTTTGCTCATATCAAGAAGATAAAGCAATTCTTTCTGGCTGATTTCCGGCTGCATCTTCAAGATGGAAAGCACACGTCCCTGTCCCCGGTGAGGATTAGCATAAGGACCGAAATTTCTGAAGCGGCTCATTTGATAACGATGACTGAGCCCTTCAAAACGCAAAAGCTGTTTCATTAGTTTCCTGCTTTTTTTATTCATTGATATCCCTCCGATTGTGTGTGTATAAATAATAGTCAAGTACCTTTCTTTTTAATATAATACAAGTACCTGACAAATAAGTCAAGTACTTTACTAAAATTTTTATTATTTTTCATTTAAATAACGCCAAAGTGTTGTTCTTCCAATTCCCAGCTGCTTTGCAGCTGCACTTTGATTTCCTCCGGTTTCTTTTAAGACCATTTGAATGATATCTTTGTTTATTTGATCCAGTGTGCGGTTAATGTTAAAATTCATATAATATTCTTTCCCGGTATCTGTTGGAAGGGAGTATTCCTTATTCAAAAGCTTCCCAACATTCTCACAGGAAATATAGGGCGTAGTGGTAATGACGCAGAGTTCGTTTAATATTCGTTTGAATTGAGTGTAATTATAGGGCCAGCTGTAATTCTCAAGAAGCTTTAAGGCATCCGGCTCAAAGCCGATAATCTGTTTGGCCATGTTTAAATTAAGGGTATTGAGATAAAGGCTGGAAAGTGTTGGAATGTCATCGATTCGTTCTCTTAGCGGTGGTAAATAAAGAGTCATACAGGAAAGGGTATTAATATACTCCACACCTTTTTCCGATGTATTCTCTCCTGGCCTGCATACACAGGAAAATATGACTCGGTTGCGTTTGCAGAGATTTCCATCCAGGATAATGGAAAGCAGGTATTTTCTGCGCTCTTCGGATAAGGAATCCAGATTTTGAAAATATAAGGTATTATTGTTATCATTAAGGGGAGAGTTATAATGATTAGTTAAAAAGGACCAGCCTTTGTCCGTGATCAGGGAACCGTTAATGGTAATCAAAGAATTGCTGGAAAAAGAACTCTGGGCGTATAAAACGCCGGCCACCTGTTCTTTTCCGGTCCCTGCCTCTCCCAGGATCATGACTGGATATTTAGTCTGGTTTACCTGTTCGATGGTACTTTGCATATTGTAGGAAGTGCTGGTAATGCTGTAAAAGCTATTAAAAAAGTAGCTTTCCACTTCCTTGAGATTTAAGTATTTGATTCCGTATTTACTGCCGGCCATTGGTATTTGGGAGGCAGTAAAGTAAAATGCTGCATACTGTCTGCTGTTTAAAGAAATAGCTTTACTCACAAAAGTATACAGACTTCCGTTGATATTTTTAAAAAATTTATGACTCCTGGCTGAAATAGTTTCATCAACCTCATTTAATAGAATTTTCTGAATATCATTTCTGATTTCGCCATCAAGTGTGGAAAAACATTGATTTTTATCGGAATCAAACACCACTGTGTCCTGTTCCTGCTCTTTAATCAGATTTGTCAGAAACCGGATTTCGTCTTTGATATAGGTAAAACTTCTGCAGAGCTTGACAGCCTGATCAAAGGCACTGGTTATTCCTTCCGTTCCGGAAGTAATCAGTATGGCGTTTAGTCCCAGGTTTTTTGCAAGTGTATGGGTAATCATATCGCATAGAACCATGCGGTAACCTTGTTTTTTTAAATCCTGCAGGGTTCCCTGGACCTCACTTCCGTTATGAATTGTAAAAATGTCAATTTTATATTGAAGAAGATCACATAAAAGATGGGCACTGACCGTAATGGCAGGGAAACCCACGATGGCATACTGGTCGGAATAATTTTCTGCAAGTTTGATAGCACGCAGAATGTCATATACCGATAAGGTAATCTCAACCACTGGAATGGATGATGACTTGCCGATCATTTCCGCCGTACCTCCTCGCGATATGATGACATCATAATTGCTGTTAAAATTCTGCCGGGCAATTTCCACACCTTTTTCCAGGTCCCCGACATAAACATCCAACTCCAAATCCTCTCTATTTTCTGCAAGCTTCTTCATCATGGAACTCATCCCCTCATAGGGAGCAATTCCTAGAACGCGTATTTTATTATCAGTCATATGGACCTCCTGTTTCTATACTAAGTTTCACTATGAAACTATTATGATGTGAAAATACCATGTAACTGCTGAAAAGTCAAATAATGTTTCAAAATAAAACAATAATTACGAGTAATTGGGTTGTGGAATGATTAAAAATCGTTTAAACTCTATTTATCAAGAGAGACTAAATTAAATAAGTTTCAAAATGAAACAAAAAGAAAAGGAGAGGCCGGAATGATAAAACTTCTGATTATTGCAGATGATTTCACAGGGGCTTTAGATACCGGTGTCCAGTTCGCAGTCAGTGGTGTACAGACTCTGGTTACCACAAATGACAATTATGATTTTTCCATGGGCAGAAAACCTGAGGTTCTTGTGATGGATGCCGAAACACGTCATAAAAATCCGGAAGAAGCGTATGAGACCGTTTTTGAGATTGCAAAGCAGGCTAAAACAGCTGGAATACTGAATATTTATAAAAAAACGGATTCCGCGCTTCGCGGTAATATTGGCAGTGAACTTCAGGCGGTTTTAGATGGTACCGGTTTGGAAGAACTTCCGTTTCTTCCTGCATTTCCTCAGATGAACCGGATTACAAAGTCTGGAATCCAGTATGTAGATGGAATTCCGGTACATGAAAGTGTATTCGGAAAGGATCCGTTTGAACCGGTAACCTGTTCTTATATACCGGATATCATAGGACTTCAAAGCAAGATAGAGGCAGTGTCTGTAATGTCCGGTAAGGCAGAAAGCCGGGAGTCCGGCAGAAGAATAGCGGTTTATGATATAGAGAGAGAATCGCAGCTTTATGAAATCACGTCTGAACTTCACAGACAGGGAAGGCTTTCTGTAATGGCCGGATGTGCTGGTGCGGCTGCCGTACTCCCTAAGGTTCTTGGACTGAATGGTAAAAAACCGGATTTTCCTATGCTTGATAAGCATTTACTGGTTGTATGCGGAAGTGTGAATCCGATTACAAAGGCACAATTGGATTATGCAGAAAAACATGGATTTAACAGAATTCGTTTCCGGCCTGAGGAAAAGCTGGATCTGTCATTCTGGGAAGGAGCTGCCGGGAAGCAGCGCATCAGGGAACTGGTTTTTCAGGCAAAGCATTGTCCGAAACTGATACTGGATACGAACGATCCGGAAGATTCTTTTGAAACCATGGAATATTCCAAAGCACATGGTCTTGGGATTCAGGAGGTGCGTTATACCATATCCACAGTTTTAGGCATGGTGGTTAAGAAAATAATAGAGGAAGGAATCCGCAGTACCATGCTTTTAACCGGCGGAGATACGCTCCTTGGATTTATGAACCAGATGAACGTACAGGAGCTGCAGCCTGTAGGGGAACTGGATATGGGAACTGTTCTATCCGGATTTGAAACAAGAGGAAACCACTATTATATCATATCAAAGTCCGGGGGATTTGGAGCAGAAAATTTATTTCAAAAAATTGCTGATACGATTGGACAGGAAAGGAGAGCAAACATGTTGAAAAAATATATGCTTAAGATGCCGCGCGTAGTTTACAGCGGAGAGGGAGCACTTGAAAACATCCGGTCCGTAATGGAACATGGAGTAAAAAAAGCCGCTGTATTTACAGATAAAGGAATCGAGGCAGCCGGACTGTTAGAAATGCCCTTGAGATATATCAGGGAATCTGGAGTGGAGGTTCAGATCTTTGATGAGATACCGGCGGAACCGACATGCGACCAGGTACAGGAGGTTGTGGAGCAATTTAAGCGGAGCGGATCTGACTTTATCATCGCAGTAGGCGGCGGCAGTGTAATTGATACGGCAAAGCTGGCATCAGTCCTGGTGACAGATCGTTATGGGGTAAGGGACCTTCTTGAAAATCCGGCACTGGCCTCCAAATGCGTAAAGACCCTTATGATCCCAACCACCGCGGGAACCGGAGCGGAAGCTACGCCGAACAGCATTGTTTCGGTACCGGAGAAGGAATTAAAGGTGGGAATTGTCAATGAGGACATGATTTCCGACTATGTAATTCTGGATGCGGAAATGATAAAAAAGCTTCCAAGAAGTATTGCAGCGGCAACCGGTGTGGATGCGCTGGCTCATGCCATTGAATGTTTTACCTCAAAAAAGGCCAATCCGTTCAGTGATTTGTACGCTTTGGAAGCTTTGGACCTTATTATGAATCATATAGAACAGGCATGTGACAATCCTGATGCAATGGAAGCAAAAAACAAAATGCTTCTCGCAGCTTTTTATGCCGGAGTTGCAATAACTGCATCCGGAACAACAGCGGTACACGCTTTATCCTATCCGTTAGGCGGCAAGTATCATATTCCCCACGGAATATCCAATGCTATTATGCTGAAGCCGGTTATGACATTTAATGAGCCTTATTGCCAAAACCTTTTTGCCAGAGCCTATGAGAGGGTGGCAAAGAACCAGACGGCGAAAACTGTAGAAGAAAAGTCTGCATGGATGCTGAATCGGATGTCAGAGATCGTGAAAAATTTAGATATTCCCACCAGCTTAAAGGATTACGGCGTCCCAAAGGAAGACCTGGAAATTCTTGTAGAATCCGGAATGAATGTCAGAAGACTTCTGGTTAATAATATTCGTGAAGTCACGGAAGAGGATGCAAGAAACCTGTATCTTGAAATACTATAACCAATGAAAGTAAGGAGTATACCATGATAGAAATAAGAGGAATCATACCGCCCATCATAACCCCTATGAATGAGGATGAAAGCATAAATGAACAGGAACTTAGAAATCAGGTTAACCGCCAGATAAAAGCAGGGATCCATGGACTTTTCCCTTTTGGAACGAATGGAGAGGGGTATATTTTAAATGAATCGGAAAAGGAACGGGTTTTAAGCATTGTCATAGATGAAACGAAAGGACGGGTTCCGGTCTATGCGGGAACCGGCTGCATCAGTACAAAGGATACCATCCGCCAGTCACTTATGGCAAAATCCCTGGGGGCGGATGTACTTTCCATTATTACCCCATCCTTTGCAGCCGCATCTCAGAATGAACTGTACGAACATTATAAAACGGTTGCAGAGTCTGTGGATATGCCTATCGTTCTTTATAATATACCGGCTCGGACAGGGAACGCCCTTACGCCGTCAACGGTTGCCAGACTGAGTGCCATTGAAAATATTGTAGGCGCTAAGGACAGCAGCGGAAACTTCGACAATATGCTGCAGTATATCGAATTGACAAGAGATAAAGAAAATTTTGCTGTTCTTTCCGGAAATGACTCGCTCATTTTATGGAATCTTCTGGCTGGTGGTGCAGGCGGTATCGCAGGATGTGCCAATGTATTCCCGGAGACCATGGCTTCCATCTACGATTTATTCGTCAAAGGAGATATAAAGAGGGCAAGAGAAGCCCAGGACAGCATCCGATCCTTCCGTGCATGTTTTCAGTATGGAAATCCCAATACTATAGTTAAAACGGCAGTGGCGCTTTTGGGGTATCCGGTTGGCAAGTGCCGTGCACCCTTTAACCAGGTGCCGGATGAAGGAATAAAGGCAATTCAGAAGGTTCTTGAGGAAAATCACAGTAAAGGAATGTGTTAAGGAGATAAATATGGAGGAAAGGCTGATTATTGGAATCACCATGGGAGACCCGGCAGGCATCGGACCTGAAATCACGGTAAAAGCTCTGGCAAAGCCAGAAATCTACAATGCATGCAGGCCTCTTGTGATAGGAGATGCAGGGGTAATGCAGGAAGCTGCCGGTATCGTTGGAAGAAAGGATATAAAGATCCGGTCTGTAGCTTCTGTGGATGAGGCGGAATTTAAGTACGGTACCATTGATGTTCTTGACATGAAGCTTGTGGATACTGAGAAATTAAAAAGAGGAGAGGTCTCCGTCATGGCAGGAGATGCAGCTTTCCGGTATGTGGAGAAAGCGATCGAACTGGCTAATAAAGATCAGGTTGACGGAACTGTTACCAATGCACTTAACAAAGAGGCTATAAATCTTGCCGGTCATCATTACTCCGGTCATACGGAAATATATGCGGAAAAGACCGGTACAAAAAAATATACCATGATGCTCGCTCATGACAATTTAAAGGTGGTGCACGTATCGACCCACGTATCTTTAAGAGAAGCCTGTGACCGGGTGAAAAAGGACCGTGTTTTAGAAGTGATTCGAATTGCAGACCAGGCCTGCAGAGATCTTGGTATAATTACTCCGAAGATTGCAGTTGCCGGATTAAATCCTCACAGTGGTGAAAACGGACTGTTCGGAAGAGAAGAAATTGATGAAATCATACCCGCTGTTAATGAAGCGAGAGCAGAAGGAATCCAGGCGGAGGGTCCTGTGCCTCCGGATACGGTCTTTTCAAAGGCAAGAGGCGGCTGGTATGATATTGTGGTGGCCATGTACCATGACCAGGGACATATTCCCTTAAAGGTTGTGGGTTTTGTATATAACCAGGAGTTAAAAAAATGGGATGCAGTAGCGGGGGTTAATATCACTCTGGGGCTTCCCATTGTACGGGCATCGGTTGACCATGGCACTGCTTTTGACCAGGCGGGCCAGGGAATTGCCAATGAACTGAGTCTGGTCAATGCAATCGAATATGGTATTTTGTTATCAAAGAGCAGAAAAGAAAAAAAACAGCAGAAAACTAATCAAACAATGGAGGGAAAGTAACATGAAGAAAAATTCGAAGAAGGTATTGGCACTTGTAATGACAGCAGCAATGGCACTGGGGCTTGCGGCATGTTCTTCATCCGGACAAAAAGCACCGGAAACCACCACCGGCGCTCCTGAGCAGACTACGGCAGCAGCAGCCGGAACAGAGGGTGAAAAGACAGCCGGACAGCCGGTACAGCTTACCTTTGCCACGCAGGATGTGGGGACAACTTCCTATGTATATGCATCAACCATGGCAAATCTTTTTACTGATGTATTTCCGAAAGGTTCCATAATTGATGTAACAACGACTTCTCCAGGAGGTGTAGGCGCACCTGTAATTCTGGAAAACGGACAATGTAACATTATCATCAGCAACGGCGCTCCCACAAAGTGGGCCTGTGATACAGGTATTCTTGGAAATCCGCCTGCGGAAAAGGTACGCGCCATAGCAGGCGGCCTGGATACTGCTTTTATCAACATTCTTTTTACAAAAGAATTTGTTGACAAGACCGGAATCAAGACAGTAGAGGAGCTTGTAGAAAAAAAATATCCGGTGCATATTGCCATAAAATCCCAGGGTGCTTTCGGAGAACTGGCCTGTGAAAAAGTATTTGAAGTACTTGGTGTATCTTATGATGATATTAAATCCTGGGGCGGTTCCGTAACGAATACAGGTACAGATGCCATTGTCAGCCTGTTAAAAGATGGGAAGGCCGATATGACCATTGATCATATTGCACCAGGCCAGTCGGCAACTACGGAATTATGTATGACGGCTGATATGTATTTCCCGCAGTTGAGCGATGATACCTTAGCAAAATTAAGAGAAGAGGGCTTCAGTGATTCGGTTATCGAAGCGAACACATGGAATGGACAGACTGAATCCATAAAGTCCGTTGGATCTCCTCAGGTGGTCCTGGTTTCTGCAGATATGGATGATGAAACAGCCTATACCCTGACAAAGGCTATCTGTGAAGGAAAAGAGGCTCTGGTTAATGCAAGTGCGGCATTAAAAGCATTTGATCCCCAAAAGGCATGGGAGCCATCCCTGTTAGGTGCACCGATTCACCCAGGTGCAGAAGCATACTACAAAGATGCTGGTTATATGAAGTAAAATCTTAAGAAGCAAAGTGATGCCTGCCACCTTCCCCGGCAGGCATTCCCAATAAGGAGAGCGTATATGGAAACAAAGAAAATCAGCCTGAAGTTTATTGCGAATGTAACCGTAGCAGCTATATGGATCTGTTTTCAGTTATATCTTGCAATTGTAGCACCTCTTCATCCTATGCTCCAAAGCCCGCTTCATCTGCTATTTGCCCTATTGATTGTTTTTATAAACAATCCGGCAGATAAGCAATCCGGCAAGGCGTGGATGAAAGCTCTGGATATTCCCCTGTATACAGGAATAATATTTCTTTTTTATTATGTTTTAAAAAACACAGAACGACTCACAACAAGAGTTCAGTACGTATCCCCTGTTGAAATGATCGATAAAATTGCCATGATAATCTGTCTGATCGTGCTTATGGAGGCTGTAAGGCGTGTGCTCGGAAAAATCCTTTTTTTCTTTATTCTGTTTTTTATAGTATATTTCTGGTTCGGAATGTATTTCCCTGGAATTTTCAAATTCAAGGGCACCAATTTACAGCAGTTTACTGAATTGATGACAATGGGATCCAGCGGTGTATATGGAACACCTTTATACACCTCCGCAAGCAGCCTGTTTTACTTTATCCTGTTTGGCGTCTTCTTCTCGGCTTGCGGAGGCGGCCAGCTGTTGATTGATGTGGGAATGAAGTTTTCCAAGGGAAGCTCCGGCGGTCCGGCTAAGGCGGCAATTATTTCTTCAGGACTTATGGGAATGATCAGCGGAAGTGCGGTGGCAAATGTTTCCACTACTGGTGTTATGACCATTCCCATGATGAAAAGGGTAGGATATGAACCTCATCAGGCTGGGGCTGTTGAAGCGGTAGCATCAACCGGCGGGCAGATCATGCCTCCGATTATGGGAATCGGTGCGTTCATCATGGCCGAAATGCTTGGAGTTCCATATAAAACTATCGCATTTGCTGCTATTATTCCGGCTGTTGCGTATTATCTGTCCGTACTTTTGCTGGTAACCTTTATTGCGGATAAGAAGAGCATTACGGCTACCGGCGCGGATGTGGCGGCAGACCATATTGACCCAATTCTTCCCAGATTGTATCTGCTATTGCCGGCATTTGTACTGGTTTATTATATGGTAAGCGGCGCCTCTCTTATGAGAAGCGGTATGATGGGGATTTATACGGCAATTGGTGTCAATATTATCAGCCGGTTTGTTCTTGGCGGAAAGCATTATGTAAAAGTAAAGCAGCTCGGTATATCTGCCCTGCAGGGAGTGAAACAGGCATCCGAGATTGCCATTCCCACTGGTGCGTGCGGAATCATCATTGGTGTAGTTATTCAATCTGGTATGGCAACCAAGGTATCAAAGGTGATTGCGACAGTTGGAGCTACGAATCTTCTCGTTGCACTGATTATTACCATGATTGGCTGTATGCTCCTTGGCATGGCTCTTCCGACCGTAGCTGCCTATCTGGTAGCAAACGTTCTGTTTGTTCCGACTTTGATAGGACTTAACGTACCGGCGCTTCCGGCCAATATGTTTGTTTTCTATTTCGGTATTATGGCTCAGATCACACCTCCGGTATGTCTTGCTTCATTTACCGCAGCGGGAATTGCCGGCGCGGATTCGCTGAAAACCGGTTTTACCGGATTTTCATATGCACTGGTGGCTTTTTTAATTCCTTTCATATTTGTGTATGATCCTTCAATCCTGTTAATGGGAACCGGTGCGGAGATTGCAAAAGGAGCCATAGTTCTTTATATAGGAACTTATTTCCTGGCTGCATCAATGGCCGGATACTTAAAGGTTCCGTTAAATAAGATAGAAAGAGCGGTTTTGTTTGCGGCAGCGCTGTGCCTGATTGCGCCGGAACTGATTACAGATGTTATCGGTTTAGGAGTTGGAGCAGTCATGTTTGTCAGCTGTATGATGAAAAAAAGAAAGAAGGCAGCAGTACCTGTAAACAACTAAAGAGGTATATGAATGTTATTGGAAAAGAGAGCAGCAATCGTTACAGGAGCCAGCAGGGGCATCGGAAGGTCCATTGCCCTTTCCCTGGCTGAAAGCGGGGCAGATCTTGTAATAAACGGAAATAATCTGGAAGCATTACAAAGCTTAAAGAAAGAAATCGAAGGTCTTAACCGTGGATGTATTATAGTCCGGGGAGATGTTGCGGATTATGAATTGTCGGAGGAAATGGCACAGGTATGTAAAAAAAACTATGGAAAAATTGACATTCTGGTAAACAATGCCGGAATAAACAGCCGGTACCCGTTCCTCGAGCTTCCCCTGGAGGAATGGAAACGAATGATGGATGTGAACTTAAACGGCGTTTTCTATACGTGCAGGGCTGTTCTTCCCTATATGGTGGAACAAAAAAGCGGATCTGTCATAAACATTTCTTCTACGGCAGGAAAGACAGCCCATGCCACAGCATCCATCTCCTATGGAGCCTCCAAAGCCGCAGTAAACTCTATGACCCAGAAGCTGGCTTATGAAATGGGCCAGTATCATATCAGAGTAAATGGAGTCTGTCCCGGTCCCATCCTGACGGATATGTCCAGTCAGTGGACAGAGGAATATAAAAAAACAGTTACAGGCAAAATTCCCCTTGGCCGGCTGGGAACCACGGAAAATGTAGCTGATGTGGTAGTATTTTTGGCCAGTGATATGGCGGACTTCATTACGGGAGAGACGATAAATGTCAATGGCGGAAGTTTCATGAACTGATTTGTCCTATTTACAGAGAGGAAGAAAACCAATGGATTTTAGACATTTGCCGGGATTGACTCCCGACGGTATCATTTATTATAATGAAAAAATGAATGTGGCTGAGGCCATGCTGCCACCGGGACCTTACCGCTCCGCTCATGCGCCGGCTCTTTTGGAGCTTCCGGATGGAGACTTATTATGTGCCTGGTTTGCCGGATCCTTTGAGGGGAGTGCGGATATCAGTATCGTCTGCGCCCGGCTCCCTAAGGGTGAGTCCAGATGGGAAGAGCCTGTAAAAGTTTCCTGCGACCCAGATCGCAGCGAGCAGAATCCGTCGCTTTTTCCAGGACCGGACGGAGCTGTATGGGCTGTCTACACGGCTCAGCTGGACCGTATGCCGGGAAAAGACAACATGCAGTTTACTTCTGTCATCCGCTGCCAGAAAAGCTTTGACGGCGGAAAAACATGGGGGGAGCCGCAGGCGCTGTTTCCTGAGGAAGGGAGATTTTGCAGACAGCCTATACAGGTGTTAAAAAGTGGAAGATGGATTTTTTCTAACTGGATATGTTCAGATTCCGAGCAGGGGCTTGCTGGAGATCCTACGGTTTTCCAGATATCCGATGACCAGGGAAAGACGTGGAAAACGGTTCCCATGCCAGCCAGCCATGGCCGTGTACATGCCAATGTGGTAGAGCTGGAAAACGGCTGCCTGAAGGCATTTATGAGAAGCCGTTCAGCTGATTTTATCTACTACAGTGAATCCTTTGACTGGGGAGACAGCTGGACTCCGGCAAAACCAACAGTACTGCCCAACAATAACTCTGGCATCAGTGCGTTAAGGTTGAACAGCGGACGAATTGCTATTGCCTATAATCCAACCTGTACCTCTCACCCGGTGAAAGATGCCGCAGCATGGCCGGGGCTCCGGTGCCCGGTGGCAGTGGCCCTGTCGGAGGATAACGGTCTTACGTGGCCGATGATCCGCCACATGGAGTTAGGAGAAGGCTTTGTGGGAGAGGAAAACCGAACCAATAACAGGCAGTACGAGTATCCGTACCTGATGCAAGGGACGGACGGGGATCTTCATCTGGCATTTGCCTACAAAAACCGGATCGGTATAAAATACATGCGCTTTACCGAAAAGGATGTGATGGGAGAAAAAAGGGAAGCAGAAGGATTGTACAATCCAACTGCTGCAAAAAGCAGATAAGGATAGGGAAGCTATGATTGTTGATAAATTGGATAATATTATGTTTTATGAACCTATGGTAAAAAATCTGGCAGCAGGTATGGAAGCGGTGAATGCTTTAAAAGTCCTGGAAGAAGGCAGATATCAGTTTGAGGGTGGCTTTTTTCTGGTACAGAAGGGCGAAACAAAACCCCTTGAGGATGGAACGTTCGAAGCTCATCGGAAATACGTGGACGTACAGATTGTAATGGATGGCTGTGAGGAAGTGGCCTGGGCAGACCTGCCGGACCTGGAAATCGAAATTCCCTATAATCCGGAAAAGGACGCGGAACGCTTAAACGGAGACAAAAGCCATCATATGCTGATATCGGAAGGGATGTTCTATATTGCTTTTCCGCATGATGGGCATAAGCCTGTGTCTCATACCGGAGAAAGGCATCAGTTTCTTAAAATCGTCATGAAACTGCCTGTATAAATAAAAATAAATATGCACATTATTGAATTTATTATTTCGCCCGGAAACACATAACCATCGCTGCTGGGGAATAAGATAAATTAAAGAAAAAGAAGATGGAATGATGGATGTTAAATTATCTTTGGGCATTTATGATGCTGGCCGGAGTCCTTTGGGGCGCTTTTCATGGAAATTTGAATGCGGTGACAGATGGGGCTATAAGCTCAGCGAAAGAAGCGGTTATGCTGTGCATCACCATGCTTGGAATCATGTCGTTCTGGTCCGGGATAATGGAAATCGGGCAGAAATCCGGTTTGATTGAACGGCTGTCAAATAAAATGGGTCCCATACTCCATTTTCTTTTTCCTAAAATACCCAGGGGTCATAAAGCCTTTGAGTATATTTCAACCAATATTATTGCCAATATACTGGGGCTGGGCTGGGCTGCCACACCGGCGGGGCTTAAAGCAATGGAAGCTTTAAATGAACTGGAGGAAAAACGCAGAGATGAGGCGGCCGGCGGGAAATGTCCGGTAAAGCCGGTTCCGAGGGGGACTGCAAACAGTGAGATGTGCACCTTTCTCATCATTAACATTTCTTCCCTGCAGCTGATCCCGGTCAATATGATTGCCTATAGAAGCCAATACGGAAGCCCCAACCCCACGGCAGTGGTGGGGCCTGCTCTGGCAGCTACTTTAATTTCGACTCTTGTAGGGGTGACTGCCTGCAAATTACTGGACCGGTAGGCTGACCTTTTGGTTACCCGTAAACGGTGAAGAAAGAGATAGACGGGTGCAATGCTTCCGCAGTGGAACAGGGCAGCCGGATTCTTTCTGTATTTATTTCAGCGGAATCGTGAAATAGACCAGTGTATATTTTCCGTAAACGCTTTTTAACTTCAGGCCCGCTTTGTCACCATAAGCCAGTGTCAGCCGAAGATTGGTATTGGTAAGGCCTATGTGCTCGGAGGAAACTCCGGACGTATTTCCAAGCTGCTCACGGATATCCTGCATTTTTTCGGGAGTGATTCCGACTCCGTTATCCAGTATATAGAACAGTATGGATTTTCTCAGTTTCCGGATACCGGTATAGATGGTCCCTCTGTCCTCTTTTTCCTTAATTCCATGATAGATGGAATTTTCTACAAGAGGCTGAAGGATCATTTTTTTTATAGGATAGATAGTGCAGGAGCCGTCAATGCGGTAGAGCATATCAAACCGTTCGGCATAGCGGGTTTTCATAATATCCAGATAGGTTTTTAAATATCCGATTTCTTCCCATACCGTAACGTTTTCCTGAGGATCGCTTAAGGAGTAGCGCATGACTGAGGAGAGATTTGATACCATGGAACTGCAGGAGTTTTCTGAGGAGGTCAGTCCCACGGCTTCCCAGTAAATGGTATTTAACGTGTTATGCAGAAAATGAGGATTGATCTGGTGCTGAAGTGCCTGCATCTTTAAAATCTGCATCCGGTAATCCCGTTCCGATGCCTGGATCTTTAAGTATTTCTGGTCAAGAAACAGCCGGATGATGTTCAGCATGATGTATTCAAAGGGATTGGCTGCATCTCCCTGCATCCGGTCAAAGTACTGCTGGGCTTCATCAGGACTGCTGAATATGTCAATGATCCGGTTGATATACCGATATTCCCGTTTGGTTTTATAAAATGCCAGGATGAACGACAAAAGGATGGCAGAAAAGGTCAGCAGCAGGTAAGTGTTGGAGAGGTTTCTGGTCGTTTTGTAAATTTCGCTGGAAGGCGTAAAGGTAAAATAAGTCAGGCCATTGATTCGGGGAGATTTCAAATAGGCTGCCTTATTATTTATGCCGCCCGTTTCCAGATTAAAAAGGCGGGTTTCCTTTTCTGAAATAATCTGCGGAAACAGAGCACTTAGTTCTTCGATCTGCGAAGGGGCCTGACTGTTGGTATAGATGATGTTTTGGCTGGAATCCACCACATATAAGGTCTGCTTTTTATATTGCATCAAAGTCTCAAAGTACTGTTCCAGCTTGCTCAAATTATATTCAAAGGCGATTATTCCGGCAGGCTTTAAGCCGGAGCGGGTATAAAGGCGCTTGTAGATCATCAGAGAATCTTCTGATGAGGAAGAAAGAAGGGACTTATTTTTACGTACCTCCATCCAGAGGTCTTTGTCCCCGGATTGTTTATAGGTTTTAAGAAACTGTTCTTCTTCAGGAGAAGAGATGGTATGAATGGCGCCTTTCTGGGGAAGATAGATCCGGTTGTTATCATTTTCATAGTATACATAGATATTTTCAACGTACTGGTCCGTAAAAATCAGATTCTGAAAATAAAGGGACAGATTCTCAAGGTTTTTTAAGGAATCCAGGGACAGGGAGCTTTCGTTAAAGGCTTTTTTTAGCTGGATGGTGACCCGTGGGTTGGATGAGAAGAATATATTGGCATTGTCTATATGGGCATAGAGCAGGTCCATGGTTTTTTCCAGCTGGTGCAGGGTCTGGTAGGTGCTTTTTTCAATGGCTGAGGTATTGTCTCTGGTAGATTGGACCACACTGTAGGGGCCGATCATCATAATGGGAATCAGAAGCAGAAGACAGTTGGTAAACAGGCTTATTGTAAAAAATTTATACCGGATCGAACGTTTCTTTTTCCAAAATTTTTTTAATATCATGGGTCATTCTCCCATCTTTGCACGGTATTCCGTAGGAGTCATACCGTAATATGCCCGGAAAGCTCTGGTAAAATTATTGGAGTTGGCGTAGCCTACCATACTGCTGATATGGTAGATTTTTACAGATGGGTCCTGCAAAAAGACGGCGGCCTGCTTCATCCGTGTTTCCAGCATGTGATCGGAAAAGGTCATGTTGGTTTTCTGTTTGATAAGCTGGCTTAAATAGGAAAGGTTTAAATAGAGAGACTGGGACAAGTCTGCCAATGATCCTTCCCTGTAATTATTAGCACAGTATTCCAATACCTTTTTCATGGTTTTATCTTCATGATCTCCTGTCCGGGGAGACCCTGTCTGATATCGCTCATCCAGCTCTTCCCGGATTCTTCCGAAGACTTCCTTCAGCTCTCCGAAGCTTGACGGTTTTAAGGCATAATAACGGACTCCGTACATGATTGCATCCTGCGCATATTTAAAATCGTCATGGGCGCTTAAGAATACAACCAGAGGCTTGGAGCCTTTTAATTGAGAGATGGCTTCAGCCAGCTCAATCCCATCCATAACCGGCATGCTGATGTCTGTAAATACAACATGCACCAACTTTGATAATACGATTTCCATTGCTTCTTTTCCGTTGTCTGCCTGTCCGCACAGCTCAAATCCAAGTTCCTCCCATGGAAAACAGGTGGCCAGAATATTCCGGGAATTCACCTCATCATCCACAACCAGCAACTGATACATAACATCCCCCTGTTTGTCTGAAAATCATAGTTTCTGAAATTTAAGTATAACAAAGAAGAAAGCCATTTGCAAGGCGGGGGATAAATCCATAAAAACAGGATAGATTCGTAAAATAATGATAGAATTTAAGGATATATACAACTAAAGACGGCGTAGTTTCTATTCTGCTGGATTATGGTACGATAAAACAGGAACATATCTTGCATATTAAGGAGGAAGTATCATGAAAAGACATTGGAGAGGGGTTATATCTCTGGCGGCAGCAGCTGCCATCACGGTTTCCTTGAACGCCTGCGGTTCATCTGCAGACAGCAGGGAAACAACCGCTGCGTCAGGCAGCAGTACGGCACAGACGGAAGCTCAGTCAGGAGAGAGCAGTGAGCAGGTTACCTTAAGATTTGCCTGGTGGGGTGGAGATTCCAGGCACGAAGCAACTTTGAAAGCGATAGAGCTCTATGAGAAAAAACATCCAAACGTGACCATTGAAGGAGAATATCAGGGGTATGACGGATACTATGAAAAGATGATGACTACTTTATCAAGCGGTACGGCTCCGGACCTTTTCCAGTTCTCCAGAGACTGGATTGCAGATGTACAGGATGCGAAGCATTATCTTGCGGACTTATCTGCTCTCCCGGTTGACTTAACAACATTAAAAAAGGATACTATCGAAAAATCCGGAATGTACAATGGCGAGCCAGTCATGTTCCCGGTTTCGGTAGGCGGTCAGGTTCTTTACGTCAATACTGATTTTGCTTCCAAATTCGGAATTGATATGACAAAGGAATTAAGCTGGACAGAATTAAAAGAACTTGGAACAAAAGTTCATCAGCAGGATCAGGATTCCTATCTTATGACAGCTGATATCGATGTTTTAAATCGTCTGATTGTTCTGGAGTACATTGCCCAGCAGACTGGAAAGAGTCTGGTAGATCAGGATACTTATGAGTTGAATTTTACAGAAGATCAGATGGCTGAATCTCTGCAGAATATTTTAGATCTCTATGAGACCAATACGCTGGAGCCGTTCGGAGAGGCTGCTGTATTCGTAGGACAGATGGATCAGAATAATAAGTGGGTTACTGGTAAAATCGGGATGCTTTTAGACAACACAGGATCGACACCCAAGTATGAATCTTCTATTAGCAGCAAGATTGACGTTATGAAGATACCGGTACAGGAGCAGGCAGTTTCCAGCGGTGTAGATTTTTCAAGCAATATGGGATTCTGCATCAATGACAATTCCAAAGCCAAGGAAGAGGCCGCTAAGTTCTTGGACTTCATACAGAATGATCCGGAAGCTATTGAGATTTTACAGACTACAAGAGGCTACTGTCCTACTGAGATTGCAGAAAAAACCCTGGATGAAAAAGGACTGCTGAATCAGACGCAGAAAAAAGCGGTAGCTTTGTGTCAGCCAAATTCCTATAACATCAACACCATCAGCTCCAATACTGAACTGGAAACCATTCGTAAGGATGTGATTCAGGAGGTGATTTACGGAGATATGACACCGGAAGAAGGAGCAAAAACCATAGTTGATCAGTATAAGGAAGTGCTTTCCACATTGAAAGCAGACAAATAACAGACGCTTAGGCAATTGAATCAGGGGATACTGGATTCTGTCAGTGATTTGGCTGGCCGGTATCCCTTTTTTGTTGGAGGAAATTCATGAAAAACCCAAATTCGAATCGCACAAATGCCCCCTGCAGAGTAAGGAAATACCCTAAAAACTGGAAATGGGGTCTGATCTTTATTGCACCGTGGATCATTGGATTTGCACTGCTTCAGGCATATCCATTGTTAATGTCCTTATATTATTCCTTTACGGATTTCTCCATTTTAAAAGCGGGAAAATGGATTGGATTAAAAAATTATAAGGATTTATTTACCAAAGATAAATATTTTTGGAAAGCATTCTTTATAACCATAAAATATTCTATCATGTCCGTTCCCATGAAGTTAATTATGGCGCTGGCGATTGCCATGATACTGAATATGAAACTAAAAGGAATTAACTTTTTCAGGACTGTATATTATTTACCGTCAATTATGGGAGGCAGTGTAGCGATCTCTATACTATGGAAATTCTTGTTTATGAAGGAAGGTATGGTAAATCAAGCCCTTTCTGCAATTGGTATTCCGGCTGTAGACTGGCTGGGAAGTCCAAAGATCGCACTGATTTCCATCAGCCTTCTGGTGGTATGGCAGTTTGGTTCTTCCATGGTATTGTTTCTTGCAGGACTTAAGAATGTTCCTACTGAACTGTATGAGGCGGCATCCGTTGACGGTGCTACAAAATGGAGACAGTTTATTTCCATCACCCTGCCTATGATTACTCCCATCGTATTCTTTAATTTGATGATGCAAATTATTCATGCACTTCAGGAGTTTACTTCTGCCTTTATTATTACCAACGGAGGACCCAATCACGGAACCTATTTACTGGGAGTAAAGATTTACGAAGATGCATTTAAGAATTTGAAAATGGGGTATGCATCTGCATCCTCATGGATCCTTTTTCTGACAATTCTTGCTGTTACTATGGCAGTATTTAAGTCCTCGGATGCCTGGGTATTTTATAATGACGGAGGAGCCGATTGATGAAAACAAAAAACAGAAACAACTTAATTGCATATATAATCCTGATATCGATTGGTATCTTTATGATCTATCCGCTGGTCTGGCTGTTTTTTGCCTCATTTAAGGATAATCAGGAACTTTTTGGAAAACTCACCCTGTTTCCCCGGCAGTTCTCTTTTGTTCCATATTCAAATGGCTGGAGAGGGAGCGGTCAGTTTACCTATTCCACGTTCTACTTAAACACGTTAAAGCTGGTGGTACCTACGGTATTGCTGACTGTTTTGTCCACTGGGGTGGTTGCCTATGGATTTGCAAGATTCCGTTTTCCGGGAAAGAAACTGTTCTTTCTGCTTATGATTTCCACTCTCATGCTGCCTGATTCCGTGGTTGTCATACCAAGATATGTGGCTTTCAATAAGTTTGGCTGGGTGGATACTTACATGCCTTTTTGGGCGCCTGCTCTTTTAGCCTGCTATCCGTTTTTTATCTTCATGCAGATACAGTTCTTAAGAGGAATTCCAAGAGAACTGGATGAATCCGCTTATATCGACGGCTGCAACCCTTTTATGGTATTTGTAAAGGTTCTCTTTCCTTTAATGAAACCGGCTGTCTTCTCCGTCGTGATCTTCCAGACGCTATGGAGATGGAATGATTACTTTAATAATCTGGTGTATATCAGCAGTGTGAAGAATTACACCCTGTCTCTGGCATTAAAGATGTCCATCGACGGCCAAGGGTCATCGACTCCGTGGAATCAGGTGCTTGCCATGTCCTTTGTATCCATGATACCGCCGATTCTTCTATACTTCTTTGCACAGAAATATTTCGTGGAAGGGATTACTTCAGGAGGAGTGAAGGGATGATGAAAAAGCATATAACCTTTAATAAGAGAGAAGATATGGCAGCAGGCCTTCTTTCCCTCATCCGCCCCTTAAAGCAGTATCTGAGTCCGGGACGGGGATTTTTGACTATTTCCGATATTGGGGTGCATTATGGCAGCCGTGCAGCAGGTATGGAGGGCTTTGCAAGAATCCTTTGGGGACTCGGTCCCCTTTTTTGCCGCATTTCTTCATATAAGGAGGAAAAGATCCGTAAAGAGGCAGGGGAATGGAAAGCAATTGTTATGGAAGGAATTGCATCAGGGACTGATCCGGAGCACGAAGAATACTGGGGTGAGATCACTGATTTCGATCAGCGGATAGTGGAAGCTGCGGCTATTGTGGTGATGTTCAGCTTAAATCAGGATATGTGGCAGGAACTATCTGATTCTGTAAAATCCCATGTATACCAGTGGCTCAATCAGATGAACTGCTGTGAAATGCCCCGGAATAACTGGAGGTTTTTCCGGATACTTACCAATATGACCTTCCGCCTTTTAAATCTTCCATATTCGGAAAAAACGGTTCGTGAGGACAAAGAGCTGATTGAGAATTCCTATGTGGGAGGCGGTTGGTATGTAGATGGCGGAAGGGATAAGATGGATTATTATATTGCCTTTGCGTTTCATTTTTACGGGCAGATTTATGCTTATTTTATGGATGAGATGGACCCGGCGTGGTCCGAAACCTTAAAAGAACGCCGGGAAGCCTTTGCTCAGGATTATTTATATCTGTTTGCCAATGACGGAACCAGTGTTCCTTTTGGCAGAAGTCTGACCTACCGGTTTGCCCATATCAGCTTTTTCAGTGCCTATGGATTTCTGGGAGGTGGTTCTCTGGATTACGGGGTAATAAAAAATCTGGTTAGCCGGCATCTGGAAAGGTGGTTTGAATCTTCCATTACCGATCACGGGGGAATTCTGAATGTGGGATATCAATATCCCAATCTGATTATGAGCGAGCATTACAATGGCGGAGGATCGCCGTATTGGGCGTTAAAGGCATTTCTTTTGCTGGCATTGCCGGAAGATCATGAGTTCTGGAAGGCAGAGCCGGTTTCTTTCCCGTATGAAAGACAGAAAAAGATTTCAGGCCCTCATATGATTGTAACACATGACTGGGACCACACAGTTATGGCTTATGTGGCAGGCCAGCATTGCCCGGGAAATCATGGCCATGTTCCGGAGAAATATGAGAAATTTGTATATTCCAACCGGTTCGGTTTCAGTATTTCCAGAGGACATGAATTAAATGACGGGGCCTTTGACAATACCATAGCATTTTCCCATGGCGGAGAAAATCGGTACACGATGATGAATGGCTGCATATCTTATGTGACAGAAGAGGAATATCTGCGTGTGAAATATAATCCCATAAATGGAGTAACGGCTGAAAGCATAATCGTTCCATGTTCTCCCTGGCATGTAAGAATTCACCGTATTGTCTGTGAACAGGAAATTGATGTATCGGACGGGGGATTTTGTCTGCCGGCAGAGGATACCAATGGGAACCGGTATAAAAAGAGCCAGTTAAAACAAGGGGATGGAATGGCAGCAGCTGTATTGCCGTGGGGGATCTCTGCGGTTGTAAGTCTGACCGGTGGCGAAGCGCAGGTGCTTCAGTGTTTTCCCAATACCAACCTTCTCTATCCTCTTACCGTGATGCCTCTTATAAAGCAACATCTGAATAAAGGAAGCCATGTGCTGGTCAGCTGTGTATTTGGTGATATGTCTGACTTAAAAGAAGCCAGATATAACCAATTGCCTGCAGTGCACTGGCAGGAATCGGAAGTGACTGTGGAATGGAACGGGAAAAAGATCGTGATTGCGTGAACTATTTGGAGGAGAAAAAATGAGAGCAGAATATCAGGATTGGGCAGACAAAACGGAAAAAAGGATTCTGGACAAACTGGAGCAGGTTGCGGACAGAAGTGTTCATAAAATTCCCTATACAGCAGTTGACGGGGTCTTTGACGATTGTTCAGGAGAAAAAATCGGCTGGTGGACCAATGGTTTTTTTGCCGGTATGATGTGGTTTTTGTATGACAGAAGAAAAGACAGCCAGGCATTTCAGAATGCCATAGAGATAGAAGAGAAGCTGGATGCCAGTTTTCTGGTTTCTGATTTCATGGATCATGATAATGGATTTAAATGGCTTCCTACGGCGGTAATTGATTACAAGATTACCGGATCCGGAGCCTCATTAAACCGCGGGCTTCTTGCGGCCACCAATCTGGCAGGAAGGTACAATCCGGCAGGCCAGTTTATACGGGCCTGGAATGACCGGGCCGATGTGGATCACAGAGGATATGCTATCATAGACTGCATGATGAATCTCCCCCTGCTCTACTGGGCCTTTGCCAGTACGCAGGACCCCCGCTTTATGCAGATTGCCATAAATCATGCAGATATGGCGCTGAAAAGCTTTATTCGGCCGGAAGGGTCTGTGCCTCATATTGTGGAATTTGATCCTGCAACCGGTAAGCGGATCAAAAGCCATAAGGGCCAGGGATATGGGGAGGAGTCTGCATGGACCAGAGGCCAGGGCTGGGGGATTTACGGTTTTGCACTCAGTTATAAGCATACGAAAAAACAGGAGTATCTAAAAGCAGCATGCAGGATAGCAGATTATTATCTGGCTCATATCCCGGAGAACGGTCTCATCCCAATTGACTTTTGCCAGCCCCCTTCCTGTACCTGGGAGGATTCATCGGCGGCAGCGGTGGGGGCTTCCGGGCTTTTGGAGCTGGCACGTCTGCTGCAGGGAAGCGGTCAAAAACGGTATGAGGAAGCGGCTGTAAGGCTTTTACAGGTTCTTTCAGATAAACGGTGCAGATGGGAACCGGAAATCGATTATTTTCTGGACCGCTGCTCGGCTTCCTACAAAGAAGAAGTGCATGAGTATCCGATTATATACGGAGATTTTTATTTTCTGGAGGCTGTACTTAAGATTAACGGGCATGCAATTGACATGTGGTAGAACCCCGTTTTATCCTTAAACCGAGAAAGAAAATCAGATGGAGAAACCTATGGACAAATTATATAAAGATGAAATCAGAATGAAATTAGATCTGGTAGTGGAGAAACTCCTCCACTTGGAAGAAAAAAAAGAACATCCCGAAAAAGATAGTGAGGCCACTGGCTTTTTTGAAAGAGATTTTGGAATCCAGGAATGGGACTGGCCTCAGGGAGTGGGACTCTATGGCATTACCAAGAGGCTTAAATCAGAGGAAAACAAAAAACGCAGGCAGTTTTTGCTCCAGTGGTATCAGGAAAATTTAAAAAACGGACTGCCATCAAGGAATATCAATACCACGGCTCCTTTACTGGCTCTTGTAAAACTGAATGAATCCTGGAAAGAACCGGAATTTGAAGCGCTATTGCACAGCTGGGCCCAATGGCTTATGGAGAGTCTTCCGAGAACCAGGGAGGGAGGCTTTCAGCATGTAACCAGTGCAAACGGAGACCGCCAGGGCGTTCGCCTGAACGATAATCAGCTATGGATTGATACCATATTCATGGCTGTGCTGTTCTTAAACCAGATGGGACTGAAATACGGACGGCGTGAATGGATCAATGAAGCCTGTTATCAGATGCTTATTCATGTCAAATATCTGTATGACAAAAAGACCGGCCTGTTTTATCACGGCTGGAATTTTGAAGGCAGCCATAACTTCGGTGAAGTATTCTGGTGCAGGGGAAACAGCTGGTTTACACTTGGAAGTCTGGAATACATCGAAATGTTTCATGGGACAATGGATGAGGGGATAAAACGGTTCCTGGCAGAAACCTTCCGGGCTCAGGTTCAGGCGCTGGGAAAACTGCAGAGCAGAAATGGCCTTTGGCATACCGTTCTTAATGATTCGGACAGTTATGAAGAAGTTTCTGGCTCAGCAGCGATTGCGGCGGGAATTCTAAAAGGAATCCGTCTGGGAATCCTTGATGATAAATATCTGGAGACTGCCAAATCTGCAGTCAATGGTATTCTCAGGAATATTGGGGATGATGGAACCGTTCTTTCGGTATCCGGAGGAACTGGAATAGGAGAGAATAAGGAGCATTACAAAAATATTCTTATATCCCCTATGGCCTATGGACAATCGCTTGTAATTCTGGCGCTTTGTGAAGCCTTAGAGACGATCTGATTCCTTAGAGATTTTTTACAGGGTGAAGCCGTATAGCCGGTCTTCATCCTTAGTTGCTATATAGAGAAAATTGCTTCTGCCGGAGTAATAAAGGGTCTAAAAAAGCCCCCCTCACCCATCAGGATTGAAGGGCAGGGGAGCTGAAGCACTAAGATACTACTTTAAGTTATGCAGGTTTATTTATTAAAGGAACAATCGGTAACGGTTGCTCCAACGATCACATCTTTGCTTTTGCCGCTGACGGAGATACAGCCGGTAAATTTATGCTTTCCGGAGGATGGAGCTTTTGGGAAATAAAAGTTGACCTTATTGCTTGTACCGGTGCAGTTTACAAGAGTAATATACCCGGTATTATTATTCTGGTCATATCCCCTTGATCTGTTTCCGGTAGAGATACAGCCCTCCAGATAATGATTGTCTGCCGTATAATTACCGCCGACTTTAAACCCTTGTCCATTTCCGTCACCAACGCCGTTGTAAGAAGCCTCGCAGTTGTAAACCTTTACAGCATTACCAGCAGAATAAAAATCAAAACCGTCATCGGAGTTATGCAATGCGGTGCAGTTTTCAAAGACATTACCGGGTCCAATGCTTAATTTGGCGGCAAAACCGTCTGCATTTTCCCCATTGGTTTTAGAATCATAATTATAGGTCGAGGTGACCCTGGTAATACGGTTATAAGATGCTCCCTTGCTCATCTGAAGTCCTGTATCCCCGCATTTGGTAATAGAACAGTCCTGAACCCGGTTATGATTCCCGCTGATGTAGATTCCGTTATCTCCGGCATTCTTTATGGAAATACCGGCTATGATCCAGTAATCTCCGGAAATCTGAAAGCCTCTGGAGCTGTCTGCGTAGGGCTGGCCGGAGAAATCCACGACCGGAGTGTGTCCGCTGTAGTTTAAAATCTTAATGGGATTACTTGAGGTTCCATTTTTTTTCAGCTTAAAGGTTGATGAATAACTATAAGTTCCGTTCATTAAAAAAATGGTAGTCCCTGCATCTGCTTTTGACAAAGCCTTTGTTAAGGTTTTAAAAGGATTGCTTTTTGACAATCCATCATTGGAATCGCTTCCGCTTGCTGATACATAATAATAAGTTGTTGCCGCGCTTGCCGGAATTTGGCTGAAAGTACATAAACTAGCAATCATTACACAAGTCATGATAATACTGATGATTCTTTTCCTTTTTCTCATTTTAAAGCTCCTTTCTAATATATATCTAGATTCCTCACCAGTTATTTGGTCAGGCTTTTCTAGCGAAAAGTAAAAAAATGAATGCAGCACCTGCGCTGACTGTATATTCGGAAAATCCCACCGATCATTTGTGTAATATTATAAAAGCTTGTAAAAACAGTATAACACATTGTAAAAAAAAGTGTAAAAAAATTTCCTTAATTTTCCAAGTTTATTCTTAATAAAAATTTTGTTAATACTAATAAGGATTAAATTTAATTCTTGAAATTCTTTAAAAAATATGTACAAAATCAAAAACAACATACCAATTGGTATGATATATAGGCGAAAGGTATGATGAATTATATTTGAGTATTATACATAATTGATAAAAATATCTAATAAAATTGTGATTATATAATAAAAAATAAAAAATGTGTTAAAAATGTATTTACATACATCATATGATATGCTAGCATAAGGACAGATGAAAAAGAAAAATACACAATTACACATGGATAAAAGTCTAATTTATAGGCAAATTAACCATTGAGATTGAGAGAAGGGAGAAAATCGTGCGGAGAAATTCAGACAGGCTGCAGAATATTGATGTACTTCCCATGGCTACGGCACAAAAAGTAAAGACGATGATCATCCAAAGGGAAATGAAACCGGGAGACAGGCTGCCTACGGAAAAGGAACTGGCAGAGCTGTTTGGGGTGAGCCGCTCTACCTTAAGAGAAGCCATGAAGTTTTTAAGAGCAGAAAATGTAGTGGTCATCCGTCAGGGCAGCGGAACCTTTGTCAGTGCAGGCACGGGTATTGGAGAAGACCCGCTGGGGCTGCATTTTACCGACCAGAGGTATCTGATTCAGAATCTTTTTGAAACCCGTATGCTGATCGAACCTCAGATCGCAGGTCTGGCTGTACAAAGAGCAACGCCTCAGGATATTAAAAATCTGGAGCGCCTGGTTGCGGAAATTGATCAGATTCAGATTAACAGCACTTCTACGGCTGAGATGGATGTCCAGTTCCATACTGCCGTTGCGGAATGCACCCATAATGAAGTGCTCATTCGGGTGGTTCCCATTATCAATGAATCCATCCGGCGAAGCCACGTAGAAACCCATAATGACCTGGAGAGCTTCAAACGGGCAAAACGAAGCCACCGGGGTATTTATAAAGCAATTGCCGACGGCAACTATATGGAAGCTAAATTTCTTGCTGAACGGCATGTATGGGAGACACTAACTGATGTAAGGGAAAGGGAGGAACAAAAATGAGAAAACGATTACTTGGAAAAAAAACAATGGCAGTTGCTATGGCAGCGCTTATGGCAGCAGGAGTCATGACAGGCTGTTCTTCGGGCGGCAAAGAGACCACGGCGGCAGGTAATGAGACCACAGCGGCAGGTACAGAAACCACCGCAGCAAAGGATGGACAGACACCTTCCGGTGAAATAAAACCGTGTACCATAAAATTCCGTTACTGGGCAGATAACACGGATTATTCCCAGCTTATGCAGGATATCATCAAGAAGTTCAATGCAGAGAACGGGAAGGGGATTACGGTCGTCGGAGAAGAAAGCCCATGGGATGGAGGCGCTTATTCGGAAAATCTGTTTAATGCCAAGATGGGCGGTGGAGATATTGACTGCGCCACCTGGAAACTCACTTCCACACCATTGTTTGTAAATAACGATCTTTTGGCTGACTTAACGCCAATGATTGATGCCTGGGATAAAAAAGGTGACATTGATGATAATATTTATAACATTATGAAAGAAGCCGGTGACATGGAACGGATCTATGTAATGCCATGGAATATCCAGGTTCTGTATGTATATTACAGGCCATCCATCTTTGAAAAGGCAGGTATCCAGGTTCCGAAGACCTATGAGGAATTCCTGCAGGCAATTGAAAAGTGCACCATGGATACGGATGGAGACGGAAAGACCGATGTTTACGGCTTTGGTATGAGAGGTGCAAAGGGCGGTCAGGAGCCATGGGGCAGTTTTGTCTATGGACGGGGCGGCAGCTTTGAAGATCTGACAACACCTGAAGCGGTACAGGGTATGCAGGATTTCATTGATATTTATGAAAAAGGCTATGTACCCCCCACAGCGACCAGTGATGGATTCAGTGAGATCATTGCTAATTTCCAGTCAGGCCTGACGGCAATGACCATTCATCATACAGGATCGAGCAAGGATATGGATAAGATATTTGGAGATGATGTATCTGCTTTTCCATTCCCGGCAGGTAAAGGACAGTGGACATCAATGGGTGATACGGAAACCGTTATATTCGAATCCTGTGAGAACAAAGAGGCAGCCTTTGAGTGGGTATCCTATCTGGCTGCAGGGGAAGGTCAGAAAATGTGGTGTGAGGGTACTGGTAATGTTCCGGTAAGCAAGAGCGTTCAGCAGTCTGATTTCTTCCAGAATAACCGTTTTATGAAAGCCTCCATTGAAGGACAGAGTTATGCAGGCATCATTCCGATCCTTGATACGACAACTGAGTGGATATCCAATCTTTGGCCGAATACTGTTTCTCAGGCACTTACCGGAAGCATTTCGGCCGAACAGTGCATGAAGACCCTGCAGGATGGGCTTTATCAATAAGTAACAAAAATGTCAGGGGCTGCTGCAGTGTGCAGCCCCATCCAGTTAGGAGGGAAAATACCAATGGTTAAGAAACGGACGATATGGCCGTATGTATTAGTTGCTCCGGCAGTGCTTATCATCCTTTGCGTGGTGTTTATACCGGTTATCAATGCTGTCATTATGAGCTTTCAGAACTATGATCTCAGAAGACCGAAAGAGATTGCATTCAACGGAATTTCCAATTATGCGGCAGCATGTAAGGATCCGCTTTTCCAGGGAGCTCTCTTTCGGACCATAATCTGGGTAGTGTGCGGCGTTGGCTTTCAGTTCCTGTTCGGTTTTATACTGGCGCTTCTTTTAAACCAGAAGTTTGCCGGGCGCGGAGTGGTAAGGGCGGTCAGCATGGTTCCCTGGGTTACACCGGGCGTTTTGATCGGATTGATGTGGAGATGGATCTACGACGGGAATTTCGGCGTGCTTAACGATCTGCTGTTAAAGTTTCATTTGATATCAGATAAGATTCCGTTTCTGTCCCAGATAACGACTGCGTTTCCAAGTGTCATTGTGACCATAATCTGGCAGGGGATACCGTTTTTTGCACTCATGCTTCTGGCTGCCCTGCAGGGAGTGCCTGCTGATATTTACGAGGCTTCTGATATTGACGGGGCATCGTCCTGGCAGAAATTATTTTATATAACCATTCCATCAATTAAAAATACCATATTTGTAACAGCACTGCTTCGTGTGATATGGGTTGCCAATTCCGTGGATGTGATCTTTAACATGACAGAAGGCGGACCGGCCTATTCAACCCAGACGCTGAGTGTTTATATTTTCAATAAGGGAAATGCACTGAATCTGGGTTATGCATCAGCAATGGCATTATTGCTGGCAGTACTTCTGTTATTTGCAGCAGTTCCGTATCTGAAAATGAATTTTAAAGAGGAGGTATAAGGATGAAGAGACAAATTGGCATTAAACAGATATTTTATGTTTACCTTCCTCTGATCGTCATACTGCTCTTTATTTTATTTCCATTTTATTGGACGTTTGTTACATCTGTGAAACCTGAGGATGAACTGTATGGCATGGTTGTTACATACTGGCCGAAATCTATTACATTTGAATCCTACCGGAAGCTTTTTACAACCACAGTCAATTTCCTTGCGGCCATCAGGAACAGTTTCATTGCAGCGGCAGCGACCACCCTGGTATCGTTAACTGCATCAACTCTTGCGGCATATGCTTTTTCCAGATACCAGTTTGCCGGAAGAAAGATTCTGATGTGTGCATTCCTCTGCAACAATATGTTTCCGACAGTATTGCTGCTGATTCCGCTGTATTCCATTATGCGTAAGCTGGGGCTTTTGTACACACCGGCCTCTCTGGTTTTATCCTATACCACATTTACCATTCCATTTTCCGTCTGGCTGCTGTTGGGATTCTTAAATGACCTTCCCATGTCGTTAGAGGAAGCGGCTCTGGTAGACGGCTGCAACAGAGGCGCTGCTTTTGTGAAGATCATTCTTCCGATTCTGGGCCCCTGTCTGGTTGCTACCGGCGTTTACATTTTTATGACATCCTGGAATGAATATACATTTGCCGTGATGTTTACCAATACAGAGACACGTACCATTCCGGTAGCTTTAAAGAGCCTGATCGGACAGCTTGGGGTTCAATGGGATCTGCTTACCGCTGGAGGCATCATTACCATTATACCGGTATGTATCATGTTTTTCTTCGCTCAGAAGCGATTAGTGGAAGGCTTGACAGCAGGAGCTGTAAAAGGTTAAGCCGATGATAAGGAGGAAAAGAATTATGCATTACGATTTAAAAGCAAAGGAATTACGGGCAGAAGTCCTTAAGATGTTATTTGCCTGCCAGTCAGGACATCCCGGAGGATCTTTATCCTGTATAGAGATGCTTATGGCGCTCTATTATGAAGTGATGAACGTGGACCCTGAGAATCCGGATAAACCGGACAGGGACCGGCTGGTATTAAGCAAAGGACATGCATGTCCCGCATTGTATGCAATCCTTGCAGACCTGGGTTATTTTCCAAAGGAAGATCTGGCAGGACTCAGACAGATTGACAGCCACCTTCAGGGCCATCCGGACTGTACAAAGACACCGGGAGTCGATATGAACACCGGTTCTTTAGGACAGGGAGCCTCCCTGGCAATGGGTCTTGCACTGGCTGCGAAGCACGCAGGTGCCTCCTATAAGGTTTATGCGGTTCTTGGTGACGGAGAATGCCAGGAAGGGCTTGTATGGGAAGCTGCCATGGCAGCCGCTCATTATAAGCTGGATAATCTCACGTTCATGCTGGATTATAACAGGCTCCAGATTGACGGAAGCAATGAAGAAGTTATGAGCCTTGGAGATATTATTAAGAAGTTTGAAGCATTCGGATTTGCGTGCATGGAAGTTGACGGACATGATATCCGTACCATAACAAAGGCCCTGAAGGTTCCGGTATCAGGAAAACCAAAATTTATCTGCTGCAATACCATTAAGGGAAAAGGAGTTTCCTTTATGGAAAACCAGTATGGCTGGCATGGAAAGCCGATGAATGCAGAAGAATTTACCCAGGCAATGAAAGAGCAGGAGGTAGGATAAATGGGAAAGTCGCTGAGAGTTGCATATGGAGAATCCCTAGTAAAATTAGGGGCAGAAAATGAGAAGGTAGTGGTACTGGATGCAGATCTGGCACATGCCACGCAGACCTGTATGTTCAAAGAGGAGTATCCGGACCGTTTCTTTAATATGGGAATAGCCGAGGCGAACATGATGTGTACGGCGGCAAGCTTTGCAAACACAGGATACATACCTTTTGCAAGTACATTTGCATTATTTGGAGCAGGGCGTGCTTATGAACAGATACGCAATTCTATCTGCTATACCAATGCAAATGTAAAGTTTGGCTTTTCCCATTCAGGGCTTTCCGTAGGAGAAGACGGAGGAAGCCACCAGTCATTTGAAGATATTGCTCTTATGAGAGAGATGCCTCATATGACCATCTTTGTCCCCTGTGACCCTGCAGAAACAGAGAAAGCGGTCATGGCGGCGGCCCAAATTAACGGGCCGGTGTATATCCGCGTGGCCAGACCGGTCTGTGAGGATATTACAACACCGGATACGCCCTTCATTCCTGGAAAAGCAAATGTGATGAAAGAAGGAAATGATGTCTGTATCATATCCTGCGGCCTGTTGATCCCTCAGGCATTAAAGGGTGCCGAAGAACTCGAAAAAGAAGGCATTCATGCTTCTGTTGTAAACATGCATACCATCAAACCCATTGATAAAGAAATTATTTTACAAATGAATGGAACCTGTAAAGGCATTGTAACACTGGAGGAGCATTCTGTGATCGGAGGTCTTGGCTCTGCGGTGGCAGAAGTTTTGGCCGGTCATACAGGAGCCAGATTTGCAATCATGGGGATACAGGATAAATTTGGAAAGTCGGGAAAACCGGACCAGCTTTTTGAAGCTTACGGACTGACAGCAGGAGATGTGGCAAAAACGTGCAGGGAGCTGTTGAAATAATGGGAGGATGTTAAATAAAATGAAAATTGCAGATTATGAATTTGCCGGTGAAGGCATGGAGAGAGTATATGAAAATGAGAAATGGACGGTTGGCATCAAAAATTGGAAACCGGCCAATGATATTACTGGAGTTGACTGCCTGGAAAGGCATAACAAAACAGATGAACTCTTTGTACTGGCAGAAGGTGCATGCACACTTATTTATGCCAATGAAACAGTAAAAGGCCTAGAATTTGGTGCTGTTAAAATGGTACCCGGGAAGGTATATAACATACCGGCAGCCTTGTGGCATAATACCATTACTCAAAAGGATACAAAAATGTTTTTAATAGAAGATTCCAATACTTCTATGGAAAACAGCGATATATTAAAGCTTGATAATGAACAGATTGCAAAATTAAGAAGTCTGGCATAAAGGAAGAAGAGGAGAACATGAAATTTTTTGTTGATACAGCCAATGTAGAAGACATTATAAAAGCCAATGATATGGGAATCATCTGCGGCGTCACCACCAACCCATCCCTGATTGCTAAGGAAGGAAGGGATTTTAAAGAGGTTATAAAGGAAATCACAGCCATCGTTAACGGACCAATCAGCGGAGAGGTTAAGGCAACAACCGTTGATGCAGAAGGAATGATCCGGGAAGGAAGAGAGATTGCCGCCATTCATCCCAATATGGTGGTCAAAATTCCAATGACAATAGAAGGCTTAAAAGCGGTCAAGGTACTGAACGGGGATGGGGTTAAGACCAATGTAACACTGGTATTTTCTGCTGCACAGGCTCTTTTGGCTGCCCGTGCGGGAGCTGCCTATGTATCACCGTTTCTGGGGCGGCTCGACGATATTTCCATGAAAGGCATTATCCTGATCGGGGAAATAACCGAGATATTTAAAATAAACCAAATCAAAACAGAAATTATTGCTGCCAGTATCCGCAATCCCATTCACGTAACGGATTGTGCAAAGGCAGGGGCTGATATCGCAACAGTTCCATATAAAGTATTAGAACAGATGGTCAACCACCCGCTTACCACTCAGGGAATTGCAAAGTTTCAGGCTGACTATAAAGCAGTATTCGGAGAAACTTAAATAGAAAAAGGCGCTGTCAGATGGATGGGATATCCGTTCATCTGACAGTGTCCTTTTTATTGCAGCCCTTCTTTATACTGTTTTAAAGCGGTTGCAAGCTGATCCGGACAGGATGTGGGCTTAGGGCCGCAGTGGATACCTTCCAGACGTCTTATGGCTTCATCGATTTCCATGCCTTCCACAAGACGAGATACGCCCTGGGTATTACCGGAGCAGCCGCCTACGAACTGAACATGTGCCACAATATTATTCTTCACTTCAAAATTAATCTCCTGGGAACAAACGCCATGTGTTTTATATTTCATCATGAATCCTCCTATTTACTAAATTCTCTTTGCTGCGAACTTTAAAATTATAGCGAAATATATAAGGAGTTGTCAATAGACTGCTTATTTATTTGCTGTCTGGTTTCTTAAATAATCAAACAATGCATTGGATTTTTCGTTTAACTGCAGATTTTCATTGCTTGAAGAAAGCTTTACAAGGCCAATCTGTGTTTTTACGGCTTTTCTTATGCGATAGTAAGTCAGTTTAGGAAACATTTGAAGATTGGCCAGCTGTTTAGGCAGAATGGCACAGCCCCCCTTTTGAGCTATATAGGAGAGTACCATCATATGCCTTGGAAAAGTACCTGCCAGATCGCCTTTAAATCCGATGTCATTTAACTGCTTTTTTGTTAACCTGAGAATATCAGATTCTTTTGCAAGGGTATAAATATTTTCCAATTCCAGCCCTGCCAGGTCAATTTCACTGCCCTGTTCGAAGGGAAATATGTTCTTGCTGCAGATCAGTACCATCTCATCCGTTACAAGGGAAACTGTTTCGTACTCAGCAACTGAAAGTAAATCAAGACGGCAAATAGCAGCATCAATTTCTTTTTGGGAAAGCTGTTTCATTAACTGGAATTGATCAGATTCATGTATTTCTATGGAATAATTGCTGTATTTTTCCTGAAAATCCATCAATGACTGCATTATTCCACTTTCTGTCAGACAAGGGATTGTACCGACCGATAAGTGTAAATTGCAGGGTTTCATACCGATTTTTTCTAATTTATAACGTAACTCGTGAGTGGATTTGCGGATGTTCAGTGCATATTCGAGGTAAACATTTCCTGCATCAGTAAGCTCCGCTTTTGTGTTGTTTCTGATAAACAGTACTACACCAAGTTCGTTTTCAATAGCCTTTATATGTTTTGATAAAGCAGATTGTGAAATGTATATACTATCGGCTGCAGTAGAGAAATTCTTATGTTCCGCCAATGCCAAAAAATCATCGATCCATTTGGTCATGTAATAGAACCCCTTTCTACTTAATGTAAATTATGAAAACGTTCCTCTATTATTATTACTTTGTAATTTATCATTGATAATTTAAAAAAATTTCATTTAAAATGGACGTTTTATCATTAGTGTTATTATAATACAGAATGATATGGGGGAGAATAATTTTTTTCCATTTTTTATTGACGTTTTAGAATACATGAAAATGTCAAACATCGACAGAAATAGACACACATATACATGAATAGTCAAGCAATATCGAGCGTACGTAAGCTTATGTTAATAAATATTAGATTATCACTCTATTATTACACAAATACTGATCAGTTTTGTTTCTATTTTGGAATAAAGATGCTGCTCTAATTAGAATTGCCATAGTATTTTGCGTTACATATAATACAGTTATAATGGAAAATAAATCCAATTATAACCACAAACGGCATATATGATTAGGAGGAAAATTTATGGCAAAAGTTTATCAGGATTTGCGCAGTTTCCTTTCCACCTTGGAAGAAAACGGTCAGTTAGTCCGGATTAAAGATGAGGTTAATCCGGAACCCGATATTGCGGCGGCAGGCAGAGCGGCTGCTAATCTGGAAAATGGACCAGCAGTGTTATTTGAAAAAATCAAGGGGTACCCTTACCGTGTCGTAACAAACGTTCACGGGTCATGGGCGAATCATGCCCTGATGCTTGGCATGCCCCAAACGTCATCTGTCAAAGAGCAGTTTTTTGAAATTAACCGACGTTGGGACCTATTTCCCGTTAAACCAGAAATTCTAAAAAGGGAACAGGCTCCCTGTAAGGAAATTACCATTGACAATCCGGATGAAATCAATCTTTTTAACATTCTTGCTCTTTACCGGATCAATGAACAGGATAGCGGCTTTTTCCTTTCAAAGGCATCCATTATAACTGCCGATCCAAATGAGCCGGATAATTTTGATAAATTGAATGTAGGTACATACAGGATTCAGGTTAAAGGAAAAAACCGTGTCAGCATTCAGGCCCTCTCCTTTCACGACATAGCAATTCAGCTGGAAGCGGCTGAACGGAAAAATGAAAAAGTACCAATCTGTATTACCGTAGGCAATAGTCCGCTTGTTACCTATATGGCCTCTACGCCGGTCATGTATACTCAGAATGAATATGAGTTTGTGGGTGCTTTACAGGATGGTGTTCCAACCCGGATCGTAAAGTCCGATCTGTATGATAATCTTTATGTTCCGGCAGGTTCGGAAGTTGTTCTTGAAGGTTATATCGAGCCTCGCGTACGTGAAGTGGAAGGCCCCTTCGGGGAGTTTCCGGGTTCCTATTCCGGTTCACGCCGTCAGTGTGTTATAAAAATTATACATGTTACACACCGTACCAATCCGATTTTTGAAAATCTGTATATTGGGATGCCATGGACGGAAGTTGATTATTTAATAGCATTAAATACATCGGTTCCGCTTTACCAGCAGATCAAACGTGACTTTCCTGAAGTTAAGGCAGTCAATGCCATGTATACACACGGCATCGGCTGTATAATATCAACAAAAGTCCGGTTTGGCGGTTTTGGCAAGGAAGTGGCTTTCCGTCTCCTTTCTACTCCTCATGGAGGATCCTACAGTAAAATTATTATTATTGTGGATGAATTTGTTGACCCGTTTAATCTGCCCCAGGTGATGTGGGCGCTGACGACCCGCGTGCGTCCTGATAAGGATGTAGTAGTCATTCCAAACTGTCCGGGTATGCCCCTCGACCCATCTTCTTATCCGGCCGGAATCCATTCCAAGCTTATTATCGATGCGACCACACCGAAAGAACCGGAACCCAATCCGCGTGAAGTTGAATTACTTGAACCGCCTGCAGGATATGAAACGTATGAGGCATTGATCCGTAAGCTGATTGCGGAAATGCATAATTAATTAGGAAAGGAGATATAAAACGATGAAATGTCCCCGCTGTGACAGTAACAAAATAGAGGTGATCACAACTTCACCGGCAGGTAATGTCTGGGAAGTTTATGAGTGTATGGATTGCTTTTATTCCTGGCGTTCCACTGAAACACCCAATGTTCATGATAAATTTAAGTTAACAAAAGAACAAATTGCTCAACTGCCAGTCATTCCGCCTATCCCCCCACTGGATAGATAGTCTCTGCTGGCGGGTTATTATCCCTTTCTTCCTTACGGTAATAGTAGCTGGTGTCTGGTTTGCTGTTCTGGTTCCTGTATAGCTGCATAAGAAAGAGGAGGTGTTCAAAATGCGAATAATTGTTGGGGTTTCCGGTGCTACCGGTGTAATCATGAGTTATTATCTGCTCAGAGCGTTAAAGAATATTGAGAATTGCGAATCACACCTGGTGGTATCAGACTGCGCAAAGAAGACCTGGGAACTGGAGACAGATTTACCGATATCGCAGCTTATTGATCAGGCAGACAGATTTTATGATGTACATAACCTTGCAGCAGCTATATCAAGCGGTTCCTATAAGACTGACGGTATGATAATCATGCCGTGCAGCATGAAAACATTGGCAGGAATTGTGAGCGGATATACAGACAATCTGTTGATTCGTGCTGCAGATGTCTGCATTAAAGAGAACCGAAGAGTTATTCTATCTACAAGGGAAATGCCGCTTAGTAAAATACATCTTAAAAACATGCAGGCAGCAGCAGATCTGGGGTGTACGATTATTCCTCCATTGTTAACGTTTTATAACAGACCAAAGACTCTTGATGACCAGATCAATCATATTGTAGGGAAAATACTGATGCAGTTTGGTCTTGATCATAAAAAATTTATTCCGTGGAACGGTGTGGAATGAGAGGTTATGGATCTATGATAAGTAAAACTTATGGAACGGGAAAATATATGGTAAATATCAGCGTTCATGTTACAAAGGGTGCCGGGCTTGCAGTATTTATAAGCGGAGGCGAAAGTCCCCATCTGGGAGGTGTGGCATTGGCATCTCCTGGTGTTATGCTGGATGGACAGGTACTGTCAAGGTGTGATCTCTGGACAGTGACAGTGCCTGGACACAAAGATGCAGAACTGGCTCAGAAGGCTGCAAAGAAAATCTGTATAGCCACAGGGGAGCCGGTGTCCGTCAGTCTCGGCATTCATGTGGACAATGCAGCTGATGAAGACATTAAACGGTTATGTGATCATGCAGAAGCGGCAGTTGATCTATTTTTAAAAGAATATTTAAGGCAAATCTGAGCAGGGGGGCTGGTTTACGAATAAATATATACAAATGAGAGGAACATTCTATGAATGGTAAAAAAGGTTTTAAATCTTTAATAAAAGAGTTGTCTGTAAAATGGAAACTGACAGTCGGATTTGGTATCGTGTTTTTGATATTGCTGATATCGCTGGGTGCCTCCGCCAGAAGTATTTCTAAGATAGGGGATCAGGTTAAGTTGTATTCAAAATTTACCTTTCCCCTTTCAACTTACAATTTAACCGCACAGCGTGAAATGGTATCGGTACAGCGTTATATGCTGATGGCAATTCTTGAAAGAGAATCTGGAATGGACTATCAGTCTTCTCTGGACTTATCGGGAAAAAGTGCTGAGAATTTTATTGAAATTATGAAGCAGTTTGCAGCACAACAGAGAAATAATGCTAATGATAAAAATATAGAGGATGTCAATCAGTGTGTGACAACTGCAGAAACCGCACGCAATAAGATTATTGAATTGATCAAGGACTCGTCAAAAGATGATACAGCAGAAGCTTATACGGTATTTAAAAATGAGTTTATGCCGGCATTTAATCAGATGGCTGAGATTATGGAACAGATGAATGCGTTTGGTGCACAAAAAGCCGATATTCAAAAACAAACGGCCCATAATACCATTACACAGTCATGGATAATACTGGTTTTGGTACTGGTTATCTCCATATTGGCTACTGCTGGCATTATATTTGTACTTACAAGGGCCATTCTTATTCCGGTCAGGGAAATTGAAGCAGTGTATAATGAAATGGGGAAAGGGAACCTGCATTCGAAAATTCTTTACGAGAGCCGTGATGAATTGGGGCGTATGGCAGACAGCATCCGCACTACAAATGCCAGGCTTATATCATATGTTGAAGATATCATATCCAAATTGACTATGCTGTCACATGGAGATATGTGTATCTCTGTGGATTTAGATTATGAGGGTGATTTTGCTGCTATAAAGAAGGCGGTCATTGACACCGCATCGTCTCTTAATGCTACAATGCTGGTTATTCACAAAGCGGCCGATGAGGTGAATTCCGGAGCAGGACAGGTTTCTGATGGCTCACAGGCTCTTGCCTCCGGTGCTACGGAACAGGCGGCGGCCATAGAGGAATTAACCGCATCTGCCCAGAATGTAGCACAAAAGGCGGAAAAAAATACGGCCTCTGTGCGCAAAGCCACAGAATATGTAACAAAAGCCGGAAATGGTGTGAATGAAAGCAATGATCGTATGAGGAGTCTCAATAATGCAATGAAGGAAATCAGCCAGTCCTCGGAGGAAATCTCTAAAGTCACAAAACTTGTGGAAGATATCGCTTTTCAAACCAATATTCTGGCGCTCAATGCCGCGGTTGAAGCAGCCCGTGCTGGAGACGCCGGTAAGGGGTTTGCGGTGGTTGCTGACGAAGTGAGAAATCTGGCAGCTAAATCTGCCGAGGCTGCAAAGCAAACTGCGGACCTTGTTCAAAAGTCAACCGAAAAAGTTTCCGAGGGAGAAAAGTTAGCGGATGAAACCCTGCAGTTATTAGACGATGTTGCACAAAAGGCGTTATTGGCTGATCAGTCTATAAAAGAAATAGAGTCGGATTCTCTGAAACAGACCGATGCAATTGCACAGATCAACCTTGGATTATCACAGGTATCCTCTGTGGTGCAGTCCAATGCTGCCACAGCAGAGGAAAGTTCTGCATCCAGTGAAGAACTGGCGGCACAGTCGCAGATTTTGAGGGAAGAGGTCTCAAGGTTCAGCCTGTCAGGGCAAAACGAAATTTCTAAATGATTGGATCCGGCATTGGTGAATATGTGAGTTAAAAAAATTTACACAAGTAATCATTTATCCGTTATAATTAAAAGGAAACAAATGGAATAATTACGGATGGATTTCAATTGATATATTCATCAGAAAAGGAGAGAGATCATGTTAGGAATTATCGGAGCAATGGAGACGGAAGTAGCAGAAGTAAAAAAAAACATGCAGGATGTAAATGTAGAGACCATAGCTGCAATGGATTTTTATAGAGGAATTTTAAAAGGAAAAGAAGCGGTGGTGGTCCGTTCTGGTATCGGAAAGGTTAATGCAGCGATCTGCACCCAGATACTGGCAGACCATTACCAGGTTACTGCCGTGATCAATACCGGAATCGCCGGTTCCCTGAGGAATGAGATCAATATCGGAGACGTGGTGCTGTCCACGGATACGGTACAGCACGATATGGATGCCACCGGCTTCGGATATCCGGCAGGGCAGATTCCCCAGATGAAAGAATTTTCTTTTCCGGCGGATGATATCCTTCGGAAACTGGCTGAGGAATGCTGCAGAGAAGTTAATTCTGAGGTTGGAGTTTTTACCGGAAGGGTGGTTTCAGGAGACCAGTTTATTTCAGACCAGGTTAAAAAACATTGGATAACAGAAACATTCGGCGGCTATTGTACGGAAATGGAAGGGGCTGCCATTGCACAGGCAGCTTATTTAAATCACATTCCGTTTCTTATTATAAGAGCCATTTCTGATAAGGCGGATGACAGCGCAAATATGGACTACAGTGAGTTTGAGGCGAAGGCGGTGAAACATTCTGTAAACCTGATTCTAGCTATAGCCGAACGGTATTCATATTAAGTTGAGAATCGAATCCTGACAGGATTTGACGAACGATTCTAGGCTCTCTTATCTTCCCAAAGACAGTCCGGGTGATTATAATAAACCTATCACCCGGAGATACCGGGAAGAAAGGGGAGCTATTATTATGCTGGAATTTTTACAGACAGGCAAAGCGTTATACGTGCTGGCAATTCTATGCGGCATTGGTATTATAACCAGATGGCTGACACGTAACCTCTACAAAAGATTGATTAAAGAATCCGATAACATGACACTGACCAAAAACAAGGGTCTTCGGGCGTTTAGGCAGAAGACAGAAACTACATATCAGATAAACCAGGGAATTCCAAAGGTCAAGCCGTATCTGGAACGGCAGATGTATGATTTTAAATATATGGGTGTGACACTCCACGGCTGGAACATGTTTTCCAATCAAATGACACTCTGGTGTTTCTTAGCAGGCGGTGCGGCAGCATTTGCATCATACTGGTACCGTACGGACCCTTATTATATTGTGCTGTATGGTTCCGTAGGAATCATGGCCGGGCTTTTTACCATCCTGGTTGATCACGGGGCAGGAATAACGGAAAAACGCCAGCAGCTGTTTGCGGCGTTAGATAATTATCTTGAAAATATATTGATTTACAGGCTGGATCAGAATAGAGAGGATATACAGCCCGCACCGGGGGCTCATTTGGAACCCCATGAAAATATCAGGGCGATTTATCCGTCAGCAGTAAGGAGCGGTTCTGAGAATGAACCGGAGCCGGATAAAAAAACGGACAGGAGACTGGTAAGGCAGAGGATGAGAACCGAGCACCTGGACAAGCCGTTAAGGACCCGCTCCCATCAGAAGCATCAAATCGAAGAGTTTTCCGATGATGTGGAAGATATGGGAAGCCAGAGAGGAGAAGGCACAGGCAAGGCAGAAGCACCGGTTTCCAGGCGGGATGTGGATTACTTAAAGCGAAGTCTGGAACAGATTGCGGCAAGCCGGGAAAAAGAAAGGGGAAGTAAACGGGGGGAAGACTGGCTGAAAGATTTAAACCCGGATGAGTTAAAGCTTATTGGAGAAATTCTCCAGGAGTATCTGACATGAACGTTTGGAAGAAAGAAAATCATGTCGCAATTAGAACAATTCTATGATATAATTTTCCTAAACAGGCAGTCAGGAACCTGAAACAAAAGGAAAAGGAGAATATTAGCAATGGGAAATATATTTTTTGATCATTCCAGGGCCGCAGGCTTTGTGTCAGCAGAAGAAATGGAGAATATGAAAGCCACAGTGATGTGTGCGAAGGATATGCTGATGAACAAATCCGGTGCAGGCAATGATTTTCTGGGTTGGATCAACCTTCCGGAAGACTATGAGAAGGAAGAATTCCGGAGAATTAAAATGGCAGCAGAGAAGATTCAAAATGATTCTGATGTACTGCTTGTAGTAGGTATTGGCGGTTCTTATCTTGGTGCCAGGGCAGCCATAGAATTTTTATCCCACAGCTTTTATAATGTATTGCCGAAGGGAAAACGTAAATCTCCGGAGATTTATTTCGTAGGAAACAGCATCAGCAGCAAATATATCCATGACTTGAAGGACGTGCTGGAAGGAAAAGATTTCTCCGTTAATATTATATCAAAATCCGGCACGACCACAGAGCCGGCGATCGCATTCCGGGTATTTAAGGACATGCTGATCGAGAAATATGGCCGTGAAGAAGCTAATAGGAGGATTTATGCCACAACCGATAAGGCAAGGGGTGCACTGAAGAATCTGGCTGACGAGGAAGGATATGAATCCTTTGTAGTTCCGGATGATGTAGGAGGACGTTTCTCAGTGCTGACGGCTGTTGGTCTTCTTCCGATTGCAGTATCCGGCGCTGATATTGATAAATTGATGGAAGGCGCAAGGACTGCCAGGAAGGAAGCGTTGGAAGCCCCTTATGAGTCAAATGGCGCCCTTCGGTATGCGGCGGTGCGCAATATCCTGCTCAGAAAAGGAAAATCGGTTGAGATTGTGGCAAATTATGAACCAAGCCTTCATTATGTATCCGAATGGTGGAAGCAGTTATTCGGAGAGAGTGAAGGGAAGGATCATCGGGGTATTTTACCGGCAGCAGTGGATTTGACCACAGACTTGCACTCTATGGGACAGTTTATTCAGGATGGTGCCAGGATTATGTTTGAAACCGTACTGAATGTGGAGGAATCTCCGGAAGAGATTCTCTTAAAGAAGGAAGAGGTTGATACGGATGGCATGAATTACCTGGCTGGAAAGAGCGTTGACTTTGTTAATAAGAGTGCCATGAACGGAACCATTCTGGCCCATACCGATGGAGATGTGCCAAATCTGATGGTTAATATCCCCAAGCAGGACGAATACAGCCTGGGGCAGCTGTTTTATTTCTTTGAATATGCATGCGGCGTGAGCGGATATATTCTGGGCGTGAATCCGTTTAATCAGCCGGGTGTGGAAAGCTATAAGAAGAACATGTTCGCATTGCTTGGAAAACCGGGGTATGAGAAAGAAAGAGAGGCTTTGTTAAAAAGATTATAGGATGCCGGCAGATAGCGCCGGTGTTCTGGTTTGGACCTGTAAGGTCAGAACCGGAGCACCGGCGCTTTTTTTATATACTTTTTAAAAGAAATAATATCATAAAAAAGGGGAAATATATACCATACTTAATACTGTGTGAATCAGAATATTCAATATAAGGAGGAAGCTATGAAAAAATGTTCAGCACTTTTATTAACTGTGACTATAGTATTATCCCTGGCAGCCTGCGGAGTAAAAAAGGATCCGAAAGTTATATACGATGAGGCTTTGAAAAAAACAGCAGAGCTGTCAGCCATGGATGTAACTTCTGCCATCAACATACAGATGGCCAAGGGAGAAAACATTACAGATATCACCATGGATCTCAATATGAAGATGGCTGATGTCAACACGGAGAACATGAAGTATCTGGCACAGGGAACCGCTGCCGTAATGGGTCAGAGCATGGATATAACCATGTACTATGAAAATGGATATTATTATATGGATACTATGGGCCAGAAAGTAAAATACGCCATGGATTTAGATGCGATGATGGACCAGATCAGGCAGAGCACAGAAGGTGCCAGCGTGGATTCTTCCTGCCTGAAGGATATTACGGCAGAGAAGGAGGGGGATAATCAGGTCCTTACATTTACAGTTGATGCGGAAAAGATGGATGCTTATGTTAAGGATTTGATGACGGAAATGGGAATCAATATGAATGGCTTGACCTATACCATTAAAGAAGCAAGCGGGGAAGCTGCGGTCAGCAAAGAAGGTTATTTTGCCAATTCGAAGATCAAGCTGTCTCTTGAAATAAATATGCAGGGTGAAACGGCAGCTATGGTAATGAATACCGATTCCACCTATCATAATCCGGGTCAGACCGTAGAAGTCACGGCACCTGACTTAGAGGGATATACAGAAATCGATCCCAGTGCAGTACAGCAGCAATAGGATTATTCTTCGATAACCTGTATTTCAAGAAAATCAAATTCAATGTGTTCAATAAAATTATCCTGCGTAAAACGTACCTTGGAATGCCGTTTAAATTCCTGGATGGTGGCTTCCAGCCACATGGGTTTCCCCAAATCAAACTGGTAGCAGATATCTTCCAGTGCCTGAAAGACCATGGAGGTCCTGGAAAGGCTGTAATCTGAGATGCAGATTACCGTATCTTTTATGAGCCTGGTGTCTTTTATCATTTTTCCCCACATGCGAAACATAATTATTTTCCCTTCTGAGTTAAGCTGATGTGATTATATCATTAATAAATGGATTAAGGCAACAGGAAAATGCCGGACATTGTAAAACCGTGCAAAATATGATAGAATCAATGCAGGAAAAACCGAAGGAGGATGACTATAGATGGCACAACCCATAACAGATCAGGTTGGTTTTCTTGGAGAGGCGTGCAGAGCCGTACAGGAATTATCTATAAGCAGAAGTATGTTGGAAAAGTTCCGCCTGGAAGAACAGCGTCTGGAAAAGGAACTGGATGCAGAGAGAAAGGCTGTGACAGATGCCATCAGCCTTACGGTTAAGAAGAGGATCGAGGAGATCAATAATACGTATGACAGGGAAATAGCCAGGGAACAGGATTGTTTAAGACGGGTGAGAAGTAAGCGGGAGAAGGCAAAAAGCCAGGGGATCAGGGAAAGGATCGAGGAAGAGACCTCTGAGCTAAAGGGAAATAACAGGGAGCTTAAGCTGCAGATGAAGGAGGTCTTTCAGCAGGACCGGGTTCCGGCATTCTGTAAAAGCAGCTGGTATTATGCGCTGTATCTGCCGCGGGGCTTTTCAGAATTTTTCCTGCTTTTTCTAACCATACTAGTGTGCTTCCTGGCCATACCAATCGGGATATATATGCTTATTCCGGATAAAACATCAATCCATCTCATTGGAATCTATTTTTTATCCATCCTTTTCTTCGGGGGGTTCTACATCCTCGTAAATAACCGGACAAAGGTGAGACATCAGGGTTCATTAAGGAAAGGGCGGGGTATCCGGGATATTATGAAGGCCAATAACAGGAAGATCCGGGCGATCACCCACAGCATAAAGCGGGATCGGGATGAAGCCGTTTATAACCTGGAAAAGTATGATGATGAGATAGCCCAGATAGAACAGGATCTCGCAGATATAACAGATAAGAAAAAAGAGGCTCTGAATACCTTTGACAAGGTGACCCGGACTATTATATCCGATGAGATAGCAGGCAACAGCAAAGAAAGGCTTATAAAACTTGAGGAAGATTATGAAGCGGCTGCAGCCAATAAAAAGGAGGCAGAAATAAGGGTAAAGGAACAAACCCTTTTTATCAATGACAGTTATGGATCTTATATAGGAATGGAATTTATGATTCCTGAAAAGCTGGACGAGCTGGCTGACATGATCCGGCTGGGCAGGGCTTCTTCCATAAGTGAGGCCGAAGCACTATATAAGAATCTTAAGGAATAAAGGAAAGGTGCAGAATGAAGGCATAAAATGCATTCATCCTGCATCTGTTTTTTTTCGTAATTTTCCCTTGCTGTGTGGTGAATAATTCCATAAATCGCGGCTTATAATAGAATAGAAAATAAGGACAGCAAGGCAGGATATTATGAAATTATGGGAAAGAATCACAATCCGCGGTAACCGGGACGTTTATTATTATGATACAAAACAGACTTTTGAAGCAGAGGATTTTGCTTCCAGGCTTTTCGACATGATATGTACGGAGAAGGAGAACGGAAAAACAGCGGGAATACTGCTTTTATGTATCGGCACCGACCGTTCCACCGGAGACAGCCTTGGCCCTTTGATTGGTTACAAGCTAAAAGAGAAAGGCCTGGAACATATAGAAATACTGGGAACCCTGGAGCGTCCTGTTCACGCCATGAACCTGGAAACTTACCAGACAATCTTAAAGCTTCGCTATCCGGACCATGTCGTTGTCGCCGTGGATGCCTCTGTTGGAAATATGGAGCACATCGGCTTTATTACGCTGGGAAGAGGCGCATTAAAGCCTGGTCTTGGTGTCAGTAAAGAGCTTCGGGCTGTGGGAGATATTTTTATTACCGGGATCGTAGGAAGCTGCGGGAATTACGATCCGCTGATGCTGCAGAGCATACGGCTCTCTGTTGTCATGCGTATGGCGGACTGCATAAGCTGCAGTATTTATATTGTCGAAAAGTTATGGGAAAACGCTTCCCTGCTTTGACACGTTTTGCATCCATATTATGCTATGATTCATTGGATTAAAAAGAATAGCGGGGTGAGCCAATGGGTGATTTATACAATCCGTACCCGAAGCTGCCAAAAAACATCAGGCAGATCGGAGAGCGGGATCAGATTATAAAATTGTATATGGAAGATTATGTAAACACTTACTTAAAACGTCTGTATCCTGCAGGTGGACAGGAACTTCGGGTCGGCCTTCTGCTAGGCAGTTTGGAAATGAATGATGGTACTCCATATATCTTCATTGACGGAGCTTTGGAAATGGAGGATGTGATGGAGGCCGGACGGAAAATCGTTTTCTCGGAGCTGGCCTGGAAAAAGGCCTATCAGAACATGGAGCAGTTATTTCCGAAACGGTCGATTCAGGGCTGGTTTTTATGCGGCAGGCCGGGAGATGACTTAAGTCCCCTCAATTACTGGAAACAGCATGTCCGGTATTTTCAGGGGCCTAATAAGCTGATGTATTTAAGCAATGGATCGGATGGTGACGAGACTGTTTACATAACATCAGAGGACGGGTTTTACAAGCTGCAGGGCTATAGTATTTATTACGAAAGAAACCAGATGATGCAGGACTATATGGTTCTGAGAAAAGATGTAAAACGTATTGAAACAGATACGAATGATAAGGTAATCCAGGAATTCCGCAAGCGGATGGACGAGCATAAGGAAGAGGTTTCGGACAGGCATCAGACCACAGGACTTCTTCGGGGCATGTGTATGGCCATGTCAGTCGTCATATTAGCTGGCGGAATTGTTATGTTTAACAATTATGAACGGATGCGGGATATGGAGAGTGTGATTGCATCGGCAATTCCAGCTAAAGCAGAGCAGATCCTGATAGGAAAACAGAATCCGGAAAAGGAGAGCAAAGAAAATTCCGGGGTAATTGTGGAAGAAGCAGCCGGTGACGTTTACCCTACGTCGGCGGTTAATAAAGAGACTATGTCGGAGACAATGCCAGATTCGAAAAATCCGTCTCCATCCTCTCAGGCAGCAGCTGAAAGCCAGGCAGCAGCTGAAAACCAGACGACGGCCGAAACCAGTCCGGCGCCAGGAGAGACGGCCGCAGCATCCAGGGAAAGTCAGTCAGCCGGACAGGAGACGGAAGCTGCCGCAAACGGGAGCCCGCGTTATCATTTGGTACAGGAGGGAGAAACTTTGTATGGAATCTGTATAGCGGAGTATCATAACATAAATAAACTAAAGGAAATATGCGAGCTTAATGGGCTGGAGGACGAAAATAAAATCGTTTCGGGTCAAAAATTACTGCTTCCGTAGAAAAATATAATGCGTTTCTTCATAAAATGATGTATACTACAACTATATATGGGCATTTTTAGGAGAAAACTGCATGAGTGATATGAACTCTATGAATAGAGAAATTAAAAAAAGCCAACTGCGGCGGCAGATTATATCAGCCTCACCGCATATGGAAGAAAACAGCGAGGAAATTATTAAAAAAGCCCGCATTAAGGTGAGAAAAAAAAGGATTAAGATATTTCTTGTGCTGTTTTTGGTACTTGCGGCAGGAGCCGCAGGTGTATATGTGTATTTCATGCTCTACCAATATACCGGATATCGTGTGGATTGGGAAAGAGATATGAGTGAGGGAAGCTATGAGGGGTATATGAATTTCGGGTCCAATGTATTGAAGTACAGCAGGGACGGAGCATCCTACCTGGATTCCCAGGGCAAAGAAGCCTGGATACAGAGCTATGAGATGAATTCGCCTGCCGCATGCGCCAATGGGAATTATGCAGCCATTGCAGACAGGCAGGGGAATAGTATCTATATCTTTGACAAGTCGGGAAATACCGGCGTAGCGACTACAGTACTGCCAATTATACAAGTGACGGTATCTTCCCATGGAGTAGTGGCTGCTATTTTAGAGGACTCTACTTCAAATTATGTATATTTTTTCAATAGAGACGGAAGTGTTCTGGATGTAAAGATCAAAGCGCTTTTGGGCGGTGATTCGGGTTATCCGGTTGACATAAGCTTATCTCCCGACGGGAGCCAGATGATCGGAGCTTACGCTTATTTGAAAAACGGTGCGTTAAACGGCAGGGTCGCTTTCCATAACTTTTCGGAAATCGGTAAGAGCGTTCCGGACAGGCTGGTAGGCGGTTTTGATGAACCCTATGAGAATTCCCTTGTAGCGCAGGTCGTGTTTCTTGATGAAACTTATTCCTGTGCCTTTGCGGATAACAGTGTATCCTTTTACTCCACAAAGAATGCACTTTCTCCGGAGCTGCTAAAGCAGGTCGTTGTAGAGGAAGAAATAAAAAGCGTGTTTAATTCCGATAAATATGTAGGACTTATTGTGGATAATCCGGAAGGAGAAAATCCGGATCGTCTGGATATCTATAAGCCGGATGGGAAGCTTGTATTTTCCAAAGGTTTCCATTACCAGTATACCCACGCTGATATTGACGGAGACCACGTAATTTTGTATAATGAAGATTCTTGCAGAGTCTATAATATGTCCGGAAGGCTTAAATTTTCCGGAGCATTTGATTTTCCGATATCCAAAGTCCGGAATGGCAGATTTCCCAATACTCTGATCGTTACCGGACCCCAAAATATGAAAGAAATAAGATTACAAATAGGAGGACAATACCAATGAGCAACATCGAGACTATGTCAATTAATGCAATCCGTATCCTTTCAGCAGATGCTATCCAGAAGGCAAACTCCGGTCACCCGGGACTTCCTTTAGGCTGTGCATCAGCCGCTTATGAATTATGGGCAAACCATATGAACCACAACCCGGCTGATCCTGACTGGGCAAACCGGGACCGCTTTGTCTTATCCGGCGGCCATGGTTCCATGCTTTTGTATTCCCTGCTTCATTTATTTGGATATGGGAATCTGTCAAAAGAGGAAGTAATGAATTTTCGTCAGTATGGCTCCAAGACACCGGGACATCCCGAATATGGACATACCGTAGGCATAGAGGCCACCACCGGACCACTGGGAGCTGGTATGGGCATGGCAGTGGGTATGGCTATTGCGGAGAGTCATCTGGCTTGTGTATTCAACAAGGAGAATTATCCGGTTGTGGATCATTACACCTATGTACTGGGCGGAGACGGCTGCATGATGGAAGGTATCTCTTCAGAGGTGTTTTCATTAGCAGGAACCCTGGGGCTTAGTAAGTTGATTGTTTTTTATGATTCCAATCAGATTTCCATAGAGGGAAGTACCGATATCGCATTTACGGAAAATGTTCAGAAACGAATGGAGGCTTTTGGTTTCCAGACCATTACTGTATCAGATGGAAACGATTTAGAAGCCATCGGCAGGGCCATCGAGGAAGCAAAGGCAGATACTGAGCATCCCTCCTTTATCACCATTAAGACCCAGATCGGCTATGGATGTCCGGCAAAGCAGGGAAAGGCCAGTGCTCATGGCGAACCTTTAGGCGCCGACAACATCACTGCGTTAAAGGAAAACTTAGGCTGGCCGTCTATGGAACCGTTCTATGTGCCGGAAGAGGTATATAGCCATTATAGAAAAATTGCAGAAGAGAAGGCAGAGACAGAAGCAGCTTGGAATGTGATGTTTGCTGCATACTGCCAGGAATACCCTGAGATGGAAGAACTTTGGAACGCATACCATGATCCGGACGCAGGGGATAAAGCCATTGAAAAATGTGCTGATTTCTGGAAGAAACCTGAAAAAGCAGATGCGACCAGAAATCTGTCCGGTCAGGTACTCAACCGTATAAAAACTTATATGCCGAATTTGATCGGAGGATCTGCAGATCTGGCACCATCCAACAAGACCAATATGTCGGATATGGGCGATTATTCAAAGGCCAATAAAAGCGGCCGCAACATGCATTTCGGTGTTCGGGAACTGGGAATGACTGCAATCGGGAACGGAATGATGCTGCACGGAGGCCTTCGCACCTATGTGGCAACCTTCTTCGTATTCAGTGATTATACAAAACCCATGGCTCGTTTGTCCGCATTAATGGGCGTTCCGTTAACCTATGTATTCACCCATGACAGCATCGGTGTCGGTGAAGACGGACCGACCCATGAACCTATTGAACAGCTTGCCATGTTAAGAGCTTTGCCGAATTTCCATGTATTCCGTCCCTGTGATGAGACAGAGACAGAAGCTGCCTGGTATTCAGCACTGACATCCAAAAAGACTCCTACTGCCCTGGTTTTAACAAGGCAGAATTTAACTCCTATGCCAGGAAGCAGCAAAGAGGCTTTAAAGGGCGGTTATGTGATCGATGACTGTGAGGGTACACCGGATCTGATTCTGATTGCAAGCGGTTCTGAGGTAGAACTGGCTGTGGAGGCTAAACAACTTCTTTCTGACAGAAAGGTGCGTGTGGTTTCCATGCCCTGCATGGATCTGTTTGAGGAACAGACAGAAGAGTATAAGGAAACAGTTCTTCCTAAAGCAGTCCGCAGACGTGTGGCAGTGGAAGCTTTAAGTGATTTCGGCTGGGGAAAATACGTGGGTCTTGACGGTGCTTATGTGACCATGACCGGCTTTGGCGCCAGCGGTCCGGCTAAGCAGCTGTTCGAGCATTTCGGCTTTACCGCAGAACATGTGGCGGAAGTGGCAAAATCCTTATGATCTGTATCCGGCATTGAGATACAAAAGTAAAAAGGAGCGTAATCAGAAAATGGGAATGAAATGTGTTGGCGTTGATATCGGCGGAACAACCGTAAAGATCGGCCTGTTTGAAGAGACAGGGGAGCTTCTTTTCAAGTGGGAAGTGACCACGAGAAAGGAAGAGGGAGGAAAGTATATCCTTGACGATGTAGCTGAATCCATATTGGATACCCTGGCGGAAAAGGGCATATCTCTTGAAGAGATCAAGGGGGCAGGCATGGGGGTACCGGGGCCGGTTATGCCTAATGGGTATGTAGAGATCTGTGTGAATTTAGGCTGGCGCGATATATATCCGGAAAGAGAGTTAAGCGAAAAGCTTCATGGGATTCCGGTAAAAAGCGATAATGATGCCAACGTAGCCGCACTTGGAGAGATGTGGCAGGGGGGCGGAAAAGGGTATGATGATATCGTTATGGTCACACTGGGAACAGGGGTTGGCGGCGGAGTCATCATCGGACAGAAGATCATTTCCGGAAAGCATGGCCTGGGCGGAGAGATCGGACATATCCATATTCGGGATGAAGAGACGGAAAGCTGCAATTGCGGCGGTGTAGGCTGTGTAGAGCAGATAAGCAGCGCCACAGGAATTGCCAGAGAAGCCAGAAGAAAGATGGCAGCTTTGGATATGCCATCTGTTCTCAGACAGTCTGGTGACAGTGTAACCGCCAAGGACGTACTGGATGCTGCCAAGGAAGGTGATGAGCTGGCCTGCCTGATTATGGAGACCGTCGGTCATTACCTGGGGCTTACTCTGGCACAGATTTCCATGGTAATCGATCCTGAGGTGTTTGTCATCGGCGGAGGTGTTTCCAAAGCAGGTTCGTTCCTTATTGATGTAATATATAAGCATTATGATAAATTCACTCCAATTTCCAGAAATAAGAGCGGAATTGTCCTGGCTAAACTGGGCAACGATGCCGGAATTTATGGAGCTGCAAGGCTTTTATTAGATTAACTGGGCAGTGCAGGAGTAAATCAGCAAGCCCCCTGAGGAATATGAATGTTCCTCAGGGGGCTTGCTGTTCCTTTTGTTCATTATTGGCTGACTGTCTGAAAGTAAGGTGCTGCTGCTTATTTACAATTTATTAAAGTATGATATAATGGGAATACTTGAAAAAGGAAAAAACTCCTAAAATGAGGAGACCCCGGTTGACGAGCAACCAGGGCAATTATGAAAAATCTATGTGCAATTTGACGATTAATACAATTTGACACATGTATTTTCTATACATTTAGTATAAAAAACACATATGAACAGAGTATGAACTCTATGTAAACAGATTATGAAAAAGGGAGGAAAGAATGGAAGTAAATAAAAAAAACAGAAAAACCATTGTAATAGGCCATAAAAATCCGGATACTGATTCCATTTGTTCCGCAGTCAGCTACGCAAATTTAAAAAGAATTTTAACAAGTGAGAATTATCAGCCGGGCAGAGCAGGCCAGGTCAATGAGGAGACTCAGTTCGTACTCAATTATTTTGGTGTGGAAGCACCGGAACTGGTGGAAAATGTAAAAACCCAGGTGCGGGATATTGAAATCCGTGAAACAAAGGGGGTTAAGAAAAATCTGTCTTTAAAAATAGCCTGGAATCTGATGCAGGAGGCAAACGTGGTAACCATTCCGGCCGTGACAGACGATGGAATGCTGGAGGGGCTTATTACGGTAGGCGATATTGCCAAATCCTATATGAACGTATATGACAGCAGTATTTTATCAAAGGCCAATACCCAGTATACGAACATTGTGGAAACCATGGAAGGAGCCATGATAGTCGGCGACATAACAGAATATTTTAGTAACGGAAAGGTTCTGATCGCAGCGGCCAATCCGGATATGATGGAATATTACATTGCAAAGGGCGATCTGGTGATTTTGGGAAACCGTTATGAATCCCAGCTGTGTGCCATTGAAATGGAAGCGGCCTGCATCATTGTCTGTGAGGGCGCCGCTGTTTCCATGACCATAAAAAAACTGGCCCAGGAGCGAGGATGTACAGTTATGACCACGCCTTACGATACTTATACGGCTGCCCGTCTGGTCAATCAGAGTATTCCTATCAGCTATTTCATGAAAACAGAGGGACTGATTACCTTTGAATTAGATGATTACATTGATGAAATCAAAGAAGTGATGGCCAGCAAGCGTCATCGGGATTTTCCAATCCTTGATAAGAATGGAAAATATAAAGGCATGATTTCACGGCGGAATTTATTAGGTGCAAAAGGAAAGCGTCTGATTCTGGTGGATCATAATGAAAGAACCCAGGCCGTAGAGGGAATGGAAAGTGCGGAAATCCTGGAAATCATCGACCACCACAGACTCGGAACCGTAGAAACCATAGCACCGGTTTTTTTCAGAAACCAGCCTGTGGGCTGTACGGCAACAATTGTTTATCAGATGTATCAGGAAAATAACGTTAAGATAGAGCCGAAGATGGCGGGACTTTTATGCAGTGCCATAATTTCTGACACCCTTTTGTTCCGTTCTCCGACCTGTACAGAAGCGGATAAACAGGCAGCACTTAAGCTTGCCGATCTTGCAGGGATCCAGGTTGAAAAATATGCCGCCTCCATGTTTGCTGCCGGCAGCAATTTAAAGGGAAAGTCGGACGCGGAGATTTTCTATCAGGATTTCAAGAAGTTTACCGTTGGGAAAGTCTCCTTTGGAGTAGGGCAGATCAGTTCTTTGAATCAGAAGGAACTGGAAGAATTAAAGGACCGTATGCTGCCCTATATGGAAAAAGCCAGGGAAGAGCATGATGTGGAAATGATGTTCTTCATGCTGACAAATATTCTTACGGAGTCTACGGAACTTTTGTGCGAGGGGCAGGGCGCAAAACAGATGATCGCGGGAGCCTTTCATGCGGAAGAGGATGAAGATTCCGGGGCAAAGGATCATATTGTAAGCCTTCCCGGCGTGGTATCCAGAAAGAAACAGCTCATACCTGGTATTATGCTGGCGGTTCAGGAATAGGGGGCGGAAGGTTATAATGAAAAGACTGGGGTCCAAAGAAAACAGTAAGACAGTTACAGCCGGCAGGATATCGTGGAAGCCGGGAAACATGCTCTATCCGGTTCCGGCGGTTATGGTAAGCTGCCAGAGGGAAGGGGAAAAGCCCAATATTATAACCGTTGCCTGGGCAGGTACCATATGCTCCTCTCCGGCTATGCTTTCCATATCCATTCGTCCGGAGCGGTATTCCTATGCTATTATAAAAGAGACTGGTGAATTTGTTGTGAATCTGGTTACGAAGAACCTGGTAAGAGCAGCCGATTATTGTGGAGTGAAGTCAGGCCGGGATGTGGATAAATTTAAAGAGATGAAGCTGACATCCTGTATGGTAGATCATGTAAAAACACCCGGAATAGCGGAAAGTCCGGTAAACTTAGCCTGCAGGGTAGTGGAAATGAAGCACCTTGGAAGTCATGACTTATTTTTAGCCGAGGTTATTGGCGTGACAGTGGCTGGACGGTATATGGATGAAAAAAATAAATTCCATTTAAACCAGGCGGGACTTGCAGCCTATTCCCATGGGGAATATTATGAACTGGGGAAAAAGCTTGGAAGCTTTGGGTACTCTGTGAAAAAATCAGAAAAGAAGCCGTCGGGCAGGAGGAAAAACAAATGATAGACAAGCTGGATAATATTACACTGATAGGAATGCCGGCCTCCGGGAAAAGTACAGTAGGGGTTTTACTGGCTAAACGCCTGGGATATTCCTTTGTGGATGTGGATATTATTATTCAGGAGCAGGAAGGGCGCCTTCTAAAGGAAATCATAGAAGAGGAAGGCCAGGAGGGCTTCATGGAGGTGGAAAACCGGATAAATGCGGGTATTGATGTTCATCATAGTATTATCTCGCCTGGCGGAAGCGTGATTTATGGAAAAGAGGCCATAGAACATTTAAAAGATATCAGTATTGTGGTTTATTTAAAACTCAGTTATGAAGATCTGAAGGAACGTCTTGGAAATCTGGTGGACCGGGGAGTTGTATTAAAGGAAGGCATGACGTTGCGGGATCTATATGAAGAACGGGTTCCCTATTATGAGAAATATGCGGACATAACCATTGATGAAACGGGGTTTGACGCCGGACAGATCGTAGATAAGCTCAGGGGCATTATGGAAGAGAAATTTGGATTTACAACATAAAAATAAGTGAAGGATAAGACGAAGAAATTTATAAATTCTTCGTCTTATTTTATTAGGAGGGACATATTAATTAAAAAAAGGATATTAAGTTCCTGGATAATATTAAAAAGAATATTTATTATAATGAGAAGCTGCTGATTAGTGAATATAAGAAATGCCTTTATTCTTTATCAAATAACAATATACTTCTTGACATATGGGAAAAAATGGAATAATGTTAACGAATATTTTGACAATAGTGTCTGAACAGAGATAAAATCTGTCAGACTTTTTTTGTTTATAGATTAAAATAAAAAAGGGAGTGTGTATGATGAAAAAAAACTTAAAAAAAATAACCGCCCTGGGATTGGCTAGTGTAATGGTCTGGTCCCTGGCCGCCTGCGGTAAATCAAAGCCTGCTTCATCAGAAACAGGCGGCTCAACGGCAGCAGCTGAGACTGCGGGTGAAGCTGCTTCAGGAAAAATCTTAAACGTACATATTGACGTTGAGGTAGCATCTTTGGACCCGCAGATTGCCACAGACGGTACTTCTTTTGAAGTAATTGCGGATACAACAGATGGTCTGTATGAGCTGGATGCCGATGGAAATCCGGTTCCGGCACTGGCAGAAAGTGTAGAGAAAAGTGAGGATGGACTGACGCTGACCTATCACCTGCGGGATGAAAAATGGTCTGATGGAACACCGGTTACCGCTGACGATTTTGTATTTGCCTGGAGACGTGTGGTGGATCCGCGGGTAGCAAGTGAATATTCATTTATTATGGGTATTGCCGGAGTTAAGAATGCGGATGCGGTTACTGCGGGTGAGATGCCAGCAGAGGATCTGGGAGTTACGGCAGTAGATGATAAGACCTTAAAGGTAGAACTGGATGTGCCGGTACCATTTTTTGAATCCCTGATGGCATTTCCCACGTTCTATCCTGTCAATGAAGAATTCTTTCATAAATGCGGCGATCAGTATGCCTCCACGCCGGATACCCTGCTGGCCAACGGTCCATTTAGGATAACGGCTTATGAGCCGGCAGCAACTACCATTACCCTGGAGAAAAATCCTGATTACTGGGATGCTGATGCGGTAAAGCTTGATGGAATCAAATATCAGGTGATCAAGGATTCTCAGCAGGCCATGCTGGCTTACCAGAATGGGGATCTGGATTTAGTAACCTTATCCGGTGAACAGGTTGAGCAGTTTGAGGCAGATCCGGAATTTAAGAATGTCATGGCAGGTTATTTATGGTATATATCTCCGAATACCAAGGCAGAAGGCCTTGACAATTTAAATCTTCGCAAAGCCATATCTATTTGTTTTGATAAGGAAGCTGTCTGCAATAATATCTTAAAGGATGGCTCGGTCCCGGCGTACTTTGCAGTTCCCACTCTGCTGGCGGCAGGACCTGACGGAAAGGATTACCGGGAAGATGCAGGAAGCAATTACTTTAAGACGGATAAGGCAGAGGCCTTAAAGTATTGGGAAGCGGCAAAGAAGGAGCTGGGAGTTGACAGTCTTACCTATACCATGATTGTAGAGGATACAGAATCCGCCGTTAATGTTGCACAGTTCTTACAGTCGGAAATTCAGACTGCGCTTCCGGGAATTACGATAAACCTTGAACAGATGCCCAAAAAGAACCGTGTAGAGAGATTGCAGCAAGGCGATTTTGAACTTGGTCTGACCCGCTGGGGGCCGGATTATGCAGATCCCATGACGTATCTGGATATGTGGGGCACAGATAATCCCAACAACTATGGTTTCTGGTCAAACGCTCAATACGATTCCATTATTGAATCCTGCAAAAAGGGTGAACTTGCACTGGATACAGGTGCCAGATGGAACTCTTTGATGGATGCAGAAAAGATGGTATGTGATGATGCAGTTATTTTTCCGGTATACCAGAAAGGCAATGCTGTCATGCAGAAAACCGGAGTAGAAGGCGTGGAATTCCATTCCATTGCAATCAACAGATATTATAAGAATACAACCAAAAACTAGAGGCTGGATAAATCTGGTTTTACATTTCGGCTGCCAGAGGGAATACAGGAAATTCTGTTATTCCTCTGGCAACTTTTATATAGAAGGGAGAGATACCTGTGAAGAAATATATTGCAAAGAGAATCTGCATTTCTGTAGTAACGTTATTGACAATCCTGCTTATCTTATTTTTAATGCTGGAACTTATGCCAGGTTCTCCGTTTAATGATGAAAAACTGACACAATCCCAGATAGCCATATTAAATGCGAAGTATGGCCTGGATAAGCCGGTTTTTATCCGGTTCCTGAATTATGTGAAGAGTATGATATCCGGTGATTTTGGAGTGTCTTATACGATTTCCAAGAATACATCCATATCCACACTCTTAGCTACCAGACTTCCCGTATCTGTCCGGATCGGCGGGCAGGCAGTACTTTTGGGAACCATAATCGGACTGGTTCTGGGACTCATAGCAGCTCTTAAGCACAACACCATTTTTGATACCATGACAACGGTTATTTCTGTCCTGGGAGTCAGTCTTCCTTCTTATGTATTCGCACTGGCTCTTTCTTATTCTCTCGGTTACCATTTTAAATGGTTTCCCCTTTTGTATCAGCAGGAAGCCGCAGTAAAATCATCGGTTCTGCCTGCCATATCCTTAGCCATGTTTACCGTTGCAACCATAGCCCGTTTTACGAGGACTGAAATGCTGGAAGTGTTAGGATCGGATTACATGCTTTTAGCAGAAAGCAAAGGACTGTCCGGGTGGAGGTTAATTGTGGTGCACGCCTTAAGAAATGCTATGATTCCAATTATAACCGTTTTAGCCCCTCTTGTAGTCAGCCTGATGACAGGCTCTTTGGTAGTGGAAAAAATCTTTTCCATTCCGGGAGTCGGGAGTCTTCTGGTTACCGCAATCCAGTCCAACGACTACAATGTGATCGTGACCCTGGCATTTATTTACAGTGCTATGTATATAGGAATTATGCTGGCTGTAGATATTCTTTACGGAATAATTGATCCCAGAATCAGATTGGCAAAGGAGGATAACCATGAGTGATCAAACTGCAGAGTGTACAGAATATAAATTTTTGCCGGAGGATTTTCAACTGGCAGAAAAACGTAATATGGAAGTAGATAAGGTTTACCAGGTTCAGTCCCACCGGAAAGATGTCATGATCACTTTTCTAAAGAATAAAGGAGCGGTCTCAGGGCTGGCAGCAATTATATTTGTCATTATGCTGGCTATATTCGGGCCTCATATGAATCATTATACTTATAATGAGCAGATTATAGCCAATCAAAACCTGGCTCCAAGAATTCCGGTACTGGAAAAATGGGGAATATTCGATGGTTCGGAAGTCATGTCCACATCGGCCGGTAAGGTAAAAGTCAATAAATACACAGATCCCCAAAAGACCACCGGGCTGGAAACCGTATACTACTGGTTTGGAACAGATGTACTTGGGCGTGATATATTTACCCGTACCTTTACGGGAACCAGAATTTCTCTTTATATTGCTTTGGTAGCCGTTATCGTAGATATGTGTTTTGGAATGAGTTATGGTCTGATCAGCGGGTACTTTGGAGGAGCGGCAGATAATGCCATGCAGCGTTTTGCGGAAATCTTAAACGGGATTCCCACGTTAGTCATTGTAACACTTCTTATGCTGGTCTTAAAACCAGGGCTTTCTACCATTACCCTGGCTCTTGCCATTACAGGCTGGATTGGTATGAACCGGATTGCCAGAGCACAGGTTTTAAAATTGAAAGAGCAGGAATTTATCCTGGCTTCCAAGACACTGGGGGCGGGAAACTTTTATGTGATATTTAAAGAAATCCTGCCAAATATATTTGGCCAGCTGATTATCATGTCCATGTTTTCGATTCCCAATGCGATCTTTACGGAAGCATTTCTGGCATTTATCGGATTGGGGGTTCCGGCTCCCCTGGCCTCTCTTGGTTCGTTAATCAGTGATGCATTTAAATCGTTTACTACGCATCCGTATATGATTATTCCACCGGTTATTGTTCTGGCTGTGATTATGCTCAGTTTTAATCTGCTGGCAGATGGACTGCGGGATGCGTTTGATCCAAAGATGAAGGAAATGTAGGAGGAATTTATGAAACAGGAAAAAATATTGACAATCAGGGATTTATCCATTTCCTTTCAGACTTCTGCCGGTGAAGTTCATGCCATCCGGGGGGTAAAGCTTGACTTGTATAAAGGAGAGACTCTTGCAATCGTAGGAGAATCCGGGTCCGGCAAATCGGTAACAGTTAAGGCAGTAATGGGAATATTAAGCGGAAATGGGAAGGTAAAGAGCGGCTTCATTGGATTCACCTATCACAGGGGAGAGGAAGTAATCCATCAGGATTTACTGAAGCTTTCTAAAAAAGAAATGCGCCGGCGCATCAATGGAAAACGAATTGCCATGGTATTTCAAGATCCCATGACTTCTTTAAACCCTACTATGCCCATTGGAAAACAGATCATGGAGGGGATGCGCTATCATTATAAAACATCAAAAGAAGAGGCATTTCAGAAAGCAATAAGTCTCTTGGAACTGGTAGGGATCACAGAGCCGGAAAAAAGAATGAAAAGCTACCCGCACCAGTTGTCTGGTGGTATGCGCCAGAGGGTGGTCATCGCCATTGCTCTTGCCTGCGATCCGGAGATATTGATCTGTGACGAGCCTACCACAGCGCTGGATGTTACCATTCAGGCCAGGATTCTGGAGCTTATTAAGGATATACAGGCCAAGACCGGGATATCTGTTATTTACATTACCCATGACCTTGGAGTGGTGGCTAAAGTTGCCGATTATGTAGCTGTCATGTACGCCGGAAAGATCGTAGAAAAGGGATTGGCAGAGGAAATATTTTACGATCCGAGACATCCATATACATGGGGCCTGTTATCGGCCATGCCGGATCTGAACACGCAGGATGACGTCTTGTATACCATACCGGGAAGTCCCTTAAATTTATTAAATGAAGTGAAAGGGGATGCATTTGCAGACAGAAATGTGTATGCCCTGAATATTGATTACCGCCTGGAACCGCCTATGTTCAAAGTATCAGATACCCACTATGCCGCTACCTGGCTGCTGCATGAAAATGCTCCGAAGGTTGACTTGCCCAGGGAACTGAAGGCCAGAATAAAGAGAATGAAAGAGGAGGCAGAGTAACATGGCAGAGGAAAGAAGGTCTCTTTTGGACGTGAAGGACTTAAAACAATATTTTAAACTGTCCAGAAAGTTTAAAGTAAAGGCAGTGGATGGTGTTTCGTTTCAAATCTATCCAGGGGAAACCTATGGACTGGTAGGGGAATCCGGAAGCGGAAAATCCACAATCGGCCGTTCTGTTATCCGGCTTTATGAACCGACTTCAGGAGAAGTGAGATTTCATGGAGCCGTTATTTCCGGAAAGCTGACGAAAGAACAGACAAAGCATTTGAGGACTAAAATGCAGATGATTTTTCAGGATCCAATGGCTTGTTTAAACCCCAGAAAAAAAATTTTGGATATCATTGCACAGGGACTGGATGTCCATCACTTTTACAGTTCCCCAAAAGAGAGAGCAGAAAAAGTTTACCGTATACTGGAAATGGTGGGACTTTCCAAAGAACACGCAAACCGTTATCCCCACCAGTTTTCCGGAGGACAGAGACAGCGTATTGGTATTGCAAGAGCACTTATTATGGATCCGGATCTGATCATTGCCGATGAGGCAATCAGCGCTCTTGATGTATCCATACAGGCGCAGGTTGTAAATTTAATGAAGGACATTCAGAAGCAGACGGGGACTGCTATTCTGTTCATAGCCCATGATCTGTCAATGGTAAAATACATATCTGACCGGATCGGAGTCCTTCATCTGGGGCATATGGTAGAAACGGGAACAACCGAAGAAATATTTGAGAATCCCATTCATCCATATACAAAATCCCTGCTGTCAGCTATTCCCCGTCCGGACCCCAGAGCAGAGAAGAACAGGATGGCTGATACCTATGATTATACCATGAGCGGGATTGATTATCTGGCAGGAAGGGATCATCTGATTTCGGGGCAGCATTATGTGCTGGGAACGGATGAGGAGTTAAAGCTGTGGTGCGGTAAAATGTGAACATAATTGAGGCAGAAGAATGATAACCGGAAATTCTCCTGCCTCTGCTGATATTTATAATTTTAATTTAAACTGTGCCATTAATTGTTTTAACATCTGGGCCTGTGCCGCCAGTTCTTCACTGGCGGCCGCACTTTCTTCTGAAGTGGCGGAATTGGTCTGAATCACACTTGAGATCTGGTCAATTCCAAGTGTTACTTCAGAAACAGCCGCAGCCTGATCTTTAGATGCTGTGGATATCTCATACACCAGTTCTGCCATCATTTTAGAAGACTGGACAATGCGGCTCATGGATTCTGCCGTTTCTCCTGCAATCAGGTTTCCTGATTCAATGGATTGCAGCGCCCGTTCAATTAATACTGCGGTGCTCTTTGATGCTTCCTGGCTTTTATTGGCAAGATTTCTGACTTCGTTGGCAACCACTGCAAAGCCCTTGCCGGCTTCCCCTGCTCTTGCCGCCTCGACTGCTGCGTTAAGGGCCAGGATATTGGTCTGAAAGGCAATATCTTCAATGGTTTTAATTACCTTTCCTATTTCTGCTGATGCGCTGCTGATGTTATCCATGGCTTCTGTTAAGTTCTGCATCCGGTCTTTCCCGAATTCAAGCTCGGTTTCCGTAGCATCTACCTGCTGGTTGGCATTTTTGGCATTTTCAGCATTCCGGTTTATGTTCTGTGAAATATCATTGATGGTGGCAGCAAGTTCTTCTATAGATGAGGCTTGTTCTGTAGCACCCTGACTTAATGCCTGAGCGCCGCTGGATACCTGATCTGCGCCGGAAGCTACCTGATCGGAAGACTGGATTATTCTGACCATGACATTATTTAAAGAGGCAGTAAGGTTCTGAATGGATATCTGCACCGGACGGAATTCTCCCTTAAATTCCTCCGGATCATATGGGATATCAAAGTCACCCTGGGACAACTTTTCTGTGGTAGCTGAGATTACCCCCATATAATAGGAAATCCGTTTCATCATGGTTCTCATACTTTCGGCAAGCTGTCCAAGTTCATCTCCTGACTGATATTCCAGGGTACATTTTAAATCGCCTTCTGCCATCCGGTCTGCCACATCTTTCAGTTCATTAACCGGGCGGTTTATTCCCTTTGTAATAGAAAGCGCAATTATTACGGATATAAAAATCGATACAAAGATGATACCTGCCATAATTGCTATAAATGTAGAAGACAGACGGGATAGTTCTGCTGATTTTACATCTCCGGTATGGGATTTATCCGCAAGAACCGAGTTGATAGTATCCGCGATTTCCAAGCCAAGCGGGGCTGCCTGAGAGCTGAACATAACCATGGCTTCCTCATGGTTGCTGTCTAACAATCCGATAGCCTGACTGCGTATCTGGTCGTATGTATTCATTTTGGCAGACAGATCGCTGTACATCGTCTGTTCTGATTTTGTTTTCATATAGGCCTGTAAATTCTGAAGTTTCTGATTGATTTCATCAACCTGTTCATTTAATTTTTCTATGTACTGGTCTCGTTCCTCCTTGGTTTTAGCGTTTGCAATATATAAGATTGTGGCTCGATGGGCCTGAAAGACTTGTCCAAGGCTGCCGATATCACCCTGGGCAAACCCGTAATCATGCATAGTTGTGCTGTAGTCCTGATTTAAATTCCGGATCAGGTAAATTCCCAGAATTCCTGCAAGACTTGAAAATACCACAACAATAAGAAATGTTACAAGCAACCGCTTTCCAACTTTTAAGTTTTTTAACATACTATTTTCCTCCCTGATTTTTTGTTGTGTAGGTGTTTTATCTGTCTATTTATTCATGATCGTCACCTCACGTTTTTTGTTATAGCATGAAACAGTTTACAGATGCAGTTGATTGTATTTTCGCATATGTAAAATTTGGTATTTATAACCTTTATTATATAATAAAGTCTATATTTGTGATTGTTCCAAATTATGGAATATTTTTCATTATTATAATGACTTTAATGACATTGGTCAATAAAAAAATGTTTTTATTGTTAAAAATAATGAATAATTACAAAAAATACATACAATTTAGATACAAATACAATTATGTAACCACAAGGTAAGTTCTGCCGGGTTTTATGGGATCAGAATAAGGGAGTTGCTTCCAATCAGAATTACTTAATCGACAAAGGTTGACATAATTCGACGGATGTGTATATTATAAGAACAGTCTGATGTGTTTCAATTACAGCGATCTTGTATTTAATGATAAACAGGCCAAAGTTTGTGCTGCTATCGTAAATTGAGCTATCAAATCCAGCAGCGCCGTGTATTCCGGGCATAAAGGGATTTTACAATGAATAAAGAAGAAAAAAAAAGAAATTTAATATTTAATATAACCATGATTCTCATGACCATTTACCTGAGCTGGCGTGTCATATTTACCCTGCCTTTTGATCAGGGTATACTTAATCTGGTATTCGGTATTATGCTGGTATCTGCCGAAACCGTTACGGTCTTTACAACATTTGAGCTTTTTTATCAAAAAATGAGAATGAAGAAATCTCTCCTTGAATGTCCGGTAATCCCGGATGAAGCTTACCCGGATGTAGATGTTTTCATTGCAACTCATAACGAACCCACAGATATCCTTTATAAAACCGTAAATGCCTGTACGTTCCTGACATATCCGGATAAAAGCAAGGTGCATATCTATCTTTGCGACGACGGAAACCGAGAAGAAGTGGCAAAGCTGGCCAGACAGTTTAAAATCGGATATTTAGGGCTGGCAGACAACAAACATGCAAAAGCCGGAAATCTGAATCATGCTCTTAGTAAGACCTCATCTCCGCTCATTGCCACATTTGATGCGGATATGATCCCTCAGCATACGTTTCTTATGAAAACAGTTCCGTATTTTCTGCTTCCGCAATATATAAAAGAGAACGGCACATGGAGACTGAGAACAGAAGAAGAGCTTGATACAACATGTAAGATCGGTTTGATACAGACTCCTCAGAGCTTTTATAATCCGGACCTGTTTCAGTTTAATCTGTATGCTGAGAGCAATATTCCTAATGAACAGGATTTCTTTTCAAAGGAAGTCAATATTATGAGAAACGCCTCCAATGCTGCTGCCTATACCGGCAGCAATACCGTGATTTTAAGGAAGGCCATGGAGGAAATAAATGGTTTCCCTTTAAATACCATTACAGAAGATTTTGAGACCAGTATCCGGTTACAGAAAGCCGGCTACATTACATATGCTACCGATGAGATACAGGCTGCCGGGCTTACAGCGACTACCGTAAAGAGTATGCTGAAGCAGCGGGTACGATGGGCCAGAGGCGTCATACACAGCCTGCAGAATACCCATGCACTATTTACGCTAAAGCTGCCGCTGAAAGCAAGGATTACATACTTGAACAGTTATTTATACTGGTGGTCATTTTTTAACAGGCTGATATTCATACTGGCGCCCCTCTTATTCGCTTTGTTCGATTTTCAGATTGTTAACACCAGTTTCTGGGAGGTCATTGTATTCTGGCTTCCTGCCTATTTTTTTTACAGTATCTCCATGCGGTATCTGTCAAGCAACATCAGAAACCAGAGATGGAGCCAGATTATTGACACTATATTTATGCCTTATCTGATTGTTCCTGTGTTACTTGAGAGCCTTCATATTCATCAAAGGAAATTCAAAGTTACGAATAAGAAGAAAGAACCTGGCGGAGTTGGCTTGGGATTAGCTGTCTATGCAATTCCTCATGCAATATTACTGATCCTTTCCATCGCAGCCATGGCACGTTATGTGTACGGGAAATATGGCTGGGCATTATTCTACAGCAGTATTATCATATTCTGGATCACCTACAACATGGTTGCATTATGTTATGCCATGTTCTTTATGCTGGGAAGATCTGCATACAGAAACAGCGAACGGATCAGAGCCGAGGAAGATATCATAATCCAATATAATAATTTGCATTATGAGGCAAAAACTGCAGACGTATCGGAGAGCGGTGTGTCCTTTTGGCTGGACAAGCCGGTTTATCTCCCGGAAAATGAATTGATTCAGATGAAGATTCATACACTTCAATACAATGCCAGGCTGGAAGGAAAAATCGTCTATGTCAAAGAATTTAACGGAGGCTGGCGCTATAGTGCAGCCGTAGAACCTGTAAACAATACAAATAAGCGTCAATATATGCAGATTATTTACGATAGGGTCCATACGCTTCCCATGCAGATGGATATGTGGATTACCGCTTATGACGATATACACAGAAACATAATAAAACGTGTCAGGCAGCCATTTTCAGACAGGAGAAAGCAGCCGAGAATCAGGCTGGATAAATGGATTGTCTTTACAAACAGGGCAACCTGCAGGCTGCTCAGTTTTAATTACCGTTATTTTTCCGTTTCAGATTTTAGTGATAAGGGGAGTCAGGATGAAAACTTTACTTATATAACAGAAAACGGCATTCCATTCATTTTAAAACGTACAGGGAAATACATACGGAATAACTCAGAAGAACTTTTGGAGGTTTTGAACTTAAAGGATTTAATAAAACGTATGCAAAATGATCAAATCCTTTATGAGTTGACGAAAAAAGATGAAATTGATGATCTTATCAGGCAGATAAACAGCGATAAATCCAATAAGATAACAAAATCAGATGAAAATGAGGCATAGATAATGAACGTTATATATCAAATTATAATGGTACTGCTGCTTTTTTGTTCGTTTTCAGGTTATATGCTGTTTATCAGCGCAAAGCAGAAACTTCAGACAGAATTTATACCTGTTTTTGTTTTTTCAGCAATTGGGTGTGCAGTTTATTTTTTCGGACTTGCGGGCTGCCTTCTTCCAGGGTCAGTGATTCTGTTAACGGCAGGTGTAATACTGTCCGGCTTCTGTTCTTACCGGATTATTGTCCGAAAACTGTATTTGAACCTCCGGTTAACTCTGTTTCAACTTGCTTTTATGGCCGGCAGCCTGTTGTTTTTTCATGTACTGCTGATCAGCAGACTGATACATTATGATAATTTTTCTCACTGGGCCCTGGTGATTAAGCTGATGCTTTCGTATAATGCGTTTCCGGAAGCCTCCTCAGCATTGATTGATTTTAAAAATTATCCTTTGGGCTCATCGTCATTTATTTATTATATCTGCCGTTTTGCCGGAAAATCCCAGCCGATTATGCTGGCAGCTCAGGGAATTCTTATATTTTCCTGCTTTTATGCTGTTTTTGGAGTCATAACAGAAACGAAACGGTTTCTTTTGTATGCTTTTCTGGCTGCTGGCTGTTCCACGTTATCGATCTTTAACTTTACCATAAGAATTAACAGCCTGCTTGTTGATTTTCTGCTTCCTGTCTATTCTCTTGTACTGTTCGTAATAGCATACAAATATCAGAGAAATATGAGAAAAGCCTGCATTACAATGATACCAATAGCAGGGTTTTTAATGATAATAAAAAATACCGGTGTCATATATGCGGGGGCAGGGTTTCTTTTTCTGATTTATCTCTGGGTTAAGAACAGGGTAAAACCATTATGGAGAAGCGGACTGACGGTATTCCTTTCTATGGGAGCTGCTTTTACTCCCAGTATCTTATGGAACCTGCATGTGGCGGCCGCATTTCGGGGAGCAGAAAATAAGTTTGATATTTCAGCCGGCAGCATTCAAAACATATACAGCGTTAAAAGCCCGGAAGAGGTCAGGCAGATCATTTCTTTATTTATAAAATCAGTATTAGATATAACAAGCCGTCCGACCATTGGTGTGATCGGTTTTAATATTGCGGCTGTTACTGCCGGCATTTTTGCATCTGTGGTATTAAAGAAAAAATGGAATCTGTGGAAAGCTCTGATTGCATTAAACATTGTTCTGATTGCCTATTATCTTGGAATACTTGCACTTTATATCTTTTCTATGCCGCTTGATGAAGCTATACGTTTAGCCGGTTTTGAGCGTTATGCCTCCAGTATCGTCATTCTTTTTGCAGGAGGACTGATCCTATGTGCCACGGTGGATATGGAACATTCATTTTATTATAAAATCAGCGATATGCCGGCCTATCGTGCTTTTAAAAGCGTAGAGAGCAAAATCAGATACCAGGAAGGAATAATCCTGTGTACTGCACTGGCGATAACCCTGCTGATGTCGGAATATAACGGAATGTTAACTATTGAGCGTACCTACGGCACTACCCTGCCATATAAAGTATATAAGGTTACCGGAGACCGCTGGTATCCAGGCGGCAGAGCAGATGAGAGCAGGTACTTGTTCTATGCATCGGATGCGGATGGCCAGGTTACGGATTATTACCTGCAGTACATAGCTAAATATATGCTTTATGCACCGAATGTAGATGGAATCTGTGGATTTTATGAGGATAACCTGATTCACCTGTTGGGCAGCTATGATTACCTTGTAATAGTAGAAAGCGACACATCGGCTGAATACCTTATGAAAAAGTATTTTCATGTTTCAGGACAGGCAGGAATATATAAAATTAAAAATATGGGTGATACAATTACCCTGGAACCGGTATTTCAATGATCATTTATGAATATTGAAACATAGTATATGTATAGCTTGGCTGTAACTAACAGTAATTACCAGTCATATTATATAGTAACAATCATTTTGACGGAGGTATTTATCATAACTTATCCCCAATATAAATGCAGGGGTCATATAGAGGGAAAAGTCAACGAAACATTTAGCATTCAATTAAACGAAAATGCTTCTACCGGCTATGTCTGGGCAGTATCTCAGATGTCTTATAATGTATGCCTTCTTGATTCATTTTACACACCTTATGATAATACACTGGTGGTTGGAAGCGGCGGCATACGAACGATTATTTTTGGAGGGCTTTTCGTAGGGCAGGGTATTTTAAAGTTCATTCATGTTGCTCCTTGGGATCTTTTAAATCCAGCAGAAACGGCAATTTACGATATTACAATTAACCCCTGAACGGGGAATAATAAAAGTAGGAAACAGAAAAATTTACCTCGAAAGATGATTTCAAGTGAGTCCATTGCCCAAATTATTTCGTAACCTTTTTGGGGGGCTTTGATATAATATATAAATAGGATAACTAACAATAATGAAAAGGTAGAATGTAATTTATTGTTAGATAATGTCAAATGAGTTATATAACCCAGAGCGTTAAATAGTAAAATTTGACACGGCCTAAGTAATTAGGGGGTAAAATTATGAAACCTGTTACTCTTAGCAAAGTCGAAAAAGCATTTTCACATAAGGTTAAATTTTTAGTACTATCAAATATTGATATAATAAGCTGTCAAGTAAGGACTTCTAAATTATTTACTAAGGACTTATCTGGAAATGAGGCTGCTGTTTTTGGTTATTATGATTTGATTATCTGCTATAAGAATATTTCTGAGGAAAAAAAACATAGTTATAAAGCAAAGGTTATAAAAAAAGCTTTTTGTGAAATAGTTCCTTATGAAGAGATAGCTAAAAATGATCAGGAAAATAGCCAGGAGGTAGCAGCCACAGCTGTATTTTTATCACAACCTTCTTGTAGATGTAATTATGAAAATTCAGATGGTAAAGTTTTATTACAGATTGATGTTTGTGGAGAAATCAAAGTCACTGTTATTCTAAATGGAACAAAAAGTTCTGAAGAAAAGCAAGATATTCAGAAAGCTGAAATTTTATTGAGTGATGATAATAATAACAAAAAAGAACAGATATATGATTCTAAAATAAATGATGAAATGAACTATACGGAAGATCAAATTTGGCAATTTGAAGAGAATGACGATATTTCAATAGAAGAATTAATGGGAATGGATTGGGAGTCACTGAAGCTAATAAGTGAAGTGACAATAAGTAGTCTAATATGATTTATGTCCATAAAAAATGTATATTTTCTATGGAAGAGGAATAATAAATAAAGAAACCGATTCAAAAACCACATTAATTATAATGAGGCTGGGCACTAGCTGATTCAATTCATCTGGTGCCCAGCTTTTTTTTGTATGTTTTTAGAGTTCTTTTCAAAAGAAAGAGGCTGTACACTAATTACTTAGTGCGACAGCCCCTTTGTAATTTTTTTTTTTATTTGTAACAGAGGATAATTTACTCTATAGGATTTTGAAGTTTTTTCCTCCAGTTCTAATAAATTTAGCAATCTACATTTATCCATAAATGTTCAGTTCTTGTAATTTTAACAACTATTTTAACAACCATTTTTTCAAGAACTTTATTATAGGTGTCTGTATCAGGAATAGGATCAATTAACTCATCTTTTTCTACTTCTACACAAGCATATAATATTTCACAATTGTCACATTCCTTAGCTCCTGGCACATCAATAAATGTTGCAAATGGTATTCTGGTTGTATGGTGATATAATGGACCATCTACAGAGTCCTTATCACAATGCTTTTTAACCTTATAGTTTATATTTTTATCTATATAACCATTGAGAATTACTTTATCTACACCAACTTTTATATTGTAGATTATAACTTCCTTATCTATATCTTTGATACGCCAAATAGGTGGACTAAGTGGAGTAATATTTATTTCTTTAACTACTAATAATTGCTTTTCGCCTTTAGTAATTATTACAGGAACTTGAATTTCTTTTTTAGGCATATTTTTTCTCCTTTCGTTTAGCCTGTAATATATATTATTCATAAAGAGTTGGACTTGTGTCAGGAACGAAAAACGTATATGTCCACCCCCAAATTACAAATTTTTTAATTTCCTTCTTTTGAGGCATGATTAGGGCGTGTTTTGGGCAATTTTGACGGGGCAGTTAGCCGAGTGGGAGAGCACAGGAAGTTTTCGTCATGAAAGAAGAAAAGGTTTATTGTTTTCCTGGATCGTCTTTAATGAAGAACATCCGGATTATATATTGTTTTTAGAACTTGTCCAGGTTAATTGTGAAATAATTTCGAAAATACTTGACAAATTAAATCTACAGTTGTAAACTATAAGGTGTGTTTACGACTGTAGATTTAATATTGATCTAAGAAAGCTTATAATTGGGAGGTATTTAATAAGTGAATAAAATTTCAAAAATATCAGAGTCAGAATGGGAAGTAATGAAACTTCTATGGAAATCAAGTCCGTTAACATCAGAAGAGATCATTCAGGACTTGTCAACCAAACACAGTTGGTCAGCTCAGACTATTAAGACCTTTATAACCCGGCTTACCAATAAAGGAGTCATAAGTTATGAAAAGAAAGGCAGAATATATTACTACTATCCTTTACTTTCTAATGACAAATACATTAAATCTGAAAATGAATTCTTTTAAAAAAAAGTATATGATGGAGCTTTAAACTTACTTGTGGCAAAGTTTTTAGAAGAAAATGATTTGTCGATGGAGCAGATTGTACAGTTGGAGAATATTTTAAAAGACAAAAAAGAAAATAAGTCATCGAATTAAGATAAGGGGGGCAGCTATTAAGATGCAATTCTTAATAAAAATTTTCCTGAGCTTTCTAAGATCATCTCTATCAACAAGTGTTTTTATATTGTTAGTTATTGCAATTTTGAGTATTTTTAATAAAAAAATAAATGTAAGAGTTAAAAACGCATTATGGATATTAATTTTGATTAAGTTACTTATTCCTGTTGCCGTTCATGTAGATATGAATTTGTTTGGTATGTTAAATCAAAAAGATTCTACATCTGTTCAAACAGAACAGGCTGTAACGGTAACTAACTATCAAGCAGAAAATGGCCAACTTCCTTTTGATACCGTAAACAATGATAACAAGAAGGAAAACTATGATAATTACAAAAAGTACAACTATTTTTCAACTATTTTTCAAATGGCGGCTATCATATGGTTAGATGGAGTATTTTTATTAAGTTTGTTTTTACTAATTACACAATATAATTTCAAAAAAAACATGAAGATAAAAACAAATATCGAAGATTCCCGGACTTTAGCATTAATTGAAAAAATAAAAAATAAACTATCTATCAAATCAGAAATTTCGGTGGCTGTAAATAACCAGATAAAAAGCCCTTGCATTTCAGGAATTTTAAAGCCAACTGTATACATTCCAGAGTATATATTGAAAATGAGTGATCCAAATCAACTATCTTATATTTTTTTACATGAATTTGTTCATTATAAAAGAAAAGACATACTTTATAATTTCTTCAGTATCATAGCTCTATTAATTCATTGGTATAATCCTCTGGTATGGGTTGCAGTTAAAAAAATGAAACTTTACAGAGAATGCACCTGCGATGCGTGTGTTCTTGAACTTCTTAATGAAGAAGAGAATATCGAATACGGAATGACGCTTTTGAATTATTCAAAGTTATATTTAAATAGAGATAAATATTCACAATATCCAATCTACTTTGAAACAAATAATCAAATAAAGGAGAGAATAATAATGATAAAAGGATTCCATAAAGGATCTTATAAGATGACAGGAAAAGTAATTTTAAGCTGTGTGATTGCTGCAGGTATCATATTTACTAATAATCTAGAGGTGAAGGCCTTAAATACGGATAACATTCTTCGTTCAACTTCAACTCTCACTGCTCCAGGTCAAGGTTCTGGCTGGTACCATGAAAATAATAAATGGTATTATAAAAAGATTATCGATGGTGTAGCTGATAAAGATTTTTGTAGACAAGATGGTCCAAATGAAACTGAATATTGGCTATTTGATTCTGAAAATTGGTACTATTTCGACAAGCAAGGTGTCATGGTTCATAATACAACCCTAGAAATTGATGGTAAAAATTACATATTTGAAAAGAATGGTGTCTGCACAAATAAGATTCAAACAGGTTGGGTGATAGATGATGGTGATTCAAGATGGTATTATTATGATGAGAATGGAGTCATGTTAAAAAATACCACTGTAGATGGAAATAAATTAGATGAAGATGGTAGGTTAGTAGTAAAAGCAAAGGAAAAATCAACTTCAACGGACAAAAGTCAATATGGGTGGTACCAACAAAATGGTAAATGGTATAGTAAAGTAGAAGGTAAAATTCAGACAGAAACGTGGGCATATGTTAATGGAAATTGGTACTATTTCGACAAGCAAGGTGCCATGGTCAGTAATACAACCCTTAAAATTGAGGGTAAAGATTATGTGTTTGCAAAGAATGGTGTTTGTACGAATTTTGATGAAAAAAAAGGTTGGAATTACGATTATGGAAAATGGCATTACTACGATGAGAATGGAGTTATGTTAAAAAACACCACTGTGGATGGATATAAACTAGATGCAGACGGAACAAGGGTTGAATCAGAAAATAATGAATCCCCTGATGCGTATTATATCCCAGGTGCAGGCGGTTCATTGGTTGATCTTCAATTAAAAAATGATTATGCAAGAGATCTAGATTTAACAGATGGGTGGTACAGCCAAAATCATACATGGTATCTAAAAAAAGATAACAATAATGTAAAAGGCTGGGTAAAACATAATCATGCGTGGGTCTATTTAGATGAGCAAGGAGTACTGGCTGAGGATACTACTTTAAAAATCGATGGTAAAGATTATGTATTTGATATTAATGGAGTATGTACGAATAAACTAGATTAATAAAAATGCCACTGTGTATGGAAAGATTATAATATAACAAGTAATGAAATAGCCCTGGGAAACCGGGGCTTTTCTAACAACACTAATATGACATGGGACAATCGTGTCATTGCAAGGGCGTTGGACTTAGGATGCAAAACAGGATACTACGAATTATAAGAAATTCATAGTATCCCCTGTTTTGCTTTTATCTGAAATAATTATCCTGTTCTGAAACAAATTCCATGGGTTTTTGCAGATCAGACTCCTTCATTTTCTGAATGGCAAGTACAATATATAACACTGAAATTCCAAAATTAATGATCCCGAACATTGGTATGGAAAACGGCAGAAAGGATACAATTGCCTTAATCAATAAAGGCAGTGTTCTGGCATAGACCCCCATCTGATACAACTGTCCAAAGGTCAGACGGTACTTCATACAGGAGGCAGCTATCATCCCAATAAGGGCAACGACCAGTACTCCAAAGAAAAACAACGCCGTCATGAGTATAAGTGCCAGAACCATAAAAGCTGTTACAATCAGATAGGCCCGCGGTACCCATTGCAGAAGCGTTTCCCTGCTGAAATCCATGTCAAATTCGGAAAAGTTTCTTTCCATAATTTCACCTTTATCCTTTATAATAACCTTTTCCGAATTCATCAGGATTACCTGATAATAATCCGAAATAGATTCCCCAAGCTCATCCACATCATAAAAAGAGACATCCGGGGAGGTATCTATATAAATATATATACCGCCTTCTTCGTATTCGATAGGCTTCTCAACCCAAAGCGTTCCGCCGCTCAACTTAAAATCAGGAACATAATCTTCTATAATTTTTTCAAATCCACCTGTTTTGAACTGAAATCTTATAAAAGGAACAAACATGGTCAGGGAAAAATATATGACCATAAGAACAACTCCTGCTAAAAAAACCTTGCTGCGTTTATTTTTTAAAAATTCTTTAAAACTTTTAAAATCATAAATAGATAATATAAGTTCCTTAAATATATTCATTTTTATCTTTCCTTCCTTATAACTGTACTAATGCAAATCCAATTCCAAAAACCAAAACATAAATCAAAATCAGCACCACAATATCCAGGGCCACTCTTGCGGCTATATGTATTTTTTGGTTGGAAGAAATAGAAACGGTAGCAGAACAGCCGATTAAACCGATCACCGCTCCCAATAAACCATTTATAAGATTTATCATTTGCAATGCCATAAAAATATATGCCCATTTAGGGATATTAACAGGAACATATGCTTCACCGGTTGCACAGTCTTTCCCATCAATGACCAGCTTAGTCCCCCCAATCAGGGAACTTATAATCAACATAGCCTTTTTAGTGCCAACATCTACGGCATAAGTAGTTTGAAACCATTTTCGCTTAACAAGGAAGTCCTTCAGCTTTTTTTTTCATTATTCACAAGAACCTTACTCCCCTTCAGCTTGATCTCATACTCCTTTTCATCAACCTTTACTTTCCATACTTTACTCATATTCATGTAACCTTTCTCTTAAGTGTTTTTATACATGGTTATCTTATCATATGATGAATGAAAGGAGAAGTCTTTTCTTAATGTTCTGGTCCTGAATCTGTTTTAATAAAAGTATTGCTTATCAGCAGCAAAATGAATCTAGAATTATTATACCGGACAATAGATTAATCGGTAACGACAAAGATTATTACATAATGGCAGTTGGTAAATTGACTACAACGTAATACCGTTGTCCATACCTCTTTACACACATGCTTAAAAATTTGAAAATTGGTGGAAGGTTCTTGAAAAATGACAAAGCAATTCTAAAACAAGGGTACGGAATTGAAAAAGGATTTATCAAAGCAGGGCAGGGACTTTCCCACCTCAAGTGCATAAGCATCAGGCGGAGCGAGAGCCTGCTCTGCATTACCGGGCATGAATTGTACTTTCTTCTCACGCCACTGCAGAGATACATGATCCTCATCGGCATCGATATAGAGATAGTCTACTTTCTTCTTTTCTGACTTCCCCTCATGCACTGGAAAATTCAACTGATGGAGTTTGTTCTTTACCGTCTGCTTGCTCACTTCGCTTGTCAGGCTGGTTCCTTCCCGACCTCGTCGGTAAGAGGTCTGTACTGCTCCTTTTATGCCTTAAAATCCTGATGGGGTAAAAATGGGGTACGCTCTTGCATTTTACCCTCTCCTGTGCTATAGTTACACCCGTAATAAGGCCGTGAAACCCTTGATTTTAAAGGGGATTTCACAACAACGACCGGTGTGTTCGAGACCTTCCACACCTAAAACAAAACTAAAGGAGAATAGAATATGAGTTACAAAAAATCCGATAAGACCTATTTTATGATCTATTCAGCAGCGATCGCTGCTATCTACACCGTACTGACTATGATTTTTGCGCCGATCAGCTTCGGCCCGGTCCAGTTCAGAATCTCAGAAGCCCTATGTATACTGCCATTTTTTACCCCCGCGGCAATTCCAGGATTGTTTATTGGATGTCTGTTATCTAATTTTCTGTGCGGAGCAGCTGCGCTGGATGTGATTTTCGGCAGTTTGGCGACCTTGATCGGAGCTGTGGGATCCTATAAGCTCCGTAAGAACAAATGGCTGGTCTGCATTCCCCCTATTTTGTCAAATACGATCATTATTCCATGGGTTCTGCGGTTTGCATATGGCTCTGAGGACCTTATCTGGTATGCAATGGTTACGGTTGGAATCGGAGAGATACTTGCCATAGGCATACTGGGAAATCTTCTTATGAGCGTATTAGATGGATATAAGCATATCCTTTTCAGTCATTTTCTATCTGAAAAATGATAATGCCGTTAAATCTTAAACCACTGGTTTATTTATAACGGCCGGGAGCTTTTTATTCAAAAGAAATGCTTTAAGTTACAATCAAAAAAATTAATTTTAATAAATAAGCTAAATGTAACAAAAATGTAACCACGTTTGTTTATAATAAAAAATACAATTAAAGGATAGTGGTGAAAAAAATGGCAATAGGAAGAATGAGTATAGTTCATAATGCAGATCGGTATTTTTCAATGGGAGTAGACGAATACAATGGCCGGAGCATTAAGGGAGTCCTGTTTCATGGAAGTATGCCCAATGGAATTCATTATGATAGTCTGCTGGAATTATTTATAAGCATGGATCGTATTTTTGATGAAATGGGCTGTCCAAAGCAGACCTTAAAGATGCGCAGCTTTCCGGGAACGAAGGCACCGGCTTATAAGTCACGTGAGTGTGAAGAACCAAGACGGGAGGGAAAGCTGGCAACCTTCCGTATCTGCGTAAAATACCGTTACCACGCCAGCTGGCAGGGAACGATCAGCTGGAAGGAAGGAAAACGGGCTGAGGAGTTTGAAAGTGAGCTGCAGCTGATAATGTTAATCGATCAGTTTTTAAATGGACATTTATATCTCAGGCAAAATGGAAAATTTTTAAACACCCTTCATGTGGCGATCGATGCTTATCAATCAGGCCGTATAATTGGCAATTATCAAAATATACCTGCACAGAAAGTGGAGAGGTTCTATGTTCCTGCTGATCTGGCAGAGACGCTTGGTAATTTTATGGAGATAAGAAATTCAGATGAAGCGGCTTTAAAAAAACGCTTTGATTACGGTCAGCTGATTACCAGTGAGGCCTGTTCCAGATGCAGAAAAGGCGGGCGGAAGGCTTCCTTTTCAATTAAAATCATGTTTCGGGAACATTTTACCTGGCAGGGAGTTATTTACTGGAAGGAAGGCAGGGGACAGCAGCAGTTCAGGAGCTTTAAGGAAATGCTTTTTATGATAGCCTCGGCTCTGGAAATGACAGCAGCAGAAACCAGGGATAAGTATTATAAAGAAGATATGCATCTTTTGGCCATAGGATCATAAAAATAATGGAATAAGGAGCACTTTACAGGTCATAAAATCTGTAAGGTGCTTTTTTTCTATTAGGCTGATATTGTAGATTTTCTCGCTGTTTTCTTATATAATAGATAGAGAAAACAGTTGACTTTACCAGGGAAAAGCTGTAAAAGTAAGGAGACAGTCATTTCAGAAAACAAAATTAAGGATGGAAAAAACATGTATCAAATTGATTTTCATAAACCAGAGGCAATACATTTTATCGGAATTGGCGGAATCAGCATGAGCGGATTGGCAGAAATTCTGATTGATGAGGGATTTACCGTTACCGGGTCAGATATCCATGAGTCGGAACTGACGCATCATTTAAAGACTAAGGGGGCCAGAATTGAATATGGGCAGCGGGCTGAGAACATCAGGCCGGGGATTGATGTGGTCGTCTATACGGCGGCTGTTCATCCGGATAATCCGGAATTTGCAGAAGCAAAGGCAAAACAGATCCCAATACTTAGCCGGGCAGAACTGCTGGGTCAGATGATGAAAAATTACAAGAATGCCATAGCTGTTTCAGGAACCCACGGTAAGACCACGACAACCTCCATGATTACGGAGGTCCTATTGTCCGCAGATACAGATCCTACCATATCTGTTGGAGGGATTTTGAATTCTATCGGCGGAAACATACGGGTGGGTGGTTCGGAAGTGTTTGTAACAGAAGCCTGTGAATATACCAACAGCTTTTTATCCTTTTATCCAACCGTGGAAGTGATTTTAAATATAGAAGCAGATCATCTGGATTTTTTTAAAGATATCCAGGATATCCGCCATTCCTTCCGCCAATTCGCTGAAAAACTTCCGAAAGAAGGACTGTTAGTCATTAATAATGACATTGAAAGCAGAGAGGACATAACAAAAGGCCTTTTGTGCAAGGTGATTACCTTTGGTAAGAAACCGGGGAGCGGATACCAGGCTGAGGCAATCCGGTTTGATGAATTGGCAAGAGCTACATATGATTTGAAGACAGATGGAAAAATCGTGGATACGGTTACACTTGGCGTTCCGGGTGAACACAACGTGTATAATTCGCTGGCAGCAACTGCTGTTTGTAGGGAATTTGGAATTTCAATGGATATTATTAAAAAGGGGCTTAAACGCTTTACCGGAACCAACCGGAGATTTGAAAAAAAGGGGGAATTATCCGGTGTGGTTATTATTGATGATTATGCCCATCATCCCCAGGAGATAAAGGCAACCCTGGAAACGGCAAAACATTATCCTCATAAAAAACTGTGGGTGGTATTCCAGCCACATACCTATACGAGAACGAAAGCGTTTCTGGATGAATTTGCGGAAGCCCTGTCCATGGCGGATGAGGTAATTTTGGCGGACATCTATGCGGCGCGGGAAAACGACAATCTGGGGATAAGTTCCGGAGATATTGCAGATAGAATTGAAAAAAAGGGCGTGGAAGCGCATTACATTCCGTCGTTTGATGAAATTGAAAAATTTATTTTAGAAAATTGTATACACGGTGATTTGTTGATAACTATGGGTGCTGGAGATATAGTAAAAGTGGGAGAAAATCTGTTGGGATTATAGTTATCCACATTATCCACATAGTTTTCAACATTTTATGTTAAGAGACTATGTGGATTTTTTAATTTACATAATTTAAAGTCGTACAATTTAAAAAATCTCCATTTTATCAGCAATTCGACACAATTCGCACGGAAAACCCCAATTATGTTTACCTGATTTCCACATTATCCACAATTTCCACAATCTATTTAGTGGATAACTGGGCCTATTTCCTTTTGAGGAGACCTGTGGTATGATAGGAGCATGATAAAAAGGTGAGGTTATGGCAGTGAATTTTAAGAGCAGTTTCAAGGTGAATGCGACAGTAATATCCAATGATTTCATTGATGAATATATGGCAGCCGCCAATGGGGAGTACGTGAAAGAGTACTTATATTTAATGCGCCATGAAGGGGAGGCGGTAACCGTTTCCATGATTGCGGATGCTTTAAACCATACGGAGGCTGATGTGGCACGGGCATTGTCATACTGGAAGAAAGCAGGGGTCCTTAGAGAAGAGATTCCGGAAGCGCAGAAAGAATCTCCGGCAGTTTCTGAAACAGCCTGTGCAGGAAGCGGTTCAGCAGAACAAAAGATTCCGGAGCAGTCACAGAAGCGTCAGGTCTATTCACCTGAGAAGATAAGCACTCTTGCAGGGGATGAGGACTTTTCCCAGCTTCTTTATATTGCGCAGAAGTATTTAAATAAAGTATTTACCCAGAGGGAATGCGAGGTTTTTGCCTATCTCTATGACGGCCTGCACATGACGGCAGAATTGCTGGAATACGTAGTGGAATACTGCGTGCAGGGAGGTCACAGCAGCATCCGTTATATCGAAACGGTAGCGATCAGCTGGCATGAGAAAGGGTTTCGGACAATAGATGACGCCAAGAGCTATGCAGTTACCTTTTCCAAGGATTTGTTCGCTGTCATGAAAGCTTTTGGATTAAATGACAGGAAGCCTGGAGAGTTAGAGAGGGACTTCATGGACAGGTGGTTCCGTGTTTATGGATTTGCCAGGGAACTTGTGGTCGAGGCATGCAACCGTACGTTAACGGCTACCCATACGCCAAGCTTTCAGTATGCGGATAAGATACTGGAGGGCTGGAAAAAGGCAGGGGTCCGTTCGATGGAGGAAATCAGGAAACTGGATGAGCAGCATGCAGACCGTATGAAAACCAGGGAATATAAGAACGGAAAGAAACCGGCGGCCGATGGCGGGAACGGAGATTACAGGCATACAAAGTCCCCTAAGGGAAGGAGCGGACAGAATCAGTTTCAGAATTTTCCCCAGCGGGAAATTGATTACGATGCCCTTGTACTTGAGCAATTGACAGAGCAGCAGTAGAACGAACATAAGACATTGAAAGAATGGAGGTAATTATGGCGCTGAGCAATTCACAGTATGACGCCATCATGCGGGCTTATGGGCAGCAGCAGTTTAAGAACCGCCATGAACAGGAAAAGAAGATTGCAGAAATATATAATAGGATTCCTGTAATCAAAGAGCTTGATGATTCCATCAGCACCAGGGCGGTGGCCTGCGCACGCAGGCTGCTTGATGGGGACCAAGACGCCCTTAAGGAACTGCGCAGTGAGATCGCAGACTTAAGGGAACAGAAAAGTGTGCTTTTAAAGGCATCGGGGTATCCTGAGGATTACATGGAGATGCAATACCTGTGTCCGGACTGTAAGGATACCGGTTATGCGGATGGTGTTAAGTGCCATTGCTTCCGCCAGTCTGAGATGAAATACCTGTATGCCCAGTCCAATATCGAGGAGATTGTTGCGGTTGAAAATTTTAAGACCTTTTCCTTTGAATATTTTGATGATACCAGAAGCATACCAGTTCTTAACCGGACCGTAAGACAATATATGGGACAGGTTGTGGAATCCTGTAAAAATTTTGTTAAGAGCTTCCCTGCGGATCATGGGAATCTGCTGTTTACAGGACCTACCGGAGTGGGCAAGACCTTTTTGACCAACTGCGTTGCCAGGGAACTGATTGACCGGTATTATTCCGTAATTTATCTGTCCGCCAATGACCTGTTTGAAGTATTTTCAAAAAATCGGTTTGAGAATCAGAACGAAGAGGATATGAAAGGGATGTATCAGTATATCCTGGACTGTGACCTTTTGATCATTGATGATCTGGGGACGGAGCTTAATAACAGCTTTACATCTTCTGAATTGTTTTACTGTATCAATGAAAGGCTGAATTCTTCGAAATCGACCATTATTTCCACCAACCATCCCATGAACGAGCTGAGGGACCGTTATACGGAGCGTGTAACTTCCAGACTGATCAGCCGATATAAGGTGATTCCGCTTTATGGGGATGATATCCGCATAAAGAAAAAAGCAAGACCAGCCGGTTAATTGAAAAGGCAGGAATCCTGGACTCCGAGGGTTCCTGCTTTTACTGGCAGAGCTGTGACTGCTGTTTCGTGAAATATTAGTGATTTATTTTAATAAAAGTGATGTCATTGGAGCCGATTAACTTGACTATTTTCGCACATAATGTTATAAAAGAACCGTTGAATAGCAATAGGATACGTTGGAGGAGAAAAGAATGCTTTACGAAGAGAAAGTAATAGAGACCATTCCGGTCGGCCCGCTGGGTTTGATCCCGCTTAAAAGCTGCAGGGAATTAGGGGATAAGGTCAACGATTATCTGGTATCCTGGAGACAGGAGAGGGAGAGCGAGCATAAGTCTACCATCGCTTTTTCAGGGTATCAGAGAAATTCCTATATTATAGGTGCCAGCACTCCGAGATTTGGGACCGGAGAGGCAAAGGGTACGCTGCAGGAATCTGTCCGCGGTCAAGACCTTTATTTAATGGTTGACGTATGTAATTACAGCCTTACCTATTCCTTATGCGGTATGACCAACCATATGTCCCCGGATGATCATTTTCAGGATTTAAAGCGCCTGATTGCAGCGGCAGCAGGAAAGGCACGCCGCATCAATGTAATTATGCCCTTCTTATATGAAAGCAGACAGCATAAGAGATCGAGCAGAGAGTCCCTGGATTGTGCCCTGGCCCTGCGGGAGCTGGTATATATGGGTGTGGAGAACATCATTACCTTTGATGCGCATGACCCAAGAGTACAGAATGCCATTCCACTGAAGGGCTTTGAAACGGTTCAGCCCATTTACCAGTTTATTAAATACTTATTAAGGGAAGAAAAAGAACTGAATATTGACAGCGAGAATATGATGGTGGTCAGCCCGGATGAAGGCGGAATGGGACGTGCCGTTTTCTTTGCAAACGTTCTGGGCCTAGATATGGGAATGTTCTATAAACGCCGTGATTATACCCAGATTGTCAATGGACGCAACCCGATTGTTGCTCATGAATTTTTGGGAACCAGCGTAGAAGGCAAAGATGTGATCATTGTGGATGACATGATTTCCTCCGGTGAGAGCATGCTGGATGTAGCAAAGGAACTTAAGCGGAGAAAAGCCAGAAAGGTATTCGTATGTGCCACTTTCGGACTGTTTACCAATGGCCTTGCCAAGTTTGACGAATACTATGAAAACGGATTTATCGACCGGATTCTGACTACAAACCTGGTTTACCAGACACCAGATCTTCTCTCCAGGCCATACTACATTAATGTGGATATGAGCAAATATATAGCATTGATCATAGATAATCTGAACCATGATGCCTCTTTGAGCGGCTTGTTGAATCCGACCATCAGAATTAACCGGCTTCTGGAGCGTTACCGTGCAGGTGACAGATAAGGCGGGTATTTTATGGAAAAGTTATCAAAGCAAAAATCAGTATTAGCAGGTCTAACACTTTTCTCCATGTTTTTCGGGGCGGGAAATCTTATATTTCCGCCCTTTTTGGGTGCGTCGGCAGGGACCAGTACCTGGACAGCCATGATGGGCTTTGTAGTGACGGCCATTGGTTTTCCGGTTCTTGGAGTAGTTGCCGTTGCTCAGTCCGGTGGGCTTGATAAGCTGGCCGGACATGTTCATCCCAGGTTTGCATTTGTTTTTACATTACTTATTTACTTAACCATAGGGCCGTGTCTTGCGATTCCGAGAACTGCCAGCACGTCCTTTGAGATGGCTGTGGTTCCATTTTTGAAAGAAGGTAGTTCAGATGCGCTCATGCAGTTTCTTTATTCTGCATTATTTTTTGCCATTGCCTTTTTTGTGGCATTAAAGCCGGATAAATTGACGGACCGGCTGGGAAAGGTACTGACTCCTTGTCTTCTTGCGCTGATCGTACTGGTGTTTGCAGGGTGTCTCCTGCATCCTGCAGGTTCCTATGGGGTACCTGCAAAGAACTACGGGAGCAATCCCATAGTAAAAGGTTTTTTGGAAGGCTATCTGACAATGGATACCATTGCTGCCTTGAATTTTGGGATTATTATTTCTTTGAATATCAGGACATTGGGAATCAGGCAGGAATCTGATGTAGTTCGGGAGACCATAAAAGCCGGGGTTATTGCGGGAGGGATTCTCCTGGCAATATACAGCGCTTTGGCTCATGTAGGAGCCGTTACCGGCGGAGCCTTTGGCCTGGCTGAAAATGGTGCCCAGACCTTAAACCAGGCGGTAAGCTTTTTATATGGAAGCTGGGGGCTGGTACTGCTGGCAGCTATATTCTTTATTGCCTGTTTAAATACGTGTATTGGCCTTATCAGCTGCTGCAGCAAATATTTCTGCACCATAGTACCAAAAGTGGGATACCGGACCTGGGCCTTTGTTTTCGCTCTGGTCAGTCTGGTGATCTCTAATGTGGGCCTTAACAAGATACTGGAGGTTTCGGTTCCGGTATTAAATGCTATCTACCCGGCAGCAATCGTATTGATTCTGCTCTCCTTTATATTCCGGGACGGAAAGAGGTGGAAGGCAGTTTATATCTGTTCGATTACATTAACTGCAATCACGAGTACATTACTTTCTCTGGAACAGGTGGGTCTGGACTTTTTTAAAGAGAGACTTTCTGAACTTCCATTTTATTATTTGGATCTTGGCTGGATTGGACCTGCTCTGCTGGGAATTTTGGCAGGAATTTTAATCTGTGTGGTTAAAATGATAAATAAAAAATAGTAATCTTGGGCAGGAGGAACTTCTTATGCAGGAAATAAATTGCCTCGGTGATATGTGTCCCATTCCCATAATGAAACTGAAACAGTGTATGGATTTAAAAAAAACAGGGGGCAGCATCAAGCTGATAACGGATCACAGCTGCGTTCTGGAATCCATCACCCAGTATTGTGATGCCTTAAAGTTAGATATTGAAGTGGTGGAGCCAATAAACGGTATTTGGGAGCTGTATATCAGGAAAATTTAACAAATGCTTCCTGTTACAATGGATATAAAGTATTTAATTATAACCTCCAGGGCTGGGTTCTCCCTGGAGGCTTTTGGGCTGTAAATGGAATATACATTGTAATCCAGATCAAAGTCTGCCAGGGACAGGATTTTTAACTGTTTTTGGTAAAGCTCTTTTTTTACGGTTATATAAGGCAAAAACGCAACACCATGGCCTGCCAGGACCGAGCTTTTAACGGATTCGGTAGAATCCAGCTGATACATAATCTTAAACCTGTTTATGGAATAGCCTTTCTTATTGAAATACATGCATAATAGTCTGTAAGAGCTGAACTGTTCATTGAGCATAACCATGGGAATCCGTTTTAAATCTTCCAGGTTAACGCTGTCACCAATCCGAAAATGGGAATTTGCCACCAGACAGATTTTGTCCTGAAACGCCAGAGTACAGCATAATTTCGGTTCTTCTACTTTTCCTACTATAAATCCAAGATCCGCCTGACCGTGGAGAATACGATAGAGCACCTCTTTGGAAGGTACTGAGTTCAGGCTGAAAGAATAGCTGGGATAATGGCGGTTTACCTTAAAAAGAGAACAGGGCAGAGCATAGTTGCAGGCAACCGGTGTAGCTGCGATTTTAAAGGTACCTGAGAAGGTACTTAAATTCTCAAGTTCTTCTTTTAAGCTCCCATAAAGTTCCAGAAACTGTTCTGAATACTTCTGCATGACTTCTCCGGCTCTTGTGAGGGTAATCCCTCTGTTGGACCGTTCAAAAAGTCTGACTCCCAGCTCTTCCTCCAGCCGCTGCATTTGCTGGCTTAAGGCGGGCTGGGATATGTGACTTGCACAAGCTGCTTTGGAAATACTCTTTTCCATGGCAATCTGAGAAAACATGTATAACTGTTCTAATAACATCTTATCAATCCCCCAATTAATGGAAATAAAGTGAATCCACCTTTTTTAATTTATTATACAAAAGTGTTAAATAAAAGACAATATTGCCATAAGAATTCTTTATAGCAAAATCTTATACAGTATAAGTAAGTCAGATAGTGAAAAATTTATCAATATGCTATAATAACTTCTGAAGTCGAATATTTAGATATATGAAAATTAATAAAGGAGGTGTAAAGAATGCCTGAAAATCCAACAAATGCACAGGAAGGTATCCGGCGGAGCAAAGGAGGAGCAAGGTCAAAGAAAAAGAAGAAAAACCAGCTTCCCATTGGGTTTGCTCTGGTTCTCGTAATTATTATCATTGGAATTTTTTTAGGGCAGAAGAATGGTAAACTGGCCTTATACTGGGTGTTCGGATGCTGTTTTGGTTTTATATTACAGAAAGCCCGTTTTTGTTTTACAGCTTCATTAAGAGATCCATGTATTACCGGTTCCACATCCCTGACACGTGCGGTTCTCATTGCATTCGCTATCACGACCATTGGCTTTGCGGCTATTAAATATGGGGCCTATGTAAACGGCCAGGAGATACCTGGGCAGAACTACATTCATCCCATCAGTCTGGCTACGGCAGTGGGAGGAATTCTGTTTGGCATTGGCATGGTAATTGCCGGAGGATGTGCCTCTGGTACACTGATGCGGGTAGGAGAAGGTTTTGGTATGCAGGTGTTAAGCCTTGCTTTTTTCGTTATCGGGTCCTTAGTGGGAGCAGGCCATAAGGGCTGGTGGACGGAGAAATTTATTACTTCAGCACCGAAAATTTTCCTTCCGGATATTTTCGGATGGGGCGGCGGGGTCATCCTGCAGCTTGTAGTCATCGGACTGTTATACATAGCGGCAGACCTATATGAAAAGAAAAAAATGCAGAATGCAGAATAACACAGAATGCTTCCGCATGAGAAAAGGAGAGAAAAAATATGGCAGAATTTACGATTGATTGTTTAGGAGAGGCTTGTCCGGTACCGTTAATGAAGGTACAGAAACAGATTGAGAAAATGGCAGTCGGTGATGTATTAGTTGCACAGATCGACCACAGCTGTGCAATGAAGAATGTTCCGGAATGGGCCAGAAACCAGGGACACAATGTAGAAATTGAAGAGGTTGATGACGGAGAGTGGGAAATCGTTATTGAGAAAACCAAATAACAGAAAGGTGTGATAGAATTTGAAGGCTTTTTGGGATAATTTAAGCAAGAACCCCTATTACATAAAAATCTTTAAGAATCCGTTTACATATGTAACTGGAGCAGTACTTCTGTCCATCTTTCAGATCGCTTTACTGGCCTCTGCCGGATCGCCCTGGGGAGTAACCGGGACATTTGCTTACTGGGGTGCATGGCTTTACCGTCTTGCAGGAGGAAATGTGGATAATTGGTACTATTTTTCTTCAGAAAGTGCTCAGAAAACGCTGAATGCAGGAATTGTGAACCATACAGGCTCCTGGCAGAATCTTGGCATTATCGCAGGGGCTCTGGCAGCAGCGCTTTTGGCATCGCAGTTTAAATTCAAGAAAATTAAATCCTTAAAACAGGTGGTTGCTGCCATTCTGGGCGGTTTTTTCATGGGATACGGTGCACGTGTTGCCGATGGATGCAATATAGGTGCACTATTTTCTTCCATCGGCTCCATGTCCCTGTCCGGATGGGTATTTGCCTTTTTCCTGTTTATTGGCGCATACATCGGAAGCAGGCTGCTGGCTAAATTTTTCATGTAACAATTTTATAAAAGGACGGATACAATTTTGGAGAAAAAGACAGAAAAATATGATGTTGTTATCATCGGGGGCGGAGCTGCAGGTCTGACAGCAGCCATTTATTGCGGCCGTGCACGTTTAAAAACCCTGGTGATTGAGAAGGCACTGATAGGCGGTCTTGCCACCTATACCAATGAGATTGAAAATTATCCCGGATTTCCGGAAGGAAATACGGGACTTGGACTGATGGAACTGTTCCATAAGCAGGCCAAGAAATTTGGAGTATCTTTTAAGCTCACGGATGTCCGCGGGGTAAAGCTTGACGGAGAGGTCAAAGTCGTGGAAACGTTCCGAACCAATTATGAATGCCGTTCGGTCATTATTGCAAGCGGCGGAAAACCCCGCCTTACCGGAGCAAAAGGAGAAGATTCCTTCCTGTATGACAAGGGAATCTCCTTCTGCGCTACCTGTGATGCGGCGGCAAATACGGGTAAGACCGTTCTGGTGATCGGTTCTGGAGATGCGGCGATTGAAGAGGGAATGTTCCTTACCCGATTTGCCGACCGGGTGATTGTCAGCGTCATGCATGAGGAAGGCCATATGGACTGCAATGAGATTGCAAAAGCAGAGGCTTTGTCCAATCCAAAGATGGAATTCATCTGGAATACGGTTGTGGAAGAATTCCGCGGAGACAGTGAACATTTAAAAAGCGTAGCACTTAAGAACTTAAAGGACAATCGGATAATCGATGTTCCGGTGGATACCTGCTTCCTGTTTATTGGATATGTCCCCAATACGGAGATTTTGAAAGGTATGATCGACTTAAGCCATGCCGGCTATGTGATTACAAATGATAAGATGGAGACCAATATACCCGGAGTCTTTGCGGCAGGAGATGTGAGGGACAAATTCTTAAAGCAGGTGGCAACTGCTGTCGGAGACGGTGCCATTGCCGGCTGCGCTGCAGAAAAATATCTGTCAGAGAGTGAAGTTTTTGAAAAACAGATTTTAGATCCTTCTCTCCCAGGCGTGGTATATATCTGGAACGCGGTGGATACTGCAAGCCGCGGACTGCTCCCTGTGATTGAAGCATTCGAGGAAAAAGCTGCAGGTAAGGTAAAGGTTACCAAGGTAGACATTTATAAGTCATCCGGAATTGCTGCCCGCCTGGGGGTTGACCAGGTTCCATCTGTTGCATTTATAAAGGACGGTAAAGTTGAGAAGATCATTACTTCGCTTATTACGGAGGAAACTCTGAAAGCTTTGGTATAAATATTAGCCAATATTATGCCCCTGACTCCTCGCTCATGTGGAGGCAGGGGCATAATATTGGCTGATTTGCTTAAATCTCTACTAAATGATAAGGAATTAAATTAGCTGTCAGCATCTGGGCTTCTCTCTGATGGCAGGTGAAAATAATAATCTGATCTTTATAAGTGCTGACCAACCATTTTAAGGCTGTCCGAAGCCTGTCATCATCGTATAACACAAAGCTGTCATCAAAAATAAGCGGCATTCGTTCCGTTCCTTCCTGAATTAAGGTGGCGGCTGCCAGACGGAGTGCTAAATACACCTGGTCCATGGTTCCGCTGCTGACCTGTTCTAAAGGAACCAGCTTGGTCCTGGTATTCAGAAAAACATTCAGATTCTCGTCCACACTCATACTGGTATAGATTCCTCCAGTAATTCCGGAAATAAGATCAGAGGCAGTCTTATTTAAATACAGGCCAAAGGAATCCCGGATGGAAGATGAGAGGGTTGTCATGGTTTCCATAGCAAGATCAATGGCGGAGATCTCTTCCCGGATCCTGTCATTTTCCGCCAGGATGTGCTTAAGCCCTTCCGCCTGGGTTTTACAGCTGGATAAATGCTCCAGTTTCTTTTCCAGTTCCCACTGGCTCTTCTGCTGTCTTTCAATGGTTTCTCCGCAGTTTTCCTGCTTTTTTTGAAGCTCTTCGATCTCGGCAGCCTTCTGTGCTATTGCGGCTTCCGACTTTGTAATGGCAGAACATAAGCGGGTGAATTCAGACATTCTCGACTGAAAGGTTTTTATAATCTCAGAGGATATGTCCGTATTCTCTAAATGCCTTGAGAAGATTTCATGCAGGATCCTGGCGCTCATTTCCATATCCTTCTGGCTGTGCCTCAGCCGTAAATAGAGAATCAGGCCAATCAGATAAAAAATAATGGCAGCACCAATAAAAATACCCATTAAAAGGATAAGATCAAGGCCATAGTAAGCGGTGAAATAGTTGGATTCACCCAGGTAATAAAGAGCACCAGTCGTGCATAGCAGTATGGTTGCGATGATCAGGGAAAGGACAGAACAGATTTTACGGGGCTTTTTGCTGCAGGAAGCCCTGGCTGCCATGTATTCATCAAAGGATTCCGTTGCTTTCGTGGAATAGGAATTGATGGATTCCTGATCTGAAAACTGGTTGCTGCTTAATACCTGCCTGCCTCTGGCAACCTTTTGAAGGAGTTCCTCTTTTTCCTTCTGGCATTCCTCCAGGGTTATTTTAACCTCAGAACGCAGCTTCTGGTAGGTCTTGATCTGATTTTGATATTCTGGAGATGAAATGTCTTTTTCTGTATTACGGATCTCACTTAACAGAGAGGTATAGGTCCGTGCAGCCTCCGGGACCATCAAAGCTTCCAGTTCCTTTCTCTGGGCTTTTAAAAAGGCAGCGGCCTTTGAAATGTTAAGTGCCAGATTCCCTGTGGTATTTAAGTTGGCAATGTAATTTTTAAGTTCAGAAACCATACCTTCGTCGGTAGCGCTTTTCAGCTGACCGATGCTGACTGTGTTATTATAGGCGGCTTCACTCAGGCCGCATAACAAGTCATCTAAAAATGCTTTTGTAGGTTCGACTTCACGTCCGGCAGTCTCATCCACAATCTTAAATTCCTTTTTATTCTTCTGGAAGGTACGTTCAACCCGGTAGATGTGTTCATTGTGTTCCAGGCGTATCTGTCCTTCGTAGGTACCGCTGTTTTCCCAGGGCTCAAATTTGGTGTAAAGATCATTCCTTGAGGCCCGTCCCCGCTGGCGTTCAATTCCGAAAAGCATTCCCCGGATAAACGTATGAATAGTAGATTTTCCGGCCTCATTCTTGCCATAGACAATATTGAGCCCATCATGGAAGGATAGATTCCTGCCATGGAATTTCCCGAAACCATTGATATAGATATCCAGTATTTTCATGGGGTCAGCTCCTTTCATCTGTTGTACGCAGCAGTGCGTTGATGCCGTAATACAGGGCTTTTTTCTCTACCGGGCTCATCTCCGGTTTCTGCAGAGCCTGGATAAAGAAACCGATCATATCACTGGGGTGTTCAGCAAACAGTTCCGAAAAGTCATATTGCGGTTCCGATTCATCTATGATTTCCATGATCTTAAATCGTGCGGAGAGCATCTCCAAGTCGAAGCTGATATCCGGATCTCTCATGCCGCGGATTCGGAAACGGTAAATATTCTCTGCTCCCCGGTTCTGAATTTCCTGGGTGATCTTCATAGCCAGTTCCGTATTGGTGGTGGCAGTGGTTACGTTGACTGCCAGAGAGATGTACTGAAGCCTGGCCAGGGGGATGAATTTTAAGGAAGCCACCATGCGGGTCACTTCATTGATTTCCCCTGTCAGCATTCCGTGCTGTCCGGATTCTGTTTTGTCTAAAGGTTCTAATGAACCTGCAAATGCCATACGGTTTTCCAGAAGGATCTCAGGTCTGTGGATATGCCCCATGGCAATATAGGAAAAGTCCAGATTGGACATGGCCCCCTTGTCGAATGGGATGTGATTGGCGTCGCCGCCGTGGCCTAACAGGACATGAATGCGTCCGTTATTAGGCACCTTCAAATGGTCAAAACGGTTTTCCGGGATCTCGGCTGAATGATAACTGAAACCATAAACCTCCGTATTGATATCCTTAAAGTAAACACTTTCCATCTCCTCTCCCATCAGATAAGACACATTTGGTGCCCAGGTAAAGCTTAAAAGGGCAGAGTTATTCCGGATGCGGTCATGGTTGCCTGCTATAATGACAACATGAACCTCCGGTATGGTGGAAAACAGATAGTTTACCTCTTTCAGATCTTTGGCAAGGGGCTGGCGGTGGAATAAGTCCCCTGCAATAAAAAGACAGTCGGCTTCCAAAAGTCTTGCCTGGTTTACTACCTTTGCAAAGGTATCTTTGATATCCTGGCACCGTTCCTTGCTCCACGGCTTGTCGCTGTCCGGGCTCATGCCCCAGTGAACATCTGCAATATGTATGAATTTCATGATCATTACCTCGCTGATCCTCTGTGTAGAGATACCACAAATTCCCAACCGTGCAGGCAGGGAACTTGTGGTACAGGATTATAGTTCGCAGTTGTTAACGGTTCTCGGAAATGGGACCACATCACGGATGTTGGCCATTCCGGTCAAATACATGACGCAGCGCTCAAAGCCTAAGCCAAAGCCTGCATGCCGGGTGGAACCGTATTTCCTTAAGTCAAGATAGAACTGGTAATCATCTTTCTTAAGTCCAAGCTCATCCATGCGTGCAACCAGTTTATTGTAATCATCCTCTCTCTGGCTGCCGCCGATGATCTCCCCGATTCCGGGAACCAGACAGTCGACAGCGGCCACAGTCCTGTTATCCGGGTTCATTTTCATGTAAAAGGCCTTGATTTCTTTAGGATAATCGGTTACGAATACCGGTTTTTTAAAGAGCTGTTCCGTTAAATAACGTTCATGTTCGGTCTGTAAATCACATCCCCAGTTTACTTTATAGTCAAATTTATCGTTGTATTTTTCCAGAAGCTCCACAGCCTCCGTGTAGGTGATACGGGCAAACTCGGAATTCAGAACATTATTCAGACGGTTTAACAAGTCCTTGTCCACAAACTGGCTGAAGAAATTCATCTCCTCCGGTGCATGCTCCAAGACAAAACGGATGACATATTTAAGCATGGATTCAGCAAGCTCCATGTTATCATTCAGATCCGCAAAAGCAATCTCCGGCTCGATCATCCAGAATTCCGCCGCATGACGTGTGGTGTTGGAATTCTCGGCACGGAACGTAGGTCCGAAGGTATATACGTTGCGGAATGCCATGGCATAGGTTTCCGCATTCAGCTGTCCGCTTACGGTCAAGTTGGCAGGCTTTCCAAAAAAGTCCTGGCTGAAATCCACGGAACCATCTTGGGTTTTGGGTATATTTTTTAAATCCAGTGTGGTGACCTGGAACATCTCGCCGGCTCCTTCACAGTCACTGCCGGTAATAAGCGGTGTATGAACATAAACGAAATCCCTCTCCTGGAAGAACTGATGAAAGGCATAGGCAATGAGAGACCGTACACGAAAAACCGCCTGGAATGTATTGGTTCTGGGACGCAGATGGGAAATTGTCCGTAAATATTCAAAGGAATGACGCTTTTTCTGAAGTGGATAATCCGGTGAGGAGGTTCCCTCAACGACAATCTTAGCTGCCTGGATTTCAAATGGCTGCTTGGCTCCGGGAGTGGCAACCAAAGTGCCTGTCACGAGGACAGCGGTACCTACATTTAACCTGGATATTTCGGTAAAATTCTCTATGGTGTCATGATAGACAGCCTGTAGCGTTTCAAAATAGGTTCCGTCGTTTATAACGATGAATCCAAATGACCGGGAATCCCGTAAGCTTCTCATCCAGCCTCCTACGGTAATCTCCTTATTAAGAAACGATTCTTTGTCTTTATATATTTGTCTTACTGTGATTAGATCCATAATGGCTTCTCCTTTAATATGTTCACATACATAATATGATTATACTGTATTTCCAGTTTCGATTCAAGGGGGATAGGCTGTAAAAGCGTCGTATATAGTCTAAAATGTAAAAGAAAAGCAAAAAACGTGAAAAATGTCGGAAAATGCACAAAAAAACAGAATAATAATTCAAAAATTTGTTCACTATTTGTTAAATGTGTGGTATAATGCTAGTACAATAAATATAGAACAGCAAGAGGTGATAACGTGATTAAAAAAGAAATGATTGCCATGCTATTGGCAGGCGGCCAGGGAAGCCGTTTAGGTGTGTTGACGCAAAAGGTAGCCAAACCAGCAGTATCTTTTGGCGGCAAGTACCGAATAATTGATTTTCCGCTTAGCAACTGCATCAATTCAGGAGTAGATACAGTAGGGGTTCTGACCCAGTATCAGCCATTACGTTTAAACACCCATATCGGAATAGGGATTCCGTGGGATTTGGACCGCAATGTTGGCGGCGTTACAATCCTGCCTCCATACGAGAGGAGCAAGGGCAGTGACTGGTATACCGGAACAGCGAATGCCATCTACCAGAATCTTGAGTATATGGAGACCTACAATCCGGATTATGTCTTAATATTGTCAGGAGACCATATTTATAAGATGGATTACGAGGTCATGCTGGAATATCACAAAGCGAATAATGCGGATATCACCATTGCTGCAATGCCTGTGCCGATTGAAGAAGCCAGCCGGTTCGGGATTCTCATTACTGATGAGAATAACCGGATCACGGAATTTGAGGAGAAACCAGTAAGTCCCAGAAGCAATCTGGCATCCATGGGTATTTACATATTCAGCTGGAAGGTTTTAAAAGATGCCCTGATCAAAATGTCGGAAGTTCCGGGGTGTGATTTTGGTAAACACATCATTCCGCACTGCTTTGAGGCGGGGCAGCGGGTGTTTGCATATGAATATAACGGATACTGGAAAGATGTAGGAACTCTGGGTTCATACTGGGAAGCCAATATGGAATTAATCGATATTATTCCGGAATTTAATCTTTATGAGGAATACTGGAAAATTTATACAAAAAGTGATATCATTCCACCTCAGTATGTGTCGGAAGAGGCTGTAATAGACAGAAGCATCATCGGAGAAGGATCGGAAATCTATGGAGAAGTCCATAATTCTGTCATAGGTGCGGGCGTCATGATTAAAAAGGGCACCGTGGTCAGGGATTCCATTGTTATGAGAGAATGCACGATAGAAGAGAACGTCAAGATCCATAAGGCCATTATAGCTGAGAATGTAAGGATCGGAGCTAACTCGGAGCTTGGAATCGGGGAATTTGACCAAAGCAAATATGATCCCAAGGTATATCAGTTTGAGCTGGTGACGGTCGGTGAAAATTCCGTTATTCCGGAGAATGTAAAGGTGGGAAAGAATACAGCAATTGTAGGTGAGACAACGGCAGAAGATTATGCTGACGGAGAGCTGTCCAGCGGAGATTACATCATAAAGGCAGGTGGCATACGATGAGAGCGATAGGAATTGTATTAGCAGGCGGAAACAGTAAGAGAATGCGGGAATTATCCAACAAAAGGGCGATTGCCGCCATGCCGATTGCAGGCAACTACCGCAGCATTGATTTTGTCCTCAGCAATATGACGAATTCCCATATTCAGAACGTGGCAGTTCTGACTCAGTATAATTCCAGGTCTCTTCATCTTCATTTAAGCTCTTCCAAATGGTGGGATTTTGGAAGGAAGCAGGGAGGATTATTTGTATTTACCCCTACCATTACTGCAGAAAGCAGTGACTGGTACCGTGGAACCGCCGACGCATTGTACCAGAATCTTACATTTTTAAAAAACAGCCATGAGCCATATGTAGTCATAGCGGCAGGTGACGGAATCTATAAACTGGATTATGGAAAGGTTTTGGAATATCATATTGAAAAAAAGGCAGATATCACCGTAGTCTGTACGGAGCTTCCGAAAGGAGAGGATATCACCCGTTTCGGACTGGTTAAGACCAATGAAGATGGAAGAATCACGGATTTTGAGGAAAAACCTATGGTAGCATCTTCGAATACGGTTTCCTGCGGCATATACGTAATCAGAAGGCGCCAGCTGATCGAACTGATCGAGCGCTGTGCCATGGAAGACCGCTATGACTTTGTTAATGACATTCTGGTTCGTTATAGGAATTTAAAAAGAATTTTTGCCTATAACATGAAAACTTACTGGAGGAATATTGCTTCTGTGGAATCCTATTATAAGACCAATATGGATTTCTTAAAGACGGAAGTGAGAGATTATTTTTTCCGTCAGTATCCGGATGTTTATTCGAAAATAGATGATTTGCCTCCTGCAAAGTATAATCCGGGCGCTGCGGTGAAGAACAGCCTGGTATCAAGCGGCAGCATCGTCAACGGTGTCGTTGAGAATTCTGTCTTGTATAAGAAGGCATATATCGGTAATAACTGTGTTATTAAAAATTCAATTATTTTAAATGATGTATATATTGGTGACAATACGGTCATTGAAAACTGTATTGTAGAAAGCCGGGATACCATCCGTGCGAACACTACCTATATAGGAACTCAGGACAATATAAAAATTGTTATAGAAAAAAACGAGAGATACACATTATAAATGTGACGGGAAGGGGATTATCATGCAAATTACAGACGTGAGAGTAAGACGTATCGAAAAAGAAGGTAAGATGAAAGCAATTGTATCCATTACACTGGACAATGAATTCGTTATTCATGACATTAAGGTGATTGAAGGGGAAAAGGGGTTATTCATTGCCATGCCGAGCCGTAAGGCAGCTGATGGGGAATACCGGGATATAGCTCATCCCATTAATTCCAATACACGTGATATGATTCAGAAGGTTATTCTCGATAAATATGAGACCACAACCCTGGAAATGCCGGCTGAGGCAGCGCTGGCTTAATAAGAAATCACTGACCCGCAGGTAAGGCAGGAGCTTTGCCTGCGGGTATTTTGTGTGCAAACTTCTTTGCAAAACCAGATTTACATCAGACTCTTACCTGGGTTATAATATAATCAGAAAGTGTGAGAAAATATCTATGTTAAATGGCAGCAGGAGGGATTAATAATGGCAATGAAGAAGGAAATGATCTTGTTTTACCAGCCAGAGAAGGACAAGCAGAGCGGAAATGATACGAAAGCCTCCAGGTTAAAGGGAGTTCTGGTTCGAATGGGGATACGAATTAAGAATATTTCTCCGGATCAGGTAAATCAGACAGTGGGATATCTGGCTGGCATTTCCGGATATGAAGCACAGCCGCAGAAAGAGTGTCCGGCCGTGGAAGAAGAGATTCTGGTAATGAAAAATTTTACCAGCCGCCGGATAGACGAACTGCTTATGAATTTAAAGAAGGCAGGAGTTCCGAAGATCGCCTTAAAGGCAGTCATAACAGATACCAATTGCACATGGAAATTTTATGACCTGTATCAGGAACTTAAAAAAGAACATGATACTATGTCCGGGAAAGATGAGATATGAAAAAAATAGTTACTTATTATTTAAAGCCCTTTTATCTTCGGATGACATTGGGCTTTTTCATTAAATTTACCGGGACACTGATGGATTTATTTCTCCCCTGGACGCTGGCCTATTTGATTGATAAGGTGATTCCGGCCGACCGGAAAGAAGAAATCCTTTTATGGGGCCTTTTTATGATGTTCTGTTCCATACTGGCGGTCACCTTCAGCATTATAGCCAACCGCATGGCTTCCAGAGTAGCCAGCGATGCCATTTTTACGATCCGCAGGGACTTATTCCAGAAGGTCATGTATTTGTCGGACAGGCAGACAGATGAGATTACCAGGCCTTCCCTAATATCCAGGCTGACCAGTGATACCTATCACGTTCATCAGATGCTTGGAAGAATCCAGAGACTTGGGGTCCGGGCGCCTATCCTGCTGGTTGGAGGTATTATCATGACTCTCCTGCTGGATCCGGTTCTGGCATGCGTGCTTCTGGCTGTTATGCCGCTTTTAATGGCAGTGGTCATAGCCGTTACGAAAAAGAGCATTCCCATGTTTTTGGAACTTCAGGAGCGGGTGGATGAGTTTGTCAGGCTGATTCGGGAGGATATTGCCGGAATCCGGGTTATTAAAGCCCTTTCCAAAGAAGATTTTGAACGGCAGAGGTTTGACAAAATAAACAGGGAAGTGGTGGACCGGGAGCGGCAGGCCACCGCGATGACAGCAGTAACCAATCCGGCTATGAACCTTTTTTTAAATGCAGGTCTGGTTTTTGTCATTCTGGTTGGAGCATACCGCGTCAACAAAGGCTTTACAGAGGTTGGGACGATCCTGGCATTTATGACTTATTTTATTATAATATTAAATGCCCTTATGTCAATTTCCAGGATGTTCATTATTATTTCAAAAGCAGCGGCATCTGCAGAACGCATCACTCAGGTATTAGACGGAGAGGATGAATCTGCCCTTTCATTGGCCTATCCTTTTAAACAAAAAGAAAAGGATTCTCCCTTTCTGGAATTTGACCATGTTTTCTTTTCCTATCATAAATCAGGCTGTAACCTGGTGGATATTCATTTCAGCCTGAACAGAGGGGAGACGCTTGGCATCATCGGAGCAACCGGTTCGGGAAAATCAACCATTGTAAATCTTCTCATGCGTTATTACGATGCGGATAAGGGAAGCATCCGCATAGAGGGACAGGATATACGAACCATGGATATCCGGGATTTGAGAAGGCGGTTTGGCACTGTATTTCAAAATGATGTGATATTTGAGGATACGATTCTGGAAAATATTCAAATGGGCCGGAAGCTTACCCGGCAGGAGGCAGAAAATGCCGCATGTTATGCCAGGGCTCTTCTTTTCATAACCGAAAGGGGCGGACTTGATGAAAGGCTGGAGATCAGAGGCGCTAACTTAAGCGGAGGCCAGAAGCAGAGAATCCTGATAGCAAGGGCATTAGCCTGTCACCCGGAGATTCTGATATTAGATGATTCCTCCAGTGCACTGGACTATAAAACCGATGCTGATTTAAGAAAAGAACTTAAGGAACATTTTTCAGATACCACTTCCATTGTGATCGCCCAGCGGATCAGTTCGGTGATAAGTGCTGATCATATCCTGGTGCTGGAGGAAGGAGCGGTCATTGGATATGGCAGCCACGAGGAACTGATGCGGGATTGCGAAGTCTACCGGGAGATAGGAAGATCCCAGTTGGGAACTTAAGGAGAGGAAACAGATGGGAAATCATGCAGAAAAAAAAGAGTCCCAGGGAGGCCGGAGATTCCGGTCTCTCAGGGAAAGGAAGCAAACGATCAGGCGCCTTTGGAAATATATGATGCAGTATCGTTATCTTTTGATCCTGGCATTCATTATGACAGTTGGTAGCAATCTTCTGGCGCTGATAGGACCGCTGCTGTCAGGATATGCCATAGATGCCATAGAACTGGGGAAAGGCAGGGTAGATTTTGAACTGGTATTTCATTATGCCGGACTCATGGCATGCTTTTATACGGTTTCTGCGGCATTGTCCTATGCATTGTCCTATTTGATGATCACGATCAGCCGGAAGGTGGTATACCGCATGAGAAAGGATGTATTTGACCGGATGCTGGCACTTCCGGCCGGGTATTACGACATGCATCAGACGGGAGATATCATCAGCCGGATTTCCTATGATATCGATACTGTTAACGAATCTCTATCCAGTGATCTTATACAGATTCTTACCACGATGGTTACAGTGGCAGGTGCCCTTTATATGATGGTGGTCATATCTCCAAAGCTGGTTCTGGTATTCGTCTTTACAGTGCCCTTATCCGCCTGTATTACCCGTTTCATTACAGGCCGGACAAGGCCTTTATTTAAAGCCCGTTCTTCAAGCCTTGGAAGGCTTAATGGTTTCTCAGAGGAAAAGGTCACGGGTCAGAAAACCATTAAGGCCTACTGTGAGGAAGAAGAGGTAATCCGTCATTTCACGGAAAAGAACAGAGATGCCGTAGAGAGCTGTTATAAAGCCGAGTACTATGGAAGCATGACAGGCCCCATGGTAAACTTTATAAATAATTTATCCCTTACCTTGATCAGCGTATTCGGAGCATTTTTATACCTGTTCGGAATGATGACAGTAGGCCAGATATCTTCGTTTGTTCTGTACTCCAGGAAGTTTTCAGGTCCCATCAATGAAGCTGCGAATATTATAAACGATTTACAGTCGGCACTGGCAGCAGCAGAACGGGTATTTATGATTATGGATGAGATGCCGGAGCCGGAGGACAAGAAGGATGCAGTATCCCTGGGCGGGACAGAAGAAGAGATCAAAGGATCAGTAGAGTTTTCCCACGTAGACTTTTGTTATGAACCAGGTAAAATGATTCTCCGGGATTTATGCTTAAAAGCAGAGCCGGGAAAGATGATTGCGATCGTAGGCACCACCGGAGCCGGAAAAACTACACTTATCAATCTTATGATGCGCTTTTACGATGCAGCCAATGGAAAAATCCGGATAGATGACCTGGAGATACATGATATAACCAGGAAAAGTTTAAGAAAGGCATTTGCCATGGTACTGCAGGACACCTGGCTGTTTCAGGGAACGATCTATGAGAATCTGGCTTACGGAAGAGAAGGCGCAACTTTGGAGGAAGTAAAAGAAGCAGCCAAAGCAGCCCGGATTCATTCCTTCATAGAACAGCTGCCGGACGGATATCAAACAGTGCTTAAAGAAGATGGAACCAATATCTCAAAAGGCCAGAAGCAGCTTTTGACCATAGTCCGAGCCATGCTTCTGGACTCCAAAATCCTGATACTTGACGAAGCAACTTCCAACGTAGACACAAGAACCGAAATCCGCATCCAGCAAGCCATGCGCCGTCTGATGGAAGGAAAGACCTGCTTTGTCATAGCCCACCGTCTTTCAACCATACAAAATGCAGATCAGATCGTGGTATTGGATAATGGAAAAATAGCAGAGCAAGGGGATCATGAAGAACTGATGAAGAAAAAAGGAATTTACTACCAGATGGTTGAGGCACAATATGCCTAGCTACAAGCAGTGCGTCCATAAAAGCGGAAGGGACCGGAAAAAAGCTCGCTTTTTTCCGGTCCCTTTTGATTTAATGGACATACGGCGCCAGCCGTACAGAGAGAAGGAGCCAGGCTCCTTCTCTCTGCCAGCACTGCCAACTTCCGGGCAGCACAATCAAACTCAATCCTTTTACTGATAATCACAAACACACGCCCACTTATGAAGCAGTTCTCTTTCTTCCGGCCGTTTCTTAGACAACTGAGCCGCCGCAACAATAGAGAGCCACGTCTGTACATATTTCTTAGCAGTCCCGGTCTTCCGGCAGAACAGATCCATATACATATCCGCCTTTTTCTGATCCTTAAGACAGAACAAAAGGTAAGTCCTTGCAACATCCGCACTGGCATTCCCCTGGGTTGCATGCACCCAGTCCAGAACATACATAGTACCATCATCCTTAACAATAATATTACTTGGATTAAAATCCCCATGGCACAACTTGGTATGCTTCGGCATACTGTCCAGCTGGGTACGCATATCGTACCTGGTCACATCGCCTAATTCTTCAATATCAAGAATCTGCCGTGACATCTTATCCTTTAACTTATTAAGAAGCGGACACTGCTTAGCCAGTACACTTAAATGAAGATCTACCATCTTTTCCATATATTCCGGTAACTGATCAGGATTTTCATCCATAAGCTGCTGGAGAGTTTTGCCTTCGATAAAATCAAAAGTAATGGACCATTTGCCTTCAAAAACGCCAACTTCCAACACCTTCGGAACATGAATTCCGCCGACTTCTTCCACACGAGCCGTAATCAATGCTTCATTCAATACATCTGCTTTTGGAAAATCAGCATTAAACACTTTAATTGCCTTATTTCCATCACGAAAGACCTTCTTTGTTGCAGTCATAGCTAATAATTCTGCTGCCATAAAAACCTCTCCTTCCAACTATAAGTCTAAACAATTATGTAGTTGTTCTATTCTTATTTTACTACAAATTCAATAAAAAGTATAGCTCATAACACATAAAATTCAGAAAAAACTACTAAAATATTATTTAAATCTAAAAACGAAACACAGCAACGCCATAAGCCGGAAGATGGTAAGCAAAAGAATAATCCTGCCCATCCCATTCCATTTTTGAAGTGCGGAAGAAGGGGGCCTTTTCTCCCCGTTTATAAAGCCCGTGTTTTTCACTCAGAACAAGAGTATAACTGCCCCGCTTAGGAACCCCCACCCGGTAATCAGGACGCTCTACGGGAGTGAAGTTTATAACAAACAGCAGGCTGTATTTATGATTGGCACCATACCGGATAAAGCTGAAAATACTTCGGTCGCTGTCACTGGCATTGATCCAGCTGAATCCATCCCAGTCATAATCCTTTTCATAAAGAGCAGGATACTTCTTATATAGATGCAGAAGATCCCTTACATATTTCTTAAGCTCTCTGCCTAAAGGCTCCTCAGTAAGATACCATTCCAGAGAAGTTTTTTCATCCCATTCCCGGTACTGACCAAAATCCTGTCCCATGAATAATAATTTCTTTCCCGGATGTCCAAACATAAAGGTATATCCTGCTTTTAAATTAGCGAACTTATCTTCCATAAGTCCGGGCATTTTATGAATCATGGAGCATTTTAAATGAACCACCTCATCGTGGGACAATACCAGTATATATTTTTCGCTTGTAAAATATGATAGTCCAAAGGTCATTTTATGATGGTTGTATTTGCGGAAATAAGGATCCAGCTTCATGTATTCCAGGAAGTCATGCATCCAGCCCATGTTCCATTTAAAGGTAAAACCAAGTCCACCCTGCTGCGGATTGCCGGTTACCTTTGGCCAGGCGGTGGACTCCTCTGCAATGACCATAGCCCCATGGCCCCGCTGTTCCATAATACTGTTTAAATGCTTAAAAAATTCAATGGCTTCCAGATTTTCATTGCCGCCATTCTGATTAGGAACCCAATTCCCATTGCTTCTGCCATAGTCGAGGTAAAGCATGGATGCCACCGCATCGACCCGCAGACCGTCTACATGGAACTTTTCCACCCAGAAAAGGGCGTTGGCAATGAGAAAGTTATCTACTTCGTATTTGCTGTAGTCAAAAACCTTTGTTCCCCAGTCCGGATGCTCTCCCTTCCTTGGATCTGCATATTCGTAGCAGGGTTCTCCGTCAAAATCCGCCAGTCCGTGTGCATCCTTTGGAAAATGTGCCGGAACCCAGTCAAGGATTACCCCGATGCCCTTCCTGTGCATATAATCCACAAAATACATAAACTCATCCGGAGTCCCGTACCTGGATGTGGGAGCAAAGTATCCAGTCACCTGATAGCCCCAGGAGCCGTCGTAAGGATGCTCTGCAATTCCCAGAAGTTCTATGTGGGTATAGCCCATATCCAATATGTAATCTGCCAGTTCATGAGCCGCTTCGGTATAAGTATAAAAGCCCTCCTTTTCGTCCCTGTTTTTTCTTTTCCAGGACCCCAGATGAACTTCATAGATACTGAGGGCATCATTCAATGGGTCCGTTTCTTTCCGGTTAGCCATCCACATTCGGTCTTTCCACTCAAAGCCGGATAGATCAGCCGTGACAGAAGCAGTCTGGGGGCGGAATTCTGCATGAAAGGCATAAGGATCTGCTTTAAAAAAAATCTTGCCGCTTTTGGCGGTTATTGCAAATTTATACAACTCCCCAGTACCGATTTCTGGAATAAATGACTCCCAGATTCCGGAATTCGAAAGGGGGGTCATGAGATCTGCATCCGGATTCCAGCCGTTAAAATCTCCTGCCACTCCAACTTGTACTGCATGAGGCGCCCAGACAGCAAAATACATCCCGTCCTGTCCCTTATAATTTTTAGGATGGGCTCCCAGTTTTTCGTAGATCTCATAATGTTTTCCATTGTTATAGAGATATCGGTCCACCTCTGTGATAAAACCTGTTCCTATATCATTTCTGCAATCCGTCATCTGCATGCCCCTCCGTAATCTTTAAGATAACACCCCGGCATGCCGGTATGTTCAATTCAATTTTATGGTCCCTGACAGGATATTCCTCTCCGGTAAGCAGATCAACCGCAGTATCTCCCTCTGCCGGACAGGGGATAGCTGCAAAAGCTTCGGATTCATCATTGTTAACCGCAGTAATGATGGCTTGTCCTTCCCATAGCCGGGCAAAGGCATACTGCCGGTTGGTGAGAAGCAGTTCCTTGTACGGACCTCCATGGAACTGTGGATTTGTTTCATGGATATGTAAAAGCATACGGATAAAACCGGTCAGAGGGAAGTCCGGGCTTTCAGAAATGGTTATCTTAGGACGCAGCATGGAGTCGTCAGTACTGGTCCGTTTCCCTTCGATCCCCCATTCACTGCCATAGTAAATGGAGGGAATTCCGGGAAGGGTGAGTAACACAGTATAGACAGGATAGAGATGTTCCGGATTCTTTAATTTACTGGCAATCCGATCCTCGTCATGATTGTCCACAAACGTATATAGCTGACCGCCAATGGCTTCCAGTCTTCTGACATTGTGGGCAAGTTCAAAATAATTGTGGTCGTTATGGGCGGAATAAATGCTCTTATGTAATTCATAATTGGTTACAGAGTGCAGCATATCCCTGTTTACCCATCTGCCGTATTCCCCATGAATCACTTCCCCCATAAGCCAGAAATCTTCCTTCATTCCGCTGGTCTGTTCCCGCAATTCCTTCATAAAACCAAAGTCCAGGACGCTGGCACAATCAAGACGTATGCCGTCTATGTCAAAGGTGTCGATCCAGAACCGTATGGTGTCAAATATGTACTTCCTGACAGGGGGATTAGAAAGATTTAAACAGGGAAGTTCAAAATGCCCCTGCCATGCTTCGTACCAGAAGGAATCTCCTAAAGGGCTGTTTCCGTGAAAGTTTACGCCCTTGTACCAATCCCTATAGAGAGAATCCCCCTGGTATTTTATGATGTCCAGGAATGCAGGAAATTCCCGGCCGGTATGGTTGAAGACACCGTCGACCACAACTTTTATGCCCGCTTTATGACAGTTCCATACAAATGCCTGAAAGCCTTCCCCGTCACCGAGACGGCGGTCAACCATCCGGTAATCACGTGTATCGTACCCATGCGTAGAGGATTCAAACAGTGGCCCGATATAAACAGCGTTGCATCCAAGGGACCGGATATGGGGAATCCACTCATTCAATTCCCTGAAATGGTCCGTAACAGAGGTTTCCCTGTTCTCTTTTGGAGCGCCCACAAGCCCCAGTGGATAGATATGATAAAATATCCCTCTCTCATACCACTTGCTCATATATTTATCCTCCAGCTTCCTAGTAGTTTATACCTCCCGGCTTTTAAAATGACGCAGGAGGAACTGATAACGCAGCTGTGCTGCATTAAGTTCGTAGATATAACAATCGATAAGCGTCGGGTCGACCACTTGCTCAAAGTGGTTTCTGGCTGCATCAATGGCTGTCTTGGAACGTTCGATTTCAAGTCTTAAGTTCCTTTCTTCCTCTGATGGAGCGGCATGTTTTTTTAAAAGCAGATTTCTCATTTTATCATCTCCAAATACATACTTATAGAATCAGTATGTATGGAAATTGGTACTTTATTCATAATTTTCCTGTATAATTTAAATAATTATGAAATCTGATGATAACTCCTTAAGATATTGCCCCAGTAAGCAAAGCTTTTTTGTGCTGTCGCCAATGGTAAGGTAATAATAATTAGCGGTACCCTCCTTACGGACATTGATCAGACCGGCTTCTTTTAAGATCTTTAAATGATGGGAGACAGCAGGACGCGATAAATGAGTCTGCTCCGTAATTTCCTTTACATTCATTCCCTGTCTGACAGGAAGGATGCTGGTGTTTATGCGGGCTATGTCATTCCCTCTGTTATCATAAAGTCCGGTTTGCGCAAGGGCCTCGATAATGGTAAGCCGGACATCGTCCCCCAGTGCGATAAAAAGCGGCATGCAATTCTGGAAAAGCGAATGGAAATCCCTGGCTTCCAATTTGGATACCTCCTTTGGTTTAAAAAAATAAACTAATAATATTTTATCATTTTCCTCTTAGAACGTCAACAATTCAGGAAGAAAATATTGTGATATCTGCCGATAAAATTATTAAAAATATAAATAAATTGTATAAAATGACAAAAATATGGCTAAATGACAGAAGAGGCAGGGGGTTAATCAAAATTGATGTATACAATATTTCTTTACAAAAACAGTTGACATTTCTGACTGGCTTGTGCATAATATAGGCACATTCCTGTATGCGTTCTGCGTACAGCCATTCAATTATTTTCAATGAATTATGGATTAACATTCCATAATCCAAAAGCTGATTGTCCAGCATGAATTCCAGAATTGATTTTATAGGAAAGAGGGGGATTATATCGTTCGATATTTTATTTTGCTGTTTATTTTAGGAACAGGAGCCTTTTATGATGTCAGAGAACACCGAATACCTAACTGGTGGGTGTTATCAGGAGCCGTTACCGGTGTTCTGCTTGGGATACTTGAATCGGAAAGAACCATGGGAAGCCTGGTTTTTCTGAAAGTACCCATCGTTTTTTTCGTAAGGTTTGCGGTTGTGACCGCAGTATTTTTTATATTTTTTGTATGCCGGATGATTGGAGCCGGTGATATTAAACTAGCTGCGCTGATATGTGGTTATCTGGGTCTTAAGGCTGGAGCCGTGGCAGTCGGATACGGATTTCTCATCGGGGCTTTCTGGTCCTTTATAAAAATGGCAGCCAGGGGCTGTCTCATAAGACGTCTTTCCTGTCTTCTGGCCTATATCAGGCATGTATTCCTTACTGGAAATCTTACAGAATATTATAATCCTGAAAGAAATGGGTATGATGCGGTAATACCGTTGGGTATGTGTTTGTTTTTGGGGACTTTTGTCTCTATGATAGTGAAGTAATGAAAAGGAGGTTCTGTTTTGGCGAAAAGAGTGATGGCGGTTTATGATGTGGATCAATTGTATGCAGAGAGATTTGCGGAATTTGTCAACCGGAAAGAGCAGGTACCGTTTTCAGTCATGGCATTTACCGCACTGGAACGGCTGAAGACATATGCAGCGGACCACGAGATTGAGCTTCTGCTTATCAATGCTTCGGTTACACGGGAGGAGATTGATAAGCTGGGAGCTGTGCGGGTGGTCAGGCTGGCCGATGGAGAAGTGATTCCTTTAGAAGAGCAGTATCCAAGCGTTTATAAATACCAGGCTGCCGACAGCATTATGCGTGAGGTGATGGACTGTTACTGTACAGAGCCTGCAGAACCGGGATTTACAATGGTCTCAAAGATTAGCAGGGTTATCGGGGTTTACTCACCGGTAAACCGGTGTTTAAAGACTTCCTTTGCCCTGACGATGGGACAGCTGCTGGCCCGTGATTCCAAGGTACTGTATTTGAATTTAGAGGACTGTTCCGGATTAGGGCGTCTGATTGGAGAAGAATACAAAAGCGGTTTATCAGATCTTTTGTATTATTACAGTCAGGAAGGCTTCAGCTGGGTGAGGCTTGGATCGGTTATCTATACCTGGGGCGACTTAGATTATGTGCCGCCGGTGCGTTATCCTGAAGACCTCAGTCAGGTTACAGCACAGACAATGGCTGGTTTGGTGGGCCGTATAGCACGGGAGAGCGCCTACGAAGTTATAATCCTTGATCTGGGTCAGTTTGGAAAGAAAGCTTCAGAAGTACTGGAAATTTGTGATGTGGTTTATATGCCGGTTAAAGATGACTGTCTGTCTGCTGCAAAGGTAGAGGAATTTGAGGAATATCTGGTCTCTTCCGGACATGAGTCTCTTAAGAACCGGATTCAAAAGTTAAAGCTTCCATACCATTGCAGTTTTGGGCGGAGAGATAACTATCTGGAACAGCTTTTATGGGGAGAATTAGGGGACTATACAAGGCAGCTTCTGAGGAAGCAGCCATAAGGAGGAATGGATATGGAGGAAGGATACCGGACCAGGATGCGGGAAGATATTATGAGGGAACTTAATGAACAGCGGCAGGTGACCGATGAGGAGCTTTATACGATCATTGACCGGAGAATTCTGGAATATGGGCAGAGCAGCTTCCTGCCGCTGAAAGAAAAGATTGAGCTAAGGAGCCGGCTTTTTGATTCTTTCCGGCGTTTGGGGGCTCTGCAGGAACTGGTGGATGACAGGGAAGTGACAGAAATCATGGTAAATGGAGCAAACCATATCTTTGTAGAGCGCAGCGGACATATGGAACAGTGGGGGAAAGCCTTTGACAGCCAGGAGCAGTTAGAGGATACGATCCAGCAGATCGTCAGCAGAGTAAACCGGACGGTGAATGTCTCCAGGCCCATTGCCGATGCCAGGTTATCCGATGGTTCCAGGGTTCATGTGGTGCTGCCGCCCATTGCCTTAGACGGGCCGGCCTTAACCATCCGGAAATTCCCTGAACCAATAACCATGACGAAATTATTAAAGCTCGGTTCTGTTTCAGATGAGGCAGCCGGTTTTTTAAAAAGAATTGTGGAAGCGGGATATAATATTTTTATCAGCGGCGGGACCAATTCAGGGAAAAGTACCTTTCTGAATGCTCTGTCGGCCTACATACCCCGTGATGAACGGATTGTCACCATAGAGGATTCTGCGGAGCTTAAGATTACCCACATACCCAATCTTGTGAGGCTTGAGACAAGGGAAGCCAATGGGGAGGGAGAAGGAGCAGTAACCATCGGAGGTCTGATAAAAGCGGCTTTGCGGATGAATCCGTCCAGAATAATAGTTGGAGAGGTAAGAGGAAAAGAGGCGCTGGATATGATTTCCGCCATGAATACAGGACATGATGGGAGCCTGAGCACAGGACATGGAAACAGCCCGAAAGATATGCTCTCCAGGCTGGAAACCATGGTTCTCATGGGAGCAGACATTCCCCTGCCGGCTGTCCGCAGTCAGATTGCGGCGGCCATTGATATTCTGATACATCTGGGCCGTCTGAGAGACAGGAGCAGGCGGGTCCTTTCCATAGAGGAGGTAATTGGTTATGAAAACGGTGAAATCAGGCTTAACTCATTATTCCGTTTTGAGGAAGTCTGTGAAGATAAGGAAAATAGAAAGGCCATTCAAGGAAGTCTTAAAAAAGTTGGTATTCTTCAGCATACCGAAAAACTTAAAGCCGCAGGCCTTGAGATACGATAAATATATTCTGACACCCTTTCAATGGGGAATGTATGGGGTCCAGGGACTGGCTGCAGGAGGTCTTTTTGCCTACGTCTTTTACCGCAGTGCCGCAGCATTTCTGATATTTATTCCGTTTGGTCTTATTTTTCCCATTTTTAAGAAAAAAGAACAGAAAGAAAAAAGGCTGGAACAGCTGAATCTGGAATTTAAGGAAGGGATATTACTGTTATCCTCATTTTTAAGTGCCGGATATTCTGTAGAAAATGCGCTTTCCGCCGCCATCAGAGAACTGGTTCAGCTATATGGAGAGAAAGGGATGATTACGGTGGAATTCGGTCACATCGAAAGCCAGATCCGGATGAACCGATCGGTGGAGCAGGCACTGTCAGAATTTGCAGACCGCAGCGGCCTTGATGATATAAAAAATTTTGCAGAGGTATTTGCTGCGGCAAAACGAAGCGGAGGAGAACTGGTTTCAATCATTGGCCATACTGCTGATGTCATACGTGACAAGGTACAGGTAAGACAGGAGATTTTAACGATGACAGCCTCAAAACAGTTTGAACAGAAGATTATGAATCTGATTCCGTTCTTAATCGTGCTCTATATTGATATGACATCTCCTGGCTTCTTTGACATCATGTACAGTACGGAAATTGGCAGAGTCCTCATGACCCTATGCATGATTATTTATATAGCAGCTTTCGTATTAGCCAGGAAAATTATGAAAATTGAGATATAGAATAGAAAAGGATAAAGTATGTCAGGAAGAAAAAACAAAAAATGGAAAATGCCATTTACAAAGGTTCAGGCAGCCTGTGTGGCCGGAGGTATGGTTTTATATGCAGCCATGGAGCTTTCTTCGGGAATGGGCAGGCAGGTACTTTTGGATAACGGAGGTCTGAAACGGGCAGGACCAGGACAGGGAGAAACCAGTTATGAAATTCTGGTATCGGGTCTTGACCGGGAGAACAGGGAAAAGAAGATACCGGTTAAAATACCGGTAAGAGAGCGGAGGTATACGGATGAAGAGGCAGAGAAACTATATGACAGGATATTTCCTGAGCTTGAGGAACAGATGCTGGGAGAAAACGAATCTTTAGAAGAGGTGAGACGGAATCTGAATCTAAGGAGCAGTCTTGGGGAATATGGGTTTAAAATCATCTGGGAATCAGAAAATCCGGAACTGATTGATTCTTTCGGTACGGTACATAATGAAGAAATTCCGGAAGAAGGGGAGACTACCTGGCTAAGGGCTATGCTGACAGATGGAAGTCACGAGCGGAGATACGATATTAAGGTAACTGTTTACCCGCCTGCCTTTACCCCGGAGGAAAAGATGGCAGCGGCTTTTGAAACTTGGGCCGGTCAGATGGATTTAGAACAGCAGACAAAGGACCGTCTGAACCTGCCAGTAGTCTATGCTGGAAAAAGCCTGACCTATTGCCTGCCGAGGGAGGGGGATTACCGGATCTTTCCGGTTCTCGGAATATTGCTGGCAGTTCTGCTGCATATAAAAGAAGGGATCGATAAACAAAAGAAAATAAAGAAACGGGAACAACAGCTTCTTTTTGATTATTCTGAGGTAGTTGCCAAGCTTGTTGTCTACATAGGAGCAGGACTTACCGTCCGGGGAGCATGGGAAAAGATTGCGGCTGGTTATGAAGAGGCTGTGAGACAGGGAAAAAGAAGCAAACGCCCTGTATATGAGGAAATGTTAAAAACAGCGGGGCAGTTAGGCAGCGGTATGGCGGAGGGACAGGCATTCAGCGAATTTGGAAGGAGGTGCGGATTACAATCTTATCGAAAGCTGACTGCTCTTTTGGAACAAAACCGGAAAACCGGAAGCCGGCAGCTTCGCCCGGCGCTGGAGCTTGAGATGGTTACGGCCTTTGAGCAGAGGAAAAATCTGGCCAAAAAGCTGGGAGAGGAGGCAGGAACCAGGCTTTTGCTTCCTCTGCTCCTGATGCTTGGAGTTGTTATGGTCATGATCGTGGTTCCGGCATTTTTGGCATTTTACTAGTAAAGGAGGTGAAACGATTATGGAATCATTAAAAAAAGAAATTATGAATTTTGTAAAGGCTGAGGATGGTGTTGGTGTAATAGAGGTTGTATTGATTCTGGTGGTTTTGATTGGCCTGGTTATCATTTTTAAAAAGCAGATTACTACTCTTCTTGAAAATATTTTTAAGGAAATCAACAGCCAGTCAAAAGAGGTGTACTAATGCATAAAAGCGGACAGATAACCGTATTTTTAAGCCTGGTCCTTTTATGCATATGCAGCCTGATGTGCGGACTTTTAGAGTCCGCACGGACTGCTGGGGCCAGGTGGTATTTAAAACTGGCAGCGGATTCCGCCATGGATTCGGTGTTCAGCAGATATCACAGAGAGGTTTGGGATAAATACCATCTCTTCCTTCTGGAATGTGAAGAAGATAATGAGATAGAAGAAGCATGGCAGGAATTTATGAAACCGTATATGGAAAATTCCAACGGGTATTCTCTGGCTGCGGAAAAAGCAGATACGACTCAGCTTATTCGTATTACGGATCATGGCGGGGAACACTTAAAGCAGGAAGTTCTTGACTATATGAGATATGGGATTTTTGAAAACATTCCGGATCAAAACGGTGCGGAAGTCCTGCTTAAGAACTTAAAGGAAGCAGATGCGGTAAAGATGCTGTCAGGATCTTTTCGCAGCCATACATGGGAAGCTGTCCGGCTGGAGAGGACCTTAGAGGAAATCAATGAATCCTTAAAGGAGCAGAAGGACTGCTGGCAGAGTGCCCATGGCAGGATAGGAAAATACGATGGCGAAGGATTCCGAAGAGAAGCAGAAAGGCTTGAGCATGAAATGGATCATCTTCCATCCCTGGTAAAAGCTTATGGAAAACGGGCAGACGAACTGAAAAAGAATCTGAAGGAAACAAATGCAGGACTGACTGCGGTTAAAGAAGAATTGAGCCAGGAGGTCTGTGGGGCTATTAAGGAGGATACTGCCTGCTACGAATCTTATATCAACCAGGATGGTGAACGAAGAAGGGAAATCGAGGCACTTCCAGGAAAGCTGTTACAGTTAAAACAGGTCATAGAGAGAGCAAAAGAACGTTCTTTCAAAGTAGAGGAAATCATTGCCGATTGGGATGATGAAGAGGATGAAGGGCCAGATGAATCTGCATTGTGGGATACTGTACAGGATATATGGTATGAGGCAGAGACGCCAAAGCTTCCTTACTCCGGAGGTGTTAAGGACCCTGAAAAACATAAGCTGTTAGAGCAGGTGGAAGGCTTTGTGCAAAATGATCTCCTTAAGATGGTTCTTCCGGAGGGAAGAGAGGTTTCGAAGGGTATTTTAGATAAAGCTGATTTTCCTTCCGCTTCTTATGAAGAAGGGCAGGGCCGGAGTGCAGGTCTTATTGACCGGATTATGTTTGATGAATATTGCGGGCGCTTTCTTACATGTTTCACATCAGAAGAGGATGAGGAGGTTAAGTATGAACTGGAGTATCTGATTGCGGGGAATAACACGGATGAGGAAAATTTAAAACAATCTGTGGCAGATGTTCTGATGGTAAGGGAAGGTATGAATTTGATCCATATCCTTACAGACAGCAGGAAACGTGAGGAGGCAAGGGTTCTTGCCATTGCCATAACCGGTACTTCGGGTCTTGTTCCGCTGACCGAAATCGTGGCGTTTTTTGTCATGAGTATCTGGGCCATGGGAGAAGCGGTTTTAGATGTGAAAATGCTTCTGGAAGGAAAAAAAGCAGCTTTCATAAAAACAAGAGATACCTGGAATTTGACTTTGGAAAATTTACTGGATTTAGGAAGCTCAGGAACCTGTACAGGCGGAATAGAAGACATTAAGGGATTTGATTATACCGGATACTTAAAGCTTCTTCTTTTTACGGGAAAGACCGAACGGCTGTACTATGGTCTGATGGATGTGATTCAGATGAATATTCGAAGAAATCAAGAGAACTTTTCCATGGAACACTGCGTTTATCTTGCAGAAGTTAAGGGGACTGTTAAGTCAAAACATATGTTTTTTGGAGGATTTGATCCGTCCTTTCATCTGGAAGTCAGAACAGAAAAAGCATATTAAGGGAAGGAGGCGGCTGATCATGCCCTTTTTCAAGGAACTGATAGAAAAAAAGAAAATAAATGTTACTCTCCAGGTACAGATCCCCTTTATGAAGTATAGAATCCTTGTAAAAAGGGTATTATCAACCGCCTCCGGTCTGCGAAAGAGGGGAAGTCTGACTATAGAGGCCGCCTTGGTTCTGCCCCTCTTTCTTTTTTTCATGGTTATTCTGATGCTTCCTATGCGGTTTTTGAATGAAGAAAGGCGAATACAGACCGCCCTGGAAGCAGCAGGAGAAGAAGTGAGCCAGTATGCCTATGTTTTGTATCGGTTTAAGCAGGGAGAGAAACTGGAAGTCTCTGGAGCAGATGGTTATATGAGGGAATTAAAGGAGACTTTAACGGAGGACGGTATTCTGCTCTATGTACAAAAGCGGGTGGAGGGCCGGGTGGGTATGAAACGGCTTGATTCGGTATCCTTTACCCGCTCTTCGGTTTTACGGGACGGGGAAACCATTGACCTGATTATGAGTTACCGGATTCTTCTTCCTTTTTCCGTTTTTGGATTAAACAGCATACCAATGACAGCCAGATGCTGCCGAAGGGCCTGGGTCGGCCAGGCTGGAGGAAACAATAAAGGCAGCAGTCAGGATGATGAGATTGTCTATGTCGGGAAATACAGCACCAGATATCACAGGAAGCGAACCTGTCATTATCTTTATAATGACATACACCAGATATCAATCAAAGAAGTGGAATCCATTCGCAATTCCTTTGGAAGGAAGTACAAGCCATGCAGCAGATGCGGAAAGCTTGCCGGAGATAACAGCAGTGTTTATATTATGCCGGGTGGAGAGCGGTATCACAGCGACAGGAACTGTCCTTCCATTGAAGCTTACGTAAAAGCTGTTCCATTATCTGAAGTCCGGCACTTAGGAGCATGTTCTTACTGTTCTCAATAGGAGGTTGTTCTATGTTGGAAAGTATAAACAGAATTGTATTTGGTATGTTTCTTCTGTCAGCTGCCTGGCAGGATGGAAGAAAGAAGAGTATTCATATATGGCTTTTCGGAGCAGCAGGCATAGTTGGCCTGATTCTGTCTCTTAAGATGGGAGAACTTGGTGTGGATCGGTTTTTAAGCTGTCTGATCGGAGCAGGACTTCTGCTTTTGAGTTTTATGTCAGATGGGGCAATCGGTACTGGAGACGGTTTCTTTTTTGTGGTCAGCGGCCTTTTCTTAAGAGCACTATTGAATTTAAAGCTGCTGGTATATGGAATTTTATTAAATGGAATCATATGCGGCGGGATTTACCTGCACGGCAGAATCCTGGGAAGTAATGTCAAAAAGATGACGGTACCGTTCCTGCCCTTTTTAGTACCTGTATGGATCGGACTGGTGGTGCTATGAGCGGGAGGCTGAGAGGAAGCTTTACCGTAGAAGCCGCCTTTGTTATGGCAATTGTATTATGGGCATTGCTGTTTTCCATTCAGGAGGCATACCGCCTTCGCGACGAAATTGTAGGGGCTATGGCCCTGGAAGAATCTGTGGAACGGCTCCGTCATAATGAGACGGAGCTGCAGGAGGAAGCTGTTCTTTGGGCGTCCAGAAGAGCGGGAAGGCCTTTTTCATGGAAAAAATATGAATTTCAGTTATCTATATCCGGAGACCTCTTAACAGGTAGGAAAGTTAAGGCATCTGGAACGGGAGAAAGCTGGAAACTGGAATTGGAACAGGGGGTATTTGATCCGGAAAATTTTTTAAGATTGCTAACCCTGATGAATCAGGAGGAATAAGATGGAAATTACATACAGACGTGAAATGAAACACAATTATTTGATCATAGAGCCGGATGAAGCTGGTTATGACAGTTATGAAGTGTACATGATGGCCGCTAACGGAATTGAGGGGCTTCTGAGATTCCACATAAAACAGATAGATAACCGGAAATATTATTATTATGAGATAACTTCAAAACAGCCCCTGAACCGGGTTCTGGAATATCACAGCCTTGGTGATAAGGAACTTAAAAGGCTGATCGGAGGAATTGAACAGATCCTCGGCAGGCTGGCTGCCTATCTCCTTCAGGAAAAGCAGATTCTGCTGGAGCCTGAGTATATCTATATCGAGCCGGAGCATTTTTCGGTATTTCTTTGTCTTGTGCCCGGAAGGCAGGGAGTATTCCCGGAAGAAATGACCGGTCTGCTTCGATACCTCCTGGGAAAGGTCAATCATCAGGATAAAGAATGTGTGGTGATGGCTTATGGTCTTTATCAGGAAAGCCTTAAAGAAAATTATGGGCTGAAGGATCTTCTGGATATCATTGGAAAGAATAATGCTCATGAGTCTGGAGATGATGAAATAATACAGACTGCTGATAATCATGAATTTAATAAGGATCATGATTCACTGCTTTCCAATTCTTTAAAAAAGGAAACGGATCAAGTAGATACGGTTAATGATGAAAATAAGGAGGTATGGGATTTTATTAAAATTGGGAAAGGAGTCATAACTTCTATTGCTGTCATGATAGTTGTTACAACTGTTATATGGCTGTGTTTTGGAACTGCAGGTATTCGTAAATTCTGGTTTTCAGGAGTGCTGGCAGGTATGATCTGTATGATAACAGTTTTAATAAGCGCGGTAAGAGAATCACGGCTGCAAAAAGAACGGAACCATAAAGAACCGGACAGCCTCCATCAGAAGGAGGAAAGTTATGAATGGCAGATGATATTTGAAGAAGGAATAAAAGATAAGGTGCCGGAGACAGAAGAAGAGGAGATTTTGCAGACCGTTCTTTTAACAGATACAACGGCTGAACAAGACGTCAGATACCTGCGTGCTGCCGGAGCAGAAACGGAAGATATAGCGGTATCTTATGTTCCATTTTTGATTGGAAAACAGGAAGGGCTGGTAGACTATGTTTTGGATAAGGATACCGTAAGCAGGATTCATGCGAGAATAGACAGAGAGGGAGAGGAGTACAGGATCAGCGATTTAAATTCTACCAATGGGACATCTGTTAATGGACGGTTGCTTGAAACAAATGAAACTTTGGTGTTGAAAACAGGAGATGAAGTATTTATCGCAAATTATGCATTTGTATTTACATAAGGACAGTAGTGGCTCGTAAACAAACAAGGAATAAATTTTATATTTTATTAATAAAATAGATTTGAAATGAATGATTTTAAAGGGAGATAATGCATCATTAACGATGAATATGCTGATTTAATAATTGAGTATAATGGAGATTATTCAGTTTTCAATAGATTTCCGAATGCTAAATATAATATAATTAATTTTCAATATGCGGTAGTACATATATCCGCAGATTTATTAACGTTTGATCTGGTTAAAGAATGGGGTTATTCCGTACTTCCTAAAGCGTTTGGAGTCCTTAGCGGGTTAAGTGTAGAAGCAGCCGGAATACCAAGCTTGAGAAGAATACCGAATTTTAACCTCAGGGGGCAAGGTGTTCTTATAGGCGTTGTCGATACGGGTATTGACTATTTAAATCCAATTTTTCAATATTCCAACAAAACTACCAGAATAGTATCTATTTGGGACCAGACAATTTCCTCAGAAAATACTTCAGAGAATATTTTATTTGGAACAGAGTATTCCAGAGATGAGATTAATCAGGCAATTGCAAGTGAAAATCCATTGGAGATTGTTCCTAGTACCGATGCAATCGGACATGGAACTATGATTGCGGGAATTGCCGCAGGAAATGAAGTTCCGGATAACGATTTTTATGGGATAGCTACTGATTCAGAAATTATAGTAGTCAAGTTACGGCAGGCAAAACAACTGTTAAGAACCTTTTATTTGATACCGGAAGATGCGGTATGTTATTCTGAAGTTGATATATTGTTTGGATTATATTATCTGCTGGAGGTATCTAATTCCTTAAAAAGGCCTCTTGTCATCTGTTTTGCATTGGGTTCTTCGCAAGGTGGACATGATGGAAGAGGTCCCTTAAGCAATACCTTATCAACCATTGGGATGAGTCCTGGTATAGCAGTTGTATCAGCTGCGGGAAATGAAGGAAATGAGAGAAGACATTATTACGGAATTGTTGACAGGAAAGTAGGATATAATACCGTAGAGTTGAGAATAGCAGAAGGAGAAGGGGGGTTTACAATTGAATTATGGGGGGGTTACCCCGATATCTTTTCTCTTGATATAACTTCACCAACAGGTGAATATATCCCCAGGATATCAGCACGAATTAATGAGAGTTTTAATATACCATTTCTGTTTGAGCAGACAACATTAAAAATTTTATTTGATTTGGTTGAAACTCAATCTGGTGCTCAGGTTATTTTAATACAGTTTATAAATCCTTCACCTGGTATTTGGCGTTTTAATATATATGAAAGAGGAGATATCAATTTAGGTTTCCATATGTGGCTTCCTATGGGAAATTTTATATCGAATGAAACGTTTTTTGTTCAGTCTGATGCATATACAACGATCCTGGAGCCAGGCAATGCTCCAGTTCCTATCACTGTTACAGCATACAATTATATTGATGACAGCATCTACCTATATGCCAGTAAAGGATATACAAGAACGGGAATGATAAAACCGAATATAGCAGCTCCTGGAATGAATGTGGTTGGACCTGCCCCTGGAAATGTATTTATGAAGTTTTCCGGAACAGGTGTGGCAGCAGCGTTTACATCAGGTGTGGCAGCTATGATAATGGAATGGGGATATGTAAAGGGTTATTTTCCGAATTTAAATTCAACAGATTTAAATATACTGATGCAAAGAGGAGCCAGAAGGAATCAAGATTTATTATACCCAAACAGAGAGTGGGGGTATGGGATATTGGATGTATTCCAAACTTTCCAATCATTAAGATTAGAATTGAGGTGATTGCACTTGAGCAGGGAAAAGCTGCTGATGCAGCCGGATACATTTCTGGAGAAGCAAATTTTCTATCTGATTACTCTGGATAAAAAAGAGGAATTTTCCTATAGACTTAATCAAGGGGCATCAGATATGGCTGATCTGACAGGAGTTAATTATATTTGGGATGCACCAGCTGAAAGAGTAGTTGAAGAACAAATAAGTGTCATTAATAATGCAGTAAAAAATGGTGCTGATTTGATTATGCTTCAGGCATTGGATGCGGTAGGGCTTTCAGGTGCGATAGAAGAAGCAAAAGCAAGTGGTGTAAGAATAATATATGTAGACTCTCCTGCAGTTGAGGAGGCCATAGTTACACTTGCAACTGACAATTATAATGCCGGGCAGATGGCGGGACAATTAATGATAAATGAACTTGAATCGGAAGGTATCTTTACAGGCTCCATAGGTATCATCGAAGGGCTTCCGGAGACGGTCACAAGAACGAATAGAAAACTTGGTTTCCGTAACGTTCTTGAGCAGGATGGCAGATATAAGTTACTGGAGACACAGTATGCACAAGGGAATCCAACGGATATCCAAAATGCAGTAGAAGCTGTTATTAATGAAAATTCTGATCTGGTAGGATTATTTGCAACGTATGAAGTGGCTACCACAGGTATGGGATATGCTTTAATGAACAGCGATAAGCCAATAATTGGAATTGGGTTTGATATTACAGATATAATCAGAGACATGTTAGACAATGATATTTTAAAAGCTACTTTAGCCCAAAACCCATATACCATGGGTTATCTTGGCATGGCTGAGGCTATAGCAGCCTTAACAGGAAATCAAACAGGACCAAATTATATCAATACTGGAGTTTCTATAGTAACAAAATATATGAGGAAAATTGTTTTATAAGGGTGATAGCTGAGGAGACAGACAATGACCGGAGAAGATCAATATGGAATAAGAAGCGAAGAATATGCTGACTTTATCATCGTATATGGTTATAATCCTCAAATATTGGAAAGTTTTGAAGATGCAATCGTTCATAAAATTAATGAGGCTTTTGCTGTAATTCATATACCACTAGTATCAATTAATCAGGATTTACTTACGGAATTTAATTATTCAATTATACCGAAGATATATGGCTTAACCAGTGAAGTCAGTGTTAGAGCCTCCGGTGTGGAGAAACTGAGACGCACGCCCGCTTTTAATTTGACAGGCAAGGGTATTTTAATAGGTATTATTGATACAGGTATTGATTATCTTAATCCAGTATTTAAAAATATAGACGCTAAAACTAAGATTTTGTCTATTTGGGATCAGACTATACCAAGTGAAACAGCATATCCTTTTGATACGTATTATGGTACTGAGTATCTGGAAGAACAAATTAATGAGGCTTTATTATCAGATAACCCCCTTGATCATGTACCAAGTATGGATTATAACGGTCATGGTACCATGATGGCGGGAGTTGCAGCTGGAACAGCTAATGATGAAGCTGAATTTCAAGGTGTTTCTCCGGATTCGAAGCTGGTTGTAGTAAAGCTTAGACAGGCAAAACAATATCTCCGGGATTTTTATTTTATTCCAGATGAAGCCGATGCTTATCAGGAAAACGATATCATGTGGGGGGTTCAGTATTGCATATTAACTGCCAGAAGAGTTGGAATGCCTATTGCAATTTGTCTGGGATTAGGTTCTTCGCAGACCTCTCATTCAGGAGAGTCCAATTTAAGCATTTATTTATCTTTTGTAGGAAATTTTACAAATGTAGGAATTGTAGTATCTGTTGGAAATGAAGGAAATTCAGGCAGACATTTTTTTAAAGTCATAGATCCGGCTGAAGAAAGTGTTCCGGTGGAATTATATGTGGCAGAAAATGAAAGAAATTTTAGTATGGAACTGTGGGGGGAATCCCCGGCAAGATATTCTGTAGATATTCTATCGCCAGGCGGAGAATATATTCCTATAATTACTGCTGGTTTTAATTTAAATCGAAAAGTTTCTTTTATTTTTGAAGATACAATTATTTACATAACTTATCAATTAGTGGAAACCTTAACTGGAAGCCAGCTGATATTATTTCGATTTTCTAATATAACTGCCGGTATATGGAAATTTAATGTATATTCACAGACTAACCTGCCTGCCGGTTTCCATATTTGGCTTCCTATGGGAGATTTTATATCGGATAAAACTTATTTTGTCCAAAGTGATGTGTATACGACTGTTCTGGATCCGGGAAACTCCTATGTACCCATTGCCATAACCGCTTATAATGCATTTACTCAAAATATATATGATGATGCCAGCAGAGGATATACCAGCACGAATGTAGTAAAACCGGATATAGCAGCTCCTGGTGTTAACTATGTTGCACCGGCCCTGAATGGCGAGTTCATAAGATTTACCGGTACGGGTGTAGCAGCAGCTCACACTTCCGGAATAGTTGCTATGTTTCTTGAGTGGGCAGTGCTCGGAGATAATGAGCCCGGAGCTAATTCTATGGTTATTAAAAGTTATTTGATCAGAGGCGCCATAAGGCAGGAGAATCTCATATATCCTAATAGAATATATGGGTATGGTATTCTTGATATATTCAACGTATTTGATATATTGAGGACATTATGACAGATACTTTAAGCCGGCCAACAATAAAAATGGATTCTGTGCAGCAGTTCATGGATCCTTTTTTATTATAGCTAGGACAGCTTTATTTGCCAGCTGTATGTGAACTCTTAATATTCGGAATAAGATGTACCGGATCTGATATAGGCAGGTTTGAAATTTTAATTACAAATTTATCGTTTTTATTTACATAATCTGCCAGTCTGTGATAAAATAAGCTTAATCTTAAAGAAGGAGAGCGGTATATGGATGGCTTGGCTAAGCGTAAAAATGCTTATGTAAATATGGGACTGATTGCTGTTAATATCATCTATTTTCTTTATCTGGAAATGATGGGTTCAACAGAGAATACGGAATTTATGATAACCCATGGAGCCATGTATGCTCCTCTTGTATTGGAATATGGGGAGTATTTCCGACTGCTCACTTCTGTATTTATGCATTTCGGCATTAATCACATTATGAACAATATGCTCATCCTCTTTATTTTAGGTGATAATATGGAGAGAGCTCTGGGACACATAAAGTACCTGATCTTTTATCTGTTATGTGGTGTGGGTGCGAATGTGGTATCTATGGCGGTGAACCTGGGAGCGTACAGGAATGTTGTTTCAGCCGGCGCTTCCGGAGCTATATTCGGAGTAATTGGCGGTCTTTTGTATGCGGTAGCTGTCAATCGTGGTCAACTGGAGGATTTGAGCACCCGCCAACTGGTTGTAGTTATTGTATGCTCCCTGTATTTTGGTTTTACCAGCACAGGCGTAGATAACACTGCTCATGTTGCGGGGCTGCTTATTGGTATTATATTGGGAGTACTCCTGTACCGTAAGCCGAAAGGGCATCGCAATGCAAAAATATGGGGATAATCTATTTGGAAGGAGGTGAGCGTGTGAGGGAAGATGATTGCATTTTCTGCAAAATTGCAAATGGCGAGATACCTTCTGAGACGTTATACGAGGATGATACATTTCGCGTAATTATGGATTTAGGACCGGCTTCCAAAGGGCATGCCCTGATTCTTCCGAAACAGCATTACAGGGATATCTGTGAGCTTGATGGAGAAACAGCAGCAAAGGTCCTTCCGCTAGCAGCTAAAATTGGTGAAGCCATGAAAAAATCATTAGGCTGTGCAGGATTTAATGTTGTACAGAATAATGGAAAAGAAGCAGGCCAGACAGTTTTTCATTTTCACGTGCATTTGATTCCTCGTTATGAGGGAGGCCCTGTTATGGTTTCATGGGTGCCGGATCAAGCAAGTCCGGAAGAACTAACACAGACAGGAGCCGCTATAAGGAGCGCCCTGTAATCAAAGGGGCATAATAAATGAGCATACGTGAAGATGAAAACTTGTTGCTGCAGTCCATTTATGGAGAATATCAGGGACTGCTCCGCCGGATAGCGAAAACACTGAATGTACCAGATATGGAATTGGATGATGTGGTACAGGAAACTTTTATTGCATATTTTGAAAACTATTCATTGTCATGGTCAGATATCCGAAAGAAAGGCATGCTGATTAAAATTCTGAAACGCAAGTCCATAGACTGCCTTCGGAGAAATGGTCACTATGAAAAGGTGAGCCTTGACGAAGAAAATGCAGTTAACGAGGTAGCAATGCTGACGAAATTCGTGGTCACTGATCCTTTGGACGTAATTCTTGGAGAAGAGGCGCTTTTAAGGATAACAAAAGAAATTTCCAATATGAGGGATGAATGGAAGGAGATGGCTGTCCTTTACTTTCTGGAACAGCTTACCATATCCGAGATCTGTGAACGATTGGAAATTCCGGGAACGGTTTGCCGTTCCCGGATATATCGCACCAGGATTTGTTTGAAAAAGATTCTTGGCCCTAATTATGATATATGAGATATTAATTCTGAACCAGAGATTCAATCATATTAATGATTAAATCAACCGCATTATGCAGCTTACTTTGCTCCATTTTTGATATATAGGTCTGCCGGTTTTTAAATGTTTCGGTGATTGCCTGTAACAGGGAATCTACTGATAGGTTTTCTTCTTCCAGAAGACAGCTGAAACCTTGTTTTGCAAAAGATCTGGCATTTAAGATCTGATCTCCTCTGCTGGCTGCGGCAGAAAGGGGTATCAGGATATTGGGTTTTCTAAGCGCAAGTATTTCACAGATGGAGTTGGCTCCAGCCCTGGAAATCATAAGATCAGCAGCAGCAAAAAGATGTTTTAATGGGGTATCTACATATTCATACTGTACATATCCTTCGGTATTCTTCAGGCTTTCATCCAGATTGCCCTTACCGCAGATATGTATTACCTGGTAATTTTTAAGCAGTTTTGAAAGGATACCCCTTACCGCAGTATTTACTGTAACAGAACCGAGGCTGCCGCCGATAATCAGGATAACAGGCCGGTTTGCCGATAATCCTGTATAATTTAATCCGGTTAGCCGGTCTCCTTTTAAAAGTTCTTTTCGTATGGGTGAGCCGGTAAGTACAGCCTTATCTTTCGGAAGATAGGCCAGTGTCTCCGGAAAATTACAGCAGATATTAGATGCTGCCGGTATACAGAGTTTATTGGCAAGCCCGGGGGTCATATCGGATTCATGTATGATAACCGGAATTCTGCAACGTTTTGCAGCCAGTACTACAGGAACGGCTACAAAACCCCCTTTCGAGAAAATCACATCCGGCTTATAGTTTTTTATCAGCTTTAAAGCTTCCCCATATCCCTTTATAACCCGGAAGGGGTCAGAAAAATTTTTCAAGTCAAAATATCGGCGGAATTTACCGGAAGAGATGCCATGGTATGGAATTTTGGCTCCTTCTATGAGCTTCCGTTCGATTCCCTGATAGGATCCTATATAGAGAATATCATAATCCCTCTCTTTTAAAGAGGGAATCAGAGCCAGGTTCGGAGTAACATGGCCAGCAGTTCCGCCGCCTGTTAAGATGATTTTTTTCATAAAACGTTGCCTCCCAAATTTAATATACTATTATAGTAAACGTTCGCAATAAAAAGTCAACCCCAAAGCGTGTGGGAACTTAAGGATAACTAGTGTTTAAGAGGTGCAGTCGTGGAGCAGGAGAGAAGCCATGGAAAAAAATGTTCCATTTTAAAACAGATTAAATATTATTTGGCATCCCAGGAAAAAGTAGAAGCTCATATGCTTGATTATATGCAGAATCACCCGGAATTAACACCGGAGCCGCCAGCCCCTCCGCCCGGAGAATTCCAGAAGATTATGGCGGAACTGGATAAGCGGGGATCCAGGCTGGTCATAAGGCAGCAGCTAAAGATTTTATATTATGGGCACAGGCTTGTTAATTACCTGCAAAAGCCGATGATCATTTCAATGGCATTGTTCGTTATACTTACTGGAACGGCGGTTGGAGGATCGGCAAAAAAGTCTTATGATTATCAGTTAGGTGAGAGACCTAAAGCGGAAGATATCTTCGATGCATATAAAGCGATTAATGAAAATCTTGGTATCAGGCCGCTTATAATTGATGATATTCCGTCTGACTTAAAGTATTATGGAATGGATATTGAAAATGGAAATGCAACCATAAGGCTTTCTTATAATGACCAGGAGATATTTTTTATTCAGTCTAAGTATCCTGCACTCTTTTCTGACGGTGATAGTTCATACAAAACAGTATTTAAAAGTGTCTATAATAAGAAGATAAAAAAGGATTTTGATATTGAGAAAAATAATTTTTCGGATGGAGCCATAGAGTATAGCACAAGTATCGTGATTGATGGAGCATACTATTATTTATCGGGATCAATTCCGGAACAGGTTTTTATAGCCATTGTTAAAAAACTTGATTTTTAAAAGGCTGATATAATACTCTGTTCAAAAGCTTTATACCTGTTTCCATGGAATCCAGATTTGTATTGCCATACCCGAAGATCAGGGAAGAGTCATAGGGGCATTTTACCGTCTGGTTTTGTTCTTCTTCGATATAATGCATATTTACTGCTGCAATCTGTATATGGTTTTCTTTGATTTTTTCCATTATTGACTTATTAAAATTGATACCTTTAAAAGCAGCCACCAAATGCATACCTGCGCTTGCTCCGGTAATGGAGACTTTATCTTTGAATGTCTGCTCCAAACATTTTGTCAGGTAATTTCTCCTCTTTAGATAATTTCCTCTCATTTTCTTGATGTGCAGATCCAAATATCCTTCTTCAATAAATTTTGCCATGGTAAGCTGCTCAAGAACGGGGGAATGCAGATCTGCAACATATTTTGCCATTTCCATCCGGGTCAGGAGGATATCCGGTAGGACGAGGTAACCCATACGCAGGGAGGGCATTAGTGTTTTTGAAAAAGTTCCTACATAGATAACCCGTGACGGATCAAGGCTCTGCATGGACTGTATGGGACTTCCGTCAAAGCGAAATTCGCTGTCATAATCATCTTCAACAATATAAGCATTGTATTTCCTGGCATATTGAATCATTTCAATTCGCCGGCTGATGGGCAGTACCACACCTGTTGGAAATTGATGGCTGGGAGTGGTGAATATTAATCTGGGCGGAATTGCCGGAAGTGCAGAGGTATTCATGCCAAATTCATCGACGGGAATGGTATGCAGTTTTACCCCATTGCTTTTCAGTGTATGAAGGATGCCGTAACTAAGCGGATTTTCCACCAGAGCATACTCGTCATTGCCTGCCATTTGGCATAACAGGCTGAAGGCCTGGGCGGCTCCATTGGTTATCAGAATATTATCTGGTAAGGCCATGACTCCCCGTGTTCGCCGAAGATAATTTGCAAGCTGGTATCTTAATGAATAATCTCCATAGGAATTCTGGTAATCCATAAGGGCCGGCGGAACAGATAAGGTGATTTCTTTGTATAATTTACCCCATAGTTTTACCGGAATAGCTGATAAATCCGGGATGCCTGTACGGAAGCAAATGGTATCCCCTTCCTGCCTGGCTTCTTTTATGTCTGTTCCAGGGAGCGCCTTCATAATGGGAGCTTTTTCAAAAAAGGCTCCCTTGCTGACGTAAGTGCCAGAACCATTTTTTGTATAAACATATCCTTCTGCCGCAAGCTGTTCATAACTCTCGATCACAACATTTCTGGCAATGTTCAGCTGCCTTCCCAGATCTCTTGAAGATGGCAGTTTTTCCCCCTGTTTCATTGTTCCCGTTAATATGGCTTTCCTGAAAAAAAGATACAGCTGTTTAGTCAGGGAAACGGAACTGTTCCTGTCTAATGGAATGAATATCATATCCTTCCTCCCGGTGGTTCTATAAAAATACTGTTAAAGCGGTACTTTTCATAACCACATTTGATTGATAAAGTATACCATAAAGGACGATCAACGTAAAGACAGGAGGATGGAAATGAATATTTATACATTTATTATAACATCATTTATTATTATTATAACTCCCGGGACCGGTGTAATATACACAATTTCCGTGGGTCTGATGAAAGGGAAAAAAACGGGTATGATTGCGGCACTGGGATGTACGGCTGGAATCCTTCCGCATCTTCTTGTGAGCATAGCTCTTTCATCTGTGCTTCAGCAAATGAGTGAACTCGCTTTTTTTGTCCTGAAATCAGCTGGTGCATTCTACTTGTTCTATCTCGGTATTGGTATGATCCTTACAAAGACCAGACTGGATTTCAGTAAAACCATAACCATTGAGAAACCATCTGCTATTATATTAAAAGCTATTTTGATTAATGTATTGAATCCGAAGCTTACGCTGTTTTTCTTTTCTTTTTTACCACAGTATGTTAATTCCGGAAGTCAGGATTATGTAAAGGAGAGTATATGGTTAGGGATCGTGTTTATGGCAGTTACATTTTTTGTGTTTTCCCTATATGGATTCCTGGCTGGTTATATGAAAGCACTGCTTCATGATTCTTCCAAGATGATTCAACGAATCCAGAAAACATTTGGACTGATTTTTATTGCCTTTGCGGTAAATCTGATCGGCAGCAGTATTTAGTAAACCCCCAAATACATTGAATGAAAAGGTGAGATAAAGAATAGAATATATTAATTATGGAATTCTGGGTGAAGCTATGGGATTTTTATTATTTCTGTCTGAGGCAGCGGTACCGCTTACTATTTTTTACATAGTAGGATTTGGAATCTTATCAAAGCGTCCGGTTTTTGAAGACTTTATAAATGGTGCGAAGGATGGGATGAAGACGGTAGCAGGAATCATGCCTACTTTGATCGGGCTTATGACAGCCGTTGGCGTACTCCGGGCTTCCGGATTTTTGGATTTTCTGGCAAAGCTTCTGACAAAACCGGCAGCGCTTCTTTTTCTGCCGGCTCCGGTTGTTCCGGTCATTCTCATACGTCTGATATCAAACTCGGCGGCAACCGGACTGGTGCTTGATATTTTTAAGAAATATGGAACGGATTCCTATATTGGTATGATGACCTCTGTTTTAATGAGTTGTACGGAAACCGTTTTTTACTGTCTCAGCATCTATTTTGGTACGGTAAAGATAAAAAAGACACGATATACTCTGGCAGGTGCATTGGCGGCTACGGCGGCAGGTGTGGCTGCCAGTGTTATTTTAAGCCGTTTTTTGGTATAAAAGCCAGAATTTCCTATTGATTTTAAGAATAATATAAGAATTAAGGTGGTTGTTTTGGAATACATAATCATGTATAATTACGGGGAAGCTTTTATTGTCATGAGTGAAGGGGATAAACGTGGATACTTACGGAACTCTTAACGAAGTATTGGTAAGACTGTTTCGGGATATTATGGATATAGAACAGCAGGCTATCATTACCCAGGAATTTAAAGATATAACGAATAATGATATGCATGTGATCGAGGCTATCGGGATTGAAAAACCAAAGAATATGTCAGCCATAGCCAGGGAACTATCCGTTACGGTTGGTACATTGACCATAGCTATGAACAGTCTTGTAAAGAAAGGGTATGTGACCCGTCAAAGAGGAAAAGAGGACCGGCGAGTTGTGTATATCTCTCTTTCAGAAAAAGGAAAGGTTGCCTATGAGCACCATGCCAGATTTCATCAGCAGATGATAGAGGGTGCTGTTGCAGGACTGAATGATAATGAGATAGAAGTTTTGATCAAAGCTCTGACTAAGCTTAACAAGTGGTTTCGGAGCCTTTAACAGAATTTAAGGAGGCAATACGCAATTATGAGAAAATTCATCCTGTTTTTAGTGAGCGCTATGCTGATTATGTCCTTGGCAGCGTGTACGCCAACACAGCCTAAGATGGAAACGACTGCACCTGATCCGCAGGTGATGGCTTCGACAGGAGGCGCAAGTGATAAAGTTCCAGATCCCAACGCTGAACCTATGGAGATTATTTCTGTATACAGCGAGAATAATGACGCTACCGGTTTAAACCAGGCCATGGATGCGGTGGACGAATTAACAGCTCAGGCACTGGTGGACAAGCTGATTGAATACAGTGTTTTAGAGGAAGGTACAAAGGCATTGAAGTTTGATATGGCAGACGGGACCGGTACCCTTGATTTATCCCAGGTTCCAACCAGCGGTTCAACCGGAGATTTACTTATGCTGACAGCAGTTGGCAATACGTTTATTGAGAACTTTGAACTGGATAAGTTAAAGCTTCTTGTAAACGGTAAGAATTATTCCGGTGGACATATTAAACTGGGCGATAATGATTATCTGGAATATGTGAAAGATTATAAGGAAATAAAATAAATACAGAAGAAGGCAGGAACTTACAATCTAAAGTTCCTGCCTTTTTCAATTTCTATTTGGCTTTTAGCTGATTTGCCAGCCAGGTTCGGAAAGCAGGCTGGATGAGAGAAAATGGCGCAGGTCCTATATCAAGGAGGAAGGTGTGGAAGTCTTTTAAATTAAAATCATCCTTTAATACTTTCTGCGCAGTATCCCGCATTTCCATAATTTCCAGGTATCCGACATAGTATTCCATATAGTTGGTCGGATTTTCAATCAGGCTGTTGTAAATGGAATCTACAGTATCCGTGTTCTCGACATTAAAAAAGGTGTTTAAGTATTTGGCTGTCTCTTCCTTATCCCAGCCTTCATAATTGATGCAGATATCTAAATATGCATAAATGCCGAGAGTAGCGGCTGAATTACAGGCTAAAAGCTTTCCAAGCTCCGGGTCCAGCCCGTTATCCATCGTATAAGAATAATATTCTACATAGGTCGCCCAGCCCTCCGAATAACTGGAAAAGGAGAGAAGGTTTCTTATATCACTGGGTTTCCTGCTTAAGAAATAAACGTTCTGGTATAAATGCCCCGGATACCCTTCGTGTGCCAGAGTAGTAAAGAGATCCTCATTTGCAAAACGGGGATTGCGGTTGATGTAAATAACATTATCCTCATACCGGTCGATGGGAGGAACCAGGTAAAAGGCAGGACTTAAGGAAGTTTCCAAAGTATCTGGAACGTACTTTACCGTATAACTGCAGGCAGGCAGTTCCGGAAAATCTTTTGAAATCTGAGATTTAAGGGCTTCCAGGATTTCCTCCGGTTTGGTATAACGGAACGAATAATTATCAAGGGAATCCAGTACCTCAGGATGTTCTTTCGTAATCTGTCCCAAAGCCACGATATCGGATTCCATCTGTTTCTCAATTGCCTTTGTCAGACTTCGGATGGAATGATAAGAGGTTCCGGTATTGGAATTTACCAGATACTCGAAATACTGTTTTCCTTCCGGATACCAGCACAGGCCCTTGTCATTGGTTCCGGTTCCCATAAGCGCGGTAATTCCATTAATCAGGTTTTTATAGGCAGGAATAAAATGCTCATTAAGGATTTTAAGATTCTGCTCTTTATAAGCTGCTTTTTCTTCATCTGTTAAATCTGTCAATGCATCTATCCGGCTGTTGAAAGTTTCTGAAAGGAAGCTGTGGTCAGGCTGGATTAAATAAGCTTCACAGGATTTTAAAACATGATCAGCGGCAGTGTCGCTCATAAACAGTCCTGCTTCTGATTTCTTTTTTTCAAACTCCAGAAGCTGGGCATAATACTCATCAATGGTGGAAAGCAGGGAAAGATAATGATCCACATCCCCGCGGCTGTAAAACGCATATTCAGCAAACAGGATCGGAAGCTGCGCCTGGATTCCAATTGTGCTTGTCAGTGGCTGGGCATAAAGTTCCAGGCCTTCGGAGGTCAGTTCTGTATCGATATAAGAGTAGAGAATTTTATAAGTGAGTTTCTGGTCACTGTTTAATTGCCGAAGTTTAAACCCATTAAGCTCTTTTTTCAGCTTCTGTAAATCCCTGGTACCTTCTTCCATTTTATCCAGGGTAAAATCACCAAGGGTAAGAGGAACTGTATCAAGCCCCCTGGAAGCAGGATTTGCTATGCTGAAATGAAAACTGATTCCAGAGTCACTGATTTCCTTACGAAACAGGGAATCTGTAAATTGATTGAACTTATTCTGAATGGACAAGTCACCGGCATAAAACTGCTGATATCCGATTTCCGGAGATGTGTTCGATGATTCCGGGAACGGTGTACAGGCGCAGAACAAAGAAACCGCCAGAATGATGGATAGAAAACGGCGGCCTTGCTTAAAAACGTTGTTTTTCATATTTTATACCTCCGTGATTCGCTATTATTATTTATATGTTAGTTACAAAAAAGTCATGACTAAAGCACTGAATTAAGAACTTACCTTCTTGACAAACCCTGCCGAAACAATTACACTAGGATTACCAATAATATATGTGAGAATGCTGAGAAAAGAAGAGTAAGAAATGAACCTCATGATCAGAGACTTCCGGAAGCTGAAAAGGAAGCATGAGTAGATTTCCCAATATGGCCTTGGAGCAGTGAAGTTGAATTGGCTGAAAAACGGTCTTTAAACTTCGACGGTTACACCCGTTATCGTGTCAGACTGTTATAAGGAGTCTTTAGATCCTCAAAAGGAATTAAGGACTGCAGACGCAGCCGGTAAGGTCCTTGCCGTAAGGTAAGGATGAATTAAAGTGGTAACACGGGACAATTCCCCGTCTTTAAATTTCCGAAAGGATATTTTAAGGCGGGATTTTTACTTTGTGGGAAAGATAAGAGGAAAGGCTTTCCCCCCGCATCTCATTTTATAAACAGGAGGAAATAAAATGTGTAAAGATTCTAACAAAAAGCCATATTACATCACCACAGCCATTGCTTATGCGTCAGGGAAACCACATATCGGCAATACCTATGAGGCCGTTCTGGCAGACGCTATCGCCCGTTATAAAAGGGCAGAGGGCTATGATGTATTCTTTCAGACAGGCACCGATGAGCATGGACAGAAGATTGAGGAGAAAGCGGAAGCTGCAGGTATTTCGCCAAAGGAATTTGTGGATAAGGCAGCCGGTGAAATAAAGAATGTCTGGGATTTAATGAATACCTCTTACGATAAATTCATACGTACCACGGATAGAGAGCATGAGGTACAGGTTCAGAAGATTTTTAAGAAGCTGTACGATCAGGGTGACATTTATAAGGGATATTACGAGGGCATGTATTGCACTCCCTGTGAATCCTTTTTCACTGAATCCCAGCTGGTGGATGGAAAGTGTCCGGACTGCGGCCGCGAGGTAAAGCCGGCCAAGGAAGAAGCATATTTCTTCCGTATGAGTAAATATGCGGACCGTCTCATCAGACATATCAATGAGAATCCGGAGTTTATCCAGCCGGTATCCAGAAAAAATGAGATGATGAATAACTTCCTGCTTCCGGGACTCCAGGATCTCTGCGTATCCAGAACTACGTTCAAATGGGGCATTCCCGTGACCTTTGACCCGAAACATGTTACCTATGTGTGGCTGGATGCATTGACCAACTATATCACGGGCATTGGCTATGACTGTGACGGTAACAGCAGCGGACAGTTTGAAAAACTCTGGCCGGCGGATCTTCATCTGATCGGAAAGGATATAATCCGTTTCCATACCATTTACTGGCCCATTTTCCTTATGGCGTTAAATATTCCCCTTCCAAAGCAGGTATTCGGCCATCCGTGGCTCCTTCAGGGAGATGGAAAGATGAGCAAGTCCAAGGGAAATGTGCTCTATGCAGATACACTGGTGGATTTTTTCGGTGTGGACGCAGTTCGTTATTTTGTTCTTCATGAGATGCCCTTTGATAATGACGGCGTCATATCCTGGGAACTGATGGTGGAACGCATGAACTCTGACCTGGCCAATATCCTGGGCAACCTGGTAAACCGGACAATATCCATGACTAATAAATATTTTGGCGGTGTTGTGGATAATGGAATTACGCCTGATGGGGTTGACGAAGATCTAAAAGCAGTAGTTCTGGAAGAGGTGAAAAAGGTTCAGGAGAAGATGGAGAAGCTCCGGGTTGCGGATGCCATTACATCTATATTCAATATTTTCAGAAGGAGCAACAAATATATTGACGAGACAGCTCCCTGGACACTTGCAAAGGATGAGGCGTCAAAAGGACGTCTGGAAACCGTTCTCTACAACCTGACGGAAGCCATTACCATTGGTGCATCCCTGCTGGCCTCCTTTATGCCGGATACCTCTGAGAAGATCCTCGGCCAGCTGTGTACTGAAAAAAGAGAACTTTCGGAAATGAATGAATTCGGCTTATATCCATCTGGCAACAAGGTGACGGATAAGCCGGAAATCCTGTTTGCCCGTATGGACAGCAAGGAAGTTATGGAGAAGGTGGAAGCTATGCATACCGCCACTGCAGCAGAAGAAGGCGGATCTGCTTGTGAAGGCGGAGCTTCTGATGGGATTGATATCGAACCCAAAGCAGAAATCACCTACGACGATTTTTCCAGGCTTCAGTTCCAGGTCGGTGAGATCATTGCCTGTGAGGCGGTTATGAAGTCCAAGAAGCTTTTGTGTTCTAAGGTTAGGATCGGAAGCCAGGTAAAACAGATTGTCAGCGGAATTAAGGCCCATTATTCACCGGAAGAAATGGTTGGCAAAAAAGTAATGGTTGTGGTAAATTTAAAACCAGCAAAACTGGCAGGTGTCGTATCGGAAGGAATGCTTTTGTGTGCAGAGGACGCAGAGGGCAATTTATCCCTTATGATTCCGGAAAAACCAATGCCGGCCGGAGCAGAAATCTGCTGACAGAGGCATATTTCTGAAGATAAGAGAGAGGTTGACGTAAGGCTGGGTTTTTATAATCCGGCCTTATGGTTTTTGAGAAGGAGAATTCCATGAAAGAGTTCAGCATTTCCCCAAAAGGAATAACCGGCAATGCCTTAAAAATCACTGCCATTGTTACCATGTTCCTTGATCACATCGGTGCGGCTGTTATCGAAAACGGTATTTTAAAATCCTCCGATACCATTCTGGCAGCTGCCATTTTGAACACGCCGGAAGGGAAAATCTGGAGTATGGCTGACATGGGATTACGGACCATTGGCAGGCTGGCATTTCCAATATTCTGTTTCCTGCTGGTTGAGGGATTTCTCCATACCAGGGATGTCAGAAAATATGAGATCAGACTTCTGCTGTTCGGGCTTATTTCCGAGGTTCCGTTTGACCTGGCTGTTTTTGGAACGTGGTTTTACCCAGGGTATCAAAATGTATTTTTTACTCTCTTCATTGGTCTCTGGGTACTGGATTGGCACCGGGATGCCATAGGCCAGCCGGTAAAACAGTCAGTGGTCATTCTGGCTGGCTGCGGGGCGGCAGCATTACTGAAATGTGATTATAATGTAGTTGGTATTATAATGATTCTGTTTTTTTATGTATTTCACGATAATAAAAAGCTGCAGACTATATTTGGAGGTATACTGGCGGCAATCGAAAGCCTGGCATGTTTTGGGGCCGGAATGCTGGCGTTTATCCCTATACGTATGTACAATGGAACAAGAGGGGAAAAGAACCTGAAATACTTTTTTTACTGGTTTTATCCCGTACACCTGTTTTTCCTGTATTTCCTGCGTTTGATGATTACTTAAAAACAGAACTCAGACTGTTTTTATAAGGAGAATACTATGATTTTTGATACGCATGCCCATTATGACGATGAGGCATTTGATGAAGACAGAGACGAACTGCTGGTCTCCCTTTTGGATAATGGTATAGAAGCCGTTACCAACGTGGGGGCCAGCATAAAAACATCTCGGAATACACTTGAGCTGGCGGAAAAGTATCCGTTTATATATGGTGCTATCGGCGTTCATCCAAACGAAACCGGAGAGTTGAAGGAAGATGATATTATCTGGCTTAAGAATCAGTCAGCTCATAAGAAAGTTGTGGCCATCGGTGAAATCGGTCTGGATTATTATTGGGATGAGCCGGATCATGAGACCCAGAAAAAATGGTTTATCCGACAGATGTACCTTGCAAAGCAGGTAAAGCTGCCTGTCATTATCCACAGCCGGGATGCAGCAAAGGATACTCTGGATATTATGAAGGCAGAAAACGCTGGGGATATCGGTGGTGTGATTCATTGCTTCTCCTATACGAAAGAGATGGCCAGAGAATATTTGAATATGGGGTACTATCTGGGAGTTGGCGGTGTGCTTACCTTTAAAAATGCAAAAAAACTCAGGGAAGTGGTGGAGTACATGCCTGTAGAACAGTTGGTTTTGGAAACTGACTGTCCTTATCTGGCCCCGGTACCAAACCGTGGGAAACGCAATTCTTCCTTAAACCTGCCTTTCGTAGTACGGGAAATCAGTACCATTAAGGGAATCCCGGAAGAAAAAATAATTGAAATTACCAGCCAGAATGCAAAAAGGCTGTATAAATTGATTTAAAATTCCATGAGAGGTGCCGCAAAACAGTTGATTAAAAGCTGTTATGCGGCACCTCTAAGTATATTATATAGTTAAAATCAGGGTTGGAATCTTCTATGGTGTACTATGGGCTCCGGTTAAGTAAATTGCTGGTACCGGTGGCTCAGACATACCATTTCCAAGGAAAAAGCTGGTGTGAGGAGGCTGATTATATGCAACATTTTGCCAGGCAATACCCAAGCGGTATACAGGATCATGCATGAGAGTATAGATGCGCCGGTTCGTAATATCAGTTGTTGTATAAATCCTCAGATTCCGGTTATCGGATGTTCTGAAAATAACTTCTTCCCGCCAGTCACCCAGGATATCGGCCTGTAAACAAGGAGTTTTTTTGGTACCGTTATTAGAAGCACAGTCTCTGGCACTAAGTAAGGTTCCGCCTCCAAACTTGGTGATGGAGGTTCCGTCTAATAATTCTCTGAGTTCATCACCGTCCCACCAGATAGCAAAATTCACCTGAGAGGGTGCTTTGCCTATATTTTGCCCGCTGCTGCTGAAAAGGGGCGACCCGGAAACCCATACTTCCTCTCCGGGATATTGGGCTGTTATATCAGCAGAGCAGGCTCTGCCTACATCTCCTGAAGCATTATATTTAAACAGTATATTACCTGTTTTGGCGTCACGCATAGCAGCTCCGATCTTACCGTTATGGGCAGTGTCCTCAAAACAGCTCCAGATCTCCAAACCGGCATGATTCGGATTTAAGTCGCCTAAATGCATGGCATCACCGTGATTTAAACCGGTTGTATATAGCCCTTTACCATTATTATCTATGGTACAGGCTCCGTAGACAATTTCATCCATTCCATCACCATCTACATCAGCAACACTGAGATTGTGGTTTCCCTGTCCTGCATAACCGGAGTTCCCTTGACTGTTACTGTCAAAAGTCCAGCGTTTGGTAAGTTTGGAACCGTTCCAGTCATAGGCTGCAAGAACTGCTCTTGTGTAATATCCGCGGCACATTACCAGACTTGGATGTACTCCGTCCAAATATGCAATGCATGCAAGAAAACGGTCTACACGGTTTCCATAGGAATCTCCCCAGTTTGATACCTTTCCTCTGCCGGGTTCATAATCCGTTGTATAGAGTGCTTTTCCGGTAAGTCCCTGAAATACAGTTAAATACTCAGGTCCTGATAGGATATATCCGTTCGAATTCCTGTAATCTGCACTGGGATTTCCTAAGACAGTACCCAGACCGTCTATCGTTCCATCCGCTGTCTTACAGGCAACCTCAGCTTTTCCGTCGCCATCCAGATCATATACCATTAACTGAGTATAGTGGGCGCCGGCCCGTATATTTCTGCCCAGGTCGATTCTCCATAGCAGCCGCCCGTCCATTTTATAGGCATCCAGGTATACGTTACCGGTATATCCCTTTTGAGAATTATCTTTCGCATTCGATGGATCCCACTTCAAGATTATTTCATATTGACCGTCCCCATCCAGATCTCCTACACTGCAGTCATTCGCATTATAGGTATAGGAAACTCCGTCTGGTGTCGTACCCCCTGACGGTACCTGAAGAGGAATTTGCAGATAATTGTTGTTCCAAACACTGGCAGGAGAAGATTTTTCCAGCTCCCTGCCATTAACTACAGCGCTTACTGTATAAGTGGAACTGGAGGTACCTGCTGCATCTAAGTAATTACTGGCTCCGGTAACCGCTGCTATTTTGGTTGTACCGCGATAAAGGTTATAAGAAACATCTGAGCTTTCGTTACCTAAAACCCTCCAGCTGATAAAGACACCATTTTGTACTTTAACGGCTACGGTACCCCGGTCCAGGTATTCCATCTGCCTTGTTGGGGCTGCTGCTGCCATTTTCTGCGGAATGTTTAACATGAATATTACTGTAAAAATTAAAATAACAGATACTGATTTTTTAAACATTTTTTTTCCTCCTTATTTTTTATTTAGAGAACGATCTCTCTCTCTGCAGATTATTGAAAAGCCTCCTTTCAAGATATTTAAATTCATGTAATCTATATAAGATTCTCTTGTAAAACATTACACCGATTTTTGAAGGAAGTTACCGGAACCTCCATAAACAGGCCGGTACCCTGCATTCCCGGCCCTATTTATAAATGATTGACTTTTAACTTATAATAAGATACCATAAATAAAAATAAGTGGAAAAGAGACCATATGCAAAATAAATTAGGAAATCCCCAAAAAACCATTGAGATCATAAAAAAATATGAGTTTGCCTTTCAAAAGAAGTTCGGGCAGAATTTTTTAATAGATACCCATGTACTGGATAAAATTATTGCAGCAGCAGGGGTGACAAAGGCTGACTGTGTTCTGGAAATCGGGCCGGGAATCGGGACCATGACGCAGTATCTTGCAGAAAATGCCAGGCATGTTGTGGCAGTGGAGATAGACCCAAACCTGATCCCAATTCTAAAGGAGACCCTTGTGGATTATAATAATGTTACCGTAATTCATGATGACATCCTGAAGGCTGACATCAATCAGATTGCAGAACAGTATAACGGAGGCCGCCCCATTAAAGTTGTGGCAAATCTGCCTTATTATATTACAACACCTATTATCATGGGCCTTTTTGAAGGTGAAGTTCCCGTTGACAATATTACGGTTATGGTACAGAAGGAGGTGGCAGACCGTATGCAGGTAGGACCGGGGTCCAAGGATTACGGTGCCCTTTCTCTTGCCGTCCAGTATTATGCCGAACCATATATCGTGGCAAATGTACCGCCTAACTGCTTTATGCCCCGTCCCAATGTAGGTTCTGCGGTAATCCGTCTGACCCGGCATAAGGAACCGCCGGTTAAGGCAGAGGATACAGGACTCATGTTCCGGCTGATCCGGGCTTCCTTTAACCAGAGAAGAAAGACCCTTCAAAACGGTTTAAATAATTCTCCGGAAATTCCGTTTACCAGGGAACAGATTGCAGAAGCAATTGAAAGTCTGGGCCTTGGGCCGTCTGTGCGGGGAGAAGCCTTAAACCTGGAGCAGTTTGCCGCACTAAGCAACTATTTTTCAAGAATGAACTAGTTTAACAGGAGGGGCTATGTCAGATTCGCTGATAACAAAACGTGCAATAGCAGAAGCGCTAAAGCATATATGCAAAGAAAAACCATTTGATAAGATATCCATATCGGATATAACGGCAGTATGCGGTCTGAACCGGCAGACTTTCTACTATCATTTTCAGGATAAATACGAACTTTTAAGCTGGATTTATTATAATGAAAATTTTGCAGGGATAGCAGAAGACATCAACCTTGAAAACTGGGATCATAAAATTTTTGAACTGCTTCAGAATATGAAGCAGGAAAAAAACTTTTATATGAATACAATAAAAGAACAGGAGCATACGTTTGAAAGTTATCTTTTTGAGATGGCAAAGGCCCTGTTTTCCGAAGCAATCGTAAAAATAGATGAGAACAGCAGGCACTCAGAGGAAGAACGGAATTTTAACGCCGGGTTTTACGCCTACGGCATCTGCGGAGTCATACTCGACTGGGCTGATGGCGGAATGAAGATGGAGCCGGCACTTGTGGCCGAACGTTTAAAAAGCCTTGCCAGGACCACGGAGCGGATCGGCTATATCCGAAGCCGGGCAGAACTTTAAGAAAGCTTACGTATTATGATATCCAGGCATTCCTCGGGGGAACTGTTTTTGATCAGTGCCAGCAGATCGGTATAGTGAAAGAGTCCATCAGAGCCGGGATTAAACTTAAGAAGAAGCTCTTCCATATTCCGGGCCGTCCGTTCGGGTGATTTACGTCCATTTTTCAGCTGGTGCAGAAGTGCCGTTTTAAGTACGGACTCCCGAATGTGTTTGTGTATTGCGACCGACATGAGTAATCCTCCTTTATCGCTACACTTATTGTAAAAGAAGATAAGAAAAAATACGATAGACAATATAAAAAAAATGTCTGGTTTTTTGACATCATTCCTGTGGTGTCGTTTTTTTTTACACCAAAAATCCATGTATGGTGACGAATAAAATGAAGTATGATAATATAAGATTATCAGTTATATAAATTAGAGATTGGAGCATCGCTTATGAGAAAGAAAAATGGATTAGGAAAAGTACTTGCATGGGGTGCGGCGGCAGCGGCTGCCGGCGTAGCAGTAAAAAAAGCCTATGAGTATTTAAAAAAGCAGAAGACCGGAATGGAAAGAGGAATTACGAAGCCGAAGACAGAGCGACGAAATGCTGAAAAAACAAAAGCATATTTTGTCGGCGGCGGTCTTGGAAGCCTGGCAGGAGCTGCTTATCTCATACGCGACTGCAAGATGTCAGGAGACCAGATTACGATTTTTGAAGGAATGCCAATCCTGGGAGGAAGCAATGATGGAATCGGTACTGCGCAACAGGGATTCGTATGCCGGGGCGGCCGTATGCTTAATGAAGAGACTTATGAGAATTTCTGGGAACTGTTCCGTTCCATCTCATCCTTAAATAATCCGGGCAGAAGCGTTACCGAAGAGATATTGAACTTTGACCATGCCCATCCTACCTGTGCCAAAGCCAGGCTGGTGGACAGGGAAGGCAGGATTCTGGATGTAAAAAGCATGGGATTTACACAGAAAGAACGCATGGCTCTATTAAGGCTTATGAATATGCCTGAAGAAAAACTGGACGATATGACCATTGAAGAGTGGTTTGCAGATATGCCTCACTTTTTTAACACGAATTACTGGTATATGTGGCAGACAACCTTTGCATTCCAGAAGTGGAGCAGTCTTTTTGAGTTCCGCCGTTATATGCGCAGAATGATTCTGGAATTTTCAAGGATCGAGACCCTTGAGGGTGTGACGAGAACTCCCTTAAACCAGTATGACAGTGTGATCCGGCCTCTGGAAGCCTACTTAAGAAAGCAGGGAGTTGTTTTTGCAGAAAACTGTACGGTTAAAGATATTGATTTTGCTGAAGGGGACGGAATCACTGCAAAGGTACTTTACTTAAAAGATAATGGAGTGGAAAGGACCATTGAACTTGATGAAGAAGATATCTGCATCATGACCAATGCCTGCATGACTGACAGCGCCACTTTAGGGGACTTGCATACACCGGCTCCGGCCCCTGTATTAAGACCTATATCCGGTGAATTATGGAGCAAGACAGCAGCTAAGAAGTCTGGTCTTGGAAATCCCTATCCGTTCTTTGGTGATGTCCATGAGACGAACTGGGAAAGCTTTACCGTAACCAGCCGGGGCAACAAGCTTTTAAAAATGATCGAGAATTTCTCCGGGAATGTTTCGGGAAGCGGGGCATTGATGACCTTTAAGGATTCCAGCTGGCTTATGAGCATAGTCGTGGCGGCACAGCCCCACTTCGTCAACCAGCCTATGAATCAGACTATTTTCTGGGGATATGGATTGTATACAGACCAGCCGGGCGACTATATAAAGAAGCCTATGAAGGACTGTACCGGAGAAGAACTGCTTTTGGAGCTGCTGCATCATCTTCATATGGAAGACCGCAAAGAGGAGATCATGGCTGATGTGGTCAATGTGATCCCCTGCATGATGCCGTACGTAGATGCCCAGTTCCAGCCCCGTAAAATGACTGACCGGCCAAAGGTAGTTCCGGCCGGTTCCACTAATTTTGCCATGGTAAGCCAGTTCGTTGAGATACCGGATGATATGGTATTTACGGAGGAATATTCCGTCCGGGCAGCCAGAACGGCTGTTTATACGCTGATGGGAGTAAATAAAAAGATCTGTCCGGTTACGCCTTATGTAAAAGATCCTAAGGTATTGATGAAGGCGTTTATAACCTTATACCGATAGCGAAGAACAAAATTCCCTTAATACCTGACTATGTTAACGTACTGTAAGGTATTAAGGGGATTTTTAATTATTCATAAGAATCATTATAGCAAGCCCGTATCCCGCCGATAAACTTTGGTCTGGTCCGGGCAGCCACAATATGGGCGGAACCAATGTACTGGGTCTTTATACGGACCGGAACCGCAACAGCCTTAAGATGCATGCCGATCAGAGTGTCTCCGATATCGATTCCTGCATGGGCCTGGATGGACTCTACTACTACCGGATTATGAAAGGTTTTGAAAGCTGCCGTGGCAATCGAACCTCCGGCTTTCAGCTGCGGAATCACATTGACCGGTTCGTAGCCATAGAGCCGGGCAGCCTCTTCCTCCAGGATCAAAGCCCGGTTCAAATGTTCGCAGCACTGGGCAGCCACAAAAATCCTCTCTGCCTGAAAAACTTCATAAATGGCTGAAAAAACTGCCTGCCCAATTTCTGCACTGGAGTGAGAACCGATGCGGTGATCGGATATCTCACTGGAAGAACAGCCAATCACGACCAGGTCCCGCTCTTTTAAATGTGCCGCTTCCAACAATTCTTTAGCGGCTTTTCCAGCTTGTTTCCTGATTTCATTTAACATGATACAGCACCTTCCTTACCCATGAAATTTTCTTTCTGCCTATAAAGCAGCACGGATGGAAGCGGCCATTTCCTCATACTCTTTATCGGTCAGATAAACTTTATCCGGATTCATGGCAAATGTTCCGCCCCATTCATCGCCACCGTTATATTTCGGAACAATGTGCATATGAAGGTGGCAGCCGGTATCGCCGTAAGCCCCGTAATTCACCTTATCCGGATTAAATACCTTATGGATTGCCTTCGAAGCTCTGGCTACATCTGCAAAAAATGCATTTCTTTCCTCATCACTTATATCCACCATCTCACTGACATGATCTTTATAAGCCAGAATGACTCTGCCCTTTTTGCTCTGCTCCTTAAATAAATATAAAAAGCCTGTAGGCATTTCGCAGATGGGGTAGCCGAATTTTGCAACCAGATCTCCCTTCATGCAGTATGCGCAGTTTGGATCTTTCATAATCATATTCCCTCTTTCTAAGCCCTGTTTTTTATATGAGCAGCAACCTTTACATCTTCTTTTTTAATGTGATTGATCAGCCATCCTGCGATAGCACTGTTGACTTCCCCTACAAGAGTAACGGATGGTCCTTCTTTATCAAGCTTTGTACAGATTTCAGCCACTACCTTTTTGAAATCCTCATGGTAACGTTTATGATTTACATAATCAGGATACTGATTTTGAATCTGAAGCTTTTCCTCATCGCCGAAATGCTTTGCCGTATACTCCTTCAGGAACTTCGTGGTATTAGCCAGTTCTGCCCGCCCTTTACCCGCAGCGCAGGCAGCAAGCAGACCGTTGATTGCATCAATCAGCTGACGGTGTTCGGAATCAATTAATGGGTTCCCTGTCTCTAAATCTTTCGTAAATGTATATGCCATGTCATATCGCCTCCTTGCCTCCCATTCTACACTATTTGCAGGTAAATTCCAACTGCTATTTTTCCCGCCAGCTCAGGTAGAGATCAGCCACCACATCCTCAACCGGAGCCTTTTTAATTTCCACATCCCGGATATGCTTAAAGCTGGCCAGCATTCCCAGTACCTCATGAATTTCCAGCATTTTTTGGTCGAATTCATATTCATGGATACCATTTTCTGACTTTATTAACTTCATGCCTGAAAGCCTGGGAACCGGATCATATAACTGGGTTGTAACCTGTATCCGGTAAAAACCTCCGAGAACATTTCTGAGTTCATCAAAGCTTCCGTCAAATGCGATCCTCCCCTTGTTCAACAGCACCATACGCTGAGCCATTTCCTCCAGATCATCCATGTCATGGCTGGTAACCACTACCGTAGTACCGCATTCCTTATTAATCTTTTTTAAGAAGCGTATCATCTGCTGTTTGGCCAGAACATCCAGACCCAGGGTAGGTTCATCCAGAAAAATAAGGTCAGGACTGTGTAAAAGAAGCATGGCTATGTCTGCCCGCATCCGCTGCCCCAGACTTAATTCCCTGGCAAATGTCTTTAAGATATCCTGAAGATCCAGAAGCTCCGTGACCATGGCCAGATTCTTCTGATATACATCCTCTGAAATGTTCCATACACTCTTTTTCCAGTCAAAGCTGGTAATAACCGGATGATCCCACCACAGCTCCGTCCTCTGGCCAAACAGAACACCAATCCGGTGCATGAGACGAATACGGTCTTTTGCAGGGTTGAAGCCAAGTACGGATACGGTACCATCCGTTGGCAGAAGAATACCGGAAAGTATTTTTATGGTAGTGCTTTTACCGGCTCCGTTGGCGCCTGCATAGGCTACAAATTCGCCGGGGGTTATGGTAAGAGAAACGTGATCAAGAGCAGTGACTACCCGTTTTTCCGGATGAATCATATTTTTAATGATGTCGCGGGCTTTCCCGCTTCTCTGCCACTGGCAGTACTGTTTGGTTATATTATCGATGGCCAAAGCCGGAGTATCTGGGTGAACCAAATGCTGCATAATGCTTCATTCCTTTCTTAAATAATAACATTGTAATTGTTAATAGAATCATGGATGCTGCAGGAAGATAGAGGGCCTCTGACAATTTAAGAGCAGAAAGGCCCTGCCTTCCGGCCTGCAGCAGGAGAAGAGATGGAAACCAGGCCGTAAGTCCGATGGGAACAGCCGTAAGGAATATTCCTTTCATTCCGGCGCCCATGCTTCCCAGCGGATAAGTCTTCAGAGATGAAAACAGATCCTTCCCCACCATGGCAATTTCTTCCGCAGCAGCCGGGGCATAAAATGCGGTACAGGAAAGCAGACATATATATGAAAATATAATCATGCAGGAACAGGCAGCGTATAACAGAAACAGCAAAATCCAGCCAGAGCTTAGGAATATGGAAATCTTACTGATTCCATAAAAGGTAAGCCCTGTGCCGAAAATCAGCATGGGTGAACCGGAAAACGGAGAAAAGCCCTGTGCCAGAAGTTCTGCCCATATGGGTACCGGCTGGATGATGATGTGATCCAGCTGCCCCCGTGCGATAATCCGGCTGATCATTCCGGTATTATTACCAATAAAAAACATCATGTACAATCCGTCGATAAAAGCAGAGTAGCCCATCATAAACAGGATATCTTCCCGGTTCATGCCGCAGAAATGCGGAAAGCTTAATGACAGTAGATAGACACCTGCGATGGTACAGCCTCCGCTTACCATATCCGTTACAAACTGCAGCAGGAAATACCGGGTATCCCTTAACAGCCATAAAAAGTCCATTTTTGCATATTGCCGGTAGAGCCGGACAAGTATTTTTAAATTATCCGCCAAATGAGATCATCCTTTCTTTGCTTTTTTTGAATACATGGACAGCCGTGGTCCATAAAACGGCATTCCAGAAAACCTGGAGTCCAAGGACTGCCCAGGGATTACCGGAGGTTCCTGTGTAAATGGTCAAAGGCCCGTGGGCCACCGAGCCAAGAGGCATCAGGGAGAATATGGTTCCAAGTCCAAATGGAAACAGAGAAAAAGGAATCATTTCTCCGGACAGCAGAGAGTAGATCGCTTCCCTGATTGCCGTTGCAGCCCAGCAGCCGTTTTTTAAGTACATGGCAAGGGCTGCAAATATCAGATCGATGGCAAATCCCAGGGAGGCTGACAAAATGAGGCTAAAGAAAGCCAGAAGTCCCAGAAACCCAGTCACAGGCCACGGCCGGATTCCCAGTGCAGGTGACAGCAGCCACAGGGGCAGGCCGAAAAAAAGGAAATTGGGAATCCACCACCGTCCTATGGTCTCCGCAAAAAAACTTACCTCCACAGGCATAGGCCGGAGGAACCGTCCGATAATGGAACCTTCCCAGAGAGAAGCGGTTGCAGGAGAAATAATATTTAACTCCTGATGGAAAATAGTTGACATAAGTGTATATGTCATCAGCTGATCAAGGGAAGTACCTTCCGGTAAGGCACTATTTTGTGCCAGAGACTTCCATATAAAAATCAGCATGATAAATTGAACGGCCTGAACGAAATATCCCCCTGCCACGCACAGGAAGCCGCCGTCAAAAATCTGTTTTGTACACATTAACATAGTAGAAAATACGGCTTTGTGATGAAAGCCGGTGCCGGAAAGAAATATCTTTTCCTGTTTCATGAATGAAATTCCTCCATTACGTGCGAAATTTACGATTGAGTATTTATACGTCCGGTCAGAACGCTCATTATGAAAAATTACGCACAAAAAAACCCGGTGCAGGAGCATCCGGGCAGAAAATCAGTCATATACCAGTTTATAAAAGATTACCGGTCGTCAGACGAAATCTGAGGTGGGACGCTGCCTTTTTCGTAAAAATGGGCGCACTGATACACGGACACATCCAAATTACCGAAAATGGCGGCAATATGCTCAATATTAGACCATAATGTAGTGGCTTCCATTGAAATACAGCGCATTGCGTCTCACCTCCTTTTTAAAGAATTATTTTTTAATGTATCATAAGGAAACCAAAATGTCAAGACAGACAGCTGCCCATTTTGGTCAGTGCGGCTTCATCTGCAACGATGATCACATCCGGATGGAGCTGTAAAATAGAAGCCGGAACATGAGGAGTAACAGGGCCGCAGATTACTTCATGAAGGATATCCGCCTTATCTGCTCCGCTTATGGTCAGTAGGATTTTCTTTGCTCTCATAATGGTACCGATTCCCATGGTGTAGGCCTGGCGCGGTACTTCATCAATGGATGCGAAGAATCGTTTATTTGCTTCAATGGTACTTTCCTGAAGGTCAACGATATGGGTATCCTTTGGAAATATCTCAGAAGGCTCATTGAAACCGATATGGCCATTGTGGCCAAGGCCCAGTAACTGCAGATCGACGCCGCCTAAGTTCTTTACCGCTTCCTCGTAACGGGCAGCCTCTTTTTCTGCATCTTTTTCCGTCCCATCCGGAATGTTCGTGTTCTCTTCCCTGATGTTTACAAACCTGAACAGATTTTCACGCATAAAGGAATAGTAACTCTGATCATTGTCTTTTGTAAGACCCTTATATTCATCCAGGTTCGCTGTCTTTACCCTGGAAAAATCCAGATCTCCCTTATTGTACCATTCGACTAACTGTTTATAAGTGCCCAATGGTGTGGAACCGGTAGCCAGTCCCAGAACACAGTTTGGTTTCATGATTACCTGAGCGGAAATAATATTGGCAGCCTTACGGCTCATATCGCTGTAGTCTTTTGCACGATAAAGTTTCATGTCTTTATCCTCCGTTTTTTGAAAAAAATTTTTATTTTATTTATTTATTAGGATAACATTTTTATGTCTTAGTTGCAATGGTATTTTGCATAAAATAATTATTTATCTTTGCTTTATTTATGATGGTTTATCATGTAATGGGGTATACCGGGATTCGATATTTTCATAGCGTTTTATATTGTCGTTAATTATTGTGGTTTATCTTTGTGTGGGTACAGAGTGGGTATAGATTAAAGTATCCTACGAGCGGCCGAAGGAGCTTAAGCAGATACTGGACAGGCTCCGGCCAGAGGTGAAGAGCTGGAAAGCTGCGAGGAATAGTCGAAAAGGTATAAAGCCGAACGGCAGCAGGACCGTTATCGCTTGATACCTGGGTAAAGTAATTGCACATTGAAATGGGATATGTTACCATATTGGCATGGAACAATCGTGTCACTGCAAGGGCGTTGGCCTTCTATCTTTACATAGATAGGAGGTGGTGCGGATGAAATATGACTTTAAGGACCTTATGGTCTTTGGTACATTCATTTTAGCATTGCTTACCTTTATTTTTTATAATTGTAAGTAGCGTTTTTCTATAAAGACCTGGAAACAGGCATAGAAAAACCACCCTTGTATACTTTGGTCGAGTGAAAAGGGTGGAGTTTTCTATCATTGTCATTGGTTAACCCCTTGTATTGGGGCGGTTGTTCCTTTTGTAATTCTAATATAACACATATATATTTGTTTGACAATACATATCCATACCGATGACTGCGTAAATTTATCTTCGGATTTAATGGTGCAGAGTTCACCCACGATGCTCTGATAACGTATCAGGCAATGACTTGTGGCTTTAATATACATCATTTTTGCATTCGAAACAAGCCCTGAGCTAGATTGCAGAGCAATGATGACGAGCAAAGTGACTTCCTGATATTTCCCTGGCTTTGTATCATAATCCCCAAATATGAGAATTAAAGTATACGATTTTCTTATTCTGCAGCGAGATACTATGGGATATACGGTCGGTATATTTTCCCAGTTCTCCGTGCCGGTTTCTCTCTGACCTTTGGATCGCTTCTCCACTCAGAACATCGTATTCGGCACCTACTGCCTTAGGCTGCTCCTTCTTTTGGTATCTCACTAATTCCAGCATATCGCCTCCATTTAGATAATACGCCCGCAGCTGCGCCATCTTTCCCGCTCCCTTCCGGCTCCAGCCCATTGGTCTTGAACTCATACGGCTTGAGAGTACATGGCTTACATGACCTTCTGTACTGCTTCCTTTTACTCCGTCCTGATGACTTATCCTCAGCTTCGCTGCTGTCCAGTTAGATAGAATGTATTCCCTGGCTTCCCTGATTCTTTTTACTCCTGTTTCGTCCTCCAGATACTCTTCCAGACGGTCCGACAGTCCTTTGAATTCCTTCTTTGTTTTGCTTCTGATTACTTTCCTGAGTTCATCTGCCGCATCATCACGGCTGTCTTTCATATGACTCGTAAGTTTTGTCAG
>CAYOCB010000012.1:0-125359 GCA_964402355.1 uncultured Lacrimispora sp.
ATCTCCCCCAACGTTCGCTGTTCCCAAGCGTGAGTGAAGCCCTTAAACCTAATTTCAGGTACGTTGTTACTCATCCTTTGTTCCTCCTACGCAAAAATTCGCTTTGTGGCTTCAATCAGTTCTCTTGTTTCATCCGTTATAGCAAGGTCATCAAGCATTCCTAAAAACTCTGTTTCTTTTTGCTTTATTTGCGAATTCAAATCAACCATTTCTTTGCTGAGTGCAACAATATCAATTTGCACTTCTTCCTCGAAAGTATCTACATAGCGTGGGATATTGAGATTATATTCGTTGCGTACAATTTCATCATAATCTGCTAGATGCGTATATTTAGGAATGCTCTCACGATTTTTATAAGCATCTACGATTTTTCGAATATCCTCGTTTCGCAAACTATTTTGATTCTTTTGTTTCTCAAAATCCTTTGAAGCATCTATAAACAGAACATCCCGTTTGCCTCGATTTTTCTTCAAGATCAGCACCGTAGTTGGAATGCTTGTACCATAAAAAATATTGGCAGGAAGTCCTATAACTGCATCAATAGCTCCCATTTCAAGTAAATTCTTTCTAATTACGCCCTCAGATGCGCCCCTGAATAATACGCCATGGGGTAAAACAATTCCCATTGTTCCGTTCTCGTTCAAATGATAAAATCCATGAAGCAAAAAAGAAAAATCGGCCTTGGATTTGGGGGCAAGCTTTCCATAGCGCTCAAAGCGCGGATCACTTAAAAATTTATCATCCGCACTCCAATTTGCCGAATATGGCGGATTCATAACAACGGCATTAAAAAGATATGGTTCATCGGAAGGCCAATCTTCGTCAAGGGTATCTCCGTTCCTTAGACGCATTTGTGATTGCTCCACATTATGCAAAATCAAATTCATCCGCGCCAGATTGTAGGTGGTTGTGTTTAATTCCTGCCCGTGATAATGTACCTTCCACGGATTTTTTACAAACTGACGTATGTTGAGCATGAGGGAACCCGACCCCATTGCCGGGTCATAGATGTGAAACGGCGCGACTTCTTCTTGTCCTATAGAAACAATCTCGGAGATGATTTTACTAACTGATTGTGGTGTGTAAAATTCTCCCGCCTTTTTGCCTGCTCCTGCAGCAAACTGACCGATCAAATACTCATAAGCATCGCCTATGACATCACCATCGTGACCAAAAAGGGAGATTTCATCAAGAGCCTTGATTACTTCGGTGATGGTTACATTCCGTTGCTGAGCGTTTGCTCCCAGTTTTGTAGAGGTTAAGTCAATATCATCAAATAATCCCATAAAATGGTCGCCCTGCCGCCCAAGTTCTATAAATGCGTTTTGAAGGTCGGAAATTTGAAGTTCATATTCATCTGCCTTTTTTCGTAGAGTATAAAAAAGATAATCAGGAGCAATAAAGTAACCCAACTTTTTCGAAATTATATCTTTTACATCCGCCGAGTCTTCTTTGTACCACTCCAACAATCCGGCAAGCTGGTCATGTCTGCTCGGATATTCAGAGACCTTGCCATGTTCTTCTTCATAAACGGCGCGTAATTCTTGATCTGACAAATATTTATAGAAAATCAGCCCCAGCAGGTAATTCTTATATTCACTGGCATCCATTTTTCCACGTAATATATCGGCACTTGCCCATAACTGGTTGTTAAGTTCACTCATGATTTGGGTTCCTCCACTTTCTTAAATTCAACAGCCAAATTTGAAAGTTCTTCTCTTAAGGGCAGCAATTTGTCTTCTATAGCTGCTTTCCAATAAGACTCTATTGTTCGACGACGTTCTCTAAACTTTTTATGAAACAGCGATTCAAATTCTTCTCGTGTTATAGAAGATTTGTCAATTATCACATTGATGTATGGAACCTCCGCCTTATCGTTACGATATTCATGAAAGCTAGCTAGCAAGTCATCCTCTGAAACCTTAAGTATATCGGCGGTTTCCGCTATGATCTCATGAATTAGTTTTTTGAAATGGAGTGCGACTTTGTCAATGATCTCCGGTTCGTCGGAAAGTGAACCAATAATTTCGTCATATGCCGCTTTTACAATAGGAGGTTTATTTTTAATTATTTCATTAAACCTCTGTTTATTGTCCTCTTTCTGTATATCTCTGAGAAGCTGAGCTATGTAATAACTATCAATTTTTTCTTCAAGAGTCGCGCGCTGTTCAGAAGAAAACTCTATTTTAAACAATTCGGCAATTTCCTCATCACCCATATTGTGTACAGCAAACGTTTCTTTGACTTCGGACTTCATATTCTCAATATTGCCTAATTCGTCCGAAATGGTTTGAGTTATATTGCGAAACTTATCAAACTCATCCTCATATTCCTCATAGCTTTTTATGGCTTCTTCAAGCTTACTCAAGGTTTGAAAAGTTTTAATGGTACTGAGTTGCTTTTTGATGTTTTCCGGGTCTTTAGCCAATTCTTTATAAGCTTCCTCAAAATTTTTGTAAGCGGTCTTAAAGCTTTGCTTAACCTCTGCATACTGCTTTGGCACAAGATTTTCCCAGTCCCTCTCCTCGTTTGAAAACAGTTTTATTGCATCTCTAACATTCGCTGCCATTGTTTTCGGTTTGCGAAATGTAACGATCATACCGATGTTTTTGCCAGGATATGTGCGGTTAGTCCGAGAAAATGCTTGCAGTAATTTTTGATAGCGCAATTCTCTGTCCACATAAAGTGTTTGAATCGTAGGAGCATCAAAGCCTGTCAAGAGCCTGTCCACAACGATTACAAAATCCAGCCACTGCCCATCTTTCTGATATTGTGCCTCTTTTCTAGCAAGGCGTTTATTAATATTTTGATTATACAGATCTATATCTGTATATTTTGTTCCAAACATAGCATTGTACTGTTCCATTATTTCAGCTATTTCATTGTTCTCATCAATCATTCCATCTTGGTTTTCAGCAACCGAATAAGTAATTGCCACACGCGGAAATTCAGGATCATTTAGTCGTCTGCGCTCATCCAATGGATTACCTATGATAAGTTCCCCTGTGTTTTTGAGTACGAACAGTTTATGGTATATCCGTTTTGCCTGAGCTATGGAATGAGTAGTAAGAATAGCGCTCATTGTGGGAATACCATCTATAACCCTGAATTTTTCTAGTATAGACTGATGACGGAATATTTTTTTTAACATAGCTTCGATATAGGCATCATTCTCATAGTCTGAGGTTTCTAAAAGTGCCTCCTTATCTATAGCATCAGTCATAGAAAGCAGTTTTATCTGTGGGTCATCATCAGGATATTTTTTACTGAGCTTACTTAGATACAGACGAGATTCCTCATCCTCACTCATAAGTGAATGATACTCTACCTGAAAATCTAGTACAGATCTATCATCCATGGCATTCTTGGTAGTATAAGCATGAAGAAGCTCACCATATTGATCGAATGTCGTGCGGGCATAAGTGCCATTTTCCTGTTTTTTGTTCTCCTCGAAAATTGGAGTACCAGTAAGGCCTATCCATGTAGATTTTGGGAAAAACTTCTTAATTGCTTTCATTTCCTTATCAGAAACAGCACGATGACACTCATCTACAATAAACACAATGTGCTCACCCTTAAGTTTCTCAAATTTGTTTACCTCTGCTTCTGCACAGTCACGTATTGCATGACTCAACTTCTGGATTGTTGTAACAATAATGGTGTTGCTGTTCTTTTTGCTTATGAAATTATCCACCAGCTCACGACGGTTATTGATACCTACAATAAGAGTATTGTCTGTGGCATCTCCTGTGGAAAGCCCGGTGTTGTATTCGGAAGCAAATTTAGAAAACTCATCTTTGGTTTGGCTGTCTAAGTCTCTGCGGTCAACGATCATCACTGTTCGAGAAACTGAAACTGCCGACTGAGCAAGTAGCTTGGTAGCGACGAAGCTGGTTATCGTTTTGCCTGAACCGGTGGCATGCCAGACAAAACCTCCCTTATGACTATAGGCCTGTTGCATTATTTTCTTTATCGCATGTATCTGATACGGACGCAGCACCATCACAAACTTTTGATTCTTCTTATCATCCACCAAAATAGTAAATCGACTTATAAGCTCATGCGCCATTGGTATACTGAGAACCTTACGCGTGAAGTCGTATAAATCTTCTACTGGAGTATTATCCTGCTCGCGCCAGTTGAATAGAAATTTCTTAGTAGACTCAAAATCATTGTTTGTTCTCGGGCGAGCAAAATATCTTGTTGAAACTTTATTGCTGATTATGAAGATCTGCACAGTGGCATATATACCATTAAAAAAACCTGATTGCGCATAACGTTCAATCTGCTTAAACGCCTGCCGATAGCCGTCTTTGGCAACCTCATTTTTCAATTCTATATGTATTATGGGTAATCCGTTTATAAGCAGAGTAACATCTCCACGCGTAGTTCTACCTTCTGTTGTCGGCACAATTTGGCTTACAACCTCATAACTGGAGATTCCTCCAGCAATATCCTTATTGCTGAAAAGTGTAAGTGTTATCTTACCCTTATAAATATCTTCTCGCTCAATGGGTATTTGAGCTATCCCATTCTCCCCTCTTAACCATACCGCAGCTGAAAATGGCGTTTGGGTTAATCGCATAAACTCATTTTTTATCTGTTCAAATTCGTTATCAGTAAGCAATATACCTTCTAATGCCGCAAGATTAATCCTGTTGATATGCCCGCGCAAATTATTCCAAAGAGCAGCTTCCGTTTTTATATCACCACGATATGTCCATTGATTTTCCCTCAGAGTTAAAATGTCAATGAACGTCTTTTCAATTTGATTCTCAGGTGTCATTTTTTTCCTCCAATACATGGCGTACAAGTGCCATATCACTTGTTATCACCCAATATGGCTTTAGTATTAAATAATAAACGTTCAAATCCTTATTTTTTGATATACCATATTCATTGAATATCTCATTAAGTTTACTTCCTCACTACATTGCAGTTATACTCAAATTTTAGCTTTATTAAATAATCCACTTATATTGTAAACTGCTGCCCTTTGTTTTCCTTCTGCTCCGGCTCTTGCCCTTCCAGCTTCATGAGCTGCTCCATACTGTAATCAAGAATTTTTGCCTTCCGCTCTGAAATCATCACCCTATAAAATTCCTTTTGCACCGGAAGCAGTGTTGGAGTTTCATCAATAATTGAACCGATTTCATTCATATTAATACGCGCTAAAACTCTATTCAATGCTGCGGTGCAGTCTGAATTTTTCAGCGAAGAAATAAATTCAAAATAGTATATCTTCTTTCCGTTTTCCTCAATAGAAGATGCAGGAAAAGTATAGATACGCTTGTTAATGGCATCCTCACTGCTTAGAACAGATTCCATATCGCTAGCTGCAAGCTGCGGATAGAGACAGGAGCCGCAATCGTAAACAGGAGCAATTTCAGCAGTTTTTAACTGTTCATCTACGAGTATTCCCCAATTACCATTATGTCTGTCAAAATTGCCGAGCAATGCATCGGCAATAAACATGTCCCAAAAGAAATCCCGTAGCTGGTCTGGCGGCAGAAGCGTCTGTTCATCGATTGCCTGTAAAATAGAAGATAGTTCCTTGCCATATCCATTCTGTTCGCTGTTGATACAGGTATTCTTTAGGTAAGCAAACTCAAGAAGCCTCTTGCCTCCTTCGATAAAATCCTTGCAGGCTACCACTACCTTTTCTTTTCCCCGTGGATCGGTATAGGTTCCCAGCAGGGTTTCCTGTGTTTTGAATCCAAGAGAAGCAAATACATGGCAGGCAAGATATTCACTGATGCATCCATTGGTATAACTCATTGCCTTATTGCGGCTGGGAGCCGGCGGGAATTTCAGCATATAACTGCTCCCCTCATAAAGAATGTTGATCTTATTTCCGTTTGCCCCACCGTATGCTCTGAATTTATTTACTTCACATGAGGTAAAATCAATCATGAATATCCTCCTTTCCGCCCAGACCAAGATATTTGTCACGCAGATAGCCGGCCTGCTCTTCCGTAATTAATCCGGACCAGAGGTCAGCGTTAATAGCTCCATATAATTCATCCCATAAACAGTCAAGGTGCAGAACCTGTTCCTTCTCACCTTGTAAATAATCCTTGATTGCCTTTTGAATACTATTAGATAATTCAGTTTCCAGGTATGTTTTTCTGTTTGGTTTTCCATCCGATTCGTTTTCTGTCGTTTCAGACTCCAGTTGCAGAAGTTCCTCTATGGTTAGGCCAAGCACCTTGGATAGCTTGGAAAGCGTTCCCGCGCCACACCGGTCAAGATGTGTTTTTCCGGAATAAATATCTGCGAGAGTTGCCCATGGAACCCCGCTGATTTTTGATAAACGATAGCGGGATATATTCATATCCTGCATAAGCTGTTGTATTGTCATTTTCATCACCTATTCTCATTATATCGGTGTCCCGATACGATGTCAAGGTTGGATGGAAACGCACTGCCAACAGTAAAGGCCTCAGCCCTTTGTCTGAGGACTTTACTCTTATCAGCACTATATTGTTAGCAGGAGCCGTCGTTCGTACATTCGTCTCCTGCTGTCATTTAATCCTCGCATAAGACATCCTGCTTGATAGCAATACCCGATTGAAACTGGATTTCTATTTTGCTCCCATTGAGAACTCTGACCGATTGTAGCAGTCTGCGGACAAGGTCATCATCAAATTCCCGCTTTAGGTAGCTGACCTTTTTCATGCAGCCGTCAATATCCTGCAATCGCAGCTCATAAATTTCCGCCAAATGCCGTTCCTTAAGCTCCTTCGTTTTTAACTTCTTCAATTCCTTAATTTTATCAGCGATGATACGGTATTCCTTATCAAACGCATCGTCTGCACACTCGCTTTTAGCACTGTCTTCAATGAGTCTCATCATTTCCTGTTGAAGTTGTTCAATTTGTTCATCATACTGTGTAGGCTCAGCCTGGGCAGAGTAGTTCCCTATAATGCGGATAACATTTTCTCGAAACGCCTGAACAAATTCTCCCTGATCCTCCACTACGCTGTTAATAGCTGTCATAATTGCTTCGTGAAGGCTATCTTCTTTCAGAGTAGGAGAATATTTGCACCGCTTCGAACCATGCTTAAGGCGGTTGTCACAGCGCCACACAGCCTTTTTTATACCATACTTTGTCCATACCTGCCTGCGGTAGGGCTGACCGCATTCTGCACATACCATGATGTCCGACAGTATATATTTGGCACTGTACTTTCCCTTAACTGGGGCATCTTTTTTCCTAGCAGCTGGCCGGTAGATGGCGGTTCTGCGTGCCTTTTCTTCCTGTACCCGATTGAACAGTTCTTTTGGAATAATCGCTTCGTGATTATCCTCTATGTAGTACTTTGGCACGATTCCCTTATTCAGCACCCTTTTCTTAGTCAGGAAATCCACCGTATAGGTTTTCTGCATCAGGGCATCTCCCATGTACTTCTCGTTGGAAAGCATTTTGTCAATAACGGTAGCATGCCACTCGGTATTTCCTGTGACGGTAAGTATGCCGTCCGCCTCCAGCATCCGCTTGATTCCATAGCTGCTGTTACCCTCTAAAAAAAGGCGGAATATCCGGCGCACCAGCTCCGCTTCCTCCGGAACAATGACCAGATTTCCGTCCTTATCCTTTGTGTAGCCTAAAAACTTACTGTGATTGACTATCACCTTGCCGTTTTCAAATTTGCGGACGATTCCCCAATGGCAGTTCTCACTGATATTCCGGCTTTCCTCCTGTGCCTGACTGCTTAAGATTGTAATCAGCAGTTCGCCGCTCCCCTCTAGTGTATTGATGCCTTCTTTTTCAAAAAACACTGCAATATTTTTTTCCTTGAGCTTTCGAATATTCATCAATGAATCCACCGTATTTCTGGCAAACCTGCTAATGGATTTGGTGATGACCATGTCTATTTTTCCTGCCAAACAATCATCGATCATGGCTTGAAAATTGCTTCGCTTCTTAGTTGAGGTTGCACTTTTCCCATCATCCGCATAGATACCCGCCAGCTTCCAGTTAAGATTACTTTTAATCTTTTCTGTGTAGTAATTCACCTGCGCTTCATAGCTGGTTTCCTGCTGCTCCTGCAGAGTGCTGACGCGACAGTAGGCGGCTACCCGCAAAGCCTTTCTCTGCTGTCTAACTGATCTGTCATAGGCCAGAGTCGCTGGAATAACGGAAATATTCTTCTTTACTGCTTGCATGGGGTATTCTCTCCTTTCTGCTGTATTTCACTGATGCTGATATCAAGAATCAGACCGTTCCTTAATTCAAACTGGAGCTTTCCCTCCGGGTGGACTATGATCTTCCGTACAGTCTGCTGAAAAAGCTTTTCCTCAAATTTCGCCTGTACTTCTCTGCCGGACACTGCGATTCTGAGCTTATCGGTCTGATAGCCTGTGTCATTAATAATCGCCGACCGATACTGCTCTCTTGCCCGGTCAAAAGCCAGCCTTTTGATTTCCTCTGCCGTATACTGTCCGGTTACAAAAGCCGTCTGTATTTGCAGGGTCAGTTTTTCACAGGCAGGGCATGGAAGCGACATCTTAATCCGGGGCTTTGGCTCCAGCATATCAGGTTCCGCTATTATCCTGTTGATGATGCTGACAAAGGCATTCTCGATTACAGCATCCGTCAGAAATATATTACGGCAGCAAACCCGTTTTTCCTTGATGTAATGCTTGCATTTCCATTTGATATTCTCGCCAGGCTTGTCGCTTTGCTCCACATATCTTCGGTATGGTTGTCCGCAGACGCCGCAATACAGCTTTCCGCCTAACAGTGTTTGGTTTCGGAAGCTGTTAGGCTGAACGTATCTGCCAAGCTTTTTTACCTGCTCCTCCCTGCGGCACTGTACCTGCTCAAAAATTTCTGTATCAATCAAGGGCGGATAAAATTCATCTCCTGTATATTTTCTATTTTCCAATATTTTTCCAACTGAACCGTGATTCCACGAGAGCTTATGACTGGCATTCAATACACCTTGTTCTGTTAAGTTCTTTGCAATCTGGCGGGTGGCGATTCCAGTAAGATACTCTTGAAAAACAGCCCTTACAACTTTTGCAGTTTCCGGCATAATCTCCGCCTTCCCATCAATAATCCGATAGCCAAAGGGTGTATGTCTCTGCATTTTTAACGCTCCTTTCCATAGTCTTCTTCCAGTTCCAGTCCATTTTTAAGTTGGAAAACCAGCCGACTTCCAGAAAAGGCGGTTACTCTGTGGATAACCATCTGGAAGAGCTCTTCGTCGAAATCCTCTATAATCGAGGGGCAGTTTCTGAATACCGTAATCAGGTATTCTGTCTGTCCGATTTCCTGTTCAAACAGCTTCTGTTCCTTGAGAACCTGCTGTCTGCGGTATGAGATCTCCAGCTCCGTGTCAATTTGGTTTCGTTTCTCTATAAAAACAACAGAGCCTATGCTGCCGTCCGAAAGGATCTTTTGCAACATATGACTCTGCTGTTTTAATTCCCAAATTTTCAGATCCAGTTTAAGCAGTTCCTGCTCCTGCGCAGTATCACCCGGCACAGCCTTTAAAACTTCCAGCAAGGGAAGCAGGATTTCTTCATAATTACCTACAAGTCGGTTCCACAGGGTGACAAAGGCTTGTTTGATGCAGTCCTCCAGGATAGCTTTCTGACTACATTTTGAAATATCCTCAATATGCAGACGGCAGCACCATTGAACCTTTTGGTAAGGCTCTCCGATGTAAAGCTTCTGCCGCTTAAAGGTGCTGCCGCATTCTCCGCAGATAATTTTGCCGCTAAATGCGTATCGGCTTTGATAAACCTCCAGATTCTCCGTACACTGCTTCTGTCTGCGGTATTCATACAGCTGCCGTACTGCCTGTGCTTCTTCTCTGGTGATAATCGGTTCATGGTTATCGGTAACCAGATATCGGGGCATCTCCCCATGGTTATGTTTCTTAGTAAAGGGTACTCCCTCTGTCGTGTAGGTCTTTTGGAATAGTAAGTCGCCCTCGTACAGAGGATTTTGCAAAATTCCCTTGACCACACTATCCTGCCAGCCCTTTGAGTCCCGAATGGTGGGGATACCTTCTCGGCGCAGCTGCCTGGCTATGGCATATGAACCTTTCCCGCCAAGGTACTCATCAAAAATCTTTCGGATAATCCTTGCTTCCTGCGGCTGAATCATCAATTCACCTTTTTCATCCTTTTCATATCCATAGGCCGGACTGCCGATGATAAAGGTTCCATTTTGGAAGCGATAACGGATAGACCAGCGAATGTTGGTGGATATGTTCTCAGACTCGGCCTGCGCTATGGAGCTAAGGATGGTCAGGAGCTGTTCACTTTTTTCAGATAAGGTGCTTACCCGCTCTTTTTCAAAGTAGATCTCGACACCTAATTTTTTAAGCTCCCGTATGACCTTGATGCTGTCTACTGTATTTCTGGCAAATCGGGTGACGGATTTGGTAAGAATCAAATCGATTTTTCCCAACCTGCAATCCTGTAGCATCCGCTGGAATTGGTCCCGACCGCTGGTTTTCGTGCCGCTTCGCGCCTGATCGGCATAAATTCCGGCACATATCCAGTTGACCTTCTCTTCAATCAGGCGGGTATAATACTCAACTTGGGCTTCAAAGGAGCTGTTTTGCTCCGCTGATCCTGTGCTGACCCGGCAATAAGCACATACTCGCTTAGCTGTAGGCTTCTCCACGCTTATAGCGGTGCTGACAGGCTCAATTTTTATTACTTTTTTAACTGCTTTCTTATCCATTCTTTTCTCCTTTCTTCGAAGTTTTCCCCCTGTCAGCATCACACATTACCACACCTTCTTGAAGATAGCTAGTGTTTTTATGAATATACTTCAGCCAATTCCGGTGAAAATGTTTCCCTGTTCAGTACATCAATTTTTTCATATTCCTCTGGCAGTAAAAAGCCGCTGCTGACCATAACCTCCAACAGCTTCACAGCCAGTTTATACTGCATTTCTCTGGCAATCTTTTCTCTTTCCATTACATATCCCCCTCTGACCTCTGCTGAAAACCGGAATGTGAAATCACATCCTGCATTGTTTTCTGAAACGAAAATGACAGTGCCCCCTCCAGCGGGGAATAAACCGCCACACCGCTCTGCCTGAGCTGCTCCAGACAAGCCATTGTCCGGCAAATATCCCTGCCAATGCAGGAAAGGCTGTAAACAAGAAGCACGTCCACGGTTCCCGCCGTGACAGCCTCCATGAAGCTCTTCCAGCCTGACCGGTCAAACGTAAGACCATCTGACAAATCCTCAGAGGTACCCGCCACCGTGAAGCCCTTTTGATCCGCATAATCATAAAGCTCTTTTTTCTGCTTTTTCAGTACACCATACACATCTTCTGGTGCATCAATCCTGCAATATAACCATGCACTCAGCGGTCTATCCATAATGAATCCCTCCTATCCATTGGTAAAACAGATAAAACTACAGCATCCGTATCTCCATTTCTGTTATTCTCTAATCTTCTTCGAATAAAAGCCTATGATATTCTTTTTCGCTGGCTTCCTCGATTTCAATCGGGTTCTTTTCTCCTGCCTGCATAGGCACCAATTCCTTTAGAACCTCCTGTAGAAAGGTCTGATCCGGACAGCGGTTGATAAATTCACCAAAGGTATCCAGAATGAAACGATCTGCTAAATCAGTTAAAATAATATGATCTGTATTTTCTTGATGCAGCATGATAAAATTTGCAATATTGGCTGAGGACTTCTCAAAATAGAATGTCTGCCGAGTCCCATCACAGCTGTTAACATAGCCAATGATCAATTCCTTTTCCAGGAATTCACTCAGTTGCTGATTATTCATTTACTTTTCCCTCCTTATTAGTGCTTAATCTTACAAGGACACGGCAGGGCAGAATTGTCCTGCCGCGTAGTTTCTAAGATAAAACAATCTGCTTGTTCTTCATTTAAATGCTCGACACTACTCCCCGAAGCTAGGGCAACAGCATAAACGGTCTGTGGTCAGCAGACCTCATAGGAATCTCACCTCCCCGTGGTTCTCACCGGGCCGCCCCCATTGCGATGTCTGTGGCTGGGCGGAAGTAGCATTATCACTGTCCGTTTCTTTGCGAAACAGCTCACCATGGGCTGTTTTATGACCAGATCTTATCGCTCGTCACCTTCGATGCTATCGGTTCGACGTATTGGTAAGGCTGTTTATGTGCCGCCTTACCAATACGCAGGCAGTCTCCGCGTATCTGTCAATGTCGCTGCCGCTCATCACGGCTGGACAGATCAAGTATTTATGCTGTTGGATATAAAATTTTCAAAGAGCAAAAAGAGGAACATAAAAACCCCCTCACTTACTTTCACGTCCAGCGAGGGGGTTGAGCGGAATAATTTTTAATTTTCCATCAGTTTCTTTAATGTGCTAAGGATTCTTACCTTTCGATCATGTATTGTTCTCTGTGCGATATTTATTTCTCTGGATATTTGATGTTCGCTTTTACCTTTGAAAAACAGCTCTTTTATCAGTTCTTGCTCCTTCGATGTAAGCATTTTTAAACAGGAAAGCATTTTTTCAATTAACACCGCTTGGACTGCGGCATCTTCTACACTTATTTCATCCGATGCAAACTGGTGATTTGAGTCCTCCAGCCGTTCAAAGGAATCCTCCCTGCTGGGAATGAGAGTAATTTCACAGCTAACGCAGTCAATATGGTAACGTTCCACCTTTAAGTCATACTGTTGATACTCCATTTTGCGGTCACTTTTTTCCAATACCTCAATAACCGCATCACTTGCTTCGGGATACCTCTCCCGATAATTAATTCTTCTGATTCTTTTTGCCATCTGGCTTGTCCTCCATTTCGTGATTTTCAAAATCAAAGAATGAAGAACAAGCGGTGGAGACCTGCAGCGGAGTATTGACAGGATTCCATCAAAAGCGACTTTTGTGTTGCCCTCTTTTGTAATATTAGGTCGCCGCAACAGGTTTATTGTCGAAACAAAAAAATCAGCACTACGCCTGGTTAGGTGCAGTACTGATTTATTAATATATTTAATTATTGGTGGCTGAAATGTATGTACTCGGCTGTCTTTATCTCCACCTCAAAAAACAGATGTTGGAATGAAGCATACAGATAACCTCTTATCTAGGCAATATGCAAAAACTGGTATCTTCCTTGTATAAAAGACGTTATAAAAACAAAAACCTGCCCTCAAATGAGGACAAGTGTCTTATAGATTTTTCTGACGGCTAGGCTATCATATTGCAAAAAACACCTTAGACCCCCGGCCTTACGTCCCCTTTTTTTAACAGGTTGGCCTTTGACATATTTTATTGTTAATAAAACTATTTTTTATAACTACAGGTGCTTCTGTTCTAAATGGATCATGTTTTAACCATATGCTTTGAACTCTGTAATACCTGTTTAAAAATACAAAATATTTGTCACAACCAAAGCTATCCTTTGAGAAATTCACCCATATTAAAGCAACACTTTTGTTATTTTCTATAACTGCGTAAATTATAACATGTATACACTGTGGAAACAACAGATAACGACAATTAGTACTATCGTTTAATGTGCAAAACACACCAAATATATCATATTGTGGAATATTTTCAAGAGAACAAAACTTGCAAATAAAGATAAATATATTCCCGATATATCTGCTATATTAACAATATATCCATACAGTCTAATTGTTCTTTTTCTGCAATTGTATTTTTTGAGTGAGGAGTTCTCTTTCACGGCGCATTACGCTCCCTGGCACATTCTATTAAAAAAAGCAAACCATTCTTTTGGCGGAATGATGTGCTATTAAGCCTAACTGTGTACTTGACCTTTATAAAATAGCTATTATATCATACAAAAACTGCTCTTCATGTTCGTATAAATTGGTTTTGGATCATTTTCAGCTTCTTCATCATTTTAGTCTAGGGAAAATCGTTTTTAATATCCGATTATTATGGGTTACCATATACACCAAATTACAGTGGTGGTATTATATATTTCGTTTCCGGAGGTTGCCAGTCTTCTCCATATAATGCCCTGCACTGCCTTACCCAATTAATAACTTCATTACACTTATAATTAAAATTTTTTATTATTAAATTTTCTTCACCCTTTTGCCAGGCTTCAATAAAATCAACTAGAATGTTACACCTACAAAATAATGGAATATCTACACCAGCTTTACCGCTGGATTTCACATATTCCCAACGCCCTCCCAGCTTCTTAAGCAGCATATTTCCATACACAGAAGCAAGCTCTACCAAATTATCCTGTATGTCCTCATACATTTCTCTATGTATTTCTTGAAGTTCTTTTTTTAGCAACTGTAAAATATCCTCCTCTGGCAAATCAGCCGCACTAATCTGGCTCATGAACTGTCTCGTTAGTACATCATTCTCTTCATATAACTTCTTATACATCTGAGTAGTTGGCTTAGGAGGCTCCACCATGACCTTTTTTTCATTAGCTAATTCATTTAATTTATCAATACCATATTTCTCAGCAACATCTAACATCTTATTTAGCACTTCTCTTTGTTCTTGCTCATTGTTAAAACTCAGGAAGTCCCAATTGTATTCCGGATCATTGGTAAGCTCTTTTGTTCGGTATATCGGAAGACCCACCCCATAAACATAAAGATTTAGTGCATAAGAATTTTCCCATAGACTCTTTTGAATGGATATATACTCATCCACCCCTTCTACCTCTCGGCTAAAGGTCCAAATCAAATGATCATATCCCACATATTGAAATCCATAGGAAGACAGCCTTTTTTCCATTATTTCGACTACAACACTTTTCTTTCCCATCTTTCCTCTTTTTCTGTATATTTATTGCATAAAGAACTATAAGCTACATTGGTGGAATCTCCCATTCAGCTGAAGCTGACGGTGGTTGCCATTCTTCTCTATATAATTTCCTGCAGTTACTTACCCAAGGAATAACCCTACTACACCTATAGTTATATTCTTCTATTATTAAATCTTCTTTTCCCTTTTGCCATGCTTCAATAAAAACTTCTAACACGTTAATCCAACGGCATAATGTTATATCCAAGCCAGTTTTAGCAATACGTTTATTATATTTCCAACGTCCTCCTAGCTTTTTAATTAACATATATCCGTACACAGAAGCAAACTCCACCAGTTTGTCCTGTACAGTCTCATACGTTTCCCCTCGCAGTTCTTTCAGTTCCTTTTTTAGTAACTGTAGAATATCAGTCTCTTTTATCGGACCAGCCTCCGTAATCCTACTCATAAATTGCTGAGTCAATGCAGAATTATCTTTATATAACTTCTCATACATTTGAATAGTTGGTTCCAGCAGTTCAATCGGATCTGGATTGGTTTTTGCTTCTTTCGTTAATTCAGTCAGTTTATTCATTCCATAATTTTCAACAACATCTAACAACTTATTCAGCACATCTCTTTGTTCATGCTCGTTGTTAAAACACAGGAAGTCCAAATTGCAATTCGGGTCATTGGTTATTTCTTTTGATCTGCAAAACCGAAAACCAGCATCAATTTCTAAAGTATAGTCATTCGCCGTGTAACTCCGTTGAATCACTATACTTTGAATCACCCTCTCTACTTCTCTGCTGAATCTCCAACGGTAGCCCTTATATCCTGCATAATGAAAGCCATAGGGAGATAATCTTTTTTCCATTATTTCAATTACAATACTTTTCTTTCCCATCTTTCTGCCATTTCCACACTAATGCTGTATTTTATAATCCTGCAATTTTTGAATTATTATTGACGAAGTAAAAAATCACAGGGCAAATATTCAGATAAAAATAAATATCTTATATTTTTTGCCTTCTCTACCATCGGTAGCTCTCATATTCTGCATATTGAAAACCACACGGAGCCAACCTTTTTTTCATTACTTCAATTACGATACTCTTCTTTCCCATTTTTTCTAACCACGATTATACATAAAAATAATATTCACATTAGCGGTACTTTCCATTTTGCATAAGAGGAAGATGGCTGCCAATCTTCTCCATGCAATTTTCTACAAGATCTTACCCATCTAATAATTCCATTACAATTGTCATTATAATAATTCAGTATTAATTCGACGTCTTCTCTTTGCCATATCTTTACCAATTCCTGTAATATATCACACCAATGGTATAAAGTTATATCTACACCAGATAATCCATCTCTTTCTATATACTTCCAACATCCACCCACTTTTTTTATAAACATATTGCCATATACTGAAGCAAGCTCTATTAATTTATCCTGAACATCCTCATACGGTTCTCCTTTAATTTTTTCTAATTCTCTTTTTAACAGCAAGAGCATATCTTCTTCCGACAGCTTATCTGTATTATACTGTTCCATAAAATTTTGTGTTAATTTAGAATTCTCTTCATATAACTTTTTATACATTTCAGGAGTTGGATAAAGCCATTCTTCCATCTCCTTTATCTTGGCTCTTGATTCTTCCGCCTTTTCCTCCAGTTTCTTCAACCCGTATTGTTCAACCAAATCTAACAGTTTGTTCAGCACGGCAATCTGTTCTTCTTCGTTATGAAAGGGCATGAAGTCTAAATTGCAGTTTGGATCATTAGTTATTTCCCTTGATCTACCAAACCAATAACCATTGTCCATTTCCAAAGTATAATCATTTCCATGATAACTTTTCTGAATTACTACGCTTTGAATCAATCCATCTATCTCTCTGCTAAATCTCCACCGATATCCTTCATACTCCGCATATTGAAAACCGTAGGGAGCCAATCTTTTTTTCATTACTTCAACTACAATACTCTTCTTACCCATTTTGTCTCCTTTTCAACTAATCTTAGTATGCTATCTGACAACTACCAAATACCTTCGAAAACCGTAAATGCCAGCCCTAAAAAAGTACCTATAAAATGCTGCATCTCTATTTGAACTCCTCTTTCTGAATTCTACTACCAAATCTTGTATTCGGCAGATACACAACTGTCATTATTTCCCCTATATCTATAAACCTATCTAGGACCTCAACTCTAATCTCTTTGTTTGTCTCATTTTCAGTTATTGTCAAATATCTTTTTCTAACTGTATTATTTCGGCTATGATCCTGAGATTTTGTTATTCCAGTGACAATATTAAAATCTTTATTTCTAGCATAAGAAATATCTTTAAAATACGGTATACAAATTCCAAAATACCATACCACAACTAAAAGCATACACAATCTAAATACCACTTCAAAATAATACTGATTTTTACCTGTTTCCACCCACTCCTTGAGTATTCCCTCTTTTAATGCATCAGAAGCCTTTTTCTTACGAGCAACAAGATAAACAAAAAATAAAAGTATAACACAATGGACCACAACCATATAATAAAAATATAAGATATCGGAACTTTCCATCTAAATTCTCCATTTTTAATTTTTACGAACAGACAATATACAAGAAAGAAGAATTATTCTTCAAACAGCGCATAATCCTAATATTTAAACTATATAATCAAACCATATCATCGTACAAAATCTCACGCACTACCATTTTCTCCTTTGGTAATCTGGGCTTTTCAATAATATGATACCCATAAAAATTAAGACAGGATAATACAAAGCGCAGCATCATTTCAGGATCCTTATTGATGGAACTGCCCGTTTTTTTGTTAAATATCTCTTCTTCATAATCATAAAAACGGAGAATATCAACCATCTTTTTCCCGGTTGTACCGCCATAAAAGTCTACTATTCTGGTACTGATTCCCCATGCAATGTCAAACATTTCCTTGTGCACTTTTCTTTGCAGGGGACTCATATCGTTTGGATTTACTACCCTCGTCGGAGATACTACTCCTAATATTTCTTTCACCGCACCTTTGGATTTATATTCCATACTGGTATAAATCCATGTTTCAATAACTCCCTCTACCCATATAGGCATCATGTCTGCAAACAGGGACCGTTCCGCAAGATAATACCAATTGATTGGGTTATCTTTTGCTTTTTCGTGGCTGTTTTGCGGAGTCAAATGGCCAATATACAAAGAAATAATTCCAAACAAAACTTGAAATGAGTCAGTACAGCCTTCATAATCAATATAATGAAGCAAAGCGCCTTCTTCCTTTGTCAATTCTCGCAAGGGAATATAGGTAGGATATTTCTCATACAAAAGATTTGCCCATATTCCATAATCATCATCAACATCAAAACGTGAAAAATATTTTTTTAAATGGTGTAGAAGTTCATATATCAGGCGCTCACTCCGATTTTCAAGTACATCGTGTTTGGTAGTAACAGGCAGCAATGTGCTCCCTTCAAAGCGGAAAAAAATCCCCTCACTTTCCAGTGGAAAGTAAACTTCAATATAATTCAGATCAATTTCAACTGTAAGGCAGTTTGCTGCAGCGAATTGGGTTATTACTTCAAAGACAGTTTCCATCTTATATTTTTTGTATAACGTTCCGTCATATCTTAGAGTGTTCATCAGTATATCCTTTCCTTGCTAGTTTCCACTACTCCTCATCCATTTCAATATCAAATTCAGCACTGGGTTTATCGCTAATCAGGTTCTCATAATACCAGAAGTATTCTTTTTCCCCCAATATTGTATATTCAATAACTTCTGTCGGACTCTGGCCTTCTATTTTTAACATTTTTACCTTTTCCGTCCCCAGATTCCCAAATATAAATCGATTCCCTTCAGTTATTTTTTCTGGATCTATAGATGCTACAACCGCACCTATGGGGTCCCTGAGATCTTAATTTATATCTTTTTTAATTTCTTTCCTCTTGTTATGATTTAATATCCAATAAACAATCGCACCAACTGGTAGTGATAAAAATACCTGTACACCAGTTGAATATTTCATTATTTTAGGCATAAAAAGAGTATACACAAAAAATCCCACTTGAACATTTTCTGTCACAGTAAAGCATACACCTCCATATACAATCAATATTAAAAGAAGCCATAATCCCCAAAGTTTCTGCTTCCTTTTTATACAAATTCTTGAAGTATATAAGGTAAAAACCACCTCTATGATTGCACAAAAAGCCATAAACCACTGCCAGAAATCAAATTGTTTCCATGTATTATATGTACCTATGGGTTCCTCTTTACGAGTAAGTTTAAAATAACTCAATCCCGACTGCCCATTATAATTATCAATTAAAACTAAATCAGCCTGAAATAATCCTTCCTCTGTTTTTACTAAATACGAATATTCTATTCCACCAAGATATTCCTTTCTACTTGGTCGTTCTTTTTCCCCTAACTTTGTATAAGTATATGACTTTTTATCTCCCCAGATCTCTAAATATTCTTGAAAACTTGCTAAAGATGATTCCTTTGCTTCCTTTATATCCCCTTCATGGAGCCATAGATTAAAAGCTGCATCTGCATCTAGATTATTAAATGCTTCCAGGTATTGCTCTAAATAAGCTTCTGGTGTCATTTTTACGGTTGCTTTTTCAGACTTCAGCTCTGATGCAAAAACTTCACTAGAGCTAAGCTCACTTAATATGACTGCATATAAACATAGAGCTAGGCACAATAATAATTTCCTTATCATGTTAAATTTATTCATATTTTACTACTCTCCATATATACATTTCTTTGATATCTAAATTGTGGGCAATGAAATATCTACACTCACAACAAACAGCCACTGACAACCGTAACCTCTATAAAATTCATTCAAATCGTATGCCTTTATTTGACACTGTTACTCCCATGTAATAAAGTAGTTACTACAAATATACTTATCAAAAGATGAACACCAACCATTACAGATTACAAGGGGCGGAAAACTTCCTATGAGTTAAATAAAAGAATTGGCTTAAGCCTTTTCAATCATGTTGATCTAACCAAATATTTAATTTCTCCAACGAGCCTTTTTTATTTATCTGGACAGTACAAATATTTCTTTCATTCTGTTTTAAATTATCCGATAAACTTATATTTAATATTTTATAAAGACTCTTTTTAACTGCCTTTTCGGTTGAAAAACATATCCATATCATTCCTGTTATTTTTTTATAATTATCATAAATATATAACATATCAAAAATTCCTGAAGCCTGGCGTCCCATAAAATAAATTGGTACTTTTTCACAATTATATAGCTGGTTAAAAAATTGCACCGACTCTTTAATGGTTGATACTGTCTTTTCAATATCATCAGACAGATATCTTTTTATATATATCAACAAATAATTCATTTTATTCAAATCATCTAATATTTCTTTAAATTCTACATCTGGTATAGAATAATCTTCATTTCCAACTATAATAAAAACATATCCTTTAATATCTGTAGAAAGTTGTGTAGCAAGTATTATATCCCCATTTAATTCAAATGTTTTTGTATTCATTTCTCTTAAAAGATTAAACATATTATCTTCTTTGTTCTTTCTTAGTCTTCTTATTTTGAGAGCACGCTTCATTTTAATGATATAGAAATCCCCATCTATTAAAATTAAACTAATCCACCAATAATAAGTTTGAAACTTAAGATATATACCTAATACGTTTTGTATAAAACTACAATTCCCAAAAATCCCTATTGAAATCATTATTATAAGCAAGCAAAAGTTAAAAGCTTGATAGATAAGAAGTATAAATGCAAATTTTTTTATGTAAAATAACGGAAAAAGTATTTTTTTAATAATTATTGGTAAATAAAACTTACCTTTGTCTTGTTCAGTAGATGCCGTAATATTTCCTACTATTATATTTTCCCAAAAGTAAATCCCTATTATAATTAAAAAATATATTAATAATATTTCTTCTCTTGACTTCATTCAGCTTTTTCCTTATTTATATTTTATTTACTTTCTTTATTATGAAATTGATAAGTAAATTATTCGTTAGCCCTGCACTTATTCTCTTTAATGAACTTCTTTAATTATTCACTGGTAAAGTATAGAATGATTACCCTTAAAAAGATTGTCTAAAAAACTGTTAACAATCCACTTAATACAAATGTTTCCAGTACCATTTACTACATATGCTCTTCCTCAGATATAAAACTTATGCTAAATATTTCAAACTGAGTTCCAATAATATTGGACCTAATAACCAATAAAATTTTTGAAACTTTGAATATATATTTACCAAGTATATTATAAATTCATTAACTCCAAATAATACTATAATAATACCTATACATATCATTAATATAAATAAGAAAAAGTTAAAAACCTGATATATAAGATTTACATATGTAAATCTTTCTATTTTAAATAACGGGAACAGCATTCTTTTTATTCCTCTTTGCAACTGGATTTTACCTTTTGCCTTTTCATAATAAGCTGTTAAATTTCCAAACAATATATTTTCCCATAAGTAAATACAAATTATTACTCCAAAATAATATATATTTGCTCGCGATGTCAATATTTTTCTCCTATATTAAATAATATTCATTCCATAATTTTCAACAACATCTAACAACTTATTCAGCACATCTCTTTGTTCTTACTCGTTGTTAAAACAATGACAGTCCAAATTGCCTATACTTTGAATCACCCCTTCTATATCTCTGTTGAATCTCCAACGGTAGCCCTCATATTCTGCATAATAAAAGCCTCTGCTTTGGTGACTGATACTACAGCATTTTCTCAATTTTCTACTTCTATGTCAAATTGTGAACTTGGTTTATCGCTAATTAAATTATCATAATACCAAAAATATCTCTTTTCACCATATAGAGTGTATTCAATAATTTCAGTTGGACTCTGACCTTCTATTTTCAGCCTTTTTACATATTCTGGATCAAGTCCTCCAAATATAAATCGATTTCCTTCAGTGATACCTAAATCTTTTAAATTAGGTAAATCAAGGACTTGAATTGCCTGACAAAATATATCGAATTGTCTCTCTGGTGTTTCCTTTATTCTTTTAGAATTACCATATCCTCGAATGATTGCAGTAAGTAATGCATATTGCTTTTTATCCTCTACTATTTTTATTTTAAATTTAGCTATAACAAGTGCTCCTTCTTTTGAATCTTTTTTTGAAAAGTAAAACATTGTTGCATAATCATCGTTTTCAAAGATTTTTATTATATCACTTACTTTACTTGCATATAAATACTCTTCTCCAAAATATTTTTTTTGGTTTACCACGACTAGAGCCGCTTCTTTGGTATCTGCATAAATTGGAGCCGGTTCTTCGAAAGTCGGTATATCCTTTGCCTTAAATTCCAATACTAAATGTTTTGAATTATCTGCTGAACCTTCCTCACTTTTTGTTTCTAATGAAAAAAATGCAATCGGTATAGCCAATATTATTAATAGTCCCAGCATTACAAGTATAAAGAGTCCTAAGGATTTTATTATTTTCTTCATTGATATCTCCTTTTTACTAGTTATTTAATACTATACTCCACACAGCAAGCCTAAGGACCATCCGCCTGTTTCTGCAGCAAGCCCTATAGCTATAGAAGCTAATGCCACAACGCGAACACACTCTAATATTGTATCCCATGGCACTATTGTTTCATCTTTCGAAATTGACCATATAATTTTTGCATGTGAATCGATAGTTACCCCATTTGGTAGTTCTAAAGGTAACGTATCCTTCCCACCTCCCCAACTTTCATTAATATATAGCCCTTCTTTGTTGGATCCCCCTCCTATTGAATAGTTAAGTTTTTTATCGACATCTTTTATCTTTATATAACTCTTAGTCTTCCACGAATTAATAGCCATATCTTTTCCTGAAAGGTTGAAACCTATCGAAGCTTCAGTATATGGTACATCCATGGATAAATTAAAATACCAACCTTTGAATTGATCATAACTATCTTTGGAAATTACTATGTAACTTCCTCCCTTATGTGTTTTAACGGTAAGATTTGCATTAATATCACTATACAACTCAGTATCCACTCCATAAATTTCATTACTCCAGAATTCGTTAACAGCGGCATTTACCTCACTAGTTCCATCTTTTACCACTTGCACCCCATCATTAACTGCTTTCCCCACTACATCTACACCATGATGTACAGATTTCCCCACCTGATCAATCTTGTCGGTAATATCATCCTTCCAAGCCTCAAATGTCCTTCCATATTCATCGACTAAATAGTCGGAAATCAATTGATTCGCTTCTTTCTGAGTAAATTGCCCGTTTACATCTACCCATTTGCTAGGATTTCCATAGCAATACGCATAATGATTCAAAGTCTGTGGAAGTCCAATTATATCATTTACAGCATCCTCGCTGATAAATGTCCCTAAAGATGAAGAATATTCTCTTGCCTGAGCATAATAGGTCCTGCTGGATTCATCCCATTGATAGCCTGTAAATCCAAATGGCTGCTCCGTCCTCCCACTTTGATCTGCTACTTCTCCAAACTCATCATATTCCCATAATCCAGCCTGCCGTCCGTTGCTGTAACAGGCACGGACACTACTTCCCATCTCGTCATTTAAGAACTGTTTTTTACAGTATTTTTCAATAGAACTTACAACATTCTTATCCCATACATAATCCACTGTCTCTCCGCATTCAATCTTCTCCAGCAGGTTTCTTCCCCTTTTAGTAAAATCAAGAACATATTCCTGTTCACTCTCACCATCGGGGAATTTTTTATCCCAGACCGTTTTTCCAATTCTATGGCCTAAAGCATTATATTGATACATACTAAGCAAACCGTATTCATCATAAACACGGCTCATGTGATTCTCCGCATCAAATTCATATCTCCTGCTTAATCCTCCATTTACTAATACATGTGACAAATTTCCTCTTAAATCATATTCATATTCTTTTATCTCAGCCCCAATCTCCTTTACCAGTTGATTTCCAGGATTATAGGTATAAAGAGTTTTATTTTCCCCATCCCTTTTTAAAATACGGTTGCCAAATGCATCATATTTATATTCTCTCAAAACTTCCCCATTTTTTAATACTCTGGTAATTTGATTCAGAGGATTGTATTCATATTGGAACTGACCATTATCTGATTTAGCTCCGTATCTGTTTTTTACAATACCAGTTTTATTCCCTACCGGGTCATAGGAATAGGTATATTGATCTAAAATCTTTCCACTACTTTGATTTACCAATCCGGTTAACTTTCCTGCCTGATTGTAAGAATAGACTGTTTTTAATTCATTTGAAAAAAGCCTCTCTTCCAGTAACCCATTTTTATTATACCGGTAATTGACAATATTTTCCCCATCTGTAAGTTTCGATAAACGCAGACATGAATCATAAGAGTATTTTACTTTCCTTCCATTAGGATATGTAATTGCAGCCAGATTTCCCATTTGTTCTAATTCGTATGAAACTCTGCGCCCCTTATGATCTGTAATGGATTCCAGATGTTTGTACTTTCCCCAGTCTATCTCTGTATATCCCTGCCAGTCCTTTATTCCTCTTAATCTCCTCAAACTATCATATTCCATCAGCGCTTCCCGTCCATCCGGATAATTCACTTTTTCCAGAAGTCCTACGAGAGTATAACTGAAGCATGTTTCCCCACCATCTCGATCCGTCTTTTTCGTTATATTTCCCATCGCATCATATTCATAATATTCGGTATTCCCCAACGCATTAGTTATGGACTCAATCTTTCCCAGTAGATCTCTATGATAATCCGTTGTTTCAGACTTACCTTCTCCTGATTTCACTGCTGATATCAGATTTTTCATACTGTCATATTCATAACAGGTAATAGTTCCCAGTGGGTCTGTTATCTTTTTCAGTGTTCCTCCTGGAGTATATTCATACTGGGTCATATTACCATTTGCATCTGTTAATGAAGTAAGATTTTCTGTTTTATCATAAGTATATTTTTTCTTATACCCTCTGCCATCTCCTGCTTCAATGCAGCGATTCAGACAATCGTATGTAAAATTCACAACAAAGCCATCTTGATTCTTTGTCTTTATAACATTACCATTTCCGTCATACCAGAATTCTTTTCCCGCTCCATCACAATACCGAACCTCTTTTAAGAGCTTTCCCGGATAATAGCTATAGTCTGTCTTTCTTCCTGCCCCATCCGTTCTTCTCACGATCTGATCAAAACAATCATAAGAAAACAGGGTGTGGTTCCCATAAACATCTGTTACATCAACCGGATTTCCTTTATCATCATATTCAATTGTCGACTGATTCCCGAAGTTATCCATTACTTTGGCTACACGGTTATTACTATTGTATTCATAAGTTGTTATGAGACCATCTGTTTCAGTCTTGGATACAGGACGATTTAAGGCATCATAAGAATACAAGGTCTCTGCTCCATTTGATTCTGTAATTCTTATACAATTTCCATTTGGATCATGACAATACGTAGTAATGTTACCAATTGGGTCTGTGGCAGATTCAATATATCCCAAATGAGAATAGGAATACAGATAAGCACCTCCATTAGGGAGGTATTTTTTAACCATTTTCCCCATACCATCGTATTCATATGAGGTGACATTTCCCTCTGGATCTGTATATTTACAGCACCGATTGCACGCATCATACTCCATTTGGTGAATACTATCATCAAAATCCTTTATTTCAATTATTCTTCCGCTGTCATTGTACTCATATCTCCGTTTATCTCCAGCAGCATTCGTAACTTCTTCCAGTTTACCAGCTTTGTTATAAGAATACAAAGTCTGATTTCCGTTTCCATCTATGTATTTTTTCTGTTGACCTAATTCATTGTAAAAAAAACTTCTGCTATTTCCAAGAGGATCTGTTATCTGGGAAATATGCCCTTTCCCGTCATACTGAAATCCCCACTCCGTTCCATCAGCCTGAATGACTCTGTTGATATCATTACCGTTCACATATTCTATTTTATTGGAATATCCACAGCGATCCACTGTCTCAGTCAGCTTTCCATTCTCATTATAGCTGTTCTTTATGGACGTTCCATTGGGATATTTTATATTGATCAGAAGATTCCTTTTATCGTATGTCATGAAAAACTTTTGTCCCAATGGGTCAATAACTTTAGCCAAATTTCCCTGGTTATCATATGCATACCGGGTCGTATTCCCGTTTTTATCCGTATAACGAATCTTCTGATTCCTGTCATTATATTCAAATATCTCTTCCCCATCCTCATAAATGGTACGGACATTGCGCATTCGTTTATCACATTCATAAATAACCAGATTCCCATTCTGCTCCAGCATGTAGGTGCGGTTATTTTCATCATCATACCGAAACTCTGTCACACCCCCATCGGGCATGATCTGTTTCCTTACCCGGTCCGCTCCATCATACTCATTCTTTACTCCCAGTATATCCCGGGGCGTAATAATTCCATTTAGCTTTCCATTCTCATTGTATTCATAGGTATAGGTGTTTCCCATGGAATTGGTAAACCACCGCAGTTTCCCATACTGATATATCAGACTGATCTTTCTTCCGGTATGATCCTCTACATAGATCAGTTTCCTTTCCTTGTTATAGGTATAATTCAGCCTGCCTCCGGTTCCATTATCCACGCATTCCAAAAGTCCATCACTGTTGTAAGTAAATCTCCGGTTGTTTCCATTCCTGTCTTTCTGACTGCATAGCTTTCCTTCCTGGTCGAATTCATAAACAGTACCATCTTCCCGCTCAAACTGGTAACCGTTTTCTGATTTACTTAGTATTCCTCCGTCTCCCATAACCGGAGCATAACTATCCCCCAGCTTCCGGCAATAAGGCAGTTCCCGGCCGTCTTCCAGGACGATTCCTAACAGTTCTTCCTCTTTGATTTTTATCAGACGGATACCGTAATTATGATTCCAGCCCTCTCCAAGTACCTGCTGGTCGCCGCAATCCATCGCATTATAGAACAGCTGAAAACTTAACGGCAGATTTCCATTTATCACAAGATCCTCTTTTTCATAAATATAATTTCCTGTATTCATATTGATGGGATCTTTACCATAGACCTGACAAAGCTTATTCTTTCCAGCTACCCAACGGAACACATTCTGGTAACGCTTTAAAAATGCAGCCCAGTTTATCTTCCCGTCATACCCCTGTCCAGATGTCACGGGAATAATGACTCCTCCCTTTTTGCAAAGCAGGACAGAGCTCATACTGATAGCCTCTTCTCCCCCTACGGTTTCGGCCTTTCCGGTACCTACTGCTGTATTTTCCCATTTATCAACCAGATCCATGAAGCCTTCGCACTTATGGTCTTTCTCGTTCTTTCGGCACTCTCCAAAGTATGGAATATTTTCACAGGCCTTACAATCCTTGCAGTTTACCTTTTTCTTTCCACCGCTGGTATATCCATGACCATTCGGAAGCTTAAGCTGGGTAATATTGCTACCGTTCACACAGAAAAGCTTTGCTCCCTCCACCAAATACTCCTTACTGTCTGCTGCTTTCTGGGCCTGATTAAGCAGCATTCCTGGTCCCTGACCTAAATTCATTTTACCTGCCTCATTCATTGCTTTTTCTCCTCTCTTTCCCCTATTTCAACCGTTTATTTCAAGATGCTACTGTCAGATACACTTACCTCCTTAAGCTTCAGACCGATGGCCTCCCGTTCCAGCAGACTTTCCGCTAAATCCATACGAATTACTACTGCACTTTCTGTTCCTGTCCTGACACGGAATAAAGGAGCTCCACTAAATTTTTTTCTATCAAGGATTATCTCCCTCTGTCCGGGACCGGGCTGCCTTGCCAAACACGCCTCTTTTTCCAGCACAGGACAGTAGTAGGAAGAACATTCCCCTTTTTCCGTGTCAAATAGTACAAAAAACAAAAATGGAATATCTGGATCATATAAAGCCGTTACCTCCATAGCTGACCTGGAAAGCAAAAGATATGGTTTCACAATGACATCGGGAAATATTCCGTCCATTCCAAGTTTCGCATTAAGCTGAATAAAAGGCGGAATCTTCTGGTACTCGTCCCGTGTCAGCTTCCTTACATCAACGGACTGGCTCCAGTTTAAGATCTGCGGAAAAGGATTTTTATCTCCGTTGGTCAATGTAAAATATTTCATCTTTCCTTCATACGCCAAAGGATCTCCCCCTCTCCCTCATATCTTCCGAAAAAGGCAGTGAAATTTTCTGCCTTTACTGCCTTTTGAAAAGCTTCCGTTTCCATGATCTCTCCTGCCAGGTCAAAGCACAGCTGGCGGACAGCCGCATAGTAATATTCCACAATTATCCTGCGGACAGCCTCTTCCTCATAGCTCCAGATCCTGGGATACCGTCTCCGTAAGGTTATCATCACGGATTCCATATCTTCCTCAAAGCATTCAAAAAAGCAGGGAGGACGCCAATATAGTTCTGTGGGTGCCGGATCAAAAAAAAATTCTTCGTCATACAGGGACAATCGGAATTCATGGCTTCCGGTCTGAAGGCTGGTGTAGAGATAGCAGATTCCCAGCCATGATACTTCCTTTTGCTCATCCACTGCCTGACTGAATAACCGTATAAAGGCATCCACCGCTTCATTTCTGTACTCCTTTTTCCGGTATTCCCTCTCAAGTCTCCGACACTGGGAAGCAAATAACTCTTCCTCCGCATCTTGGGCGGCTCTCTCCAATTCTTTTAACCGGTCCATCATGATCCTCCTGCCTATTGTACTTTCAGTTCTCCTCCGGTAAATGAGATACCCTGATCAATGTCGATGCTGGTTGTCTTCTGTTTTAAATTGACTGATGCCGTCCCGGCCGCTATGAGTGAACCTGTCTCACTGGAAATCGTCAAATCGTCCTTTGCTTTTATCAAGATGTCATTCTGACTGACAATCTGCACCCCTTTTGCATCATTAAGTTCTATTTTTGTCCCCTGATTATTGGTAATTACAATGGAATCCGGGGTAAAACGGATTTCCTTCTGGTATTTATTCTTGATGATCTTGTGCTCCGGATTTTTCCGGTCCTGGCTTTCCGTATCCAGATGGATGGAGCTGACCACATAAGCCACTTCTTCCCTTTGTTCCGGTATATGCAGCCTTACCGCATCGCCGATTTCCGGCATACAGTACCAGCCGGTTCCGTCAGGAGTAGAATAAACCGTAGAGTATGGATACCACAGATTTATATTCTGCTCCTGATTTTCATCCTTTAAGACCTTTACCATCACGTTATCCTCTTTCACCTGCAGGACCTCTGCCTGGAAGGAACAGCCGGTTCTGTCTTCCTGAAATGTTTCCGGAAAGTCCATGCCAGACCTGGATTTTAAATGGCATGTATGAAGCATTTCTCCTCTCTCATATACGCTGTCCATTTTCCAGACAAAGAGCTGCAGTCCGTTTACTGTCAGCTGGTCCCCGATCTGATATTCCTCCCGACTCTGCAGAATGTATTCAAGACAGGCTCCTTCCGGCATTTTCGAAAGCCCCTGATTCCGTTTCCTGCGGTAGTCTCCCAGGTCTTTTTTCACTGCATATTTCATGTGATCTGCAAGTTCATAACGTTCCCCCTTTGGCAGATCATAAAAATATTTAACTCCCCATGTTCTGGTGCTTGGTACGAGGAAGCTGTGAAATCTTGCTGCCATCCGCTTTAAAAATTCCCAATCGGTCTCTCTGTACTGCAGCACCAGTTTTCCTGTTGCATCTGTAAGAGGCCGTGTTTTGATGAGCCCTGAGTTCTCATAAGTACCTGTGATCTGTTTAAAGATTATCTCATATGTAACTGTACTGTCCTGAAAGGTTCTGAAATGCGGTTTTAAATCCATAAAACACGTACCCGTAGTTATTTGCAAAGTCATCTTTTTCTGGTCCTTCATACTTTCAATGGAAAAACCAGTGACAATGCCCCAGAAAAGTGTCTGTGCTTCACCATCTTTTCCTATTGCTTCTATTTTCTCCCATACGTCTCCGGTCAGCTGATTTATATAAATATCTTCATCCTTATCTTCAATGTATCCGCTTATTACAGCAGTACCATGTTCATTAATTTCTTTGCTTACCTTAAGTTCTCTGATCTCTATAAACTGTAACGGCTCTGTTTTAAGATTGTATTCTTTCACACTCTTCCTCCTCTGTCTGTATGGTATTAAGCATGGTAAGGATTTTCGGCTTCCATCTGTCGTAGTCCTTAAATATGCAGTAAAAGGTTCCTATGATTAATTCCCCCTCCGAAACGAACAGGAACATCATGTTATAGACCCGTTCATCAGCGGCAAAGCTTTTGTAGTCAAACCACAGGACAGGGACAGTTCCAGATACATTTCCCTGGTCATAGAAAACGTTCTTTCCGTCTGCCTGTTTCAGTATCTGGCGGATTCGTTCCCTCTCAGATTCCAGATCTATAACGTTCATCCCATTTTCCAGTATTGCAGTCTGGAACGTGAGTCCTGCATGTTCATGTGGATTGACAAAAATCAATTCCGGACGGTTCTTGGAGAAGAAAACCGACGCTGCTTTTTCCCTTCCTACCTCTTCAAAACCACCAGGAATCATTATTGTAAAACCAGGACCATGAAACTCTGACCAGCCAGACGGTTCTCCTCCCGGCTTCTTCGTATCCGGTTCTATCTTTTGCAGTTCCTTCTGTATTTGAAGGAATACTTTATCTATATCATCATCCTGAACCTCTTCCATCTGGTTTTCCTCCCAACATCCTGATATGCTAAGTTGTTTCACGCAGCGTGTTAAAGAAGTGTTTCAACAGCACTTCCCATTTCATGCAGTCCTCCTCCGGGTAAGTCGCTGTAGCAAGAAACATTTCATTTTGGACTGACAGGACTGCCTTTACATGCTGCTGCATTCCTCCGGCTTCCTCCAGTTCCATAGTGAACCAGCTTGCCGGATACTGTCCGGATGCATGAAAATGAACCGGTGACAGCTCACTTCTTGGATATCTGCTGCTTATGTATTCCCTGACCGACTCTGCTGCTTTACTTGTTTCTTCCTGCCCCAGGTTTTTATGAATCAACTGGAATGTCATCTGGTTTTTTCCATCCGCGTCTGAATAGATCATTTCTGGGCGATCTTCATATGGGTAAAGCATGTCTTTCATGCTTTCAGGCATTTGCTTAAGCTCTGCCGGGATCTCTGCTGATAACATTGCATCAGCCAATGGAATCCGTTCCATAATGACCTTCTCCTGGATACACCCTTCTGTGTCTGGATCATACAATATGTTCATCATTCCTACACCTTACTCATTCTTATCCTGAAAGCTGATGGCAAAATCCTCAATGATCTGCTTTCTTTTGTTCAAGCGTTCCTGCGCCTTAGCCTGTTCCGACTGGAATACCTTCTTTTCAAGCACGGCTGCTGCCTCCAGACTGCTGCTGATTGCATTCAATCGATTGACCTTTTCAATTGCAGGGCTTTTCCCCACTCCGCCGATTTTTATGGTCTTACCCATCTTTTTACCTCCCTTAGAAACTATTCCTATCTGATCTTCACCATATCTACCTTTGTTCCTGTTATCTGCCGTTCCAACCCGGTAGAGCCGGCTGAGCTTGGAGTGGAAGCCATTACAGCATTCTCCGCCCCACCGATATCATATCCTTTGGGATCTGAAGATTCAAAAACAGGAAATCCGGCATCTTTGCTTCCTTCCATTTTTACTTTTCCAAATTTACCAATGGAATCAAATCCATTGCACATATTGATCACCGTTGGAGACAGGCTATTCCTTCTTACAATCGAAATTTCCTGGGGAGCCTGAAAAGATACCCGGCTGCCTTTCAGCCATACTCCTTTTTTAGCCAGGACAGTCACCTCCCGGCTGCTCTCAATGTCCGCTCCCGTCCTGTCATGAATTTCTACTTTTAACGGAACCTTTTGCTTTAAATCTACAAATCCCAGACTATCCGGCAATAGAAACAACCGTTTATCCTTTGCTGTTGTAAAATACCGTTTGGACGGATCTCCCATCTCTCCATTGCCCGCTCCGTTTTTCCGGATACTCCTGCTGGCCCTGGCAATGCCTTCTCCGTCATCAAACGTTATCGTAATGCGCTCTCCAACCTCCGGCATACAATACATTAAACTACCCGTTTCCGGCAGCCATGGATACCAATACCCTTCTCGGGTTGACTGCTCTCCGTCAATATCCAGCTTAACCCGTACAGATTCCTGTTTCGTTTCCAGCACCGTTCCTGCCAGGCAAACTCCGATTATTTTGGGATTATCATATCCCGCCGTCCCGAATACTTTTGGGGAACCTACCGTATAATGGTAAACCAGCAGGCCATTTTCCAGTCTGCACTTTTTTGATAGCACCACCATTTCCCGGTCATTGGACATAGATATATGGTCTCCGGGCTTCCAGTTTTCATAGCTGCTTATTTCATAACAAATAAACTGATGTTTTACAAAATGGTACTGATCCTGGTCAAATGTATAGTAAGTCTTATCAAACCACGTTCTCTCAGGCAGGATTCCTTTCTCTTCTGCCCAATCTCCTAGAGGCAGGCCAAAATGCAGCTCCGGCTTTAGGGAAAAGCCTCCTGGAAGCAGGGAAGTTCCTAATTGCCCTGCAATCCGTTTTAAAAACTCCCAGTCTGTTTCTCTGTATTGATAGATTGGTCTGCCGATCTTCCGGTCTTCGATATGAAAGATTACATCCGCATTTTCTGTATCCGATAATACACTTCTCACCAGTTCCTTATAAGTCATATCAATCTTTTGAAATGACCTGCTTCTCTCTTTTAGGTCCAGCAACTCCGTAGGCGATATTGCCTCAATCCTTGCTTTATACCCATTTCCTTCCTGCCATATCTCAACATTTTTTATGAAACCGCAAAAGATAGGCGGGACGGCTTTATTCCCCCTTTCATCTGTAGCTGAGATTGTTACACTGCTTCCCTCTAGTTTCTGAAAGACCGGAGACTCTCCTGTTTCATCCGGTACAGATCCTGTGATCCTGGCAGCGGTATGGCAGTTTTTCTCTATTTTCATATCAAATTCCTGGATTTCACTGATGTTCAGATCGCTGCTGATTATTAGATTCCCTGATGTTACTGCATTCATAAAATAGCACCTCTCGCATCTGTTTGGACTTTTTTATTAATCAATATGTAATACTATTCTAATGTTACATTATATACCATAAATCGTCAAATTTGTGCTTCATGTAACAATTAACCGGCTACATGTAATTTTTGGTAATATTATGTCAACTCAACTGCAGTTTTGGCGGAAATCTAAACCAGAGTGAGCTCTATACTCAGAATTAAAAACTGATCCATATCTTTAAATCCTTTCAGTACTTAATAGTAAAACAGAGTAATCAAGGATTAACTACCCCCGATACCTCTGCCATTCTCTCCTCTCCAATCCTTGTTCTTTTTCTGCTGTTAAATATTCTTAAAGTGAGAAGTTCCCCTACATGGTCCATGGTGAACCATACCATGGTCCATTAAAAAAGCAGACTTCACCCTTGGTGTGAGAATCATATTTCAGTCTTTCATCTGGTATCCGCTTTTTTTAGATAAAACATGTTGCTGCTCTTGCCGCCGCTCTCCCTCCACCGCTGCTCTTTCGTAAGATATCCATTTTTTTCTAAATCAATAATTGCACGTTTAACGGTACTCCGGGACAGTTTAAGTTCCCTGGCGATAGTGCCAATCGCAGGATAGCATCTGCCCTCCTTATCAGACCGGTCAGAAAGATACATATAGACAGTTCTTGCACGGTGCGGCAGTTCAGAGGAATAAAGCGAGGTAAAGTAACCCATAGCATCACCCCTTTGTGGATTTCTGCTTTTGAACAAATGGATCGAGATTGATGGAGGCCAAAGAATGCGTAATTCCTCCTGATGGAGCCTCAGCTGACGCATACTTTTCCGGCATTTCCTCACAGACAGCTTGACGCCGGATAATTTCTTCCTCCAAGGTGAATCGATCGGCATAATCGACCTTTCTGGCTGACTTCTCAATGATTTCATAGGGTTTGCCAAAGACAATTCCCCATTCAAGAAATAGCTTTAGCCTGATTCTCATGGGATAAGCTCCTGTTTTCGTCACGACAAAATGACCTTTTGGCATTGACTTCAATTCATCAGGTGTCATAAGCGGCCGCTCAATCATCTGCAGAGACTGACTTGGGTCGTTTTTCCCACGGCTGACGGAACCGCTCATGATCGTCTTGCTTCCGAGAGCTTTGGATAATATCTGTGCCGATTCACTGTTGGGGGCAAAACCGCCGAACACCGTATCCTGACAGTTGTCAATGATAATGGCAGAGCCCTCCCGACCATAGTTTTTCTCCAGCTGCGCAAAGGACTGGATGATTGCGACGATGGACATACGGCGGGAACGACTGGCAGAGAACATCATCTCAGCAGATTCAATCTTGGGAATCGTACCGATTTCATCCAGAAACATCATCACCCGGTTCGGGAGCCTACCTCCATGCTCATCAGCTACGGAGAGGATTTCCCGGTAGAGTTGCTGGACAATAAGGCTTATGATAAAATATTTGGTACTGTCTTCCTCTGGCATAACGAGGAAAATAGCACTTTTCTCTGTACAGAATTTTTCCGCGTCGATGGCGGTATCAAAGCACAGAATCTGCTCCAGCTCAGAATCCAGAAATGCATTTAGTCTGGACAGTGCCGTGGAGAGGACGCTCTGCATGGCCTGCTCTGCACTGTTAAGAGCCGCACCAGCGAACCATTTGGTCTTATGCTCATCCGGCAGATGCGACAGCAGTAGCTGGAAGAGGGTTCGTCCCTTGACTCCGCTGGGCGCCAGCAGATCCTGTATTAGCTTAAACACAGATACGATGTGCCGCTGCTTTGGCTCACAGTATTCCGCAATAAGTAAAATCACAGAGGTCAGCAGTCCTTCTGCGGCGTCATAAAAAAAAGCATTTTGTCCTGCGGAAGCCGTATCAAAACCACCGGAGTTGATGATTGTCTTAGCGGTAATCTTGGCATATTTTTCTGCTCTGGCCTTATATACCAGGCTGTGAGGATTGGCAAGGTATAAATCCATGTACCGGTTTACCAGGTGCAGCAGGTTATTGCCGTCCGACCGGGTGGGGTTACGAAGATCAATGACTGCTACATGGTAGCCGTAGTAATCTTTTGCAATACTGCCATAGTTACGGTAGAGATCACCTTTTGTATCAGTGGTGACAAAGCTCATACCACAGGCGCAGGAATATTCCAGATTCGGATAGAGGAAATTGGCTGTCTTACCGACACCAGCAGCACCGATCATCAGGCAATGGATGTCATCGTCATCAATGAGTGCATACCCGTTGGGAGCTGTCTTATCAAAAAGTGATGCCCGCCGCCAGCCAACAACCAGCCCCTGTACCTTTGGAAGACTTTCACCTTTACGCCATTTCTCCGGCTCAAATCGCACTTCCATATAGGTATGCTTGATTTCCTGCTTTGAGGCCCATCTTGCCGTCCCATGCTGTCCATCTCCCACAGTTTTTGATTTGATGCCGTTAAGGGTGTAATAATGGGCCAGCAAGGATAAAAAACCGATTACGCCAAACATTGTCGTACCTGCGACAATCAGTGTGATAAGTTGAGATGCCTGCATAGTCTGACCTCCATTTTATATTTAGGTAAAAGAAAACCGCCAGGGAGCGTTACATACTCCTTGACGGTTTTAGAGTTTTTAGATTGTTTAGAATTCCATTTTCATATCCATGTCTTGCTGTTCTGTCATCGAGATTCCGTTGGTAAGCTCCAAAACGGAATCAACTGCATCCTGCCACGGGATGTCACATGCATAGGCATACTTTTTTTGATACCGCTCCCACAGCTTTAGCATCTCCGGGCTGTCCTTCAGCGTATAGACAGCATGTCCGAGATTCTCATGCAGTAAAAAATCACTGCCTCTTTTCTGTACGGTTCGTGCAAATGCACTTCCTAAAACGGAATCGCTGATATCAGATTTTCTGGTATGGTTGAGAATATACACATCGTAGAAATCCCTCATGCGGGTGTTTGCAGTCCCCCGCGAAAAGATAGTCTCCAGCTTTTCGGCAAGTACGGTTTCCAGTGTATATGCCTTAATTTCTATGGTTCTATCTTCAAAAAGCAGTTTAAAAGCATAGTTGACCGCACGAGGCGTAATGGGATCACCGGTAGTGATGTCTACCTTCAGAGTCTGTCTTGTTTCATCGAGGAGCATTTCCAGTGTTACACGCAGCCCTGAATACTCGGCATCGTCGTGTATTTCCTCCAGCTTTTTCAGTGTCAGGGTTATGCTGTCATCTACAGGAACAGATAGTATATCTGTAAAAACGGAGCGGATAGCGTCTTCTGTCATTGGATAGCCATGGAGCGTCGTGTCCATATCCATGGTTGTCCGGGTATCCAGTCCTACCATGGCAGCAACCAGCATTCCGCCCTTTAATATCAGATTTTCCTTATAGGGTGACAGAGATATCCGTTCCAGCAAACGTTCCAGCATATAATTTCGTAAAATAATCTGCGAATTGATATTTTTTTGCTTCGACATATTTCGTATAAGTGCATTGAGCTGTCTTGATGTTTTCATAACAGCACCTCCAAATACTGCCGCAGCAGCTTTGCCACGCGCAACCGATTGGCATACTGCATCAGCAGGGGGATATTTTTGTTCTTACGGCGTACATAGCGTTTGATTGCGTCGGGAAGCAGGGCGCTGTCCATTTGGTTCCGGCTGCGGATCATGTCGCAGAGGGTTCGTTCCGGATTATATGTCCGTACCTTTCTTCCGTACTGCGTCCTGACTTCCTCAACTCCGATTTTGTATAAATCCTGTTTGATGGAAAACACCACCAGACCTTCCTCCACCAGGCGCTTAGTGTTGTAGCCGGTGGGGACTGTCACGCTGTATGCCAGAGGATCACGGTCGGTCAGATCATGAAGATACAAGGCAGTGTCATGGGAGTAAATAATTCGGCTTTTGCAGCTCTGCAGAATGAACATCCGATCCTCCAGCACATCCGGTGTGATATACACACCGTGTTCTACCCGCTCCAACCTTCCTTCCTTTACAAATTTTGCCACATAAATATTTGGCACTCCGGCCTTAGCGATGTCCTTGGCAAATAGTACACCGTCACTTTTTTCCAGAAGCGCCTCCAAGGTTTCCGTATGCATACTGGAGTACCTCCTTTTTTATATTTTATGCTAATATTATATATGATTTTAGCACAAAATACAATATTATTTTATTTATAGAACGTCACCTGTTACATACGTATCAACATATTAGTAGCCTGCTCTTGTTTTGCCAGTAAGACCTGAGACTCCAGCTCTGCAAACATTCCCGTTCTGACACAGTCCAGCGCCAACCGAAGATATAAACTGCCAAGCCGCTGCTGGTCAGCTACTGTGCGGATTCCGGGCGTATTTGTCATCTGGTCAATCTCAGCCATATCCCGCCGGATATACTCCATCCGGGTTTGCAGCCAGCCCCTGTCCTCATGAATGCGGTAATTACTCTGGAGCTTTTTAATAAGCTGCTGGACTGTCACCGGACGCTCCATCTGGCGGCACAGTTCCTTTGCCAATAGCAGGGAACCAGCTGCTATGCACTGCAAACATTCTCTGACAACATTCACGTTTTTCGGTGCAATCTTTCCAGTTTTTACAAACGGTTTAAGTTCCTCAAGGCAATCTATCATAAACTTTCTGATATCTCGATGTGCTGCAAGAATCTCACATAAACCTGGCAGTATGGCACACACCTGTGGCAGCAATACCAGCTTTGGGTGTTCCTTTGAAGAAATGGGATTTATACCATGTCTCTCTTTTAGATCCTCATTCCAGTCCTTGTAGATGGATTGCATCACGGTTGTGTTTGAGTATCCATTTTCTGAAAGGATGTCTTTTAATCGTGAGTTTGCTTCGATTCCAGCTTCGTCATGATCCAAGCAAAGGATGACTTCCTGCAGATGGGAATTCTGCCGGAGCTGATAAAGAAGGGCATGTTCTGCAACGCCATCCAGGGTGACATAGCTGTATTCCTGCCAGTTCTTTGGATACAGTGTGATAAAAGACAGCATATCCACCGGAGCTTCAAAAACATAGAGTCTGTTACTTTTACCGTTCCAGTGAAAGCTGCATCTGGGATCACTGCCCACAACGTTGCCTTTATAGGGTTCACCCTGGGTATAAGTGCCTCGTTTATGAGCATGCCGGGCGATACCCTTTTCATCCAGCCCTACAAAAACAGCATTGTGATATTCTGCATCCTCAAAAATAAGTTTTTTACGGGCAAAATGTGTCAGCACGTCACGATCTATAAATCGCTGCTTGATCAGATAGGCAAACATTCGACGCATATCAGAATTCATTCTCGGCAGCTTAAATTCTTTTTTCGGCGGAGATGCGCTTTTAGAGGTTTGATTCCACTCGACGCCTGCTTCACCACCGAGAAGCCATTGTACAGCTTCAGGAAAACTTAGATTATAAAACTCTTGTACAAAATCAATGGCGTGACCGCCTTCCTTCCGGCTATGACGGAACCATTCGCTGCCGCGTATCGTTACACTGTCATGCCGCTTCCAGCGCCATTCCCTGCCGGAGCGGGTGATCTTTTCTCCCTGGCGTTCCAGGAAATCCACCAGGTCAACCGAATTTGCACGATGTTTTTGTTCATCAGTAAAGTGAATATATGCCATCTCCCGGCCACCTCCTTTTTAATGCCTGCACTTTCCACAGCGGTGAAAAAAAATCACCATGTTTCGCAGGTGGGTTGAATGTGAGACGGTTAGGTTTTCTATCAGGCAGTGCTTTTATCTTCTGCCTGATCGGATACTTTTTATTCATGGGCGTCCTCCTTTTGTTAATATGTCGTGAGTCTCTGTTCGTGATCGTCTCGGGCATGCCCCTGGGCAATCTTTTTCTCCCTGATTTTCCGGCGCAGCTTGCTTTCCACCTGTATACCCGGTCCGCCTGGGAGCTTTCGTTCTTCCTCTCGGAATAACTGGCTTAAATGGTGCAAAAGTCTTGTTGCGGTAAGAAACAGGGAAGGGTCACGGAAGGAGTCCAGATGGTCAAGGAAAAACTGTGCATAGATATTGCCTTGCTCGGCTGAACGGGTGAGCCATTGGATGGCTGCTTCCCTGTCGCAGGGTACTTCCTTGCCCAGTAAATATAGTTTACCAAGGGCGTATTGTGCGTACTGGTTTCCCTGCCCGGCAGATGCATTCAGCCATTTGACTGCATCCTCCACATTTTTGTGGACATGTTCACCAAGCAAGTAGAGCTTACCTAACTGATACTGAGCGAACGAATTATTCTGTTCTGCAGCTTTCCTGAACAGATTTACTGCCTTAAATATATCCATGGGTACATCTTCTCCGTCAAGATACAGCTTACCGAGGGCATATGCGGCATAGGAATTATCCTGTTCAGCGGAAAGCGTAAACAAAGAGATTGCTTTCTGTGTATCCTTTTCTACATGATTTCCGTCCCGGTAGAGCTTGCCAAGGGCGTACTGCGCCAAATCATTGCCGCCTTCCGAGGCCTTGGTCAGCCACTCAATTGCCAGTTCTATATTGGTATGTCCATTGTTTTCAGCCAGATAGAGCTTTCCCAGCATGTACTGAGCGTGAACATTTCCAAGCCGAGCCGATTTTTCAAAGTAACCGATAGCGGCCTCTATATTCTTCTCCGTTCCGGTTCCGGTATAGAGCATCTGTCCCAGGCGGTACTGGAGCTTATCGTCGTGACTCTGTTCCTCCAGATTTTTAAATCCATAAAAGGCTTCTTCAAAGTACAGCTCTGAGTTTTCTGGGTTCCTTTCTGTTCCAATACCATCACGGTACATTTTAGCCAGCTCATAGCTTGCATAGGGAACATGTTGCGCTGCTGCCTGGTAATATAAATCAAAGGATTTCTGAAAGTCCTGCTCAACACCCTGCCCACGGTAATACAGACCGGCAAGGGAATACTGGGCATACTTGTGATTCTTAGATACGGCTGTGTCAAACCAGCCGACCGCTTTCTCGTAGTCCTGAACCGTACCAAGTCCTACAGCATGCATTTTACCAATCCGGTACTCTATGTACCGGTTTTCTTTTTCTGCTTCGATATACATAAATGCCGAAAGAGCCTTATGATACCATTCAAATGCTGCTTCATCATCTATCACGACGCCCAGCCCGTCCGTATACATCCGTCCCATGTCATGCATGGCAAGGGCGTTTCCAGCCACAGCTTCCTCCTGGAACAGGAACAGTGCCTGCTCAAAATCCGGTTCCGTTATGTCGCTGCCGTATAGGAAGGTACGAGCTTTCTTATACCGGTCATTCCAGGCAATGTGGGGTTTTCCTGACTCCGGTTGTCTGGTACCCGCCCCAAAACTTCTATCCGGAGGATTGAAAAAGCTGTCATCGTAATCCGCTGCCAGTAATACCGGTTCCCATATTGCTGCTGGCTCCTCCGGGATCTCTCCCGCAAAACTTTCTTCTTGGAAAGCAGGCTCAGCGTTTTCATCCCCTTCAAAAGTAAAGTTCATATTTCCAAGGTTTACAGCCTCGTCAATTACTACATTTTTAATATGCTTGAACTCTTTCTGCTGGGATAGAGGGAGCGGTTCAGGCAGCTTATCCTTGTAAGTATGCAGAACCTCATTTCGCATCTCATACCAATATGCATAGGCCGCTGCGACACGCTCATCTTTTGCCAGCTCATCTACAATCTGATTGACAAGTTCTTTGAGCGATACTGGCAGGTAGCCATATTTCTTTCTTTTAGTTGTCTGCTTCAGACGTTCCGCCAATCTTGACATATGTTCTCCTATCACAGGATTGTCGCAGTTTTCTGTCTGCATCCGATTTAAAAGCTCCCGAAGGATATTCCGGCTCTCTTCTGTCAGTGCGTTTCGCCGGATGGTTTGTTCTGAGTAAATCTGCAGTAAGTCCTGCTGAAAGATTTCTCTTGCCAAGCTGCTTCGCATCTTTTCTATTGCCTGCTTCGTAACGTATCCCTCACGGGGATTGCCAGAGTAAATGATCATATGGCAGTGCGGATGATGGCTTTCGTTATGAAAAGCCGCATACCATCGCAGGTTATCCGGTGCGATTTTCATCTGTTCTGCAAAAATATTTCGCTGCTGACGTATGAGCGCAATCCAAGCAGATACATTATCATAGCCAAGCCTGGCGGCATCCTCCCTGCGCATGGATATAATAGGAGTCCAGATATTTCCGGTATGTTTGGCAACAGTTTCGGCTGCCTGAGATAGAACCAACGGCTGATCCTCATCGGTGAATAATCCGTGGCTGCTTAGTTTTTCAACACGAGGGCGGGTGGCGATGTAATTGACATAAACCTCCTGGCGCGACAATTGATCCAGATTATGATCTATGGCAGCGGTAAGGAATTCTGAGGCATTTTCAAGTGTCGGTTTATTTTTATAGTCTTCATATTCAAATAAGCTTTTGGAATCGGGAAACTGTCTGAGAATATCCTTAATACGCTCGGACTGCTTAGGTGTGGCAGGCTGGTTTTTCCGGTAACGCGGGAGCTTTTCAACTCCCTCCCGTGTCCCTATGTACCCGACCAGGTTCTTTACATGCTCCGGGTCGTTTTTTATATAACCGCATTTAAAGATAATCCGCGGCATGGTTAATCACCCTTCTGGAATTTTACAACATCCTCGAAAGTCACGGAACCGACGGATTTTTTCACATCATTCACACACTTGCCCCGAAGTCTGCGCAGGGTATTTTCATCCACATCAGCAGTGGTGGCAAGGATATTCATCATCATTGACATTTCGACCGACAGCTTGAACATCAGTCTAGCCATGCGCTTTTCTGATGAGCTGACAATTCCCGACATGGCGGAAGTGATAGAGGTCGGCAGATACTTCATACCGTCCTCTGCAGAAATATATCCCCTGTAAAAACGGATTGCATTTTCTATAAATTCACTTCGGCTTTTACAGTTATCTTTTTGTATAATTGCATCCAGCCCTTCTAAGGTGCTTGGATAGAGCCAGAGCGGGATGCGTGTTTTGATTTCTTCACTCATGATTGGTCTCCTTGTCTTAAAAAGTCCCGGAACCACCTGACAGGTGTACCCCGGGAAACCCTTTGTTTTCTAAGCTATGCAGCAGATTTTAGAAGGTTTTGACCACCTAAGAGGTGACCACTCTCCCATTTAGGTGCACCTTAAAAATGCCTACGACCCGCGTTGCGGGGCGATGTTTTGCGGCAGGTGGGCGCGAAGCGACCACCTGCCTTTAACCAGCATCATTTTCGACCCCATGGTTCACCCCAGTTTTGGCGGTTCTTACCACTACCAGTATTTTGGTGTTAACGGGAGCAACGGGGGCTTTTACTGTCTTATGGCGCAACACTCCGCTCCTGATAGATAAAGGCGTCACAGGGGCATACAGGCGGCAACAGGGGGCCTCTTTCCTCCATGTTGTTGCATTCTTTACTGAGTGGGTAAAATATTATTTTTACCATTACATCTCCAGATGCATACCCTGCTGCATATCTCCATCAGATACCATTGATATACTTCCTGTTTCCGCATCATACCGATAAACTTCATTAGAAAGACGTTCTTCCTCATCAACCTGGCTTTGATTAATATCACATACAATATCCTTTAAATCCTCAATTCCTCTTTCCTTTTCTTCACGAATCAAAACTAACTCATGGATCGATGAGGGAAGAATCAGATAGTTTCCGCCAAGCTCCTTTGAGACTGATTCCAATACATCCGGGCAGAACATATAAGACGCTCCCTGCCACTTTTTGCTATTACTCAATACAAACATAAAGCTGTTTTCCATGCTGAGTTGACTCTCTTCTATGGGACATTCCATTATATCCGCAATTACATAGTCCATACTATGGAACTCATATGGCATAAGCTGCTTCATACTTTTTTCAGCTTGTTCATGCAGCATCTCTGAATCAATATTCCACAACTTTAAATGATCGTTATTGACTAGGACCGTACCAAAAATGCCTCCATCCTCTTCAATTAAATAGCGGTATACAACAGCCAGATCCTCTACTATCTGATGGGGGACAGAGGACAGCAGTTCCCGATTCTTATCAGCATTTATCGCACACATAAACAAACTATCTTTCCAATTTACGTAGTTAAAATTATGTATGCCAAGCTTCGGTGCTGTTTCCACTGACTTCAGATATTGTTCCGCAAGCTTTTTTAGGATTTCCTCCATACTGACACCCATGCTGTAAGATTGGTAGGCATTATCTAAGTAAATCTGCGGAGTAAGATCACTTCCGGGTAGCCGTATACTCATTCCATATAACTGAATGCCATTATTTTTTAGCTGCTGACGAACCGATACCTCTTCATTTTTCCATTCCTCAGGTAAATATTCCTTGATATGCCGTTCTACTTCTTCCATAAATTCTTTATATTCCATTGTGCAAATCCTCCTGTTTTTTATAGTTTTTACTTTTCACAGCTTTGACGATTCTGACCACTTTCAATATTTCAGGGTTTAAAGCGTAAATTCCTATATGTTGCCTGCTGATTCAATACGTTCCCGAACCTCTGCAGGAACATTTTTTTCATAGAGTGCCTGAAGCACAGCCTCCAGTTCTGCCTTTAGTTCTGCGTCATTTCGATACTGCCGGAGAACTTCCATTTTCTCCATTTCGTAATGTATTTGAATTAGAGTTGTTTTCATCATTAACCTCCATTTAAGTAAGCCAAGTTGGTGCATTCATCATAAACATCTTAAGCAACTGACTATGAATTTGAGCCAAATTGGTGCAACCTTTCTTCTGGGTTAAACATCAGGGTTCTAGAAATCCTCAAGTGCATGTATCAGACTGCCTGGAAGATCCTCCAGTTGTGCTGCCACAGCCTGCTCCTCTTTTGGGGGAGTAACGCTCAATGAGAGTTGATTTATCTCTTCCCGAACAACCTGCCGCACAATTTGTTCCATATGACTGTTTTGTTTAGCGGATAGAATACTGGACACCACAAATTCGGTTCGGTGACGGCTGGCCTGCTGCGTGAACAGCCGCTCGGCTTCCTGGTGTCTGGGATCGTCCATATCAAAAGACAGATAGTATCGTTTTCGCATAGTCTTATCCCAGCAGGAGCTTGTACCCGTCCGCATTAGCAAACCGGTTCAGCACAGCAACAATATTAATCTCATTTCCTCTCAGCCGAGATTCCAGCAACTCCGCTCCGCCGCCTGCAAACACAGTAGGGAGCCTTAAATCCAAGCCTCGTTCCCGCAGAGCGTTCAGCAGTTCCTTGCAGTAGGCAGACACTTCATACTCCACTGTTTCTTCAATTTTCTTACGATCAGTGTGTTGAATTTTCCCTCGGATTGCATCAGTGATCAAAGCATCCGAAAGCAGAATGCCACTTTTCTGCAGAGTGTCCTGAATGCGGCTATAGAGGATGATCGTTCCCAAACGCAGACTAACACAGCTTGCACGCTCCAGCTTGAAACTATGGACTGTGAGAACATCCACCGTATAACCGCCGATGTCAACGAGGGTAATGCTTCTATATTCCTGCAAACGAGGATAATACCGGCACAGTGCCGCATGTCCCTGGGCGAACACTTTACAGTCAGAAGTACGACATCGGTATGCTGTTCCTTCGAATTCAAAGGACACATTTTGTAGAAAATACTGCCGAAACGCATCTTTTTGTGTACCGTAGCTGTCGATGGGAAGCCCCACACCCAGCATAATATCTGCATCAGTTACACCAACACGTTTCATAGCTTCGGCGATAGCTGGCAGGGTGAGAATAAAAGTATCCTGCTCCATTGTCTTATCCTGCTGAAAACGCAGTCGTCGCTCTCCGATGGCGTAATAGCTGCCTTCATAGAACAGCTGAAGCTCCGGTGTTAAAAACTCCCGGTCACTTGCAGTAAAACCGGAAGCATAAAGCATCCCTTCTGAGGATTTTGTATTGTAGTTTCCATTGTCTATTCCAAGCTTGATCATGGCATGAACCTCCTTTTTTTTCTCTGGTTACAGTTACATCCCCATAGTCATACCCGGCGTTTCCTCCTGAGAATCCTCTGATGGTGTTTCGGATGGCACGTGTTCTGTCTGTGTCTCTGCAGCTGCCTGCTCTCTCTGGCGGCGATTTTGACGGACAGGTCGTTCTGGTCGTTCTCTTGCAGAGGATGTATCCTGGCCTTCCTGCGGCGCAGACACCTGTTCCATGCGACTCTCCACATATTCCCGCACCTGCGCAGGAACTGCTTTTTCATAGGTTTTGTCCAGATAATCCTTCAGCTCCTGTTCAATGGTGAGCTCTTTTTTGTCCATAAAAAAACGGAGTGCTTCCAGTTTTTCCGATGGAAAAGATACCTTTAGTTCTGACATGCTCATTGCTTTTCCTCCTATAATTTAAATTTTTTTATTTCCAGCAATTACGGTCTTCAATTTGCCGTATTTTTCGCATAAGGTCTTGCATACAGCACCTGCTTGTCTGCATCAAACAGGTCCCGGTACACAACCCGTCCTCTGGAAGATGAGGCGTCCACTACCTTGCCATTGCCAGCATAAATGCCCACATGAGTAATATTGAGATAACGTCCGTTTACTTTGTGGCTCCAAAACACAAGATCACCTGGAGCAAGATCGGCTTTCGAAACGGTCAGACCATTGTTTACACAATATTTTCCCTGCTCGGCAGCGGTGCCAGGCAGATTAACCCTCAGCTGACGGTATATCCACTGTACGAGATAACTACAGTCGGTATAACCTGCCTGACCGCGAAGCTCCTGTGAGTAAGGATCTCCCAGACGGGACAGCGCAAGCTGAACAGCCTGGGAACCAGTTTCTCCGGCAGTCAGATCATAGGTCGGATTGACAAACTGTTCCGGCAGCCAATCCGACCACTGTTCAAATCGGTCTCCTTCGCCTGTTGCGCCGGTTCCATACAAGGCCCGGTAATAAATTTCTGATGCATTTGCCTGATTTTCGTAAGAAATCCTGCGCCCGAGTGTACTTTCTAAATTTCTATAAATTACTGGAAGGGAAGTAAGCGGCACCGCTGCGGTGTAGGTCTCCTCATGCTCCACTCCGTCCTCATCCGACCATGTACGAGTGCGTTCCTCGTAGCGAACGAAGCAGTCAGTAAATGACTGATAATCAATCCCTCGCAAGGATTCAGCGCCGAAATACAGAGAATAAAAAATAGCCTTAACCTGTACAGGGTCAAGACTTCCCTCCTCAATCATCAATGTTATTTCAGCAATAATCACATCCAGCTCCGAAAAACTTTTACGCATATCTTCAATATATTCTCGATAATCCTCCGGTACCTGACCTGAAATAACTCCATCATGAAAGGATAGCTGAACAGCGGCATTGTTATGGTTCGCAGTTCCGGACAAAAGACTGGAAATCATGACAATAATCAGGAAAAAAGGTGTTAAAATCGCGGCAATGAGAACACCCACCGCCTTCCAGGTCCGTTTATCTGCAGCTGCCATAATTGCTGCCTTTGCCACTAGGGTAATTGTTACAGGATCAGCCATGGCTGCACCTCCTTTTCGTAAACATACACACGAATTATCCCAAAAAGGCAGTAAAACTTATTTTTCACCACCACTTCTGTCCGAACAGATTCCCCTGCTGCGGCTCATACTGTTCCTGACTCTGTGCTAACTGGATCGATTTTTCCACTGCCTGTTCCAGAAAGTCCGTATCAAAACCAGCCGAATGATAACCCTCCAGAATGGTATTAAGATAATAATCCGAAGGGGCTCCAAACGGACGCCCATCATTCATGATATACACCATTGCATTTACTGATCTGCCGCCTAACTCCACTGGAAACAGCTCCTTTCGGTAAAAATTCGGATATCCTTCATACCGATCAAGAGCAAGCTCGTCTTGGGGGCGAATTTTCCACAAGAGAGCCGGAACCCTTGCACCGATAAGAGGCTCCACAGTTGCTACAGCACTACTGCGACTCCCCCGAAACAGCATCTCATAATCTTTAATTTCACTAGTCCCTATCACCTCGGCAGTTGGGCATCGATAGGCCATTTGAGTAAGGTTTAAATTACTGCCATAAGCAATATATAAGGTTTCTTTTTTCATTTAGGCATTCCTCCTTCTACATGAACATAGTTAGACCGGGGCTTTGCTCTTCTTCCCCGGCCTGATTTGTTTCGTATTCTGTTACAGACTCCGGCTGCGCCGAAACACTCTGCTCCTCCTCTAAATGCCGTTCTTTTTTCTGCCGTAATCGTTCTTTCTGCCGCTGGGCCTGTGCCGGGTCACGCCAGGCAATACAGCCATCCAGATGTTCCAACAGATGCAGCCTTGCAGTTTTGAATTCATCTCCGATAAGACCAAGGCGCAGCAGCCAAGTACGAAACGTATATTTTTCGTTAGTGGTCTGTGTCTTGGTTCGGCTGGCGCAGCGCTGATTCAGGGCCTGTGCTGAAATCGCCATACATAGCTGAATGTACGCTTTAATCTTGCCGGCATGGGTAGTGCTGTTGAATAAACGGAACTCCACCGTACCCTTCTGGAATACACTGTGCAGATTTAAACAGTGGTAGCGACTGTCATGGTAATGCTCATGGCTGCCATCCGTGCCGTTATACCAGATGCTGCTGACCTGATCCAGCGTTTTGGGTCTCCTGCGGTTGAGTTCCTCCAGAAAGCGGCTATCTACCGGCTTACACCATCGGTGCTGTCTGTCAACAGTCACCTGCAGAGCCTTATAAATCATATCCTCCTTGGCTGCCATTATATTGGTGATATTCCGCAGCGTGTTTGCGTCAAAAGGTGATGCGTCCACATGCACATGAATGCCGCAGGAGCTGTTGGTAATTGCACCAGCCTCCCGAAGCTTGCGGATTAGCTCCTGTACCGTTTCGATGTCCTCCCAGCGGCAAATGGGGCTGACCATCTCGGTTCTGTATTCACTTGGCGCGGAAACGATTTGACGTCCGGATTTTTTCTGTGCAGTAATACTGGAATCACTCATAAACTTCCATTTACGCTCCTGAGAATCCAGCGCAGAATAGGTATCATAACAAGTGCCGTCGTAATGGCTGGCAGTTCCAAAATATTCGGCGCCAACCTTTGCTGCCTGTTCACGCGTCACGCCGGTCATCTCAATTTCAATGCCAAACCGCTGTTCCTTCATGTCCATGAGTTATACTCCCTTCGCCGTATATTCCGGAAGGTCATCAGCGACCGCCTGCCTTTCCGAACAACTTTGCCTTATGCTCCGGTGCATGTACCATCAGGTTATAGCGTTCATTGCCGCATTTATAAAGGCACACACCCTGCTGGGGATAACGGATGAGCTCAAATTCGGATTTCTCCAGCTGGAGAGTATCCATGTAGAATTTTGCATCAATGGAGCCTGCATTAAAAAGGAACTGGTGCGTCGGGATGGAAAACAGTGGTTTAGTCAACTCTCTGATATGCTCTACATTAAAATCCTCCAAATTCTGCGAGGCAAGAATGACGGCGCTTTCCTTTTTACGCACACGTTTCATGAAGTTGCGGATATATTCAATTGCCGTCAGGTTCGTTAGGAACAGATACAGTTCATCAATGCTGGCAGCGGTGTTACCAGTGGTTAAAAGCTCATTGCTCATATAGGACAACACGTTGAACAGTAAGGCGTTTCGCAGATTTTTACTGGCATTTAACACACCCTTAACACCAAAGGTTATAAAATCATTGCTGGTGATGTTGGTATGGCCGTTGAAAAACTTAGACTCCGCTCCTTTGCACATGGAATGGAGTCCAAGACATATTTCCCGCAGAGAATCTGCTGTATAAAGCTGACGGTGACTTTCATCGAAGTTCTTGTATTCCGTTTCGATGAAGTCGTACAAATCAGAAAGGATGGGGTAATCCGTATGCTTTAAACGGTCAAAATTACTTCGATCGGTGATACCCCATTTCTCATAAAGCCTCCCCAGCATGATTTCAATTGTGTCAATTTCTCTGTCAGTAAAGTCCTTATAGGTACGAAAAAAATCCTTTAGAAAACTGATGTGCTGGCTGAGCTTGCTGGTCTGCCGGAATGCTTGGGGTGCCTCTGTATCTTTTGGGTCTCCGGTTTCATCCCAGCTTTTTGGCTCCAGCACATTGATAATGAATTCGCCGGACATGAGGTCAATGAAGCAGCCACCGAGATTGAGGGCCAGTTCCTCATACTCCATTTCGGGATCTAGTCCAATGATGTGCATGCCGGATTCCCGCAGGTTACTTAAAATGAGCTTAAGAAGGTAGCTTTTGCCTTGTCCGGAATTTCCAAGAATGAGGATATTAGCATTGGTTTTGTCATCAGCACGGCGGTTAAAATCCGCCAGTATGTTACTGCCGAATTTATCCCGACCAAGGTAGAAGCCGTTGGGATCGGTCTTGCCGGAGTAATTAAAGGGATACAGGTTTGCGACCGAGCTGGCTGGAAGCACCCGTTCAAACTGATCTCCGAACACGTTATAACCAGAGGGCATGGCACATTGGAATCCCTGCTGCTGGCGCAGCATCAGACGGTCCACGTTGAGCTTGCTCCGAATAAGTTCGGTTAAAACCTCCGTCTGTAAGAGCTTTAGCTGGTCATAGTCATGAGAGGTCAGCTCTATATACACAGCAACATGAAGCAGTGGTTCCCGGCTCCGATGCATCTGCGCCACGATAGTCGCAACATCATGCAGATTACTTTCCGCTGTGACCGTCTGCTGTAAATCCTGCGTACTGGTACTTTGCATACGGTTTTTGTTTGCAGCATTTGAGATGATCTTCTTTTCCTCTACCGGGGTAACATGACGGGTATAGAGGTGCAGCGTCACGCCGTCCTTTTCACCAAGATGACGAAGGATAGCCTGTTCATCAGTAGCGGTTGGGTATTCACGAAGTGCCCACACACATCGGTAGGTATTGCCGCAGATAAAGTGATCGGTATTAAATTTGATTACCGAGGGGGCTATCATGTCCAGAAATTCCTGGACTCTGGTATCCTCCTTCGGCAAGGATTGAGACTTTGTTCTTCTTGCCATCGCTTTCTTCCTTTCTGTTTTTGAATTTGGGTATAGGAAAAGCCGCCACATTACGCGACGACTTAAGGACAAATTGCTTCACTTTGATGGAGAAGTAAGGTATAATTATCTTCAGAATTAGAACTGTATTCAAGTACAGATTATTTAAATGCTTTATAGGAGACATCATGCAAATAAGAAAATACAAACCGGAGGACTGTGCTGCATTGGCAGAGCTTTTTTTTGATACCGTACATGCCGTAAACGCAAAAGATTATACCACAGCTCAGCTCAAAGCTTGGGCAACAGGGAAGGTAGACCTAAATACTTGGAATCAATCTTTTCTGAAACACAACACGGTTATTGCAGAAATAAATGGCATGATTACAGGGTTCGGTGATATGGACAATAAGGGCTATCTTGATAGACTTTATGTTCACAGGGATTACCAAAACATAGGTATTGCTACAGCTATTGTAAATGAATTGGAACAGCAGGCTATCCTTTCCGGTGTTTCTCTTTTTACAACCCATGCTTCCATTACTGCTAAACCCTTTTTTGAAAAGCGTGGCTATCGTACACTCAAAGAAAATACAGTAATTCGTAATGATACTAAATTAACCAATTTCATAATGGAAAAGAACTGTGCAAATGACTATGATTGGCAGTTAAATAATTAAGGTGGTGAATGTTATGAGTAAAGAAATTGAAATACAGGGCTGTGTGGAAATCCCTGAAAACCTATCGTTTGACGAGTTTTATGATAAATTCATTGCCTTTGTAGAAGCAAATAACTGGTCATTCGGCGGCGGAATGAACGAAATCATTGATGGATTATACATCAATCCCGATGGAACAAAAGGAAAACACGTTTTAGATCAATCTGAGGAAAATAATTTATGACTCATTACAAATCATGGGCAGGGCTTAAAAAGCAATTGAGTGAAACTCTTTGTGACACATTAATAAACAGGGTAACATACTTTCTAACTCGGTATCATGATGTACATAACTCCTATGGCAGAGCCGCCATCCTGCTTGATGGCAAAGAGATGGTCTGTTTTTCATGGATAGAAATGTATTATCAGGAGAGAGATATTACACCCTTATACAATGAAATGCCAGGTTCTCCTTATGAAGAGCTGGTCAAAAAAATGAAGTCTAAATGGGATGCCAACTGCACTTACTATGAAATGGATTTTTTAGAGGCGGTTCTTCAATTTCGTAATATGCCGATTCAAGAAGCTCTTGAATCCGAAAACTATATCATAAAAGCATTGGCGATTATGGACAGACGTGTTGGCAAAAGAACACTATCAAAAATTCTTGAAGAAGCAGCATTTAACGATTTTCCAGCCTGGGTGCGCCAGTTTTACGAATTGCGTTTATCCCAGATAGATTGAATTAATATGCCAAGCGGAAAACCGAGAAAAATCTTGGCTTTCCGCCTTTTTCACTCGTTTAAGATAACCCATCTCTCACCATCGAAGTCCTCGAACTTTTCAGTGGTAACATTCTGCTCAAAATACACCGCCAAAAGTCTCTTTATATCCTCTTTGTCAGCCCGCTTTGCAATAAAGCCCTGTTCCCGCAAGGTTTTCTCTATGCGGCTTAAATAAGGGAAAACCTCGCTTTCCTTTTCGTTACGAAGCCGTATGATGACGAGAAATTCCCGCGCCGTTGCCATCTGTACCTGAATACGGTCAAGGTGTACCAGATCCTGCTCCAGCAGCCTTCGTACTGCAGTATTGGTCTCCAACTCCATGCGGTTTCTCAGAAAACGCTTGTTATCCTCATAGCTTTCCCGGCTGTTTAGACACAGAAACTCCAGCTCCGCCATACCTTTTAAAACAGTCATCAGTGCATATATCCGAGCTGATATGATTTCCTCTGATAAAACAGAAATATTGGTGGGTTTAATCATAAAATACACCAGCCGATCGCTCCTGTAGGTTTCTAGACAATAATCCATCACCTCTCTGGTTCCAATCAGTTGACGGGTAACCTGACGCTGACTTGTGCTTATCTTTTTTTTACTCATTTTGGATACCCCCATTCGTAGGTCTGCTGTTTTGTTATAAAAAAGGCGCAGGCATATTTAATAAAGTCAAGGATGCTGATATCATCAAAACGTATCGTTAAAAAGGCATAAAGGGCGGTAATCACAATAGGTGGCAAAAGCCACAGCTGTGCCAATGCAAACACAGAAATTAAAAGCCCCACGCCGATAATGCCGATGTCCCGGAGCTGCCACAGCCAGAGCGTGGCCTTTGATTTTAAATTATCGGGGTATATGTACATACGGATTCCTCCTGTTCCCTTTTAAATTTTCGTAAAAAATAGGCGATTCCCCGGAGCACATGCTCCACACAGGGAATCGCCACACTGTTGCCCAGTGCCTTATATCTTGCGCTGTCCGAAGCTCCGAGGATATCTGTCCAGAAATCAGGATAACCCTGGAGCCTTTCACATTCCAGTGGTGTCAGCCTTCGTATCAGCTTACCGACGCGAATGGGATGCACATTGTTGAGGGAATAGCCTCCGTTTGTCTTAGACTGGAGCGTTCCGCTTAAATCACCATTCTCAGCCCCATTTCGGCAATCCAGTCCGGCAACGTCTGCCTCACACACAAGATCGGTGGCATCCTTGTATTGCCTGGCACTTTGGGTGCTGACCACTTCATTCTGCGCATATTCATCGCTGCGCTGCTGAGAAAATACGCAATGCCGGTCAGTAGAGGTCACAGTATAGCTGATATCCGGCTGAACGCCGAGACCGTTTCCGCCGTTGTGATCCTGCCGGTCAATGATGTTCCCGGCAATACAGTACGCCGAGTTATGTGATGTGGCTTCTTTGAAATCACCACTTTGGATATTGAAACCGGTAATCGGTTCTGATATAAAGGTCTGCATCTGCATATTACAAGTCGCCAACAGGGCTCCGGATATTCCATTTAAGTCAATTATCTCGTCTCTTTGGTTAATATGAAATGTTGTAATCTCATTGCTTTCCGCTATAAATGTCTGCTGCTTCATGCCAGGCTGAGCCTGAATAGCTCCAGCTACATCGTTTAAATCCCTTACCTCATCCCGTTGATTACAGGCAAATGCACTGTAAGTATATTCATCATAAGATTGTGCCGCTGCCTGCAGGGTTATAGCTGAATTGTCCTGTTCTCTAATGCCAAACCCGGTATTTTCTCCCAAACAATTATGCCTGATTGAGCTATGTGTGTTAATAGGTATCGTCTCATTTTCTTTTTCTGCCGTTACATAGCCATGTCCTCCGCCTTCACCTCCGTAAAGGGAAGGCCATACACCGTCACTTTCATAAATACGCCGGCTCTGCACATCCCATGGAGTCAGACATTCTCCATGACTCCCGCCTGGATTTCCAATGCTCTCTTGAGAACAGACGGCAGCTCCTTGCCGCGTTTCTCCGCTCGTCTGAGAATCCCCAAACAGGCTGTCTTGCTTAAATAATATTTTTGGTGCGGTGTGACCTCCAAAATCTGCGACAAGGTATATACGTTTTCTTCTCTGGGGGGTGCGGGGCCAGTATTGAGCATCATATACTCGCCAAGCAATGGAGAATTGATATCCCAATATGGCCCCAGCAGATTTCCATACCCCTCCCGGAGGTCGAGGTACAGATACGGAACTGTCCGCAATTCGACAGGTTTCCTCAAGCACCGCCCGGAAATCCTCGGAGTCGGAGGAGCTGAAAGCTCCGGGGACATTTTCCCAGCACATATATCGAGGTCGAACAGCGTCAGCTGACCTTCCGTTTGCTTTGTCATAGGCTCTCATCTCCTTAATTACCCGAACCTGCTCCATGAACAGACCAGAGCGCTCTCCCTGCAAACCGGCGCGCTTACCAGCTACGCTAAGATCCTGACAGGGTGAGCCCCCGCAGACCACATCCACAGGTGCAAGCTTCGCACCATTCAACTTTGTAATATCGCCCACATGGCACATTTCGGGAAAGCGCAGTCTTGTTACCTCGATGGGAAACGGTTCGATTTCACTGGCCCACACAGGGGTAAATCCCTGCCGGACGCCTGCCAGCGGAAAGCCTCCTATCCCATCAAACAGACTGCCGAGAGTTAGCGGCTCAGTCAATATTGCAGCCGTATGCCAGAGTGAGGCGCTTCCTCTGGTATACACTTCGTACTTGTTTTACAATGTTCCATAATAGTCAACCCTCCTTGTATTTGTTCTTTCGATATTCTTTTAACCGGGATACCCATCCGTTTGGCCTCTGCAAGCTCACAGCGCATTCCGGTACTAATGCGAGAGCCGCACAGCCATAATTCGTCACAGGCTGTAAGTACCCGAAGTCCCATTTGAATACCGATTTTCCGTTCTTCAGGAACCAAATCATCTAAGAGCTGTGGGTAAAGCAGATGCATAGCCACCGGGGCACAGTTTTGCGAGATGGCATAGCGGCAGGCTTCCTGTGCAAACCTTACATTTCGTTCAACCGCCCCTGCATAAGGGGAACAGATATATACCAGCTTCATTTTGCCACCGCCTTCACAATGGTCTTTGTGATATTCATGGCTGTCTGCCCTGCATAGACAGCGCTCATAAAATTGGCTTTTGTACTGGTATCCAGCCCGAAGGCTCCGGCGATCCGGGGGATTTCTCCTGCTGCCAGCATCAGACCTAACCCCAGCAGAGCATTATCCTTAATAACCATCAGACCAGCAATGAGAATGGTGGCCTGCAGAAAAGCAGTCAGGCACAGACCTATAATCTGCTTGCACCAGCCAGTAAAACCGTCGATGTAGCCACGAGGAACAGAAAACATATATAGACTCCCCACTGCAATCTGAATAAGCAGGATTCCTCCGCGCTTAAGATTTGCAAAAAATATCTTAATTACGGCATAGCCCATCATAATCAGGATAAATAGCATCATGATGGGGCTGGTACTTATTCCTAGCCCACCAAATACGCCAACACTGCCGGCGCTCTCAAGGCTGCCTGCTGCGGATAGCTCGCTTATGATGTTGCCTGCAAGAGTGTTCAACCCGCTTCCAGAGCCGGTTATGCCCGCTGTCAGACTGCTCTGCAGAGAGATGGACAGCTTGTAAAGCTCCACCGGAACCGTAGAAAACAGTCCTACCGCCATAAAGCCCTTAATCGCGTTAAGAGCAGTATCACGGATACTTCCCCTTCCGGACTGATATTCAATCGCACATTCGAACATGGATACTACCAACCCGGTACCATAGAGCGTCCAAGACAGATAAACAAAGAACAGGACTATAGACTTAACCCAGCTCATCTCGAACAGCTCCGCCCCCATACCACCCATTGCAGAAAAGAAATTTCCCAGAAATCCGATGATCTGACCATAAATCCAGTCAAGAATCTGACCCAGCACCGTATCGGCTACAAAGTCCCATATGAACATGGCATCACCTCCAAAAAAAGAGCCCTTTCAGGCTCCTATCACTCAAATAATCCCCTTATAACATGTGGGGTCGAAAAAAAGGCTCTCGCAAAAATATGCGAAAGCCTTGCAATTTGTCGTTATTCTTGTTTCAGCAAGCTATGCTTTAAAGCATCTGCTGTTCAACACCTTCACTGGCTGTTTGTGATAGCTCAAGTTCCTCATCCAGTTTAATCAGTGTTTCATTCAGTCCCTTCATGCTTACAGTAAGATGCTCAGGAGAAAGCAGGTCTTTAGAGGAAAATACGTATATTTCCTGCATTCGAATAAAAGCAGCGGTCAGCTCTGTATCGATACCAACTGCTTGAAACAGGCTGAAATCTGAAAATGGTTTTTCTGCAAGATCACTCCCAATCCGTTCTCTTTCTTCTCTGCGCTTATATGCAAGCATTGCCTTTAATTCATCTGGTGCGGCGAGTAAACTTTGTATTCTTTCCTGCTCCATCATCGTAGCAAGATCATAAAGATGCTTGGCAGTGTCGAATAGCATACGCCTCTGATAATAAAACTCTGCAGCTAATATTTTGTCTGCAAAAATTCTTTCCAGCTTAATGGTATTAATAGCAAATGGCTTGACCCCATAAACTGAATCCAGAATTTCCTGCTGATCAGGTGCAGCTTCCGAATAAATAAGCGGTGAAATCTCCAGCGGTTCAACTGGTTCACTGATTGTAAAAGATGTCGCTTCAACCTTCACATATCCAAAGCGTTGCAGCTCATCCTGGACATCAACTACAGTGATAGGGGTATATTCATATACACTGGTTATACTTCCTCTTTGGTTACTTTCCCTTGCTTTATCGGATGTCCTGGAGAGTGTATGGTATCCATTAGCAGCTGTTTCCAGCCGTTTTTTCCCCTGACTCTTTGAACTGTCCTGTATTTCAACAGTCAAGTCAATATCTTCTGAAAAGCGCTTCATGCGTCCGATTGCCTTATATAAGGCGGTACCTCCCTTAAAGTATGCCGGAAGCGTATCTTGTCTGGACGCTAATTCACGTAAGAGTAAGGTTAAATAATAATCTTTTTCTATGATGTCACTTCGAATGTCGGTTCTACGGCTAATATCAAAGATCAGTGCCTCAAAAGCATCTCTATCCTGATGTAACTTCATATTCCACCTCCATAAATAAATCAATGAGCGGTATTAAAACTTTGGGGGAATAGTATTTACGCGCAGTAAATATAAGCATAAGGGTATCTAACTGCTGTTTTTTTGCATACTGGCGCAATAACTGTTCCGGGTTCTCTGCATCAATATGGGCATTGGGCAGTTCACTTATCAAATCGATAAACTGTAGAAGTTTCCAGTTCTCATCCGTTACTGTTACAGCAGGCTTACATGTCACGATGCGGCAGCCTACTGGCAGTTTTGCTCCATATCGGTTTGTAGTGATTTCAATATCACGTGGCAGCAAGGTTGTAAGACCCAGCCTGTTTAGCAAAGATGCTCCGCTTTCATATCCAATTCTTTTGTCATCCTGTATCTTCAGAGTTTTTATCACTATTTCATCTATGCTTGGCGTCACCTTTCCAAAAACGGTTTGCTTTATATGGCAATATACTCCTCTTTGTACTCTCTCAATTTCTCCTTTGTCAGCCATTCTTTTTAACTTTACATTTGTAAGGACTTTCGCTTTATCGTATGGAAGTTCAAACTCTGCTGCCAGCTTTTTAGCAATATCCTCTGTTTGAATTACACACTCATAGGGCATATTTTCTACAGCGTTGCTAATGTGTTCTCCATATCCAATTCGTTCCACGTATTCACCTCCTGTGTGATATTACAACTTCATTTTTTATCATTATTATACACATTATAATATCAATTTATTCAGTGAAAGTCAATTTGCGTCTATTTTTACCTTACATTTTATTAAATTAAAAAAGCCCTCCGAGATATTCGGAAAGCATGACTTGACATTTTATCTTTTCTGAGTTTACATGGTATTGGCGGGGTTTCCCCGACAATAAAAAACGTCATGGCAGGCTGATGTGCGGGAACACATCAACCCTGCGCTAAGGTGATTCGACCACCCGGCACAACCGCAAAGCGGCACCACGACAAGATTATTATACTTCATCTGTCGGTGCGGCACAAGATGAAAAAATAAGCGTGTGCATGGGAAATGGGGTGTACTTACCCCCGCCTTTGCATGCGCTTTTATAATACGGGAAATTCCCGACCACATTATGAAAGGTCGGGATACTATGAATATCTTTGAACACAAATCCAGTTTCCTTGGAAGGCAGGAGGTTGAATACTCTGGAGACTCCCTCTTATCACTGCTAAGGCTTGCCAAGCAGATCCGGCAGAGGCTTGGAACACAAGGTTATTTGCTGGACTGCTACCTCTCCCTCTTTTTCGAGGGCATCAACACAATACTTACTTATGAGGCCGCTAGCGATGGCTTTATGGGATGCGGTGAATTCCAGAGCCTATGCCTTCATGTACTGGACGGCACTGAGCCAGATAGTCCACACCCTCTTTACCATCGGATATTGGAAACTTATGAAGCGCAGAGAAAAAAATTATCCTTTCAGGAAAATAACACGCAATTGTATATGCTTCTGGTTTTTCTTGAAGACGAGCTGCAAGCTTATGCAACTGAATGCTTTGTAAAAGAACAAGTAAAAATTATAGAGGATGCGATTGATTTCTTCCGACTGAAGGAGCTTTATAACCAAATTTCTCAGATTGTAGGTGAGCCATTTATGGAAGAACTTAACATACAACTTAAAAAGCGGTTTCTGCTTGCACCGATAGCAGTAGTATTTGCACAAGGCTTCACCGATGAATTGCTTGACAGACTTATGTGCCGTGATCCGGAAACCAGCAAACAAATATTTCAGCTTATGATGGATGTGCTGTAACAAAAATAAGCAACTGGAGAAGTTTAAGCAAAGGAGTATTGACTCGCTGTGCTTTTCTTCTAATTCATAATGAGTTGCTTGTATCCATTTCGTCTCTATGGTAAACTTTTCTTAGATTTTCTACTCAGTCAAATGTTTTTGAAAAGGTAGTAATCGAAGTTTACGCTTAAGAAGCGAATTTTTATAACAAGAAGGTGGAAAAGATAAAGAAGTCAACTATTATAGCAAATTTTTGTAGTCCTATCGAAACCGTTTGGAACATTGTTACTGACAATACAGCGTATGCTTGGCGTAGTAATGTAGTAAGAATAGAAGTATCTGATGATGGCAATAGCTTTACTGAATTTACGAAAGATGGATTTGAAACTCAGTTTACTATTACGATGAAAAATCCATATGAACGCTATGAATTTGATATAAAAAACAAGAATATGAACGGGCATTGGATTGGGCTTTTTTCAAAAGACGGATCTGGCACAAAGATTGAATTCACAGAAGAAGTTGAAGTCGCAAATCCCATTATGAATTTATTTGTAAAGTCATATCTTAAAAGGCAACAAGAAACTTATATTATAGATTTAAGAAAATCATTGGGCGAATAAAATGAGCATTGCACGGGATTTTGAAAAATAGTCCAACCAAATAAAATCTTACTTATCACGAAGTTGAGCCGTTGCATCAAACCAAAAATGCAACGGCTCCTGCTTAGACTATATACCTAAAATGCCCCAGATATATAAAGGACATGTTAAAGTAAAAACAAGACAAGCAAAAAGAATAGCAGGTGCAGCAAATTCAAACTGACCATGCTTACGATGTAGGCTAAGTGCCCAGCGCCTTATCATATTTCTATGACAGGTTTCCAAACACTCGCCCCCGAACCGTGCTTGCACCTCTCGATGCACACGGCTCTCCACTTATTAATTCAGTTTGCCATTATGTAATTGTTCGTGACAGTCTATACAGAGCGCCAGTGTTTTGCGGTTTCTCGCAATCATAAAGCGCTCCCAATAGCTTTTACCTTTTAGGTCTTTGAGCTTCCTGACATGGTGAATTTCAATCTCACAGTCAGTTTTGCCGCACAGCTCGCATTGCCCTGCGGACAGCCTTGCCATCAAGCTTGTTTTGCTGGAATACATCACCGTATTCGGGATTACATCTACCACAGCGTTTTTCTGCAAAGGCTTTCTTGCGAAACCCTCATTGTAAAACAGCCGTGTTTTGGATTTTTCCTTTTTATCGATAAAACGCACTCCAAAGTTCTTACCGATACGCAGTTTTGTAATCATTCTACGCATGGTGGTGCGATATTTGGTCGCAAATGTTTTAAACATACTGTACTGCATGATATAGCCGAAAGAGCTGGCATGAGCGGCATTGTTGGCGATACGATAATAATTGCGGAAGCCCCTGATTTCACTGTTATACTGGTCAAGGATTTCGAGGTCATCGTTATCCTTAAGGTAATACCGGGCTTTGGCTTTCCAGTTGTCCTTGCCGTGAACCGTCTTTTCAATGGTCATAGCTCCGTATTCTATCAGCTTTTTCCGCATTAGCTCATGCGGCATTTCAAGACACACAGTGCCGTTCAAGTGGCGGCAAAGCCGCCCTGCCTTATTCCTTTTGGTAGCGGCAGAGCGCCGAACATAAATGTCATACCCCAGAAACCTCGCGCTTTTTTCAGAATGGGTTATCAGTGTTTTTTCGTCGGACAGCTCTAATTTAAGCGTTTCGGCAACAAACGCCTTCACTTTTTCCTTAATTGCGATTGCGTCCTCTTTACTGCCAATAACGCCGATAAGAAAATCATCAGCGTAACGGACATATTGAAGCCGCTTGAAGCTGGTGTCAAACGGGTCAGAATAAGGCATAGTCAGCTTTTCACGGTCAATCTCATGGATTTTTTCTGTGAGTAGCCGCCTTTCTTCTTCTGAATTGGTGTTGCGCAATTTCTTGGCAATCACCCCACGCTTTTTCTCCAGCTCGTATGTTTCGGGATAAACAGCTCGTTCCGTTCCTTTGTCGAACCGCTTTTTCAGTTCCTCCATATACCTGTCCAATTTATCCAGATAGATGTTGGCAAGAATGGGACTGATGATACCGCCTTGCGGCGTACCGCTGTAAGTGTTACGGTAATGCCAGCCTTCTAAATATCCAGCCTTGAGAAACTTTCGGATAAGACGTAGAAACTTTTCATCTTTGATGCGTTCCGCTAAAATCCCAATCATAACCTCATGATTGATATTGTCAAAGAAGCCTTTAATATCTCCCTCAACAAACCACTTTACGCCGGTAAAACAGACCTGCACCTGGCTAAGTGCCGTATGACAGCTATGATTAGGGCGAAAACCATGCGAGTTTTTCGCAAAACTGCCCTCATAAACTGCTTCCAGCAAGAGCCGCACACATTCCTGCAACAACTTATCGTCAAAAGATGGGATTCCCAACGGACGCATTTTTCCATTTTTCTTTGGGATATAGGTTCTTCTTGATGGTTGTGGCTGATAACTCTCGTCCTTTAGGCTCGCAATAATGCCGTCAATGCGATTTAGGCTCATTGCGTCGATGGTTTTGCCATCGGTGCCTTTTGTCATATTTCCTTGGCTGGCATAGATATTTTCATATGCCAGTAAAAACAGCTCACGGTTATACAGATTTCGATAGAGCCGTTCAAAGGTATACGACCTGTCACTGCTGTGGTTTTGCAAACTGCTTAACATATTGATTGGATTTCTCATGGTGTATCACACACCTTCCTTTCTTTATTGTTAAGATAACAAGCTGCCGCCCTTCGCCATGTATGCGGCGTTACCGCACTCGGACTACTACGGCGGCTCCGTTGCCATACCGAATATTCAGCGTCATCTCTCTTGGCAGAGCCTTGAGATTTATCACCATAAAGGCATTACACATAGCCGGATTTCCGGCATTTCGGGTTAGGCAATCCCCGTTTAGCAAAGTAACAATAGCTTAGATGATTGTCGGATAGCGTTTCCGTCCTTTATCTCCATACAGAGTTGAGCCGTACAGAAGCTCGCCCACATATACTCGACTAATGTATTGTAGCTGTACGGTACGGCGATAGCTGTCTTTCGCCATAGCTCCTACATAAACCTCTCGGACTGCGCTTTAAACAGTATGGTTTTTATCCTCATATCATCTGTTTCATCTCCCCATTCAGTCGTGGACTGACAACTGCCCAACTTATGGGTTTACCGGTGTGCTATTTTCCCCTATAAGGTTTCCCTCTCAGGTAAGCCGGTCGATGACGGGCAAATGAGCTTTTACCCGCTGGTTTGCTAAGTCCAGAATTATTACATTGCCTTTACGGGCGCACAATCAAAATATGCAGTCCCAAGTTTAGCAAAAAAGCAGACTGCCAAAATTAAGTCAATAGCGGGAAACACCACCTTGTTAACAACAGTCTTTATTTGGCTGGACGCATCATTCCATGTACTCTCAACGGCTCCAGCAACATCACCGCTTCCAGCAGCGAGTGCAGTCATTCCAAACAACAAAATCAACAACAATACTATATTAAGGATTACAAGGATACGTTTTAGCTTCATTGAAATTGCACCTCTTTCTATAATTTTAAAATAGACCACCAAGTTAACAGTGCACTCTTTCCTACTACCAATCAGGGCATTACAGGAGCGATATGCCAATCGTCCCAAAGGCTTCCATGAATATACACCGAGTCAGTTAGATTCATGGATAGCATACCATCAGGGGTCCAGCAGTCAAAAAGCCATGTATACGGTGTATATCTGCCATCTGGCATCCATATGGGAGTGAAATGCGTCCGTCGTTTATAAGTTGAAAATTTATTTTTCGGAAATTCAAATTTTGCATTATATCCAGACTGAGTCTGATCAAGCATCCTCCAATAGGTCCGGTAATTAAATTCCGGAAAATAAGTCAATGCCGTCTGTGCATTTGTCACAGCTAATGATTGATTGGTACTAACATGAGCAGTTGTAGCTTGATTGATTCCGTATCCACTTTTTATATCTTTGACTGAAGCAGTTGGGTCTTTTTCATCCGGATTGATACTCATAGAGGCCGAAAGACTTGCACTGTATGCATTCCAGTCAAATTCCCACCATCCCTCATCTTCCCAATATCCATCGTCATCGTCATCTCCGTCATGCCACACCCAATTCTCCTGCCACCATGGGTGCCAGACTCCCCATGACGCCGAGGTCTTCTGGGTATTATTTGGTATAGATGAGGCGGTGTATGAGTCGTTACGATCATCCGCCAGTGGATTAGGAGGATCGTTTCCTAACAGGTCTACAATCTTTGCGGTAATTGTCCCCTTATTTACCACACTTCCTCCTGTCGCAGATACACGTATAATCATGGTCTGCGGAGTAGAAGGTGTCGTCCACCTTACCCAAACCAACTGACTATCTCCCTCCGGATAATACACACCACTTACTGTATAAGTCTCACTCCCAACAGTAAATTTAACTTTTACAGGATTATCTGGATCAGCTTGCTCTCCGCTAACAGTTACTGAGGTAATCACCTCTGTGTTGATTCTATATTCGTAATCATAGTACTCAGCTTCTGGCGGTATATCTGTCTCTTTAAATCGAACAATCCCCAAACCCAAGGCTGTTTTTATTTCCTGATTAGTTCTAATACCTGTTTTTGGTCCACTCCATGCTGGATACCCCAAATCTTCCGCCTCCAAAAACATGGAAAGAGGTAAGTTTTGAAAAGCAGACGTTGGAAGCACAGCACGTACCGCTCCGCTTGTTAATTCATCATACATGGCTGCTTCTGTTGCCGTCATTGCCATATATAATCCCTGAAATTTAACATATATAATTGGTTCCAGCAACAGCTTATACCTTCCACCAATCAATACACCAAAATCCATTCCTGTCTGATTTGCGATGCTTCGTATGACCTGTTCATCTGTAAAATAGCTTTTTATCGCCTCAATGCTAGCTACTCCAAGGCTTTTCGAGCTAATAATTCTCGGAAGAGACTGACTTGGGTTCACGAACTGATATGCTCCTTTATCCAAAGCAAGGATAGCTCCTTCCGAATAAGAAATCTTGCAAACCTTTCCAAATGAACATGAAATATTGCTTAATCTCTTATTTGTAAGATCAATGGGTGTGGTGACCGGTTTTCGACTCTCAGCTTCCACCACAGTTACCCGAACCCCTTCCATTCCCGGAGTCCAACTGTTTTGTGAGGTTCCCTGTCCCATGCTTCCTCCACCATTGTCAATGTTTCCATCGCCGATTGCATAGGTTGTTACTGGAAATAAGGTCACCATGAGAATCATAAGAATCAGATAAAAAATACCTCTCATACTGCTCCCTTCCACAAAAAAAAGCACCACCCATAAATCTGAGGTGATGCATTTTCTGATAATTGTTACATTTAATCCATTGAACCAATTTTATTCCCATTTTCAAACATATCTTCAGCGGTCGTTCCAGATACGCTACCACCATTATCTTCTACCCAACCAAAACCGGGAACATAAATTTCCCCTTCATGATTATTTTCTGATTCTGATGATGATTGCGTAGGTGCAGTCGTTGATTGAACCTTGTTCTCTTCCGCCTGCACCGCGGTAGTTACTTTTTCTCCGCTTGGTGTTTTAGTCGGATCTTTTTTTGCTTCTTCTATAGGTTCAGCGGGTTTTGTTACCTCTGGCTGAATACTCTGCTCGGTACCGCTTGAATCTGCGGTATCCATATTCTGTATCCCCGCTTCTGTGGAAGTAGGCTGAACGCTTACTTCTTGCGTAGTAACCGGAGTTGTCGTTTCCTCTCCCGTGACACTAAGTGTTGAAATGGTCGGAGAATCTGTAGTTGTTATCATCGCAGCGGTAGTTGCCTCTGCTTCAATAAGTGTCTCCTTCTTAAAACGGGAAACAATAGCAATTACCAGGATGATACACATAACACTGATTCCTGTGACAATACCCCATTTCTTTTTCCTGTCAGATAGTTTCATTTGAATTTCCCCCTAATTCAGTATAAGTTAACCTTTTTTCAGTAACACACATTACCACAGATACTTTCGCAAGTCTATGATACATATGTGAGAACTTAAAATAAAGGCATATATTTAGCCATAACCTTCAGATTTATTGTCATAGGCGGAAGAAAGTTTCCTCCAAAAGATACCGGAACTTCCAACCGGATTGTCGTATCAACCAAAAGACCATTGGAATTGTCAGGAATTGCAGGAGCAAACGGCATGTTATCTAAACTGACAGATAGAGCTGACAATCGGAACTCGGCTGTGCTCCCGGCATATTTCACATGATATCCCTTTTCCTGTCTTAATCCAAGCACTTGATCCAAACGACTGTAAATATCACCATAATCCAGACTTTCCTCAAAATCATCCGCAAACGGCTGATATGCTCCCGAGTAACCTTCCCTCACGCCGTGATATACGTCATCATAGCTGTCATTTACAGTCGAAATCACAGCGGACTGTACTGCATCACGAACACCTTGTGCGACAATCATCAATCGGAGGCCCTCCGAAATGACACACAGAAGTAGTAAAAGGGCAAGTGCTGTTGCAACGGTAAGAGGAAAAGACGAACCTTTCTTACTTTTTAGTATATCACCGACTTTAACAGTTGTCACTTCCAATACACCTCACTTTTACCAGATGACTTAGCTGCCAGAGTAATAGGAAAACTGCCGAAACCTCCGAAAATCCCGATATCTGTCTGCATGGTTAAAGTTACCGTAAACTCTTCATTCAGCTGGATTTTTCCAGTCTGGGACCATGAGATATCCGGTTTAAGACCTGTCTGTTCCGTTAATATCTGTGCTCTACGGGTGGTTTCCACCCCAACACATCCTGCCACTTCTGCTTCACGGCAAAGCTCACTTGCATAGATGTCCAGCTTATTTTTGGAGATAAATACCGGCAGAACACTGACCCCGACGGCAATCACCAGCATAACACACAGAACCAGTACCGCCACATCAACATATCCCTCCCCACACTGAGAACGCAGGAGTTTTTGTATAGATGTACCACCTTGTCCAAGTTTTAAAACATAGCGTCCTCCATCTCTCCCACTCTCTGAACGTGATACGCCATAGCGCATGTTCCCACTATCCTCTTTCTGTCTCTTTTCATCTTTAACCATAAATTCCTCCTAAAACATGCTACCTAAAGAATCCATAATCTGTATTGCAATGATGACCAGATAGGTTAGCAGAAAACACATCAGCATCACAAAGGAATACACACGGATCTTTGGAGGAACCTTCTGTGCCTGACCTTTTAAACGCTGAAGTTCCAGCGCCTTGAAGTCATGAGCCAGCATTTGAAAATATACAGCACTATCGTCTCCTCTTAGGACGCCAATGAGTCCTCTGACTACATCGGATAACATGGGGGAATTAAATCTTGCCTCAAATCGAGTAAGTGCTGCCTCATAGCTGGATGAACGCATATCGGCCGTCAGTATATCCAGCTCCTGAGCAAAAGCAGAGCTGGCGTTCTTCTTGTATGTTTCCAACATCGCCAGTACATCACGACTGGCTTTTAAGGTCTGCTCTATGGTTGCCACGAACCGCGGCAGTTCTCCTTCAATCTGATCCCTTTTTACCTTCAGCTGTTCGTCCGCCTTTCGTATCTCTTTGAAATATGACAGTACCGCAAGGAACACCACAATAGGAATAAGTAACGGAATCAGGATCAGACATGGAATAATTCCTGACAGAATAGCTCCGGCCTTTGTGATGGCATATGCCTCATATACTTCCGGGGTCACAGAATAACCTGCCGCTTTTAAAACATTGCTCATACGACTGTGCTTATATTCATCCAATCGAATGTATTTCGACACCTTTACTGCACCGGACATTAACCAGGCTTCCACGGTTCCAGAAGCTATTTTACTGCTGCTTCCTGCTCCCCGCATAGCTTTTGACGTACTCAAAGCGGGGAGCTTCAAAACCTCTGCCAAAAGAAAGAACAGTCCTGCCGAAAGTAAGAATCCTACCAAAAATAGTTGTCCCATCATCTCATCACCTCCTGTACTCTACGGGCTTTGTAAGCTTAATCACAAAGGCTGTTGAAATAAAGATTGCTGCTGCACATACCGACAAAACAATTTGTCCAACTGCCGTATGCATCAAAGTATAATACCAGTCTCTGTTTAGCAGGTACATAATGGGAATATTGCCGACTTCAAGGAGTGCCATCATTATAAATTCTTTTCTTGGTTCAAACACCATATACTCCAGCTCCGCGTTAACGATTCGCATATCGGACAGCTTGCTTACGATAGGAGTCAGAGTCGTTTTTAAGCTCCGGTCATACTGACACGCTGCGATAGCATCACACCACTCATGGAATACTTCATTTTCAATTTGTGAGTTCATGCCATGAAGTGCCTCTACAATATCCGGATTAACCAGTTTTACCTTTGTCAAAAATCCGGCGAACACGCTTTTTACAGGAGGATTTAAGTAAGAGACGCTTTCCTCTACCGCAGTAACAATATCTTCATTCCGAAGGTATGCTGAGGTAATAATAGATAAGGCAGTTTCTAACTCATCCGCGATGTTTTTTTTGTAATGGCTGGCGGTCAGCCTTATATACCAGAATGGCAGAAACATCATACCAACCGCCAGAACTGGTACAAGAAATACATTATTCATAAGTATGGCAAGGCTGACACCGGTGGCGAAGCCTAACAGTGAGGCGGCACAGACAAGAGAAAACCATCCGCTCCGTTCTGTAATCTTTAGAATTTCCTGTATCTCTGTAATCTCCCGCCGGAAAGGAGACATCTTTTTCCGCTTGGCTGCCTCGTTAATTTCGGAACGAATGCTCTTATTCTTTCTTGTCAGAAATCCAAACAGGCTATCTGTAAATTCCATGGGAGTTAAGCCTAATAAAAAGAAAAAGCCGGCTATTAACCCGATGCAGGAGGCTAAAAGAATTGTGGTCATGCGATGTTACCTCCCAGCCCAAGAATCCGTTTTAAGGTATCCTGCGGCATCCCATTTTCAAGAAAGCGTTTCTGCAGACTTTGAGAGATACCTTGTATTGCCTGATGGCTTCCACTTATAATAAAGTTTCCATCCTCTACACGGTTTTCCGTAATTTGAAACTGAAACAGACTCCGATAGTTTCTCGTGCCATCTGGTAGGATTTCACACTCCATGATTTCCATCATACGCCGTTTTTTATTTTCAAGCTGTTTTGCAAATACCACGATAGGAAAGGCTTCTGTAACCAGATCCATGAGGGTGTTATCCGCCATATCGTATTTCCGCTTGCAAAGGGTAACCATACGGCGCCAGGTGGCTTCACAGGAATTTGAATGAATGGTGGTCAGCACCGTATGCCCTGTCCTGGCAGACTCCTGTGCGGCATAGGCTTCCGGTCCACGCATCTCGCCCACACAGATAATTTCAGGATTAAAACGCAGGGCCATATCCAGTAGAATATCCTGATCAATGTTCTGTTTTTCATTTTCACTGAACCGGGTCAGAGTATGGATTACACTGTTAGTAACTTTGCCGTCCTTTTTACGGATCAGTGCCAGTTCACGGGAACCGTTTTCAATGGTAAAAATACGTTTATTGTCTGGGATTGTGGTAAGTAGCCAACCGGCCAGTGTAGTTTTACCGGAACTGGTAGCACCAGCAACGCATACGGAAATACCATACCGCAGACATTCCGTAAGAAAATCCAGCATAGGTTCCGTGGCTGTGCCACCCTCAATAAAATCAGCTTTTTGAATACTCTGAGGATTTACGATACGAATGGAAGCGGCTACGCCTACATCCTCATCTACCACCGGGGATTTTAAAGCCGCAATTCGAATGTTTTTGCTTAAATGTCCCAAGATGGCGGGGCTTGCATTATCTAAAACCATACCGGAAACATGAAGCATGCGACGTACCACATTGACCGCGTGTGCCGGACTTTCAAACTGTTCATCTAGTTTTCGGGTAACTCCGCTGCTATACTGCACCTCGATATCATTCCAGGCATTAACATCGATTTCCTCAATTCCTGCACCAAAAACGTATTTAGTCAGGAAAGAAAACTCTGCCATCTCAGTGTAAAGGGCATCAACCAGCTGGGATTGTGACATTTCGGCAACTGCCAGGCGGTAATCCTGAACATATTTGCTGATATAGCGCTTTACCTGGGACTTGACTTCTTCGCTATCTCCGTCGGTGATTAACGTTGCATACTTGCTGGAAATATAGGATTGTACCTCTTTGAGTACCTGCCGAAACTCTCTGATCGACCCTTCCGCAGAAAAAAACAGTTCCTGATTACCATCTGTATTCTGATTCAACAGGATATCCGTTTGTACGGGTTCCTTTCTCATACACCGAACACCTCCTTTGCGATTTCTGCTATCTCCTTCCGAAAGCCCCGGCTGTCCTTAAGCGAAAGATCTCCAAGGAGGTTCCCATCTAATCCCAGCTTCTCAAGTTCATTAGAATGCGGAAGTTTAAAGGTTACATTGCCAAGCACTTGCTCAATATGCTCGCTTGCCTGATTTGGTTTTACATCTGATGCAACCTTATACTGTTTATCTGCATCCCATTTCTGATCCTTTAGGAGCGGGAGCTGGCTGGACAGGTAACTGATGGATTTCAAATCGCAATTTACCAGCCGTAGAACCGAATCAGCCTCCAGAATGGACACAGCAGAAAGAACATCATAGGCAATGTAACTGCTACAATCGATGATAATATAAGGAGCAATATTCCGAAGACGGTCAATTAATTCCGTTGCCAACTCCGTGGTATAGGGCGGGTAAGTATACATATTTTCCCCCTTCTTCATTCCGATGATGGTCAAATACTCCATTTTTTTGAGGGTAATACAATTTTGACGGATAAGCTCATCTGTAATATGAGTTGCTGCCAAAATACTTCCGAGAGAACGTTCACATTCCAGCTCTGTCGGCGGACATATGCATGGCAGCATCGGTGCTGTCATGTCACATAAAAGCAACAACGCATTGCGTTTATGAGCAGCCAGATATTTGGCAAGCCGTACACTGACCGTGGTCTTTCCACTGCCAGGGCTGCCCCACACCGCTAACACCTGAACATCTGGATTTAAGTCCTCCTGGGTTGGCTTCAGCTGATTCCTGAAAAAAAGACTTCCTTTCATAAAATTAATCATTCATTATCACCACTTTCCGGTTCTACAGCAGAATTGGCATATGTGTCCGTTTCAGAGCTGTCATTTGATGATGTATCATCAGAAGAACCATCTTCTGGCACTGTACTGTCTGCCTGAGAGGTACTGTTCCGGCTTAGGGAAGGATACAAAGCCTCCAATAGTTTACTTTGAATATCTAAAAACTTATCTGCGTTTTCTTTGCTGCCCCGATAGACAAGAGAAAGATGGATATTGCCCTCCGATTCCAACTCTGCCAGGATTTTCGCCTGATCCGGCGAAGCCAGCAGGGTCACAGAAGCAGGTAACTTCTTTTCTTTTTCTGCCGATTGATTGGATTCGATGTTATTCTGATTTAGATCATAACCGGAGCTTGCAGTTACCCCAATGACCTTGATATAAGTCAGTTCTGGTGGAATCACGGTTGCCCCCTGTTTTTTATAATCCAATGCTATGACACTGACAATATCACCGGATACCAGTTTGCCGGATAGCCCTTGTGCAAAGTTTTTGATACTGACTGATATAGCCTGTTTGTCTCCATCGAGGTCATATAAGTAATTATTTTCCTCTGCTGGAGCATCCGCCAGTTTTGAAGTGAGAATATAATCACCGGGTGACAAGGCCGTTACGGCGTACTTACCAATGGCAGAATCCATTTGCCGAACCACGTGCTCTGGTAGGTTATAGCTACCGACTTCTACCGACTGAACCATATCTTTAGTAATCTCCTCTCCGCTTCCAATCTCTTTTACCACCCGGACAATGGTTGCTTTCTGCGATATACTCTGGTTATAGAGAGGTGTAATTCCAAAACAGATAAGTAATGCCAGCATAATACAAATAATACCAAGTACTGTGCGGTTCTTTAAAAAACGCATGAATGTTCCTCCTAACATAAAAAATAAGCTGCTAGGCAGCCAATTGTAAGAAAAGGGGCAAGAGGATATGATTTTTTTATATCCTTCCTGTGCCGTTTACAAATCAGAGTATGGATCATATGGAATGTCAGCATCAGAATCAGTCCTAAAATCATACCGGTCATACTCTTTTGAAAGCCCAATACCAGACCCACTGCAGCTGAAAATTTGATATCGCCCCCAGATAGACCACCCAGGAAAAGTGCGAGAAACAGAAACACTGCAGCGGTTAACAGTCCAAACAATTTTTCCGGTGTAAAGTCCAAAAGCCCGATCAGAGCAATTCCAAGACAGATCATGTCTGGAATGATCTGTCTTTTGGCATCCCATATGGCAGCTGTAACCAGCAGCGCAACAAAAAAGCCGCCCTGCAGCAGATGCGGCCAATCACTTACCATAGTTAAACATATCTACAATGCGCTCTTTCAAAGTCGGGAGTACCGTTTCTCCAAACAGGGCATAGAGTCCCGACAACACCAACGCACCAATGACTACAGAAATTAGAATCTTAATAGCTGTATCCACAAAACCTTCCCCACGCTGGGAGCTAAGAAGCTTCCATGCGTTTGAAACAGTCAGAGTATTTTTTGATTTATCAAATAGGGATACCAGCTTACTTTCAATAGTTGCAGAAATACCTGACATTTTGTAACTTACCTTATTTAATAGATTTCTCATTACAATTTCCCTCCAAAATAATTATTAATATCAGATGATAAAATGTCCGATCTTAAAGCCCTGCCATTTGTATGCCAGTATTCTGTTCTGGCATTTGGTCAGAAGTAGGCATCTCGGCTTTCCGCTGGTTTTGTTCATAGTTTTGTGTTAGAACAAGATCATAAGCCTGGAAAACTGCCTGATTTAGTTGTTCCCGAAATTCTTTCGTAACCGGAAAACAGATATCCTTGTATTCGCCGCTCCCTGCCTTATAACTTGGCATTGCAACGAACAGCCCCTTAGTACTGTCAACAATTTTTATGTTGCGAATGGCAAAGCAGTCATTCAGATTAACGGATGCATAGGCGCGAACATTACCGTCCGGGTGAATAGAGCCCATCTTCACGTCTATTTTCATAGGTGTTGTCTGTGAATCCATTTGAGTTCCTCCTAGTTCTAGAATAAAAAATGCAGCCTTTCAACTGCAATGCTTGTAATTATAAATTCATTTGCGGTTCCTGACCTTGCTCCTGTTGCGACTCCTGAAAAGAAATTTCTTTGAAACCGCAGGTATCACAGTAGTAAAATGCACAGCCATTTTCATCGTACAACTCCAGCACATCGGATATAGAAAGGCTATGTCCCTGGTAGCCGTGTGGGTGGTCGATATTAAATTCCGTATAGAGTGCTTCCAAATCATTAGTCTCCACCTCGCCGTCATACACTACCTGATAGCTGGCAGAGTCCGGCTCCCCGAAACGGCTTGTGAGCGTATCATAGCTAATGAATTTCATCATAATATCTACTTCGGGTGCAAGCTGCCACACGCGGCAGCGTTTAAGCAATGCTGCGTTGCCCTCCGGATCAATGGTGCCTGCCGCCAGTCTCTCAAAAGTGCCGGGCTTCCAGTCCACCTCCAGTCCTCTCTTTTCTGTAAGATAGGACTCCAGCTCATCGGACTGAAACATGGGATCTACCACAGCTTTTTCTCTTGAGAGGTAACCAGCTATGTTGCCGTAATAGAGAATACGGTTGCTTCTAATTTGAATGTTGCTCATGAAAATTCCTCCCTTCAGATGCATTCACCCTTACTGGAAGTAAAACTCTACGCTATATGTAATATTGCTCTTGTTGTACATGCAATTGTGATTTGTGTAGTAGTAAAACTCAAGCTGACTGTAGATGCCGGGCGAGATGGAACGGCTAAAGGTGATGCCGTTTGTGGTGGTTCCGTAATCCAGCTGGTCCCACTGTCCGGTGAGGATGTTGTAGCCTCGGACACGGCCATAGTCATTGCCAGAATGCCCGGATACGGGCGGAACAGTAAAGGTATAGTTGGTGATGGTTGCACCGGAAATACCCTGCTCTAAAATCACTGACTCCGGACCGGTCAGGGTCATACCGCCACCGCGGTTTGGGTCAGCTACAAAGAATACAATGGCTGCCCAGGAGGATTCGGCTCCTGTGGAATCTACTGCTTTTACCCGCACCACATTTTTGCCCAGCGGATATGCTGTGCTGGTTTCAGCAGGGCGTCCCTCCCAAATGTAGGTAATGACATCACCATCTGGGTCTGTGCTGTAAGCAGTAATGGTGACAGGAACGCCGGGTGCTATACTATTTCCGTTTGGTGTACGGGTAATGACTGGAGTGCTGGGTGCAGAATTAGTTACGGTAAAGGTAATATCCGTCCAGTCCGAATACCACCCCCATGCATCTTTGGCACGTACCCTAACGGTGTGGGTACCCACAGCATAGTAGCTATCAGCAGTATTACCTGAGTATTCCAGCGTTACTGCATCGCCATCCGGGTCTGCAGCTGATGCAGTAATGTTTACCAACAGCTTACCATTCCGAGCAGTTCTATAGACCGAGGCATATCCTACAGGCTTGTTCGGCGCATTATTAGTGACCGCAAAGCTCTGGGAATAGCTGAAGGTTCGGCCCATGCTGTCAGTAGTGCTGGCAGTCAGGACATAGCTTCCTGTGACATTGATAGAAATATTACCTCCGCTGTTAGATAGGTTTCCGGTATAGCTGGCGGTACTGCCTCCTTTTGTTAATGACCACGAAAGGATTCTACCGTCCAGTCCGGTAGCTGACGGCAAGGATACTTGAAAAACGGAACCAATGTGAACGTTAGATGGAACTGTAAATGGGAAACTGGCAATGGGCTTGATGGTTCCGGTATTGGTAGTAAAGATGAATTTCCGACTGTTGGAATCAGTTACCTCTGCCATCAGCTTTACAGCTATTGTTTTGTCTGTAGAGATACGCAGATTCCCGCCATCAGCAGAAAGGGAGCCCTCAGCATGCTGGGTATAGGGCTTTGCTGCGCCGCCATCCACTGAAAGAAGCCATGCTATACTCATATTATCCAGCTCGGAACCTGTAGCATAGACCGCCATAGAAGCTCCGCTGTAGGTCAATGCTGGAATACTTATGTTCATATCAGGGATTGGGTATACGGTAAAGCTTTGGGTTCTTTCGTAGGTACGGCCGGCAGGATCTGTCATTGTCAAAATCAGCTGATATTTACCCTTTGCAGGGAATGTTATTGTACCGCCCATTCTGGTAAGAGTTCCGGAGGCGTAGACTCCATAAGGCTCCAAGCCTCCTTCGTCCTGAATAATCTTCCAGCTGGCAGTGAGGTTCTCCAGGTCCGTACCGCTAACGGTGATTGTTCCGGCTTCACCTGTATACCAGATGAGAGGTACATTTAGTGTAATCGTAGGAACTGGATAGACTGTAGTACTGGCACTGTAGGAAAATATCCGTCCCAATGCGTCCGTCATAGAAGCTGTCAGGGTATAAGTCCCCACTTCTTTAAAACGGATTTTCCCGCCATAGGCATTCAGGCTACCCTCCAGCACATTGGTAAGTTCCGCAGGATTTTCATCCTTAGTGATCGTCCATTCTATCGGCAGTGTGTTATTGTTACCGCGGGTGCGCAGATCAATCGGTCGGTCGGTATGAGTCGCTGCCGGAAGTTCGAAGGAAAGAGACAGTACCGGAAGTACTTCAATTTTTCCGCCATTTTCATACAGGAATACACGCCCGGTTTCATCGGTGATTCTTGCAATGAGCTCATAAACTCCAGCGTGCTTAAAGCGGATCGTTCCACCGTTATTTGTCAGCGTACCATCAAGATAAGTAGCAAGATTCTGGAATCCAAAGCTATTCTCTAACAGCCATTCCACAGTTAATCCATCCAAATCCATGGTTTTGGGAATCACAGAAACGGGGGAATCCGTATGGGCTGTTTCCGGCAGCTGGTAGGTAATAGCTGGAACCGGATAAACCTTAATGGGTGAGGTATAGCTGTAGCTGCGTCCGGCAGGGTCTGTAAAGGCGGCTTTTAAAACATAATCTCCCTTTTTCTTAAAGCGGACGGTACTGTTTTTATCGGTCAGCGTTCCTTCAATATAATCAGAAAGAGTGATGTCTTCACCATTTCGGGTCAGTGACCACTGAATTTCAGAAGTCCCAAGATTCTGGAATGTAGCTTCTACCTGAACACTCTTGTCCGTGTGCGTAATTTCTGGCAGGTAAAAACCTACAGAGCCTACCGGGTAAATAAAAATAGTTTGCGAAACATCAAAGACTCTGCCGGTTTCATCCGTTAGCTTTCCGGTGATCCGATACACGCCCTTGTCCTTAAATCGAATCTTTCCACCCCAATTCGTCAGGGAACCTTCCAGCTCGTCTTTGATTTCAGCCGATTCGCCGTTTTTCATTAAGCTCCAGTCCACAGGTAATCCATCTGCATTGGTTCGTGCTGCAGTAACTTCCAAGGCGGTATCGGTATGAGACGTTTCTGGAAGCGTGAATGCAATCTCCGCGACGGGATAGACTCTTGTTCTTTCCGTATGGATAAAGATGCGCCCGGTTTTATCCATGATCGTGGCAGTAAGGGTGTATGTACCCTTGCTTTTAAAGACAAAGCTGCCTCCTTCATTAGAGAGAGTACCGTCCACAATATCGGCTGGCTGAACCGCTTTACCATCCTTTTCTGCTGTCCACACAATGTCATATCCATAGAGTGCTTCCAAAGAGTAGGCCAGCGTAACGGATTTGTCTGTGTGAGTCGTTTCAGGCAGGGCAAAGGTCAGGTCAATCGTCGGATAAATGGTCACTGTTTTAGCGAGCAGAGTTTCTTTTCCTCTGACATTTTTTGCAGCTGCGGTCAGCGTGTATTTCCCTGGCTCTCTAAACTGGAGCGTTCCTCCCTCCAGACCGAGAGTGCCAATACCTGTAAGCTCCATTGGCTGTTCGGAGCCATCCGCAGCAGTTTTCGTCAATGACCAGGAAAAGCTCTCCATGTATTTCCACACCGGCATGATTTTAATTTCAGTATCGGTATGGGCGGTGACGGGAAACTCAAAGAGCACCTGCGTATCTGGATAGGAATAGGAGCCACCGCCGGAATCACCGTGGTCATCCGAATCCCGTCCAGGTTTTGGTGTAGGTATAGGCTTCTCTGGCGCAGGCGTAGGCTCCACCGGCATTGGCGTTGGCTCCACCGTAACAGGCGTAGTGGGCTCTGGGGTTGGTTTGGGTATTTCAGAGGTTATAATAGGCAGCGGTTTTGTCTTATCAATCATTTTCTCTGCTTCACCCTTGGTGATTGGTTTATTCGGCTTCAATTTGCCGCCATCCTCATCTCCAATAATATCATTCTCCCTGCCGATGATGACGTAGCCCTTGTCACCATTTTTAATATCCGTGTCATCATCATATCCACTGTGGCCTTTGGTATTCTTGGCTTCCTCATCCCTTCCGCTGATACGCACCAGCATCTTGATAATCTCTGCACGGGTAATGGGTTCATCTGGTTTAAAGCCATCTGGATAATCAGCAGGATCAATGATCCCCGCATTGATGAGTGCCTCAATATACTTCTCCGACCAGTGACCGCGGGTATCCGGGAAGCTGGCTGTATCCTTTTTTGCATCCACCGTATCCAGCGGAATGTCCCGTACTAAAATTGCGGCAAATTCACCGCGAGTAATGATTTCATCCTTCGGTATAAACAATTCCGGACGCTCCTGGGTATAAATAAAAAAACCGCCGCCAAGCAGCAGGAATAGAAGGAGGATGACAAGCACACCGACCCTCTTCTTTTTTTTATCTGTCATGAGAGTACCTTCCTTTCATTTTCTTGATAAAAGCAATTAAAGTATGTAATCTTCATAGCTTAAACTCCATACCGCCATTTTGCTCCTGTTCCTTTTGATGTGCTTCCAGCATTTCCTGGGTCGGATACAGGAGCTTTCCCTCCTGCATCTCAAATACGCAGAAGTCATTCCGGTCACAGATTATAATCCTATGCTGGTAATCCATTTGCATTTCTATAAATTCCTGCATTTCCTTTTGGCTGCAAAGCCATACGCCGGAGGTGTAGCGACCATCTGGCAAAAAACAATAACCGCTGTACTGCGGTTGATGGCTTTTTAAATCCAGCGCACCTGCCGGGCGTATCTGACTAAGCTGGAGCCTGGCATGGTCTGTGAGAATTTCCGGCTTTGCAATACCCATGATATCGCTACGGTTCCAGCGGGTCTGCTCCCCGTTTTCCAGAGACACGGCAAAAACCGCCCGTCCGCTGGGATTGGGCATGCTGCCGAAGCCTCCGGTGCAAAAATACAGCTGATTCTCCGCACTTCTATTATTTTCAGGCAGAGAGGAGGCGCAAAGTATGACAACCTTGTCGGCAATAGAAAAGTCATATCCAATCTGCCGGCAATCCAGAGGGGTAAAAAGCATATTTTCTTCCATAACTTAGTCCTCCTTCCGCTGCTTAAGAAGCTCAGTCAATTCTCCAATCAGTCCAAGACGTGTTCCATCCGGCATTTGCTTAATGGCTGCACGGACGAAGGCTTCCACCGCTTCCGGGGACTGGTCTCCCATCTCGATGAGCTCCACCTTTTGAATACTGACTGCACCCTGTCGAACATTCATCTTTACGATATCACCATAGTCCAATCCAGACGCGGAGCGCATCTCCTTTGGAATCAGTACACGGCCCTTGCAGTCAATAATTCGGTATGTTTTTTTTGAATTCATAAATAGTATCCCTCCTTCCTCATTACCTCCCGAATAGTATCGGGGTGAATTCCAAACTCCTGGAAGAGCCCAGCTAGTTCCTCCGGCAAACGGTTTAAAATATCCGAGGCTAAAATAACAATCGCACCATCGCCGCAGATGATTTCCAGATCACTGTCGGCAGAAATCCCCGCCCCCTCCAGCACCTCTTCTGGAAGATTAAGACCGTCCTCATCCTCTAGTTCATCCTTCTCATCAAGCGTATTCTCCTCCGGCAGAGCGCACAGTGGTATGGCAACTTCAATCCCTGCCTGCGTAAGTAAAAGAAGTGGATCTGCTTCATCTCCCCTGGATGCAAGCACCACTTCAACCTGTTCACCAGGGGTAAGTCCGGCAGGAATCACAGGAATAGTCAGAAGCCCGTGGTGGTCGACTGCCGCTTTTGTTTTCATAATTTTCAAAATAAGTTCCTCCTTCATATTTTTTTCCGGTTAAGACTCACTGAAAAATAGTTCAGGATCAAAAAGATTCATTTGTATTGGCCTATCTCTCAGCCGTTCCCCGGTGTCATAGTTGGAGATGAATACCTCCGCGTATTCACTTCCGTTGTCATATCTCTGTGCCAGATTATTAAGACGGCTGACTGCTTCTATATGAAAGTCCTGGTATAGTTCCCGGATAAATTCGCAGTCATTGTAGCTGACCAAAAACTTACCCTTGCAGACTGTCAGCGTATCCCGCAAGCGATAATGATCTTCCTTTCTGAACTCTACCGCATAATGTCCTTCTGTCTGGTAGTAAGGAGGGTCACAGTAAATGAAGGCATTTTCCCGGTCGTACTGCCGGATGAGATCTTCAAAGTCCTTGTTTTCAATGACTGTGTCCCTTAAACGAACGTTTGCCTGCCAGAGCAGATGGAAGGTCTTTCGAATATCGAAAGGCTGACAGCCAAAGCTGGTACAGCCGCTTCCGTAGCTGTAGCGAATGAGCTTAAAAAATGCAGCGGCACGCTTGACGTCATTCATTACCGCTTGCTCCGTTAGAATCTGCTGTATGTCCTCATAATCAGGTGGAGGTAGGTGACGCTCAGCGAGATCCAGCTCCTTTGAAAGATACTCGCTGGTGAATTCCTTCTTTGAGAGATACCTGCGCAGTACACTAAATTCATCCCGGCTGTTCAGCGGCAAAAAGTTCAGCTCCCGAACTAGGTCAAGAGTCTGCTCCTTTGCACACTTGAATAAATTTGCCAGGTCGGAGTTGAAATCGTTATACACCTCCATGGCAGTATCCATGGGACGCCCAAACAGCACCCAGCCACCACCGCCGAAAACCTCAATGTAACGTCCGAACTCCTTAGGCATTCGCTGATAGATCAACTCTCGCAACGCCTTCTTTCCGCCCACCCAGCTGATAATGCTGTTCATTTATTCACCTGCCTTTGCTGCGGCGGTTGATTGCATCAACATCCGTTTTCATACAGGTTCCGTCTGGACTCCAGCAGATGAAACCGACTTGGGGGTATGGACAACCGTCACAGCGTGAGAGATCCTGTGGCAGTGAGACACCATAGCGTTTGGGCATACTGGTTGCTTCCGCACCTTTTCTTTCTGTTGGCTTTGTATTTTGATTCATGCTTTGCACTCCTTTCGCTGAAAATAAAAAAGGCACCATCCTTTTTTTCAAAGACAGCGCCCATTTTTAATTAAGTTATTATTAGGTTGTAAAAAAAAGAGCGTCTCTCAGTTTCCAATGAAACCAAAGAACGCAAATTAAATTGTTATTTCTATGTGAGACTGGTTATCCAAGCTGTATACCGCCCATCTTCTGCCCCTGCTCCAGTTCTTCCTGCGTCATTATACTCCAGCTATTGACACCATTCCATAAACTAACATAGATTTCTCCAGCCGAAGTTTTAATCGGCCTCTGCTCGAACCCTTCTCCGAATCCGTCTGCAGCCTGACCGATGATTGTCGCTTTGAGCAGATCAAGTTCCTCTGCGGTCAGCTCACCATGTACCCGGCACTCAGCTACTCCCATTAATTTGCCGTTAAGTGGTTCTACCGTAAAGACATAGGACTGGACATTTCTGCTAATACTGTCATCCTCATCATAATATTCCATGAGACCGCGCTCCGCTTCCTGCGGCATTCGCTCCTTAAAAAGAGTGGCAAGGATGTCATTTTCAAGAGCCAGTGCAGTTCGGTTATCAAGCACCATCGGTTCATTCTCCGTATCACCCCATTCGTTCTTCTCATAGAGTCTGACGGTAAGTGGCATATATAGCTTCAATGTATGAAGCTGCTTTGGAATCACACAGAACCGATCCTCACCAGGGATAATGGCAAGAGTGCGTCCGTTATCCCAATCCATGTGGAGTTGACATTGGTCATCAATAAAATGGACTGTTCCTTCAGTGCCGGGCGACACCGGAGAATAGGGATCATTCATTTCGATAAGCCTGATTCGCGTACCGGGTGGATACTGTTCCTTCATAAACTTAAGCCATTCTGGATGCTTCATCATGTTACATTCCTCCCATCTTAATTTCATGTTCATTGATTTGCTCTGCCGTTTCATCCGGCACAGCAGCTTCCTGTTTTAAGTTCATCTGCTGTACCTGCAGCTCATATACCGTTAAGTATGCCTGGTAATCTCCAAAGGCAGGATTGCAGCGCAGGCAGTAGCGGTAATGCTCTGTTTCCATGACATACCCGTAATTCTGCTGCCAGCCACCCTCGATTTTTCCGCTGTGTACAGAACAATATTGCTGCATGGCACTGAAACTTTCCAGAGGTCCATCATCACGGAGAGCATCCACCACCATTTTTAAATCAGATTCAAAAGCAGAGCTATATGGTCTTTCATAATCACGTGGCCACCAGGTATGCCAGAATTCATGTCCGTTACTGCCAAAATCAATACGCAAGTGACCGACAGTTCCAAGCTTTTCATCCTGCTCCTTGGATAAGGAATAAAAAAGACCTGTCTCACCGGAAGCGGCAGGCCGCAAGATAACGTGAGGTTCCGTCTTATTATGTTCTTTTACGCTCATTGGAATTGCTCCTTTCAACTTTTACTTATACGAGATACTGAAGAAGGATATGAATTCCTCACCGATATTAACAACATGGTCAGTCCAGGTTGATCCAGCTGACATGTATTAGCGTCTGCAGTATCTTATTCACCTGTTCTATGAAAGCCTTTTGCAAATAATACTATCCATGTTCAGTTCACTCCTTTATTTATTGTTTTATCTATTATAAAAGGGCATAAAAAATAGGAGTATCCTCTTTAGCAGAAAAAACTCCTTTTTAACCTTGTTTTTGTAATGCAATACCAATTTTAAATATAATGTGAAGTTCACTGTTGTCTACAATTACGAATTAATCGCTTAATTTATTTATATATTCATTTGCGTCAGGACAAGTTAATATAAGTGCGGATTTCAGCCACTTACGCTGCGTATCATTCATCGAACTGAATGCAGCCGTAAAATCACTTTTACATTCTACATCATATATAGGATAATCTTTATCTTGACTTTTTCTTAACCTGTCTGCAATTCCTATTTTATATAACAGAACCATTTCTGGGCACATATATAAAATACCATCTCTATTCAATATTGCATGGTCCCAAGCTAATTCTGCCTTTGGATTATCAGCATAACATAACATTTGCTGGCTATTGTCACTAAATAGAAACTCTACATAATCTAATTTAGTTTGTATTTTTTCGTTATGAACTATATAACCCATATTTTTATCCAGTCTATATAAATCTTCTAGATACTTAATCGTATAATCATTTTTTCTAAATCTAGATATTTCAAAAGTTTTTGTAGAGACTGGAATAAAAGAATAGTCATTATTTGAAACTTGAATACAATATAAGCTAAGATTTATATCTTCTGGAGTTGATTTAGTAACTTCATGTTGGATACCACCCCCGCAAGCTTCGAAAACCCTCCAATTATTATCTAGCATGAACTCAATAATTTTTTTTCTATCCTCAAAGTAGCAAAATAAATCAATGTCTTTATGAGCACGTGTATGTTTATCTACAAAAAAATCAATAGCTAATCCGCCGCAAACTCCCCATGTGAAATTAACATTTGCAAATAATTGACTTAATTGTGTTTTAATCGTATTATACAAAGACTTTACCTCCTTTTCACTTTCATTTGCTAAAAAATATACTGGCAAATCAAAAGTTAAGTAGTTTTTGCATAAATTTCTTGCTGAAATAATGAACTTGAGTGTTCGTTATATTAGAATTGAGTTCCGCTGGTGTTATTACCATAAAGTATTGAATGAATTTGTTAACTCCTAAATTAAAACCATCTAATAAGCTCATTGTTTATCCCTCTTTCAACTTCCCATTATTGCTATAACATACTCTGTTTTAGTTCCAGCCGGCGTAGTTGTTGTATGATCTGCGACACTGAGTTTTCAAACATATCACCCTCCTGAAATATGTTTTTCTAGCGACCTAAAATAAATAACTTCAATACTTTATTTCATTTTATGACAAATTGTAAAATAATTCAATTAAATAATCATAATTCATTAATCTATTATAATATTCTTCTCCATAATTTAAATCAGGATATTTATTACCTTAAATATCTTTATCCTATCTTTCATGTATTACAGATATTTGCAGATTATGATGTCAAATTGTCACCTTTACATATCTTTAATAATACACAATCAGCCATGAAAACGACAAATAAAACAAGGCATATTCTCATCACTGAAAACATGCCTTTCAACTTCTGTCCCTGATTTACCAAGTGTCCCATCCCATAAGTGAAAATAATAGCCACAAGCAGTCATATTTGTTGCTTAAAATTTAAGCGGAAGTGGACCTCTTGAACGCCATTTAAGCGTTCACCTTGCGGAGGTATATCCCATCCTTTTCCCTATCTCTAAAAGCACTTTGGAAAGATTTTGCCTTCAACTATTCTATGTCATCCGTGGAAGAGCCAAAAAAACGGGGCTAAAAATCGCATTTTTTAGCCCCGTTTTTCGCTCGTTTTTCAGGCAAAAACCACTATATCTTGTGGTCTACTCCCTATTTTTATCATCTTTACCACAATACGTCATCCTTATCACCGCTTCAACATGTGTTGTCGCCGGAAACATGTCCACCCCCCACCCCTTTTTCGCCTCATATCCTTTTTTCCTAAAATACTCCAAATCTCTAGCCAGAGTTTCAGGCCCGCAGGACACATAAACCACCTTATCCGGCCTCATACTGGCAACCGAATCAATGAACTCTTTCGTGCTTCCGCTCCTCGGCGGATCCATAAACACCACATCCGCATGTTCCCCGTTTTCTGCCATGTTTACCATAAATTTTCCTGCATCATTACAGTAAAACCTTATGTTCTTAATACCATTAATTCTTGCATTCTCCACTGCATCCCGCACCGCATCCCGGTTTAATTCCACACCGATCACCTCTTTTGCCTGCCTGCTTGCAACGATTCCAATCGTTCCAATTCCGCAATAGGCATCGATCACCCGCTCCCTGCCTGTGAGTCCGGCAGCTTCAATCGCTTTTTTATACAGAAGCTCTGTCTGCACCGGATTTACCTGATAAAAGGATTTGGAGGATATACGGAAACGAAAGCCGCACAGAATATCTTCAATGAATCCTTTCCCATAAAGCACATGTTCCTTATCTCCCAGTATCATACTGGTGCCTCTTCCATTAATATTCTGTATTACCGTAGTGACCTCCGGATGCTTCTCCCTCAATGCCTTTACAAAATTATTCTTAGAAGGGAATACCGGTGATGCAGTTACTAAAACAACCATAATTTCTCCACTGGTAAACCCACGCCGTATCAGTACGTGACGCAGCAGTCCATATTGGGTATCTTCATCGTAAGTACGTATCTTAAATGATTTCAGCATCCCTCTGATAGTACCGATTATCTCATCAGCCTTCTGATCTTCAATCAGACAGCTTTCAACCGGTACTACCCGGTGTGAATCAGCTTCATAAACCCCGGAAATGGGATTCCCTTTTCTGTCATGGTCAAAAACGGCATGAACTTTATTGCGGTAATGATAAGGATTCTCCATGCCGATAATCGGCGATATACGGCAATAGGGTTTTAATAATTTCTCCAACTGCTTTTGTTTCTGTTCCAGCTGTTTCTTATAAGGCATATCCAAAAGCTGACAGCCGCCGCACCTATGAAAAACCGGACAGCTGGATGAATGCTTTTTATATTCTGTTCCAGCATATTCCTTTCTGATATACCCTTCTTTTTTCCTGCTGTCACTCTTTCTAAATTCTTTTCCTTCACGTAATTTCTCTTTCTTATTTATCATAAATCCATTCCACCTGTCTATTTTTATTCCTTATCAAAATAAAATCCCGGCTTCCGGATAAATTCATTTCCAATCCTGTTTCTTCCTGCCGGGCTCTTCGTCTGACCAGTTATACACAGCTATTATAATACATTCTACCCCATAAAACCACTGAATTCCAACTGTCCAGCCAGAAAAAGCTTGTATTTCATCCATCCTGGATGAAATGAATGTTTTATTGCCTTTTCTGGTCCAAACTGGAAACCAAATATGGAATGAAATTTTTTGATGTATGGTATACTAAAAAATATTTTTAATAAAAGGAGGCAAATTATGAGCAAAAATAATTCAAAAAAAAGTACAAATAATCATAAAAAAGAAGATGGTACTTTTCATTCAAAACATATTAAGCATAATCCACAGGCAGAAAGCGCCCGAGCCGTATTCGGGCTAAAGGCCGATAATTCTAAAGATAAAGAACCTTAGACTCTAAATATTATTGAAATATCTCACTTCAGCTGAAAATACAGGCAAGTATGAATCTATTTCCACATATAAGGAAATACTATCGATGAGACTTTAATAGGTTTACAGACAATTTGCAAGGAGGTTTCCAACATGTCTAATTATACTGGTGTAGTTAAATGGTTTGATAACGAAAGAGGTTACGGCTTTATCTCAACTAACGAAGGTCAGGATGTTTTCGTACATCATTCACAAGTTAAAGAAAAAACTCATAATAAAGATTTACACGAAGGCGAGTCTGTCAATTTTGACATTAAACAAGGTGATAAAGGGTTATGTGCTTTAAATGTCCAAAAAATATAATTAAAATATAAAGGAGTTAACTTATGAACAAAGTTCATTATAATATATCAGGCATACAGAATTCGGAGGTTAAAACTCAGCTTAAAAATGCATTAGATAAAATAGATGGAATTTCTATGGTCAATATTGATGCAGCAAGAGGTTCCATTGAAGTCGGATATAATCAATCAACGGACGAAAATTCAATTAAATCCTGTATCGAAAATGTTGGCTGCAATATAAAGAGCCAATCTGGCGAATTCTAAAATAGAATCTGTGAAAAGCGGCAGACAGTTCGTACTATATAAGAGTAGGAAAATATGTCGCTATTCTTATTTTATTGTTACCATAAGTTTAATTGGCTGACTCGTTAAAAATCAATTCTTCCAGTCAGCCAGATCATAATTATCCGTTTATGCCATTGCCCCATTGCTATCATTAAAAAAAGCAATCTGGTTCTTTCCAGCCTGCTTTGCATGATACATTGCCCGGTCTGCCCTGGAAAAAAGATACTGGTAATCCTCTCCGCTCTTTCCAGAACTGGAAACGATTCCAATGCTTACAGAAAGACGGTAATCTTCTTCCGACACTATTTTTTCCACTCTGTACAAAAGATCTTTTGCCCGCTCATGTACATTTCCTTCTGATGTAAATGCGACAAATTCATCACCGCCGACCCTGCCGACCAGATCCGGCTCCGGATAAACATCACAGAGCATTCCTCCAACCTGCATCAATATACGGTCACCCTCCGGATGTCCAAAACAGTCATTAATTTCCTTGAAATTATCAATATCGATCATGCACAGCCAACCCCTGCCGCCGCTTTTCAGCTTCTCCTCCATCCGGTATTCAAACGCCATCTTGTTGTATACTCCGGTAAGTCCATCTTTTATGGACTGAAGAATAAGCTGTTCTTCCCGTGCTTTCAGCCCTGTGATATCCTGAAGCTTCCCGATCAACCTGGCTGGGACTGCCGTCTGGTCTTCCCAGCCGGCCATTACCTTACAGCTGCACCAGTGAAATGGTTCTCCTATTTTTCCCAGGCAGAACTCAACCGTACGAATTTCTCCTTTCTCTGGTACATTGTTTTTCTGTTTTTCAATAAACCGTTCAAATGTCAATAAATTAATCTGGTCTTTTGCATTCGGTGACAGATAAAGCCTCTTTTCCAGATAGGAATACTCGAACAAAACCGTATCCGCAAACAGGCTCATGTTTCTGTACAATTGTTCTGAGTGGCTGATACGAAAAGAGCCATACCCATATGCCCTGCTCCTTTCTTCCAACCAACTTCCTGAATCTCCTGTCATGATACTTCCCCCTGTACCTGCCGGAATCCTTCATTCCGTTACTTTTCCATTTGTATATCATACATGATAACGCTTTTTATCTGTATATGCAACTTGTTTTTTACCCATTATTACGCATATAATACGTAATGTCTTCACAAAATATCCTTTATGATTAACCAAGAGGTGATAATGATGGATGAACAGTTTGTCAGAAATAGAATCACGGAGCTCCGACTGAAAAAAGATATTTCCGAATATCAGATGAGCCTGGACTTAGGGAAAAACAAAAGTTATATCCAGGGAATTTCTTCGGGACGCTCAATGCCTTCTATGAAACAATTTTTTGAAATCTGCGATTATCTTGAGATTGCTCCCCTGGAATTTTTTAATACAGACATGAAAGAACAGCCTCTTCTAAAGGAGGCCACTGGTCTGATAAAAGACTTAACCAAAGAAGATCTGGAGGTGGTTTACCCCCTGCTCCTGAGGCTCAAATCAAAGGGGGACAATCAAAAACAGGCAGAACCATAGAAATATGGTCCTGCCCTATTTATGGTTTATATTGCTCTTGTATTTTCCTTAAGCCACAGGGCTTCCTCTTTTGTAAGATATGGGGAAATTATTTCATAAACCTTCCTATGATAATCATTCAGCAGTTTGATATCACGTTCTGTCATGATGGACTTATCCAGTGCTTCCAGATCGATGGGAACCATGGTCAGAAATTCAAATTCCATAAACTGACCGTATTCATTTTTTTCTGCCTTTTTACAGACAACCAGGTTCTCCGTGCGGACTCCATGGCTGCCCTCAATGTATACTCCAGGCTCATCGGAGGTAACCATGCCTTCCTCCAGAACACAGTTATCCTGACGTTCCAAAACCATGCGCCAGCGGATGCCGTTGGGACGCTCATGGACATTTAACAAATAACCTACCCCATGGCCCGTTCCATGGTCAAAATTAATGCCTCTGCTCCAGAATGGCTCCCTGGCCACATAATCCAGGGTCAGCCCGCGGCTGCCATAAAGGAATTTCACAGCTCCCAGACGCAGCATGCTGATAACGGTCAGGGTAAAATGTTCCCGTTCTTCCTCTGTCAGCGGACCGACCGCTATGGTTCTGGTCACATCCGTTGTACCTTCATAATACTGTCCGCCGGAATCGACCAGATAAAGTCCCTTAGGTTCCACCCTGGTATCACATTCTGCAACAGCTTTATAATGGCACATGGCTGCATTGGCACCGTAAGCGGAAATAGTATCAAAACTTATTCCCAGATTTCCCTCCTGTTCAGAACGAAGATGATCCAGATACTCCTGTGCGCTGATTTCTGTAATTTCCTCCCTGCCCACCTTCTGTTTCAGCCAGCAGATAAATCTCACCATAGCCACGCCGTCCTTTATATGGGCCTTTTTCATATTCTCCACTTCAACAGGATTCTTAATGGCCTTTGCCAGAGCAGTAGGATTCATTTTATCAATAATCCGGTTAGAATCTTCTATATTTCTTACAATGGCATAATTGGTCTTTGCTGTTTCCAAAAGGACCTTCTGGTCTCTGAGCTGGCTCACTGCCATATAGATATCATTATACGGGCAGACGGTAACGCCCAGTCCCTTCAGATAGGATTTCACTTCTTCGTTCAGAACTTTATCATTGATAAAGAGATAAAAACGGTCCAGCGTGACCATAACATAGGAAAGTACGACCGGATTGCACGCCACATCATTTCCGCGGATATTTAACAGCCATACAATGTCATCCAATGTAGTCAGAACATGGACCGCTGCCTTTTCCTTCTTCATCCGGTTTCTTAATTCTTCTATTTTCTGAGCGGCAGGCTTACCCGCATATTTTTCTTCAAGGATCCATACCGGCTCCTCAGACAGCGGTGGGCGTTCCTTCCATATAATATTAACCAGATCTTCCTCATAGGCAAACGTCACCTGCTGCCCGTCTAACAGCTCTTCCAGTCCCTTTCCCATCTGGCAGTTAACCACCCGTCCGTCAAATCCCAGACAACCGCCTTCCGGCAGGACCCGCTCCAGATATTCTTCTATATCCGGAACCCCAGGCTGTCCCATTTTCTGCAAAATAACACCGGTTCCTTCAAGCTGTTTTCCGGCCTGAACGAAATAACGGCCATCGGTCCATAGGCAGGCTTCATTCATGGTGATGACCGCCGTACCTGCCGATCCGGTAAATCCGGTCATGAACTTTCTGCATTTAAAATATTCCCCTACATATTCGGATTCATGAAAATCCGATGTGGGAATCATGTATGCATCCATATGGTGCTCTGCCATTAAGCTTCTTAATTGTGCGATTCTTTCCTGAATCATGATATGATCTCTCCTTTTGTTTCAAAATAATTCTCTATCGCCAGCCTGATTCCTTCGCTGTAAGTCGGATGGGCACGCATAGCCAGCATAAGCTGTTCTGCTGTCAGGCCGTTTGCAATTGCCGTTGCCAGCTCGCTGATCATATCCGTCGCCCTGGGGCACACGATCTGCGCACCGACAAGTGTACCGGAATATTCCTCAAAGGCAAGATGGATAAATCCGTTCTGCTCTCTTGTTATAATGGATTTTCCGTTTCCGCTCATGGAATAACGGCCGCAGCGTACTTTCATGCTGCAGGCAGTGGCGGCTTCTCTGGTAATGCCAACGGATAAATCTCAGGGTCTGTATAAATACAGCTCGGAACCACAGGAAGCTTAACAAACATGCCGTCAGGTACAACAGAAAGCCGGATGGTGTGCTTCACTCCCGCAATTTTTTCCACAACATAGGTTCCCTGGGCAGCTGCTACATGAGCAAGCTTTTTACTGGCTGCTACATCCCCGATAGCGTAGATACCCGGTTCACTAGTCCTGAATTCACAGTCTACCTTCAGATGTCCTGCTTCCATCTCCAAATCTACATCCTGACCGATCAGTCCAGAAAGATAAGGAGCCCGCCCTGCTGCCATGAGGACCTGACCTGAGCGGACCGTATATTCCTCTCCATCCACATCATAGACACAGACCAGTCCCTGGTTTTGTTCCTCCCGTATTTCCTTCACCGATGCCCTGCAGTGAATGACTATCCCTTTTCTGGTGAGAATCTCTTCCAGTGCATGGGAAACTTCTGAATCCATAGGCCCCAAAAGATGTTCTTCTCTCTCCAGTATGGTCACATGGGAACAGAGCCCACTGAATATAGTAGCGAATTCCACACCGATTACGCCTCCGCCGATTATGGTGAGCCGGTCATAATTCCAGGTATCCGATGCCAGGATACGGTCACTGGTCAGTACACCCGGAAGATCTGCTCCTGGAATGTTTGGCATAACCGGACTGGCTCCTGTCGCAATGACAATATGATCCGCTTCGTAATAATCCTTTCCCTCTGGTCCGTTGACTACAACAGTCCTCCCCCGGCGTACGGCAGCCATCCCATAAATAACCGAAACTCCGGAGTTCTCCAAAAGCTCTGTTATCTCAGAACGGTACGCTTTCACAGAACGTTTTTTATAATTCTGCATCTTTTTAAAATCAAAGGAAATAAAATCCGCAGATACTCCGAATTCATCACTGTTTTTTAGAGCTTCAAAAATACTGGAAGCGTGAAGCAGTGCTTTTGTGGGAATGCAGCCCTTGTTGACACAGGTCCCTCCCAGCTTTTCCTTTTCTACAATGGCGGTCTTAAGACCCAGACCTGCTGCTTTTAAGGCTGCCGTATAGCCGCCCGGTCCGCCGCCGATCACAATGATATCATAATGTTTTGCCATACGACTTCTCCATTTCTACCGGATCATTCCAAAATGCAGACAGGCATTCCTGATTCCATCCTGATCTATGGGATCTGTTACATAATCAGCCGCCTTCTTTAACTCTTCCATGGCATTTCCCATGGCAATTCCTTTACCTGCAGCCTTCACGATATCATAGTCGTTCATGCTGTCTCCAAAAGCTACGGTTTCGGAAAGAGGTATTCTGTAATACTCACAGAGCCTTGCCAGGCCCATAGCCTTCGATGCCTTTCTTTCTACTACATCTGCTCCCCGTTTTTCTGCAAACATGTGTACATGGATCTCCGGGAACTCAGCCTCCATTGCCATAGCCCCTGTTTCATTTCCAATAAATGCAAGGGTTCTTACGTCCAGACTCTCAAGCTTTCGAGGGTCATCAAATCTTCTTCCGCATTCTCCCCATAGATCCATATCATTCTTTTTCACCACTTCCGGATGAACATAGTAATCCCAGTCCCCAATGGTTGTCCCAACGCTGAAAGGAGTTTTCTCCGCATAAGTCAGAATCCGTCTAAGCAGTTCCTTGTCAAATGTGTGTTCATAAATGACCTGATCTCCCACGGTAACCTTTGTCCCATTGAGATGAATGATCGCATCAGGCCTTAACTGATCCCGGATTACGGTGCTGAAGACGGAATCCATATCTCTTCCCGTTGCCAGTACTATGGTATAACCGTCCCGCAGTTTTTCAATGGTTTCTAATGCACTGGACGGAATTGTCCAGTCTTTATGGTCAAGCAGCGTCATGTCTACATCAAAACTTACGATTGGCTTCATCTATTTCACCTGTCTTCTTCCTGAAATAATCTTGTCTTTATCATCATATATTAAATTTTAAAATTTTTCAAGAAATATACTTTTCAAATCAGAAACAATCTGCTATAATGTCATAGTGTCGGGAAAACGGAGTATGGCGTAGCTTGGTAGCGCGCTCGGCTGGGGGCCGAGAGGTCGCAGGTTCAAATCCTGTTACTCCGACTAAAATAAGCAGAAAGGCATCGGAATCCTTAGTGATTAAGGTTTTCCGGTGCTTTTTTACTGAAAAAATGTGTTAATTGGCAGTTCATCTCTAACAGGCTTTATGATATAATTAATTTATAAATTAGGGAGGTGGCTATATGAGTTATCATTATCTCGATATGGAACACTATCTTCGGCGGGATCAGTTTGACCTCTTTCGCAATACTGCTTATCCCTATGTCGGTATGACGGTAAATCTGGATATTACCTGTTTAATGAATCGTATAAAAGAAAAGAGGCTGCCATTTTATTTAATCTTTCTTTACGCAGCAGCTCAAACGGCCAATTCCATTCCCGAATTCCGCCAGCGTCTCCACGAAGACGGAATTATCGAGTATGACCATTGCACCCCCTCTTATACCCTGGCTTTAGAGAATGGAAGCTATTGTTATTGTACCATTGATGACCGGCTGCCATTAATGGCTTATTTAAATGATGCGAAGCACAGGCAGGAAGAAGCTAAAAAGGCTCCAACTATTTCAGACGGCCAAAATGCAGACCAGCTCTTTTTCTTTTCCAGCATTCCCTGGGTAAGCTATACTGCCATTGTCCAGCCGGTTCCTGTTCCCGCAGACAGTAATCCCCGTATTACCTGGGGGAAGTACTTTGTATCGGAAGGATGTCTCAAAATTCCGGTATCGGTCCTTGTCAATCATGCACTCATGGATGGTTACCATATCTCTGAATTCTTTACCGGACTTCAGGACAGGTGCGATCATACCGATTGGTTATGGGAAGAATGAACATTTCCCTCTTGCCTTTTTCTGCCTTATCCGTTACAATACTACCATGGAGACATAGCTCAGCTGGGAGAGCATCTGCTTGACGTGTAGAGGGTCGCAGGTTCGAGTCCTGTTGTCTCCACGATACTTCCTTAGACTTATCGAACAGTGCTTTCAGCCTTAGCATATTTTGTAGAAAGCAGTGCTGCACGCTCTTCTTTACAGCTCAATTTATCGCTTCTTTCTGTAAAATATTTTTCTTGACTTATTTTTGTTTCCGTGTTATGCTAATCCAGTATTTTAAATAAAGTTTTGATTTCGCATATATTTGTAAGTCATTATTCTATTGATGATTTACAAATATATGCGGTTTTTTAATTTTAGAAGAAATACAATATAATTTTAAGGAGGTATCTTTTATGAAAGGTACAGTAAAATGGTTTAATGCACAAAAGGGGTTTGGTTTCATCTGCGACGAACAGGGTAACGATATATTCGTTCATTTCTCCGGTCTTGCCATGGACGGCTACAAAACTTTAGAAGACGGTCAGTCCGTTACATTTGACACTACCAAAGGTCCACGGGGATTACAAGCTGTTAATGTTCAAAACGCTTAATATCATAGGAATTCTGTAAGTCACTTCTAACTTATTCTTTTTCTGTTCAATACCATATTGATAAAGGGAATATGCAACATTAATCTGTATATTAAAGAAGTCAGAGCTATGTTTAATAATTACAGCTAAGTCAGCAGGGTTTATTATATATTCCTTGCTGGCTCAACCTAAAAATTTTCCATAATAATCATAATATCATTCGATCTGTCATAATATCACCCGATCTGTCATAATATTAAACGTACATACCTGTAAAGGTAGTACTTAGGTGCCTATTACAGCACCCATAAATTAAGGCGGAAGTCTCAATCTCCTGTAGGCTTCCGCCCCTCTTCGTTCGCTATGACTCTTCATCCATTGTACAACAACGGCGGCAGAACGGAGCCTCGTAACAGCCTCTCCGATAACCAGCCCAGTAAGCTCTTCTTACTTTCCATTCACAACTATCACATCTATTATTAGTGTTGTCACTGTTATTTTCACAATTGTTACAAGAGTTACAGCAATTACCACATAATGATCCGCAATTAAAGCAACACATATTATACACCTCTTTTTTTATTATTGTACTATATTATATGGGACAGGCGGAAATGTGTTAATAGCCTGTACTCGGCACCAGCGTGAATGAAGCCGGTCCTCTCCTAACCTCAGAAAGGAACCTGTTATAATACATATAATAAGAACCCTGCCGCATACTATATACCATATGCTGCTGCAAATATAGATAGGATGCTGGTTATGTTAAAAATATTGGATAACAATTATTATGACTTTATTATTGATAACTTTATGACTCCTGCATATAATACCGGAGATAATATTACAATACTGAATAATACACATTCACTGCTTCATATCTCCAAAAGTGCTATGGGAGCTTGTGACTTAGGACTGAATCCATATCACAACTTCCCCTCTGTCTTTACCCTTACCTCTTCAGTCAGCACGGAAAAACCGTCCAATGAAGCAATTCTAAGAAATACTTACTTTAATCTGCTTGGACAATGTGTGCTTATTGGAGTGATCGATACCGGAATTGATTACCAGCATCCGGCTTTCCGGAATGAAGATGGTACCACTCGTATCTTTTCTATCTGGGACCAGACCGACCAGAGCGGCCAGATCCCGGAAGGATTTACATTCGGCTCAGAATACAGCAGACAGCAGATTAATACCGCACTGCTTTCTTCTGATTCTTTATCCTTGGTCCCGACTACTGATACGATCGGGCATGGAACAGCAATCGCCAGTATAATCGCAGGCAGTATAAATTATGAAAATTCCTTTAGCGGGACCGTTCCATATACCGAACTGATTGTCGTAAAACTGAAAGAAGCCAAACAAAATCTTAAACAGATTTTTTTTATACCAGAAGATAAGCTCTGCTTTCAGGAATCTGATTTCATTCTCGGAATACGTTATCTGACTTCCGTAGCAAAAAAACTGGACCGTCCACTTGTCATATGCATTGCAATGGGAAACAGCCAGGGAAGTCATGACGGGCAAGGCGTGACCAGCCGGTACTTAGAATCCCTTGTACATATACCCGGTATTGATATTTCAATTGCAGCCGGAGACGAAGGAAACAAAAACCGGCATTATTTTAATAACATTACTACACAACCCTACAATAATTTATTTCAATTAAATATCGGAAATGATGATAAGAAATTCGGAATGGAAATCTGGCCCTACGCTCCCGGCAGGCTTTCGATCGAGATTATCTCTCCGAACCAGGAGACTACCGGGATGATCGAGGCTGCATTCGATAAATGCCGCAGCTTTGTCTTTGAACAGTGTACCGTATGGGTCAATAATATTATTTTTGAGGAAGAGACCGGGGATCAGTTAATAATAATACGTTTTGAAGACTCTATACCAGGGATCTGGTCCTTCCGCATTGAAGGCTCGGAAAACCAGCCTTTCTATTTTCATTCCTGGCTGCCCTCCGGAAACCTGATATCCGAAGAAACCTATTTCCTGGATGCCAGTCCGGATACCACCATAACGAATCCCGGAAACTCCTTAAGTACCATGACAAGTTCCGCTTATAATCAATTAAATGATAATATATTGGAAGAATCAGGAAGAGGCTATACAAGCAATGGACTGGTCAAACCGGAGGTTGCAGCTCCTGGATACCAGCTCCCCTGTGCAATCCCCGGGAACCAATACGGAACAATGACCGGTACCGGAGCTGCTGCTGCTTATGCAGCCGGCGGGATTTCCATGGTTATGGAATGGACCCAATGCAAAGGAAATTACACCTCACTTACCGGAAAACAGATTAATCGCATGATCATCCGGGGAGCCCGGCGCAGCAGTGCTTATATCTATCCGAATAACATATGGGGATATGGGCAATTAGATATTAACGGATTAATTGACCGGGCTATAAATATTTTATAATTTGCCTTCAGATATTTTAAAATACAGCAGTCTGCATCACAAAATTAAATTTTTCCCGTTATTATAAATAGACATCATACGGGCGGGAGTTCTCCCTTGCTCTTCTTCCGCCCATTTCCTTAGCAGCTTGTTCACACATGTTTTATATAAGCATATACTATTATTACAGAACGATAACCAAAGCTGAAAATCAGAAGGAAGCTTAGAAAACGCTTAGCCGCCGTGTATCCTCAATTACTAATGTTCAAATAATTGTCACTTTCTGAAGCTTCGGTTAGTAGTCCTGTAAAACTGCCTGATCATAAGTATGAGACCTCAACAGGGGCGGAAACCACGGCATCTTGGTTTCCGCCCCTGAAATGAGTTAATCTGATCTTCTTTTTGTATTTGGTCCCATGCCTTCCCGCCGGGAGTTATGAGACTGATTCTGGTTTTCCGGCTTAGCCTTTTCCGTTATACTGTTAAACATTACCTTTGATTTTTTCCGGTTCAGCTTTTCCTGTACATCTTTGTCCATTTCAATCACCTCATAAATAGTATGTCTGAAGAATAAAAGATTTATGTAAAACCCAAAGCTTTCACGTATAATACATACGGTATATACACATGATAAAAAAGAGGTGATGTTTATGTCATATATAGCTCCGGCAGTCCAGGCAAAATTTGAAACGCTTTCCATTGATTTAAAAAATGAGATCCTGGAACGGAATGTACAAATTTATACGTTATATGATTTAATTCATGTTTTGGAAGAAATTGTAAATGAAGGAAGTTAACCGTCAACAAAAAAACAGCCGCAGACCGTTACTGTCTTATGGCTGTTTTTTTATTTATAATAACTATCTCCACCCTAAACATGATCTCCACTGACGGGCACCGCATGTATTACTGGTATTCGGACAGGTGCTTGTGCTTTTATTTCCGGAGCAGGAAGTATCAGCGGCGCCTTTTGTACCGTTTAGGCAGCTGTTTAAATCAGCTAAGCAGCTATTCCCATTAAAACAGCCAAGCTGGTTTAAAATGCTTTCGATGTTTTGTCCATTGCAGCTTGTTGTAAAACTGTTCACTCCGGCAGACTGGCAGGTTGTGGCTGCCTGAGCTGTCATCGGGACCCCTGCCACTGTCAGGGCCGCTGCTGCTGCTAATACGAATACTGGTAATTTTCTCAAAGTAATATCCTCCTTATATGTTAAAATTCTGTTACATTTCTATTACAAAACGTATCATAACATACCGGTATTCCGATATCACTAGGAGAATTATGGCAATCAACCGTTATTTTTCATTTCAAACTCATCAATCGCTAATTTTAAAGCTCCCATGATGCCCTGATTGTCATTCAGGCTCGGAAGAACAATATAGCTGTCAATATTTTCAAGCTCCTTTGTCCTCACATATCCGGCTAACTGGCGCTTCACTTCTTCCCTTACGAGAGGCATCATATGCTCCTGATGCATGACACCTCCGCCCAGAACGATACGCTGCGGGGAAAGGATCATAATATAATCCACCAGAGCCTGTGCGATGTAATATGCTTCCAGCTCCCATACTTCTTTCTGTCCGGCCAGTTCCATACCCTTTTTCCCCCAGCGTGCCTCTATGGCAGGTCCGGCTGCCAGCCCCTCCAGACAGGTCCCGTGATAGGGACATTTTCCTTCATAAGTGTCGTCCGGATGCCTGGAAAGAAGCAGATGTCCTCCCTCCGGGTGAAGCATACCGTGAAGCAGCTTTCCATTGGTGATGATTCCTGTACCGACACCTGTACCAATGGTAATGTACATACTGTTGTCAAGTCCCCTTGTAATTCCCCAGGTAGCCTCCCCCAGTGCGGAGCCGTTCACATCCGTATCAAAGCCCACCGGAACCTTAAGAGCTTCTTTAAAGGCACCTGCAATGTTATAGTCAGCCCATGCAAGCTTAGGTGTGGTGGTAATGTATCCATAGGTTTTTGAATCTCTGTTTAAGTCGACAGGACCGAAACAGCCGATTCCAAGTGCCTCAATTTTCTTATCCGTAAAATATTCGATCAGCTTTGGCATGGTTATTGCCGGAGTTTCCGTTGGTATGGAAACACGATCAAAAATCTCCCCATTCTCATTACCGATGGCACAGACCATCTTCGTACCGCCTGCTTCTAACGCTCCAAGTCTCATATCTATTTTCCTCCTGCCTTATTCCGGATTGGAACAGATGATTGACATCTTTCCTTCAAATCTGCACTCCCCGCTTTTTGCCGGTATGATAAAATGCTGTCCAGCCTCCAGGGGAACTCCATTAACGGAACCTTTTCCGCTTATAACGCTTATATTTGTAAAATATTTCTTAAACTCCCTCGTAAATACGCCTTCAATATCATATTTATCAACCGAAAAATATTTACAGGTTACCAGATGAGTGTGAATGGCTCCCGGTATCTTTTCTGTCTCCGGTACGGATGATTCTTCCACAAAGGGGGCCGTAATGGTTGCAATACTCTGTTCCACATGCAGCTGCCTTAGCTTTCCATCCGACAGGCGGTCGTAATCGTATACCCGATAAGTAATATCACTGCTTTGCTGAGTCTCTAAAATCAGGGTTCCCCCTTTTATGGCATGAACACATCCCGGATCAATCTGAAAAAAATCTCCTTTTTTAATTGGAATAGTACGGATAAATTCCTCCCATTGATGATTGCATATCATGGATTTCATTTCTTCCCGGTCCCTGGCATGATGGCCAATGACGATCTCAGTCCCTGGTTCACAGTCCAGAATATACCAGCATTCCGTTTTCCCTAAAGATCCGTTTTCATGAATTTGGGCATAGCTGTCGTCCGGATGGACCTGAATGCTAAGGTCATTCTTTGCATCAATAATCTTGACCAGAAGCGGAAACTGGTCTCCCGGATAATTTCCAAAAAGTTCCGGCCTCTCCTTCCACAGGCTGCCAAGCAGCCTGCCGTCAAACATGCCTCCCGAAATTTGGCATTCTCCATTTTTATGGGCGCTGATTCCCCAGCATTCTCCAGTGTGATCACCCGGAATCTCATATCCAAATACATCACGAAGCCTGGTTCCTCCCCAGACGGCCTCCTTAAACACCGGCTCCAAAAACAAAAGCTCCATCTGCTTTCCTCCTTTTGTGGCAATATAAAATCACTGTCCTTATTTTACCTGAATATATGAAAAAGGAAAAGAGAAACTTGAAAAAAGTGTCAGAATGCCTGGATATGTGGCTGCTTCTAACACTTTTTCTTCTAATAACCGGAATCTTTCCCGTATACTTCTATCTGGGTAAGGGCAGGAAATGGAGATGGGTCATCTGCCTTGATCAGATTACTTAATTTCACCCAGGTTATATGTTTCTTTTTCACAAAGAATACATGAGGTTTTTCGCTCTTTTCCATCTCTACCACCTCTGTGGTCTTGTCGGAGAAGGTAAAGGTCGCCTTCACCCACCAGTTATCATGAGGAAAATCTGCGCGCGTGTAAAGGACAATCTTGTCAAAATCCACAGGCCGTCCGAAATCCAGGGTCATTTCCGCATCATCCTGACGGTTGATCCCCCAGGATTCATAAGGCCATTCCCCATGGGACCGGCTGGATAAGATTCCGTCAATGGCATTGCGTGCCGCAAATACCGCCTCGCCTCTTGTCTCCACATTGGCAAAAGCATGAGGAAAGCAATCCGTATCTCCATGCTGGTCCATTACATTCTTTGCGATATTCCGGTAAGCTGATATTTCATGGTCATATGCTTTCCGCATGGTCAGGTAATGACGGTCACCGGTATAGGTCCTTGGATTGTATGAAACCTTTTTCTCTCCAAAAGGAATGGTAACTATTATTTCCGGAGCCGTGATAAAGACAAAAGCCTCATCCATACAGTCATCTGTCCGGATCACATAATGTGCGTCTGTTTTGTCTGTCCCAAACGTAATGGTATCCCCTTCTTCGTATTCACCTTCAAAAACCAGGATCGTCTGATTTTCTTCCCTTACGGAAGCTTTCACCCTGCCGCCCCGGTCCTTTACAGCAATCGATACATTTGCCATAATCATTCCTCCTGCTCTTCCTGCTCAAAATAATCTTTATATTCCACTTCTATCTGATACTTCATTCTCTTCATGCTGTAATACAGATGTTCTCTGAGGGACCGTTCCAGGCCTTCGATATCCTTTTTTTCCAGCAGCTCAAAAAGTTCCCCGTGCTCCCTGATGATTCTGGTAAAATCCGTTTCAGTCACAAAATCAAGCATACGGAATCTTGTGTAATGTAACTGCTGGGCCTGAATCATATCCCAAAGCTTCCTTTTACCGGTAGCCCGGTACCAAATGGCATGCATTTCCGCATCAATATGGTAAAACTGTTCCGGTTCAAACCCTTTTTCCTGAATCAATGCCTGCTGCTTCCGGATCATATACCGCACTTCTTCCATCCACATAGGCGTTGCCATATCCATAAAATCCCTCATGACCATGGTTTCCACCGCAACACGCATGTAGATCATCTGTTTTATATTATCCAGATTCAGAAGCGTTACCTGCGTGCCGAAATATGGTACTGAAATAACAAATCCCTGCTCCTGAAGTCTTCTAACCGCTTCCCTGACAGGTGTCCGGGATACGTTGAAGCGTTCACAGATCTCATTCTCACTGATCATTTGTCCGGGCTTTAATTCCAGGTCCAGAATCTCCTGCTTTAAGGTTTCAAACACCTGTTCTCCACGATTTTTATAGGTTTTTGTCATTCCTTCCATTGAACCCTCTCTGTCTTCTATATTGGTGATGGTCAAAGCGGATATTCGCAATCCGCTTCACTGACTGCTTGATCAGTTAAAAAATATGCCATGACACTGCCCTGAAAGCAGACACCATGGCCATATTCTTCCATGTGAGACCAGTCCCTTAAAAAGGGATCCGGTCTCAAAATAAAACTATGTTATATTTACTGTGGCTGTTTGCCAATATAAGCTAAAATACCGCCGTCTACGTACAGAATGTGACCATTGATAAAGTTTGAAGCATCAGAAGAAAGGAACACAGCAGGAGCTGCCAGATCTTCTGCTTCTCCCCAGCGTCCGGCGGGAGTTTTGGAAATAATGAACTGGTCAAATGGATGTCTGGACCCATCTGGCTGGATTTCACGAAGTGGTGCGGTCTGCGGTGTAGCAATGTAACCAGGCCCGATGCCGTTGCACTGGATATTGAATTCACCATATTCCGATGCGATGTTCTTGGTCAGCATCTTCAGTCCTCCCTTAGCAGCCGCATATGCGGATACGGTCTCACGTCCAAGCTCTGACATCATGGAACAGATGTTGATGATCTTTCCGTGTCCTTTCTTGATCATAGACGGAATAACTGCCTTAGCTACGATAAATGGAGCGTTTAAGTCAACGTCAATGACCTGTCTGAACTGTTCGGCGGTCATATCGCACATGGGAATACGTTTGATAATACCAGCATTGTTGACCAGAATATCAATCACGCCTACTTCCTTCCCGATCTGAGCTACCAGGGCATTTACGCTTTCTTCGTTTGTAACGTCACATACATAACCATGGGCATCAATTCCTTCTTCTTTATAAGCTGCAATTCCCTTATCTACTAATTCCTGTTTGATATCATTAAAAACAATGGTTGCGCCTGCAGCAGCAAGACCTTTTGCAATTGCAAAACCGATGCCATAGGAAGCGCCTGTAACTAATGCAACTTTTCCGTTAAGGGAAAACTGGTTTGTTAAGTAATCCATATTCATGATTCAATCTCTCCTTTACTTTATTTTTATTGGTCAGTTATCTGGTCATTACTGTGTTTTAAACTGTATTCAAATATCTATATTTGTATACAAACCCAATAACTTGTATATATGTTAGCATATTGTATATATTTATTCAATGTACATATTCACTAAACAATAAAGAAATTATTTAGCTATAATTTTCCAGATATAGGGACTTATTATTCAAATGAATCATACGGTTCCCAGCCAAATACCTCCGCATGTTGAATATTTCATTACGGAAAGCTGCAAATCGTTACTGCCTGCACTTGAAATAATTAATGAAAGGGGTAAAAATAATACTGAACCAATTATAGAAAGATGCCGCTCTATAGCTATGAAGCAATAGAGCGGCATCCTTATAGATGTTTATTATTTAAATACCAGCATTTTCCGATTCCTGAATTCCTGCGCTTTCCCATCATTCCAATCATTGACCGGCCGGTAATATCCTGCTATCCTGCTGTATATATCCGCCGGCTTCCCGCATTTGGGACAGGTTTCTTCCCTTCCTGAAATGTATCCGCAGTTCTGGCAGACGGAATAAACAGGGGAGAATGTCATATATGGAAAATCATAATTCTCCGCCATCCTGTTCAGCATATCACGGACTGATCTCCAATCTGCCTCCCGGTCCATATAAACAGAAAATACGGTGCCTGCCGTATAAAGCGGCTGAACCATGGCCTGATTCTCAAAGGCCTCTTCCAGTGTTCCATTAAAATCAGCAGGAAGCTTGGAGCTGTTGGTATAGTAAGGAACATCTCCCTCCTTTCCCCCTGTCCGTATATCCGGAAATTCTTTCCTGTCAAGCATGGCAAGGCGATAGGAAGCTGATTCCGCCGGTGTCGCCTCCAGACTATACAGATTCCCGTATTGGAGCTGATATCCGATCAGTTTATCTTTTAAATGCGCAAGCACGTCAGCTGCAAAGCACCGGGTCTTTTCTGATTCCATACCGGCCTTCAGCCAGGGAGCATTTAATCCTGCTTCATTCATTCCGATGATACCGATGGATGAAAAATGATTATCAAAATTTTCCAGATAACAGGCCGTATAGGGATACAGGCCATTTTTTAACAGCCTGGCAATTACATCCCGTTTTATATCCAGAGACCGGGCCGCAAGATCTGCCGCTTTGTCCAGACGCTTATAAAAATCCGACTCATCCCTGGATAAATATCCGATTCTTGAAAGATTTATGGTAACGACTCCAATAGAACCTGTATTTTCCCCATATCCGAAAAAGCCGCCTGCCTTTTTCCGCAGCCTGGTAAGATCCGGCTTCACTCCCTGATAGGAGATTCTGGTATCTCCAGGCTTTTGACTTCCACTGATATAGTTGGAAAAATACGGCGTACCATAATGAGAAGCCAGAGTGAACAAAAGCCGGTTATTGTCCGTATCCGACCAGTCAAAATCCTTTGTTATCCCGTAAACCGGGATGGGATACTGAAATCCCATGCCTCCTGCGTCTCCGGCCACCATAGTTTCCAGAAACGCACGGTTTATCATATCCATTTCCTTCTGGCATTCCCCATAGGTAAAATCCATGAGCCTGCCTCCCACAATGGCTCTTTCATCCTTCATATCCTCCGGCACAGTCAGATCCAGGGATATATGAGAAAACGGTGCCTGGGTTCCCCAGCGGCTTGGAGTATTGACTCCAAATACAAAAGCTTCTATACATTTTTTTACCTTATTATACGAAAGGTCATCCGTTTTTATGAATGGAGCCAGATAGGTGTCAAAGGATGAGAACGACTGAGAAGCCGCCCATTCATTCTGCATAATGCCAAGGAAATTGACCATCTGGTTACACAGCGTAGCCAGGTGCTTTGCCGGGGCAGCCGTAATCTTACCCGTGATTCCTCCAAGACCATCTAGCAAAAGCCGTTTTAATGACCAGCCGCAGCTGTATCCTGTAAGCATAGTCAAATCATGAATATGTATCTCGCCCCGGTGAAAGGCATCGGCAATTTCCTTATCGTAAATTTCCGACAGCCAGTAATTCCCCGTGACTGCTCCCGAATTATTCAGGATCAAACCTCCTACGGAATAGGTCACCGTAGAGTTTTCTTTTACATGCCAATCTTCCACCTTCACATAATTGTCCACAACATCCTTATAATCCAGAGTAGTGGTTCCCAGATTCCTGATCTTCTCTCTCTGTTTCCGGTACAGCATATATGCCTTTGCCACTTCGGTGTACCCGGTCTCTTCCAATACCTTCTCCACACTGTCCTGGATATCCTCTACCGGAACCATGTCTTCGTTTACCTTTTCCTTAAAATCAGAGGTCACTCTTAAAGCCAGCAGCTCCACAATGCTCTCCGTATAATTTTTTCCCGTAGCTGTAAATGCTTTTTTCATGGCCTCTGAAATCTTGGACAGATCAAAGCCTGCAACAGCACCATCCCGTTTAATTACTTTCAGCATCCCGCAATTTCTCCTTCAAACTCTAATTTACCTGATAAATCTTAATACGATCCCTGCTCTTTAATTCCTGCTGGAAATACCCGCTTTCTCCGTTTACTTCCAGAACTACCTGCCCGGTTAGATTCTTAAAATCCAGCCCGGAATGTTCCAGCATGTCCATAAGGTAATAAGACTGGTGGTCCGGTTTTAACGGAAGGGTGATCGGATTGTCATTGAGATAAAACGTAATCCCCCCCTTAATCTCATGATTTATATCTGCAGAATCCGGGGTTATGTTCACAGGAGCCATTTCTTCAGGACCGGTCCGGACTCCGGACTCCGGCTTAATGGCAGCAGACCGGCTCTCTTTTATGGTGCTCTTACTTGATTTTCTTACACGCGTCTTCTTCTTTGCAGTTTCTTGCTTTTTAAGATCAGGGGTTTCAATTAAATTTTCAATGACAATGCTGTCACCGGATTTCAATGGAATATTCTCATTCACTGCCTCCCCGTTTACCAGCACTCCGTTCTTACCAGGCTCTGCCACATCAAAGAGCATAGCCGAAGCACTTTTCCCATGGCGGGCAGGAATGAACACGATCCAGTCATCTGCATGTACCGGATCAGAAAGCTGTGCCTCCTCTCCATTAAGCTTTAATACAGAAGGTTCTGCCTTTTCTCCGTAAAATATGGTCCTCTTGCCATTGACACTCACTACCAGGTTCTGTCCGGAACGTCCGATCATATCCTGATAATTGTAGCCGTTCATCATCAGAACATCCATTACGGTAAAGCTTCCCCTTCGAAAGAGCTTTGCCGGCCTTTCGTTTAAGGTAACACAGAAGCTTTCATTAACGATATTGAATCCTGCGGAGATAACAATTCCGAGAGGCGTTGCATATTCCGGATGCTCAAGGTCGTATTCATCGGAATAGGCGTTGATCTTAAAGTTATTACCAGCGATGGCAACCCGTTTGGAATCAATTTTCAAATGTTCTATGATCCCCTCTTTTAAACCTGAGAGCCGGCTTCCGCCGCCTGCCAAAAACACAGCGGAAGGCACCCCTCCGTTAACCTCCAGGATCTTTGCTGATATCTCTTCACAGAGTCTGGAGGAAGCCTCTTTGATGCACTCAAAAATATCATCCCGTGTAATGACCTGCTCAAATCCCAGGATATCCGTAAAATGTATTTCCTCTGCTTCATCAATTTCTGATTTGATCTTTTCGGCCGCATCAAAATCAACCAGATATTTTTTCATAATTGTCTCGGTAATCTCATCTCCTGCCAGTATCGCCATGGTATAACCGGTTACGCTGCCATCCCGGCAGACCGCAATATCCGAGGTACCTGCCCCAATATCTACCATTGCCAGATTTAGCAGCCGGATATTCTGGGGGATAGCCGCATTGATGGCAGCAATCGGCTCCAGTGTAAGACTGGCCACCTCCAGATCAATTTTATGCATAGCGGCATATAAGCTTTCCACCACTTCTGTGGGAAGGAATGTGGCAATAATATCCGCTTTTAAGACCCGCCCATGATGGTCGATCAGGTTGGAAATTATGTAATTATCCAGGTAGTACCTGCTGACCGTATAACCTACCAGATAAAACTGACGGTCAGATTCCTTTCCTTCCTTATTCATAAATGTTTTTTCTGCTTCACTGATCGCTCCCGCTTCCAGGCGGCTGACCGATTCCGCATCTATCTTCTGTGCGCTGGAAAGCTCCATCTCATAAGTTACGCTTTCCGTACGCAAAGCTCTTCCTGCTGCCGCCACACAGACCTTTGACAGTCTGCACCCCAGCTTTTTCTCAAGTTTTTCCTTAACCTGTCCTGCTATTTTAGCTACCTGGTCGATATCTTCAATCTGACCATCGATCATCGCCCGTTTTGTATGATCGGCTCTCTCTATGGCAACGATATGAATTCTGTCCCCATCAGGCATCCCTACCATGCCGATGATGCTTCGGGTTCCGATATCCAGTGCGAAAATAGCCTGATCCGGAAGTGTGTCTGTCAAAATGCTATTTCTGTTATCCATAAATAATGCCCCATTCTCTTATATATTTGATTATTATTCTACTAGTATAAACAGACTCCGTCAATCGAATAAAAGAAACTTTTGTTGAAAAAAGGCGCATGAGGGCATAAGAAAACCAGGCCGCAATAAAAAATCCCACTTTGCGGCCCGGTTGTCTTAACACTCACTCTTGATATCAAAACTTGGATTAAAAGCATAGAAATTATTGCTGTCAAGATGATCCTGGGTAATTCTTAAAGCTTCCCCAAATCTTTGGAAATGCACTACTTCACGCTCTCTTAAAAAGCGGATCGGATCACAAATCTCCGGATCGGTTATAACACGCAGAATATTGTCATAAGTACTTCTGGCTTTCTGTTCCGCTGCCATATCCTCCACCAGATCGGTTATGGGATCTCCCTTTGACTGGAATTCACAGGCATTAAATGGCACTCCGCCTGCCGACTGCGGCCAGATGCCGGTTGTGTGATCAATATAATATGGACCGAACCCGGATTCCACCACCTGTTCCGGTGTTAAGTTCCTGGTCAGCTGGTGAATAATGGCTGCTACGATCTCAAGATGTGCCAGTTCCTCCGTTCCGATGTCAGTCAACAATCCCTTACATTCCTTATAGGGCATGGCATAACGTTGAGAAAGATAACGCATGGATGCTCCCATTTCACCATCTGGCCCGCCATACTGCTAAAACAGATGCATAAATATCCGCTGCCCTCAGCACAATAATGCCAAGGTGGTGATTATATGGCTGCAGCACACAAAAGTGCGATCTCAGTAGGTTTACTTTATATCCCCGTAGGACTCTATAAAACTACAAAGGATATATCGGTCAGCTTCAATCAGCTTTGCAAGGATACTCATGAAAGAGTGAGATACAAAAAAATTTGTCCATCCTGCAACAAAGAAGTTACCAGCGAAGGGATCATAAAGGGCTATGAGTACGAGAAGGACAAATATATAACTTTTACAGAAGATGAGCTGGAAAAAATAAAAACAAAGAAGGATAAAACCATTCATATCCTGCATTTTGCCAATCTGTCCGACGTAGACCAGATCTATTATGAAAAGAATTATTATATTGTTCCGGAACCCGGAGCCGAAAAAGCCTGTGAGCTTTTAAGACAGGCAATGTTATCTGAGGGAAAAGTCGGCATTGCCAAGACCGTTTTGGGTACTACGGAAAGCCTGATCGTATTATATCCGACAAATGAAGGAATTATTGCAAAGACACTTTTCTATCAGGCAGAAATCCAGGCTGTTCCGGTTGCATCTGCAAAGGTTTCAGCAGAGCCGGCAGAGGTGGAAATGGCAAAGACAATGATCGATTCCATGACAGCCAGGTTTGAACCTGGCATGTACCATGATGAGTATCAGGAAAGGCTGAGACAGGCAATTGAAATAAAAATAGCAGGAAAAGAGATTGTATCTTCCGACACAAGTACGACTAATAACGTGGTCGATCTTATGGAAGCAATGAAAAGGACTGTTGAGATGGCTAAGAAAGGTACGGCGTAATGGATATTTTTGAAAGTAAGAATATCAGTCCCATGCTTATAACAGAGATGAAAGACCCGTTTGATTCTCCGGATTATATTTATGAAATCAAATGGGACGGCATTCGGACCATCTCTTTCCTGGACGATAAAACCGATATGCGGAACAAAAGAAATAAGCTCATGATCCCACTTTTCCCTGAGCTTAAAGATCTGTACAGTCAGGTTAAGGCAAAGTGCATCATTGATCATGAATTATTGATACTCAAAAATGGATTGCCTGATTTTTATGAAGTTCAAAAAAGAGCTTTGATGAGCAATCCGTTTAAAATCAAACTTGCTGCCGGCAAATTTCCTGCATGTGTCATCGCTTATGATATTTTATATTATAAGGATAAGGACTTAACCATGATGCCGCTTATGGAACGTAAAAAATATCTGGAAGACGCCGTAATGGAAAATAATCTTATATCCGTATCCAGGTTTCTGGAAAATGACGGTATAAAGCTCTTTGAACTGGTAAAAGAAAAAGGACTTGAGGGAATCGTTGCAAAAAAAAAAGACAGTCTTTACTGGCAGGGAAAAAAGTCAAAGGATTGGATCAAATGCAAGGTATTGTCTGATGATGACTGCATCATATGCGGTTATATTAAAAAAAGCAATCAGATGATAAGCTTAATCTTAGGGCAGTATGATGAAGATGTACTGGTCTACAGGGGGCACGTCACCCTTGGAGTAAGCTTAAGGATTTTAAACCAGCATCAATATAAAATAATCAATGACTCTCCGTTCGGCTATATGCCTGCAGGCAATGAAGAGGCTGTCTGGCTAGAGCCGGAACTGGTCTGCATCGTGGAATCCATGCCGACGGAAAAAGAAAATTTCCGGCAGCCGGTATTCAAAGGAATAAGAGATGATAAATTGGCAGCAGAATGCAAAATCAAGTAACCTGTCATAAAAGAAGAGAAGGTTACGGAAACTCATATTTAACGGCAGTCTCCCATATATTATACAAATCTTCCTTTAAAGAGGCTCTCATGCAGACAATCCTTAAGAAAACTTTGTCGGATATTATGAATTACCATGATATTCCTGTCCTTACCTATACAATTCATTATCCCTTTTTTACAACCACATGCAGTCCGGCTGCCGCACAGAGTATCAATAAGTACTATGCCTTTCAGGCGAAAAAGGATGAGATTAACAGCCGCACTGTACTCTATCATCAGGCAGCACAGCAGGCAGAATATGTACAAAAAAATCAATTTCCCTTCCATAGCTATGAATACTATTCCAGTTATCAGATCACCTGCAATCAGAATTGTATCACCAGCCTCTACACCGATCAGTATACGTATTTAGGCGGAGCCCATGGAAACACGGTCCGGGAATCCCATACCTGGGACTTTAATACCGGCAGTCAGCTGAGTCTAAGTGATTTTTTCCCGAACAACCCCAGTTTTACGGATTATCTCTTTCAAGGCATCGAAAAGCAGATAGCAGAACAGCTGAAATCCTCTCCTTCAGTCTATTTTGATGACTATGCGGCTCTCATACGGGGGAATTTTAATATAAACGGTTTTTATCTGAGACCAGATGGCATTGTCATCTATTACCAGCAGTATGATATCGCTCCCTATGCAAGCGGAATCCCTGAATTTTTCTTTCCGTTTAACTGTTCTCTTTCCGTTTAAATCCTATGGTTTTCATCATACTGTCCTGAATGGCAGCAGCAATTTCCCTGCGTTTTTCTTTTGGCAGAGAATCCATAAGAACATAGTTCCCATTGATTTCTATATAATTTTCAATAACTGGTTTTTTGTTCATATTTTCAACCCCTGTCTGATAAAATGTATGAGATACAGATTGTACTTGTTTCCATATATTTCTATGAAACCGGAAAGAAGCGATGGAATATGAATAAACCTGAAACATTGGAAATAGGAGCCGCCTATATCCGGGTCAGCACCAACGACCAGACAGAACTCTCTCCGGACGCCCAGCTCAGAGAAATTAAACTGGCCGCCAAAGCCGACGGCATTTTTATTCCGGAAAAGTTTATTTTTATTGAAGAAAAAGGGGTCAGCGGCCGTCGTGCAGATAACAGAAAGCAGTTCCAGCATATGATATCGGTTGCCAAATCCCAGCCTTCTCCCTTTCGTTATCTCTATCTCTGGAAATTTTCCCGATTTGCACGCAATCAGGAAGAAAGCATGTTTTATAAAGGCATTCTTCGAAAAAAATGCGGAGTGACCATTAAAAGTGTTTCTGAGCCTGTTATGGAAGGCATGTTCGGCCGTCTCATTGAAAGCATTATCGAGTGGTTTGATGAGTATTATTCCATCAACTTATCCGGAGAGGTTACACGAGGCATGACTGAAAAAGCACTGCGTAAAGGTTATCAGGCCGCTCCCTGTCTGGGATATCAGGCAGCCGGCGAAGGAAAACCCTTTCTCATTCTAGAAGCGGAATATCACATTGTAGAATACATACATCAATCCTATCATGCCGGAATGGATATAACCGCCATAGCAAAAGGTGCCAATGAACAAGGCTTTCTTACAAAGAGAGGAAACCCGTTTGACCGCCGGTCTGTGGAACGTATTTTAAAAAACCGGTTCTATTTTGGAACCGTCACCTGGAAAGACATCTCCTTTCATGGCTCCCATGAGATAAGAGACTCTGTAGCCTCAATCTTTGAGGACAATCAAATACGCTTAAAAAGAGAATACAGACCTCAAAGCCGGCGGGAGGTATCCGTATGTCAGCATTGGGCATCCGGCCTTTTAAAATGTGGTTACTGCGGTGCAAGCCTGGGATTTAATAAAGCATCGGACACAAGCCGCCACCCCAGTTACTTTCAGTGCTGGCGTTATGCGAAAGGATATCATGACGAGTCCTGCAGTATAACTGTTAAAAGGGCAGAGGCTCTCATTTTAGAATCCCTGTGCACAGCGCTTGCACCAGATGATCTCAAATATGAATATATAAAAAATATTTCCAGGGAACCTGATGAAGAAAAAAAACTCCGGTCCGCACTGTCAAGGCTTATTATAAAAGAACAGCGCATAAAGGAAGCCTATGAAAACGGGATCGATACCTTAGAAGAATACCGGAATAATAAGGAACGGCTGAGAGCGGAAGAAAAAAAGCTTAAGAGCCGCATAAACAGTCTGTCAAAGGGCAGCATCCGCGATGAGGCTCATGAAAAAATCAGACTGGTTTCCGGTTTTCAAAATGCTTATGATGTTTTTTCCGCATCCGGCATGAGTTTTGAAGCAAAAGGAAATGCCTTACGGAGTGTTGTTAAAAATATTGTTTATGACAAACAGGAAAATAAACTGAAGTTTTTCTATTATATTTCAGATCAACCCCAGGAAAAGCCTTATACAGACTGACACGGGTCTCTGTTACTGCAGTAAGGCCCGCCATACTGACTCATAATAAATGATGCGATTTTGGGATTTGAGGTGGTGATATTCACCGGAAACTGTAATCTTTTTTCATACCTCCACATCAGCCGCACACTCCTTCCCATGGCCATGGATCATTTACCCAGATCCAGTAATTTTCAACCATAACATGATCAGACATCAGAGGACCGCACTGTTCCTCATAAGCCTGCACTGCCTGCTCACGTAAGTTGGATACATAATAATAATAGTTTAAAGCTTCCTGATCATTTGGATGGGTATCAAGATACAGAATCGCATCATCCATCGCAAAGCAGGCTTCAGATACCTGCCTCATCAGCATATCACAGTTATTTTTAGAATATGTCATCACCGGCACCCCCCCATGAGAAATGGTTTATCCAGATCAGGGAAAATCGTTCCCCTTCCAATTGCAATTTCTACAGAATAAACCTGCTGCCAATGCTGCCAGGGCACATATGCCATAGCAATTGGATAATGGTCAATTTTTTCAGAAGAAACGCAAGGATTATACATTGAAGGCATGTTTGGACACATACATGGCATAGCAGTTTTCGCCGGCATGGTACCTGTCGGCATTTCCGGACATTTTACCGGGGCAGTTCCTGCTGATACCTCCGGGCATCTTATCGGCATGGGCTTACACTCCTTCGGCATCTTCGGACATCTTACCGGGGCAGTTCCTGCTGATACCTCCGGGCATCTCCTCGGCATGGGTTTACACTCCCTCGGCATTTCCGGACATTTCGCCGGTGCGGTTCCTGCTGATACCTCTGGGCATCTCCTCGGCATGGGTTTACATTCCTTCGGCATTTCCGGACATTTCACCGGTGCAGTTCCTGCTGATACTCCCGGACATCTCATCGGTGCGGTTCCTGCCGATACTCCCGGACATCTCATCGGCATGGGCGTACATTCCCTGGACATTGCCGGACACTTCATCGCCATCGTACAGGTTGACGTATCCGAATCCACATTAGAAACTGCTTCATTTGGGCAGGTCATGTAATCACAGCCCATCGGTTTTTTAGGCGGCATCCACGGGCAGGGACCCATCTGTAATTCCTGCTGTTTAACAGGCATGGGACCAGCCATTTTATCTGCGGATTTAGCCGGACCAGAGCCAAGCGGCATATCGGGACGAATCACCGTACCGGGCCCCATAGACATATCAAGGCCCATAACAGATCCTAAGCCGGGTTTTTCGGTACCGGGCAGCCAGCCAGGATACTGTTGTTTCGTATAACGATCCATAGGATGGTTAACTCCTTTCATTGTTAAAAAGTTTCTAATATCAATCTATGAAAGGAACATTCTGTTGTGCAGGGCCAGAAGATATTTTTCCATTAATTTCAAAAGAAGATCCATGGCAGGGACATTCCCACCGCTTATCAAATCGGTTCCACACCAGACGGCATCCCATATGGGGACAGTTTAATGCTCCAGGTACTGCTCCAGCCGACAGACCTTTTACAGATTCCAGTCCATGATATATAATCCGGCCTGCACAAGCCCGCAAATGATGTCTCTGCGGAGTAAACACAGCATCATACGGCGTTCTTTTTCCTGTTATCTGAGTACTTAATATCTTCGCAGCCGCCATAGAAGAACTCATCCCCCATTTGCCAAAGCCTGTGGCAACATACCAGTCCGGTCTGATGGAAGAAAAGGTTCCGATATAAGGGATGCTGTCTAATGTCATGCAATCCTGAGCCGTCCATCTTCCCAATTCCACAGCCTCCGGGAATAAGTGCTCCCCTGCCCGCTTCATTGTTAAAAAAGGATTCTCTTTTGGTATCTTTCCGGTCCTGTGGCTTCCATATCCCAAAAGCAGCCTGTCACCTGCATTGCGGAAGGAGTATGCCTTCGAATCAATTCCCAGGTACATACCGTTTAGAGAAGCTGCCGGCTCAAGCCCTAAAACATAACTTTTCTCCTGGTACATCTTCATAAAATAGAAGCCGGGGAAATTGATAAAAGGATAATGCGTGGCGAACACCACTTTTTCCGCTTTTACCACGCCTTTGTCCGTGACTACCTCATGCCCCTGTACCTTGGTGACTCTTGTCCGTTCATAGACCGTAAGTCCTGCTGAAATATCCCTTAAAAACTCCAGAGGATGAAACTGTGCCTGCCCGGTAAAGCGCACTGCCCCATGAACAGGAAAAGGAAGACCGGTTTCCCCGGCAAAGGAAGCCGGAAGTCCAAGCCTGGCAGCACATTCCGCTTCTTTTAACAAAACTTCGGACTCCTGCACAGAATACAGATACGCATCCGTCTCTTCATAATGACATTGGATCGAATGACGTTTGATTAACTTCCCATACTCCTTTACTGCCAGCTGGTTTGCCTTTCCATACAGCCTTGCGGTCTCTTCTCCTGCCGTTCGTACCAGTTTCTGGTAAATCAGATTATGCTGGGAAGTGATCTTTGCTGTTGTAAATCCGGTCTGGCCGCTGCCTATCCGGTCTGCTTCCAGAACTACCACATGCAGACCATGCTTCTGAAGAAAATAAGCAGTCAGTATCCCTGCCATTCCAGCACCTATGACCGCAACCTCAGTCCGTTTATTCCCAGGCAGGGGATTTCTCCGGGGAATGAGGGTTGATTCTGTCCATATTGATTTCATTGATTTCACCTCTCAATTATATAATCTTATTATTCTCTCTATTTTTAGAAAAATGTCTTCTATACCATTTCCAATTATTTCTTGATTTCAACCTGTTTTTATAATACAATAAAGTCAAATAACCGATGAGCAGGAGGAAATCCACATGAGTTGGTTTCATAAAAAAGCAGCCCCGGCTCCGTCAGCCGGACCGGAAACGCCAAAGACAGAGGATACTGCTTTAAAAAGCAAACTGGAACGGGATGCCTGCTTTAAGCATTTGAATGAAGCCATGGGTTCATCCGGTCACGGAATCGTGTTAAAGATATACATCGAGAATTTCAAACGGCTGAATCAGGTATTCGGTTATGATTACTGCGAAAACCTGCTGGAACAGATTCTTTCTTATTTAAAAAAACGGACTGAAGAAAACGTTTATCACTATATCGGCGTTGAATATATCATTATCCTCCATAAATATACCCAGGGCCAGGCTTTGGAACTTACTGCAGACATTGCTGAAAAGTTCGACCATGCCTGGAAGGTAAACGGAACCGACTGCTTATGCTCCATACAAATGGGCATCTGCTCCTATCCCAGCCATGCCGTTTCACCGGATCAGATACTTAAATGTCTGGATTTAGCCGTTATCAAAGCAGAAGAATGTGGTCCCAACCAGGCAATTGTCTTTGACAGCGCACTGCAGAGACAGCTGCTGCGCCGCCAGACCATTGCCCTCTATTTAAAGACCGCCCTTGAAAAAGAAGAAGTGGAGATCCGTTACCGGCCAACCATCAATACAGATACTGGAACCTTTACCCGGGCAGAGCTTTATATGCGTATCTTTATTAAGGGCCTGGGTCTTATAGGTACCGGTGAGTTTCTGCCTGTGGCAGAGGACTCAGGCCAGATAAGGGCAATTGAATACTTTGCACTGGAAAAGGTTGCACAGTGTATTTCAGAACTGCTTATAATGGGCAGGGAATTTGATTCCATCGCACTCCCTGTGTCCCCGGTCCTCTTTTTACAGGAAGATTTTCTGGATAAAGTAAAAAGGATCATGAATACTTACCATATTCCAAAAGGCAGGCTGGCCCTGGAAATTAAAGAAAGTGCCCTGACCATGACGTATCTGAACATCAATGTCATGCTTCAGCAATTATCAGAAATGGGGGTGGAGCTTATCCTCAATGAATTCGGTTCCGGATATTCAGGAATATCCACCATCCTGGAGCTTCCCATAAACTCCCTGAAGCTGGAGCGTCTCTTCGTCTGGCAGCTTGAGACAAACCCAAAGGCCCACTGCATCATAGAAGGCCTGATCCATATGGCAAGAGACTTAAACTTAACCATCATATCCGAAGGTGTAGAGACTGAAAACCAGGTTCAGATATTGACCGGTGCCGGCTGCAATCACCAGCAGGGATTTTACTATTCTCCTACCCTTGAAAAAAATACACTGCTAAAAATACTCGGAACTTCCTTAACCGATTCTCTTTCCATCATTACAGAAGAAAAAGAAAAAATGAGCCGGCTGTAAGATACCATAGAAACACACTCTATGAGTGTTGAACTTGAAAACAACTCGTTGCCTGCGTAAAAAAGCGTCTCCTGCCGTATTCCGGCAGGAAACGCTTTTTTATAAGATTCAGTTACCGGCAACGGCCTGGCAGGGAACCTTTGGCTGCTGCCCCTCCTGGGACTTGTTGTAGAAATACCGAATGATATCCTTGCGGGTGATAATTCCAATAAAATTCTTCTGATCATCTACCACCGGAACAAAATTCTGGTTTAAGGCCTTGTCAATTAAGTCCTCCATATTAGAATCCGCGTTTACGGGACGGTTGTCCGATCTTCTGTCAATAACCGCTGCCGTTACATGTTCAGCTTCCTTTAAACTTAAATTAAACTTATTCTTAATTCCCCAAAGCATGTCCCCTTCGGTAATGGTTCCTACATACTTGCCCTGCCTGTTTATAACAGGCACTGCGGAGTATTTGTGGTACTCCATCTTCTCAAGCGCCTGGCGCAGAGATTCATCTTCATAAATATAAGCCACCTCATTCTTTGGTGTCAAAAAAAACAATATGTTCATAACCACACTCCCCGCTGTTTTTATCGGTTATAGTATAGCAGATGACTCTAAATCACATGTGAACAAATTATTATTTTTTTATAACTTTTTCTGAGGTTTCTCTGTCTGGCCTACTCCATATGATCCAATGGATCAATGGCTTTGTCATCATGGAGCAATTCAAAGAATATATTCGCACCTTCGACGGAATAATATTTGGTAGGTTCGGCTACATAGCCTAAAACCTGCCCCTGTTTGATATATTCACTTTTAACCACCTGAAGTTCCTTTAATTGTCCGCAGGTAGCCATATAATTGTTGCCCATATTTAAGACAACGTAGTTTCCAATTTCCTCATTGGATCCGATTTCCAGTACCTTGGCATTTGCAGGTGCTACAACCGGAGTGCTTACATCTCCCTGGATAACAAGCCCTGGATTGCATTTATACTGATCCAGAGTCGGGAAATAAATCGTTGATTCCATGCTGTAGTCCAAAATAACATTTCCGCGTACCGGCCAGGTCATTTTGGCAGCATCGTTAAAATTCAGTGCCAGTGATTTAGCGGCGCCCTTATCCGTACCAGCTTTCACAGCCGATGCTTCCGTTTCCTGCTTTGCAGTGGCTTTTATGGAATCCGCCTCCTGCATCTCATCATTCTTCGTTGCATTGGAATCTCCTGCAACCGCCACTTGTGTTTCCTGGGGGATGGATTCTTCAGCAATCATATTGCTCTGATCCGGCGCTTGCAGATAAGGGCTTTCTCCTCCGCCATTTCCTCTTTGTACGGTAATGACTCCTGCCGCAGCTACTATAGTCAGCAGGCCTAGAACCAACAGGACAAGGAATACTTTATCCTTGAACAATTGACTTATTTTCTCTTTCACGTTTATCACCTCGATAATATTCTTACCAAGAGTGAAAGAGTTATTCAGAAATTAAAACAATATTTTTATAAAAATAGGGAAGAATTTCTTCTGCCGTCCAGCCCTCTTCTGCTTTACATTTGGCCCCATACTGACTCATGCCGTATCCGTGGCCGATTCCCTGACAGACAGCCCTGATTCCCCCTTCGTATTCCTCAAAACCATAGGCTGAAGAAGGCAGTCCCAGAACATTCTGGATTTCTTCGCCTGTGTAGACACGGGTTCCAATCTGTATCTGCCCTACATACCCTTCCTCATCCCTGAGAACGATTTGAATGCTTTCCGGAATCTGATCTGCTTTTACAGGCGCATCTGCAGATATCAGGTTGATCTTCTGCGCAAAATCCTCCCGGCTCCAGTTCTTCATGGTAAGATACCCTTCTGCTTCTACATCACGTCCGCAATCTACGGACTGCAGATAGGGATGGTTTTCATCCCCGGACCTGGTTTTTCCGGTGCTGGCCCGGTGAAACAAAGGTTCAATGAGCTTCCCGTCAACCATCATGACCGTTTTAGCGGTGGAACGGACCGCATCTTCCACGGCCTGATAGCTTTTTACAAAAGACTCGCTTCCCCATAGCTTTTCCATCTGCTTTTCTTCTAAACATTCCATATGAAGATCGGATTCCTTCACCTCGCTTTTGCCGTTCATTTTCCCGTAAATATATGTCCGGGCTATGATCGCCTGGGCCCGCAGCGCCTCTTTTTCATAATCAGCCGGCATTTGTTTTGCCACCACACCAGGCAGATATTCCTCCACATCCATATAAGACTTAACGCCTTTCCGGTCCAGTATGATTTTCTTTCCGCTGGCAGCCATTGGCATATCTTTTTGTTCCTCGATCTTTCCGGTCCAGGCCAGGGTAATAATATATGGAAACAACAGTGCCAGGATGCATACTATAATAACCTTTTTTGCCATATCAAACCACCGTCCCTTCACGATTATAAGGAGAACCTTGTTCAATATATGCAAAAAAACGCTCCGGAATCACTGCCGGAACGTTTTTACAGTTATCATGGCATTACGAAAGCTCCACCTTTACCTTTTCCAAATGCCAGATATCCTTTACATATTCTAAAATAGTCCTGTCTGAAGTAAACTTGCCGCTGCATGCCACATTTAAGATCGCTGCTTTCGCCCACCATGCTTCATCCCGGTATGCCTGATCAATCCGGCGCTGAGCCTCTGCATAGGAAGGAAGATCCTTTAAAATAAAATAGGTATCGACGCGGTCACTGCTTAAGGTATTGAGCAGGGAATTATATATATCACGGAACAGTTCCGGATCCTGCGGAGAAAAATAGCCGTTGATCAGCTGCATCAGGACCCTGCGGATCTCATCGCTGCCATTGAAAATTTCCATGGGATTATAGCCGCCTTCATTCTCATATCGGATCACCTCATCAGAAGTCATCCCAAAGATAAAGGCATTTTCTTCTCCCACTTCCTCTACGATTTCCACGTTTGCGCCATCCATGGTTCCCAGGGTCAGGGCTCCATTTAACATGAATTTCATATTCCCTGTTCCGGAGGCTTCCTTGCTGGCTGTAGAAATCTGTTCACTGACGTCCGCCGCAGCAAAAATGATTTCTGCATTGGATACCTTATAATCTTCTATAAAAACAACCTTAATCCTGCCGCCGATACTCTTGTCATGATTAATAACATCGGCGACTGCGTTAATCAGTTTGATTGTCAGCTTTGCCCGCCTGTATCCTGCGGCTGCCTTTGCCCCGAAGATAAAGGTCCTGGGTACCATATCCATATTGGGATTATCCTTTAACTGATTGTATAAATACATCACATGCAGAATATTCATAAGCTGGCGCTTGTATTCATGAAGCCGTTTTACCTGTACATCGAATATGGACCTGGGATCTACGTCAATGCCGTTATGTTCCTTTATATATTCTGCAAGCCGTACTTTATTCTGGTATTTGATATCCATGAACTCCTGCCGGCATTTCGGATCGTCTGCATAATCGGCCAGCCGGTGAATATAAGACAGATCAGTGATCCAGCTATCACCGGTTTTTTTCGTAATCCATCGGGCCAGCAGCGGATTCCCATGGAGCAGGAATCGTCTCTGGGTAATGCCGTTGGTTTTGTTGTTGAACTTCTCCGGCATCATCTGGTAAAAATCTTTTAATTCCTGGTTCTTTAAAATCTCCGTATGAAGTCTGGCTACGCCGTTTACAGAGAAGCTTCCTACGATGGCCAGATTTGCCATACGGATCTGGCCGTCATAAACAATGGCCATCATACGGACCTTCTCCTGGCTGCCGGGATACACCTGCATAATCTTTAGCTGGAACCGGCGGCTGATCTCTTCCACAATCTGATAGATTCTGGGAAGCAGCCTGGAGAACAGCTCTATGGGCCATTTTTCCAGAGCTTCCGACATGATCGTGTGGTTGGTATAGGCACAGGTCTTTGTCGTAACCTCCCACGCCTCTTCCCAGCTTAAGCCATACTCATCAAGAAGGATTCTCATAAGCTCCGGGACCGCAACGGCAGGATGAGTATCATTTAACTGGAAAACTGTTTTTTCCCAGAACTTATGTATATCATCATGTTTTTCCATGTACTTCTTTACCGCTCTTTGTACGCTGGCAGAAATAAAAAAGTACTGCTGCTTTAACCGAAGCTCTTTGCCTGCATAGTGATTGTCGTTGGGATAGAGGACTTCTACGATCGTCTTAGCCAGATTTTCCTGTTCAACGGCCTTCTGATAGTCACCTCTGTCAAAGGAATCCAGACTGAAGGTATTGATGGCTTCCGCATCCCAGATGCGCAGGGTATTCACCACGTTATTGCCATACCCTACAATGGGCATATCATAAGGAACCGCACGGACAGACTGGTAGCCCTCCTGTATAAAACGCTCCCTGCCGTCTTCCCATACGGTGTTCACATAGCCTCCGAATCTTACCTCGGTGGCATATTCCGCACGGCGTATTTCAAATGGATAGCCATTCTTCAGCCAGTTATCAGGCACTTCGACCTGATAGCCGTTTTCTATTTTCTGTTTAAACATGCCGTAACGGTATCGGATACCGCAGCCATAGGCCGGATAGCCCAGGGTTGCCAGGGAATCCAGGAAGCAGGCCGCCAGACGGCCTAACCCCCCGTTTCCAAGAGCCGGGTCCGGTTCCTGGTCTTCAATGACATTTAAATCAAACCCCAGCTCGTCAAGAACTTCCTTAACCTCCTGCTGTGCCATAAAGTTTATGATGTTGTTACCAAGGGCACGGCCCATCAGGAATTCCATGGACAGATAATACAGGGTCTTCACGTCCTGTTTTTCATACTCTTTATGGGTCTCAATCCATTCGTCAATGATGACATCCTTTACCGCATAGGCAACCGCCTGGTACATCTGCTCCTGAGTCGCCTCGTCAACCGTCCTGCGGAACACATTCTTCATATTGAACAGAACGCTTTTCTTAAAGGTTTCCTTATCAAATCCCATGCTCATCCCACTTAAGCCTCCTAACCGTTTACTGAAACTTCTCCACGCCTAAGGTTACATTTTCTCCGTTGATATTCCATTCTTTCTCATATCCGGCAGTCTTTCCATGTGTCATGCTCTCTGCAAGGACTTCTCCTTTTACTTCTTCCTCATGATCCTTTAAGATACCTGCAATTTTTTCATTGCCATTACTATATACCAGAATGTGGTCAGTCACCTCAAAACCTGCTTCCTTGCGCATGGTCTGAATCTTACTGATCAGTTCCCTTACAAATCCTTCAGCCACAAGCTCCGGAGTCAGATTGGTATCCAGTACAACGGTAATGCTGTTGTCTCCCTCAGAAACATAGCCTTCCGTCTGAGCTGTATCGATCAAAAGGTCTTCTTTTGTAAGCACCACTTCTGTTCCGTCAAATGTAAAAGTCAGGGCGCCTTTTTCGTTTAAAGTGTCCATAGCCTGGTTGCCATTGACCTCGGAAAGAGCCTTTTTGATATTCCCCAGCTGCTTGCCGTATTTTGGTCCTACTGTCTTTAACTGGGGTTTGAAGCTGTAGGAAGTGAAATCCCTTACATCATCGGTAAATATCACCTTTTTCACATTCAGCTCTTCTTCTATGATCTCCTGGTAGAACACAGGAAGATCATGGGGAGCCTTTACGAACATCTGGCCGATGGGCTGCCGGTTCTTTATATTGGCCGTATTTCTGGCTGCCCGGCCCATAACTACGATTTTTAAGACCTCATCCATATCATCTTCCAGCTTCCTGTCGATCAGAGCCTCACTGACTTTTGGATAGTCGCATAAATGAATGCTTTCCGGAGCGTTCTTATCCACACTGCATACCAGGTTCTGATAGATCTGTTCGGTCATAAACGGAATCAGCGGAGCCGCTGCCTTGCTGACCGTAACAAGAGCCGTGTACAGGGTCATATAAGCGTTGATCTTATCCTGCTCCATTCCTCTGGCCCAGAAACGTTCCCTGCTTCTTCGGACATACCAGTTGCTCATCTCGTCAACAAAATCCTGCAGCGCTCTGGCTGCTTCCGGAATCTGGTATCCTTCCAGAGAGGAATCCACATCCCCCACCAGGGTATTCAGCTTGGATAAGAGCCATTTATCCATTACCGGAAGGTTATCGTATTCCAGTACATAATTTGTTGGATCAAATTGATCAATATTCCCATAAAGTACAAAGAATGCATAGGTATTCCAAAGTGTACCCATGAATTTACGCTGGCCTTCCATAACCGCTTTTCCGTGAAAACGGTTGGGCAGCCACGGAGCACTGTTTATATAGAAATACCACCGGATGGCATCCGCTCCATAGGTTTTAAGAGCATCAAACGGATCCACCGCATTCCCCTTGGATTTGCTCATCTTCTGTCCGTTTTCATCCTGGACATGTCCCAGAACAATGACATTCTTATATGGTGCCTTGTTAAAAATCAGGGTCGAGATTGCAAGCAGGGAATAAAACCATCCTCTTGTCTGGTCAACAGCTTCAGAAATGAAGTTGGCCGGGAACTGATTTTCAAATAATTCCTTATTCTCGAAGGGATAATGATGCTGTGCAAATGGCATGGAACCGGAATCGAACCAGCAGTCGATAACTTCCGGAACTCTCTTCATCTGCTTCCCACACTTGGGGCAGGTAATGGTCACAGCATCGATATATGGCCTGTGAAGCTCGATATCTTCCGGGCAGTCAGGGGACATACTCTTTAATTCCCCAATACTTCCAATGGCATGCTGATGTCCGCATTCACATTCCCATACGTTAAGAGGGGTTCCCCAGTAACGGTTTCTGCTGATGCCCCAGTCCTGAACATTCTCCAGCCAGTCACCGAAACGACCTTTTCCGATGCTTTCCGGAATCCAGTTAATGGTGTTGTTGTTGCGGATCAGGTCTTCCTTAACGTCTGTCATCTTAATAAACCAGGATTCTCTTGCATAGTAGATTAACGGAGTATCACATCTCCAGCAGTGTGGATAGCTGTGTTCAAACAACGGTGCCGAGAATAAAAGTCCTCTTTCCTCCAGATCCTTTAATACCATAGGATCAGCCTTTTTGCAGAAGGTACCTGCCCACTTGGTCTCCCTGGTCATCTCTCCGGCAGCATCCACCAGCTGCACAAAGGGAAGGTCATATTTTTTCCCTACCTTGGAATCGTCCTCACCGAATGCAGGAGCAATATGGACAACACCGGTACCATCGGACAGTGTAACATACGTGTCGCAGGTTACGTAATAGGCTTTCTTACCCGGCTGTACAAAATCAAACAGCGGTTCATATTCCTTATATTCCAGATCCCTGCCGGTATACTTCTCAAGGACGGCATAGTCCCCTTCCAGAACTTTTTCACACAGGGCTTCTGCCAGATAATAGGTATAGTCTCCATTCTGAACCTTCACATACGTCTCATTCGGATTTACGCAGAGAGCCACATTGGATGGCAGAGTCCAGGGAGTTGTGGTCCATGCCAGGATATAGGCGTCCTCTCCTTTTACCTTAAACCGGGCAATGGCAGAACGTTCCTTTACATCTTTGTATCCCTGAGCCACCTCATGGCTGGATAAAGGGGTTCCGCACCGGGGGCAGTAGGGAACAATCTTAAAGCCCTTATATAAAAGCCCTTTCTCCCAGATCTGCTTTAAGGCCCACCATTCGGATTCAATAAAATTATTCTCATAGGTTACATATGGGTCATCCATGTCAGCCCAGAAGCCGACCGTCTTTGAAAAGTCCTCCCACATGCCTTTGTATTTCCATACGCTTTCCTTACAATGTTTAATAAACGGCTCCAGACCATATTGTTCGATCTGCTCCTTTCCGTCTAAGCCAAGCATCTTCTCTACTTCCAGTTCTACCGGAAGACCATGGGTATCCCAGCCGGCTTTCCGGGGAACGTCGTATCCTTTCATGGTACGGTATCTTGGTATCATATCCTTGATGACGCGGGTCAATACATGACCGATATGGGGCTTTCCATTGGCGGTAGGCGGACCGTCATAGAACGTGTAGGTTTCCGCTTCCTTCCGGTTTTCCATGCTCTTTTTAAAAATGTCATGGTCCTCCCAGAATTTTTCAATCTCTTTTTCTCTTACTACAAAATTCAAGTCTGTCGGGACTTTTCTGTACATCTCTTCTGACCTCCATTTTTTCATATAAAAAGCCCTCGTCCCGTAATCAGGACGAAGGCTGCATATTACTTCGTTTCACCACCTATTACCGCATACTGACATATGCTTCCCATTAACGCCGGGAATACGTCCTGACTTACTAAAAAAGCCTTCAGCCGGAAACTCCGGAGTGATATTCGCATCCTGGCTACTTTCACCGGGTTTCCACCCTCCCCGGCTCTCTTGGGATTTCGCTGGGACCTACTGTCTCCATCCATGTTTTTCTTATTATAATATATCTAACTGGTACTGTCTATAAATTATATGTATAAAAAAAAGAAATGTCAAGGTTGATTTTATTTTCCCACCCGATCGTTAAGGACAAAAAGAAGAACGGGTGCCGAATTAAATCCATAACATTCGATACCCGTTCTACATACTTTCATCCATTGTTTCTTAAATACCTCTCTTATTGTTTATTCTTCGGCATTCTCTGGATGCTCTTTATGAATTTGTTTCCGCTGCCGTCAGCTTAAAACATCATCTGCAATCTGGCTTCTCTGCTTCGTCGCTTTCATTCTTCTATCATGTTACTGAACTGCCATAAGAACTATCTGACTGGCTGAGTCAGATTTAACTCCTGGTTAACTCATACGATGAATATTCCTCTGCAGTTATAACAAATGATAGGCATATAAGAGATAACAGACCTCTGTTAAAGTTTAACGGTTTTTCTTTGTCTGCTTCTACCTGTCTGGTATATCAGACGAAACTTATGGTTTCGGTGGAATCACCTTCCTTTTTTCTGTCCGCTTCCGATTTAACCGGAAAATGCATTTGGTTTTATTTTCTTTTGTTGATAGTCTTATTATATAGTATCCCGCTCCGATTTGCAAGACTTTTTTACATTTTTACAATAAATTATTTATTAATTTTCAAATTGTATGATATTATTTTGATTTTTTGATCATTATACACTTTTTGTATATTGTTTACAACGCATGATCCTTGTTATCTTTTTGTCAATTCCATTGTTTTTTTGTAAATTTATGGTATAATGTGCGAAAAGAACCAGTAAAAGGAGAAAACTATGAGCCAGCGCAATTTAACTTTACTTACCGACCTCTACGAGTTAACCATGATGCAGGGGTATTTCAAAGAGAAAAATGCTAACGAGACTGTAATCTTCGATGCCTTTTACCGCAGCAACCCCGGCGGTAACGGATATGCGATCTGCGCAGGCTTAGATCAGGTCATTGAATATATTAACGATCTTCATTTCAGTCAGGAAGATGTGGACTATTTAAGATCCACCGGACTGTTTGAGGAGGATTTTCTGGATTATCTGCATCACTTTAAATTTTCCGGTGACATCTATGCCATTCCGGAGGGTACAGTCGTATTTCCCAGGGAACCCCTGATAAAAGTCATAGCTCCCATTATGGAAGCCCAGTTAGTTGAAACGGCTTTGTTAAACATCATCAACCACCAGAGCCTGATCGCTACCAAAACAGCCCGTGTCATATATGCGGCAGACGGCGACGGAGTCATGGAATTCGGCCTGCGCCGCGCCCAGGGACCAGATGCCGGAATCTATGGAGCCAGAGCTGCCATGATAGCAGGCTGTATCGGCACCTCCAATGTGCTGGCCGGACAAATGTTCAAAGTTCCGGTAAAGGGGACCCATGCACACAGCTGGATCATGAGCTTTCCGGATGAACTGACTGCATTCCGAAGCTATGCCAGGCTTTATCCTACTGCATGCATTCTGCTTGTGGACACTTACGATACCTTAAAATCCGGTGTTCCCAATGCCATAAAGGTATTTAAAGAAATGAAAAAGGAAGGCATTCCTCTTACCTACTACGGCATTCGTTTAGACAGCGGTGACCTGGCTTACCTTTCTAAAAAGGCAAAGAAGATGCTTGACGAAGCCGGATTTACAGATGCCGTTATATCCGCTTCCAACGATCTTGATGAGACCCTGATCAACAGCCTTAAAATACAGGGAGCTACCATCAACTCCTGGGGCGTTGGTACGAATTTAATTACCTCCAAAGACTGCCCTTCCTTCGGCGGCGTGTACAAGCTGGCTGCAGTCATGGATAAAAAGACAGGTAAGTTTGTCCCCAAAATCAAACTCTCAGAAAATGCTGAAAAAATAACCAATCCGGGAAACAAGGAAATCAAGCGCATCTACAGCCGGGAAACCGGCAAGATTATCGCTGATTTGATATGCCTGAAAGGTGAGAAGTTCTCAGAACGCAGTTCCCTTCTCCTTTTTGACCCCATTGAAACATGGAAGAAAACCCATCTGGCTCCCGATACCTATACCATCCGGGATCTTTTCATCCAGGTATTCAAAAGCGGTCAATGTATTTACCAGTCTCCTTCCGTCATGGACATCCAGTCCTACTGCAAAAAGGAGCTTAATACACTCTGGGATGAATCCCGCCGCCTGGTAAATCCCCATGAGGTACATGTGGACTTGTCCAATGAGCTTTGGAAGATGAAGAACCGGCTGTTAGACAGCTATCATTTTAACGATTAAATGGCAGAAGCCGGTTTTGTCTTTTGTTCATATTCTGGACATAATCTTTTTACAACCTGGTCAAACTCTCTTCATATTTACCCGATATACTAAAACCATCAGATAAAGATGTTGCCAACATACTTTTAAGATAAAATTTTTTTCATAATTGCCGGTATCCTTCGACAGGATATCGGCTCCTCCCTTTTTAGGGGTCTGTATCTGATCCCCGCTACATCTGTTTCCTCACGACCGTGTACTCATCCCCGAATTTAAAATGAGAACATTGATGGCATGAATTGTTTAAAAAGCGCATCATCTCATCCTCATCTAAACGGATCTCACACTCATAGCATTCATATTCTTCATTATAATGATAGTACATACATAATTCACAACTATTCTTTCTGTCCATTGCTCCTCCTTTTAACCCTTTTTCCAGATTTCCATGACAGTACCTGCCGCTCTTTTAAAAAGCCTGACGATTGTTTCATCCAGGACCCAGGCTGCAATCAGGGAAATCACAAATGTCAGCCCTGTCTCACAGATGATTTTGGGCAGATAATAATGGCGGATAAAGGTCTTCTCCACCAGCATCCTGGCAAACTGACCCAGGACCAGATAATGGATCAGATATACAGAATAGCTGTATCTGCTTATAAAGCCTGCAGCATTTACAAGAATGGGAATCCTGACTTTACCAAAACATTCAAAAAACATAAAAATGGCGGCTGACATAGCAATCATCGTAAGTGCCAGATCATGTATTCCGGGAACAAAGGATGGGGTCATGCATTTCTGAAACAGGGTTATGCCAAAGCCCGCAGTCCCCAATAGGGCAAACGGCAGGTACCGGCTTTTTCCATACAGTCGCTTACAGGCATATCCCAGGACAAAATAAATGAGCCAGCCCTTAAATACTACATAATTAAGGCTTTCTCCCACTTCCACTCCCAATGCCGGAAGGTAAATTAAAAGTGCCTGGACGCTCAGCACAAGAATCAAAAAAAATTTCAGATCCCTGTCGCTCATGGCTTTTAACATGCGGGCCAGAAAAGGAGCGCAAAGGTACAGTGACATAATTACATACATGAACCACATATGGGATGCCATGGGAATGGTTCCCGTAATCAGCCCCTTTCCAAAGGCCGCCAGATGCTTCCACCACTTAAGCCGGTCTTCACCCAGATATATTTCATAATACCAGTAATAGATTCCGCTGTAAAAGACAAAGGGGATTACAATAGACCGAAACCGGTTCCTGTAAAAGCCCGGAATGTCCTCTGTCCCGGATCTTAAAAGAAACAGGCCGCTCAGCATAAAATAGATACCTACAAAGGCCAGAAGTACCGGCATGAACGCAGCTGTAAACCACCATTGCCTGGAGTTTGCCGGCTCTGCCGGAATGGCATGAACCATAATAATAGCGAAGACAGCAAGTGTCCTTAGATAATCGTATTGAATCTCCCGTTTTCTGAGTCCCATTTTACGTCCTCCCTGCTTCCATTTAGCCTATGGAGAAGTATACCATATAAAATCAACCTTTGACAAATTTTTTATATTGCTGACTTGAAAAAGTAAATTCCAGTGCAAGAGTAAATTCTACCTTACCTTTA